>CAIZZF010000008.1 GCA_903937385.1 uncultured Holophagaceae bacterium | reverse complement strand
GCACCACCACCTTGGCGCCCAGGGCGGCCTCCGAGAAGCTGATGGGCAGCCGCACATAGAGGTTCGGCCCCTTGCGCTCGAAGCGGGCGTCCGGCTCCATGCTGATCTGCAGGAAGAGGTCGCCAGGCCCGCCGCCGCGGCGGCCGGCCTCACCCTTGCCGGCCACCCGCAGCCGGGCCCCGTCCTCCACCCCAGCCGGGATGGCGATGGTCACGGTCTCCTGCCGGGCATGGCGCCCGGCGCCGTCGCAATCAGGACAGGCTGGCAGGCGACTGCCCCGACCGCCGCAGTCAGGGCAGGAGCGGCCGAAGGAGAGGAAGCCGGAGCCGGAGCCCAGCTTGCCCTTGCCTTGGCAGGTCCGGCACAGCTCGGGTTTCCGGTTGGCCTCGCCGGTGCCCCGGCAGGCCAGGCAGGGCTCAGAGCGGTTCACCCGCAGGTTCAGCCGCGTGCCCTCGAAGGCCTCGCGGAAGCCCAGGCGCACAGCGTGGAGCAGGTCCTCGCCCCGCTCGGGGCCATGTCGCACCGGTCGGCCGCCGAAGCCCGCGAAGATGTCCTCGAAGGCGAAGCCGCCGCCCTGCTGGAAGCCCGGCGGCACCTGGGCGCCGGGTCCGGCCGGGTCGCCATAGGTGTCGTAGTTCTTCCGCTTCTCGGGGTCCGAGAGCACATCGTTGGCTTCGGACAGCTGCTTGAAGGCCGCCTCGGCCTTGGCGTCCCCGGGATTCAGATCCGGGTGGTGCTTCCGTGCCAGCTTGCGGTACGCCTTCTTGATGTCCTCCTCGGAGGCCGACCGGGGTACGCCCAGGATCTTGTAGTAGTCAGGGTGGGACATGGCTTTAGTCTAGAACACTAAGATTTCTTATAGCCAGGAAAAGGGGCGCCGGAAGCGCCCCTTTTTCTGGCTGACCTAGCTGACGACTTCCGCATCGATCACATTGTCGTCGGGCTTCTTGTCGCCGCCAGGGTGGGCACCCGGGGCACCCGGACCACCGGCGCCGCCATCCTTGGGCGGCTCCTGCTTGTAGAGGCTCTCGGCCAGCTTGTGGCTCTTGGCTGTGAGGTTCTCCAGGGCCTTCTTGATGCGCTCCTGCTCCAGGCTGGCCAGGGCGGCCTTGGCTTCGACGATGGCCTCCTCGGCCTCCTTCTTGTCGGCCTCGGGCAGCTTCTCGCCGTTGTCCTTCAGGAGCTTCTCCACCTGGTAGACCATCTGGTCCAGGTGGTTCTTCTCCTCCAGCAGGGCCTTGCGGGACTCGTCCTCGACCTTGTGGGCCTCGGCGTCCTTCACCTTGGCGTCAATGTCCTCCTTGGAGAGGCCTGTGCTGCCCGTCAGGGTGATGCTGGCGTCCTTGCCGGTGCCCTTGTCCTTGGCGGTGACGTGCACAATGCCGTTGGCGTCGATGTCGAAGGTCACCTCGATCTGCGGCATGCCGCGGGGCGCCGGGGCGATGTTGCCGAGGTGGAACTGGCCCAGCAGCTTGTTGCCTTCCACCACGGGGCGCTCGCCCTGGAAGACCTCGATGTCCACGCCGGGCTGGTTGTCCACGGCGGTCGTGTAGATCTCGGAGCGCTTGGTGGGGATGGTGGTGTTGCGGGGGATGATGACGCTCATCTGGCCGCCGTTGGCGTTGATGCCGAGACTGAGCGGCGTCACGTCCAGGAGCAGCACGCCCTTGACGTCGCCCGCCAGCACACCGGCCTGCACGGCGGCGCCCACGGCCACGACCTCATCGGGGTTGACGCTCTTGTTGGGTTCCTTGCCGAAGATCTGCTTCACCAGCTCCTGCACGCGGGGGATGCGGGTGGAGCCGCCCACGAGCACGACCTCGTCGATCTCGTGATGGGCCATCTTGGCGTCCTTCACGGCGTTCTCGCAGGGCGCCTTGATCTTCTCCAGGACGGACTCGATCATCGACTCGAACTTGGCGCGGCTCAGGGGCTGGGTGACGTGCTTGGGGCCGCTGGCATCCGCGGTGATGTAGGGCAGGCTGATGTCGGTCTGGGTGGTGCTGGAGAGCTCGATCTTGGCCTTCTCGGCGGCTTCCTTCAGGCGCTGCATGGCGTCCGCCTGCTTGCGCAGGTCGATGCCTTCGTTCTTGAGGAACTCGTCGGCCAGCCAGTCGATGATGGCCTGGTCGATGTTGTCGCCGCCCAGGTGGGTGTCGCCGTTGGTGGACTTGACCTCGACCACGCCCTCGGAGACCTCCAGGATGCTGATGTCGAAGGTGCCGCCGCCGAAGTCGAAGACCGCGATGGTGCCGTCCTTCTTCTTGTCCAGGCCGTAGGCCAGGGCCGCGGCGGTGGGCTCGTTGACGATGCGCTTCACGTCCAGGCCCGCGATGGCGCCGGCGTCCTTGGTGGCCTGCCGCTGGGCGTCATTGAAGTAGGCGGGCACGGTGATGACGGCCTCCGTGACCTTCTCGCCCAGGTAGGCCTCGGCGGCCTCCTTCATCTTGGTGAGGATGATGGCGCTGAGCTCCTCGGGGCTGAACTTCTTGCCAAGCACGTCCACCACGCAGCCGCCCTTGTCCGAGCGCTCGACGGTGTAGGGCACCAGCTTCTGCTCCTTCGCGGAGTCCGCGAAGGGCAGGCCCATGAAGCGCTTGATGGAGTAGATGGTGCTCTTGGGCTGGGCCACAGCCTGCCGCTTGGCCGACACGCCGACCAGGCGCTCGGTGGTCTTGGGGTTGAAGCCCACGACGGACGGGGTGGTGTCCGAGCCTTCAGGATTCGGGATCACCTTGGGCAGCCCGCCTTCCATGACGGCGACGCAGCTGTTGGTGGTGCCCAGGTCAATGCCGATGATCTTGCCCATGGTTGTTCCTCCTCGTGATCAGGGCCGGGCCTTGCCCACCCTTGACTCCTTGAGCATAAGGGCTGGAAACCACCTGTCAAGAAGATCTTCTAAATTTCACTCAGATTTTCTTCCTGATTACGGTCGACCTCTAAAGCGATATGCTGACAGCCATGACCCTGCGCCCCTGCCCCGCCTGCCGGACCCCCACCTCCTGGGAGGGGAACGCCTTCAAGCCCTTCTGCTCCGAGCGCTGCCAGACCCAGGACCTGGGCGCCTGGGCCAGCGAGAGCTACCGCGTCCCCGAGAAGCCCCAGGAAGAGGACGGCGAGGGCTGGAGCGGCGAGATCGAGGGGAGCTAGGCCTGCCCCAACGCCCGGACTCGGATCTCCGCCAGAGTGGCCGGAACCGGGTGCAGGTCGAGGCTCTGTCCCGCATGGAGCACCTGCCCCGGCACGTCATGACCCAGCAACCCCGGGAGGGTCCGGGCCGCCGCCAGGAGGCGTGGCAGGTCCACGTCCACCCGGAAGCCCATGGCCTGGAGCATGTGCACCAGGTCCTCGGTGCAGACATTCCCGGTGGCTCCAGGCGCGTAGGGGCAGCCGCCCAGGCCCCCCAGGGAGGCATCAAAGCGGTCGGCCCCGGCCTCCACGGCCGCCAGGGCGTTGGCCAGCCCCATGCCCCGGGTGTTGTGGAGGTGCACCGTCAGCTCTGCCTGCGGGAAGCTCGCCCGGAAGGCCCGGCAGAGCTCTGCGACCTGGCCAGGGTGAGCCATGCCCGTGGTGTCGCAGAGGGTGATCCCGCCCACGCCCTGGTCCAGGAAGCATCCCGCGAGTTCCAGGACCACCGCTGGAGGGACTTCGCCTTCCATGGGGCAGCCGAAGCTGCAGGAAAGGGAGACATTCAGGGCCGCCCCGGCACCCTTGGCCAGGGCCACAACCTCCAGCAACCGGGCCCGGGACTGCTCCCGGGTCATGCGGAGGTTGAGCAGGTTGTGGGTCTCGCTGGCGGACATGACGAGGTTCAGCTCGTCGGCACCGGCGGCCAGGGCCCGCTCGGCGCCACGGAGGTTCGGCACCAGGGCTGTATAGACCACGCCGGGCTGGCGACGCAGCCCGCGCATCACCTCGTCTGCGTCAGCCAGGGCGGGGATGGCCTTGGGCGAGGTGAAGGAGGTGGCCTCTATCTTGGCCAGGCCACAGAGGCTGAGCTCATCGATAAGGGCGATCTTCTCGCCGGTCGGGATGAAGCGGCCCTCGATCTGGAAGCCGTCCCGGGGGCCGACCTCCTGGATGAAGATCCGCTGCCCCGAGGCCTTCGCTGGCGTGGATACGGACATCTGGCACCTCCTGGTGGAACCGTGGATCAGATCACGCCCTTGGCCCGCAGCTCGGCCAGCGCCGCCTCGGACACGCCCGCCTCCTGGAGCACGGCCTCGGTGTCCGCACCCAGCGCCGGTGCGGCCCGGCGGACCTGGCCGGGGGTGAGGCTCAGCTTCGGCACGATGCCCGGCACTTCAATGGCCTGACCATCGGGCAGGCGGGCCTCGAGGATCATGTCGCGGGCCCGGAAGTGCGGGTCCTCGGAGATGTCCCGGGCGTTGTAGATGCGCCCCGAAGGCACCCTGGCCTCGTCCAGCGCGGCCAGCACCTCGTCCAGGGACCGGGTCGCGGACCAGGCTCCGATGGCCTCGTCCAGCTCCACCGACCGGGCGGCGCGGCCCTCGTTGCTGGCCAGGCCTGGATCCTCGCCCAGGTCGTCGCGGCCGATGCGGGCCATGAGCCGCTTGAAGATGCCGTCCCCGTTGCCCGCGATGAGGGCGAAGCCGCCCTCGGCGCAGCGGTAGGCGTTGGTGGGCGCGATGCCGGGCAGGGCGCTGCCCGAGGGCTCCCGCACCACCCCGAACGCGCTGTATTCCGGAAGGAGGCTCTCCATCATGTTGAACACCGCCTCGTAGAGGGCGACATCGATGACCTGGCCTGCGCCCCCCTGGACCTTGCGGTGATACAGGGCCAGCAGCACCCCGACGACCCCGTGCAAACCCGCCAGGGAGTCGCCGATGGAGACTCCAACGCGCACCGGGGTGCGGCCCGGTTCCGCGGTCAGGTGGCGGAGCCCACCCATGGCCTCGCCGATGACGCCGAAGCCTGGGCGATCCCGGTAGGGGCCGGTCTGTCCGTAGCCCGAGATGCGCAGCATGATGAGCCCGGGGTTGAGGGCGTGCAGCTCCTCCCAGCCAAGGCCCCAGCCTTCGAGGGTGCCGGGCCGGAAGTTCTCGATGAGGACATCGGTCTCCTTCACCAGCTGCCGGATGAGGTCCTGGGCCTCGGGGCGCCGCAGGTCCAGGGCCACGGAGCGCTTGTTGCGCGACTGCACCTGCCACCACACGGAGGTGCCGTCCTTGAGCAGACGCCACTTTCGCAGTGGATCGCCGGAGCCCGGGGCTTCGATCTTGATGACCTCGGCCCCGAACTCACCGAGCATTTTGGCGGCGAAAGGCCCGGCGATGAGCTGGCCCAGTTCCAGGACGCGGATCCCGCTGAGGGCGGATGGCTGCATGGCTACCTCACGAATCAGAAAAGGAGGAGGCACCTGACGGGGCCTCCTCCTCCCTGGAAAAGAGTAACGGACCTACCAGAGCTTCAGGACCTTCCACCAGGCTCCGCCGACCACCACCCAGATGAAGATGTTCACCAGGCTGATGATGAAGCCCAGGCGCCACCAGGTGCCGATGGGCACGTAGCCGAGACCGAACATGGCGGGGGCGGGGCCCGTGCCGTAGTGGGTCATGCTCGCGTGCAAGTTCGAGAAGAAACAGAGCACCAGGGCGGCCAGCACGGGGGGGGCGCCCAGGGTGATGGCGACGCCGAGGAAGGCCGCATACATGGCGCCGGCGTGCGCGGTCATGCTGGCGAAGAAGTAGTGGGCGTAGAAGTAGGTCAGAGCCAGCACCAGGAAGCCCACCTGCCAGCTGTGACCGGCCATGGAAGCCCCGACCACCTTGCTGAACCAGGGGATCATCCCGATCTTGTTCAGGAAGCCCGCCATCATGATCAGGCCGCCAGTCCAGATCAGCACGTCCCAGGCATTGTGCTCGGCGAGCACATCGGACCAGGAGAGCACGCCCGTGAGGAGCAGCAGCGCCAGGCCCAGCAGAGCGGCGGTGGTGCCGTCGATGCCGAAGCTCTTCTCGCCAATGACCCAGAGGACCAGGACGACGCTGAACACGGCAACCATGAGCCACTCGGACATGGAGGGCTTCCCCATCTCCCGGAGCTTGTCCGTGGCCATCTGGACGGCCTCGGGGGTCTCGGTGATCTCGGGCTTGTAGAGCTTGTAGAACACCCAGGGGATCACCAGCAGACCGGTGAGTCCGGGCACGATGGCGGCCACGAACCAGCTGTTCCAAGTGATCGTAATGCCGAAGTCCGCGGCGAACTTCTGGGTCATGGGGTTGGCGGCCATGGCCGTGAGGAACATGGCGCTGACGATGAGGTCCAGGTTGAAGCAGGTCACGGTGAGGTAGGCGCCGATCTTGCGGGCTGTGCCGTCCTCGGGGTTGCTGCCGTAGGCCCGCGCCAGGGAGCGCATGATGGGCATGATGATGCCGGCGGTGCGGGCGGTGTTGCTGGGCACCACGGGGGCCAGCACGAACTCGGTGGCGGCAAACCCGTAGGCCAGGCCGAGGGTGCGCTTGCCCAGCAGGCGCATGAAGAAGTAGGCGATGCGGGTGCCGAGACCCGTCTTGATGAAGCCCCGAGCGAACATGAAGGCCACGATGATCAGCCAGAGGGTCTTTTCGGCAAAACCGCTGAGGCTATCGGTCACGGGCAGGGTGCCCGTGATGGCCGTGAGGCCCACGCCGATCATGGCAACCGCGCCCATGGGCAGCGGCCGGAGGATGATGCCCAGGATGGTAGCCACGAAGATGGCGAAGAGGTGGAGACCGCGCACCCAGTCGGACTGGCGCAGCTTCTCGGCCTCAGCCTTGGTCTTGGCGTCCGCCTCGGCCTTCACCTTCGCCTCGGCATCAGCCTTGGCCTTGGCAGCGGCTTCCAGCTTGGCCTTGGCCTCGGCCTCGGCCTGCTGCGCGGCCAGCTCCTTGGCCGAAACTACCGACTTTTTGGCCGCGGCTTTAGGCTCCGCAGGCTTGGCGGTGGCCTCGGGTTTCGCGGCAGCAGGCTTGGCCGCCTCGGCGGGCTTCCCGGCCTTGTCGCCGGGCTTGGCCGCCTTCTCGCCAGGCTTGGCGCCCTTGTCGCCGGGCTTGGCGGCGGCGGCCTTCGCCCCGGCCGTCCCTGCGAAGAGCTTGCCGTCTGGCAGGGGTGCGAGCTTGGGAAGGACGAAATAGAGGAGACATCCGACGGCGAGGGTGGCGAGCAGGCGCCCAGGCTTGGCGCCTTCCCAGCCGCTGGATTTCTTGGAGTCAGGCGTGGTCATGGAAGTGTCCAGTCAAGGAGATCAGAGGGACATGCGGAGGCCGAGGCCCAGCTCGGTCTGGGAATCCTTGGGCACGCCGGTAGAAAGCTTAAAGGAATCCGTCAGCTTCATGTAGGTGAATACACCGTAGAACTCGATGCCCTTGCGCAGGTAGTTGCGGAAGGCCGCATAGGCGACATTCTTGCCGCCGTTGACGTAGGCGGAGGTGCCCGCAGTGCTGGGATAGGCGAAGGCGTTGGGGATGGTGTAGACGCCGGCGGCATTCAGGCCCAGGGCGGCGTTGTCCACCTTGATCACCTGGTAGCCCAGGAACCCGGCCCACGCGGGTGAGAACTGGTAGGAACCGGACACGGTGTAGGCGTTGTCGGTGCGGGTCGGCTTGCCGGCATTCTGGTCGGACGTGTAGTGGAAGTAGCCGGCGTTGATCTTCAGGGCCTTGGTCAGGTTGATGTTGCCGCCGACAGACATGGACGTCTGGCTGAAGGGCACGACGGTGGCATTGGTGGCGCCAGTGTTGTTGGCCGTGGTGTAGAAGGCGGACATGTGCCAGGTCGGGGCGTTGAAGCCGGTGGCGACAGAGGCCGTGGAGTTCCGGGTGTTGTTGGAGGATTCGTAGTTCAGATTGTAGGAAGCGCCGTAACAGAAGCCGGCGGCAGGGGCGTACTTCCAGACGATGCCCTTGTCCTGCCGGGTCTGGGCGGGGCCGCCGTTGATGGCACTGATGCTGTCGGCCCCCGCGTAGTAGACCAGGGACTTGAAGTTGGAGTTGTTGGTCCAGCCACCCTCGTCGTAGTTCACTTCGGCGTGGTTGAAGGGATCGCAGTAGATCACCGCAAAGTCGCGGGCCAGGGTGTTCTGGCGGCCGAAGGTGAGCTTGCCGAGCTTGCCGCTGATGCCGATCCAGGCATCACGGTTGAACAGCGCGTTGGTCTTGCCCTGCTCACCGTCGAAGAGGAAGTACTCGCTCTCCAATTTATAGATGACGTTCAGCCCATCGACGTTGGTCTTGATTGAGCCCTTGAGGCCCCAGCGGTTGCCGCTGAAGAAGGGTTCGCCCATGTCGACCTTGGACCGGCCATCGGCGGTGACATTGCTCTTGGAAAGCAGGGTCAAGTCGATGAGGACGTAAGGCGTCAGGTACTCGGGGAAACTCAGGCCGGTGGCGCTCTCGGTCTTGGGGCTGGCCTTCTTTTCAAGCTCGGCGATGCGGGCGTTCTGCTGGGCAAGCTGGGCTTTGACGTCAGCGTCCTGGGCCTGGAGGGTGCCGGCGATCAGCAGGAGGGCGAGGGGGGCGAACTTCATGGGATGCCTCACGAGGGTAGGGGGGCCGGGACGGTGCCCGGTTCCTGGGTGTGGGAAGGGGGAGGAGCAAGTGTCAAAGGGGAGCTTGGCGGTCCAACCTTTCAGTCCCCTTTCAGTTCCCCAAGATGTGCTCTGAGTCACGCGACAAGCACGATTTCGCGCAAGATCGACCATTCTTGGACCATCTCCAGGACGCGGCCTGCGCCGTGCCTCAGCGGGGAGTTCCCATGCGCCGCGCACTCCAGTTCCTCGCCCTCTCCCTGCTCTGGCTGACCTGCGCCCTGCCCCTCGGCGCGGCGGAGCGCATCATGCTGATGGTGGGCGGCATCGAAAAGATCATCTACCTGCCCGTAGCCCTGGCCGACCAGCTGGGCTACTTCAAGGAGCAGGGCCTGGAGGTGGAGCTTCGCAGCGAGTGGTCGGGCATCCACGGTGTGGACGTGCTGCTGGTGGGCACCGTCCAGGGCGTGGTGGGCTTCTATGACCACACCGTCTACATGCAGTCCAAGGGCAAGGCCATCACGTCCGTCATCCAGTTCTCCCAGGCCCCTGGCGAGGTGGAGCTGGTGTCCACCCGCCTGCCCCATGTCCGCACCATGGCGGACCTGAAGGGCCAGTCCCTCGGTGTCACAGGGCTCGGCTCCTCCACCCAGTTCCTCTCCCGTTATCTGACGATGTCCGCGGGCCTGAAGCCGAACCAGGTGACCTTCATCCCCGTGGGGACCGGCGACAGCTTCATGGTTGCCATGGACCGCGGCACCATCGCCGCGGGCATGACCACGGAGCCCACCGCCTCGCGGCTCCTCAACAGCGGCGCGGCGCGGGTTCTCGTGGACCTCCGCACCCCTGAGGACACCGCCCGGGCCCTGGGTGGCCCATACCCCGCCTCGTGCCTCTATATGCAGAGCGCCTGGGTGGACCGTCACAAGCCCGAGGTGCAGAAGCTGGTCAACGCCCTGGTCAAGGCGCTTCGCTACATCCAGAACCACACCGCCGCCGAGCTCGCCGCCCACGTACCCGCCAGCTACTACGTCGGGGACAAGGCCACCTACGTGAAGGCGCTCGCCCGCAGCAAGGCCATCTTCATCCCTGACGGCCGCATGCCCAAGGACGGGCCCACCAACGTGCTGCGCGTGCTGACCCGCACCGAGAAGTCCCTCCAGGGCAAGTCCATCGATCTGAGCAGCACCTACACGCTTGAATTCGTCAGTGCCGCCCATTGATGCCGGAGTCTCGCCGACCATGAAGATCCTCCTCGTCGAAGACAACCGGGCGCTCTCCCAGTGGCTGGCCCGCACGCTGGAAGCGGACATGTACACCGTCGAGTGTGTCTATGACGGCGAGGATGCCGATGGTCTCCTCCGCACCGAAGCCTATGACCTCGTGATTCTGGACCTGGCTCTGCCGCGACTGGATGGCCGCGAGGTGCTGCGCCGCCTCCGGGGGCGCCACAACCCCGTGCCTGTCCTCATCCTCACGGCCTACAGCGGCACCCAGGAGCGCATCGAGGGCCTGGACACCGGCGCCGACGACTACATGGCCAAGCCCTTCGAGGTTCACGAGTTGGAGGCGCGGATGCGAGCTCTGCTGCGTCGCGCCAACCAGCAGAAGAACCCCATCCTCACGTGTGCCTCCCTGCACTTCGACAGCAATGCCCGCCTCTTCACTCTGGGGGGAGAGCCCCTGACGCTGACACCCCGGGAACACGCCGTGCTCGAGATGCTGATGATGAAGGCCGGGAAGACCGTCAGCAAGCAGGCCCTGGCGGACAGCGTGTTCGCCATGGACGACGAGGTCTCGCCGGATGCCATCGAGATCTATGTGCACCGCCTGCGCAAGAAACTGGAACCCGGAGACGCCGTCATCGTCACGCTCCGCGGCCTTGGCTACCTGTTGAAACCCCGCCATGAGAGCTAGGTTCCCGCGCAGCCTCCGGGTCCGGCTCCTACTGTGGCTGCTGCTGCCCCTGGGAGCTCTGGCGGTGGTCAACCTGTTCCTGGCCTACCAGGAGGCCCAGCACACCGCGACCCGCGTCCAGGACCGGCTGCTCCTGGGCTCGGCCCGGATCATCGCCCAGCAGATCCAGTACGAGGACGGGGTCCTGGAGGTGGCCATCCCGCCCGCCGCCCTGGAGCTCTTTCAGTCGGCAGACCAGGACCGGGTCTACTACCGCATCGCCTCCGCCAAGGGCGTGCTGCTCTCCGGTTATGCGGAGCTGCCCCCGCCGCCCAGCTCGCTCCGGCCCGAGGAGTCCCTGTTCTTCAGCGCCCAGGTCCGGGACCAGCCGGTCCAGGTGGTGGCCTATGCCCAGCCCATCTTCGGGTCACCCGCGGAGGGCCCGGTGGTGATCCAGGTGGCCCAGACCTACCAGGCCCACCACCGCATGGTGCAGGAGATCTGGACCACCAGCCTGCGCCAGGAATCCTGGATGCTGGTCGTCGCGACGGTCATCGTGGGTCTGTCGCTACGCTGGGGCCTGCAGGAGCTGGTTCATCTGCAGCGGAAGGTGCAGGATCGGACACCAGGATCGCTCGATCCGCTGGACCCGGGTCCGGTTCCCCAGGAGCTCCAACCCCTGGTCGAGGCCATCAATGGCTATGTGAAGCGGCTGGACGACCAGATGGCGGTGCGGAGCCGGTTCATCGCCAACTCGGCCCACCAGCTGCGGACCCCCTTCACGGTCCTGCAGACCCAGGTCAACTTCGGTCTCCGAAGCCCAGATCCCGCGCACAAGGACGAGGCGCTGCGGGCCATCTTCCAGGAGGTGCGGCACGGGACGCGCCTGGTGAACCAGCTGCTGAGCCTGTCCGCCGCTGAGGCCCGGGCGCACCAGACCATGGTGACGCTGGACCTCGGGGCCCAGGTCCAGCGCGTCCTTGAGGAGCAGGCGGCCCTGGCCCAGGCCAAGAACATCGACCTCGGCCTGGACCTCCGTACAGGCCAGACCGAAGTTCTCGCCAGCTCGTCCATGCTCCATGAGCTGATCTCCAACCTGGTGGACAACGCCCTGCGCTACACCCCCGCCAACGGGGTGGTCACACTGAAGCTGGACCGGGCTGGATCCACCCTCCTGCTTCAGGTGGAAGACAATGGACCCGGCATCCCGGCCGCCGATCGGATCCGGGTGTTCGAGCGCTTCTGCCGGCTTCAGGCCGATGGCTCCACCGGCTCGGGGCTGGGGCTGGCCATCGTGCAGGAGATCGCCTTGGCCCTCGGCGCGGAGGTGGAGCTGTCGGACCCAGAGACCGGTCCGGGGCTGGTGGTGACCGTGGCCTTCCCGGCTCCCAGGCTGGGATAGTTCCGGGGGGCGGGCGGGTCAGGCGGCGGCCGGGGCAGGGCGACCTAGGCGAAAGCTGAGCAGCAGGGCCGGCACCACCAGCATGGCGCCGACGCCCCAGCCCCAGCGGAACCCCGCCGCCTGCATCACCCAGCCGAGGCCCAGGCTGCCCAGGGCCACGCCCGCGTCGAAGGCGAAGTAGAGTGCCCCCACGGCAGCGCCCCGACGCTCGCCCTGGGCCAAGCTGATGACGTGCGTGAACATCAGGGTCTGGGTCATCCCAAAGCCGGCTCCGTAGGTGAGACCCGAGACGATGTGACGGACCTGGCCCCCGGGCAGGGCCGCCAGCAGGGTGTTGCCGACCAGGGCCAGGCCCAGGGTCACCGGGATGAGGCGAGCTGGACTCAAGCCCCGGCCCAGGACGCCCAGCAGAAACCGGATGCCCACCATGCCCAGGGCGAAGCAGGTGAGGTAGGCCGACGGCCAGAACAGGCCGAGCCCCCGGGCTTCCTGGGCCGAGTAGGGCGCCATGGGCCCATCGCCGAAGCCGAGCAGAAAGGTGATGAGGGCCGGGAGGAGCACCCAGGACTCGGGCCAGCCAAACCCGGGCCGGGGCTCGGTGTCCACCCGCTCCCCGCCGGGCAGCTTCCGGATCATGGCGAACAGCCCTAGCAGCACGACCGTGAAGGTCAGGCAGATCACCCGGAAGCCCACCCTGGGATAGAGCCAGACCCCCACCAGGGGCCCGATGGCCACCCCGGCCGGGGCGGCCATGCCGAAGAGGGCTAGCCCCTCGGACCGCCGCTCCAGGGCCAGGGATCCCCCCACCCAGGCCAGGGCCCCGGTTCTGAGCGCGGACCACATCAGGCCATGGAGCGGCGCCAGCAGGAAGAAGGCCCAGCGCACGGGCAGGAAGGCGTAGGTGGCGAAGAACCCGGCCGCCGCCAGGGTGGACCAGATCAGGAGGGGGCGCTGGCCCACCCGATCCCCCAGAGGACCCGAGATGAGGCACCCTAGGCCGGAGCCGATCCAGAAGGCCGACTGGAAGCGGCCGCTCTCAGCGATGGCCGCGCCCAGGTCCCTCAGGTGCAGTGGCACCACCGGAAACAGCAGGAAGCCCGCCACGAAGGAAAGGAAGTAGAACCACCAGAGGGCCACAAAGGAAGGACCGAAGGCCCGTAGGCTGGACGTACGCATGCTTCCAGGTTGCCAGGGCGCCACCACACCGAAAGGCGGGTTGTGCCTACGCTCACTTCTGCTGATGGACCTTCCTCACCATGTACCGCGGCCGGTCACGCACTTCCTGGTAGATGCGGCCGATGTACTCGCCCAGCAGGCCGAAGGCGACGAACTGGCAGCCCACGAAGAAGAAGAGGATGGCGAACAGGGTGAACACACCCTGGGCCGTGCCTTCCGGATGCAGGAAGCGGTAGGCCACCAGGCCCAGGAACAGCAGAAACCCGATGCCTGCCGTGACCACGCCGAAGACGCTGAGCATCTGGAGGGGCAGCAGGCTGAAGCTGGTGAGCAGGTCGAACTGGAGGTTGATGAGCTTCCAGACGCCGTACTTGCTCTCCCCCGCCGCGCGCTCGGCGTGGGCCACCGGCACCTCAGTGATGCGCCGGGCGAAGCTGTTGGCCAGGGCGGGGATGAAGCTCGACCGCTCCTTGCAGAGCAGCATGGCGTCCACCACCTCGCGGCTGTAGGCCCGCAGCATGCACCCGTAGTCGTGAAGCTTCACGCCCGTGGTCTTGCGGGTGACGGCGTTGACGATCTTGCTGGGCATGGTGCGGAAGAAACTGTCGTTGTCCGTGCGGCCCTGGCGCCAGCCGCCCACCACATCGAAGCCCTCCTCAACCTTGGCCACCAGCTTGGGAATCTCCTCCGGGGGGTTCTGCAGGTCCGCGTCCAGGGTCACGATCACCTGGCCCCGGACCTCGGCGAAGGCGCCGAAGATGGCGCTGTGCTGGCCGTAGTTCCGGTTGAACTCCACGACCCGCACCCGGGGCTCCGCCCTGGCGATGTCCACCAGCATCGGCAGGCTGCGGTCCCGGCTGCCGTCATCCGTGAAGATGACCTCCCAGCTGTGGGACGGATCCGCGAAGGACTCCGTCAGCACCCTGGACAGGCGCTCCCACAGCACGGGGATGTTCTCCTCCTCGTTGAAGATGGGGATAACGATGCTGAGGAAGGGGGTTGATTGGGGGTCCATGGGTGCTCCGAGCCCTCATTCTAGTAGGATCAAGACCTGTGCCCGGAGTTTGCCATGTCCGAACCCAAGATCCTGCTGGTGGAAGACGAGCTCAGCCTCGCCGAGGGGATCAAGCTCAATCTGGAGCTGGAGGGCCTCGCCTGCACTTGGATCCCCCGGGGGGATCAGGCCCTGAAGCAGATCCTGGCGGAGACCTATGACCTGGTGATCCTCGACGTCATGCTGCCGGGCCTGGATGGCTACACCATCTGTCAGCGGGTGCGGGAGGCCAAGAACTTCACGCCCATCCTGTTCCTGACCGCCAAGAACACCGACGATGACCGGGTCCACGGCTTCGAGACCGGCGCCGACGACTACCTGGGCAAGCCCTTCCAGGTCCGGGAGCTGCTGCTCCGGATCCGGGCCATCCTCCGCCGCGAGTCCTGGTACAAGAGCCGCGAGATCAACAGCCGACAGACCTTCGGGGCCTACTGGGTGGACTTCGACAACTTCTGCGGCGAGGGGCCGAGCGGGCCATTCCAGCTGGGCGTGAAGGAGTCCATGATCCTCAAGCTGCTCATGGAGCGGCCGGGCCAGGTGGTGAGCCGCACCGACATCCTCGACAAGGTCTGGGGGGAGGACGCCTACCCCACGAGCCGCACCGTCGACAACTTCATCGTGCGCATCCGCCGGGTCATGGAAGACGATCCCCACCACCCCCGCTGGGTCCACACCCTCCGGAGCGTCGGCTACCAGTTCGACCCTGAGGGCCGGCAGCGGAAGGGCGAGGAGTAGGGGCTTTGGGGCAGGGCTCTATTTGACCTCCAGCTCCCGGCTGCGGCCCAGCTTCTCAAAGGCCGCCATCTGCTCGGCTAGCGTCGCCGGGGCAGGGCCCTGCTTGACCTCCACCAGGACGGCCCGCTTCTCCTCGCCCGGGGCGAACTTGCTATCGCCCAGCACCGGCTCGAAGATCGGCAGCAGCGCCAGTTCGCCCGGGACGCCCTCGGGCGCCTTGGCGGCGGCGAGGTCGGCGGACCGGGCCAGCAGGCCGGCGCCGGGCGCAGCGCCCAGGCGGCGCAGGTCCAGCCACCCGAAGGCCGGGTCGCCCAGCAGGACGAGGTCCTCCTTGTCCAGCCAGGCCAGCAGATCATTCAGGGCCTTGGTCTGCACCGGATCGGGCAGCCGCCGGCTCTTCTTCTCCCCGTTGATCTCCACCTCCTGGGAGGTGTTCTCGACCCAGGCCTGGGCGCGCTTCACCCAGAGGGCCGTGATGGCCTTCTGCTCGGCGAAACCCTCGGGGGAGGCAGGCGCCTTCACAGCCTTGGCCTTCTTGCCCTTGGCGGGGGCCACGGGCTCAGCCCAGCTGGGGGCCACCGCATCCACCTTGGCGTCGAAGAGCAGGCCCTTGAGCTTGAGCAGGCGCGGCTCGAGGCCCGGGTGGCCGACCTTGGCCGCAGCGCGGGCGGCGGCCTGGAGGTCCTTCCAGGTGCCGCCGAGCAGCAGCTTGGCGCCGGTGGTGTCGTAGAGGCCGTGGTTGGCCCGGAGCTGGGCAAGGTAGGCCTCAACCGCAGGCAGCGAGGCGGAGGCCTTCTCGGGCAGGACGGGCTTGGCTGCCAGCAGCTCCCCGAGGATGGTCCGCACCTCCACGACCCTGGGGTGGCTCCGGTAGTAGCCCAGCTCATGGGCGGAGAGGGCGGCCCGATGGAGGGTATAGACCAGCTTCCGCTGGGTGGGCCGCTGCTGATCGAAGGCCTTGGCCTCAACAGGCTTGGTGGCTTCAGGCGTCGGCGGCGGCGGCGGCTCCGGCTTGGGGGCCTGGGTCACAGGGACGGACGGTGGCTCGGGGGACGGCGCCTGGGCCAGCAGGCCCGTGGCCAGGATCCAGGTCATAGCCCAGCTTCGCTGCATCGGAGACTCCTCGGGAAAGGAACGGTGAAGGTTCCCAGTATGCGCCCGGGTGCCCCTTCACGCCTCCGCCGGACTCCCTAGGAGGAGCTCAAGACTTTGCTTGAGTTGCTTTAGATCGAAGGGCTTACCCAGGTAGGGCACCTGGTTCGTTTCCAGGAACTCCCGCGTCTTGGTATCGAAGGAATCCCCCGTCGTGTAGAGGATCCGCCGAGTCATGTCGGGCCGCTCGACCTTCAGCCAGTCATACAGCTCGACGCCTGACAACCCTGGCATGCGGATGTCAGAGACGATCAAGTCGAAGGTCCCCTGCTGAAGCTGCTCGATGGCTTCGTCGCCCCGGGTGCTGGAGGCGACGTCCACACCCCAGGCGCTGAGGGCGTCCACAAGGCATTCCAGGAGGAAGGATTCGTCATCCACCACCAGGACCCGCTTGCCCTGGAGCCCACCACTGGGCGAGACCGCCCGGGGCGCGGCAACCCCATGCGGGATTTCCATCAGGAAGGCGTTGCCCGACCCTTCCTGGCTCTGCACGCTCAGGCGGCCACCGTGCTGCCGACAGAGGGTATCGGCGACGGGAAGCCCCATGCCCTCGGTGCTGGTGATCTCGGCCGCATCAAACAGCTCGGCCTGTCGGCCTTCAGGAATCAGTGGGCCACTGTCCTGCACCACCACGTGGAGGCTGTCCCCGGAGAACCGGGTGCTCACTCGCAGCTGCTTGACGGGGCGGAGGGTCAGGGACTGGAGGCTGCTCTGGAGCAGGCTGGTGAGAGCCTGCCGCAGGAGTCCCGCGTCCAGGTCGGACACCGGCAGGCTCGGGTCCAGGTTCAACTCGACCGAAACACCCACCTCCTGCGCCTTGGGATGAACCAGCGCCGCGACCTCCGCCACAAGCTCATTGAGCTGGACGGGCGTCCGCACGGGCGCGGGCGGGTTGAGGAGGGTCTGCAGGGGAAGCAGCAGGTCCTGGATGGAACTCACAGCCTTCACCAGGCGGTCGACCGGCTCAGAATCCTTGCCGGCTTCAGCCAGCCTTTGCGCTTCCAGGAAGACGGGGGTCAGGCGGTTGGCAGCCTCATGAAAGAGGGTGGGCACCAGCCGACCCAGCGCCTCGTGCTTCTGGGAATGGTCAAGCCGCTCCCGGAGATCCTTCTGCTCACTCGTGTCCCGGACCAGGGCGGAAAAGGCCAGCACCCGGTCGTCGCTGCCCCGGACGGGGGCATAGGTGATGTTGGCCGGGAAGGGGATGCCCCCCTTGCGCATCCGGGTCGTGACCACCCCCCGGATGACCTGACCCCGGGCCACCTGCTGGGCCACCTGCTCCAGCTCCCCAAGCAGGTGATCCGGCGTCAGCTGGGCCATGCTCCTGCCCACGATCTCGGGCCGTGAATACCCGAAGATGCGCTCTGCCGCCATGTTCCAGGTGAGGATCTTGCCGTCAGGCGAGTAGGAGATGACCGCTTCCCCGATGTTCTGCACCAGCCCTTCGAGGTAGCGGCGGGTCTTGAGGTTGTCCTGGTTGGCCCGATCCAACTGGGAGTAGAGCGCGCTCAGTTCCTCGTTCTTCTTCTCCAGAGCCTCCTTCATCTGCTTGAGCTCAGAGTAGAGGCGGGCGGTCTCCATGTTGGACTTGAGGGCGTCTTCCAGCAGCTCGTGCGCATCCGCGACCTTGCCTGGCAGGAGGTCGGCCACGCTCACGTTGCTGTGTCTCAGTACTGTCGTCTCGATGGCGGACACCGAGGGTCCCGGCTCAGGCGGCGGCAGCTCCCGCATGCTCGTCCGGACGTTGGCGTCGATGAGGTTCAACATCTCATCGAAGTCCTTGATCTTCTTGTCGAGGTGGTACTTCTTGAACGTGTAGCCGACGGTCTCCCGGGTGATGGAGAGGAAGGTGTCCAGCACGCCGGTGCCGCGGTTGGCGACGGATTCGAAGTAGGGCACGCTACGGAAGTTCAGTCGGCGGTTCATGACCCCCACGGCCATGGCGTCCGGAAGGTCTCGCTTGTTGTACTGGATGACAAAGGGGATCTGCTTGATGTTCAGCCGATTGGCATTGAGGTTGTGATACAGATTCGAGAGCGAGTCCACGTTGTCCTGCATCTTGGACTCGCAGGAATCCGCCACGAACACGACCCCGTCCGCACCCCCCAGGACCACCCGCCGGCTCGCGTCGTACTGCACCTGGCCAGGCACGGTGTAGATCTGGAGGTGAATGGCATTGCCGTAGATGTAGCCGAGGTTGATGGGCAGCAGGTCGAAGAAGAGCGTGCGGTCTTCCTGGGTGTTGACAGAGAACATCTCCCCCCGCTGCGCGTCGGAGCACATGGCGTGCAGGGACTGCAGGTTGGTGGTCTTACCGCTGAGACCCGGCCCGTAATAGACCAGTTTGAGCAGAATCTCATTGCCTCGCGTATTGAACTGAACCATGTGTTTTGCCAGGAAAAAGGATGGGCTAAAGCCTACCATGATGGGTCGCGGGGGAGACCAGCCTCTCCCCTCTCAACGGCAACCCACGTGTTAGCATTATCTTTTGGAATTTTGTCGACATTTTCAGTGCGCGATGACCGTTCAGATCCGCTCCAGGCTTATCCCTCTGGCGGGCTCCCGAGGCCACCGCGAGGCTGGCCACGCGGCTCGGCCCCCTTCTCCCTCAGGCATACGATGACGGCACCGACCCACGTCGCAATCATCTTCTCGGTATGCTCTCCGAGCATACGCGAGGCCGGCCACGCGGCTCAGCCCGCCTCCCTCTCCCCCCTGGGCACGCGATGACGGCACCGACACACGTAGCCATCATCATCTCGGTATGCCCTCCAGGCATACGCGAGGCCGGCCACGCGGCTCAGTCCGCCTTCCTCTCCCCCCTGGGCACTCGATGACGGCACCGACCCACGTAGCCATCATCATGGACGGCAATGGGCGCTGGGCGGCGCAGCGGGGCTGGGCGCGCATCAAGGGCCACAAGGCCGGCGTCCAGGCGGTAGAGCGCATCCTGGAGGCAGCCTCTGACGAGGGCATCCAGCACCTGAGCCTCTATGCCTTCTCCACCGAGAACTGGAAGCGCCCCCCCGCCGAGGTGGCGGCGCTCATGGCCCTCCTGCGGATGTACCTGCGCATGTTCGTCCACCAGCTCGCACGGAAGGGCATTCGCTTTCAGCACCTGGGAGACCTCCGGGGCATGCCCGGGGGCATCCAGGCAGACGTGAAGACCCTCGAGGAGGCCACCGCCGGCAACACCGGGATGACCTTCCACCTGGCCGTGAACTACGGCTCCCGCCTGGAGTTGGCCCAGGCCGCCCGGCGCTGCGTGGAAGACGGCCTCCGCCCCGACCAGGTGGACGAGGCCGCCCTGGGGGCGCGCCTCTGGACGGCCGGGGTGCCCGACGTCGACCTGCTCATCCGCACCAGCGGGGAGCACCGCATCTCCAACTTCCTGCTCTGGCAATCCGCATATGCTGAGCTCTACATGACGGATGTTCTGTGGCCGGATTTCGGTCCCGCGGCGCTGAAGGAAGCCCTCGAGGACTATGCTCAGCGTGAACGGCGATTCGGGGGAATCTGATGGAACGGACCACGCCCAGGATGGATACCGGCAACCTGGCCACCCGGGTGGCCACAGCCCTGGTGTTCGGCCTCTTCTTCTTCAGCCTCCTCTGGTTCGGGGATCGCCCCTGGGCCCCGTGGACCTTCCTCGTGGTCATGGCCGGGGCCATCCTCATGGGCGTCCGCGAGATGACCCTCATGGCCCGGGTCCGGGGCTTCAACCCCTCCCTGACCACCGGTGTCCTGGTCGCCTGGGCCCTGCTGCTTCACTTCTTCCTGGCCACGGGAAACCAGGATCCACTGCCCCTCTGGCTCGTCCTCGCCGGGGCCATCCTGGTGATCCACCTCGGCGCCCTCTTCTTCGACCCCAAGCTTGAGGAAGCCCTGCCGAGCCAGGCCATCACCTGGCTCGGTGCGCTCTACATGGGCCTCGGCCTGGGTTTCCAGCTGAAGCTGTTCATGCTCCAGGGCACGCTGCCCAAGACCGGCAGCCGCCTGATCCTTGCGCTGATCATCATCACGTGGTTCGGCGACACCGCCGCCTACTTCGTGGGCAGCTACTTCGGTCACCGGAAGCTGGCGCCGCGGGTGAGCCCCAAGAAGAGCTGGGAGGGCGCCTTCGGCAACCTCGGCGGCAACCTGCTCGGCGCCTTCCTCATGCAGGCCACGGTCTGCTCCGAGTGGTCCCTGGTGGATGTCCTCGCGCTGGGCCTGCTGCTGGGCACCGTCGGGCAGCTGGGTGACCTGGCGGAGAGCACCTGGAAGCGCAGTGCCGGCGTGAAGGACTCGAATGTGGGTGGTGTCGGCATCCCCGGCCACGGCGGCATGCTGGACCGGGTGGACAGTCTGGTGTTCGCCGCGCCTGTGCTCTACGCCTACGTGCACTTCGTCCACGGCTTCAACTGAGTGCGCCACCTCGCGGTTCTCGGGAGCACGGGCTCCATCGGCACTTCCACGCTGGAGGTCGTGCGGGCGCACCCGGAGCGGCTGGGCGTGGTGGCCCTGGCGGCGGGACGGAACCGCGACCTGCTGAAGGAACAGTGCGAGGCCTTCCGGCCCCGCTGTGTCTCCGTGGGCTCCCAGGAAGACGCGGCGTGGCTGCGCGCCAACCTCGCCTACCAGACTGAGCTGCACTGGGGGAACGAGGGCCTCCTGGCCTGTGCCCTGGATGCCGGGGTGGACACCGTGGTGGCGGCCATCGTGGGCAGCGCCGGCCTGGCCAGTACCGAAGCCGCGCTGCGAGCCGGACGGCGGGTCTGTGTCGCCAACAAGGAGTCCCTGGTGGTGGGCGGCGCGCTCATGCACGAGGCTGCCCTCGCCGGGGGCGGCGAGCTGCTGCCCGTGGACAGTGAGCATGCAGCCCTGCACCAGCTGCTGGACGGCCGCGACCGGGCCACCCTGCGCGAGGTACGCATCACCGCCAGCGGCGGGCCCTTCCGGGACTGGTCCCTGGAGCGCATCCAGGCCGCCACCGTGGAGCAGGCCCTCAACCATCCCACCTGGAAGATGGGACCCAAGATCACCATCGACAGCGCCACCCTCATGAACAAGGGCCTGGAAGTCATCGAAGCCTCCGTGCTCTTCGGTCTCGGTGCCGATCAGCTCTCGGTCACCGTGCATCCCCAGAGCCAGGTCCACGCCATGGTGGGCTTCCACGACGGCAGCTACCAGCTCCAGGTCTGCGCCAACGACATGAAGCTGCCCATCCAGTACTGCCTCTTCCATCCCGATCGGCAACCGGGCCCCGTGCCCCCCTATTCCTGGGATCAGGCCCGGACCTGGACCTTCGAGCCCCCGGACCTGGAGCGGTTCCCCTGCCTGGGCCTGGCCTTCTCGGCCCTGCGGGCCGGGGGAACGGCCCCGGCCCTCCTGAACGCCGCGAACGAGGTGGCCGTCGAAGCCTTTCTGCAGGGACGCTTGGGCTTCTGGGACATCCAGGCCTGTAACCAGGACACTCTGGCCCACCTTCCGGTGACCCCGCTGACCTCCCTCGCCCAAGTGCTGGATGCAGACCGGGCCGCAAGGCGTCATGCTGAAGGTTGGGTCCAAACTCGGACCTGATCCTCTGGGTGTCCATGTATCGCTTTCGCCTGTCTTACGTCCTGAGCCTCGCCATCCTGTCCCTCGTGGCCTTCAAGCTGCCCGGGGTCGGGTTCTGGGGCCCCGTGGTCATGTTGGGGGGCCTGATCTTCCTGCATGAGGGCGGCCACTTCCTGGCGGCCAAGTACATGGGGATGCCCGTGGAGTCCTTCTCCCTGGGCTTCGGGCTCCGCCTCGTGGGCTTCCAGTGGCGGGAAACCGATGTCTGCCTGCGCCTGCTGCCCCTGGGGGGGTATGTGAAGCTCGCGGGCTTCAACCCCGAGGAGCCCGGCGCCGAGGATCCCCATGGCTTCCTGAAGCAGCCCTATGGGAAGCGGATGCTGTTCTACAGCGGGGGCATCCTGGCCAACCTGCTGACCACCCTTGTTTTGTTCACCTTTGTGGGCGCGGACCAGGCCCGGGTGGTCAAGGTCCAGGAATCCTGGACGGTGGTCGAAGTGATCCCGGGTGGCGCCGCGGAACAGGGCGGCCTCAAGGTCGGTGACGAGCTGCGCGGCATCGGCGGCCTCCGCTTTCCTGGTTCCCAGTGGGAGGAGGCTGTGAGCTTCATCCAGGCCCACCCCGGGGAGTCCGTCTCATTCTTGATCACTCGGGAAGGCAAGCCCCTGGAGCTGCCCCTCACCCCCCGGCTGGACGGCGGCAAGGGGCGCCTGGGCTTCATGCCCATGCCCATGCCCCTGCCCCTGGAGCGCCGGGCCTACCGGCCTGGGGACTTCCTGACGGGCGGCCGCTATGCCGTGGTCAAGTCCTGGCAGATGAGTGGCCAGGTGCTGGGCTTTCTCAAGCGGCTTGTCAGCTTCCAGGCCCGGAGCGCCGAGGTGGCCGGCCCCATCGGCATCATCCGCCAGGGCAGCCGGGCGGCCAAGACCGGCTGGGACGTCTTCCTGTTCATGTGTGGCGCCATCAGCCTGCAGCTGGCCATCCTGAACGCCCTGCCCATTCCGGCCCTGGACGGAGGCCACATGGCCCTCCTGACCTTCGAGAAGCTGCGCCGCAAGGACCTCACCATCGAGCTGAAGGAAAAGATCCTCACGGGTGGCTTCCTGCTGCTGGCCTCCCTGATGGCTCTGGTCATCGTGATGGACCTGCTCAAGCTCCGGAAGTAGCCCGATCCCTACTCAGGCCTGGACCCGCGGCAGGAAGATCTTGAAACAGGTACCCCGGCCGGGTTCGCTCTCGACCCGGATGGCACCGTGATTCTGCTTCACCGCGCTATGGACCATGGCCAGACCTAGCCCCGTGCCCTTGCCTGGGGCCTTGGTGGTGAAGAACGGTTCGAAGATCCGCGCCACCACCTCGGGCGCCATGCCGCAACCGCTGTCTGTCACGCTCAGGTAGACGTGCTCGCCCGGCACGAGGTCGGCCAGGTCCGCGCAGTCAGCCTCACCAAGCGCGCAGTTCGAGGTCGTGACCTCGAGCCGCCCCGGCCCGCCCATGGCGTCCCGGGCATTCACCAGCAGGTTGGTCAGCACCTGATCGAGCTGGGTGGGGTCCATCTGGACCCACCAGAGGTCGGGGCCGGGGGTCCAGACCAGGTTGATGTCGGGTCCTACCAGCCGGCCCAGGACTTCCAGGAGGCCTGTCACCGCCTCATTGAGGTCCACCAGGCGGGGGGCCACGGGCTGCTGGCGGGCGAAGGCGAGCAGCTGCTGGGTGAGATCCGTCGAGTGCCGAGCGGCCCGCTGGATTTCCAGCAGGTGCTTGCGCCCGCAGGAATCCGAGCCCAGCTTCTCCATCGCCAGGTCGGCGTTCGCGAGGATCACGGTCAGCATGTTGTTGTAGTCGTGCGCCACGCCGCCCGCAAAGCGGCCGACCATCTCCATCTTCTCGGCCTGGTTCAGCCGGGCCTCGAGCCGGATGCGCTCTGCGGCGAGGCGGCGGTGCTCGGTGATGTCCCGACCGATGCCCAGCACACCGATGGGCGTCCCGCTGGCGTCCTGGATGGGGGTCTTGAGGACCTCCAGCTGGATCCGGCGGCCAGTTTCGGCCTGGATGACCCACTCCTCGTTTTCCCGGGTGGTCCCCGCCGCGATGGCTTCCAGGTCCCTCTGCCGAAAGAACTCTGCCTGGTCCCGGGAGAACAGGTCGTAGTCGGTGAGGCCCAGCAGCTCGGCCTCGCGGACACCGCACAGGCGCTCGAAGGCCCGGTTGCAGCCGAGGTAGCTCCCCTCAGGGCTCTTCAGCCACACCAGATCCAGGATGGCGTGGATGAGGGTCTGCAGCTTGGCCTCCCGGCTCGCCACCCCGGCCACCAGCCGCTTCACCATGACGAAGAGCAGGGCCGCGGTTACCGCCACGAAGACCCACCCCTTGAGGATGCTCAGGAGGGTCATGGTCGCCGACTGCAGGTTCAGGGCTTCCACCGCTCGATCGGACAGCAGGATCCAGAGCCCCGAGAACCCGGCGTAGAGGATCGCCACACGCAGGGCGCCCGTGGTGGCAACCGGCGGAGCTTGCGGCGAGTGCTGGCGAGGTCCTGACATGGGGTGGGGTCTGGCCCGGTGGGAATCTGGGGCCCAACGCCTCCATCGTCAAATCCCCTCTAACTCTTTTGTTTCAGGGGCACCGGGCGAAACCCACCCACGATCCAGCCCGAGCCCAGCTCTCTGCCTTGGAACGCCCGGCCCGCCGCCGGCAACCAACGCAGCACCCCCGGAGGTTTCATGCGCCCCAACCCGATCCCCGCCCTCCTCACCCTGTTGTGCCTGTCCCTGCCCGCCGCCGAAAGGAAGGTCCCCATGAGCCTCCACGAGATCACCCTCCCCGCCCTGGACGGGAAGCCCCAGTCCCTGGCCGCCTACCGGGGCAAGGTGGTCCTGGCTGTCAACGTGGCCAGCGAGTGTGGCTACACGCCCCAGTACGCAGGGCTGCAGAAGCTCTACGCCGACTACAAGGACCGCGGCCTGGTCATCCTGGGCTTTCCCTGCAACCAGTTCGGCGCCCAGGAACCCGGTGGCGCCACCCAGATCCAGGCCTTCTGCCAGAAGAACTACGGCGTGACCTTCCCGCTCTTCGAGAAGCTGGAGGTCAAGGGGCCCCGTCAGGCTCCGGTCTACCAGTTCCTCACCGCCCGGAACGGGGAGCCGGCCTGGAACTTCCACAAGTACCTGGTCGGCAAGGACGGCCAGGTCATCCAGGCCTTTCCCAGCAAGGTGGCTCCCGACAGCGCCGAGCTGAAGGCCGCCCTGGAAGCGGCGCTTAAGTAGCCGCCCCGGCTGCCGCTACCATGTCGGCATGCCTGTCCCGAAGCCACCCCACAATAGCCCCGCCGCTCCGCCGGACCCGGCGAGGCTCGCGGTACTGCGCGAACAGCACCAGCGCCGCCTCGCCTGGATGCCCTGGCTCTACTTCGCCCTGAAGCCCCGCCACCAGGGCTGGGCCCAGGCCTGGCAGGCCGAGGTACAGGCTCTGCTGCGGGCCCAGGAGACTGTCGAGCTGGGAGAGGACTGCTTCATCGCCCCGGACGCGGCCATCTTCGGCGAACCCGGCCGCGCCGTCGTCCTGGGGGACCGCTGCGCCGTGGCGGCCCAGGCCTTCCTCCATGGGCCGATCACCCTGGGCAACGATGTCAGCGTCAATGCCGGGGCGCGGCTCGATGGGGGCCGCAAGGGCCTCCGCGTCGGCGACGGCACCCGCATCGCCAGCGGCGCCGCCCTCTACGCTTTCGACCACGGGCTCAAGCCCGACCGCGACCTCAAGGACCAGCCGGTGCGCTCCCGCGGGATCCACATCGGCCGGGACGTCTGGATCGGCGCCAACGCCGGCGTCACGGATGGCGTCAGCATCGGCGACCACGCCGTGGTGGCCATGGGCGCCGTGGTGACACGGGATGTCCCCGAGTGGGCCATTGTTGCGGGCGTGCCCGCCGTGGTCGTGGGGGACCGCCGCGAGCGCTGAGCGCAGGGTGAAGGCAGCTCTCCTGAAGGCCTGGATTGGACAACTCTTGTCCAAGCCCCAGCCGCATGCTGGAACTGCGTCAGCTCTTCCACCCCGAAACAATTTTCGTGTCCGGCCTTGACACACACGAAAAAAAGACGAATACTGGGTGAAAGGGACAAACGGAGCCCCCATGCGGACCGAAATTCGCAGTTTCGCCTACAAGTTCAGCGGCTACTTCATGGAGTACGGCCCCATCGAGGCCGACAGCCTGGAGACCGCCAAGGCCATCATCCGGCGTCGCCTGGGCGTGAGCCGGCTGCCCCTGGGCATGCAGATCTGGGATCTGGCGGAGCGGCCCCTGACCCGCTGGCGCATCGCCGTGGCCAGCTAGTCAGTCCTTCCAGGCCTGCCACCAGGCCTGACCCGCGGCCACGTCTCGGCTGATCTGGTCCCGCAGCTGGTCCACAGTCTCGAACCGGGCCTCCCCGCGGATGCGGTGGAGGAAGCGCACCTCCATCCGCGCACCGTAGAGATCATCCTGGAAGCCCGGCAGGTGGGTCTCCACCGTGAGCTGCTGCCCTTCGAAGGTGGGCTTCTCGCCCACGTTGGTGAGCCCCAGGTGCGAGCCTCCATGGTGGGGGAGGACCGCTTCTGTCACGTAGACCCCGAAGGCCGGCAGCTGCTCCTGCTCCCAGTCCAGGTTGGCCGTGGGAAAGCCCAGGTGCCGACCCCGACGGTCGCCCTCCACCACCACCCCGGTCAGGGCATAGGGGTGGCCCAGGAAGGCCGCCGCCGAGGTGACGTCGCCTTCATCCAGAGCCTCCCGGATCCGGGTGCTGGAGAGCCGACCGCCGTCCGGGGCCCTGAGGGCCAGGGTGTGCACCTGGCAGCCGTAGTCCGCGCCCCAGGACTCCAGGGTCGCCACGTTGCCGCTCCGGTCCCGGCCGAAGCAGAAGGCCCGGCCCACATGCACCTCCACCGGCGACAGGATCTGGCGCAGCTTGTCCAGGAAGGCCCGGGGCTCCAGCTCCGAGAAGGCCCGGCTGAAGGGGATCACCCAGGCCAGGTCCATGTGCTCGGCCTCGAAGGCCGCCAGCCGCTGCTCCAGGGTCATCAGCAGCTTGGGCCGCCGCTGGGGCGCCACCACCACCGCGGGATGGGGGTCGAAGGTCACCACCGCCGCCCGGTGGCCGTCGGCCTGGGCGCGGCTCGCCGCCGCGCGGAGCAGCTCCCGGTGCCCCGCGTGGACCCCGTCAAAGGTGCCCAGGGTCAAGACAAAGGGGCCCGAGGCCGGAGCGTTCTCAAGTGCGTGACGCCAGACGTCCATCAGTTCTCCCCGCCGTGTTCCTCGGGCCAGGCCAGGCTGGCGACGATGCTTCCCGCCAGCACTGCGGCAATGACCAGGAGGCTGTAGGCCACGGGAATGGGAAGCCAGTGGGTGATGCACATCTTCACGCCCACGAAGGCCAGCACCACGGCCAGCCCAGTCTTGAGCCGGTGGAAGCGGCCCATCATCTTGGCGAGCAGGAAGTACAGGCTGCGCAGGCCGAGGATGGCGAAGATGTTCGAGGTGTAGACCACGAAGGGATCCCGGGTCACCGCCAGCACCGCCGGGATGGAGTCCACCGCGAAGACCAGGTCCGCTACTTCAATGGTGAGGAGGACCAGCAGCATGGGCGTGGCGAAGGTCCGGCCGTCGTGCCGTGTGAGCAGGTGGGTATGCCCGGCGGCCTCGTCGTAGGGCACCACCCGCTTGAAGGCCCGGACCAAGGGGCTCTGGGCGGGATTGGATTCCTTCTCCTCCACCAGCAGCATCTTCAGGCCCGTGTAGACCAGGAACCCGCCGAACACGTACATCATCCACTCGAAGCGGTTCAGCAGGGCCGTGCCCGCGAGGATCATGGCCGCACGCATGATCAGGGCCCCAAGCACGCCCCAGAAGAGGACCCGGTGCTGGTGGCGCAGGTCCACCTGGAAGCTCTGGAAGACCAGGACGAACACGAAGAGGTTGTCCACACTCAGGGACTTCTCCAGCACGTAGCCCGTGAACCACTCCAGCCCCTTCTGGGTGCCCTCGGCCTGGAAGATGAGGGCATTGAAGGTGAGGGCGAGGCCGATCCAGACGCCACTCCAGATGGCGGCTTCCCGCACCGTCGGGGCATGGATGCGCCGGTTGAAGACCCCCAGATCCAGGGCCAGCATGAGGAACACGAAGGCGTGGAAGCCTACCCAGGCCCACCAGGGCGCGGCTTGGAGCAGTGCATCGACCAAGGTTCCTCCAGAGCCTCCAGCTTATCGAATCAGGGAAGCCCCCGTGGGATCATGCTTGGGTGAGCCTCCCCCGCCTCTTCCTCGCCGCCCTCCCCGCCGCCGAAAACACCACGGTGGAGCTGGGTAGTGAGGCCGTGCGACACCTGCGGGCCCTGCGCCTCAAAGCCGGGGATGCCCTCGAGGTGGTGCTGGGGAACCAGCCCTGGAAGGCCGACCTGGCGGAGCTGGACCGGACCCGGGCCGTGGCCCGCCTGGTGGCGCCCCTGCACGAGGACCGGGAACCCCCCTTCGCCCTCCAGGCCTGTCTGCCGCTGCCGGCTCAGCTCAGCCTCTTCGACGAGCTGCTGCCACCCCTGGTGGAGCTGGGCGTCACCCTCATCCAGCCGGTGGTCTACGCGCGCAGCGAGTTCGATCCTGCCAAGACCGCCGCCCGCATGGAGCGCTGGGCCCGGCTCATTCAGTCCGCCTGTGAGCAGAGCCACCGGAGCCGCCTCCCGGAGCTGCGGCCCCCCATGGCCTTCGAGGCTCTGCTCGCCTGGGATGCGCCCCAGAAGTGGGTGGCCTACGAGCTCGCCACGGGGCAGAGCAATCCCTCCCTGCGGGCCGAGGCCCTGGCCTTCACCAGCGGTCCCGAGGGGGGCATCACCGAGCAGGAGTTCGCGGCCCTCGTCGCCCACGGCTGGCAGGCCGTCAGCCTGGGCCGCAGCATCCTGCGGGCCGTGACCGCCCCGGTGGCCCTGCTGGGGGCCGTGCAGTTCCAGCTGCCGGGGCTTCTGGGGCCCTGACCGGGAGCCCATCCTCAAGCGCCACCAGGGTTGGGCTGGTTAAAAATTCAAAGGATACAAAGGGCTAATGAAAAAGCCGGATGGGACCGATGAATTCCCAATGCCGGCCTGGGGTGGCTTTGGACGGCTCAAGGAGCACCCCATGAGGCTTTCAGCTTGGTTCGGCGTCGTGACCCTGTGCTCCAGCGCCCTGGTCGCCGGGGACTACGATGCCATCGGCAAGGCCATGCATGCCGCCTGGCCCCAGGTGACCACCGTGGCCATCGTGTGCGACGCCAGTGGCAGCAAGGGCGTCCTGGACACCCTGGTCGGCTCCCTGCCGGGTATGAAGGTGTTCGTCGTGGACGTGAAGGGTCCCCAGGACATGGGCAAGGCCCTGGGAACCTTGGCCAGCCGGCATCCCGATGCGGTGCTGCTGGTGGCCACGGACCGGGTCGTGGGGGACGGCAGCAGTGCTGCCACCTTCCTCATCCAGCGCATGGCTGCCATCAAGGTGCCCACCGTGGCCACCACCGAGGCGGGGGTCCGCCAGGGCGCCGCGCTGGGCATTGGCCCGGGCACCGGCGGCAGACTGCTGGCCAACGCGAAGGTGGCGAGTGTGGCTGGAGTCAGCCTGCCCGCCGGCGCCACGCCGATCTGACCGGACCAAGCCACGTCTTGCGAGGTAACATGGGGACTCTCCTGGAGTTCGCATGCGTGCCCTGCTGCCTTTCCTGGTCGCGGCCAGCCTCGTCGCCCAGTCCGCGCCCCCCAAGGTGCAGGAAGCCCCCCTGCGGGCCCACCTGGCTTTCCTCGCGGATGACCTGCTGGAGGGCCGGGGCACCGGGCAGCGGGGGGCCGAGCTCACGGTCCGCTACCTGGAGACCCAGCTGCAGGCCCTGGGCGCCGTCCCGGGCCGGGGCGAGTCCTACCGCCAGCCCGTGAGCCTGCTCGGGCTGCGGACCCTTGTGGGCCGCAGCACCCTCAGCTTCATGAGCGAGGGCGCCTGCTCCACCCCGGCCTTCGGCGCCGAGATCGTCTTCGGCTCCGGCGTGGCCAAGGCCGAGCAGACCTTCGACGCGCCCGTGCTGTTCCTGGGCTTCGGCATCGAGGCCGCGGACTACCGCTGGGACGACTTCAAGGGCCAGGACGTGCGCGGCAAGGTGCTGCTCGTGCTGGTGAACGAACCGGCCCCCACGGCGGAGGAGCCCGGCCTCTTCGACGGCCCGAACCTCAGCATCTACGGTCGCTGGACCACCAAGTTCGAGATGGCCGCCCGCCATGGCGCCGCCGGGGTGCTGCTCATCCACACCGCCGCCTCGGCCAGCTACGGCTGGCCCGTGGTCCGGAACGGCTGGGACGGCGAGCGCTTCAGCCTGGCCCAGGAAGCCGGGGGCACGCCCCTTGAGGGCTGGCTGACGGAGGATACGGCCCGGGCGCTGATCAAGCGCGGTGGCCAGGATCTGGATGCCCTGCGGGTTCAGGCCCAGCGCCGCGACTTCCGCCCCGTGCCCCTTGGCCTGACCCTGAAGGGCATCCTGGCCAGCGCCGTGCGGACCGTGGAGCAGTTCAATGTGGCCGGTGTGATACCCGGCACCGACCCCAAGCTGAAGCAGGAGCTGGTGGTGTATTCCGCCCACTGGGATCACCTGGGCAAGGGCAGCACGCCCTCCCTGGACACCCATCCCGGCCACGAGACCGACACGATCTACAACGGCGCCGTGGACAACGCCTCGGGCTGCGCGGCCCTGCTGGCCATGGCCCAGGTGGCCGCGGCAAGGCCCGCGAAGCGCAGCCAGATGTTCCTGTTCGTCTGTGCCGAGGAGCAGGGTCTCCTGGGCTCCCGGGCCTACGCCGGGGCGCCCCTCTGGCCCCTGGCCCTGACCGCCGCGGACCTCAACCTGGACAGCCTCAACTGGGTCGCTCCCACCCGGGACATCGGCCTGCCCTTCGGCGAGCGCAGCACCCTGGGGGAGACGGGCCGCCTCCTGGCCAAGGCCCAGGGACTGGCCGTGGCGCCCCCGCGCCCGGACACCGCCGGCGGCTACTTCCGCTCGGATCACTACAGCTTCGTGCAGGCCGGTGTCCCGGCCCTGTCTGTGGGGGGAGGCCGGGACTACCTCGGCGCCGATCCCGCCGCCCTGAGGGCCAAGGCCGCCACCATGGGCAGCCGCTACCACCAGGTGACCGACGAATACGATCCCGCCTGGGACCTGCGGGGCATGGTCCAGCAGGCCCAGTTCACCTTCGACCTCGGCCAGGCCGTCGCCAACGCCCCCGAGAAGCCCCGCTTCAACAAGCTCGTCGGGGCACGCTGAGTCCTTCTGCACCCGTGAAACAGGAGAGAGCACCCCCAAGAGTGCCAAAAGAAACCACTCTCGCAGAGAAAAGACGAGGGGGTGCGGAGAGGCGCTGAGGGCTTCGGCTTACCCGCTGTTCTCTGCGAACCTCAGCCCTCTCCGCATCCTCTGCGAGAGTTGTAGCCCTTTCCTCGTGAACGGGTTGAGTCCATGAAAGGTTGGCATTCCCGGAAATCCCGGAAGAACCTTTTTCTTTGCCGGCAGGCCGGGTTGATCGGGCTGCCCGGAGTCGTGGGGCTCAGTCCCCGAAGCAGATGCCCAGGTCGCGGCCGGTCTGGATGGTGTCGCAGTCCAGGGGCACGCCCTTCATGCGGCCAGCGACCTCTTCCAGGGGCACATAGTTCACGTTGGGGAAGCCCAGGGCCACCATGATGCCGGTGTGGCCCTCGTGCAGGGCCCGCACGGCCGCGGCGCCGAAGCGGAGCGCCGCCAGGCGGTCGAAACTGGTGGGGCTGCCGCCCCGGAGCAGGTGCCCGAGCACCACCACGCGGGCATCCTTCCCGGTGATCTCCTGCAGGGCCTTGGCCACCCGCTCGCCCTCGCCGCCCAGGCGTTCCTCGTGGCCGATCTCCGCCGCCTGCAGGACGGCGCGGTGGCCATCGGCGGGCTTGGCGCCCTCGGCGACCGTCACCAGGCTGTAGAGCCGGCCCTGGTTGTCCCGCTCCCGGATCTTCGCGGCCACCTTGTCCAGGTTGAAGGGGATCTCGGGGATCAGGATGCTGTGGGAGCCCCCGGAGATGCCCGCATGGAGGGCGATCCAGCCCGCGTAGCGGCCCATGACCTCCACCACGATGATGCGCTGGTGGCTCTCGGCGGTGCTGTGCAGGCGGTCCAGGCACTCCGTGGCGAAGCCTACGGCCGTGTCGAAGCCGAAGGTGGTGTTGGTCTTGTCCAGGTCGTTGTCGATGGTCTTGGGCACGCCCACCACCCGGAGGCCCTTCTTGGCCAGGGCGTGGGCGATGGTCAGGGAGCCATCCCCGCCGATGGACACCAGGGCGTCCAGCTCCCGGCGGCCGAAGAACTCCAGGATCTCGTCGGTCCGGTCCACTTCCTTCACGGTGCCGTCCGGCATCCGGATGGGAAAGTGCAGGGGGTTGCCCTTGTTGGTGGTGCCCAGGATGGTGCCGCCCAGGTGGGCGATGCCCCGCACCCGGTCCCGGGTCAGCTTGAACACCCCGCCGTCCGGGTAGCGCTCCGGGAAGAGGATGCCGTTGTAGCCCTCGTGGATGCCGTAGCACTCCCAGCCCAGGTTGGTGGCCGCGATGACCGTGGCCCGGATGACCGCATTGAGGCCGGGCGCGTCGCCCCCCCCCGTGCAGATGGCGATGCGGCGGATGGGACTGGACATGGTGGCCCTTCCTTCTTCGGAACTTTGAGGATACCGGAACCCCCGCCCAGGATCGTCAGATTGACCCCGAACACCGCCGGGGCGAACATGGATGGCGTGCCGTAGACCCTCGAGTCTTGGAATGAATCGGCACGACCCTCCTGAGGGTTGAACCTGTACCACTCGTCCCACCAGGGCCCCAGCCAGGCATCGCGCGGCGGATCGGCCCGGGAACACCAGCCTGAAGGCGCGAGACCACCCCTTTTCCAGGAGCAGCCCCATGGCGATCAAGGTAGGCATCAATGGTTTCGGCCGCATCGGCCGCATGGTCCTGCGGGCCGCAATCCAGGACTTCCCCGATCTCGAGATCGTCGGCATCAACGACCTGCTCGAGCCCGACTACCTGGCCTACATGCTGCAGTTCGACTCGGTCCACGGCCGCTTCAAGGGCACCGTCTCCGTGGACGGCACCACCCTGGTGGTCAACGGCAAGCCCATCCGCCTGACGGCGGTGAAGGACCCCGCGGAGCTGAAGTGGAACGAGGTCGGCGCGGAGGTCGTCATCGACTGCACGGGCCTCTTCCTCACCAAGGACACCGCCCAGAAGCACCTGACCGCCGGCACCAAGAAGGTCGTCCTGTCCGCCCCCAGCAAGGATGACACGCCGATGTTCGTCTACGGCGTCAACGACCAGACCTATGCCGGGCAGACGATCATCAGCAACGCCTCCTGCACCACCAACTGCCTGGCCCCCGTGGCCAAGGTGCTGCATGACAACTTCGGCATCAAGCGCGGCCTGATGACCACCGTGCACGCGGCCACGGCCACCCAGAAGACCGTGGACGGCCCCAGCAACAAAGACTGGCGCGGCGGCCGCGGCATCCTCGAGAACATCATCCCCAGCAGCACTGGCGCCGCCAAGGCCGTGGGCAAGGTCATCCCCGACCTGAACAAGAAGCTCACGGGCATGGCCTTCCGCGTGCCCACCTCCGATGTCTCCGTGGTGGACCTCACCGTGGAGCTGAACACGGCCACCACCTACGAAGCCATCTGCGCCGCCATGAAGGCCGCCTCCGAGGGCCCCATGAAGGGCGTCCTGGGCTACACCGACCAGAAGGTCGTCTCCACGGACTTCCGCGGCGAGAGCTGCACCTCGGTCTTCGATGCCGACGCCGGCATGGCCCTGGACGGCACCTTCGTGAAGGTCGTGTCCTGGTATGACAACGAGTGGGGCTACTCCTGCAAGGTGCTCGAGATGGTGCGCGTCATCACCAAGTAGTCACCTGGATCGACTCGACCCGGAACCCCGGTTCCATCCTCTGGGTGTTGCCCCTGGATGGCTGGGGTTCCGTCCCGTCAGCCCCTCGAGACGGCGAAGCCCTGAAAGCCCTCGCCCTCCCAGGCGATGGGATTGGGCCTGAAGAAAGCCGTGGCACCCGCAGGAGCCTCCCTGCCCGCCACCCTGGCCGCAGGCCAGACCTCGGCCGGGTGCAGGTCTGGCCGCGCCGTGGCGAGCCATTCCGAGTGGGCAACCCCCTCCTCCGGCAGCCACGAGCACACGGCGTAGATCAGCAGGCCGCCGGGAGCCAGTCGCGCTGCGGCGGCGGTCAAGAGGCGGCGCTGCAGGCCCGTGAGGCGGGGCAGGTCGTCGTGGGAGATCCAGGGCCACTCCGGGTGCTTCTGCATCGTGCCGCTGCCGCTGCAGGGGGCATCCAGCAGGATGAGGTCGAAGTCGCCGCTGGCGGTCTCCAGCCACTCGGCGGCATCCGCCTGGATCACGTGGGCCTCGAGGCCCCGCTGCTGGAGGGTCTGGCGCAGGCGCAGCGCCCGCTTGGGGTGGACTTCCAGGGCCGTGAGAGCCGCGCCGGGATGCCGCAGGGCCAGCGAGGTCGTCTTGCCGCCGGGGGCGGCGCAGGCATCCAGGATGCGCGTCACGGGGCGATCCCAGACATAGGCCAGCAGGGCCTGGGAGCTGCGGTCCTGGACCATGCCGCAAGAGGCCTCCAGCCAGGGACGGGGAAAGGACTCTCCCTCGGGCAGGTGCAGGCAGCCTGGCAGCTCGGGATCGGGCAGCATGCCCTCGGGCACCTCCCCCTTCAGGAGGCGGAAGGTGGGCCGGGGGGGCTTCTGGAGCCGGGCCCAGAGGTCCTCCAGCTCGCCCTCGGCCCCGTGGGGCGCCAGGGCCGCGGCCAGGGCCTGCTCCACCGCCGGGGTGCGGTCCAGGGCGGGGGGCAGGGCGTCCAGCTCCGCCGCGAGGGCACCGCGGTCCTTGGACGCCCGCCGCAGCAGCGCATTCACCAGCCCCTTGTGGGGCAGGAAGCCCAGCTCCCGGCTGGCCGCCAGCTCCACAGACTCGTTCACCGCCGCGTGGTCGCTGACGCCCGGCAGCCAGGCCAGCTGGGCCAGGCCCATGGCCAGGGCGACCCGCGTCCCCAGGGGCACGCCCCGGGTGGGGTCCTTCAGGTTCGGCTTCACCCAGGCCTGCAGGCGCCCCCAGCGGCGCAGGCAGAGGCCCAGCAGGGCCTGGGCCAGGTGCGCGTCCTCGCCCAGGTCGCGGTCCCAGATGTCCGGCACGCGGCCGCCCTCCCCGAACACTTCGTGGAGGGCGTGGGCGACGTGGATGCGGGCGGGCGTGGGCATGGGGCTCCGAAGGGTAGAACCCCGATTATCCCCCGATGTGCCTACAGCTCCTTCAGGATCTCGGCCTTCTTGGCCTCGAAATCCTTTTTCTCCAGCAAACCCCGCTTGTAGAGGTCCTGGATCTTCTGCAGGCGCTCCTCGGGGGTGGGCTTGCCGCTGGCCGTGGCGGCCGGAGCCACGGGCTTGGGCTGGCTCCGGGGCGTGGGTTCCGAGCGGCTCTCGACGCTGCGGAGAGCGGCCTGCAGGGCGATGGCCTCCTGGCACTCACGCAGGGCGGTCTGGAAGATGCTGGCGTCGGACTGCATGTCCAGGGCGGTCCGGAGGAAGGGGAGGGCCTCCTCGTAGCGGCCCAGGATGAAGTGGATGATCCCCACGTTGTACTGGGCCCTTGGGTAGAACTTGGGCTTCTGCCCCTTGTCCCGCAGGGACTCCTCGAGGCCCTCCTGGGCCAGGCGCAGGGCGCCGGGCACATCCTTGGCCAGCAGCCGGTCGTGTGCCTTCTCCATCCCGAAGGTCTCGTCATCGAAGAAGGTCAGCTTGCGGGGCTCGCTCCAGGCCAGCAGCATCCGGAGCACCTTGACCTTCGCGGTCTCGAAGGCCAGCCGGCGCACGTCAGAGTCCCGGGGGTGGGCCGGAAAGCCGTCGTAGGAGGTGTTGCTGAGGCTGGGTGCGTCTTCCAGGCGCTGGGCGCCAAACACGCGGCCCGTGCTGAGGTCCAGCACCTGCACGGTGGCACTGAAGTCCAGGCTGGTGATGCTGGTGCGCTTGATCCGGAGCACGTCCTTCTTGGTCTTCGAGTCGGTGGTCCACTCTTCCTTGCTGGACTTGTTGTGGCTCAGGTCCGACCGGTTCACGTTGACGATCACCAGCACGCTGGGGCCCAGCAGCTTGCCCAGCATGGCAATGGTGGCGGGCTCCACATAGCCGCTGGCGCCCAGCTCCTGCTCGCGGAGCACGGCATCCAGGTGGGCGCGGTCCACCACCTCCACCTGGCGGCTCTGCACCAGGTCGGCCGTGAGGATGTCCGCCAGCTCCCGGGAGTTCAGGTCACGGGCCGGCGCAAAGGCCAGCCGCTCCACCCGCAGGCCGAGCCCCGGGGGATGCACCAGGATCACCTCCACCTTGGGGTTGGCCAGCTCGCTCCAGAACTGGGCCTGGACGGGCCAGGCCAGCAGGGCCAAGGCGACAGAGAGCAGCGGGCGCATGAGGGCTCCGGAAAGGCTGATCCAGGCTAGCATGCGGGCCTGTGGCATCCTGGGAGCGGACTTCCCGAGGAGTGACCATGGCCCACACCTATCCCCTCACTGTTGGCTGGACGGGCAACACCCTGGACGGCACCTACAACCGGAACGCCACAGTCACCAACCCAGGCAAGCACGCCCTGGCTGTCAGCAGCGCCCCGGAATACGCTGGCGACCCCACCCGCTGGAACCCCGAAGACCTGCTGGGCTCGGCCCTTGCCACCTGCCACATGCTCACGTTCCTGGCCCTCTGCGCCAAGACCAAGATCCAGGTGCTGGCCTACGAGGACCACGCCGAGGCCGTGCTCGACACCGTGGACAAGGTCACGCGCATCACCAAGGTCCACCTGCGCCCCGTGATCCGGGTGGCCCAGGGGACCAGCATGGCCAAGGTCATCGAGCTGTTCGAGAAGGCCCACAAATACTGCTTCGTGGCGAACTCCGTCACCTGCGAGGCGGTCATGGCTCCCCGCGTCATCGAGGTCTAGGGGGGGACGTCCGGTGCACTGTCCCTTCTGTGGACACCTTGAGGACAAGGTGGTGGACTCCCGCGAGTCCCGCGAGGGGGACTCCATCCGCCGCCGCCGGGAGTGCCTCTCCTGCAGCCGCCGCTTCACCAGCTACGAGCGGGTGGAAGAGGTCCCTCTTGTCATCATCAAGAAGGACGGGCGCCGCGAGCCCTTCGACCGCCAGAAGCTCATGAAGGGCCTGCTGCTGGCCTGCCAGAAGCGCCCTGTCTCTCTGGCCCGCATCGAAGAGCTGGTGCAGGACCTCCACGCCCGGCTCATGGAGCGGCCCGACCGGGAGATCCGCAGCCGCGAGCTGGGCGAGCTGATCATGGACGAGCTGAAGGGCCTCGACCAGGTGGCCTACGTGCGCTTCGCCAGCGTCTACCGCGACTTCAAGGACCTGCCGGACTTCGTGAAGGCCCTGGAGGGCCTCATGCACAAGGAGGCCACCACGGCCCGCGTGGGAGCCCCGCCCCCCGCGCTGGCCCCCCCCAAGCCCCTGCCTCAGGCCCTGTTCCCAGTGGAAGGGCTGGAGGCCCCGCCACTGAAGGGTCGCCGGAAGTAGGGCTACACTGGACGACCGAGGTTTTCCGTGGCCGACGACGTCCTCCTGCCCCCCCCTTCCGATGAACAGCCCAAGCTGCCTGAAGAGCTCCCGGTCCTGCCTCTGCGGGATGTGGTGGTCTACCCCTATGTGATCCTGCCGCTGAGCATCAGCCGGGAGAAGTCCATCCGCGCCGTGGACACGGCCCTGGTCGAGCACCGCATGATCCTGCTGCTCTCCCAGAAGCAGGTGGAGATCGACAACCCTCGGCCCGAGGACCTCTACCAGGTCGGCACCGCGGCCCTCATCATGCGCGTCCTGAAGCTTCCGGACGGCCGCATCCGCGCCCTGGTGCAGGGGCTGCAGCGCGTCCGCGTGGAGTATTTCACCCAGACCGACAGCCTCTTCAAGGCCCGGGTTGAGCCCCTGGCCGAGCCCGAGATGGCCTCCCCGGACCTGGAGCAGGACGCCCTGCTGCGCAGCGTCAAACAGACCCTGGAGAAGGCTGTGGCCCTGGGGAAGACCTTGCCCCAGGAAGTCCTGGTCATCGCCAGCAACCTGGACAACCCTGGCCGCCTGGCGGACCTGGTGGCGTCCAACCTCGACCTCAAACTCCAGCAGACCCAGGAGGTGCTGGAGATCGCCCACCCGGGGCTGCGGCTCAAGCGGGTGAACGAGCTGCTCATGCGCGAGATCCAGCTGCTGGAGGTCCAGCAGAAGATCACCATGGAAGCCCGCGGCGAGATGGACAAGAGCCAGCGGGACTACTACCTGCGCCAGCAGCTCAAGGCCATCCAGCAGGAGCTGGGCGAGGGCTCGGAGCTGGCCGAAGAGGTCAACATCTTCCGCGAGAAGCTCGCCAAGGTGACGGTGCCGGACGAGCCCCTGGTCGAGATCGAGCGCAACCTGAAGAAGCTCGAGCGCATGCACCCGGACTCCAGCGAGACCGCCGTGACACGGACCTACCTGGAGTGGATGACCGAGCTGCCCTGGGGCAGCTTCACGGTGGACAACCTGGACCTGGAGAAGGCCAAGGCCGTGCTCGACGAGGACCACTACGGCCTGCAGAAAATCAAGGACCGCATCCTCGAGTTCCTGGCCGTGCGCAAGCTCAAGCCAGACCTCCGGGGCACCATCCTGTGCTTCGTGGGCCCGCCGGGCGTGGGCAAGACCAGCCTCGGCAAGTCTATTGCCCGGGCCCTGGGCCGGAAGTATTCCCGCATCTCCCTGGGCGGCGTCCATGACGAGAGCGAGATCCGCGGCCACCGCCGCACCTACGTGGGCGCCATGCCGGGGCGCATCGTGCAGGCCCTGCACCAGGTCAAGAGCATGAACCCCGTGATCATGCTGGACGAGGTGGACAAGATCGGGCGGGACTCGCGCGGCGACCCGAGCGCGGCCCTGCTGGAGGTGCTGGATCCCGAGCAGAACCACACCTTCCGGGACCACTACCTGAATGTGCCCATTGACCTTAGTCAGGTACTCTTCCTGGCCAACGCCAATGAGCTGGAGCCCATCCACCCGGCCTTCAAGGACCGCATGGAGATCATCTACCTCAACAGCTACACGCTGGAGGAGAAGCTGGGTATCGCCGAGCAGTATCTGATCCCCAAGCAGCTTGAGAAGCACGGCATCACCAAGAAGCACGTGTCCATCTCCAAGAAGGCGCTGAAGGCCATCGTCACGGGCTACACCCGCGAGGCCGGCGTGCGCCAGCTGGAGCGCGAGCTCGGCGCCGTCTGCCGCAAGGTGGCCCGGCGCGTGGCCGAGAGCACCCTCAAGAAGAAGCTCGCCCTCAACGACGAGACCCTCCATGAGCTGCTGGGCCCCGTGAAACTCCTGCAGGACGAGCGCCTGAAGGCCCCGCGCATTGGCGTGGTCACGGGCCTGGCCTGGACCTCCGTGGGCGGCGACGTGCTGTTTGTCGAGGCCCTGCGGATGCCGGGGAAGGGCCTGCTGATCCTCACGGGCCAGCTGGGCGATGTCATGAAGGAGAGCGCCCAGGCGGCGCTGAGCTACATCCGCAGCCGGGGCGATGCGTTCCAGATCGATCCCGAGATGTTCCAGAAGCAGGACATCCACATCCACTTCCCTGAGGGCGCCATCCCCAAGGACGGGCCCAGCGCGGGCCTGGCCATCGCCACCGTGCTGCTGTCGGTGTTGAAGGGGGTCCCCGTGCGGAACACCGTCGCCATGACCGGCGAGATCGACCTGCGCGGCGAGGCCCTGCCCATCGGCGGCCTCAAAGAGAAGGCCCTGGCGGCCCTGCGGGTGGGCATCCACGACATCCTCATTCCCTTCGCCAACCAGAAGGATCTCGAGGAGATCGATCCCGAGCTGCGCGAGCAGCTCCGCTTCCATCCCGTGAAGCACGTGGAGGAGGTCTTCGAGCAGGCCCTGGTGGGCTGGACGCTGCCCGAAATCCCGAAAAAAACCAAACCAACCCCACGCTGACCTTGCCTTGGGGCGCCTCTGGGCCGATGTTGCTTCCAGAGGCGCCCCATGCTGATCGCCCCGCTTGTGCTGGTCCTTGAGCTGCCACCGCTGGCCTTTGGTCCCCCTCTACCCCTGCGGGCGCTGCCGCCGCCCCGGGAGCTCACCTGCGAGGTGGGTGAGCTGGGCAGGCCCCAGCCGCTGAAGCTACCCCCCCATCCAGGACCAAGATCCTATGCCGTGGACCCTGCCGCCCTCCGTCCCGGCGCCCCCCTGCGCCACCTGGTGAACCACGTGGTGGATGGCCTGCTGGTGCTGGGCGCCCTCGCGGCCACCCACGGCGGCTGGGATGAGCGCTCCTGGGGCCTGCGGACCTGGGGCAACGTCGGCGGCGTCACGCCCGTGTTGGTTCCACCCATGGCGCTGCCGCCGATTCGCTAGAACCTGCACCCAAAGGGGTTGCCCGCTTCGTGGGGCCGCGGGACTTGTTCCACGTGGAACACCAGGGGGTGACACGGCAGCACCCAGGCCCTGGTTTGCGGTCCCTCCCGCAGATTCCCGCAAGGCTTCGGTAGACTGGGAGTTCGCGAGGTGGGCGTGGGTCTTCTGGGTGGTCTCTTCAGCAAGTTCAAGCAGGGGCTCAAGCGCACCCAGGAGCTGGTGCTGGCGCCCCTGGGGCGCCTGCTGGGCCTCCGTCGCCTGGACGCGGCTCAACTGGAGGAACTGGAGGACCTGCTGCTCCAGGCCGACCTGGGCGTGACCGCCGTGGAGCAGCTCATGGCCCGGCTGCGCAGCGAGCTCAAGGGCGGCACCGAGATCGACGCCAAGGCAATCTTGAAGGAAGAGTTGCTGCGGATCCTGCGGCAGCGGCCCGCCCAGCCCTTCGTCGCCCAGGGCACCCAGGTGGTGCTGCTCGTGGGCGTCAACGGCGTCGGCAAGACCACCACCCTGGGCAAGCTGGCCGCCCTCCTGAAGACCCGGGGTGAGTCCGTGCTGGTGGTGGCCGGCGACACCTTCCGCGCCGCCGCCATCGACCAGCTGGAGCTCTGGGGCCAGCGGGCCGGGGTTCCCGTGATCCGCAACCAGATGGGCGGCGATCCCGCGGCCATCGCCTTCGACGGCGCCACCAGCGCCCTCGCCAAGGGCACCTCCTGGGTGCTCATCGACACCGCGGGCCGGCTGCACACGAAGGACCACCTGATGAAGGAGCTCGACAAGATCCACCGCAGCCTCCAGAAGGTGATCCCGGACGCGCCCCACCGGGTACTCCTGGTGCTCGACGCCACCACGGGCCAGAACGGCCTGCACCAGGCCGAGACCTTCGCCCGGGTCGCCGGCGTCACAGACCTGGTCCTCACCAAGCTGGATGGCAGCGCCAAGGGCGGCGTGGTGGTGCCCATCCTGGATCGCCTGAAGCTGCCCATCGCCTTCGTGGGCGTAGGGGAGGGTGTGGACGACCTCATCCCCTTCGAGGCGGAGGCCTTCGTGGACAGCCTGCTCGATGGCTGAGTTGGCCCTGACGCCCGCGGTCGCCTGGGCCCTGGCCACAGGCGGCCCCTGGCCGGACCCCGCCGAGCTGACGGGAGACGCCCACTTCATGGCCCTGGCCCTCCAGGAGGGCCTCAAGGGCGTGGGCCTGGCCAGCCCCAACCCGCCCGTGGGCTGCGTCCTGGTGCGGGAGGGCCGGGTCCTGGGTGCGGGTGTCCACACCCGGGCCGGGGATCCCCACGGCGAGATCATGGCCTTGCGGGACGCGGAGGCTCGCGGCCAGGACCCCCGGGGTGCGACGGCCTACGTGACGCTGGAGCCCTGCTGCCACCAGGGCCGCACCGGCCCCTGCACCCAGGCCCTGCTCCAGGCCGGCGTGGCGCGGGTGGTGGTGGGGGTGCGCGATCCCAACCCCCGGGTGGACGGCGGTGGCCTCGCGATCCTGCGCGCTCAGGGCCTCGAGGTTGACGAAGGCGTGCTGGGCGAGGCCTGTGCCCGCTTCCACGCCCCCTTCTTCAAGCTCATCCGCACGGGCCTGCCCTGGGTGGCCCTCAAGCTGGCCCTGGGCTCGGACGGCTCCCTGGGACCCGCTGGCCAGACCACCCAGGTGACCCCCCCCGAGGTGCAGCACCTGGCCCACGCCCTCCGGAGGGCCTCCGAGGCCATCCTGGTGGGCCGCGGCACCATCGCCATCGACGATCCCCAACTCACGGACCGCTGGCCCGGCCCCTCCGCCCCGCACCGGCTCTTCGCCCGGGTGGTGCTGGACCCCCTGGGACGGCTGCCCGCCACGGCCCGGGTCTGGGTACCCGTGGCAGGCCAGCCGGCCTTCCGCGCCGTCACGGGGGATCGAGTTCCCCTCCGGGGCGTCGAGGACCTGAGCCTGCCCCCCGAAGGACAAGGCTGCAGCCTGCGCCACCTCCTCCACGAGCTGGCGGCGCGAGGGGTCGGCCGGCTCCTGGTGGAAGGGGGCGGCTCCCTGGTGCAGGCCTTCTTGGCGCAGGGCCTCGCCGACGAGTTCCATCGATTCCAGGCAGATCGACCCGCCCAAGGGCCATCCCTGGACCTGGCCTTTCCGGGAAGCTGGACCCAGGCTGCTGCGGCCCGCTGGCCCGGCGGTACCTGGGAAGTCTGGCGCTGAGCCCGATTGGCCCACTCAACCCATCAAGACCAGAAGCTGAACCGTAGCTGTCGCAGATTTCCGGAGATGGGGGCCGGCACTCCCCCGGGTGCCCAGACTTGTTGGTTCAACCCCCAGGCCAGTCCTGTGGCAAGGCTCTGGCACTTGGATCCCTGAGCCCCTCGAACTCATCTGCGCCATCTGCGTCATCTGTGGTTTGTTTTTCTCGCCAAAGACAGCTCGATGACCAGGGGTCGGGTTCAGCCGCCGCCCACCAGCCGCACCACCTCCAGGCGATCCCCCTCCCGCAGGGGGGTGGCGGCGTGGTCCGCGCGGCGGATGACCTCGCCGTTCAGCTCAATGGCGCTGCCGTAGGCGGGCAGTTCCAACCAGGCCGCCAGCTCAGCCAGGGTGGCCAGCTCGGGGGCCTCGCGGACCTCGCCGTTGAGGGTGAGCTTCACCGGGCCTCCGCGGCGGCCTCGAAGCCCTTTTCCAGGTCGGCGACCAAGTCCGGCTCATCCTCGATGCCCACCGAGAAGCGCAGCAGACCATCGGTGATGCCCAGGCGGGCCTTCACCTCGGGCGCGGTCCGCAGGTGGCTCATGCTGGCCGGGTGCTGGATGAGGCTCTCGACGCCCCCCAGGCTCACGCCCCGGGTGATGACCTCCAGCGCCTCACAGAAGCGCTGGCCCGCCAGCAGCCCCGCCCGCAGCTCGATCCCGACCATGGCGCCGAAGCCCTTCTCCATCTGCCGGGCGGCGACCTCGTGGCCCGGATGGGTAGGCAGACCCGGGTAGTCCACCCGCGCCACCTGGGGCTGCCAGAGCAGCCACTGGGCCAGGGCCTGGGCGTTGTCCGAGGCCCGGCGCATGCGCAGGGCGAGGGTCTTGAGGCCCCGATGCAGCAGCCAGGCGGCCATGGGATCCAGCGTCGGCCCCAGGAGCTTGGTCAGGTGCCAGCAGGCCACGATGTCGGTGTCCCGGCCAGCGATGACGCCCGCCACCACGTCCGAGTGGCCCGCCAGATACTTGGTGGCGGAGGCGACGCTCAGGTCGAACCCGAAGGCCAGGGGCCGGGTGTGGATGGGGCTCGGGAAGGTGTTGTCGGCCACGGTGCGGATGCCGTGCCGCTGGCCCAGGGCCGCCACCCCCGCCAAATCCGTCAAGGCCAGGGTGGGGTTGGAGGGGGTCTCGACCCAAAGCATGCGGGTCTCGGGGCGGATCGCCGCCTCCCACTCCCCGAGGTCCAGGGTGTTCTGCACCCAGGTCACCTGCAGCCCGCGCTCGGCCTCCCAGCGGCGAATGAGCTGCTCGGTGCCCAGGTAGATGGCGCTGGGTGCCACCAGGTGGTCCCCACGCTTCAAGAAGGCCTCGAAGACCAGGGCGAAGGCTGCCATGCCCGAAGCCGTCACCAGGGCCCGCTCGGCACCCTCCAGCTGCGCCAGCACCGCCTCCACCTCGCTGCTGTTGGGGTTGCCCCAGCGGGTGTAGAAAGCCGGGGGCTCGACGCTGGCCGAGAACGTGGCTCCCTCCTGGTTCTCCATGAGCTGGAAGACCGAGGTCTGGAAGATCGGCGTGGTCACGGCCCGGGTGGTGTTGAAGTGCTTTCCGGCGTGGATGGCGGTGGTGGTGGGTCCCCAGGCTTTGGACATCATTGGCTCCGAACCTCCAGCATAGGGCCGGCGAGGGTTCAGGTCATGGGCCAGGGCGCCCGCTACCGCTTCCAGAACACGATGGCCAGGGCGACCACCGCGAAGACGACGACCGTGATGAGCCGCCAGAAAGTGGGCTTGTCATCCGGCATGTCGTAGGGACCGCGGTCTTCCAGGGCCGCACGGGTCAGCTCGTCTTCCGGGGGCGGGACCAGGTGCCGGCAGTCCAGGCAGTGGAAGGGCTCGCCTGGAGTCTCCACGGCATCCACCACCGAGCAGCCGCACTGCTGGCAGATATGGACCACGCCGGGATGGTAGGCCTGGAGGGCGGAGGGGATCTCGTTGCTCATAGAGCCAGCATGGGGCGGCGGCTAGTCCTTGGCCAGCACTTCAGCCAGGATCTCGTTCACCGCCTTGGCGTCGAGCTGGCCCCGACCCGCCTTCAGGACCTGACCCACCAGGAACCCCTTCAGGCTGGCCTTGCCGCCTCTGATCTGAGCCACAGGGCCGGGGTTTTCCGCGACCACCTGGGCCACCAGGGCCTCGATGGCCCCGCGGTCGCTGACCTGAGCCAGACCCTTCCGGGCCACGACGGCCTTGGCGCTACCCTCGCCGGCCAGCAGGGCCGGAAAGACCTGCTCCTTGGCCGCGCCGAAGGACAAGGCGCGGCTCTCCACCAGCCGCACCAGCCCCGCCAGGGCCTCGGGAGCCACTGGGAAGGCCTCGATGCCGGTCCCGCGCTCATTGAGGACGCGGCTCACCTCGCCCAGCAGCCAGGCCGCGGCGCCCTTGCCGCTGCCGCTCGCCTCGGCTAGGGCCTCGAAGTAGGCCGCGAAGGCGGGACTCTGGGCCAGGGTCTGGGTCTCCCCGACCCCCAGCCCATAGGCCTCCTGCCAGCGGCGGACCTGGCGGTCGGGCCGCTCGGGCAGGGTGGCCCGCAACGCCTCGATCTCCGCAGGGTCCACAGTCAGGGTGGGCAGGTCCGGCTCAGGGAAGTAGCGGTAGTCCATGGCGGCTTCTTTGGTGCGCTGGCCCCGGGTCTCACCCGCGGCGGCATCCCAGCCCCGGGTCTCCATGGCCACCGGCTCGCCCCGCTCCAGCAGGGCCGCCTGGCGACCGAGCTCGTAGTCCAGAGCCTGCCGGATGAAGCGGAAGGAGTTCAGGTTCTTGACCTCGACTCGGGTGCCGAAGGCCGTGCCCCCCGCCGGTCGGAGGCTGACGTTGGCGTCACAGCGGAAGCTGCCCTCCTCCATGTTGCCGTCGCAGATGCCCAGGGCCACCACCAGGCGGTGCAGGGCCTTGAGGTAGTCCGAAGCCTCCTGGGCACTGCGCAGATCCGGGGCGCCGACGATTTCCAAGAGGGGCACGCCGGCCCTATTCAGGTCCACGTGGCTGCTCGTGTCGTCGAGGTCGTGGTGGCTCTTGCCAGCGTCCTCCTCCAGGTGCGCCCGCTCCAGGCGGATCCGCACAAGCCCCTCGCAGCCGCGGACGGCAGCGTCGCCGGGGATCTCCAGGTGCCCCTCTTCGACGACCGCCACGGGGCCCTGGGTGATCTGATAGCCCTTGGGCAGGTCTGGATAGAAGTACTGCTTCCGGTAGAAGGTGCTGCGAGGCTGGATCCGGGCGTCCACGGACAGGCCCAGCGCCAGGGCCATGCGGACCGCCTCCCGGTTCAGCGCGGGCAGGGCCCCGGGCAGCCCCAGGCATACTGGGCAAGTCTGGGTGTTGGGCGGGGCCCCGTAGCGGTTGGCACAGCCGCAGAACATCTTGGTCCGCGTCCTCAACTGGACGTGCACCTCCAGCCCGATCACCGCTTCGTAAGCGCCCATGCCTTCCCCCAGCGCCAGTGTAGCCGGGGGCGAAGCTCCTACTGGACTGCGAAGGTGGTCACGTTGTGGGTCTTCCCCTTCTCGCCGGCTCCGCTGCCGGCGGAGGTCAGCTCCGTGCGCACGCAGACCAGCCGGTCCCCGACCTTCTGGAACGCCGAGGACTCCTCCTGCTCCTGGTTGAAGGAGACCACCAGGAAGGCCCGCCCCTTCAGGCTCACCTTGGTGGTGGAAGCGAGGGGCGTCCCGTCCTCGTCAATCCAGATCTGGGCCGTCCCCGCGAAATCCTTCACGTATTTTCGGTCTCGATCGCTAAGTCCCTTTACTGTCAAAACAAATGTCAGCATGCGTGCGGACCGACCCTGCCAGGTTTCGCGGGTCTCCGCTTGAAAACGGGCATGTTCGAGCTGCCCGGCGACGGCCTCGGCCGCATTGATCTGTTCGGTCACCAGCTTTGGCGACAGGGCCCCCAGGCCGGTGGTGGCGGGGTTTTTCGCGTTCGGGTCTTTCCGGATCGCCCGGGCCTCCTGGCCCACCTGACCCAGCAGGTTCCGGTCCCAGAACATCCGCAGCCCCTGGGGTCCGTCCTCAACCCAGGCTGAGGCCTGGCCGGAGCGCTCGATGGCCTCCTTGCCCTCGCCGTTGCGGTTCCAGCGCTTCACCTCCAGGGTGCCCTTGAGGGCCGTGGTGCCCTGCAGTCGGCTGAGGGCCGCCCGCAGGTCTGCCACGCCATCGGCCCACAGTCCGAGGGCCGAGATCAGCAGCAAGAGGAGCGAGCGCTTCATGGGTGACTCCAGAGCGGACGGGATCGAGGGTTGCTCGGCAGATGCGCCGGGGTGGGGTGGGGTTCCCGAGGGGGGCTACTTGCCCAGGCAAAAGCCGCTGAACAGGGCATCGAGGGCCGTGTCGGCCCGGTCCTCGCCGGTGAGGCTAGCCAGCAGACCCCAGGCGCCCTGGAGCAACGAGGCCACCAGCTCTGGGGGGTCCTCGATAGTCAGCGCAAGCAACAGGTCCAGCTGCCGGACCAGGTCATCCAGCAGCGCGCTCTGGCGGTCCGTGGCCAGGGCCCCGAAGCAGGCGTCCGGGGCCATTCCGCCCAGCAGGCGCGCCTTCAGGATCGCCTCGAGAACATCCAGGTCACCGGACAGGGCTGAGATGGCGGGTCCCGCCTTCGGGGCCTGGTCCGCGAAGGTCCGCACCTCGGCCACCTTGCCCTGGAAGGGCCCCAGGGCCAGGGTCAGGGCCTCGTCGGGACCCTCATCCCGGGCGGGGATCAGGTGGAGGATCAGGTCCGCGGCCTCCAGCACCGGGCGCACCCGGGCCACGCCCAGGCGCTCCAGGGGATCCAGGGTCTCGCGCACGCCCGCCGTGTCGAACAGGCGCAGCGGCAGGCCCCGCCACTCGCAGCGCACCTCCAGCACATCCCGAGTGGTGCCAGGGATGTCGGTGACGATGGCCCGATCCTCCCCGGCCAGGGCGTTGAACAGGGTGCTCTTCCCGGCATTCGGCCGTCCCACCAGGGCCAGCCGGAGCCCTTCCCGCAGGTGCCGGGCAGCCCCGCAGCGGACCTGTTCCACGTGGAACCTCGCCCGCAGCGGCTCAAGCTCTGTGGCCAAGTCTTTTAGATTTAGGATGATGCCCTCTTCCTCGCCGTAGTCCACGACCGCCTCGGCCCGGGCCATCCAGGGGGCGAGGCGACTCCGGGCCTCCTGGAGCCACTCCGGCTGGGCCCCCGCCCGGGCCTGGGCGAGGCGCACCTGGGTGTCGGTCTCGGCGGCCACCAGATCCCGCAAGGCCTCGGCCTCCAGCAGCCCCTGTTTGCCGTTCAGCAGGGCCCGCCGGGTGAACTCGCCAGGCTCGGCCAGCCGCACCCCCAGGGTGCCGAGGTGCCCCAGCAGCCGGCGCACCAGCAGGGGGTTGCCGTGGACCTGGAGCTCGACCACGTCCTCGCCGGTGTAGCTGGCGGGGCCCGGGAAGAACAGCACCAAGGCCTTCTCCTGAAAACCATCCCAGCCGAGCGTGCGGAGCTCGGCCCGGCGGGGCTGCGGCAGCTCCAGCAGGGGTGCGAGGACCCCCAGAAGGCCCCGTCCAGAGAGGCGCACCACGGCCACGGCCGCGGGAAACAACGGTGTGGCAGGGGCGCAGATGGGATCCGGAGCGGCGGTCACCTGCTCAGTCTACTTCCGGAAGACCCTCACGGGCTTGAAGGTGCCCACCCCTTCACTCTCGGTGCCCAGGCCCTCCTCGCGGCTGATCACCAGGTGCACCCACCGGCGCTCCCGGGCGCTCAGGGCGCCCAGCGTGTGGGTGCCCAGCTCCCGGGCCTTCTCGGCGGCATAGAGGCCCATGGCCATGACCTCCTGCATGCGGAAGAGGCGGGCGCCCTTCACGTCCAGGTAGGCCAGCTTCGAGTCCTCGCGCTCGCCCTGGGCCTCGTGGACCAGGAACTGCAGCGCATCCAGGGCCACACCCCGGTTGGCGGCCAGGTGGGAGGCGTCGGGCCCCGAGAGCGCCACGCGGTTGGGGAAGGCCTCCTCGTCCCCCGAGGGGGCGAACTTGGCCTCGACCGTGAAGCCGAGGTGGCCGGCCCAGCGGGCGATGACTTCAGGCACGGACTCCAGGCTGGCGCCGCTCTTGCGCATGGCGAACTCCTACAGCGTGATGGACTGGGGCTGATAGGACCGCATGATCCACCAGGTCTGGCCCAGGCCGATCATGTTGAAGACAAAGTAGTAGATCGTCAGGCCCGCAGGGCTCTGCGCGAACATGAAGGTCATCATGGCGGGCATGAGCACCAGCATCATCTTGCGCTGGGCGGGATCGCCCACAGCCGGGGTCATGTACTGCTGGGCGAACATGGAGCCGCCCATCAGCACCGGGTAGATGAAATAGGGATCCCGGGAGGAGAGGTCGACGATCCAGCCGAAGAAGGGCGCGTTGCGCAGCTCGAAGACCGCGTTGAGCATGGACCAGAGGGCCAGGAAGATGGGCATCTGCAGCAGCATGGGCAGGCAGCCGCCCATGGGGTTGTGGCCGTTCTTCTTGTAGAGCTCCATGAGCTCTTTCTGCATCTCGGCCTTCTTGGTCATGTCGCTGCCGAACTTCTCGTACTTGGCCTGGATGGCCTTCTGGTGGGGCTCGAAGTCCTTCATGCGCAGCATGGAGATGGTCTGCTTGGTGTTCAGGTGCCAGGTCGTGAGGCGGATGACCAAGGTGAACAGCACGATGGACCAGCCCCAGTTGCCCACCAAGGCATGGATCTTCTTGAGGATCCAGAACAGCAGGTGGGCCACGGCGCCAAAGAACCCGTAGTCGATGACCTGGGTGAAGGGCTTCTCAAAGGCCAGCAGCGGCTCATCCTGCTTGGGCCCCAGGTACAGCGAGGCCTCCAGGCGGCCCTGTTCAGGCAGCAGGGTGTAGCCCACGGCGTTGTCCCGGGCCGCCGGCCGCGGCAGCTTCCAGAGGGCGGCGAAGTAGTGGTTGCGCTGGTTCTTTTCGTCCTTCTCGAGCCCTGCGTCCACGCCCAGGCGCTCCGCGGTGGGGGGCAGCAGCTTGCGCTTGGAGCCCAGGAAGCTGAAGAACGGGTCGTGCAGCATGTCGGTCCAGGCCACCGCCTCGATGCCCTTGTCGCTCAGCGTGAAGACGCGGCCCAAGTGCTTGACGGGATCCTCGGTGGCGGGGTTCGGGATCAGCAGGGCCGCGGCCCCACTGGGGGAGGCGCCCTCCAGCTGCAGGACGTGGCCAAGGGGCGGAACCAGGTAGCCCAGGCGCTCCCCAGCGGCGTTCTCGAAGATCACGGCCGTGCCCTTGGCGCCCCGCTCTTCCAGGCGGACCGCCTCGAAGCCGACGCCACGGGAGGCCCCCAGGCCGGGGAAACCGGCCGGGAAGAACTTCGTGCCATCCTGCCGCCAGACCACCTGCTTGAGGGCGCCCGTGGCGACCTGCCAGGTGAGGGTCAGCTCATTGTTGGAGAAGGTGTGGGTGGCCGCCGCATCGGCGATCTTCACACCTTCGACCGACTTGGGGGCGGTCGGGGCCACCACGGGGGCGACCGGCTCCGCCTTGGCGGGAACGGGTGCGGCCTGGGTGGTCTCGGCCTTGGCAACAGGCTTGGCATAGCGCGAGGACAGCCAGAACTGGCCGCCCAGCAGGATCATGCTGCCAATGACGAAGAGGATGACGTTGCGATTTTTCATGGGGTTTCCCGGGGGGAAAGACGACGCAGGGCCAGCCGAAGCTGGCTTTCAATGTCCTGGAAGCTGAGGCTGCTGAGGGCCGGAGCCGAGCGGCTGGGGCGCACCCAGATCACCCAGGGACCGTCCGCCAGCGACTCGGCGCTGGCCAGGAAGGCCATGCGCACCTGTCGACGGAAGCGGTTCCGCTGAACCGCGCCCCCAGTCTTCCGGGGCGAGGTTACCAGCAGCAGCGGCTGGTCCACCCCTGCGTGCTGCCAGGCCCGGATGTCCAGGAACGAGGAATGCCCCAGCAGGGGCCGGGGCGGGGGTGCGGGAACCGCGTGGTCCTTGTGTCGGACCGTGCGGAATCGGTCCTTGAAGATCACGGGCCAAGGCCTGGGCGGAGACTAGAGCGCCAGGACGTGACGGCCCTTGGCGCGGCGGCGCTTGAGCACCAGACGGCCATTCTTGGTCTTCATCCGGCTCAGGAACCCGTGGGTCTTGGCGCGGCGGCGGTTGTTGGGCTGAAAGGTGCGCTTCATGGTTCCACCTCGGGGGTCCCCTCCCGGGGAGGAGGACGAACCTTCAACAATACCAGCGAGGTCCGTACAACTCAAGGGCATTTCCAACGGCGCATCCTCGGCCGGGATGCTAGATTGATGTTTCCCTCTGCGAGCCCAGTGAGGCCGGAGCGCGCGACGCGCCCTCCGACGACTGTGCGCGCCTGTGTTCGCCTTCCTCCGGTGCTACCCATGCGATCCACCGACCCCACCATTCTCTGGGACACCCTGCGGCAAGGCCTGTCCAAGCAGCTGCCGGAGGCCAGCTTCAAGGAGTGGATCGCGCCCTGCGCCCCGCTGGAAGTGAAGGGCGGCACGCTGTGGATCCAGGTTCCCAGCGCCGCGGCCAAGCTCTGGATCGAGCAGCAGCTCCCCGAAGAGTTCAGCGACGCCCTGGCCATGGGCGGCCTGGGTGACCTGCGCCTGGAGTTCCGGGTGAACGGCACCCCCGTGGCCGAGCCCAAACCCGCCCGGCGCACCCAGGCTGCGGCGGCGGGCCCCGTGGAGCCCCTGGCCTCCTTCCCCTACCTGTTCAATCGCTACACGCTCGACCGCTTCGTGGTGGGTCCCGGCAGCCAACTCGCCTTCGCGGCGGCCAAGGCCGTGGTGGACAGCTACGGCAAGGCTGCCACACCCCTCAGCATGAATCCCCTGTTCATCTATGGCGGCGCGGGCCTGGGCAAGACCCACCTGATGGTGGGCATCGGGAAGGGCCTGCTCGAGAGGGATCCCAAGCTCCGCGTGGCCTACGTCAAGGTCGACAACTTCTTCAACGAGCTCACCGTCGCGATCCGCGCCAAGAATACGGAGCCCATGCGCAAGAAGTACCAGCAGAACGACGTGCTCCTGCTGGACGATGTGCAGACCCTCGGAAAGATGGAGCGGACCCAGGAAGAGATCTTCCACGTGCTCGAACACCTGCTCCAGCATGGGAAGCAGATCGTCATTACCTCCGACAAGCCGCCCCAGCGCCTGGAGGGCTGCCACGAGCGGCTCATCACCCGCTTCAAGTGGGGTCTGACCGCCGACATCCAGCCGCCGGACTTCGAGACCCGCATCGCGATCCTGCGCAAGAAGCTGGAAGATGCTGACTTTTCGAACGTTCCTCCCATTCCCGAGGACGTCCTGACCTTCATTGCCCACAAGGCGAAGGGCAGCGTCCGCGACCTGGAGGGCTTCCTGACCCGGGTGATCTTTCAGGCCAGCCTCATCGGCGTGCCTCCCAGCCTGGAGGTCGCCCACGCAGCGTTCCAGGGACAGAGTGGCGAGGAGGCTTCCGCACCGATCCCCCCCGAGCGCATCTTCCGCATGACCGCAGAGACCTTCAATGTCTCCTTTGCGGACCTGATGAAGAAGCGTTCCCGGCAACAGGCCATCCTGCTGCCGCGTCAGGTCGCCATGTATCTGGCCCGGGAGATCGCCTCGCTGCCCTTCGCGGACATCGGGCGCTCCTTCAACATGCACCACTCAACGGTGATGAATGCCATCGACTCGGTTCGGGAGCGCATGAAGCGGGATCCGGAATTCCACAGGATGGTCCAGGCCCTCTTGAACAGCATTACTTGATTACAAAAGATTTAATTACTTTTCCACAGGGTTGGTCCCTGGGGACTCCACAGTCGCCCGCGAAGGACGGCTTCCGGGATCCTGAGAGGCCGACTTGCACCACGTACCAGGGGGTTTCCACAGCCTGTCCCAGGCGAGGAAACTCCGGTAGGATAGGGCTTTGACGCGACTTTCCACAGGCTGCCCCGGTCTTCAGCATCATCAAGGGTGATATATGAATCTTAATTTACAGGTTTCTAAAGACCGTCTGGACCGAACCCTGGGTCTGCTGAAGCATGCCCTGGATCGCCGGGTCACCCTTCCGATCCTCCAACACATCCTCGTGGACGTTCGTCCCAAGGAAGTTGTCCTCAAGGCCACGGACATGGAGCTGGCCTTCGAGGCCACCGTCCCTGGTGAAGGCCAGGGCCAGTGGACGATGGCCGTTCCCGGAAAGAAGTTCATTGAGACCGTGCGAGTGTTCCCTGAAGGCATCCTCAGCCTCGAGTGCCCGGATGCGGGCGGTCGCCTCTGGTTGCGCGCCAAGGGCATGAACTCCGAGCACAACATCCAGCCCGGCGAAGGCTTCCCCGAGCTGCCTGCTCCCGGCAAGGATCTTCCCATCGTCAAGATTCCCGTGCTGCGCTTCAAACGGGCCATCCAGCTTGGCTCCATCGCCGTGAGCCGGGATGCCACCAAGCCCACACTCTCTGCGGTCCTGGTGCACCTCTCCAAGAACCACGTGCGGGTCGTCTCCACAGACGGTTTCCGCCTCGCCGTGGCTGAGGTCCCCTGCGACACGCGCCTCAAGGATGACGTCCGCCTCATCGTGCCCAAGCGCGCCCTGGACCTGATCCCCACCCTGCTGGGTGACGAGGGCGAAGTGGAGCTCTGCTGGGATGGCACCACGCTGTTCCTGGACCAGCCCGGCCTCAAGTTCAGCACCCGCCTGGTGACGGGGAACTACCCCGCCTACGAGAAGGTGCTGCCAGCCGAGCTGCCCAAGCGCGTGATCATGGACCGCGAGGTCTTCCTGCGCACCCTGCGGTTCGTGGGCCTGAAGAAGGACGACTACAACAAGAACGTGCGCCTGTTCTACGAATTCCCGAGCCTGCGCACGGTCTTCCAGCACCCGGATGAGGGTGTGAACCAGGCGACCCTCCCCTTCACCGGGGAAGAGAATCCCTTCGAGCTGGCCTTCAATATCGACTACCTCACAGAGCTGCTGGAGCGGCTCCCCGGCGAGGAAGTGGTCTACCAGTTCAAGGACGAGGTCGGACAGGGCGTCTTCATGTCCCCCAGCCTCGAGGACTTCAGCTTCCGCTACGTCCTCATGCCCGTCCGTTTTGCCAACAGCGCGTCCGCCTGATCGGCGTCGACCCCACCGAAAACCTGCAGTCCACCAAACAACGATAAAGCGAGTCTTGATGTCTGAAGAAGTCCACAGCGCCCGAGTGCACACCCCCCTGGAATCCGATACCTACAATGCCGACAACATCCTGGTTCTAAGGGACCTTGAGGCGGTCCGCAAGCGGCCAGGCATGTACATCGGAGACACGGACGACGGCAGCGGCCTGCACCAGATGGTCTACGAGGTAGTGGACAACGCCATCGACGAGGCCCTGGCGGGTTTCTGCACCCGCGTGGACGTGATCATCCACGGCGACGGCAGCTGCAGTGTGGATGACAACGGTCGCGGCATCCCTGTGGACCTCCACAAGGAAGAGAACCGCAGCGCCGCCGAAGTGATCATGACCGTGCTCCATGCGGGCGGGAAGTTCGACAACACCAGCACCGAGGGGAAGAACGCCTACAAGGTCTCCGGCGGCCTCCACGGGGTGGGCGTGTCCTGCGTGAACGCCCTGTCCTCCAAGCTCTGGCTCACGGTTTGGAAGGACGGCCAGGAACACGCCATGACCTTCTCTCAGGGCAAGGCCGACGCCCCCCTGAAGGTCGTCGGCCCCACGGCTCGGCGCGGCACCCGGGTGCGCTTCATGCCCGATCCCGAGGTGTTCAACAATGTCCTCGACTTCAGCTTCGATATCCTCAGCCAGCGCTTGCGTGAGCTGAGCTACCTGAACCAGGGCGTCCACATTCGCATCACCGACGAGCGGACGGGCGACACCCACGACTTCATGAACGCGGGCGGCATCAGCGCCTTCGTGGAACACCTGAACCGCAACAAGGTGCCCCTCCACAAGCCCCCGATCTTCATCAAGGACGAGAAGCAGGACACCACCGTGGAGGTGGCCCTCCAGTGGAACGACACCTACCAGGAGACCCTCTACTGCTTCACGAACAACATCCGCAACCGGGATGGTGGCGCCCACCTGGAGGGCTTCCGGGCCGCCATGACGCGCGTCATCAACAGCTACGCGGAGAAGAACAACCTGCTAAAGAGCGCCAAGGTGAGCCTCTCGGGCGAGGATGTCCGGGAAGGCCTGACTGCGGTCATCAGTGCCAAAGTCCCTGATCCCAAGTTTTCCAGCCAGACGAAGGACAAGCTCGTCTCCAGCGAGGTCAAAGGCATCGTCCAGACCATCGTCTACGAGAAGCTTTCAGCCTTCTTCGAAGAGAACCCCCGGGAGGCCAAGGCCATCCTGGAGAAGGCCATCGAGGCAGCCCGCGCCCGCGAGGCGGCGCGCAAGGCCCGCGAGCTGACCCGCCGCAAGGGAGCCCTGGATGGGGGCGGCCTTCCGGGCAAGCTGGCGGACTGCCAGGAGAAGGACCCGGCCCTCAGCGAGATCTTCCTCGTGGAGGGCGACTCCGCCGGCGGCAGCGCCAAGCAGGGCCGCCACCGCGCCACCCAGGCCATCCTGCCCCTCAAGGGCAAGATCCTCAACGTGGAGAAGGCCCGGTTCGACCGCATCATCAGCGCGGTGGAGCTGCGCATCCTGATCCAGGCCCTGGGCACCGGCATCGGCAAGGACGAGTTCAAGGTCGAGAACCTCCGCTACCACAAGATCGTGCTCATGACCGACGCCGACGTGGACGGCGCGCACATCCGCACCCTGTTGCTGACCTTCTTCTACCGGCAGATGCCCGAGCTGGTGGCGCGCGGCCATCTCTACATCGCCCAGCCCCCGCTCTACAAGGTCAAGAAGGGCAAGACCGAGAAATACCTCAAGGACGAGCGCGCCCTGGAGGAGTTCCTGTTCCAGAAGGCCCTGGACGGCTGGAGCCTGACCCTGCCGGATGGCAGCGAGCACAAGGGTCCGACCCTGGTCCGCGAGATGAAGAAGTGGGGCGAGGTGAAGCAGCTCTACAGCAAGCTCGACCGCCGGGGCTACAGCCAGCCCCTGGTGGATGCGCTGCTGGTCGCCGGCCTCCTGGATGCGGACCGGTTCAGCGAGCGCGCGGAACTGGAGCAGCTGGCCACCGCCGTCACCCAGCAGAAGCTGGGCAGCTGCGAGCTCGAGACCACCGAGGCCGTGGAGCTGCCCGCCGCGGGCGAGGAGCCCGCCATCACCATCCCCGCCAGCCACCGCCTCCGGGTGGTGCGCATGCACCTGAACCGGCCCATCACCCTGTGGATCGACAGCCAGGTGGCCCACTGGGGCGAGTTCCGCCGTCTGGCCTCCCTGCACGTGGAGCTGGCGGCCTTCCGGGGGGGAGAGTTGCGCCTGCGCCGCCTCAAGGACGTCAAGGAAACAGCCAAGGAAGCGGCCGGGGAAGAAGAGGGCGAGGGAACCCCGAAGCTCGGCAAGGAGCAGGTCTTCACTGATCCCGAGGCCATGTTGGCCATGGTGATGGAAGAGGGCAAGCGGGGCCTGGGCATCCAGCGCTACAAGGGCCTGGGCGAGATGAACCCCGAGCAACTCTGGGAGACCACCATGGATCCCGAGCGCCGCACCCTGCTGCAGGTTCGCGTGGACGACGCCGTGGAAGCGGACGAGATCTTCACCATCCTCATGGGCGATGCCGTGGAACCCCGGCGCCGCTTCATCGAGACCAACGCCCTCCTGGCCGAGAATATCGACATCTAAGTTCCTTTTTTACAGCTATGTCGAGCCGCGTTCCACGTAGAACACTGGAAGACCCATGAACCAGAACCGAATAGAGCCCCTGGAAATTGAAAAGGAAATGCGGAAGTCCTACCTGGACTACGCCATGAGCGTCATCGTCGGCCGGGCCCTGCCTGATGTCCGGGATGGCCTCAAGCCCGTGCATCGCCGCGTCATGTTTGCCATGAAGGAGTCCGGCAACGAGTGGAACCGGGCCTACAAGAAGTCCGCCCGCACGGTCGGTGACGTGATGGGTAAGTATCATCCGCACGGCGACTCTGCCATCTACGACACCCTCGTTCGCATGGCCCAGCCCTTCTCCATGCGCCACGTGCTGGTGGACGGGCAGGGCAACTTCGGCTCCATCGATGGTGATTCCGCGGCGGCCATGCGCTACACCGAGGCCCGCCTGTCCAGGCTGGCCAACGAGCTGATGGGCGACATCGACCAGGACACGGTCGACTTCGGCCCCAACTACGACGGCAGCATGGAGGAGCCCCTCGTCCTGCCCTCCCGCTTCCCCAACCTGCTGGTGAACGGCTCCCAGGGCATCGCCGTGGGCATGGCCACCAGCATCCCGCCACACAACCTGCGTGAGTGCTGCGCGGCCCTGGTGGACCTCATCGACAATCCGGCCCTGGGCTTTGAGGGGCTGATGGCCCATATCAAGGGCCCGGATTTTCCGGGTGGCGGCATCATGCTCGGCACCGAGGGCGTGGTGGACGCCTACCGCACCGGCCGCGGCCGCTGCGTGGTGCGCGCCAAGTCCCACGTGGAGCAGATCCGACGGGCGGGCGACCGCGAGCAGATCGTCTTCACCGAGCTGCCCTACCAGGTCAACAAGGCCACCCTCACCGAGAAGATCGCCGAGCTGGTGCGCGAGAAGAAGATCGACGGCATCAGTGACCTGCGGGACGAGAGCGATCGCGAGGGCATCCGCCTGGTGGTCGAGCTGAAGAAGAATGAGCCCAGCGACATCGTGCTCAACCAGCTCTACCAGCAGACCCAGCTCCAGAACAGCTTCCCCATCACCATGCTCGCCATCGTGAACGGCCAGCCCCGGGTGTGCACCCTCCGGGAGGTGCTGCAGGAGTTCATCGGCTTCCGCCGCGAGGTGGTCACCCGCCGGACCCTCTTCCAGCTGCGGAAGGCCGAAGAGCGCCACCACATCCTCATGGGCCTGAAGATCGCCCTGGACCACCTGGACGCGGTCATCAAGCTGATCCGCGCGGCCAAGAGTCCCGAGGAGGCCAAGGCCGGCCTCATGGCCGGCGCCTTCGCCACCGCAGCGGCCCTCAAGAAGGAGCCCTGGCTCTGCCTGTCGGCCGTGCAGGCCCAGGCGATCCTGGACATGCGCCTCCAGCGCCTCACGGGCCTGGAGCGGGAGAAGATCCTCGACGAGCTGGCCGAGCTGGAGAAGACCATCGCCCGCCTCAAGGCCATCCTGGCCGACGAGAGCCTGCTGCTGAAGGTCATCAAGGAAGAGCTGCAGCAGGTGGCCGAGCAGTTCGGCAACGACCGCCGCACCGAGATCGTGGGCTACTCCGGCGAGATCCGCATGGAGGACGTGGTGCCGGATGACCCGATGGTCGTCACCATGTCCAAGGCCGGCTACATCAAGCGGACCGACCTCAACGCCTACCGCCGTCAGCGGCGCGGGGGCCGGGGCAAGGTGGGCATGAAGACCAAGGACGAGGACTTCGTCGAGCAGCTCTTCATGACCAAGGCCCACGACACCCTCATGGCCTTCACCGACAAGGGTATTGTCTATGCCCTCAAGGTTTATGACCTGCCGGAAGCCGCCGCCTCCACCCGCGGCAAGCACATCCGGAACCTCATCTCCCTCAAGGATGGCGAGAGCGTCGTCACCCTCATGGCCCTGCGGGACTTCCCGGAAGGGGAGTATCTGGTGTTCGCCACCGCCGACGGCACCGTCAAGAAGAGCAGCCTGGCGGCCTACGCGAACATCCGCGCCAATGGCCTCATCGCCCTCAACATCGATGACGACAACAGCCTGGTGACGGTGCGCCGCTCCACGGGAACCCAGCAGATCGTGCTGGCCACCGCCCAGGGCAAGGCCATCCGGTTCCCCGAAGAGGACATCCGTGCCACGGGCCGCGCCACCACCGGTGTGCGGGGCATGAAACTGGCGAAGGCCGACCACATCGTGGACATGGAAGTGGCAGACGCCCTGCCGGACCTGCCTGAGGGGGTCGAGCCCGATCTCAGCACCGAGGGCCACGGCATGCTGCTGACAGTCTGCGAGAAGGGCTACGGCAAGCGCAGCATGCTCCAGGACTACCGGCTTCAGGGCCGCGGCGGCACGGGCGTCATCAACATCCGCGCCGGGGTCCGCAATGGCCGCGTGGTGGGCTTCAAGCTCGTCAAGCCCGGGGAAGGGTGCCTCCTTATCAGCCAGGAGGGCATGGTCATCCGCTTCCTCATCGACGAGGTCCGCAAGACCGGCCGCGCCGCTCAGGGTGTGGGCCTGCTCAAGCTCGCCAGCCCTGCGGATCGGGTGGTGGGTCTGGCCAAGATCGACGCCAGCGCCATGGCCCTGGACGAGGAGGAGGACCTGGTGGACGTCGACCTGGCCCACCCGGGTCCCGACGAAAGCGGCGAGCAGCCCAAGCTGGGCCTGTAGCCTCCACGGCTTGATCCAGGGGGACAGCGCGAAGACACGCGCTGTCCCCCTGGGGCTATTTTTTCGCCCCTTGACGGGCCGCCCGCCTGGATTAGTGTATTAGTTCAGTGATACAGTGGCTCGTTCGGGAGGCGCAGCATGAAGGCCATCCTTCAGGTGGATCCAGCAGAAGCAGCGCCCCTGTGGCGGCAGATCGAGGACGGCGTGCGGCGCCTGGTGGCCACGGGCGGCCTTGCGGCGGGAGCCCCGATGCCCTCGGTGCGGGAGCTCGCCCGGGAGCTGGGCGTGAACCCCAACACCGTGGTGCGGGCCTACCAGCACCTGGTGGAAGCAGGGGTCCTCACGGTGCGGCGAGGGGACGGCACCTACGTGGCCGAGACGCCTCCCGGCTTCAGCCCGGCCGAGCGCCTGGGCCTGCTCCGGGAGGGGGCCCTGCGCTTCGCCACCACGGCGCTCTCTGTGGGCGCGGACCTGCCGGAGGCCACCGGCACCCTGGGCACAGCCTGGAAGACCCTCAAGCCAGTCCGGACGGGAGGCAAGTCATGACCAGCCAAGTGGAAATACTGCCCGTGGCCTGCCGCCAGGTGGGGGTGCGCTACGGCCGCACCCAGGCTGTGGCGGAGGCCACCTTCCAGGTGGAACCGGGGCAGGTCTATGCCCTGCTGGGGCGCAACGGCTCGGGCAAGACGTCCCTGGTGCGCTGCCTGCTGGGCCACCAGAAGCCTACCGCCGGCCGGGTGGAGCTCTATGGCCAGGAGGTGTGGACTTCCCGCCAGGTCCTCATGCACCGCGTGGGCGTGGTGGCCGAGGAACCGGACGCGCCGCCGCTCATGACCACCCGGCAGCTGGTCCGCTTCTGCGGGGGCCTCTACCCAACCTGGGACCAGGCCGGCGTGGACGAGCGGCTGGGCCGCTTCCGGGTACCCCTGGACCAGCCTTTCGGGCGCCTGTCCCGGGGCCAGAAGGGGCAGGTTGCCCTGGCCCTGGCGCTGGGCCCGAAACCGGACCTGCTGGTGCTGGACGACCCGACCCTGGGCCTGGATGCCGTGGCCCGGCGCGAGGTCTACGACGAGCTGTTGGGGGAGCTGGCGGAGCGGGGCACCACGGTGCTCATCACCACCCATGACCTGGCAGGCATCGAGGGCCTGGCGGATCGCATCGGCATCCTGCACCAGGGCCGCCTCCTGGTGGACGCCAGCCTGGAGGACCTCAAAGCCAGGCACCGGAAAGTGAGCTGGGCGCCCACCCTGGCGGTGAATGCCGGGGACCTTGCTCCCTTCGCGCCCCTCTGGACCCGCGCGGGCAGCCTCGGCGGGGAGGCCATCCTCAGTCAGGGTGATCCGGGCCAAATACCGGGCCTGCAGGTCCATGCCCTCTCCCTGGAAGAGCTGTTCGTCGCCCTGGTGGGCAGTGAATCCGAGGTGGCCTCATGAGCATCCTTGCCGTCACCCGCCGGGAGTGGACCGGCCGCCGAAATATCCTCCTGCTGGCCCTGGGGGTCGGAGTCATCCAGTTCCTGGGGGTGTATTTCAAGCCGGATCCCAAGACCGCCCAGGACTATGCCTCCTTCGTGGGCATCTTTTCGGGGACGATGCTCGCCTGGGTGGTGGCCCTCCTCTGCGGAGCCACCATGGTGAGCCGGGACCTGGAGGAGCGGCGCTTCGGGTTCCTCCTAAACCAGCCCCTCCATCCAGCCCAGATCTTCCTGGGAAAGGTTCTGGCGGGCCTGGGTCTGGCCCTGGTCGCGGGCGTCCTCGCCAGCTTGCCCTCGGTGCTGCTGAGCGGCCTCTGGCGGGGGGTCACGCTCCGGGACGTCGGTTCCGTCCTCGGGGTCGGTCTGGCCGGGAGCCTGAGCCTGCTGCTGCTTTTTCATGCGGTGTCGATCCAGGTGCGCTCGCGGTCCCTGTGGCTGCTGCTGGACCTGATGGCCTGGGCGGTCTTCTTCGGCGTGGTGCGGTGGCTGAGCCTGCGGCTCATTGCGGTCGAGGCCTTTCCCGAGATGTTCCACCTGTGGCTGGGCCTGCTGGTGGGCGTGACCCTGGGGCTCGGCCTCGCGGGCTACCTGCAGGTCGCCCAGGGCCGGGCGGATCTCCAGCGGGGCCACCGCTGGGTGTCAGTCACGATGGCCAGCACCCTGGGCCTGATGCTGCTGGTCGGCGCGGTGGACGTGGCCTGGGTGCTCAAGCACCGCCCCCCGCAGGCCAAGGCCCAGCCTCGGAGCAGCCGGGTCCGCTAGAGGTAGGGCAGCCAGTCCCCGGTCGTCAGCTCCACCGCCTCCCGCTGCAGGCGGGGCAGGCGTTCCACGTGGAACACATAGACCCAGGCCTGATAGTGCTGGCCGCCCTCAAGGGTCACCGGCAGGATCTCGCGGCTGAAGAGACCCTCTTCGACACCTTCCAGGGGGTCCAGATCTGCCAGCGCGGACTCGAGGTCCTCCTCCTCCTCGTAGCCCACGAAGTCTCCGACGACCCAGCCGGGGCAGGGTGGCGGCGCCTCGGGTTCGGGGCCCGGCACCAGGGCGGGGTAGCCCGCGGGCAGCTGGAAGAGCCGCCCCGCGACCCGGGCCCGGGTCAGCCCCTCGGGCTGGGTCCGTAGCAGCCAGGCATGGTTCGACCCCCCCTCCCGCAGTGTCCCGTAAACGAAGAGCCCATCCGCCGCCATGATCCCCCCCGTACGAACATACCGCCAAAACGCGAGGCGTTTTGGCGGTGGTCTGGCCCGACGAGGGGACTACTCCGGAATCGGGAACTGGTCGGTCAGGTGGAAGACCTCCTGGCGGACCCGGGCGAAGGTGCTCTCGTCGGCCCGGTGGCGCAGGGTCAGGTCGAAGAAGCGGGCGATGTGGTCCATCTCCTCTTCCTTCATGCCCCGGGTGGTGAGGGCGGGGCTGCCGAGGCGCACGCCGGAGGGCTTGAGGGGCGGGTTCGGATCAAAGGGGATGCCGTTCTTGTTGGTGGTCATGCCAGCCCGGTGGAGGCACTCCTCGGCCTCGTGACCGAGCAGCCCATGGTCCCGCAAGTCCACCAGGAACAGGTGGTTGTCGGTGCCGCCACTGACGATGCGCCAGCCCCGCTCCTGCAGGCCCTTGGCGAGGGCGTGGGCATTCCGGATCACCTGGCCGCTGTAGGCCTTGAACTCCGGCTGCATGATCTCGTGCAGGGCCACGGCCTTGGCGGCGATGACATGCATGAGGGGGCCACCCTGGACGCCCGGGAAGACGGCTCGATCGATGTCCTTGGCATAGTGTGACTTACAGAGGATCAAGCCCCCCCGGGGGCCGCGCATGGTCTTGTGGGTCGTGGTGGTTACATAATCCGCGTGCGGCACGGGGCTCGGATGGTGCCCGGTGGCGACCAGGCCCGCGATATGGGCCATGTCCACCATGAGCAGGGCGCCCACTTCGTCGCAGATCTCGCGGAAGAGGGGGAAGTTCCAGGTTCGGCTGTAGGCGGAGGCGCCGACCACGATCATCTTGGGCCGGTGCTCGCGGGCCAGGGCGCGGACCTCGTCCATGTCCACGCGCTCGTCCTCCTGGCGCACGTGGTAGGGCACGAACTTGTAGAGGATGCCCGAACTGTTCAGGGGGTGGCCGTGGGTGAGGTGGCCGCCGTGGGACAGGTCCAGGCCCAGGACGGTGTCGCCGGGCTTCAGTGCTGCGAGGTAGACGGCCATGTTGGCCTGGGCGCCGCTGTGGGGCTGGACGTTGGCGTGCTCGGCCCCGAAGATGTGCCGGGCCCGATCCCGCGCAAGGTTCTCGATGATGTCCACCTGGCTGCAGCCGCCGTAGTAGCGCTTGCCCGGATAGCCCTCGGCGTACTTGTTCGTGAAGTGGGAGCCCATGCTCTGCATCACGGCCCGGGAGGCGTAGTTCTCCGACGCGATGAGCTCCAGGTGGTGCCGCTGGCGCTGGACCTCCAGTTCCAGGGCCTGGAACACTGCGGGGTCAACGGTTCGGATCACTTCATACATGGTGTGGGCTCCGTGGTGATGCCCCTATCCTAGCCCTGCTGGGGCGGCCCAATCAGGCCCTCTTCGTGAGCGGGATCACAGTCTCGCGGCCATGCGACACTGGAAGCCCGGAGTTCCCATGTCCTTCCTTCCCCCCCACGAGGGCCCCGAGCTGGAGCGCTTCGAGCATCCCCTGGCCAGCCGCTACGCCAGCAAGGCCATGGTGCGCCTGCTTTCGCCCCTCTACCGCCAGCGCGTATGGCGGCGGCTCTGGATCGCCCTGGCCGAGGCCGAGGCCGAGCTGGGGCTGCCCGTCACCGAGGCCCAGCTCGCCGAGCTGCGCGCCACCCAGGACGACGTGGACCTTGAGGTCATCGCCGGCCACGAAGCGGCGCTGCGCCACGACGTCATGGCCGCCATCCACGCCTGGGGCGAGCAGGCGCCGGGGGCCCGGCCCATCATCCACCTGGGCGCCACCAGCTGCTTCGTCACCGACAACGGCGACCTGCTCATCGTGCACGAGGCCCTGGCCCTGCTGCGGAGGCGCCTGCAGGATGTTCTTGCCGCGCTGGCGGCCTTCGCGGCCCAGTGGCAGGACCAGCCGACCCTGGGGTTCACCCACTTCCAGCCCGCCCAGCCCACCACCGTGGGCAAGCGCGCCACCCTTTGGATCCAGGACCTGCTGCTGGACTTGGAGGACCTGGATCACCTCATGCGCACCACCCCCGTGCGCGGCGTGAAGGGCACCACGGGCACCCAGGCCAGCTTCTTGGAGCTGTTCGACGGCGACGGCGCCAAGGTGGAGGCCCTGGAGGCGCGGTTCTGCGCCAAGGTGGGCTTCCCGGCCATTCCCGTCTCGGGTCAGACCGCCACCCGCAAGCTGGAGGATCGCATCGGCCAGGTGCTCTGCGGGATCGCGGCCTCGGCCTCCAAGTTCGCCAGCGACCTGCGCCTGCTCCAGCACCTCAAGGAGGTCGAAGAGCCCTTCGAGACCAAGCAGATCGGGTCCAGCGCCATGCCCTACAAGCGCAACCCCATGCGCTCCGAGCGCATCAACAGCCTCGCCCGCTTCGTGCTGGGCCTGATGCCCTCCAGCTACCAGACCAGCGCCAGCCAGTGGATGGAGCGCACCCTCGACGACAGCGCCCACCGCCGTCTCACCATCAGCCAGGGCCTGCTGGCGGCGGACGCCATCCTGGTGCTGCTGCGCAACGTGGCTTCGGGCCTAGTGGTGTATCCGAAGATGATCGAGGCCCGCCTTGCCCAGGAGCTGCCCTTCATGGCCGCCGAAGTGCTGCTCATGGAGGCGGTCAAGCGAGGCGGCGACCGTCAGGACCTGCATGAGCGGTTCCGTATCTCGGCCCTGGAGGCTGGCCGCCGCATCAAGGCCGAGGGCCGTCCCAACGAGCTGCTCCAGCTCCTGGCCGCGGATTCCGCCTGGGCCATGACCGAAGCGGAGCTTGCCGCCCTGCTCGATGCCCGGCGTTTCACGGGTCGGGCCGGTGACCAGGTCCGCCAGTTTCTCGCGGGTCCCGTGGCCCAGGCCCTCCGGGACCACGTCCCCGCTGACTCGGCCGCCGTGCGGGTCTGATCTGCCCAGGGGGAATCCCCCCGATCTTTGAATGCACCACCGGAGAGGAATCCGCATGTTGAAGCTTGCTGTTATTGGTGCCCAGAGCCTGCTGGGCCGCGAACTGGTGAGTGCCCTGGAGGCCTGCGAGGCTTCTGTGGTGCCCCTCTCCATCGGGGCCCTTACGGTGGATGAAGAGGTGGGCGACCTCGTGGTCTTCGCCCCCAGTCAGCTGCTGCTCGAGGGGCTGGATGCGGTGCTCCTCGTCGATACGCCGGATCCGGCCCTCCTGGAGGGCTTCCCGGGCCGCATTCTCGACCTGCGGACTGAGCCCGAGGCTCGAATCGACGCCATGCCTTTGGCCGGCACCTGGCCCCAGGGCACCAAGAGCTTGCGGGGGCGCCCGGCCCTGGAGCAGGTGCTCGCCCTCATCCCCTCGTTGCTGGACGGCGTCGGCGAGGTCGGCGGCACCCACCTGCGCTCCGTGGCCTGGCTGGGCGACCGCGGCCTCGATGGTCTCGTCGAGCAGACCCTGGCCGTGCTGAACGGCGAGGATCCCCAGCCCGGCAAGCTCGGCTACCGCCAAGCCTTCGAGATGGTGCCCGTCACGCCCGTCGTGGGCAAGGGGCGCCTGATGGAGATCCGGGTGCCCTCCTTCCACGGCGACCTGCTCATCCTGCAGGTGCGCGCCCAGGAGGGCCACACCCTGGTGAAGAAGGAGGCCCCGGCCGGTGTGCAGTGGGTGGACGCCGCCCCCAGCTCCCGGGATGTGGCCGTCAGTGCCGACCTGTTGGCCCACTTCGACCTCGCCACAGACAGCAAGGCCGCCGTGCTGACCCTGGGCTTCGATCCCGTGCTGTGGGGCGTGCTGAGGCCGACGCTCAGGCTGCTGGGACTGATGTAGGAAGTCATGGCCAAGAAGCTCGACGAACCCCAGGAGCGGGGGGACTTCTTCAAGTCCCTGGGGACGCTCTTTGCCGGCTTCGTGGCGAACCGCATCGAGGACACGGTGACGGGCCTGGGGCCCACGCTGCTGCGGCCGCCTGGTGCGCTGGATGAGTTCGAGTTCCTGGTCAAGTGCACTCGCTGCGACAAGTGCGTCCGGGCCTGTCCTGAGAATGCCGTGATCAAGGCCCCGCCCACCATGGGCCTCGCCCTGAAGACGCCCTACATCGATCCCCGCAGCATCCCCTGCTTCCTCTGCACCACCCTGCCCTGCGTGGCGGAGTGTGAGGACGAAGCCCTGGTCTGGCCCCGGCTCACCCGCGCGGACGGCACGGTGCTCGAGGGCGCCAAGGCGGTGCGCATGGGCACCGCCCGGGTGAAGCCGGGGCTCTGTGTCACCTGGGGCACCTTGGAGCGGGAGCCCCGGGCCTGCCGCATCTGTGTGGACCGGTGTCCCTACCCCGAAGAGGCCATCTGGATCTCGGCCCCGGCCGAGGGCGCGTCCATCGGCCACCCGGTGGTGTCGGCCGACGCCTGCACCGGCTGCGGCCTCTGTGTCTTTTCCTGCCCCTCCGAGCCCACCGCGATCATCGTGGAGCCGCGCCGGGATTGAGCCTGGCCCGGGACCCTAGAGGATGCTGATGCCGCTGGTCTCCGCCACCTCGTGGGCGTTGAAGCTGGAGCGGACGAGGGGGCCCGCGTAGACGGTTTTGAAGCCGAAGGTCTTGGCCAACTCCCCGAGGGCAGTGAACTCTTCCGGTGGCACGTAGCGCTTCACGGGCAGCTGGTGGCGCGTGGGACGCAGGTACTGGCCCAAGGTGAGGATGTCCACGCCGGCGCCCGCCAAGGCCGCGAAGGTCGTGCGGAGCTCCGCCTCGGTCTCTCCGAGGCCCAGCATGAGCCCGCTCTTGGTGCGGAATACCGGGCCGTAGAGGGCCGAGCCCAGGGCCTTGGCGTGGGTAAGGACACCCAGGGTCCGGTCGAAGCGCCCTGCGGGCCGCACCACGGAATAGAGGCTGGGCACGGTCTCGGCATTGTGGTTGAACACCGCTGGTCCTGCGGCCACCACCCGGGCCACGGCATCGTGGTCGCCCAGGAAGTCTGGCACCAGCACCTCCACGCCCACCCCAGGGTTGCGCCGCCGGATGGCCAGGATGGTCTCCGCGAAGTGCCCTGCCCCGCCATCCGGCAGGTCATCGCGGTTGACGCTGGTGAGCACCGCGAAGCGCAGGGCCATGGCGGCCACGCGCTCGGCGGTCTCCTGGGGCTCCCGGGGATCCAGCGCCAGGGGCTTGCCACTCTGGATGCTGCAGAACCCGCAGGCCCGAGTGCAGATCCCGCCCATGAGCAAGAACGTGGCCGTGCCCTGGGTGAAGCAGTGGCTGCGGTTGGGGCAGCGGGCCTCTTCACAGACCGTGTGCAGGTGGGAGTCGCGCAGGTCCTTCTTCATGCCATGGAGGTCGCGCAGCTTCACGCGCTCCTTGGTGATCCACTCGGGCAGCCGGGGATGCCCCTCGAGGACTTCCCGGCCGGCGCGTTTTGAGAATCGGGGCATACGGACTCCAGATCCTCCAGTCTCTCGCAGGCTGCCTCCCAGGGACAGGGTCGGTAAGATGGCGGGATGTCTACGCCCCTCGCCCGGCTGCTGCGCCAGGAGCAGTTTGCCTTCCTCACCCGGGACCACTCGGCCTGGGGCGGGCACCTGGACCAGATCCGGGCGTTCCTGGGTGAAGGCTTGCAGGCGGCGGATCCTGCCCGCCCTGTGTTGGTGCTGGGCGCGGGCTCAGGCCTGGAGGTGCCGTGGGCCCTGGCCCCCCCGGACACCACCGGCTGGGACGCGGATCCCTGGAGCCGCTGCTGGACCGCGCTGCGGCACCGACGCTGGGCGCCCTGGGTCTTCGAGGACCTCACGGGCGGACTGTCGGGCCTGGAGGCGGCGGTACGCCGGACCGTGGCCGAGCCCTGGTCCGGCCGCCGCCGCGGCCGGGAGCAGGCGATCCTCCGCCTCGCGGGACTGCTGCCCTCGCTGCACCCGGACCCCGCCGCCCTGCGGGCCTGGATGGCAGCCCGGCGGCCGGGGACGATCCTGTCCGCCAACGTGATGGGCCAGTTCGGCGTCGTGGCCGAGCGGCTGGTGGAGACACTCTTTGGAGGATCACCCTGGACCCAGGATCCCGAGGTGGCGGATCCCCTGGCGGAGGCCCTGGATGCCTGGACGCGCCGGGCTGCGGTAGCCTTCCTGGCGGTGCTGCAGGAAAGTGGTGCCGACCTGTGGCTGGTGCATGACCGGGCAGTGGTGTTCGCGGAGGCTCCACTGGGCCTCAGCTCCTGGGAGAACCGCTGGCTCCAGCAGCTGCAGGGTGCGGAGGGTCTCGAGGTGAGTGACCCGCTTCCGGGCCTGGATGTCATGGCCCTGATGGGCGGGACCGAGAGAATTCCGTTCCGTGCTAAGCGCTGGCTCTGGCCCGTGGCGCCCGGGCAACAGCATCTGGTGGAGGCTCTGGCGTTCCGCGCGTCCGGGGTGGGCGGCTGAACCGCCTGTGGCGAAGGTCAACCCTTGCCCCCACTCCTTGTTTTCACGGCCATAATGGTTGGCTTATGGATGCTCCCCTCCGGCTGGTGTCGTGCCCGCCCCGCCCCCTTCTTTCAAGAGCCGCCCGGGTCATCCAAGCCGGTGGGTCTCGCCGTGACCTTCTACAGCCTCTGGTCAAGGCACCCATGATCCGGGAATCTTGAACCATGCCCAACGTCAGACGATTTCTTCTTGGGCGGCGGCTGTCCAGCGTCGAGAGCCACCACAACAAGGTCAGCAACGTCATCGGCCTGTCCGTGTTCAGCTCGGACGCCCTCTCCTCCGTGGCCTACGCCACCCAGGAGATCATGGCCAGCCTGTCCAGCAACCTCCACGGTGTCGCGGCCGCCGCGACGGTGGCCGTGGTGCATCCGCTCTTCGGCCTCTCCGTACCGGTAGCTCTGGGCATCATCGGGCTGCTGGCCATCCTGGGCATCAGCTACCGGCAGACCATCCTGGCCTACCCCACCGGCGGCGGCGCCTACATCGTCGCCAAGGAGAACCTGGGTGAGATCGCGGCCCTGGTCGCAGGCGCTAGCCTGCTCATCGACTACATCCTGACCGTGGCGGCCTCGGTGTCGTCAGGCGTTGCCGCCATCACCGCGGCCATACCCAGCCTCGACGGCCACAACGTCTTCATCACCATCGTCTGCATCGTCCTCATCGCCATGGCGAACCTGCGCGGCGTGAAGGAGAGCGGCGCCCTCTTCGCGGTGCCCACTTACGGCTTCGTGGCCCTGATGCTGGTGATGATCGGCTACGGGACCCTCAAGACCTTCCTGAGCGGCGGCCCCACCCAGGTGCAGGTGCAGACCGCCGTGGAGCACACCCAGCGCTTCGGCGGCCTGGCGATGATCTGGATCTTCATGCGCGCCTACTCTGCCGGCTGCACCGCCCTGACGGGGGTGGAGGCCATCTCCAACGGCGTGCAGGCCTTCAAGGATCCGCCGGAGCGGAACGCCTCCAAGACCATGATCTGGATGGTCCTCCTGCTGGGTGTCATGTTCCTCGGCATCACCCTCCTGGCGAACCGCCTGGGCGTGGTCTACCAGCACAGCCTCGACCCCAGCGTCGTGCCGGAGACCCTGCTCTCCAAGCTGGCCAAGGCCATCTACGGTGACGTCACCCATGGGCTGCCCAAGCTGATGTACTACCTCACCCAGGGCTTCACCTTCGCCATCCTGGTGGTGGCCGCGAACACGGCCTATGCGGACTTCCCGCGGCTGGCGGCGCTCATGGGCCGGGACAACTACCTGCCCCGCCAGTTCGCCAGCCAGGGGGACCGCCTGGTCTTCTCCAACGGCATCCTGATCCTGACCTCGGTCAGCTGCTTCCTGGTCTTCGTCCTCCACGCCAACACGGACCTGCTGCTGCCGCTCTACGCCCTGGGCGTGTTCACGGGCTTCACCATCTCCCAGGCGGGCATGGTCATGCACTGGACCAAGCTCAAGCGGGAAGAGCCCCGCTGGCTCGCCAAAGCCATCACCAACGGCCTCGGCATGGTGGCCTCGGGCGTGGTCATGCTTGACATCGCCGTCACCAAGTTCTCCCACGGCGCCTGGCTGGTGGTCGTGCTGATCCCCCTGATGGTGTGGCTCTTCCTCAAGATCCACCGGCACTACATCCGGGTGAAGTCGATCCTGGCGGGCAGCCGCACCGAGTTCCTGCCTCACCGCCGGAACCGCGTGGTGGTGCTGGTCTCAGGTATCCACTCCGGCGTGGTGCAGTCGCTCAACTACGCGAAGGTCATCGCCGCCCACGGCGAGGTGGAGGCCCTCACGGTGGACTTCCCGGATGAGAACGGCCGGGAGAGCGCCGCCCTGGAGAAGCTCCGCTCCGACTGGCCCCACTACTGCGAAGGCATCCCCCTCCGGTCCATCGAGAGCCCCTACCGGAAGATCGTCGAGCCCATCGTCGAGGAGCTCGACCGCATGCGCCGGGCCGAGCCGGAATACACCATCACCGTGATCCTGCCCGAATTCGTGACGGGTCACTGGTGGGCCAACGTGCTGCACAACCAGACCGCCTGGCGCATCAAGGGCACCCTGCTGCTGAAGCCCAAGACAGTGGTCATCTCGATTCCCTACCACCTGGAGCCTTTGGTGGAGTAGCCTCCCTCCTGGGGTGGCTGAATGCAGAGCCTGAGACGGATCCTCCTGGGCAGGCGGTTGTCGAGCCAGGAGACCCCCCACACCAAGATCAGCAATCCCATCGGGCTGGCGGTGTTCAGCTCGGATGCGCTCTCCTCGGTGGCCTACGCCACGCAGGAGATCATGGCCTCGCTGTCGGGGGCCCTGCTCCCCGCCGCGGGGGCGGGGCTGCTTGCGGGGGTGGCCGGCCACGCGATCTATGGCTGGTCCATCCCGGTGGCCCTGGGCATCGTGGCGCTGCTGGTGATCCTCGCCATCAGCTACCGGCAGACGATCCTCGCCTACCCCGGCGGGGGTGGCGCCTACATCGTGGCCAAGGAGAACCTGGGGGACCTGCCGGCCCTGACAGCCGGGGCCTCCCTGCTCATCGACTACCTGCTGACGGTGGCGGTCTCCGTCTCCTCGGGGGTGGCGGCCATCACGGCGGCGGTGCCAGCCCTGGCGGGCCACAACGTCTTCCTGACCATCCTGGCCATCGGGTTCATCGCCCTCATGAACCTCCGGGGGATCCGGGAGAGCGGGACCCTGTTCGCCATTCCCACCTATGGCTTCGTCGTCAGCATCCTCTTGGTGCTGGGCTATGGGTTGATGCAGATCCTCCTGGGGCGGGGACCCGCGCTGCCGGAGGTCCAGCAGGCCGTGGCGCAGGGTGTCCCCCTGGCGGGCCTGTCCATGGTGTGGATCTTCATGCGGGCCTACAGCGCGGGCTGCACCGCCCTCACTGGCGTCGAGGCCATCAGCAACGGCGCCACAGCTTTCCGCGAGCCCGCGGGGCCCAACGCCGCCAAGACCATGGTCTGGATGGTGGTGCTGCTGGGCACCATGTTCCTGGGTATCACTTTCCTCGCCCATCGCTTCGGCGTCACCTACCAGCACAGCGCGGACCCCAGTGTGGTGGCCGAGACCCTGCTTTCCAAGCTGAACAAGGCCATCCTGGGGGACGTCAGCCAGGGGTTGCCCAAGCTGATCTACTACGGGGTCCAGGGCTTCACCTTCGCGATCCTGGTGGTGGCCGCGAACACCGCCTTCGCCGACTTCCCCCGTCTGGCGGCGCTGCAGGCGCGGGATGGGTTCCTGCCCCGGCAGTTCGCCTCTCAGGGGGACCGCCTGGTCTTCTCGAATGGCATCCTGCTGCTGTTCTTCTTCTCGGCTCTGCTGGTGTGGCTGTTCCATGCGAACACGGATGTGCTGCTGCCCCTCTACGCTGCCGGCGTCTTCATCGGCTTCACCCTCAGCCAGACGGGCATGGTGGTCCACTGGCGGAAGGTGCGGGGTCGCCACTGGCACCTGAAGGCCTTCGTGAATGGCCTGGGTGCCGTCACGGCCCTGATCGTGTTGCTGGACATCGCCATCACCAAGTTCGTCCATGGCGCCTGGATCGTCCTGCTCTTGGTGCCGCTGCTGGTGGCGCTTCACTTCAGCATCCGGCGCCACTACATCGGGGTGCGCTCCCGGCTGGCTGCCAGTCGCACCGATGCGGTGCTGCCCCCCAAGCACCACGCGCTCGTGCTGGTGAACAGCATCCACGGGGGCGTGGTGCAGTCCCTCCTCTACGCCCGGCTCATCGCCGGGGACCGGGTGGAGGCGATCACGGTGGACCTGGGCTCGGACGGGGGCAGGGACAGCAGCGCCATCGAGAAGCTCCGGGAGGACTGGACCAGCTACGGCATGGGCATCCCCCTGCGGGTGCTGCCCAGCCCCTACCGCCGCATGGTGGAGCCTATCCTGGAAGAGGTGGAGCGCATCCTGTTCGCGGAGCCCGAGCTGGCCCTCACCGTCATCCTGCCGGAGTTCATCACCTCCCACTGGTGGCAGCAGCTCCTCCACAACCAGAGCGCCCTGCGCATCAAGGCCGCCCTGCTACTGCGGACCGGTGTGATCGTGACCTCGGTGCCGGTGCACCTGCCCTGAGCGGGTGCACCTAGCGCAGCCTGGGCATGGGCCTGGCCAACAGCTCCTGGCCGCTCAGCAGCTCGGCCAGGGTCTGGTGTCGGGGGCTCAGCACCATGCAGAGAAAACTCAGGGGGAAGCAGGCCACCGAGACCAGATGCACGAGCGAGAAGGCGATGCGCCGCTCGGGGGTGTTCTCGGGCAGGGTGACGCCAAAATAGCCCATCATCGGCGACTGCCCAGTCAGGCCCAGGGGCGCCAGGAACAGCACCCAGGACAGCGCGAAGAGGTAGGGCACCACGAAGAACCAGGCCCCCAGGAAGAGCCGGGTGGGGGAGATGCCCAGCACCCAGGCCGGCAGCAGCAGGGCCACTCCCTGCAGGGCGGCCAGCAGGAGCGCCTCGGAGGCCTCCACCTTCACCAGGGGCCAGAAGCTGGTGGTGGGCTCGGCACTGAGGGTCGGCTGCGGGGGCAGCTCGGGGAGGGCTTCAGGCGCGGGGCTCGCGGAATCCAGGAAGGGTGCCTGCAGAAGCTCGTCGGGGCTCACCTCGACGGCGATGGGTGCCACGCGGCCCAGGGCGGGGGCCGTGAGGGTCCGGGGCGGCGGGGTGAACGTCACCTGGGCCAGGGCCGAGGCCTGGAACAGCAGGGGGCGGCTCTGCCGGGGTGGTGCCAGGCCCAGCCCGCACTCGGGACACTCTGCGGCCAGAGGCGAGAGACGCGTCTGGCAGCTGGGGCAGGTCCTGCGGGCGGGGGCGGTCATGACTCCTAACTATCCGCCAGCCGGGGCGGCGCTGCAAACGGCCGCAGCGCCCAGGGTGGCCCGGGCGCCGCGGTAGAAGCGGGGTCTACTTGACGTTGACCGCCAGCCAGGCGGTGTTCACGGTGGTGTAGACCGTGCTGCCGGCGGGGTAGCCCAGGGCGGTGCAGGCGCTAAGCGTGGCGGTGCGGGCGCCGGCGTAGGTCGTGCTGCTGGTCATGTAGGCGGTGAGAGCCTTGTACCAGATGCGCCCGGCCAGGTCGTTGCCGAGGCCCGTGATGCTGGTGACGCCGTTGGCCAGAGGGGATTGGATGCCGCCCGAGAAGGTGTCCTTCTGGCTGCCGTGGGCGAGCAGAAAGAAGAAGTGGTTCGCGGGACCCGAGCTGTAGTGCACATCGAGCCGCTTGAGGCTGGTGGACCAGGCGTCGGCACTGGCGCCGTCCAGGCTGGGCTTGTACATGTAGCGGAGAGGCTTCGGGAAGGCGCTGGTCTCGAGCTGCTCGCCGATGAGGTAGTTGGCTGCCGGGACCACGCCCCCCACAGTGCTGAGGGTGCTCGTGATCGCCGTATGGTTGGGGATGGTGCCGCTGCCACCGCCCCGGGCCATGAACTCGACCAGGGTGCCGAAGATGTCCGAGTTGGCCTCGTTCAGTCCCCCGGACTCGGCCCGGTAGGCCAGGTTGGCGGTGCGGGCGCAGACGCCATGGCTCATCTCGTGGCCGGCCACGTCGAGGGCGGTCAGGGTCAGGAAACTGGTGCCGTCACCGTAGGTCATGCAGAAGCAGCTATCCGACCAGAAGGCGTTGTCGTAGCCGCTGCCGATGTGGACCCGGCTGTAGGTGGCGGTGCCCGCATTGTCGATGCCGTTGCGCCCGAAGATATTCGCGTAGAAGTCCCAGGTCTGGGCCATGCCGTACATCGCGTCCACGGCGGCGGTCTGGCCGTTGGCGGCGGTGGTGGAGCTGCCTTCGATGTAGTTTGCCCCGTCGCCCCAGGTGTTGGTGGCGCTGGCATAGACGGTGCCGGCCGCGGTGGAGCTCGTGGCGGCATGATTGGCGTTGGTCACCACGTTGTTACCGAAGGTGCCGCGGGCGCCCCGGGTCATGTCGCGCAGTTCGAAGCCGGTGGCCGTGCTGTTGGTGGGAATGGAGACTGTCCCGGAATACTGGCTGCTGGCGGTGGTGGTGGTGCCGGCGGTGTGCAGGGTGTTCCACTGCTCCAGCACGGCGCCGGTGTGCGCATCCACCAGGAAGTCCGTGTGGCGGATCCCATCCTGGGCGTTCTCGAGCTCGGTGTGGACGTGGTAGGCCAGGGTGGGGGTGGCGGGGCGGCCCTTTTGGGGGCCGTCGGTGGGGGTGGCGATGACCAGCTCGGCGGTGGGCGCGTAGGCGAAGGCTCCCCGGGGCGCGAGGATGCCATGGGCGGTGGCCAGGGCCTCCGGGGCGCTGAGGGAGGGGGACACGTTCAGGGCAAGGCCGCGGAGCAGGGCATCTGTGTGCTCCGTGACCACGCCGCCCCGAAGGTGGACGATGGACTCGCCCTCGAAGACCCGCACGCCCTTGTAGAACTGGTTCAGGCGCACATGGGCCTCGCCTGTGGCCTCCTCGAAGACGTTGCGGGTGGCGAAGCTGTGGTCGGGGCTGAGGCCCAGCTGGTAGAGCCGGGCAGCCAGGTGCCGCTGGGCCTCGGCAGCGAGGGTCGATTCATTCGATCCCGCACCGAGGGTGGGCACCATGAGCAGGCCCGCTGCAACCAGGCGAAAGGCTAGGCGAGATGACATTTAAGTCTCCTTTAAGAACTTGTAGGTCCACGCTGTCACGAAGATCAGAGAGTAATAAACCGTGAATAAGAGTGTGTTGAAGTTACAAACCAACAATTCAAAAAGCAAGAAAACAATTTCTATGACACCCACTTCTCTCCGAGGCCCCAGCCCTGTTGCTGGCAGGATGGAACGTTATCCAAATCGGGAGCTCCATGTCCTCGTCCGAGCCAGTCCAGGAACGTCCCGCACCCCCCCCAGCCTTCCGCTGGCTGGTGCTGGTGGTCATCAGCCTGGCCATGTTCGGCAACTACTACGTCTACGACGCCATCAGCCCCCTCGCGGACGTGCTGCAGAAGCAACTGGGCTTCTCGGACGCCAACATCGGTCTGCTGCAGGGCATCTACAGTGTGCCCAACGTGGTGATGGTGCTCATCGGTGGCATCCTCATCGACCGCATCGGGGTGAAGCGCGCCACGTTCATCTTCGCCCTGCTCTGCTTCCTGGGGGCGGCGGTGACGGCCCTGAGCCCCCGCCTCGCCATCATGGCGACGGGGCGGCTGATCTTCGGGCTGGGCGCGGAGAGCCTCATCGTTGCGGTGACCGCCGCGGTGGCCCAGTGGTTCCGTGGGAAGGAGCTGAGCTTCGCCTTCGGCATCAACCTGCTCATCGCCCGGCTGGGGTCCTTTGCGGCCCTGAACAGCCCCACCTGGGCCCGGGGGGCCTTCGGCTCCTGGCGCACCCCCCTGCTCATCGCCACAGTGTTCGGCTCGGTCTGCGTGATCGCGGCGGGGATCTACTGGCTGATGGAGAATCAGGCGGCCCGACGCTACACCCTGCGCTCCCAGGGGGGCACGGACAAAGTGGTCTGGGGCGACCTGCTGAAGTTCAGTCCCACCTACTGGTATGTGGTGGCCCTCTGCATCACGTTTTACAGCGGCATCTTCCCCTTCCAGACCTTCGCGGTGAAGTTCTTCCAGGATGCCCACGGCGTGAGCCGCGAGACCGGGGGCTTCCTCTCCTCGATGCTCACCCTCTTCGCCATGGTGGGGACGCCCCTCTTCGGCCTGCTGGTGGACCGTGTCGGGAAGCGGGCCCTCTTCATGATGCTAGGCAGCCTCCTGCTGATCCCCGTCTACCTGCTCATGGCCTACACCCACGTGAGCCTCTACGTGCCCATGGCCCTCATGGGCATCGCCTTCAGCCTCATTCCCGCCGTGATGTGGCCTTCGGTGGCTTACCTCGTCCCCGAGGAGAAGCTCGGCACCGCCTACGGCCTGATGACCCTGATCCAGAATGTGGGCCTGGCCGGCTTCAACTTCCTCATCGGCTGGGCCAACGATCACTCCGCCGCCAGCGCAGCCAATCCTGGGGGCTATCACCTTGGCATGTGGATCTTCAGCTGCCTCGGCTTCTTCGGCTTCCTCTTTGCCTACCTGCTTCGCCGGGCGGAAACGGGTCCCGATGCCAAGGGCCTGGAGACCATCACCACTGCGAACCAGCCCGCCTAGGCGTACACTTTCTCCAACCCCGGAGGCCCCATGACCCGCTGGCGAAGGACCCTGGCATTCCTGGCCGCAGGCCTGGTCTGCCTGGGGGTCCTGCTGCCCCTGTGCGCCTGCGGCCCGGCCACCCCCCCACCGCCTCCGACCCCGGCGCAGGTCCAGGTGCAGGTCGCGCCCCCGGTGGCCGCCCTCCCGGCCCACGTGCGTCAGACCCTCGCCTATGTCCGCCAGCATGGCTACGCCCCGCCGGGCTATGTGGGCGGTCGGATCTATGGGAACTACGAGGGCCAGCTGCCCCGCTACAACGCCCGGCGCAAGCGCATCGAGTACCGCGAGTGGGATGTCCGGCCCCGGGCCGAGGGCCGCAACCGGGGTGCAGAGCGCCTGGTCACGGGCAACGACGGCCGCGCCTGGTATACCGCCGACCACTACAAGACCTTCCTCGAGGTGAAATGACCGGTCTCGCCTACCCCGCCCCCGGAGACCCCCTGCTCCAGGTCTGGCGCGGCTCGGCGGCCACCCTGGTCGACGCCACGGCGGACAAGGGCCCCGTCTGGTGGCTGCGGGGCGCCCGCATGCGGACCCGGCGCGGGCTCATGGATGAGTGGGCCGCCGCCGCCCAGTTCCCACCCTACTTCGGGGGCACCTGGGACGCCCTGCGCGATGCGCTCGCGGACTTGCCCGAGGGGGGCACCTTCCTTATCCTCGACGCGGAGCAGCTCTTCCAGGAGGCTCCACCCGTTGATGGCATCACCTGGCTGGCGGTGCTGCGGGCGGCGGCCGAGGAGCTGGCACCCAAGCCCTTCCGGGTGATCCTCCAGGCGGAACCGGCGCGGTTCCGGGACCTGGAGCAGGGGGTCCAGGTGCTGCTTACAGGGGGCGCTAGGGGTCCGGGTTAAATGTTCCAACACCCGGTTTGGATTTAACACTATCCTGGGGCTCTTCTGGAAAGGAGATCCCCATGAACCGCGACCTCTTCAGCCCCGCCACCCTCGGCGCCCTCACCCTCTCGAACCGCGTGGTCATGGCCCCCATGACCCGCAACCGCTCCCTGGGCAACGTCCCCGGGGAGCTGGTGGCGACCTACTATGGGCAGCGCGCCAGCGCGGGGCTCATCATCACCGAGGGGACCTCGCCTTCGCCCAATGGCCTGGGGTACCCCCGCATTCCCGGCATCTTCTCCGAGGCCCAGGTGGCGGGCTGGAAGGCGGTGACGGCCGCCGTTCACGCTAAGGGCGGGAAGCTCTTCCTCCAGTTAATGCACACGGGCCGCATCGGCCACGCGGCCAACCTGCCCGCGGGGGCCGAGGTCCTGGCGCCCTCGGCGGTGGCAGCGGCGGGGGAGATCTGGACCGACGCCCAGGGCCTGCAGCCGCATCCCGTGCCCCGGGCCATGAGTGAGCAGGACATCCGGCAGGCCGTGGCGGAGTTCGCCCAGGGCTGCACCAATGCGGTGGAGGCGGGCTTCGACGGGGTGGAGCTCCACTCGGCCAACGGCTACCTGCTGGAGCAGTTCCTCAACCCAGGCTCCAACACCCGTACCGATGCCTACGGCGGCTCCATTGAGAACCGCAGTCGCTTCACCCTGGAGGTTGCGGCCGCGGCGGTGGCCGCCATCGGCAAGGACCGCGTGGGCATCCGGCTGTCTCCCCACGGCGTGTTCAACGACATCGCACCCTTCGCCGAGACCGAGGCGGCCTACACCTATCTGGCCCGACAGATCGATGCCCTGGGTCTGGTCTACCTCCACCTGGTGGATCACAGCGCCATGGGCGCGCCGTCGCTGGCACCGGCCACCGTCCAGAAGATCCGGGAGGCCTATCACGGCACGCTCATCCTGAGTGGTGGCTACGACCGTGACCGGGCGCAGGCGGACCTGGCGGCGGGCAAGGCGGACCTCATCGCCTTCGGCCGGCCCTTCATCTCGAACCCGGATCTGCCTGCCCGCCTCCAGGCCGGAGCGCCTCTGGCCGCCTATGACATGAGCGCCTTCTACACGCCCGGGGAGAAGAGCTACACGGACTACCCAGCCCTCAACGCCTAGAACTGGTCCCGGAAGGCTTCGAAGGCCTGGCGGAGCTCCGCCAGCTCGGTCCGGAGCGCAGCCACCTCGGCCTCAAGCTGCTCCACGCGGCCCGTGCGGGCGGGGGTGGCTTCCGTGGCGGGGCCGGTCTCCACGGGGCCCGCCAGCAGCTGCGCGACCCGGGCCTCCCGGGCGCCCGGGGCCCGGGGCAGGCGCTGGACCAGGGGCGGCTCGGCCTCCATCAGCACGGCCAAGCAGCCTTCGACTTCGGCGAGGTCCGGGAAGGCATACATGCGCCGGGTGTTGGTGCGCAGCTCGCCAGAGGTCTGGGGGCCCCGGAGCAGCATCTCCGCCAGGAGGGCTGCCTCCTGCACGGACAGGTTCCAGGTGGGCTTGGCGGTGTGGGCGATCTTGACCACGCGGCCCGGCCAGTGCTCCGCGAGCCCCCGCCCGATCAGGGTATCCACGGCGGCCTGGACCTCGTCCTCGCTGACGGAGAGCACCGGGTCCCGGTTGCTGGACTGGTTGCAGGCGTTCAGCAGGCTGTTGAGGGACAGGGGGTAGATGTCCGGGGTGCTGAGCTGCTTCTCCAGGAGGCAGCCGAGGACGCGGCATTCCAGGGGGTCGAGGTCGAAGTCCATCCCGCGGCCTATTTGCCGATCAGGCCGGTGGTGGGACTGCTGGCGCTGGCGTAGAGGCGCTTGGGCATGCGGCCGCTCTCGAAGGCCAGGCGACCCGCCTTGACGGCCAGGTCCATGGCCTGGGCCATCTTGGTGGGCTCGCCCGCTTCGGCCACGGCTGTGTTGAGCAGCACGCCATCGGCGCCCAGCTCCATGGCTAGGGCGGCGTCCGAGGCGGTGCCCACACCCGCGTCAACAATCATGGGCAGGTGGTAGGCCTCCAGCACCTCCTTGATGAGCAGCAGGGTCATGGGGTTCTGCACGCCCAGGCCGGAGCCGATGGCGCTGCCCAGGGGCATGACCGCCGCACAGCCGATGTCACAGAGTTTCTTGGCCAGGATCGGGTCCGCGTTCACGTAGGGCAGCACCACGAAGCCCTCTTTCACGAGGATCTTGGCGGCTTCCAGGGTCTCCTCGTTGTCGGGGTAGAGGCTCTTGGGGTCGCCGATGACCTCGAGCTTCATCCAGTTGGTCTCCAGGGCCTCCCGGGCCAGGCGTGCCACGCGCAGGGCATCCTCCCGGGTGTAGCAGCCGGCGGTGTTAGGGAGCAGGGCGATGTCCTTGGGGATCCAGTTAAGGATGTTGTCCTCGCCCTTGGCCGCCAGGTCGAAGCGGCGCACGGCCAGGGTCACCATCTCCACCCGCGCGGCCCGGTAGCAGGCCTGCATGGTGGCGAAATCCTTGTACTTGCCCGTGCCGAGGACGAGGCGGTTGCTGAAACTCTTGCCGGCGATGACGAGGGACATGGGCGCTCCGAAGCACCAGTCTAGCCCCGCTGGGCCCGGGTTCAGAGGGGTGTGGCTCCTGGAGAGGTCAATTCGAGGGCCCATTCTGCCGACCCGCGACGGGTGATGACGCGGATCTGAAGCAGTGCGCGGGGCTCCGGGCAGCGGAGAAAGATCAGCCCACGTCGAGTCTGGCCTGGCCCCAGGTGGCCGGGAGACCAGGCCTCCGCCTGGAAGAATTGCTCCACCCGGCGGTTGCTGTTCGCGGCCACCGCCAGGTTGGGGAGGCCCACCAGCAACCCCACTACAGCCATCGCGCCGAAGACCATGGCTGGCGTGGGCCCGATGGTGGCGCTGGCCCCCCCGCCGCCACTGGATCCTGCGGTGAGGAGGGCCGGGATGAGGGGATAGAGGAGGTGGGCCCCGCTGTGTTGCTTGATCAGGCTCGCCGCCGCCTCTGCGGAAAGGGGTGTGACCCCCTCGGGTAAGTCCAGGCGGAGGACCTCCACCCCGGCAGGCGAGGTGTTCTCCAGGCTCAGGACGAGCACCCGGAGGTTGGCGTCGGAGGCCTTCTGTTCGTAGCGGGAGTTGTCCCCCCAGGGCTGGGGCGTCAGGCCCCCGGAGAGCCCCTCGGCCTGGGTTGCCCCCCGAGGCGGGGACACCAGGGTCACGGGGCGGTAGATCCGGGCGCAGCCCAGGCTCCCGAGCAAGATCAGCAGGGCACAGCAGAGAGCCTTCATGGGGCCTCCTGGAGCGGGTGGTCTACTTGCGGGTTGGATCATAGCTTGGGCTGCCCAGCAGGTTGCCATCCTTGTCCACCAGCTGCACATCCTTCCGCGCACCCTTGACCAGGTCCTGCTTGAAGCCCGCAACCCCCTGATCCAGCGGAGCGGAGAGGTTCCCCATGGCGAGCTTCAGGCTCTCCTGGGCCTGCTGGCGGAAGGCATCCTCCCGGTTCGACCAGCTGGACCCGCCCTTGACCGTGCCGACGGCCCCGGCCCGGAACAGGAAGGTGCGGGAGGGTACGTGGTACACCGCGGCGTCCACCAGGGTGGTGGTGTCATTCTTGTCGCCCTTCACCATGTAGGCCCCCACGAGCGTCCAGTAGGTCCAGGCGTACCAGCGGGGGCTGCTGAACTGCACTTGGTCCACCGAGACCAGCGCCACCACATCCACGCCGAAGCTCTGGGCCACCTGGGTCAAGTCTTCAAAGCCCCCCGCCCTGGTCAGGTAGAGGGCCGGGATGATCTTGAAGCTCAGGGTCCAGGGCTTCTGCCCGAACAGATCCGCCACCTGCTGGTGCAGGACCTGCTCCTGTCCTGCGGCCACCAGGTGGGTGGGGGTGTGGCCCGCCAGGGAAGAGCCTTGGCGCTGGCCGGTCTCGGCGGGCACGAAGGCGATGCCCAGGCGCAGGGGCAGCTGGAGCTTCACCGGGCCCGTGGGCGCTTCGTTGGCCGGAGTGGTCTTGGCGCCCAGGTAGTTGGCCAGGCTGCTGCGCCGCTGGATGGTCTCGGGGGTGGCGCAACCGGTCCCCAGGAACAGCAGGGCGGCAAGGGCGGCGAGGAGGGGGTTTCGCATGGGGTGTCTCCTGGTCAATACGGTGGCGTATGGTATCCATACGGTATGGTATGGTAGGCTGAGCTGGAAGCCCGTCAAGGACCCCATGCCGCCTGCCCCGAAAAAGCCCCGCGCCAACCCCACCCTCTCCCGTGAGGCCTGGATCCTGGCAGCGACGAACCTCCTGGCCCGAGAGGGCCTGCAGGCCGTGGCCGTGGAGCCCCTGGCCCAGGCACTGGGGGTGACCAAGGGCAGCTTCTACTGGCACTTCAAGAGTCGGGACGAGCTGATCTTGGCTGTGCTGGAGGCCTGGGAGCAGGATCAGAGCGCGGACGTGGCCACCCGCTATGGCGGCATTCCAGACCCGCGCCGCCGCCTGCGGGTGCTGCTCTTCGCGGCCTTCGAGGATGTGGAGAACGGCAAGCTCTTCGCCGCCCTGATGGTGTCGGCCCAGGACCCCAGGGTCGAACCCACCCTGCGGCGCGCCACCGAGCGTCGTCTGGCCCTGGGCCTGGAGGCCTTCCAGGCCCTCGGGCTCTCTGAGGTGGAGGCCCGGCAGCGCGCCCTCCTGGCCTATGCGGCCTACACGGGCTACTTCCAGCTGCTCAGGACCACGCCCGAGGCTGTGGAGGCCGTCACAGACCTGAGCGGCTACGTGCACCGCCTAGCCGACGCCCTGGTGCCCGAACAGCCGACTTGAAACGCGGCCCCGGCGGCGCTTTGATGGAGGCCGTCGCGGCGAAAGGAGCTTCTATGACGCCGATCCTCATCATCCCGGGCTACCAGAACTCCGGCGAGGGGCACTGGCAGAGCCTCTGGGAAGCGGCTCTGCCGGGCAACCGGCGCGTGGAGATGCCGAACTGGGACGATCCCGTGCCCGGCGAGTGGGTGGAGGCCCTTGAGGACGCCGTCGGACGATGCTCCGAGCCCCCGCTCTTGGTGGGGCACTCCCTCGGCTGCATCGCGATCGCCCGCTGGGCCGCGGCCTCCGCGCGGGAGATCCGGGGCGCCCTGCTGGCGGCGCCGGCAGACGTGGAGCGCGCGGAAGCCCTGCCGCAGCTCAGGGCCTTCGCTCCCATTCCTCGGCGGAGCCTGCTGTTTCCGGCGATCCTCGCGGCCTCCAGCAACGATCCGTTCCTGGCCCTCGACCGGGCCCGCGGCCTGGCCGCGGACTGGGGTGCCCGGCTCGTCGACCTCGGCCCCTGCGGCCACTTGAACACCGCCTCGGGCTACGGCCCGTGGCTCCGGGGCGAGGCCCTGCTCGAGGAGTTGAGGTAGCTGGCGGTTGCAGAAGGGGGCCCCGCCGTGGGAAACTCGACGTTCCGATGGAGGAGCGGTTCCCATCAGTAGCCACGGCGAGGGTGATGAACCCGTTGACCCGGTGTGAAAGGGGAGAATCGCCGAAGGGTTCGCGGCTCATCGACGCGCCCCCTGGACGTTGAGGCGAAAGCCCGGCGGCTGTCGTGCTGGTCACCCGGCGCGGAGGGCCTGAGGCGCGGCGGCGGGAATCCTCCCACTGCGTTCCTGAAGGCACCGTCGGCACGCCGAGGTAGCTATGAACGCCATCCCCGCAGACTTCCAATCCTGGCTGAGCACTCGGCTGGTGGAGCTCTGCGCGGCCGAGACCACCTCAGGCCAGGAGGATGCGGGTCTGCCGGGACTCCGGGCGCTGCTCCAGGAGCTGGGCGCTACCGTGGTGGAGCAGCCCGTGGGCCCGGGGCGAACCAACCTGCTGGCCCGGTGGGGCCGGCCCCGCGTGCTGTTCTCCACCCACCTGGACACGGTGCCCCCCTACCTGCCGCCCCGCCTCCAGGATGGTGCGATCTGGGGCCGCGGCGCTTGCGATGCCAAGGGCCAGATCGTGGCCCAGCTGGGCGCGGTGAAGACCCTGCTGGCGGAAGGCCGTGACGGCTTCGCCTGGCTGGGGGTGGTGAGCGAGGAGACGGACAGCACCGGTGCAGCCGCGGCCCTGGGACTGGCGGACCGCCTCCAGGACCTGAAGGCGCTTATCAATGGGGAGCCCACGGAGCTGAAGCTGGCCACGGGCCAGCGCGGCGCCATGCACCTCTGCCTCCACTGCAGCGGCCGGGCCGCCCACAGCGGCAGCCCCCAGCTGGGTGAGAACGCCACCTGGCCCCTGCTGGAGTGGCTGCAGCGCCTGCTCGAGCAGCCGCGGGCCGTGGATCCCAAGCTGGGGCCCGAGGTCTGGAACCTGGGCCTCCTGCGGGCTGGGGAGGCCCTCAACTCAGTCCCGGCCTCGGCGGAGGCGCACCTCATGGCCCGGCTGGTGCCTGGCAGTGCCTTCCTGGACGACGTCCGCCGCCTGGCGCCCCCCAATGGCACGGTGGACCTGCGGATGGACGAGCCGCCGGATCTGTATCCCGTCCTGCCCGCCTTCGAGCACGCGGCCATGCCCTTCGGCTCGGATGCCCCGGCGCTGCGGGTGCTGGTGCCCGATCGCACCGTGGTGCTGGCGGGGCCCGGCAGCATCACCGTCGCGCATACCCTCGACGAGCACCTCCCCCTGGCCGAGCTCGAGGCCGGGGTCGCTCTCAACCGCCGACTGGCACTGCACTTCCTAGGAGACTGAACCATGACCACGAAAATCCCCGTCACCGTCCTCGGCGCTACCGGCGTCGTCGGCCAGCGCTTCGTCCGACGCCTGGCCAACCATCCCCTCTTCCGGGTGGAGCACCTCGCGGCCAGCGAGCGCAGCGCGGGCAAGCGCTACCGTGACGCCTGTGCCTGGCGGCTGGACGGCGAGCCCTACGGCGGGCTGGGCGACCAGATCATGGCCGACGGTACGCCCGAGTTCGCCCTGTCGCCGGTGGTCTTCAGCGCCCTCGACACGGGTCCGGCCCAGGAGCTCGAGCCCCAGTTCGCCAAGGCGGGGTCCATGGTGTTCTCGAACGCCGGGGCCTTCCGCATGTCCCCAGAGGTGCCCCTCCTGGTGCCGGAAGTGAACCCCAGCCACCTGGGCCTCCTGGACATCCAGCGCCACCACCATGGCTGGACCGGCGGCATCGTCACCAACGCCAACTGCACCGCCACCGTGCTGGTCATGGCCCTGGCGCCCCTGCACGAGGCCTTCGGCATCGAGGCCGTGATGATGACCTCCATGCAGGCCATCAGCGGCGCGGGCTACCCCGGTGTGCCCAGCCTGGACATCCTGGGCAACGTCATCCCCTTCATCCGGAACGAGGAGCCGAAGGTGGAGGAGGAAACCCCCAAGATGCTGGGCCACTTCAACGGCAAGGTCGTGGTGATGGCCCCCATGCTCGTGAGTGCCCTGTGCCACCGGGTGCCCGTCATTGAGGGCCACACCGAGGCCGTCAGTGTGCGGCTCAAGGGCAACCCCTCCCTGGACGCTGTGCGCGAGGCCTGGCTGGCCTGGAAGCCCGAGCCCCAGCAGTTGGGCCTCTTCTCCGCGCCCGCGACGCCCATCCATGTCCACACCCTGGACGATCGTCCGCAGGTACGCCGTGACGTGGACCGCGACGAAGGCATGAGCGTCCACGTCGGCCGCCTGCGGGCCTGCCCCATCCTTGGCGTGAAGTTCGCCCTGCTCGGCCACAACACGGAGCGCGGCGCCGCCGGCGGCAGCATCCTCAACGCCGAGCTGGCCCACGCGAAGGGATACCTCCGATGATCGTCCTCAAGTTCGGTGGCAGCAGCGTCGCGGACGCAGCCTGCATGCGGCAGGTGGCCAGTCTCGTGGACGCGGCCCGGCCGCGCTCGCCCCTGGTGGTGTTGTCCGCCATGGGCAAGACCACGAACGGCCTCTTCGATGCCGCGAAGGCCGCGGAGCGGGGAGACCTGACCGCGGCCATGGACGGCCAGCGGAAGCTCATGGCGGCCCACCGCAAGGCCGCGGAGGACCTCTTCGCGGACGGTGTGCCCGAAGCCCTGGATGCGGCGCTGACCGACCTGTTCGGCGAGCTGGAGCTGCTGCTGCGCGGCGTAGCCATGCTGCGGGAGCTGAGCCCCAGGAGCATGGATGCCGTCGCCTCCCTGGGTGAGCGCCTGTCCACCCGGATTTTCGCCGCCTACGTCGAGGGCGCCTGGGTGGATGCCCGGACCGTCATGCAGACAGACGCCGTGTTCGGCGAAGCCGCACCGCAAGCGGAAGCCGTCCACGCGTTGGCCATCAAGTACCTGGCCCCCCACCTCGGCGCGGGCCGGGTGGTGGTGACCCAGGGCTACATCGGCGCCACCGAGGACGGCCTCACCACCACCCTGGGACGAGGCGGCAGCGACTACTCCGCCGCCCTGTTCGGCGCGGCCCTGGGCGCCGAGGAAGTGCAGATCTGGACCGACGTGGAGGGCGTGCTCACCTGCGATCCCCGCATCGTGCCCGAGGCCCTGCCCATCTCCGACCTCAGCTTCGCCGAGGCTGCCGAGCTCGCGGCTTTTGGCGCGAAGGTGCTCCATCCCGCCACCATCCAGCCCGCGGTGGAGGCCGGCATTCCCGTCACGGTCCGCCACACGCAGAAGCCCCAGGGCCGCTTCACCACCATCTCCGCCGAGGTCCAGACGGGGCGTCCCATCACGGCCCTGGCCAGCCGGGGACCAGTCACCGTGCTCACCGTGAGCAGCTCGCGGATGCTGGCCCAGAGCGGCTTCCTGGCCCGCCTCTTCGAGGTGTTCGGGCGCCGCGAGGTGAGTGTCGATCTGGTGGCCACCGCCGAGGTGAGCGTCTCGCTCACGGTCGAGGCCGATGTCCCCCTGAAGGCTCTGCTCCAGGATTTGTCCGTCTTCGCCAAGGTTGAGGTCCACGAGGGCCGGGCTATCATCGCCGCCGTGGGCGAGCGCCTGAAGTCCACGCCGGGGGTCGGGGCGCAGCTGCTCAGCTCCCTGGGGGACATTAACGTCGAGATGATCAGCATGGGTGCCAACGAGATCAACCTGAGCCTCGTGGTGAAGCAGGAGAGCACCGCCGAAGCCCTGCGGCGCCTGCACCGCGTGCTGGTCGGGAGCGCCTCTTGAGCGCCCTGCGCATCGGGCTCTTCGGGCGGGGGCGCCTGGGTTCGGCCATCACCGCCGAGGCCACGGAACCCCTGGCCTGGACCGTGGACATGGGGGAGACCCCCTCGGGTCCGGCCGATGTGGCCATCGACGCCAGTGTGGCGGAGGCCGTGGCGGGTCACCTGGACTGGGCCCTGGCCACGGGCACAGACCTGGTGATCGGCGCCACCGGCTGGTCCCTGCCGGACCTGGAGCAGCGCGTGGCGGGCCGCATCGGTGTGCTGGCCGCCTCCAACTTTTCCCTTACGGTCGCCCTCATGGCCCGGCTGGCCACGGTCATGGGGCGCTACGCGGCCCTGGACCCGGCCCGGGATCCCTACCTGCTGGAGCACCACCACCGGCTCAAGGCGGACGCTCCCTCGGGCACCGCCAAGACCCTGGCGGCCGCCGTGCTGGCGGGCTGCCCCCGCAAGACCGAGTGGACCCTGGGCACCCCGGCGCTCCACCAGCTGAACATCGGCGTGGTGCGCGCTGGCGTGGAGTTCGGCACCCACACCGTGGGGCTCGACTCCCCGTCCGAGGTGCTGGAGTTGACGCACACCGCCCGTTCGCGTGCCCCCTTCGCCCAGGGGGCCCTGACCGCGGCGCGCTGGCTCCATGGCCGCAAAGGTGTCTTCAGCATGGATGACCTGGCCGCTGACCTGCTGGACCCGCTCTTCACCTTTGGAGGCAAGCCATGACCTTGAACCTCACAGGCCTTGCCGTCGCGCTGGCCACACCCTTCACACCTGCGGGAGAGGTGGACTTCCCCGCCTTCCGGCGCCTGGTGCGCCACGTGGTCGCGGGCGGCGTCGACACCCTGGTCCCCCTCGGCACCACCGGTGAAGCCCCGACCCTGATCGAGTCTGAGCGGGACGCGATCATCGTGGCCACGCTCGAAGAGTGTGGTGGCCGTCCCGTGGTGGTGGGCACCGGCTCCAATGCCACCCACCGCGCGGTCGCCATGACCCGCCGCGCCCAGGAGCTGGGCGCCGCCGGGGCTCTGGTGGTCACGCCGTACTACAACAAGCCCAGTGCCGACGGATTGGTGGCTCACTTCGAAGCCATCGCTGCCGCCGCCCCGGGCCTGCCCCTCATCGCCTACAACGTGCCGGGCCGCACGGGCCAGAACGTCACCCCCGCTGTCCTCGCCCGCCTCTGGGAGAACCCCCAGGTGGTGGCCGTGAAGGAATGCAGCGGCAGCCTCGCCCAGGTGGCGGAGATCGCGCGCACCCTGCCCGTAGGCAAGACCCTGCTGGCGGGCGACGACATCCTCGCCGTGGCCGCCATCGCGGTGGGCGCCTCCGGCCTGATCTCGGTGCTGGGCAACGTGCTTCCGCGGGAGACCGCCGCCATGGTCGCGGCCGCGCTACGGGGCGACCGGGCCGAGGCCGTCCGCCTGAACCTGCGGCTGCTGCCCCTCATCGACGCGCTCTTCTTGGAGAGCAACCCCAGCCCAGTGAAGGCCCTCCTGGCCCAGCTCGGCTTTGGCGGAGACGGCCTGCGCCTGCCCCTGACGCCCGCCTCCGCCGCCACCCGCGCCCGCCTGACCGAGGCCCTGGCCCAGGCCACCGGCGCCCTGCCTGGAGTCTCCTGATGGTCGTCGACCTCAATGCCATTCGCGCCTTCTTCTCCCGACCCGCTGACGAGGTCATGGCGGATCCCGAGGCCCCGGCCATGCATCAGGTGCTGCTGGTGGCCCTGGAGACCGGCGTCATCCGGGCCGCTGAGCGCCTGGAGGACGGCACCTGGGAGACCAACACCTGGGTGAAGCAGGCCATCCTCTTCGGCTTCCGGCGCACCAGCCTGGCGGAGATGCCGGGCCCCGGCTTCCCCATGTTCGACAAGACCGCCTATCCGCCTCGCCACTTCGGCCTGGAGGACGCGGTGCGCCTGGTGCCCGGTGGCACTGCGGTGCGTCGCGGGGCCCACATCGCCCGCAGCGTGGTGCTCATGCCGCCCGCCTATGTGAACGTGGGCGCCTTCGTGGACGAGGGCACCATGGTGGACAGCCACGCCCTGGTGGGCAGCTGCGCGCAGATCGGCAAGCGGGTGCACCTCTCGGCCGCCGCCCAGATCGGTGGCGTGCTGGAGCCCGCGGGCGCCCGGCCCGTGGTGGTGGAGGATGACGCCTTCGTGGGCGGCCTCGTCGGCCTCTTCGAGGGCATCGTGGTGCGCAAGCGGGCGGTGCTGGCCTCTGGGGTGGTCATCACCGGCAGCAGCGTGATCTACGACCTGGTCCATGGCCGGGAGCTGCGGCGCGAGGTGCCCGAGGGTGCGGTCGTCGTCCCGGGCTCGCGGCCTGCTTCTGGGGACTATGCCCGGAGCCAGGGCCTGCAGCTGGCGGCGCCCTGCATCGTCAAGTACCGCGACGACAAGACCGACGCCGCCACCGCGCTCGAGCAGGCCCTGCGCTAGCTCGGGACCCAGGAACCACACATGAAAACAGCCTCCCGCCTCTCCCTGCTGAAGCCCTCGCCCATCCGGGCGATCACGGACGGCACGCCGCCCGGGGCCATCCCCCTGGGGCTCGGCGAGCCCACCTGGGACCTGCCGGAGCCTGCGCGGCTGGCCCTGCTCCGCGCTCCCGGTCCCTGCGGCTATGTGCCCCACGCGGGCCTCACGGACCTGCGCAAGGCCGTGGCGACCTTCCACGGTGCCTCGGTGGACGAGGTGCTCATCACCACCGGCTCCCAGGGGGCGCTCTTCGCGCTGTTCCAGGCCTGGGTGGAGCCCGGCACCAAGGTGCTGGTGCCGGATCCTGGCTTCGTGGCCTACCCGGCCCTGGCCCGGATGGCCGGGGCTGAGCCTGTGCCCTACCCGTTGTCGCCGGACCGCTTCCGCCTGGATGCCGACGCGCTCCTGAAGGTGCTGGCGGCCACGCCGGACGCCTCGGCGGTGATCCTCAACCTGCCCTCCAACCCCACCGGTGGTGGCGGAGACCTGGACGCCCTGCGCCGGGTGGCCGAGGCCTGTGTGGCCCGGGGCCTGTTGCTGATCTCAGACGAGGTCTATCGGGACCTGCACTTTGGCGTGCGTCCTCCAGGCCTCCGCGAGGTCACGGACCGGGGTGTGGTGGTGAGCTCGGTCAGCAAGGGCTGGGGTGCACCGGGACTGCGCGTGGGCTGGGCCATCGGCGATCCCGCCTGGCTGACCCCAGCGCGGGTGGTGCACGGCTATGCGGTGACCGGGACAGCCACGCCCGCCCAGTGGGCGGCTCTGGCCCTGCTCGAGCACTCGGATGCGATCCTTGCCGAGGCCCGGGCCGCCATCCGTGGGCGCTGGGAGGCCCTGGCCGAGGCCCTGCGCGAGCACCTGGGCCAGACCGTGTCCCCTCCGGACGGCACCTTCTACCACTTCATGCCCCTGCCGCCGTCCGCCCATGTGGATCCTCTCGCCTTCGCCCTGCGGCTGCGGGACGAGGCCAAGGTGGTGGTCATCCCGGGTCTGGCCTTCGGCGAAGGCGGCCGCGGCCACCTGCGCCTCAGCTTCGCCGCCACCCCCGAGCAGCTGCGCGAAGGCGTCAAGCGTCTGGCGCCCTACTGGCGCGGTTAAAGGTCCTTTCATGAACCCTCTCTTCGCCTTCGACGATGCGCAGTGCCAGGCCCTGGCGGAGGCGCACGGCACGCCCTGCTTTGCGTATTCGGGGCGGGTGGCGGAGGCGCAATTCAGGGCCCTCCGCGCGGTGCTTCCGGCCCGGGTGCGGCTGGCCTTTGCGGTGAAGGCGAACTCGCACCCCGCCCTGCTGCGCCGCTTCGCGACCCTGGGCGCCAGCTTCGACTGCGCCTCCATCGGCGAGCTGGAGAAGGTGGAGGCCCTGGCGCTGCCGCCCGGGCGCACCTTCTTCGCAGGGCCGGGCAAGCGGGAACCGGAGCTACAGAAGGCCCTGGCCCTGGGGGTCCGCATCCAGGCCGAGGGCTGGGAGGACCTGGCCCGCATTGACGCCCTGGCCACCTGCGAGGTGGTGGTGAACCTGCGGGTGCACCCGGCCTTCGACATCGCCGAAGGCAACCGCATCATCGGCGGCAGCGGCCCCTCGGCCTTCGGGGTGGACGAGGAGGATGTCCCGGCGCTGCTGGCCCGGGCGGCCACGCTGCGCCACGTCCGCATCCGCGGCCTGCACGTTTTCGCGGCCAGCAACCAGCGGGACGCCGCCAAGCTGCTGGCGATCCACGGGGCCGTGCTGGACCTGGCCCGGCGCCTCTGCGAAACCCACGGCCTCCTCTTCGAGCAGATCGACCTGGGGGGGGGCCTGGGCGTGCCCTACGCCCTGGAGGAGCACTCCCTGGACCTGGCCGCCCTTGGACATGGACTGTCCGATCTGCTGGAGCGCCACTCCTGGTTCAGCGGCGAGCTGATCCTGGAGCCCGGCCGCTTCCTCGCGGGTCCCTGCGGCGTCTACCTGGCCCGCGTGGTGCGGGTCAAAGAGAGCCGGGGCACCCGCTTCGCCATTCTGGAAGGGGGCATCAACCACCTGCTCCGGCCCCTGCTCACGGGCCAGCCCTTCCCGGTAAAGGTTGTGGGCAAGCCCGAGGGTCAGGTCAGTGTCACCCTGGCAGGACCCCTGTGCACCAGCCTGGATCGCCTGGGCGAGGTGCGGCTGCCCGAGCTGTCACCCGGGGACCTCCTGGCCTTCGGCACCACCGGGGCCTACGGCCTCAGCGAGGGGATGACGCACTTCCTGAGTCACCCGGTGCCCCCGGAAGCCTGGGTGGATTGAAATCAATATTATGCTTAATGAATAGGCACCTGTTCTACTTCACCTGACACCCAAGAGATGAGCCCGATGCGCACCCTCGTGTTTGTGGATGACGAGCCTCATGTGCTGAGTGGCTACCGCCGCTCACTGCAGGATCTGCGCGAGGACTGGGAGCTGCGTTTCTTCGAGTCGGCCCTGGAAGCCTTGGAGCACCTTCAGGCCCATCCGGTGGACGTGGTCATCAGTGATGTGAAGATGCCCGGGATGGATGGGCTGGAGCTCCTCGCCCGGATCCACGCCCTGGAGGGTGGCGGGCCGCCCGTCGTCATCGTCACCGGGCTGCAGGACCGGACCCTCAAGCGGCGCGCCCTGGATCTCGGCGCGGCGGACCTCCTGGACAAGCCTGTGGATCCCGAGGATCTCGTGGCCAGGCTGCGGAGCGTGCTCCGGATCCGGCACTACCAGGAAGAGCTGCAGAACCAGAACGACCTCCTGGAGCGCAAGGTCAGGGAGCGGACCAGCGCCCTCGAAAAATCCAACAAGGAGATCGTGTTAAGTCTTGCCCGAGCCGCGGAATACCGTGATGAGGATACCGGCGGTCACGTCTTCCGCGTGAGCCACTACTGCCCGCCGCTCGCCTCTAAATTGGGCATGAGCGAGGATGAGTGTGAGCTGATCTTCATCGCCAGTGCGCTGCATGACCTTGGCAAGATCGGGATCCCCGATCGCGTGCTGCTGAAGCCCGGGAAGCTCACCAGCGAAGAGTGGGCCATCGTCAAGCAGCACTGCACCATCGGAGCCGGAATCCTGCGCCGGGACCACCCCGTCAACCGCCTGGTCTCCGGGCTGGAAGGGCCGCTGCCCTCTGGAGAGCCGATCAGCGGCAACCCCCTGCTGCACACCGCTGCCCAGATCGCTCTGTCTCACCACGAGAAGTGGAACGGCAGCGGCTATCCCCACGGCCTCTCCGGGGAGCAGATACCCCTGGAGGCCCGGATCGTGGCCCTGGTGGACGTCTTCGACGCCCTGTCCACCCGGCGTCCCTACCGTGAGGCGCTGAGCGAGGAGGAGGCCATCCGGATCATCCGGTCCAGCGTGGGGACCCACTTCGACCCTGATGTGCACCAGGCCTTCCAGGAGTCCCTGGAGGAGATCAGGCAGATCCATGCCGACTTCGATGCCCAGCAGGGGCCGCTCAGCTTGTAGGCCTAGCCCAGCAGCGGAATCCACCCCGCCTGTTGGGCCTTGGGCAGGGCCTTCACCCGCTCCAGCAGCTGCAGGCGGATCTGCCAGCTCTTGTCGCCGGGCTGGAGGGCCCGGCCGCGGAGGAGGTCTTCCTGGGCCGCGTCCCACTTGGCCTGGGCCGCATGGATGGTGCAGAGTACCCGCTGCAGCCGGCAGGCGCGGAGGCGCAGGTCGGCATCATCCGGCTGGGTTCGGAGCAGGGCCTCGATCACCTTGGCCGCCTCTTCAAGGTTGCCGCTCTGGAGGTGCTTCTCGAACTCGCCCACGCTGGCCCCTGAGACCCCTCCAGGCAGACCCGCGCGGGCCTTTTCCAGCAGGATCCCCGCCGACGCGTCCGCAGGATCCCGAGCCAGGAGGGCCTGAGCCCGCAGGTAGGCGCGCAGGGGATCGGTGACCAGCGCGGTCTCCGCCTCCTGCCGGATGGCGGCCGGGGTCTCCACCAGGTCCACGGCCAGGGCCTCCTGGGCCAGGGGCGCGGCGGCGGCAGCCCGGGCGGCCCGCACTTCTTCCTTCAGGGCCCGGTCCTTGCGGTAGTTCTGGACCAGGGCGAGGCAGGCGATGAACACCAGCAGGCCGCCACCCAGGGCTGCGAGCCGACGGGGCTCCTTCAGCCAGGGCAGGCGGTCCGCGGTTTCGCGGAGGCCTTCGGGCAGGTAGAGGCCTTCCCGGGGGGCTGGGGTGGCCTTCAACAGGAGTGCCGGAGGCTCAACACCCCGGCCTTCGCTGACCTCCGTCGTGTCCTCGTGCCCCAGGACCAAGGGTCCTTTCGCGGAGCCGGAGTCCAGTGTCTGCGGCGAGGTGCTGTGGTCACCAGGGCTCGACCTCTGGCAGCGCGCCAGCCCCTGGAGGGCCCGGACGTTCCCCGGGGCGAGGCCAAGGGCCTGCTCGAAGGTGAAGGCGGCCTCCTCGTGGCGCTGCAGAATGAGGAGGTGCTCGGCCTGGCGCAGCTTGAGGTTCAGGGACTCTTGATCTGGCGCGGCGGGAACAATGAGGGCGGCCCGTCCTACTTCGGCCCGCGCCTGCTGCAGGTAGGCCTGGATCTCCTGCCGGTGGGGCTCCAGGGCGAGGAGGCGCTCCCACTTGGAGATGGCCTCCTCCACGAGGCCCATGTCGTAGAGCTGGGCCGCCTCCTGGTGGAGCTTGTCGGTGTCCTTCTCTTCGGGAGGGGCCAGGCTCGCGGGAGAGGGCGTGGGTTCGGCGGCCGGGCCCGACGGACGGCCCAACTCACGGCGGGCGCCGTTGGCGTAGCCCCGGGCCAGGGCGTGGTTCGGCTCCAGGCGCAGCAGCTCTTCCCACTTCAGGAGGGCATCCTCAAGCTGGCCCATGTCGTACAGGGTGCAGCCATCGGCGAGGAGCCGCTCGGTGTCCGGAGGTACGGGGTGACCCAGGCTGGGGCTGGCCGGCGGCGGCTCGGGGTCGGGAGCGGGCTCCTGGGACTCGGTCTCATGGATGGCCTGCAGCCGCGCCCGCACAGCCATGAGCCGCTCGCGGGCCACCGCGTGGATGGGCTGCTGCTTGAGGATGGCCTGCCAGATCTGGCCCGCCTTGACGACCTCCCCCTCGGCGAAGAGCGCCTCCGCCTGGAGCAGGTAGGACTCGTAGGGGTCGGGCGTCATGGCATCGGGTCTCAGTTCAGAGGGAATTCTTCGGTGTTGCGCACCAGCAGCATGAACGTGCTGTTCCCGCAGGTGAACTCCTGCTGGCTGCTGAGCTGGACCGGGGCCGTGATGCGCTCGCCGTTGACCAGGGTGCCGTTGGTGGACTGCAGGTCGCTGATCCAGACCGTGCCGTCTGGGTGGATCTCCAGCAGGGCGTGGCGGCGGGAGGTCTCGGGGTCCTGAGTGATCACGGCCCCCTCCTCACGGCCGATGACCGTCTCGGGGCTCTGGAGCACGTGGACCATGCTGGCCTGGGGACCCGTCAGGAAGGCCAGACTGAAGCGAAGGCCCGCCGGGATGCCGATGCCCTGGATGCCCGCCGCGGACAGCATGGAGTCCCGGTCACGCTTGGCCGTGGTTCGGGCCGCGGGCACGGGAGGGGGTGCCGGCGCGTCTTCGGGCATGGCGCTGGTGATGGGTCGGGAGAGGGTCTCTTCCGGTGGGGGCGGAGCCATGGCCGGGTTGATGACCTCGAAGACATGGCTGCACTTGGGACACTTGAACCGCTTGGAGGCAGCCGCGCCGAAGCGACTGTCGTCGTACTGGAAGCGGGCCTGGCAGGCAGGGCACATCACAATCATCGGGCCCTCGGGAAGCTAGCAGTGTAGCTCTACTTTTTCCGTGTGGCGAAGAAGCTGAACTCGCTGCGCAGGGGAATGCCCTCGGGCAGCTTGAAGCCGGTGACGGCGGCAGGCAGGGGTTGGTTGACCCGCAGGGCGCCCAGCTCCAGCAGCCAGGAGTCGCCACTCCGCTCGACCCACTGGATCTGCCGGGGCAGCCAGGTCTCCTTGTCCACCCAGAGGTTCACGGCCTGCATCCGCTTGCGGAGCGAGAGGGTGCGTGGCGTCAGGGCCAGCAGCCAGGTGGGGGCACCGACCTTGGCCTCGCCCACCTCGATCTGGAAGTAGTCGGAGAGGTAGCTCAATTTCTGCCCCAGGCCCAGGAACTTCCGGTCGGAGTTCTTGATGATCCCGATCTTCATGAGCTCCCCCTCCTTGGCCTCGGGGCTGTAGGAGATGAGGGCCTTGGGGGTCAGGTGCAGGATCAGGTCATCCGGGGGCTGGAAGGCGAAGTGGGCGAACTCGGAGCCCTGGAGGGAGAGGGTCCCCCGGGTCACGGAGGGGGTCTTGAGCAGGGCCCGGCGCAGGGTGAGGGTGAAGGGGCACTGGAGGGTCTGGACTTGGGCCTGGGCCGCGTCGAAGCGCTCCACCACCTCGCGCAGGGGGGGCGGCGTCTGACCCAGGGCGGGCAGGACAAGGAGGAGCAGGACAGCGGCGTACCGAAACATCAGGTGATCCTCAGACAGAGGGGAGGACGAGGGCCAGGGGATTCCGTTGGTGGGCAACATGCAGGGCCACTGAGGTGCCCTGGAGGATCTCTTCCGCCGCGAACCGAGCCAGGTCGGGGTGGTTGTTGGACTCGCTCAGGTGGGCCAGGACGAGCAGCCGCAGACGGGGCGAGCAGACCCGGGCCAGCAGCTCCGCCATGGAGGCATTGCTGAGGTGGCCGACCCGGCTCAGGATCCGGGCCTTGAGGTGGGCCGGGTAGTCCCCCTCCCGCAGCATGTCCACGTCGTGGTTGGCTTCCAGCGCGAGCAGGTCCAGGTCCCGGAGGTGATCCGCCACCAGGGCTGTGGGGTGGCCCAGATCTGTGACCACGGCGCAGGCCAAGCCGCCGGTCTCCACCCGATAGGCCACGGGGTCGGCCGCGTCGTGGGGGATGGCGAAGGGCAGCACACGCCAGCCTTCCCAGTCCAGGGCATGGCCCGCCGCCACCTCGATCCAGCGCTCGGCGGGGAGCTCCAGGTGCTGGCCCTGCTCCACGGCCCGGCGGGTATCCGCTGTGGCCAGGATGGCCCAGCTGGTGCGCCGGAGGATGACCCCCAGGGCGCTGACGTGGTCGGAGTGCTCGTGGGTTAGGGCCAGGGCCTGGATGGTGCCGAAGTCGCCCCCGACGGACTCCAGTCGCTCCCGGATCTGCCGCAGAGAGATGCCCGCATCGATGAGCAGGGTCCGCTCGCCATCCGAAAGGGCATGGCAATTACCCTTGGATCCGGATGAAAGTGCTGAATAGTGCATGGCCCAGGATACCGCCTACACTGTTTGCATGAGTCCGACACTGCGCCCCTCGACCCTCGCCGACCTCGAAACCCACGTGGCCCACCGCGTGGCCATGTTCCGCGACATGGAGATGGGCACCGAGGAGGGTCTGAAGCGCATGGCAGAGGCCTTCCGCACCCAGCTCCGCAGCTGGCTGGTGACGGGCCAGTGCCGCGGCCTGCTCCTCGAGGAGGACGGCCGCGCGGTGGTCAGTGTCCTGCTGCTGCTGAAGGACACGCTGCCTACGCCGGTGACCCCGCTCTCCGTGCGCGGCTATCTCTTCAACCTCTACACGCTGCCGACCCACCGCCGGAAGGGTCTGGCGGGACACATTACGGACGCCGCGCTGGACCTGGCGCGGGGCCTGGGCATCGAGATCATGGAGCTCCACGCTAGCCTGGAAGCCGAAGGCATGTATCAGCGCATGGGCTTCGTGCCCACCAGCGAGATGCGCCTGGTGATGGGTGCCGGGATCAAGACTCCGAAGCAGTGGAAGCACCGCCGCTAGAGCCCTTCCAGGCCCACAGTGCCAGCACCGCCGCCCCGCACACGAGCACGCCCGGCAGGCTTGCCTCCAGGCCGAAGGCGCCGCCGGTCAGCCACTCGGGTCGGCCGTGGAAGACCGGTGTCCACCACCCCCGGCTGGTGGTGCCGCTGACACCGAAGCCCAGCAGGCTGCCCTGGGTCCAGTTCCAGCCGAGGTGCACACCGATAGGCAGGGCGAGGCTCCCGGTGCGACGCCAGCAGAAGCCCAGCAGCAGCGCCGCCAGGGCGATGTTCACGGTAGCCCAGGCCCGGGTCGCGCCGGTCATGCCCGGATTGCCCCAGTGGATCAGGGCAAAGATCACGGCAAAGACCGCCTGGGCCCCTGGGAAGCTGAGGCCCCTGGCCGCCCGCTGGAACGCGTAGCCCCGGAAGAGCAGCTCCTCAAAGGTGGCGATGGCAAGGAAGAGCCACGCGGCCCTGGCGAGCGTGCCAAGGCCCACCCCCGGTGTGCGCGTCCAGTCCAGGCCGCCCAGGGACCAGACCAGGCCGGCCGAGGCCCCCATGAGTGCGCAGCCACCCAGGGTGCCGAGCAGCAGCTGCCCCAGGAAGCGGCCGTTGAGCAGGAGGCCAAGGGAGCGGAGCGGGGCGTCCTCGGTACGGAGGAAGCCCCAGGCCGCGGCGAGGCAGGCCAGGGCCCCGATCCACTGACCAGGGAACGCTGCCCGGAAGGGACGAGGCAGCAGGCGGTAGAGGGGTGAGAGCACCAGGCTCACGGCCGCCACCAGCAGGAAATAGCCCAGCACCTTCCAGCCATTGCGGAGGGTGCCGTCAGCGTCCAGGAAGGCTTTTCGCAGATAGGTGGGCATTACATGAGGCTCTGGGTCTCGGCGAAGACGCGGGAGAGCTCCAGGAACAGCTTCTCCTCGTTGGGCTTCAGGGTGGTGGCACGGGCGAACCAGGTCGCCGCCTTCTTGCGTTGGCCGGCGACCAGGAGGGCCCGCCCGAACTGCAGGAAGCGCTCCCAGGCGTCCTTGTCCAGCATCGTCATGGCGCCCATGTACCGCTCGGCCTCATTGACCAGGCCCACCTCGGCCAGGTCCACGCCGGCCAGACTGACCGCCTCCTTGTTCTTGGGATCGCGCTGGAGGATCTTGCCGTAGCCCTCCAGGGCCTCGCTCTTGTAGCCATGCTTGAGCCAGGCCTGGGCGATGAGGCGCAGCACCAGGCCATCCTTGGGCTCCCGCAGCTCTGCCTCCCGGAAGGCAGCCTCGGCCTTGGGTTTGTCCAGGGCCGCCAGATAGGCCCGGCCGCACTCTGCCAGATACTTCGCGTCCTTGGGCTTGAGGGAGCGGGCCTTGTCCGCGCAGGCCTCGAGGATGGCGCGCCGGTCGCCTGCGAAGAAGGCCTCGTCGAAGGAGGCGAGGCCTGGCAGGGGGGCAACCCCCTGGCCGGCGAGGCTGAGGGTTGCGAAGAGCAGCAGGGCAGCGCGCATGGGACTCCCGGGGGTGGAAACCTAGTTGGGCTCGGCGCCGTGGTCGGCGTAGGCGAGGGCGACGGCGTTCCACATGCGCTCCTCCGAGGGCTTGGCCTGGGTCGCGCGGGAGAACCACTTGGCGGCCGCGTCCCGCCGGGTCTTCCGCAGGGCGGAGCGGCCAAAGAGGATGCAGTTCTGCCAGTCCGAGGGATCCAGGATCCAGGCCCGCTCCATGAGGGTGTCGGCCTCCTTGGCGAGGCCGAAGTCCTGCAGGTTCACGGCGGCGCGGGTGAAGGCGTTCTTGGCCTTGGGATCCAGGGTCTGCATGTCGGCGATGGCCTTCAGGGCCTCGGTGCGCTGGCCGCCCCGCAGCCAGGCGACAGCGATGAGGCGGTGGACATCGGCGTCCTTGGGGCTCTCGAGGCGGGCCGCCTGAAAGCACTCCTCAGCCTTGGCCCGCTCGCCCGCCACCAGGAAGGACCGCCCGTACTCGGCGAGCATCTTGGCGTCCTTGGGGCGCAGCAGCCGGGCCCGGTCCGCACAGGCTGCAGCGAGGTGCTTGGCGTCGCCCCGGAAGGCGGCCTCGTCCAGGGCCTGAGAGAAGAGGGGGAGGACCAGCAGGCAGCAGGCGAGCAAGCGCATGGGAACTCCAGAAAGGGGTTCCCGCATCCTACCGCTTGTGCCACAAGGCCTAAAGGGGGATATTCCCGTGCTTTTTGGGCGGCATGCTGTCGCGCTTGGTCTCCAGGAAAGCCAGGGCCTTCACCAGCTTCATGCGGGTCTCTCGGGGGAGGATGACCTCATCCACGAAGCCGAACTCAGCGGCGATGTAGGGATTGGCGAACTTCTCGTTGTAGTCCGCCACCAGCTCCGCCTTCTTGGCCAGGGGATCCGGCGCGCTGGCGATGGCCTTGCCGTGGAGGACGTTCATCGCCCCCTCGGCGCCCATGACGGCGATCTCGGCGGTGGGGTAGGCGAAGTTGAAGTCCGTCCGGATGTGCTTGCTGGCCATGACGCAGTAGGCTCCGCCGTAGGCCTTGCGGGTGATGACGGTGATCTTAGGCACCGTGGCCTCGCAGAAGGCGAAGAGCAGCTTGGCCCCGTGGCGGATGATGCCACCGTGCTCCTGGGTGACGCCCGGCAGGAAGCCAGGCACGTCCTCGAAGGTGATGAGCGGGATGTTGAAGGCGTCGCAGAAGCGCACAAAGCGGGCGCCCTTCTCGCTGGAGGCGATGTCCAGCACGCCGGCGTAGAAGGCCGGCTGGTTGGCGACGATGCCGATGCTGCGGCCCTCGATGCGGGCGAAGCCCACCACCAGGTTGGGCGCGAAGGCCTCATGCACCTCGAAGAAGTGGGCATCGTCCACCACACCGCGGATGATGTCGCGGATGTCGTAGGGCTTGCTGGGATCATCCGGCACGATCTTGTCGAGCTCGGGGTTCTCCAGGGGCATCTGGGCCTTGGAGGCCCGGCGGGGGGCCTCTCCCAGGTTGTTGCTGGGCAGGAAGGAGAGCAGCTCCCGGGTGTGGGCCAGAGCCGCCAGATCGCTGGCAGTGACAAAGTGGGCCACGCCGCTCTTGGCGGAGTGGGTGTGGGCGCCGCCCAGCTCCTCCTTGGTGACCTCTTCATGGGTGACGGCCTTGATGACATCCGGGCCGGTCACGAACATGTAGCTGGTCCCCTTCACCATGGTGATGAAGTCGGTGATGGCGGGGCTGTAGACCGCGCCACCGGCGCAGGGGCCCATGATGAGGCTGATCTGGGGGATCACGCCGCTGGCCAGGGTGTTGCGCAGGAAGATGTCCGCGTAGCCGCCCAGGGAGACCACGCCCTCCTGGATGCGGGCGCCGCCGCTGTCGTTGAGGCCCACCACGGGGCAGCCCACCTTCATGGCCAGGTCCATGACCTTGCAGATCTTCTTGGCGTAGGCCTCGCTGAGGGAGCCGCCAAACACGGTGAAGTCCTGGGCAAAGATGGCCACGGGGCGGCCGTCCACGCGGCCGAAGCCCGTGATCACGCCGTCACCGGGGATCTTCTCCACGCCTTCGGTGCGGTGCACCATCAGGGCGTCCATCTCCTCGAAGGAGCCCTCGTCGAGGAAGGCCGCCACCCGCTCGCGGGCCGTCAGCTTGCCGCCCTCGTGCTGCTTCTTGATCCGGGCCTCGCCGCCGCCAGCCAGGGCCTGGGCGTGCTTGGCTTTCAAGGTCTCGATCTTTTTCTCGAGCGTCATGAGGGGGCTCCCGATGGTGAAAAAGGCTGTCGAATATAGGGGTTCGCCAACCAGTTTAACCAGACCTCTGGCGGGCCGGGCATCGGAGTGTGCCGGGGGCCCTCGGGGAGGTGAACGCCTACCGGATGGGTCGGGGCTGGGTCATGGCCTCGAGGCTGAAGGCCTCGTCGAGCTCGGCGGGGGTCAGGTAGCCCTTGCGGAGGATCAGCTCCCGCACAGAGATCCCGGTCTCCAGGGCCTCCTTGGCCACCTCCGTGGCCTTCTTGTAGCCGATGGCGGGCATGACGGCGGTGACGATGCCGATGCTGTGCTCCACCAGCTCCAGGCAGCGCTCGCGGTTGGCAGTGATGCCTACGATGCACTTGGTGTTGAGCACGTTCACAGCGGCGGTGAGGGTGCGCAGGCTGGTGGCCAGGCTGTAGGCCAGGATGGGCTCCATGACATTGAGCTGGAGCTGGCCGGCCTCGGCGGCGAGGGTGATGGTCAGGTCGTTGCCGATGACCTGGTAGGCCACCTGGTTCACCACCTCGGGGATCACGGGGTTCACCTTGCCGGGCATGATGCTGCTGCCAGGCTGCATGGGGGGCAGGTTGATCTCGCCGAAGCCGCAGCGGGGGCCGCTGCTAAGCAGGCGCAGGTCGTTGCAGAGCTTGCTGAGCTTTACCGCGGCGCGCTTGACGACACCGGAGAACATGACGAAGGCGCCGGTGTCTGGCGTGGCCTCCACCAGGTTCTCGGCCAGGACGATCTCCAGGCCCGTGACCCGGCGGAGCTCCTCCACCACCACCTGGGGATAGCGGGGATCGGCGCAGATGCCGGTGCCGATGGCGGTGCCGCCCATGTTCACTTCCAGGAAGAGCCGGGCCGTCTCGCGCAGGCGCTGGATGTCCTCGCCGGTGGTGACTGCGTAGGCCTCAAACTCCTGGCCCAGGGTCATGGGCACCGCGTCCTGGAGCTGGGTGCGGCCCATCTTGATGACATCCGAGAACTCCCGGCCCTTGGCATGGAGCGCGCCCTTCAGGCGGTCCATGGCGTCCAGCAGGTTCTGCAGCATGAAGATGGCGCTGAGACGCAGGACTGTGGGGTAGACGTCATTGGTGCTCTGGCCGAGGTTCACGTGGTCGTTGGGGTGGCAGTGGGCGTATTCCCCACGCTTGTGGCCCAGCAGCTCCAGGGCCCGGTTGGCGATCACCTCGTTGGCGTTCATGTTGGTCGAGGTGCCCGCGCCGCCCTGCACCATGTCCGTGGGGAAGTGGCCGTGCCAGTGCCCGTCGATGATCTCCTGCGAGGCCTGGTCGATGGCGTCGGCGATGGTGGGCTCAAGCAGGCCCAGACGCTTGTTGGCCCGGGCGGCGCCCTGCTTGACCATGGCCAGGGCCCGGATCATGGCCGGGAAGTGGCTGGTGGGCGTGCCAGTGATGGGGAAGTTGTGCACGGCCCGCAGGGTCTGCACGCCGAAGAGGGCGTCCTCGGGCACGTCCATGGGGCCGATGAGGTCCGACTCGCGCCGGGTGCGGCCGCTGGCATAGGCCTGCTCGCGCCCGGTCCGGGGGGTGCCCGAGTAGAGCAGCCGCTGGTTGAGCACCGTGGCCACCTTGCTGAGCACGGCGATGGCGGCCGCACCGTCCCTGGCCAGGCTGGCCAGCACGGCATCGCGGTCCAGATCCAGCAGCACGGCGGGAGTGAGGGTGGCGCCCGTGGCGGTGTGGCTGCCCACGGCCAGGAAGGCCTGCTCGCCGGCGACGTCGCCGGGGCCCAGGATGACCACGGGCTCGGGGCCGTCCCCGTTGTCCCGGGTGATCTCCACTCGACCTTCAGCAAGGACAAGGGCTCCCGTGCGCGCCTCGCCCTGCCGGAAGAGGCCGGTGCCCGCGGGCACCTCGCGCCGGCGGGCGGCGCGGGCGATCAGGTTGAGGTCCGTGTCGGACAGGCCCGAGAAGATCTCGCAGCGGCGGAGGACAGACGTGATCGCATCCATGGACAGCACCTCGGAGCCCGGCAAGGGGCAGGGGCCATGGTACTGAGATCACCGGGAACCCCGGTCACGAATGAGCCTGGTGGGCGGTTGTCTTTACGATTCGTCTACCGGCCGCTCTTTTTCCAGTCTGCCAGGAAGCCCTCGACGCCCTTGTCGGTGAGCGGGTGCTTCAGCATCTGGTCGAAGACCTTGGTGGGGATGGTGGCCACGTGGGCCCCGGCAAGGGCGGACTCGGTGACGTGCCGGGGGCTGCGGATGCTGGCGGCCAGACACTGGGTGTCGAAGTCATAGTTCTCGAAGATGGCGCAGATCTCGCGGATCAGCTCCATGCCGTCGAGGTTGATGTCGTCCAGGCGGCCCACGAAGGGTGAGACATAGGTGGCGCCAGCCTTGGCGGCCATGAGGGCCTGGGTGGAGCTGAAGCAGAGGGTGACGTTGGTGTGGATGCCTTCGGCCGTGAGGGCCTTGCAGGCCTTGAGCCCCTCGGCGATGAGGGGCAGCTTCACCACCACGTTCTTGTGGATCTTGGCCAGGCGGCGTCCTTCCTCGATCATGCCGGGGGCCTCCAGGCCGATGACCTCAGCGCTGATGGGGCCGTCCACGATGGCACAGATCTCCGCGATGATCTGCTCGAAGGGCTTGCCTGTTTCCTTGGCGATGAGGCTGGGGTTCGTGGTGACGCCGTCCAGGACCCCGAGCGCGTTGATGCGCTTGATCTCGTCGATGTTGGCGGTGTCGATAAAAAAGCGCATGGATGCCCCCGGTGGCCCTCAGGATACCAGGGGGCGTCGGCCTGGAAGGGGACGGGGCCCTTCCGCCGCGATACCCTGGGACCCGGAGCCCGCCCATGACGAACCCCGAGATCAAGGTCCTGGACAAAGGCTTCGTGCGCCTCATCGACCACATGGGGTCCGACCTCAGCGTGGTCAACGCGGCGCGAGTCTCCTTCGGCAAGACCAAGGAGGCCTTCGAGGACTCGGATGCCAAGCTGGTGGACTACCTGGCGGAGCACGAGCACACCTCCCCCTTCCGGCACACGGCGCTGACCCTCCACGTGAAGGCGCCGATCTTTGTGTTCCGCCAGTGGATGAAGCACCGGATCGGCAGCGAGTTCAACGAGATCTCCGGGCGGTACGTGGAGTTCCCCGAGGACGAATACTTCGTGCCCGCGGCCTTCCGCCGCCAGGCAAAGGTGAACAAGCAGGGCAGCGAGGGCAGCATCGACGAGGCGAACCGCGAGCGGGCCATGGCCAGCTACCTGGAGAGCTGCCGCGGCGCCGTGGCCCACTACAAAGAGCTGCTGGCCCTGGGGGTCTGCCGCGAGCAGGCCCGCTGTGTGCTGCCCCTGGGCCTCTACTCGGAGGTCTACTGGACTGTGAGCCTCCAGGCGGTGGCCCACTTCATCCGCCTCCGGGCGGACGGCCATGCCCAGTGGGAGATCCAGCAGTATGCCGCCGCGGTGCGCGAGCTGGTGGAGCCGCTCTTCCCCGTGGGTCTCAAGGCGCTCATGGCCTCGGGCAAGGGCTGAGCGGGTCCCGGTTCAGCGAAACAGCCAGCTGATCTTCGCCTGGACCACGTCATCCGAGGGCAGGTGCCGGAGGAGGGCCAGGTCCGTGTAGGCCGCCAGGCTGGCCCGGTCGTTGATGAGGTCGTTCGTGCTGGCGCCGTGGGTGTAGACCAGGAAGAAGGTCGAGCCGGGCTGGAACTCCCAGCGGGTGATGAGGTTCACGTTCCAGGTGCGGTAGCTGAAGGCGGTCTGGGGCGAGGTGCCCACGGGTTGGTCCGCGGGCAGACCCGGGTCCAGGGTGAGGTCGTTGACGTAGTGCTTCAGGTCGCGATAGTTCCAGTTGGCCGCCAGCCACTGGCTCAGCAGCTGGAGCGAAAACTGGGGTGTGAAGGCGTAGGCCAGCCGCAGGGTCTGGTTCAGCTGGTTCAGCTGGCGGAGGCCGACGATGGGCGTAGCCACGGGCGTCTCCAGCCACTTCTGCTCGCCCGTCTCGCGGGTCACCACGGTGGACACCTGGAGCTCCAGGGCGCTCGTGGGCTTCAGCACCAGGAGCTGCGAGGTGTTGGTCGTCGGTCCGCCCTCGGCCCAGGCGCGGCTGCTGGCCAGGCGGAGGTACCAGGGCCGGTTGGCCGGGGTGTCGAAGCCCAGGCTGGCGTAGGGCACCGAGGGCCGGGCCAGGCACTTCTTCACGGGATCGGCGTAGGTCCGCAGCTCCCGGTCATCTTCGGCGGCCCGGTTCACGCCCGTTCCGGCCCAGATGGAGACAAAGTTGGTGAAGTCCGTCCGCGCAGAGCCGTTGAAGTTGCGCAGAAAGGTTCGTCCCGCCTGGTCCCGGGCCGCGGTGTGGCTGAAGCCCAGGCTCCAGTTCCGCAGCACTCCCCAGGTCTGGTCCCAGGTGCGGGAGAGTGCCGCGTAGAGGCGCTGGTCATCGGAGCGGGCCAGGTAGCCCAGGTCGTTGGGGTTGTAGGTCCGCCCCGTGTTGATGGCCTGGGACTCGAAGCTCCAGCCCCCCCGCCACTCCTGGTGGTAGCGGAGGCGGGCCCGCCAGCCCTGCTCCTGGGCGTCCCGGGGGCCAGCCTGGCTGCGGCTGAGGGTGCCTTCCAGCAGGCCGCTCTGGTCGGCGGTCTGGTAGGCGCCGTCCACGGCATGGACCTGGGCCAGGCGGCCATTGAGCCCGCCCTGGTGCATGCCCGAGGTGAAGCCGCCCACGTAGCTGCCCCGGTCATCCAGCAGCTGCTGGACGCGCAGCACGCCGTAGTTGGTGAGGGGCGAGAGCTCCCGCTTGGAGCGGGTTCCCGCAGCATCCAGGATCACGGCCTGGGCCGGCTCCACGCTGGCCCCGAGCAGGCCGACGTTGGTGCCGTTGTTGTATTTGGCGGTGTATTTCGCGGCGGCGGTGATGTCGGTGGCGTTGGGCCGGTCCAGCAGGCTCTCCCCGGCGTTGAGGGTGGGGTCCGCCAGACCGTGGCCGATGCGCCGGCTGTAGAAGAGATCGGGCCCCGCCACGCGGAAGAGGTCCATGCCCTCCAGGAAGAAGGGACGCTTCTCCGGGAAGAAGGTCTCCACCGTGCCCAGGTTCAGCACCGCCTGGTCCACCTCCACCTGGCCGAAATCCGGCCGGACGGAGAGGTCCACCTGGGCATGGGAGCTGAGTCCCCACCGGGCGTCCAGGCCAGGACGCACGTCCCCGCGGCGGTCATCGTAGCCGCGGGCGGTCTCGAACTTCCGCGCGGCGGAGAGGTAGGGCACATATTCCTGCCGGGCCTGCGGCTCCAGGCCTTCGAGCCCCCGGAGCTCGGGGAAGTGGCTCACGAAGCCGCTCCCGCCGCGGGGCACGACCATCCAGCGGCTGGACTCGCGGGTGGCGCCCTGGTCCACCCGGCTGAAGTTGATGCCCCAGGTCTGGGGGCCCTTGCCTGGCTTGAAGCGCAGGAGCGACAGGGGGATCTTCAGCTCCGCGGTCCAGCCGTCGCCGTCGACGCTGACCGCGCTCTCCCAGACCCCGTCCCAGCTGGCGTTGTAGGTGGCGTTGTTGTAGATGATCTGGTCCTTCTGCACCCCCGCGGCATTCACCTCGAAGACCAGGGCGGTGCGGCGGTCGTGGTTGGAGTCGATGGCCACGCTGAACCAGTCGCTCAGGCTCTCCTGGTCGCGCCGGTGGAGCCGCTGCACCACCGTGGCCTCGCCGCGGTCCAGGATCCGGTCATGGTGCATCCGGGCGCCGACATAGAGGAACCGCGCATCGTAGAGGATGCGGACCTCGGTGCGTTGGAGGGCGGGGACCCCCCGCTGCGGCCACTCCTGGGTGAACCTGGTGGCGGCGGGGGCCTTGGCCCAGGCCGCCTCATCCAGCCGTCCGTCCAGGTGGATGACCATGGCGGCAGGCACAGCCTGGAGGCTGGACCCTGGTCCCGTCGCAGCCGGGGCCGGTCCAGAGCTCAGGAGGTAGGGCAGCAGGAGGGCGGCGCGCATGGGACTCCTCGCCCATGGTGCCACACCTCGCGAGGTATCATGGAGCTGTGGTCGCCGCCTTGTGCCCGTTGGCACAGCGCCGATCATGGGTTTCTGGGAGTCCTCATGCGTATGCTGCTCGCCATCCTGTTGTCCCTGCCGCTGCTGGCCGGGGGCGGTGGAACCGTCACGTTCAAGCAGACCAGCTTTCTGACGGAGGTCGCGGCCACGGAGCCGGAAAAGGCGAAGGGCCTGATGTACCGGCAGAGTCTGGCGAAGGACCGCTGCATGTTCTTCGTGTACTCCGCCGACGGCGACCACGCCATCTGGATGAAGAACTGCCTCATCGCCCTCGACGTGGCCTGGGTCGATGCCGAGGGCCGGGTGGTGGAAGCCGCGGAGAATGTGCCTCCCTGCAGCCCCATGCGCGGCGACGACTGCCCCAGCTATGGCGGCTCCGTGCCGGCCCGGCACTTCATCGAGTTCGCGGCGGGGACCTTCAAGCGCCTGGGCCTGAGGAAGGGTGACCGCCTGGGCTGGGAGCTCACGCTGGACGACGGCCGGGTCGTGCGCGGCGGCGTGCCTGCGGCCAAGGCCAAGAAGAAGTAGCTAGTCTTCCGTCTTGTTGCTGTCCTTCCCCTTCCGGGTGGGACGGGTGAGGGTGCGGAGGTGCTCGGGGGTGGGCGGCAGCTCTGTCAGATCCACGGCGCTGAGGCGGTCGGCGAGCAGCTTCCAGACCCGGGCCTGGCGGGGCAGGCGCTCGGGCTGGATCACCTCGAAGCCCTGGGCGTAGCTCACGAAGGGCGGCATCACCAGCGCGAAGCCGGTGTAGAGGAAGGCCGGCAGCCGCAGCCAGTCCGGCTCGCTCTGGGGGCCGGGGTTGGGCACGGCGAAGAGGGGGTGCACGCCGCCATTGATCCAGAAGCCGTTGGACGGGTCGTGGCGGGGATAGACGAAGATGCGGCGGCGGTGCATGAGGGTGAAGGGTCCCACGCGGTGCTGCTCCACAGGCACGATGCCGGTGCCGTCCAGCGCGGGGCCGCTGCTGCGATCCGGGTGGCCCACCACCTGGATGACCTTGCGGCCGCCTCCCTTGAGCTTGCGGAAGATGGTGCGCAGCTCGTCGGCCTCTTCGCCCTCGACGGTGCCCTGGCTGGGCTTGAGGTCCCCCAGGAGGGCCACCTGCTCGGGGGCGTATTCGTCCAGGAGGCTGAAGACCCGCTCCCAGATCTCCATCTGGGGCGTGGCGGGCATGGGGTCCGGGCGGCGACGGCGGGCGGCGCCGAGGCCGAAGAAGAGGTCTGAGAGCACCAGGGTCTTGTGCCGGGGCAGCCACACAGCCCGACGGCTGTCGAGCACCACTTCCTCGTTGAGCTGGACCTGCACAGGGGCCTCCGGACCTCCATTGGACCACGAGGAGCCGCCAGCGCGGTCCCTGGTCGCGCCGACGGCCGCAATGGGCCAGAATCCGGGGAGGGAGATCGCATGGTCCTGGAAACGAATCACCTGCTGGCGGGCCTGGGCACGGGCCTGAGCGGGGGACTGCTGGCCGGGCTGTTCGGCGTGGGGGGCGGCCTGGTGATGGTGCCCCTCCTGGGCACGATCCTGGGCCTCGACCAGCACCGGGCGCAGGGCGCCACCCTGGCCGCCATGCTGCTGCCCACGGGGCTGCCGGCGGTGCTGCAGTACCACCGGCGCGGGGTGGTCTCCAGCTTCCCGCTGGTGGGTGTGCTGGTCCTGGGCTTCCTGTTCGGCGTCACCGGGGGCTCCCTGGTGGCCAATGCCATTCCCTCCTGGCTGCTGCGCTATGGCTTTGCGGCCTTCCTGTTGTTCTTGGCCGTCCGGACCCATCTGCGCCGGGAGCTGCCCGCCGTGGACCGCGCGGCCGAGCCCCTGGAGGTGCACCGGGGGCTCTGGTCCCAGGGACTGCCCATCGGCGCGCTGGCGGGCGTGGTCTCGGGGCTGACCGGCCTGGGTGGCGCGGTGGTGGTCATCCCCCTGCTGGCCGCACGGTTCCGCATGACCCAGCACGAGGCGCAGCTGGCCAGCCTCATGATGCTGCTGCCGCCCATCGGCCTGCCCGCGGTCTACATCTACAGCAAGGCCCAGGGGGGCCTGCCCTGGGTCATCATCGGCGGCGTGGCGCTGGGGTTTGCGGTCGGGGCGCTGGTGGGGGCCAAGGTGGCCACCCGCCTCCCGGGCGGCCGCCTGAAGCAGTTCTTCTCGGTGCTGCTGGTCGCCATGGCCCTGCTGGTGGCGCTGCGGGGCAGGTGAATCAGAGGAAGCCCAGTCGGGGGTAGGCACTGCCGAGGAGGGTGTCCGTGGCCGTGGCCGCCTGGCCCAGCCAGCGCTCGAGCACGGTTGCGTAGAGGCTCCGGAAGTCGGTGGTGTATTTCATGTTTCCGTTGGAGTCGAGGCTGGTGAGGTCGGGATAGCCGCCGTAGAGGCCGCCCTTGACGGACTTCCCCACACAGAACGCGAGGCCCGCGGTGCCATGGTCCGTGCCGCCGTTGTTCTCCTGCACCCGCCGCCCGAACTCGCTGTAGGCCAGAATCATCACGCGGTCCTGGGCAAGGCCTGCGGTGGTGGTGATGGCGGCCAGGTCGTCGTAGAAGGCCTTGATGGAGCCGCCGAGGGCCCGCTGGAGGTTGGGGTGGTCCACGGCCTGGTTGCTGTGGGTGTCCCAGCCGCTGAGGCGGGAGAAGTAGACCTGGGCGGGCAGGCCCGCGGCGATCATCTGGGCGATGAGCTTGAGCTGGGAGCTGAGGCTGGTGCTGAGTGCCGTGCCGTTCAGTTTCTGAACGGGGTAGGCCGCATCGCCCGGGTAGGGCACGGTGGGCGTGCGGGCCGTGAGGGTGCCGCCGGTCCCGAAGGCCGGGTTGTTCTGGGCGTCGAAGAAGAGCTTTCCGGCCTGGGTCGCCGCAAGGATCCCCGGGTCCGCACTGCTGGCCGAGAGGGCGGTACCCCAGCCGGTCTCCAGGGTGGCTGCATCTGGCACGGTGGTGGTGCTGAGCAGGTAGGCGGGATAGACGTAGCCACCGGCGCTGGTGATCGATACAAAGCTGCGGGTGGCGCCCTTCAGCATCACCGGCAGGTCCGGGGTCACCGTGAGGCCCCGGAGGACATCTCCGGTGGGACTGAAGGCCGTGTCTGCGAAGCGCCCCAGCCAGCCGTTTCCGGCCGGGATGGCAGCGCCCTGCCCCCACAGGTCGATGCAGGTGAAGTGGGAGAGGTTGGGATTGGGCATGCCGATGCCCGGGATCCAGGCCACGTGCCCCAGGGCGTGGAGCGCGTCCATGCCCGTGAAGTCCTTGTTCAGGGCCATGCCACTGCCGAGGTCCGTGAGCAAGGCCGGGTTCGTGATGCCGAGCGTGGCGCGCTTGGTCTGGTAGACGCCCAGGTTGGTACCGGCATTGGGCGGCGTCACGTTGAGCCAGTCGTAGCCCCCATCGATGTTTACGATGACGAGGATGGGCGAGGTGGATGTCGGTGTGGGAGTCGGCGGAGTGCCGCCGCCCGAGCTAGAGCTGGACCCACCACCCCCGCAGGCATCGAGCCCGGCAAGCAGGGCTCCCGTGGCGCCCAGGGTCTGGATGAACTCGCGACGCGTGGTCATGGCTGCCTCCCTTAGTAGAGCTGGCCCGAGGGCGAGCAGAGGATGAGGAAGGCCAATTCCCGGGCCTTGGTCTGGGAGGCTGAATCCCAGGTGAAGCCCGTGGGCCAGAGGGCTGAGAGCCAGGCGGCGGAGACGCTGGCCGGGATGGGCGCGGGCTGCAGGAGGGCCGCGAGCCGGTCATAGACGGCCTGGGCCGAGGCCGGGGCCGCGGGGAACCAGTCCGTGGTGACGAAGGTGGGGAAGAGCGGGTAGGTGGTCCCGTTGTAGGCGCGCGTCTCGTTCAGGGCCAGGGCGGCTACGGCCTTCGCCCGATACCGCATGGTGTTGCTGTTCAGCCAGGCCGTGTGCTCTTTCCAGCCGTTGGGGCCGGTGGGGTCCAGCAGCTTCATGCCCATCTGGTCGAAGGTGGTGGCACTGTTGGTCACCAGCCGCCAGGCGGGGTAGCCCTTGGGTGTCTGGCCGCTGCCCGCAGCCAGCGAGGGGCAGAGCATGCGGGTGGCCCGGACCAGCCAGGAGACGGGGCCTTCGACCAGGGCATACCGGCTGGCGGCGCTGAAGAAGAACTGGGACTTGAGCAGCGTCTTAAAGATCACGCGGAGGTCGAAGGCGGCCCCCTGGATCAAGGTGGCCACGTCCGTCTGGTCCTGGGCGGTGTAGCCGGTGGTGACGAAGTGGGTGAGCAGGCGCTTGGCCAGGAACTGGGCGCAGTTGGGGCCCTTCATCGAGAGGATGCTGCGGATGGCGTTCTCGCCCTTCGCCCACCCGTTGGCGGTGGTGGTGACGTCGAGCGTCTGTCCGAAGAGGCTGATGGTGCCGGTGGCGTGCTGGCTGGAGCTGACGGTGGCCGCGCCCCCCCACCAGAGCCGCGTGTCGGGCGCGAGGGCGGTGCCATCGTAGACCTTGAACCGGGCGTCGGCCGCGAACTTCTGCCCCGGGTTCGCGGGGTTCTGGATGTAGTCCGCCTCGGCGAAGGTGAAGCTCCAGCCGCTGAGGGCCCGGGCCAACTGAGTGATGTCGGCCTGGTTGTAGCCGTTGTCGGCGCCCAGGCTGTAGAGCTCCATCACTTCGCGGGCGTAGTTCTCGTTGGGAACGTTGGTGCCGGCGGCGTTGTTGAGTACCGAGTCCAGCCAGAGGGACATGGCCGGGTCCTTGCTGACGAGCACGAGGAGGTCGTCGAACCTCGCCAGCCCCTGGCCCCGGAACAGCTGGATCTGCTTGAGCATCAGGGCGGTGTTGTTGACCTTGTGCCAGCCGGTGGCGAAGAGGTTGTGCCAGAAGAGCGCCAGGCGCTCCTCGAAGGCGTGGGGGTTGTGCTGCATCCGCCAGGCCAGCAGCGCCTGCGCCGTGTTCAGGTTGTTCCGCCAGGCCTCGGCGCCCTGTACCAGGAAGGGGTGGGGCGCGGCCACCGCGGCCACGTCCACGCTGCCGGCCACGGCCGTGTTGGCGCTGACCAGGGGTTCCAGGACCACGTCGGCGGTCGCCAAGGCAGCGTTGAAGGCCGTAGGGTCGTACGCGGTGCCGGTGCCGTCGATCCAGGCGTCGATGGCCGCGCCCGGCGCCTGGGCCTGGAGGGTTGCCGCGTCTGCGGGCGTGAGGCCGAAGCCTGCCCGCCGGGCGAAGTGCTGCACATCGGCAAGGGTCCAGCTGGTGATGGCGGTCAGGTCGGCCATGGCTGACTCCTAGTTGCTGGGGGCGCCAGCGTTGATCCAGGCGGTGAGGGTGTCCACGGACGGCTGGCAGAGGTTCGGCGCCGCCTGCGGCATGCGGGTCCCGTAGCCCGAGCCGCCCGGCTGGTCCTTGGTGACCTTCTCGAGGATCCAGGAATGGGCGGGGTCGCCCGGTTTCACCAGCACCCAGCCCTGTCCGGGCGGGGCGTTGGCCGGGACGACATTGACCAGCCGAGCGTGGAGCTCGGCCGCAGTGCCCGAATACAGCACGTGCCCCGTGGGGGACGTGCCGCCGTGGCAGCTGGTGGCCGCGGCGCCGCAGCTGCTCTGGAGGGCCGGAACCAGGTCCGCCGAGAAAGAGGGACTGGCCTTGGCCACCGGAATCGGACACGTGGTGGCAGCGGGGGTGGGGGTCGGGGTGGGCGAACTTGACCCACCTCCGCCACAGCCCAGGGGCAGGATCAGGAGGACCAGGGAAATCAACGGGCGCATGGGTCTCCTGAGTGCGTAGAACCAGAATGGACCTGCCGCGCGGCAGGTCAAGGTCGCGACAGGTAACTTGTTTGACCCAAGAGGGCTGCCCGCGGTTGAGAGACCATGCGTTATCCTCGTCCTGGAGGTTGCCGTGCCCCTGGATGCCCCGACCCCCCTCTACACGGGGGAGCGACTGCGAGACCTGATCCTCTGCTACGCGGGGCCCTGGGCCTTCGTGCCCTACATCCGAAACCGGGAGGACAGCGAGCTGCTCTGGCATGCGCGGCAGGGTGTGATCCTGGCCTTCGCCGAGTGCGTGGTGGGCCTGGCCATCGTCATCACCGGCCTGTTCCCGATCTTCGGCTGGGTCTTCCTGCGCTTCCTGCTGCCGCTCTGGCTGCTCTGGTGCCTCGGCATGTCCGTGACCAGCATCCTCCAGGGCTCCAAGGGCAAGCGGCACCGGATTCCCGTCCTGCACCAGTTCGTGGAATATCTCTGACCCAGTCTTAAGGGGTTTTGACGGGGATCAAAGGGATGGATGGGGATAACTGCAATCCAGCTCTTGGGGTGGGTCGGCGTCCATCAGTGTCATCTGCGAAATCTGGGGTCCCGCTATTGATCCCGAAGGCCCACGTCATTCCGAGGTGTTCCGGGCGTTCAGGATCAGCATCGCGTCGCCGTAGCTGAAGAACCGATACTGCTGCCGCACGGCCTCGGCGTAGGCGGCCTGGGCCAGGTCGAGGCCCAGCAGGGCGGAGACCAGCACGAACAGGGTGCTCTCGGGCAGGTGGAAGTTGGTGAGCAGGTGGTCCGCGGTGCGCAGCCGGTAGCCAGGGGTGATGAAGAGGCGGGTGGCACCCTGGCGTGTCAGGGCCGTCCCGTCCCAGGCGCCTTCGAGGGTGCGCAGAGAGGTGGTGCCCACGCAGAGCACGGGTCGGGAGCGGTCCCTCAGTTCCGGCTCCAGGGCCGCAGCCGTGGCCTCGGGGACTTCGAAGCGCTCCTCGTGCATGGCGTGGTCTTCCAGGCGGTCCGCGGTCATGGGGCGGAAGGTGCCGAGGCCCACGTGCAGGCGCACGGGGTGCCAGCCGCAGCCCTGGGCGCACAGGGTCTCGATCAGCTCCGGCGTGAAGTGCAGGCCGGCGGTGGGCGCCGCCACAGCCTCGCCCTCCCGGGCGGCGAAGACCGTCTGGTAGCGGGTCTCGTCGTCGTCTTCCGCCAGGTGGTCGATGTAGGGCGGCAGGGGCAGGCGGCCAATGCGGTCGATCTCGTCCCAGTCGAGGCCGTGGCCAGACTCGACCTGAACCACGCGCAGGCCTTCGGGCAGGGTATCCAGGACTGTGATGCGGGCCAGATCGGAACCACTGACGGGGTCCACCACGGTGGCCGTGGACCCTGGCTTCAGGCGTGCCCCGGGCTTCACCAGGGCCTCGAAGCGGCCCGGGCCCAGGCTCCGCAGCAGCAGCGCCTCCCCGGCGCCGCCCCCGGCCCGGCGCAAGAAGAGGCGGGCGTGGCGGACACGGACGTCGTTGGGCACGCAGAGGCTGCCAGCGGGAATCAGCTCGGGCAGGTCGCGGATGGTGCGGTGGGACCAGATGCCGGTGCGTGCGTCCACCACCAGCAGGCGGGCGCCGTCCCGGTCCGGGGCGGGATGCTGCGCGATGAGCCCGGGCGGCAGGTCGAAGTGGAAGTCGGAACGTCTCATCGAGCGGCGGTCATCCTTCCGCGAACTGCAGCTTGTGCAGCCGGGCGTACTCGCCGTCCTGGCCGAGCAGATCCTCGTGGGTGCCGACCTCGACGATGCGGCCCTGCTTCATGGCGCAGATGCGCGTGGCCCGCTGGATGGTGCTGAGCCGGTGGGCGATGACCAGGGTGGTGCGGTTCTGCATGAGGGTCTCGAGGGCGTCCTGCACCGCGCGCTCGCTCTCGGTGTCCAGGGCGCTGGTGGCCTCGTCCAGGATGAGGATGGGCGGATCCTGCAGCAGGGCGCGGGCGATGGCCAGGCGCTGGCGCTGGCCACCGCTGAGGCTGGAGCCGGTCTCGGCCAGGGGCGTGTCGTAGCCCTTTGACAGCGCCATGATGAAGTCGTGGGCGTGGGCCTGCTTGGCGGCGGCGATCACGGCCTCGCGGCTGGCCTGCAAGCCGTAGGCGATGTTGTCGTGCACCGTGTCCATGAAGAGCAGGGTCTCCTGGGTGACGATGCCGATGGTCTTCCGCAGCTCCCGGGGGTTGAAGTCCCGGAGGTCGATGCCGTCCAGGGTGATGCGCCCGGCGGTGGGATCGAAAAAGCGGGGCACCAGGTTCACCAGGGTGGTCTTGCCACCCCCGCTGCCACCCACCAGGGCCACGGTCTCCCCCGCGTGCACCTCCAGGTCGATGCCACTGAGGACCGCGTGCTTGCCGTCATAGGTGAACGCGACGCCCTCGAAGCGCAGCAGGCCGGGGCGGGCGGGCACCGGCGTGGGGGCCGGGTTCTCGGGCAGCTCCGGCTGCCGGTCCAGCATCGTGTAGACCCGGTCGAGGCTGGCGGAGGCGACCTGGATCTCGTTGTTGAGCTTGGTGAGGCGCCGGAGCGGGTCGTAGAGGGCGTAGATGCCCAGGATGTAGGCGAGGAAGTTCTCGGTGGTGAGGGTGCCGGACTTGAAGCGGCCCGAGGCGTAGGCGGCGAGGCTGGCGAGCAGCAGGCCGCCCACCAGCTCCATGATCGGCGTGGACAGGGCCGAAGCCCGGGCGCTCTTCATGCCGAGGCGGTAGAGCTCCTGGTTCTGGACCTGGAAGCGGCCCACCTCGTAGGACTCCCGCGCAAAGGCCTGGACCACGCGGATGTTGCTGAAGACTTCCTTGAGCCGCTGGAGCAGGCGGCTGGAGGCCTCCTGGTTCCGGTGGTTCACGCTGCGGATGCGCTGGCTCAGCCGCTTCACCGGGTAGACCACCAGGGGCCCCGCCAGGAACAGGGTCAGGCTCAGCTGCCAGTCCATGTAGAGGACCGTGGCCAGCATGGTGACCGCCACGCACACCTCGCGCACCGCCTCGGCCAGCTGGTTGCTGGCGATGCCCTGCACGGCGCCCACGTCGCTGATGCTGCGGGTGATCAGCTCGCCCACCGGGTGCTTCTGGAAGAAGGCGGGCTCCTGGGCGAGGAAGTGGGCGAAGAGCCGCTCCCGGAGGGCCTGGGTGGCCCGGATGCCGCTGCGGACCATGAGCAGGGTGCCTGAGTAGGTGAACAGTCCCTTCAGGGTGAAGAGCGAAACGAGCACCAGCGGCACCAGCAGGCCGCTGCTGCGCAGGACCGAGGCCTCGGGCAGGCGGGAGAGCGCCCAGGCGCGCAGGTGCTCCAGCTGGACGAAGAGGCCCTGCTGCCCGGCGGGCAGGACGTGGACCTTGCCGTCATCGAAGACGAACTTGATGGAGGCGATGAGCGCACCCTGGCACAGCCCGGCCAGGAGCAGCAACAGCGAAGCCCCCGCGATGGTGGGCGCGTGGGTGCGGAGGTGGTCTCTGAAGAAGCGCAGGAGTCGGGACATGTGCAACTCCAGCTTAGCCGCTCCAGGCTATTCGACCGTCACCGTCACGGTGCTCTTGGAGTCATCGAGGCTGAACAGCTCGGTCCCCTTGGGGGCGTTCAGCGCCTGGTCCATGATCCGGTCCAGATCCACGCCCTTGCCCTTGGCTTGGCGCAGCTGCTCGTCTGAGAGATAGCCGCCCACGGCCCGGGCGAGGCCCAGGGCCAGGCGCACCGTGAGGACCTCGGGCTTGCTCCGCTCCTTGATGCGCACCACCAGGAAGCGGCCCTGGGCGGGCCCGGCGGCCTGGGGCGTGGCGCCCATGCCGAGGAGGGCCAGGCGGCAGGCCTCGGAGGTGAGGTTGGCGTTCAGTCCCGCCTGCAGCACCGGCACGGCCCGGCTGTCCCGGCGCTTGGCGAGCTGCAGGGCCGCGGCGATGCGAACCTCCTCGCGCTCGTCTGCGAGGGCGCTGACCAGCCCCGGGGTCGCGGCGGGGTTGTCCCACTGGCGGATGCCCCAGCACCGCACGCGGTTCAGCCGGGCCTCCTTGCCGAGCAGACGCTGGTCGGGGTGCCGGGCCAGGAACTCCGTGTAGGCGTCGATGGCCTCGTCCCAGCGCCGGTCCTGCTCCAGGCTGGCGGCCAGCCAGTAGCGCGCATCGGCGGCCCTGGAGGTGGCGGGGAACTCCCGGAGCAGGGTGCGGTAGGCCTGGGCCGCCTCGTACCAGCGCTGGGCATAGCGCAGGTCCCGGCCCTGCTGGAACAGCTGCTCTGCCTGGTTCTCGGGGGCGGCGACGAAGGCGGGCTCCGGCGCAGCGACCTCGACCAGGGCCGGCACCACCAGCAGGAAGACTGGCATCATGCGCCGTCTCCCCGGAGGCGGCGTTCCATGCGCTCGGACTCGGTCTCGAGGTTGTGGGCCGCAGCCCACTGGCGCAGGGCCTGGGCCCGCTCCACGGGCAGGCAGTTGTCTTCGAAGGCGACCTCGGAGAGCCAGGCATGGAGGCTGGCGCGAATCACCTCCGCCTCCTGGAGGGGAGGGCCCTGGGCGGCGAGCTGGTGGCTGGCCTCGAGCAGCGCCACGGCCATCTCGCGCTCCTGCCGGCGGTCCTCCTCGCCCTTCAGGCACAGGTTGGGGTTCTGCTCAAAGTCCTGGAGGAGGGTGGTGCTCTGCTGGAAGAAGGCGATCCAGGCGCGGTCCTGGGTCCGTTTCTGGGCCAGGGATTCCAGGCGGGCGGTGTCCCGGGCCAGGATCCGGATGGACTGGATCCGCTGGACCGTGAAGGCGGCGGGGATGAGGGCCACCAGCAGGACGGCGGCGGCGGCCAGGCTCCAGGAGCGCGTCCAGCGAGCCCGGGGGGCTGGTGCCAGATCGGCGGCCAGCTCGGGCCCGTGGCTGGTCAGGGCCAGGTGGAGCTCCAGCAGGTTTGCCAGCTCCGCCTGGATCGCGGGATCCTCGGGCCAGAGCTCGGGCTGCTCGAGGAGCTCGAAGAGCCGGGCCTCGTCCAGGGGGCTGGACTCGGAGCGCTGGGGGTCGAAGGGGGCGGTCATGGCTGGGGTCCAAGGTTCTTGCGGAGTTTCTGGAGGCTCTGGAACAGGGTGGCTTTCACGGTCCCCTCGGCGCACCCGAGCTCCTGGGCGATCTTTTTCACGGGGTGCTCGTGCACGTAGTAGGCGGTCACCATGGCCCGCTGGCGGGGGGTCAGGCCCTCCAGGGCTCCGCGCAGGGCCTGCAGTCGCCGACTTTGGTCCACGGATTCCCAGGGTGAAGCCTGGTGGGGATCGGGTGCGTCAAAGGTCTCGGGAGGGGATACCTCTCGACCTCTTCTACGCAGGTGGTCCGTCGCCGCATTAGCCGCCAATGTAAAAAGCCAGGCAGCCACCGGCCGACCCTCTTCAAATCGTTGACAATGCTGGAGGCACTTAAGAAAAACCTCCTGGGCCAGCTCCTGCACGACCCCGGCCTCGCCTTGGAGCCGCCGGTGCAGGAAGGCGAAGAGGGGGCGCTCGAACCGGGCCATGAGGTGGGCGAGGGCCTCCTCCCGGCCGGCCTTCAGCTGGGCCATCCAGTATTCGGGGGTCGGCTCCTCCGGCGCGGTGAAGCCGCCGCCCGGGGAGAGGGAGAGCGCCGCACTCATGCCTTGGGACCCCGGCTCAGGGTCGGGAACGTGAGCCCAGACTGGCCCAGCTTCTCCATCACCAGCTTGAGCTGCTCGGCCGTGAGGCTGCAGCGCAGACCCACCCGCCGCTTTTCCTGCAGGAGCTCCGGGGTCGAGCCGGGCGTGGACTGCACGGCGTTGGCTGCGGCCACCAGACGCTGGAGCCACGGCGTCACCTGGTTGATGCCCTCGGGGGAGCCCGCCAGGGCCAGCTCGAAGTGCAGGGGCTGGCCCGGCTCGGTCGCCGGGGTGATGCCCCAGAAGAGGGCCTTCACCCCCTGGGGCAGGTCCTTCATGACGCTGCCTTCGAGGTTTTGGCGCAGGGTTCCCAGCAGGGCTTCGGGCTGGATGAAGCCCTGGAAGGGTGCGCGGGGGCTGATCCACTCCGCCGCCAGCGCCGCGTCCGGCTGGGAGCTGAGGCCTTCTTTGGCGGCCATGCGGGTCAGAGACTCCAAGGCGCCGATCCAGATCTGGCCCTTCTCGTCGCTGGCGGCCCGGATGTGGGCCTTGGTGCCCTGGGTCTCGAAGTCGAGGATGACGTGCAGGGGCCAGTCCCGGCCCTGGAGGCGGAGGCTGCCCTCCTGGGGGAAGGACTCGGACAGGGCGGCCACCAGGGCGGCGGGATCCTTGAACTGGTTGAGCTGGATCACGACGTGCTCAAGCCCCTTCTGGATACTCGTCTCTCCCGGCTGGGGCGCTCCGACGACATGGAAGGTCACCCGGCCCGTCTCGGTGCGGGGGTTGATATGCGCCTTCTGCAGGAAGAGTTCCAGCGCCCGCTCGACCATGGGGTCGCGGGTGAGGAGACCCTGGACCTCCTTGTGGGTCAGGACCCAGCCGGCCTCGCCACTGAAGGCGAGGACGCTGTCCGCGGGGGCGGACTGCACCCATCCCGGCACCCGCGCCTTGGGTCGGCAGGAGCTGGCGAAGGGCAGGCACACCAGAGCCACCGCGGCGGGGATCAGCATGACTGCGGGGCGTCGCATGGGGGCTCCTGGAGGGGCTACGCAGGGGCGGACTATATGTTTACTCCAGTCAGCCCATGGCCCGGAGGGCGGCGGGCAGGTGGGGGCTGCGCAGGATCTGCTGCTGTTCCGCCTCGGAGAGCAGGCCCCAGATCCGGAGGGCTGATTCCCGGGGGGTCTTGGGGTTCAGCAGCAGCTCGGACATGATCGCGGCGTGGGCCATGAGCACCGGGTGCCCCGCGAGCTGGCCGAGCACGCTGCGCGGGGTGAGCTTGTTCCGCGCCAGGCGCAGCAGGATGCCTGGATCCAGCTGACGGTCGGCCACCATCCGGAGGAGGGTCTCCTCGTCCTGCAGCACTTCCTGGGGCAGGTGGCGCATGAGCTCCCCGCCGGAGGTGCGCAGGGCCGTGATGCGGTCGGCCACGGGCATGGCCTGGTAGAGCGAGCGGAGCGTCTCGAGGGCCCGCCGCTTGACCTCCAGGTGCAGCACCCGGGGATCCCGCAGGACCTCGATGATCGCCTTGCTGCCGGCCAGCCGACCAAGGAGGCGGAGGGCCGAGGCTTCGGAGAGGCCGGGGTGGTGGACCAGGGCCTCGGCCACGAGGGAATCCTCGGACCAGGCCTGGTGCGCAGCCACGACTTCAGCGCGCTCTCGGGAGAAGGCAGGGAGGGTGGAGGCCAGCAGCCGCGGGGTCAGGGCCGGGTTCTCCAGGGCGATCCGGAAGACCTGGGGGTCGGGATCCTTCAGCACCTGGCTGATCTGCTCTTCCTGGGTGGCCTGGGTGGCGAGGAAGACCCGCTCCTCCAGCGTGGCCCAGCGGCCCTCTTCGCCCCGCTCGGGCAGCGCGGACGCGAGGCCCGAGCGCTGCCGCTGGAGGCGGTCGTAGAAGTATTTCACGATGCGGAGGAGGTGCGGTGCGTGGCGCTTCGCCCAGAAGGTGATGAACTGGTATTCGCTCTCATCCAGCTGGGTGAACAGGCTCACGATCCGCCGGAGGCTGGAAGGATCCTTGGCGCCCAGCTCCAGGACCGCAACCAGGTGTTGGGAGAGGGCCGCCCGTCGGCTCAAGCCGCCTGGACAGCCAGGGGCTTCCTGCAGGCTCTGTCGCACGGGGTCCCGGAAGTACCAGCGGGCCTCGGCATAGATCTCCTCAAAGAAGGCCGCCTCGTCGGACTGGGCCAGGGCCTGGCAGATCAGGTCCTCGGACACCAGCGGGTTCTGGAGCGCCGCCTGGCGGAGCTCTGCGTCTGCGTCGACCAGGAAGGTGAGCAGCTCATCAGGCTGAGCCGTCTGCCGCGCCTGGTCGAGCCGCCGGGGGCGGTCGAGCTCCTTGGCCACCAGCTGGTCCGGCAGTGGGGCCGGCAGGGCCGCCAGGGCCTCCCAGTCCGGGGACTCGGATGGAAGCGCCGGCAGCTCCTGGGTGGTTCCCGTGGCGGTGACCGTCTTGGCCAACTGCTTGGCGAGGAGCTTGGCGACGGGCTTCAGGCCGGTGTTGAGCTGGGAGTAGAGGGTCTTCACTGACTCGGCGCGCTCGGCCTTTTCCTCGGCGGGAGCCTTGTCCATCTCCCGCATCTGGTCGAAGAGGGACACGACCATTTCCAGGTCGCGGCGGATCGCTTCGGGGGTGGCCTCATTCTCGGCCACACCCAGGAGGATGGGCCAGTGCGCCAGCCAGTGGGGGGTGCGGGCCATGACCGTGAGCAGCCGGGGCGAGGCCAGGGTGCGCGCCAGTCCTTCGAGCATGTGGATCTGGCTTTCGGAGGGGAGCTGCGAGCGCACCAGGGCCAGGTGCCTGAAGTGGACCCTCTCTGACTCGCCAAGGGACTCCAGGAACTCGGATTCCCGTGTGCTCATGGCCCCTCCCGGGTCAGGCGCAGGTGGCCTGGAGGAAGGCGAGAAGCCGGGGATCCTGCCGGAACAGCACCGCATCCACCAGTCCGCCCTTCAGGCTTGGGTGGGTGGCCAGCGTGTCCAGGTGGGCGGGAAGGGTGAGGCTGCCGCCCATGATCAAGGGCAGGCCCGTCGCGGCGGCCAGCTCGTCTGCGGTCTGGAAGTCCGGCAGAGCGTCGGCATCTTCGGGAAGATCCACGAAGAGCAGGCGGCGGAAGCCGTAGGCCTTGGCCCGCTGGGCCAGCTCCAGGGCGCTCATGGGGGTGGTGTCCACCCACCCGGAGCGATGGACTTTGCCCCCCCGGGCGTCGATGGCGGCGACCAGGTTGTTCTGGAACCGGGCCATGAGCTGCTCGGAGACCATGGGGGACTTGTGGAGGATGGTGCCGGCCACCAGCCAGCTGGCGCCGAGGTCGAGGAAGAACTGGGCCTGATCGGAGCTGCGGATGCCCCCTGCGACCTGGAGGCAGACCTTCCGGTCCCGCGCCCGGCAGCGCTTGAGGACCTGGCCAATGATGTCGCGGTTGTTGCCCTTGCCCAGGGCCGCATCGACATCCACCAGCGCCAGACGGCTGGCGCCCTCGTCGATGAGCCGGTCAGCCAGCTCCTGCGGACTCTCCACGCAGGACGCTGCCGCCCTGGCGGTGGAGACCACACGGCCGTTCTGGAGGTTCAAGGTAGGGTAGATCTTCAAGCGCTCACCTTGGGCGACAGGCCAATGGGAGTGTAACGCATCAGGAGGGGGACCGCGCCGCGATCAAGTCCAGCAGCTTTCGGGCGGCGTCGCTTTCGGCCCGCTTGCGGGTAAGCCCCTCAGCCTCGGCCGCGAGCTCCCCGATGGAGGCCCGCAGGGTGAAGCGGGGCGCGTGCCCGGGTCCAGCCTGCCCCACCTGGACGTAGACCGGCGCGGCGAGGCCGAGCCGGGCGGCGGTCTCCTGGAGGTGGGTCTTGGGATCCCGCTGGGTGAGGGTGTCCGCCCGGGCGGCCCGGACGCCCTCCAGGAAGCGCGCCTCGACCAGCACCTTGACGGTGGCATCGGCATCCGCGCCAGCGGCATGGGCATCAAGGTAGATGGCCGCGAGCAGGGCCTCCAGGGCGTCTGCCAGGGGCTTGGGACCCATGGGCGGGGCCTTGCGCGGGTGGGAGGCGCTCAGGAGCTTGTCCAGGCCGAGGTCCAGGGCCCAGGCCGAAAGCGACTCGGTGCAGACCAGCAGGCCCCGGAGCTTGCTCATGGGGCCCTCCTGCCAGCCCGGGTGGGCTTCGAAGAGAATCCGGGCCATGGTGAAGTTCAACAGGGCGTCCCCGAGGAATTCCAGGCGCTGGTTGTCCTGTCCCCTGGTGGCCGAGGCATGGGTGAGCGCCTCCACCAGGAAGGCCCGGTTGGAGAAGGTGTAGGCCAGGCGGGTCTCGAGAGCATCCTGGCCACTGGTCTGCCTGGCGCGCATCAGTCCCCGAGGTCGGAAGGCAGCTTCCCGCTGAGTCGGGCCTGATTGAGCACGGACCTGAAGCGGGCGTTGCGGGAGGCCATCTGGGACAGGATCCCCTGGCGGCGGGCCTGGTGGAGCTCCTGGTTGAACTCGGCCTGGCGGCCCTGATCATAGAGGACCACCGCCAGCCAGGCATGGGCGTTGATGTTGGTGGGGTCAGCCTTCAAGGCCTGGCGGAAGCCGTGGATGGCCTTCTCGGGCTGGCTGTCCGCCAGCTGGATGGCCTCACTGAGGGAGACATTGCCGAGGTTGAGGCGCTCGTGGACCTCGAGCTTGTTGAGCTTCTCCGGCTGATAGAGCTCCGGCTGCTCGATGGCCTTGGTCCCGGGAGCGGGCTTCGACTTCACCGGCGCCGGTTCAGGACGGGGCTCGGGCCGGGACTCCCCCTTCACGGTCGCGGGGGGCTCCGCCTGGGCGGGGCTCGATGGCAGCGGCATGGAAACCGGTGGGGACCCCGGGTTCTGGGGAACCGGGACCGCGCCCCGCTGGGGAGCAGGCGCGGAGGCCGGTAGGGGCTCGGGGCGGGCTGGGCCCTCGGGGAGCGGCGCCCGGTCCCGGAGCATCCACCAGGAGCCGGCACCGCCGCCGACAAGCAGCAGGGCCGCCAGGCCCACCCACAGACCCTTGTTGCCGGAGCCCGGGGCCGTGGCGGGGCGCGGGGCAGCGGCCACAGGTGGTGCAACGGGGAGGGCGGCGGGAACCTGCGGGGTGGCCGCGGATGAGGGTGGAGGTGCAGTCTGCAGGGTGGGGGCCGAGGCCTGCAGGCGGGCCGTCGCGTCTTCGATCTGGCCCATCCAGGAGGGATCCTTGGCCGCGCGCAGCGCCTTGGCGAGGTCTTCTGCCGTCTGGAAGCGCTCGTCCGGGTTCTTGCAGAGGGAGCGGTCCAGCACGGACCGGATCGCCGGGCTGATGCCGTGGAGCTGCTCGAGGTCGATGGGGTCTGGCGGCTCGTTCACGATCTTGTAGAGCACCGTGGGGGTTGTGTCGCCCGAGAAGGGCTTCCGGCCGCTCAGACCCTCGTAGAGCATCACGCCCACGGCAAAGAGGTCACTGCGGGGGTCGGGCTTGCCCGTGCGGATGTACTCGGGCGCCATGTAGCTCACGGTGCCCATGACCATCCCTGTGGCGGTCATGTCGGAGTTGCTGATCTTGGCGACGCCGAAGTCCATGACCTTGGCGTGGAGGCGTTTTCCATCCTGCTGCACCCGCACGTTGGTGGGCTTGATGTCCCGGTGCACGATGTGCTGCCGGTGGGCGAAACCCAGCCCGTCGCAGACCTGGGCCAGCACTTCCAGGATCTCCGAGCGGGTGAGGGACTGCTCCCGGAGCAGGTCCTCGAGGTCATGGCCCTTCACGAACTCCATGGCGATGTAGAGGACGCCCTGGTCCTCTCCGAACTCGTAGATGGTCACGAGGTTGGGGTGGTTCAGAACCCCCGCGGCACGGGCCTCCCGGGCGAAGCGCTCCTTGGCATCACCGCCCTGGGCCGCGGCGGGAAGGATGGTCTTGATGGCCACTTCGCGTCCGATGGAAGGGTCGATGCCGAGGTAGACCTCCCCCATGGCGCCGTTGCCGAGCACCCGCCTGATCTCGAATTTTCCAAGCTTCTCGAACATCGAAGCCCTCTCTGGGCGGTGGCAAGGACAGGGAGACAGCATAGGTCCAGACGCGTCTGGGGCCAAGATGATTGGAATATCCCGACAAGAGAACTTGGCCAGCCAGGGCTGGCATCCTGGCCTGGAACGTGCAAACTAGGTAGCACTCCCGGAGCCTCAGTGCCCGAAGCTCGATCGCGCCATTTCTTGCCGGCCCTAATGGGATCTCTCCTCCAGCAGCGAGCGGCGGGGGAGCTGGTGCTGGAGCAGAATGATGGAACTCGGCGCCTCCACTGGATGAACGGTCAGCTGCACCACCTGCGCAGTGATGCGGTGGGCGAGCAGTTCGGGAACTTCTTGATCCGCCGGGGCGTGCTGGACATGGCCTCCCTGAAGGAGCTGCTGGCCGATGGCGAGGGCTCGCGGGTCGGGGATCGCGTCGTGCAGTGGGGCCTGCTGACGACCACCGAGCGGGACGCACAGCTCCACGAGCTGCTGGGCTCGGTCCTCCTCCATGCCATGGAGCACCCGATCCTCCGCATGACCTGGCTGCCGGCTGCCCCCGGCGATGGGATCACCAGGGAGCACCAGTTCCAACTGAATCACCGCCGGCTGGTCTGGGATACCTTCCAGAACGCGCAGATTGACCGGGAGCTGATGGAGATGTTCCGCAGCGAGCCCGACTGGCGCTGGCAGGCCTGCCCCGATCTCCTGGAGTCGCTGAGTGATCTGCCCCTCACGCCCTCGCTCGCCTACGCGCTGACCCTCTTCGGCACGGAGCCCCTGGGCTGCAACACCATCGCGTCGCTGGCGGGGCTGCCCCAGGAGGAGGCTGCCCGGCTGGTGGCCACCCTCTGGGCTCTGGGCGGGCTCAGCCTGGTGAGTGGCGCCCTGCCCCTCGTGCCCCGAGAGCCGGCGCCGCTGCCTCCCGCCGTAATCGAACCGCCACCCGTGCTCATCCCGCCGCCTTTGTCCGCGCCTGAGGTCGAGTTCGAGCCGGAGCCCGAGTTCCTGGCTGATCCCGAGCCGGAACCGGAACCGGAGCCGCTGCTGCTGGCCCAGGAAGATCTGCTGCCTACCGCGCCAGCCACGGTGTTCCCGTTGCTGGCTCTGGAGGCGCCGGTACCCCAGCCGACGCCACCGCCCTTGGACGAGGGGTCCATGACCCCCCATGAGCGTGCCCGCCGACTGCTCGTCAAGGCCAAGTCCTATGTGATGCAAGAGCGCACCAGCGAGGCCATCCGGGCCCTGGAGCAGGCGATCAAGCTGGATGGAGAGTCGGCGGCGGCGTTCGAGTCCTGGCTGCTGCTCGGGCGCCTGCGCATCAGCAACCCGGCCTGGTCCACCCGCGCCATCGAAGCCCTCCAGGTGGCCTCCCGCCTCAACCCCCGCTCCGCAGAGCCCTGGGCCCTCATGGGTGACCTCTACCACCGCAAGGGTTTCCGGGCCAACGCCCAGGGCTGCATTCGCCGAGCGCTGGAGCTCGATCCCTCGGTGGCGGTACCCGCTGGCTGGTCCCGGCCAGAACCTGCAGAGCCCGCTGCCCCCGAGGGCAAGGCTGGTCTGATGGGCAAGCTCCGGGGCATGTTTGGTCGGGAGAAGGCCTAGCCCCTCAGAGCGTGCGGGAGATCTCCAGCAGACTGAGCAGTCGGGGATGCGCGGGGTAGACCTTCAGGCCCTGCTCGAGAATGAGGCGGCCCCTGGCGACCTCGCCGCCCTTCAGGAGGGATCCCGCCACCAGGGCATGCCAGAGACCGCCCCCGCCGTTCGGGATCACCGCCAAGGCCGTCCAGGCATCCAGGGCGGCCTGGGCCTCCCGTCCCAGCTGGAGGTCCAGCTGGACCTGGCGCTCCCGCAGCCCCGGGTCCCGGGGGCAGGCCCCGATGCTCTGCTTGAGGCTGCTCTGGGCCTCCTCGCTTCTGCCCGTACTGAGTAGAACTTCGGCCAGGGCCAGGCTCGGAGCTGGCAGCTCGGGGTGGGCGTGGACGAGCGGTTCGAGCAGCCGCAAGGCCGCGTCAGCCTGCCCAGTCTGGGCCAGCGAAACCGCCAGGCGTGTGGAGGCGAGGAGATGGGTCGGGCGGTCGAGGAGGACCCGCTTCAAGAAGGGGATCGCTTCCGCGGGTCGGTCGGTCTCCTGAAGCGCCAGGGCGACCGTGGTCAGCACGGTGTGGGTTGGCTTCGGCTGGAGAGCCAGAAAGGTCTCCCCCGCCTGGATGGCAAGTCCCCAGTCCCGGGCCGAGGCGGCCTGGATCATCACGTTGAACCAGGCCTGGCAGTTCTTCGGGTCCGCCGCCGCCTGGTCCCGGGCCATCCGCAGGTAGCGTTCCTTCTTTTCCTCCTCGCGGGCCAGATCCACCTTTCCAAAGTGGTGAATGACGGCGTCGAGCGTCCCAACCGGCAGCTTCCGCTCCAGGAAGCAGGGGGCCAGCAGCTCGTGGATGCGCCCCTCGAAGCGGAGGTCTGCGAACCGGCGGCTCAGGCGGACTGAGGGAAAGTCCGCGAAGTGGTCGTACTCGGAACCCTCCTGGTAGGGGGTGTCGTTCGGGCGGATGACCTGGTCGAGCAGGACGCCGCCGGCATCCAGAACATAGTTCCGGAGGGTAAGGAAGTAGCCTGCGGTGCCATCCTCCATGCAGGCGCTCCGGATGCGGGCATGGTCCAGCGCGTCCACGGACTCGTCCCCGTCGAGCACCAGCACCCAGTCGCCTGTGCACCGGCGCAGGCTCTCGTTGCGAGCCGCGGCGAAGTCATCGACCCACTCGAAGTGACTGACCTTGGCTCCATGGGCCATGGCGATGGCCACCGTGTCGTCCGTGGAGCCGGTGTCCACGAGGATCACCTCATCCACCAGGCCTTGGACCGACCGCAGGCAGCGCGGCAGGTTGGCGGCTTCATTCTTGACGATCATCGCCAGGGAGAGGGTGGGCATGAGGCCGATCATACCGTCGCGCAAGTTGCCCAGAGGCCGGGGTGCGAGGTTCAGGCGGTTCCGAAGAGCCGGTCCCCCGCGTCGCCGAGACCGGGCAGGATGTAGCCCTTCTCGTTGAGCTGGCGGTCGATTGCACCCACGACGATGGTTAAGTCCGGGTGGTCCTTCTGCAATCGCTCGATGCCCTCGGGTGCGGCCAGGACGGACACCAACGTGAGCGTGATCGCCCCAGCAGACTTCAGCTGTCGGACGGCCTCTGAGGCGCTTCCGCCTGTGGCGAGCATGGGGTCGAGCACGAAGACGGGACGCGCCTCCAGGAGCGGCGGGAAGTTGCGGTAGTAGGGCACGGGCACCAGCGAGTCATGGTCCCGATAGAGTCCGAGGTGCCCGACCTTCGCCGTCGGCAGTAGTTTGAGGAAGGATGGGAGCAGCCCGAGGCCGGCCCGGAGAACGGGCACCAGCACGGGATCCAGCGGCTTCAGTCGGCGCGTGCCTGTGCGCTCGAGGGGCGTCTCCACGACCACGGAATCCGTCGGCAGATCGCGCGTCGCCTCCACGGCGAGCAGCAGTCCGACTTCCTCCGTGAGCGCGCGGAACAAGCTCCCGGGCGTTTTCCGGTCGCGGATGAGCGAGAGCTTGTGGTGGACGAGAGGGTGGTCGAGCAGGTGGACCGTCATGGGGTACCTCGGCATCGGATTCATCAAGTGTCGCGCACTGCGGGGTCTCGAACAGCGGAAAAGAATGAGCACTCGGCGAGGCGGTAGCGTCAAAAAAAATGAAGATTTTTTGTTTTTTGCTGTTGACCTCATCCAGATCGCTGGTTTCATGTTGAATCAGAGGGATATTGGCCAACCATCTTCCGCATAGGGCCAGCAGTGAGGTATCTGAGATTTGGAGCGTGGTAAATGCTAAAGAAAGTCGCCATCTTTAAGGCCCTTGATGTGGAAATCAAGAAGCAGAGGGGCCCCGTGGCGGTAAAGGACGGTTACAAGGGCCACCACTCTCTGAAAGAAGAGCTCAGCCAGCCTGGAATCACCATCTTGGGTGAAGTCGCCGGGGGAGATCCGGGTCGCGGGCAGGTCCGGGAAGCCTACAAAGCTTCGACGCATGCGAAAAGTCTGGCCGAGAACGGTGCCCGGGCCCTGTCGGTTGCCACGGACAAGTTCCTCTATTTCGGCGACGACAAACACCTCTCCGAAGTGCGAGCCCAGGTGAAGCTGCCTCTGATCCGCCGCGAGTTCATCTTCGAGGAGTACCAGGTCGAAGAGAGCAAGATCCTCGGCGCCGATGCCATCTACCTGATGCCGGCGCTGCTCTCCCAGGACCGTCTCCAGACCCTCCTGAAGTTTGCCACCAGCAAGGGGCTAGACGTCGTGGTGGAGGCCACCTCCGAGGCTGAGCTGCAGCGCGCCCTCGAGGCCGGGGCCGACATCATCTGCGCCGTGGGCCGCAACCTCGACACCTGGGAAGCCTCCTGGGATCAGGCCGTGGCGCTCGTCAAGAAAGTGCCCAAGAGCTGCCTGAAAATGATCGAGGGTGGTATCCAGCGTCTGGAGCAGATCAAGCAGGCGGAGGCCCTCGGCCTTCACGGTCTGTTGATCGGCGACGCCCTCCTCGATGACTACTATCCCGGCAAGCGCCTGGCCCAGATCCTGGCCGGCGTGGAGCCTCCGAAAAAAGCCGCGAAGCCCAAGGGCAAGACCGGCTCTGCCGCAGACGCGGCGCAAGCCCCCACGGCCGTTCCGGCGGCCAAGGAACGCATATCCACCCCGCGGAAAGATCCGGTCCAACCTGGCGCGAAAGATGCCAAGGGCAAGCCGTCTTCCCGCACGACCCCTTCCAACCCCGCCCAAAAGGGCGTAAAGGAGCCACCCATGGCCGAAACCCCCCTCCTCCCTCCTCCCGCTGAAGCTCCGAAGCCAGCGAAGAAGGCTGCCCCCAAGAAGCCCGCCGCCAAGAAGGCCGCCCCCAAGAAGGCTGCCCCCAAGAAGGCCGCCGCCAAGAAGCCGGCCGTGAAGAAGGCCGTGAAGAAGGCCGCGCCGAAGAAGGCCGCCGCCAAGAAGCCGGCCGCGAAGAAGGCCGTCGTGAAGAAGGCTGCCCCCAAGAAGGCCGCCGTGAAGAAGGCCGCGCCGAAGAAGGCCGCCGCCAAGAAGCCGGCCGTGAAGAAGGCCGTCGTGAAGAAGGCCGCCCCCAAGAAGGCCGCCGTGAAGAAGGCTGTCGTGAAGAAGGCCGTCGTGAAGAAGGCCGCTGCCAAGAAGCCCGCCGTGAAGAAGGCCGCCCCCAAGAAGGCCGCCCCCAAGAAGGCCGCCAAGAAGTAGGCGCTTCGGTCACACGCAACCTGGCTATGATTCAGAGAGGCGCGCTGGCGCGCCTCTCTGAGCCGGGTGAGCCCATGAACATCATCGACCGTGTCTCCGCCCTCGAAGTGCTCGACAGCCGTGGGAACCCCACCGTGCTGGCGAGGGTGCAACTATCCGATGGGACGGCCGGTCAGGCCATTGTCCCTTCCGGTGCCTCCACCGGGAGCCGCGAGGCCCTCGAGCGCCGCGATGGCGACAAGAAGCGCTACCTGGGCAAGGGTGTCCAGGGCGCTGTGGACGCCATCAATATCGAGCTGTCGGCAGCCCTGCAAGGGATGGACCCCTTCCAGCAGGCCGAGCTGGACGAGCTGATGTGCGACCTGGATGGCACCGAGAACAAGGGCCGCCTGGGTGCCAACGCCATTCTGGGCGTCTCCATGGCCCTGGCAGATGCCTCTGCCAAGGCGGTCCGCATGCCCCTGTACCGCTACCTGGGTGGGGCCTCGGCCCGCCTGCTGCCGGTGCCCATGATGAACATCCTCAACGGCGGCGCCCACGCGGACAACAACGTGGACATCCAGGAGTTCATGGTGCTGCCCGTGGGCGCCCCCAGCTTCCGGGAGGCCCTCCGGTGGGGGGCTGAGGTCTACCATGCCCTGAAGGGCGTCCTGAAGGCCCGCAAGCTGGCAACGGGCGTGGGGGACGAAGGTGGCTTTGCCCCGAACCTGGGCTCCAATGAGGAAGCCCTCGAGCTCATCGGAGAGGCCATCAAGAAGGCGGGCTACAAGCTCGGTAAGGACATCTTCCTGGGCCTGGATTGCGCCGCCAGCGAGTTCCACACGGGCAAGGCCTACACCCTGGACGGTGGCACCAAGACCCCCGCCCAACTGGTTGAGTATTATTCGGGCCTCGTGGCCCGGCACCCGGTCATCTCCATCGAGGATGGCTTCGCCGAGGGTGACTGGAAGGGCTGGAAGGCCCAGACGGTGGCCATGAGCGCCAAGACCCAGCTGGTGGGCGACGACCTCTTCGTGACCAACCCGGCCATCCTGGCCAAGGGCATCAAGGAGGGCGTGGCCAACGCCATCCTGATCAAGCTGAACCAGATCGGCACCGTCACCGAGACCCTCCGGGCCGTGGACATGGCCCACAAGGCGGGCTACCGGGCCATCATCAGCCACCGCAGCGGTGAGACCGAGGACACCTTCATCGCCGACCTGGCCGTGGCCACCGGCGCGGGCCAGATCAAGACTGGCGCCCCCTGCCGCACGGACCGGGTCGCCAAATACAACCGCCTGCTCCAGATCGAATGGGAGCTGGGCGCCGCGGCCCGCTATGCCGGCCGCGAGGCCTTCGGATCCTGCCTCAGCTAGGAGCGTCCTGGCTCTCTTGGGAGACCACCCCTCATGAACGCCAACTGGCTCCTGAAGTCCTCCACCCTGTGGGGCGTCCTCGGAGTCTCGGGATTCCTGTCGCTCATGGCCATGTTCTTCTCGCAGGGGGGCATCCCCGAGCTGAACCGGCGGGAGGCCGAGCTAGCCTCGGCCCGGGCCCGTCTGGTGGAGCTCAACCACCGCAACCGCGAGCTGCTGGACGAGGTCCAGCGGCTTGCGGCGAAGGACCCTGAGCTGATGGAGGCGCTGGCCCGCCGACAGGGTTATGCGCGCAAAGGGGAGACCGTCTACACCTTCCGGAATCGTGAGCGCTAGCTTGGATCTCTGGCTGGCGGCCGCGTCGGGGAATCGGTTCGGCTACCTCTGGGCGGAAGAGGGTAAAGATTGCCCTGGAGCAAGCTACGCTCGCCTGCTGTGCCCAAAGGGGACGGGATTCGGTTTAGATGGCCTTTTTTTGATGCAAACACCCGGAACAGGGTCCTGGACCCTGGACCACTGGGATGCTGATGGCTCCAAGTCCTTTTGTTCCAACGGAAGCAGGGCCGCAATATGCCTCCCGGGGGCTCCCGAGGGCGGCCTGATCGAGGCCATCTCCAACGGCGAGCACATCCTGCTTCGTCGCGTCGGTGACGAGGTCGGCATCCGCATGCCCGAGGGTGCGGGCTTCGGCTTGCGCGATGTTCCGATGCCGATGACGCAGTCCGCCGGCTTCGGTTGGATCGGCAATCCACAGCTGGTGGTGCGTGTGCCCTCGGTGGCTGCGCTCGACCTCGCCGCGTTCGCGCCGCCCCTTCGGCACCACACGGCGACCCCCGGCGGAACCAACGTGAACGTCGTCGAGGTACTCGCGCCCGGCGAGGCGAGGATCCGCTCCTGGGAGCGCGGTGTGGAAGGCGAGACCCTCTGCTGCGGCACCGGGTGCGCGGTCGCTGCGGCCTGGCTGGCGCGCACCGAAGGCCTCGCTGCCTGGCGCCTCCACACCGCCAGTGGTGAGGTGGTGACGGTCACGCTGGAGCTGGACGCCAAGGGCGCCTGGCGGGAGCTGTGGCTCACCGGCCCCGTCCGTGACCTCGGTGTGGTGCATCCAGATCCCTCGCAGCTGCTGCGCTTGAGCGAGTAGCCCGCCCCCTCTTCGCCGTGGAACCCAACCTGCTAGACTGATATGTTCCACACCCGAAGGGATTCCGAGATGCTTGGTTCGACGAGCGCCTGCGCGATGTTGAGGGCGGCCTGATGCGCGCCCGGGTGGTGGCTCTGGCGAACCAGAAGGGCGGCGTTGGGAAGACCACGACGGCCATCAACCTGGCCGCCTCTCTCGCCATGATGGAGAAGATGGTCCTGCTGGTGGACTTCGATCCCCAGGGCCACAGCACCACGGGCCTGGGCTTTGCCAAGCCGGACCACCGCGCCGGTTCCTACGCCCTCATGAAGGGCGCACCGGCAGAGGCGCTGCTCCTCAGCACGGAAGTGCCGATGCTGCAGGTGCTCCCCGCAGGCAAGGATCTCGCGCAGCTGGAGTTCGAGCTCTTCGAGATGCCCCAGCTCCAGGTGCTCAAACAGGCCCTCGCCCCGCTCATCCACCGCTTCGACTACATCCTCATCGATCCGCCCCCCAGCCTCGGCATGATCACCCTCAATGCCCTCACGGCCTCGGACGAGGTCATCGTGCCCATGCCGTGCGAGTTCTTCGCCCTGGATGGCCTGGCGGAGCTGACCGAGACGCTGCGCCGCATCCAGGCTGGTCCGAACCCCCGGCTCAAGCTGGGCGGAATCCTGCTCACCATGGCGGAGGAACGCACGAACCTCGGCGCCGCGGTGGCCAGAGAGGTGCGCCACGCCTTCCCGGGCAAGGTCTTCGAGACCATGATCCCCCGGAACATCCGCCTGGCCGAAGCGCCCAGCCACGGCAAGCCGGTCGCCTTCTATGATCTGCGCTCGAAGGGCGCTCAGGCCTACCTCGCCCTCGCGAGAGAGTGGGTGGGCCAGGAGACACTGGCCAGGAGGGAAGCTTGATGATCCCGTTGAAGCGTCCGGCCCTGGGCCGGGGACTGACCTCGCTCATGAGCCAGATGGCGCCCGAGGACTCCCCCCAGCGGGAGCTGCCACTCGGCAGCCTGCTGCCGAACCGGGCCCAGCCCCGTACCAACTTCGACGAGACCGCCCTGGATGAGCTGGCCGAGAGCCTCAAGCAGCACGGCATGGTGCAGCCCATCGTGGTCCGCAAGGTCGGCGAGCAGTTTGAGATCATCGCCGGGGAGCGTCGCTGGCGGGCGGCCCGCAAGGCGGGTCTCGCCATGGTTCCCGTGGTGATCAAGGAAGTCCCGGATGACCAGCTGCTGGAGATCGCCCTGGTGGAGAACATCCAGCGCCAGGAGCTGAACCCCATCGAAGAGGCCACCGCCTACTGGCAACTGGGCGAGCACCTCCGCCTCACCCAGGAGCAGGTGGCCGACCGGGTCGGCAAGTCCCGCCCCCAGGTGGCCAACACCCTGCGCCTGCTGCGGCTCCCCGCCGAGCTGAAGCAGGATGTGGCGAAGGGGCGGCTCAGCACGGGCCACGCCAAGGTGCTGCTGGGGGTCGCCGATCTGCGGCTCCAGGAGCAGCTGGCCCACGAAGTGGTGGCGCAGCAGCTGAGTGTGCGGGCGCTCGAGGCCCGCATCCAGCACCTCCAGAAGCTGGCCCGGCCCAAGACCCGAAAGCGGCACCCCCAGGACATCTTCATCAAGGCCGCCGCGGAGGAGCTCACCCAGTCCTGGGGCACCCACATCGAGATCAAGTCCAAGGGCAAGTCCGGAACTCTGGTGATGCACTTCGGCAGCGAGGCCGAGCTCGACCGTCTCTTCGAGGCGCTGAAGTCCGGTCCGGCCAAGCGCCGCTAGGACCCGTTCCACGTCACCGGTAGGAGTCCGCCATGTCGTCCTGGTTCGTCAAGAAACGCCTGCAGAAGACCGCCGTCGAAGAGAAGACCGTCCGGGTCCCCGAGGGGCTGTGGATCAAGTGTGAGGCCTGCAAGGAGCTCATCTACCGCAAGGAGCTGGTCAACACCCACAACGTCTGCCCCAAGTGCGGCTACCACTTCCGCATCGGTGTGGAGGAGCGCCTCGAGAACCTCATGGACGCCGGGTGGACCGAGCTGTTCGGGGAGCTGCGCAGCGCCGATCCCCTGGGGTTCGTGGCCATCAAGAGCTACAAGGACCAGCTGAAGAAGCTGGAACAGGACGGCCAGACCGAGGATGCGGCGATCGTGGTGGAGGGCACCCTCTCGGGCCACCCTGTGGTGACCGCCATCATGAACTTTGACTTCCTGGCCGCCAGCATGGGGAGCGTTGTGGGCGAGAAGCTGCGCCTGGGCGCCGAGCGGGCCATCGAGAAGCAGTGCGCCTACCTCATCGTCAGCTGCAGTGGCGGCGCTCGCATGCAGGAGGGCACCCTGTCCCTCATGCAGATGGCCAAGGTGAGCGCGGCCCTGGCCAAGGTCGAGCGGGCGGGCCTGCCCTACCTCAGCATCCTGACCGATCCCACCACCGGGGGCGTCAGCGCCAGCTACGCCATGCTGGGCGACCTGAACATCGCCGAGCCCAAGGCCCTCATCGGCTTCGCCGGTCCCCGCGTCATCGAGCAGACCATCAAGCAGAGCCTCCCGGAGGGCTTCCAGCGGTCCGAATTCCTGCAGGCGCACGGCATGGTGGACAAGGTCGTGAACCGGGACCACCTGAAGGACTTCATCGCCGCCTGCCTGGCGTGGATGATGCCGTCGACCACCTGAACAGCGGCTCCCGGTGATCGGCGCGTTCCAGCCCAGCCACATCCCGCGCCTCCAGGAGCGGGGGCACCTCGGCATCAAGTGCGGGCTGGAGAACATCCACGCGCTGCTGGGCGGGCTCGGCCACCCGGAGGCGGGGTTCCCCATCATTCTCATCGCCGGGACCAACGGCAAGGGCAGCACCGGCGCTTTCCTGGCGCACATGCTCCGGGCCGCGGGTCTGGTGGTGGGCTGGACCACCTCGCCCCACCTCGCGGATGTCACCGAGCGCATCTGGGTGGATGGCCACCCCATCGGCACAGGCGCGCTGGACCTGCTGCTGGGGGAGGCCTTCGAGACCGAGGTCCGGCTGGGCCTGCAGGCCACCTACTTCGAGCTCATGATCACGGCGGCCCTGTCGGCGTTCCGCATGGCCGGCGTAGAGGTGGCCATCCTGGAGGTGGGCATGGGCGGTCGTTGGGATGCGACCAACGCCACAGACCCCATCCTCACGATCGTCACCACCATCGGCCTCGATCACCAGGAGTACCTGGGCGACACCCGCGAGGCCATCGCTCGGGAGAAGCTCTGTACGGCCCGGGACGGTCGGCCGCTCGTGCTGGGGCCTTCGCTGGATCCGGACTGGATTCGTCCCCTGCTGCCCACCTCGCCCGTCCTGCATCCGGCGCCGCGGCTCGGTCCCGCCGACATCCGCTGGGACCACTCCCGAGTGGCTGGCAAGCACGTGGCGCTCCCGGGCCTCCACCAGCTGGACAACCTGGCCACGGCCTTCGAGGCGGTGCGGCAGCTCCAGGCGCTGGGGTTCCCCATCCCCGAGGAGCACCTCTGGTCTGGAGTGGCGGCCACCCGCTGGCCGGGCCGGCTCTGGAAGGTGCCCATGCTCTCCGGCGTGTGGATGGACGGCGCCCACAATCCCGAGGGAGCCCGCGCCCTGGCGGACCATGCGCTTGCCTGCGGGGTCCGGCCCCATCTCTTTTTCGGCGCCATGGGGGACAAGGATCTGGCGGGCGTGGCGCAGGAGCTGAAGCGCATGCGGCCCCTGTCGGTCACCTTCATCCAGGGCGACGCACCCCGCTACGCCAAGGCGGCCCCGCTGCGAGAGGCCTGGAGGCTGGAGGCGCCCCTGCTCAGCATCCAGGAAGCCGCTGCCCGGCTGCGCTCAACGTCAGACGCGCCGCGGCTGGTTTCGGGGTCGCTCTACCTGCTGGGGGACCTCCTCCGGGAGCTGGGCATCCAGCCCTTCTAGGGTGCAGAGGCGCCAACTCCTAATGTCCTGGCCGCCGTCCTGCCGATAAGCCCCCCATGCGGTGGTTTCTGCTCAGCCTTGGTCTCGCCGGACTCCTCGGAGCCCAGGTGCCCCTCCACATCGTCGCGGTGGAGCGCCGGGGCCCGCCGCCCTACGAGATCGCGGACCGGATCTACGGCGTGGCGGGGGATCTTGACCCGGGCCTCCGCGTGGGGGATCGGCTGCTCGTGAAGCGGGCCGACGCGGCGGTGATCCTGGGGCACCTCCGGGTGATCGAGAGTCGGCCCGGACGCGCCAACGCGCTGTTCGAGCCCCTGGAAGGGAGCTACCCCATGAAGGGGGACCTGGTCCTGCGGTCGGAGCTGCGGCGACTGCCCGCGGCGTCCTCTCTGGATCCCGCGCCCTTGGTGTCGCTGCCCAAACCGAAGGCCAGCGCGGAGCCGCCCCCGCGGGAAGGCCTGCTCTTCTTCCTGCCCGGTCGCTCGGACCTCAGCATCGGAGGTGTGCGGAAGCTGGAGACCTGGGTCGAGTCCTGGGGTGCCGAGGGACGCTGGGCGGTGCAGGTGCCCGCGACCAAGGGGATCAAGCCCGAGCTGCAGAAGCTGCGGGCCGAGTCCCTCCAGGCCGCCCTGCGGGCCCTGGGCATCGAACCAGTGGCCGTGGAAACGGGCCTGCGGACCGCCGAGGGTCTCAACCACCCCACCTGGGTTCGCCACTGGGACTGACCTGCGCAGCCGCAGCCCATTCGCCGCACACTGGAGACTCTCCGGGAACCGCCATGCTCCTCCTGACCGCCCTGCTCCTGCTGCAAGTGCCGACCCCAGCCTTGAAGCCCGAGGCGGCTCCTCCGGCGCGCATCGAGCTGACCACACCCTTCCCGGCGCACCTCGGCAGCGCCGGACCCCGGGAGGTGCGAGAAGCTGTCTTCGGCATCAAGAGCCTGCACGACCGCCCCTTCCGGTTCCGGGTGCTGGATCTCTCTCTGGGCGTGAGCCTCGACCCGGCCCAACTCGCGGCACCCCTGCAGCCCGGGGAGGTCCGCCTGGTGCGGCTGCAGGTGGCCACGGAGGGCATGGAGGGCCTGGTGAAGGGGGCGGTGCGCCTGGGCACCGACGACCCGGCCCAGCCCAACTACATCCTGCGCTACGACGTGGAGGTGCGCCCCGAGGTGAGCGTGGACGGCCTCCGCAAGAGCTTCGGTGAGGTGGCCCGGCATGAGCGCCCCGAGGCCCGCTACCGGTTCACCCGCGAGGGCGGCGAGCCCCTCAAGCTGGTGCGGGCCAGCGCCGTGCCCGCCTACCTCGACACGGAGCTGCTCCATGAGGGCGCCAGCGCCGAGCTGCGGGTGCGGCTGCGGCCCGAGCGACTCGAGCCTGGCATGGCCGCAGGGCTGGAGGTCCTGAAGGTGGCCACCAATGGTCCCCGGCAGCCGCTGTTCACCCTCTACCTGGACTGGCGCCTCGCGACCGCGGTGATGCCCTCGCCCTCGCGGCTGGTGTTCGGCGACCGGAAGACCACGCGCCTGGAGCTCGAGTTGACCGCCCGCGATGGCAAGCCCTTCCGGATCCACCGGGCCACGATCGAAGGGAAGGGCTTCCGGCTCCTTGACGCACCCGGCCCCGAGGCCCTCCGGCACCGGCTGCGGATCCAGCGCACCGGAACCACGGCAGAGGCTATGCTGATCCTCCAGTGCTCCAGCATGGATGAACCCCTGCGGGTGCCCCTGAGGTTCCTGGATCCCGAGGCCCGTCCGGCCAAGGTGACCCTGCCACCTGCTCCGCTCGACGAACACCCCCACCATTAATAAGATGGTGGCCGCCCGTTCCCCCCGGAGGGACCCATGGTCCTGATTGCCATCCTGCTCCTGTTCATCGCCGGCATCGCCTGGCGCATGAAGACCAAGTTGGGCTTCCCGCTCTCGGCCCGGCTCATCGTGGTCCAGTGGGTGACCCTGGCCCTGGGGTTGGTGGTCCTCCTGGCGTCCATGGCCGTGATCATCCCGCCGGGCCAGGCGGGCGTGGTCGTGCTCTTCGGCACCGTCCGGACACAGGTGCTGCCCGCGGGCTTGCACTTCATCAACCCCTTCTCCCAGGTGGTGGAGATGGAGGTCCGCACCCGCAACTACACCATGTCGGGCATCGGCGATGAGGGCCAGAAGAAGGGCGACGACTCCATCCCCGTGATCACCTCGGACGGCCTCACCGTGAAGCTGGACGCCACCGTTTTCTACCACCTGGACCAGGAGCGCTGCCCGAAGATCTACGAGAAGATCGGCACGGACGTGGAAGGCCAGATCCTCCGCAGCCAGATCCGCACCTCCCTTCGCGACGCTGCCGCAGGCCTCACGGCCACCGAGCTCTACACCACCCACCGCATGGGCTTCGTGGAGAACGTCACCAAGACCCTCACCACGGCCTTCATGGAGCGCGGCATCGTCATGGAGCAGGTGCTGCTGCGAAACGTGCTGCTGCCGGACCAGATCACCAAGGCCATCAACGACAAGATCGCCGCGGACCAGGACGCCCAGAAGATGGCCTTCGTGCTGCAGAAGGAAAAGCAGGAGGCCGAGCGCAAGCGCATCGAGGCGGAAGGCCAGGCCAAGGCCCAGCAGATCGTCAGCCAGAGCCTCACACCCCAGATCATCGAGTACCAGCGCATCCAGGCCCTGCGCGACATCGGCGCCAAGGGCAACCTGATCATCACCCCCATGGGCGGCGCCACGCCCATGATCCAGGTGCCCGCGCGGAAGTGATCAGACCGCAGGAATGACCGGCTTGCGGACCTTCTCTTCGGGGGACCCTTCACCCTTCTTGTTGAGGTGGAGCACCACTTTGATGACCTGATCCCCCCGTTGCACATCGAAGACCACTTCATCGGCGGGGGGTTCAAGCTCCAGCATGGCCATGAACTGCCCTTCGTTCTCGATGACCCGGCCCTGGTAGCCCAGCAGGATGTCCCCCGGTGCCTTCACGGTGCCGCGCTCGTCCAGCTCCAGGGCCCGCAGGCCTGCGCGGCCGGCGGGTGTGTCGGGATCCACCTTGATGACCAGCAGGCCCCGGGTGAGGCCGAACTTCTGCAGGGCCGCAGCGGCCCCCAGGACGTCGAAACCCATGCGGCGAGACACCAGGCGCTCCCGGGCGATGAGTTGGGGCACGATCTGGTTGAGGGTATCCACGGGGATCGCGAACCCGACGCCGACCGAACCCTCTCCCTTCGTGGCCATGATGGCCGTGTTCATGCCAACGAGGCGACCGCCGCTGTCCAAGAGGGGGCCCCCGGAGTTGCCCGGATTCACCGCGGCATCCGTCTGGATGGCGTTCAGGATGTGAGTGTTGTAGCCCGTGTCGATCCCGCGGTCCTTGACCCCCGAGACGACGCCCCGGCTCAGGGAGTGGTCCAGGCCGAAGGGGTTGCCGATGGCGAGTACAGTCTGGCCCACCTGGAGCGTCTTGCTGCGTCCGAGGGGGATGGGTGGCATGGCATCCAGGGGCGCGAAGACCTGGAGCACGGCAATGTCATAGGCGAAGCTGGTGCCGATGACCCGGCCTTTGTAGGTCTTGCCGTCGGAGAGCGTGACCTCCACCTCCGACACATCGCCAAGCCGCTTGCCGCCGTCCTCCACGGTGATGATGTGGTGGTTGGTGACCACGTGGCCCCACTCGTCCCAGACAAAGCCAGTGCCCCGGGCGGTGGGGATCTTGGTCTCATCCATGGTCCTCAGGTCCCGGACCGGGGCGACCGCCGAGACGAACACCACGCTGGGTTTGGCCTCCTTGAAGCGCCGGATGGTGTTCCGTTCCTCGGCACTGAGCGCCGCCGCCGGCGCGACCTTGCGCGGCTTGGCGTGGGCCCGGAAGCGCTCGATGGTGGCGTCCTCGGTGGGGACCGGGGGCTTGGGCAGGGTCTGGGCGGACAGGGCGAGGACGGTCACGGCGAGCAGGGTGGCGCGGATCATGGGAGCTCCCAGGATGATTATGGTGCCACGGGGGGATGATCTATCCTGGGAGGCGATGTCCCGGTCGCTTCCCCGCCCCTCGCGTACGGCCCTCCTCCTCGGAGCCGCCTTCCTGCTCCTGCTGGTGGGGGGGATCGGGCTGGCCTGGATGCTGGCCCGTCAGGGGGTCCGGTCTCCCCTCAGGGTGGTGCTGGTCACCTCCTCCGCTGCCGCCACGGTACCCACCTTGGAGACCGGGCAGGCGCGGGCCATCGGCGCCCTGGTCCAGGAGCACCTGGAATACTACGGGGGCTTCGCGGTGACCAGCGTGACGGAGGTACCCGCCGACCTGGAGCTCCTGCGGGGGCAGCGGCACACCCTGCTCCTTCAGCTCGAGCCCCGGCGCCAGGGGCAGAACCTTGAGCTCTCCTACCGGCATGTGTGGGGTCGGCAGCTTGAGAAGGGGAAGGCGCCGGGCTGGGTGGTCCACCAGGCCACGGCGCTCCCGCCTGCCGAGGCCTTCGAGACCCTGCTTCGGGAGTTCCCCCGGGTCGTCAAGGTCACGCCAACCCTCCTGGCTCCCCGCGCTCCGGGCGTGTTCTGGGACATGGTCCAGGCGGCGGCCTGGCGGCTGCGAAACCAGAACCTGGAACAGGCCATGGCCCTCGCCGAGCGGGGGACCCGTCAGGAACCCGCCTGTGCCGGCACCTGGATCCTGCTGGGCAACCTCCGCTACCGGTGGACGCTCGACCGACCCGGGAGCTTCCGCGCCGAGCAGTCTGAAACAGAAGCCCTGCTGCAGCGGGGGCTGGTCCTGGCGCCTGGACATCCCCGGGCGGCCTTCCTGCTCTCCCTGCTCCGATCGGACAGCGGCAACCAGCGGGAGGCCCTGGACCTGCTGCTCCAGGCGCGCCGCAAGCAACCCTACAATCCGACCCTGCTGACGGGCATCGCCTATGCGGCGCGAGGCGCGGGCCTGCTGCCCCTGGCCCGCCGGGCCATGGACTTGCGCGATGAGCTGGCCTTTGCCCGGCTTGCCCCCCAGGCCGTGGACATCACCTGCCTCTACACCGGGGAGGTCGCGCGCTTCGAGGCCAGCCTCCAGGAGCAGCCGGGCCATCTGCGCAGCACCTCCGGGGTGCTGCCTTTCTATCGGGGCTACCTGGCCCTGGTGCGGGGCGACCGGGAGCTGGCCCATCAGGAGTTCCGGATGGCTTCGACCCTGGCCCACGGCTACCCGAACATCCTGCGCCTGAGCGAGATCTATGACCTCATCCTCGAGGGCCGGAAGGAGGAGGCCTGGAAGAAGCTCCGGGAGTATGACCAGGAGCGCATCGGCATGCGCGAGCCCGACGGCGAGTTCACCATCCGGCTCGCGGAGGCCTATGCCCTGATCGGGGATCGGGCCAGTGCCATGGAGATGGCCACCCGGGCCTTCGCGCGCGGGTTCGGCTGCACGGAGTGGTACGAGCGCAGCCCCATGCTGGAGCCGCTGCGGGGGCTGCCGAAGTGGCACGCCCTGATCCAGCACCTGCGGGAGCGGCAGAGCCTCATGGAGGACCGCTTCCCGGTGGGTCTGCTGGAGGAGAACTGACTTCAGGGCACTGTCAGACGCTCTGAAACTCCAATGAACAGAAGCTCATACTGGAGCCGATGGCCGTTAGACTAGGGGTTCGTCCGATAAGGGGGGAATCCATGCCCACGCCTGCCGTACCCGAGCTCGAGTCTCTCCCCCGGGAGGGCTATGTCCCGAAGCACAAGGTGCGCTTCGTCACTGCCGCCAGCCTCTTCGACGGCCACGACGCCAGCATCAACATCATGCGACGCATCCTGCAGGCCACCGGCTGCGAGGTCATCCACCTGGGCCACAACCGCGCCGTGCAGGACATCGTCGACACCGCCATCCAGGAAGATGCCCAGGGCATCGCCCTCTCCAGCTACCAGGGCGGCCACGTGGAGTACTTCAAGTACATGGTGGACCTGCTGCGCGAGCGCGGCGCTGGCCACATCCAGATCTTCGGCGGCGGCGGCGGCGTCATCTCCCCGGAGGAGATCCAGGAGCTGCAGGCCTACGGCGTCGCGCGGATCTACAGCCCCGAGGACGGCCGCCACATGGGCCTCCAGGGCATGATCGACGACATGGTGCAGCGCTGCGACGTGGATCCCCGGACCACGCCCGAGTTCCACACCCTGGCCCGGCGGATCACCCAGATCGAGCTCGGCGAGGCCGTGGCCACGCCCCCGAGTCAGCCCACCCGGACCATCCCGGTCCTCGGCATCACCGGCACGGGCGGCGCCGGCAAGTCCTCGCTCATCGATGAGCTGCTGCGCCGCTTCCTGGTGGACTTCCCAGACATGCAGGTGGCGGTGCTCAGCGTGGACCCCTCCAAGCGCAAGACCGGCGGCGCCCTGCTGGGTGACCGCATCCGCATGAACACGCTCTACCATCCGGAGCTGCGAGACCGCGTGTTCATGCGCAGCCTTGCCACCCGCAGCGCCGCCCACCGGGCGACCAGCGAGGCCCTGGCCGCCAGCATCCTGGCCGCCAAGGACGCGGGCTACGACCTGGTGATCGTGGAGACCGCGGGCATCGGCCAGAGCGACAGCGAGATCGCGGACCTGGTGGATCTGGCCATGTATGTGATGACGCCGGAATACGGCGCCGCCAGCCAGCTCGAGAAGATCGACATGCTGGACTTCGCCGATGTGGTGGTGCTGAACAAGGCCGACAAGCGCGGCGCCGAGGATGCCCTGCGCGACGTGCGCAAGCAGTACCAGCGGGCCCACAAGCGCTTCTCCGAGCCCGCCGATGACATGCCCGTCTATGCCACCTGCGCCAGCCAGTTCAACGATCCCGCCACCAACTGGCTCTTCGTGAACCTGGTGAAGGCCATCGCCACCAAGACCAGCGTGGACTGGGTGCCCCGGCTCGAGGCCGCACCCGGCAACCCCCGCCGCTCGGCCATCATCCCCCCGGAGCGCGTGCGCTACCTGGCCGAGATCGCCGACACCGTTCAGGGCTACAAGGCCTGGGCCCGCCGGCAGGCCGAGACCGCAGAGCTCTGCCACGCCCTCTGGGCCAGCCTCCGCGCCCTGGGCGACAAGGTGCCGGCCGCCGGCGCCTTCTACGACGCCATCCACCTGGTGGAACCCGGCGAGGGCGACCAGGGGGCCGCCGTGCTCCTGCTCCGACAGCGCTACCAGGAGCACCTGGGCGAGCTGCACGGCGAGAGCCGCCGCCTCATCCACGACTGGGCCGAGGTCAAGCGCAGCTACACCGAGCCCGAGAATGTCTACGTGGTGCGTGGCCGCGAGATCCGCACCGCCAACTACACGGCGTCCCTCAGTGGCTCCATGATCCCCAAGGTGGCCCTGCCGTCCTACTCGGGCTGGGGTGAGCTGCTGCGCTGGCAGCTGCTGGAGAACCTGCCCGGCTTCTTCCCCTACGTCTCCGGCGTCTTCGAGTACAAGCGGGTGGGCGAGGATCCGACCCGCATGTTCGCGGGCGAGGGCACACCCGAGCGGACCAACAAGCGGTTCCACTTCGTGAGCAAGGGCCAGCCCGCCGTGCGGCTCAGCACCGCCTTCGACAGCGTGACCCTCTATGGTGAGGACCCCCATGTCCGCCCCGACATCTACGGCAAAATCGGCAACAGCGGCGTCTCGGTGTGCACCGTGGACGACGCGAAGAAGCTCTACTCGGGCTTCGACCTGCTCTGCCCCTCCTCCAGCGTGAGCATGACCGTGAACGGCCCCGCCCCCACGGTGCTGGCCTTCTTCCTGAACGCGGCCATCGACCAGCGCGCCGAGGCCTGGCTGGCGGAGCACGGCCAGCTGGAGGCCGCCCAGGCCAAGATCGACGCCAAGTACAAGGCCAAGGGCATGGCCCGCCCGCGCTACGGGGAGACGATGCCCGAGGGGAACCTCGGCCTTGGTCTCGCCCTGCTGGGCGCCACCGCCGACGAGGTGCTGCCGCCGGAGGTCTACGCCAAGCTGCGCATGGAGGCCCTCCAGACCGTGCGCGGCACGGTGCAGGCCGACATCCTCAAGGAAGACCAGGCCCAGAACACCTGCATCTTCAGCACGGAGTTCAGCCTCAAGGTCATGGGCGACATCCAGTCCACCTTCATCGAGGAGAAGATTCGCAACTTCTACTCCGTGAGCATCAGCGGCTACCACATCGCCGAGGCCGGCGCGAACCCCATCAGCCAGCTGGCCTTCACACTGGCCAACGGCTTCACCTTCGTCGAGTACTACCTCTCCCGGGGCATGCACATCGACGACTTTGCGCCGAACCTCAGCTTCTTCTTCAGCAACGGCCTCGACGCGGAATATAGTGTCATCGGCCGCGTGGCACGCCGCATCTGGGCGATCGCCATGAAGGAGAAGTACGGCGCCAACGACCGCAGCCAGAAGCTCAAGTACCACATCCAGACCAGCGGCCGCTCCCTGCACGCCCAGGAGATCGACTTCAACGACATCCGCACGACCCTGCAGGCCCTCTACGCCATCTATGACAACTGCAACAGCCTGCACACCAACGCCTACGACGAGGCCATCACGACGCCGACCGAAGAGAGCGTGCGCCGGGCCATCGCCATCCAGCTCATCATCAACCGCGAGCTGGGCCAGGCGAAGAACGAGAACCCGCAGCAGGGCGCCTTCCTCATCGAGCAGCTCACGGAGCTGGTGGAGGAGGCTGTGCTGGCCGAGTTCCGTCGCATCAGCGACCGCGGCGGCGTGCTGGGCGCCATGGAGACCATGTATCAGCGCGGCAAGATCCAGGAAGAGTCCATGCACTACGAGCACCTCAAGCACAGCGGGGAGCTGCCCATCGTCGGCGTGAACACCTTCCTGAATCCCCAGCCCCCCGAGCTGGGCGCTCCGGAGCTGATCCGCAGCACCGAGGCCGAGAAGCAGCAGCAGATCGACAACCTGGCGGCCTTCCACGCCCGGAATGCCGATGTGGCCCCGGCGGCCCTCCTGCGCCTCAAGGAAGTGGCCCGCGCCGGTGGCAACCTCTTCGAGGAGCTGCTGAACGCCGCCAAGGTCTGCAGCCTGGGCCAGATCAGCCAGGCCCTCTACGAGGTGGGCGGGCAGTACCGGAGAAACATGTAAGCCACGTGGACCTATGCCACGCACGCCGCTCGGTGAACCTCAACCCTCCCCGGCGTATCATGTACTCCGCATGTTTCGCCTCGCCCTGATCCTTCCCTTGGCCGCCCTGACGCTCCTCGCCGGGTCGCCGAGGTCTGCCGCGAAGCCTGGCAACACCTACCTCTATACCTACTACGACAAGCAGGGCGGGCTGATCATCAACAACCTGCCGCCCAGCTACATGAAGGGCCAGGGTCTGGTGCTCAAGAGTGTCGGGGTCGGCAAGGTCCGCCTCGCGGTGACGCCGGCCGAAATGGCCAAGGCCCTCCGCAGCCCAGAGCTCATCGCCCTGGTGGACGAAATCTCGTCGGTGGAAGGCGTGGACACCCACCTGGCCCGGGCCATCATCCAGGCCGAGAGTGCCTTCAACTACCGGGCCCGCTCCCGGGCCGGGGCCCTGGGCCTCATGCAGCTCATGCCTTCCACAGCGCAGCGCTTCGGGGTCCTGGATCCCTTCGATCCCCGCCAGAACATCAACGGCGGAGTGAAGTACCTGAAGTGGCTCCACACCTACTACGAGGGCGACCTCACGAAGGTCGTGGCGGCCTACAACGCGGGGGAGGGCGCCGTGAACCGGCACAAGGGCATCCCCCCTTTCCGCGAGACCCAGGCCTACGTGCCCCGGGTGCTGGACCTCTACCGCCGCAAGGCCGTGCAGCCGGATCCCAAGCTGGCGGGCAGCATGGCCCTCCTGCAGAAGGGCCGGGGCGGCTTCAAGGTGGATGACGAGAAGGCCGTGCCCGAGCCGACCCCCCAGCAGCAGGCCGCCAGCCGGATCTACCAGTGGACGGACGCCAACGGCCGCATCCAGATCAGCGACCAGCCCCCACCCAAGGGCACCCCCGGCGTGAAGCCCTACGGGGCGCCCTGAGTCAGCTCTCGGCGGGTTTCTGCTTGAGGACGGTGAGATAGGCCTGGAGGGCTTCCTGGGAGGCCTGGAAGCAGGCCTCCAGCCGGGCATCCAGGTCCGGGCCCGCATCGGCGGAGCCATCCCGGCCCAGGGCCTCGAGGTCCGCGGCCAGGTAGCGCAAGGCCTTCGCGCCGAGGGCTCCGGCACCGCCCTTCAGGGCGTGGGCGGCGCGGGAGAGCTCCTCGGCGTCGCCCTTGGCGGCGGCGGTGAGGATGTCCTGGATGCGGCGCGGGGTGTCATCCCGGAAGATCTCCAGCATCTCTTCGAGGAGTGTGTGGCCGCCGTCATCCAATTCCACCAGGTTCTGGAGGGTGGTGAGGTCCAGCAGATCCGAGGGCGACATGGGAGACTCCTGCCCCCCATGCTGAGGCAGGCGGGTCCATTCGTCCAACAGGATGCAGTAGGCTGGGATCATGGACGCGACCCACCCGATGACCCCCGCCGAGACAGCCCTCTCCCTCCTGTTCCGGAAACTGCACCCGCACCTTGAAGATGCGGCCCATGCCCTGGCCTCCGGGGCGGCCCGGCGGGACCTGGAACGCCTGCACCTGAAGCTCCTGACGGCGCGGCTCAAGACCGTCGAGGTGCTGGGGGCGGCCACGGAAGGTCTTTCCGAGGAAGCCCCCCTCGAAGAGATCCTCGAGACCCTGTCCGCCAACCTCACTCCCGTGGGCGAGAGCTACCGGCAGAGCCTGGTGCTCACCCAGCTCTGCCTTGAGGACGCGCCCGCCGAGCTGCTGCCCCATGTGCCCGAGGGCGCCGTGGCGGGGTCCTCCTGGGGACCGCGCATGACGGCCTTCCTGGCCCGGCTGGAAGAGCCGGGATTCCAGGCCCACCAGCGCTGGGAGGGGATCCCCGAAGACATCGGCGAGACGGAGGAAGAGTAGTCACGGGCTTTTTTCTAGACGTTTCGGACTAGTTTGTTTCGTGAGCCCAAGGCTCCTTGAAATGCGCGTGGCCTGGACGGAAGGTTAGTATGGGAAACCACCTATCCGCTTCTCGTTGAGTCCCCCCAGGTAAGCCTCGATCGGGAGTCCCCATGCGTCCCTTCCTCTTTGCGCTAGCGATCAGCACCCTGCTCCTTGGCCAGGGGGTCGTCCAGTACGCCGCCAAGGTAGACTCTGGCCTGCCTTCGTATACGCCTGCCCAGGCCGTGGACACTGTCATCGAGTGCGTGGGTTCCGATGCCCTGACGGATGTCTGGGATGAGTGGAAGCTCGGGTTCCTGACCCAGCAGCCTCAGGCCAAGTTCAAGGTGACCCAGACCCTGACTTCCGTCTCCCTCAAGGCCCTCATGGACGGCACCGTGTCCCTGATCCACCTGCCCCGTGAGATGACGGTGGAGGAGTATCAGGCCTTCGAGAAGAAGTATGGCTACCCCGCCACCAAACTCGTCGTCTGCTACGACGCCTTCATCGTGTTCGTGAACCCGGCCAATCCCATCCGGGACATTGGCATGGACCAGCTGGACGCCGTCTATTCCACCACGCACAATGCTGGCTACCGGACGGACATTCCCGTGGATACCTGGGGCGACCTGGGCGTGCGGGGCGACTTCACCAAGCGGCCCATCCGGGCCTACATGCGGGCAGAAGGCACCGCTGCCAGGCCCCTCATCCGAGATGTCGTCATGCTGAAGGGCAAGTACAAGACCAGCATCATTGACCGGGTGGACTGGCCGGGCATCGCGGAGGCGGTGATGACGGATGCTTCCGGGATCGGGATCTCCACCCTCTCCAGCTGGCTGTCCCGGAACAAGATCCTGGCCGTGACGCCCCTGCAGGCCAAGGAGCCGGTTCCCCCAAACCAGGAGAACGTGGTCACGGGCAAGTACCCCCTCTCCCGGACCTACTACTTCTATCTCAACCGGGAACCCGGCAAGGCGCTGCCGCCGCAGATCTCGGAGTTCCTGCAGTACGTGCTCTCCCAGCAGGGGCAGACCGCCGTGACCCAAGCCTCCCTCTATCCGCTGCCCGCTGAGATTGCCGCCCTCGGCCGCCGCCGCCTCCGGAGCAACTGACCGGCCCGGAAACCCCCGGGAAGGGCCGCCATTCGTCCCCCCGCGGCTGTCATTCGATGCCCCGCAGGTGTCATCCATCGAGCCGGGTGCACCAAACCCTGCGAAGGGGTATCTCCTGGTGTGGACGGACAGCCCGCCCCCCACCCAGGAGTCACCCATGAGCACCCACCCCCTTCGCTTTGCCGCCCTCACCGTGGCCATGCTGGCCATCGGCGCATCCCTTTCAGCCCAAGGCCGTGGCCCTGGCTGTGCTCCTGGCCGTGGCCCCGGCGCCCAGCAGGGCCCCGGTCTCCGGGGACTGAACCTCACCGAGGACCAGCAGACCAAGGTGAAGGCCATCCATGAGCGCCACCAGGCCGCCATCAAGGCCAAGGGCGAGGCCGCCCAGGCCGCCCACGAAGCCATGCGCACCGCCATGGCGGATGCCGCCACCGATGCCCAGGCTCTGCGGACCCTGCACGACAAGGCCTCCGCAGCGCAGTTCGAGATGATGCTCGAGCACCGGGCCGTGCAGCAGGAGATCCTGCCCCTCCTGACCGCAGAGCAGAAGGCCAAGTTCCAGAAGGGCCCCAGGGGCATGGGCCCTGGCGGCGAGCGTGGCATGGGCCGTCATGGCAAGGGCGGCATGGGCATGGGGCGCGGCCCCGGTGGCCCCGGCATGATGGGCCACGACTGCCCCCCCGCGAAGCCCTGACGAGCCCGGTATCCTGACAGTCCATGCGCGCTTCTGCGGTCCTGCACACCACCTTCCAGCAGCTGCGGCGCCCCCGAACCTGGGGCGCCGCACTGCTGTTCGGCCTGGTCTGGAATGGCGCCCGGATGCTCCTGGGCGGCCCAGAGCCGGGCCTGGTCGAGGCCCTGGTGCCAGTCCTCTGGGTGGCGCTTTTCATGGTGCTGGTGCCGCTGCCCTGGCAGTGGACCGGCGATGAAGCGCCCATGGCCGGCGTGCTGCGCGGGGCCGCCCAGGCCCTGCCCTGGATGGCCGCGCTGACCCTGGGCATTCTGCTGCTCCTGGGCGCGGTCGCCCCCCAGGCGCTGCCCGGCCGGGGCATGGTGCCCGGCATGGGGCCAGGCATGGGCCCAGGCATGAGCATGATGGAGCGCGGCCCTATGCACCGCGGCCTGCGCCCGCCCCCGGAGGAGGCTCGCTGGCTGGCGATCCACCCCCGGCTCTGGCTGCTGGGCCTGGCGCACTTCTCCTTCGGGCTGCTGCTGGGCTGGATTCTGGCGGGACGCGAGCGGGCCGAACTGCAGGCAACGGCCGCGCAGCAGGCGGCGGACGAGGCCAAGGCCCGGGCCCTGCAGGGCCAGATGAATCCCCACGTGCTGTTCAACGCCATCAGCGCCCTCACGGAGCTGGTGCGCGAGGACCCCGTGGCGGCAGAGCGCGCCCTGGTCAGCCTGTCGGACCTGCTGCGCGCCCTGCTGGAGCACGGCTCCCGATTGCGGGCGCCCCTGGGCGATGAGCGCCGCCTGGTGGAACACCATCTGGCTTTGGAGCGGCTCCGTTTGGGGCACCGCCTCCGGGAAACCTGGGACTGGCCCGAGGCCCTCGACGCGCTGGAGATCCCGCCTTTGATGGTGCAGCCCCTGGTGGAGAACGCCCTCAAGCACGGCGTCTCTGTGGCCGTGGGTGGCGGCAGCCTGGACGTGCGCATCTCCCGGGAGGCCAACCTGCTCCGGGTGCGTGTCGCCAACACCGGGCCGGCCCCGGCGGCGGGCGAGGGCACGGGCATCGGCCTGAAGAACCTGCGCGAGCGGCTCCGCCTGCAGGGCGCTCCGGCGGACGCGCTGCAGCTCACCCGCGAGGGCGACTGGACCATCGCCGAGCTGAGGCTCGAGGTGCCCGCATGAGCGGCCAGGTCCTGCGCGTGCTGGTGGCCGAGGATGAGCCCTTCAACCTCCGTCGCCTGACGCGGCTGCTGCGGGAGGCAGGCTGCGAGGTTGTGGCGGAGCTGGAGGACGGCCCTTCGGTGCTGGCGTGGCTGGCCCAGGGCGAGCCCGTGGACGCGCTGTTCCTCGACATCCAGATGCCCGGGCTCACGGGCCTGGACCTGGCGGCGGAGCTGGCCCATGAGATTCCCGTGGTGTTCGTGACGGCCTATGCCGAGCACGCCGTGCGGGCCTTCGAGCAGGCCGCCACGGACTACCTGTTGAAGCCCGTCACCGCCGAGCGGCTGGCCGCCACCCTGCAACGCCTGCGCGCCCCGGCCCAGCGCGACCCGGCCCGGCCCGCGGGTCCCTTCCGTGTTCCCGTGAAGGCGGGCGAGGGCCTGGTGCTGGCGGACCTGGCGAAGATCACCCACTTCAGCTTCGAGGACGGCGCCGTGTGGGCCTTCTTGGGCGAGCCCCTGCGTACCACCTGGAAGACCCTGGCCGAGGCCGAGCAGGCCCTGGGCGACCGCGTCGTGCGCGGGCACCGCCACCTGCTGATCCGCCCCGAGGCCGTGGTGGGTCTGCGTGCCGGCGAGTCCGGCCGCCTCCTCGTGCGTCTCACCGGCAACGTCGAGCTCGAAGTGAGCCGAGGCGCCGCGCCCGCCTTCAAGGCGAGGCTGGGGCTGGCGTAGTGCAGATTGGGAGGAACAAGCGAGCCACCGATGAGCACCGATAAAAGCTGATAAACACCGAAAAAGGGAAAGAGCAACTAATCACAAAGGGAACAGAAAGAGCAACGGCAGGGTGCGACGGCGCCCCTGGGTGCCCTTGGTGTCATGGTGGTGTTCTTTTCCTCTGAACCCAGGGGACAGGGCGCTCGTAATGAGGTCGTCCTGGTCACTCTTTCATCCGTTTTCATCAGCATTTATCCGTACTCATCGATGGCCTGCCTGGCTCGGCAAGTCCATTCTCTGTGGCCAAGGCCCTCGAGGTTTCTACACTTCGGCGATGAGCTCGATCTCGACTTTGGCGCCGCGGGGGAGGGCTGCCACCTGGACGGTGCTGCGGGCGGGCTTGGCGGTGCCGAGGGCGTTTTCGTAGACGGCGTTGAAGGCGGCGAAGTCACCCAGGTCCGTGAGGAACACGGTGGTCTTCACCACGCGGTCCCAGCTGGTGCTGGCGGCGGCGAGGACGGCGCTGAGGTTCTTCAGCACCTGCTCGGTCTGGGCTTCGATGGAACCCGTCACCATCTCCATGGTCTCGGGGACCAGGGGGATCTGGCCAGCGGTGAAGAGGTGGTTGCCCGAGATCTTGGCCTGGCTGTAGGGGCCGATGGCGGCAGGGGCGGCGGGGGTTGAGATCGTGCGCATAGAAAACTCCAGAAAACGGCAAGCGAATAACCATACCCCATAAAGCCAGGGTTGGGGATCTGACCGGTGATGGTTCAGTGCTTCTTGCCCCAGCGGCGCTTCTTGTGGCGCCAGTTGCGGCCGGGCTTGGGGGCGGGTTGCAGGGGTGCGTCGAAGGGCGAGGCGGGCTGTTCCAGCTCGGGCTCGCCGTCACCGTCGCCGTCGTCCATGCGCCGGGGGCCTTCCTCGATCTGCTGCTGCACCCACTGGGCGGTGCGGTGCATGAGTGCAGCGAGGCAGAGGCTGGTCTCGATGCGGGCGTAGGGCAGGGGGCCGAGCTGGGTGAACACCGAGGGATCCGGCGGGATCACGCGCGGGATGACCACCTCAGGCAGAGGCATGGGCAGCGCGTCGTAGGCCTCCTCCGGCAGGTGGCGCCAGGGTTCGGGCTGGGCCTGCTCCTGCTTGAGCAGATCCGCCACAGTCAGGCGCTTCTTGGGGGGTCGCCCCCGCTTCTTGGGGGCGGCCACGGCGGCGGCGTCCAGGGCGGTCTGGAGGGCCTTGAGGACCTCGCCGCGGCTCTTGCCGCGCAGGTCGAAGAGCAGCCAGGGGTCGCGGTCCAGGGCCTCGGCCATGACGTAGCACACGGCGGCCACGTGCTTGCAGGGGTTGGCCCAGTCCGGGCAGTCGCAGTGGGTCTGCAGCTCCTTGGGCACACGGGGATAGAGGCTGGCACCCGCTTCCCGGAAGGTCTCGTCCAGGCCCTGGGGCATCTCGCCCGCCAGCAGCGAGGCCACGAAGCGGCTCTCCAGGGCGATGCGGTCGAGGGCCTTCTCCCACTGGGCGGGAGTCAGGGCGGGCAGGCCCAGGGTCACGTTGTAGGTCTTGCGGCCGTGGACGCGGGCCTGGATCTCGCCCGGCTGCACGCCGAAGTGGGAGACGTGGCCGTCCTCGGCATATTTCTTTCCGCGGGGCAGGCGGTTCTCGTAGTCGTCCCCGAGCTTCTCGAGGCCCTGGATCCAGAGGCGGCCCCACCAGGTGGCGCCAAAGCGGTCGGCGTGGCTCATCATGGCGCCACCTCCTTCGCGCTGCGTCGCACGGGTTTGGGAGCGGCTTCCTCGCCGTTGCCTTCATCCGGGTCCAGCAGCTCGGCGTCGGGATCCAGCGCCACCAGCTGGCGCAGGGCATCGTCGTCCAGCTCGGTGAGCCAGCCTTCGCCGGAGCCGACCACGCGGTCCGCGAGGTCGCGCTTGGACTCGAGCAGCGCGTCGATCTTCTCTTCCAGGGTGCCGATGGTGACCAGCTTGTGGACCTGCACGTTCTTGGTCTGGCCAATGCGGTAGGTGCGGTCCGTGGCCTGGTCCTCCACGGCGGGGTTCCACCAGCGGTCGAAGTGGAAGACGTGGGTGGCGGCCGTGAGGTTCAGGCCGACGCCGCCCGCCTTGAGGCTGAGCAGCAGCACCGGGGCCGCGTCCGCGTCCTCCTGGAAGGTGCGCACCATCTCGTCGCGGCCCTCGCGGGTGGTGCCGCCGTGCAGGAAGGGCGGCTCGAAGCCCAGGGCCTCCTGGAGGTGCACCTGCAGCCGGTCGCCCATCTCCTTGAACTGGGTGAAGACCAGGGCGCGCTCGCCGGCCTCCACGACTTCCTCAAGCATCTCGGTGAGGCGGTCCAGCTTGCCGCTGCGGCCACGGTAGGGGCCCTGCTGCTTGAGGAACTGGCTCGGGTGGTTGCAGATCTGCTTGAGGTGCGTGAGCAGGGCCAGGATGCGGCCGCGGCGCTCGATGCCCGTAGCCGCGTCCAGCTCCTCGTCCATCTTCTCGACGCGGTACTGGTAGAGCTCGGCCTGTTCGCGGCTGAGGGTGGTGAACACCTTCATCTCGTGCTTCTCAGGCAGGTCCTGGATGATGGTCCGGTCGCTCTTGAGGCGGCGCAGGATGAAGGGGCCGATGCGCTGGCGCAGCAGGTTGGCGGCGTCGGGATCCCGGTACTTCTCGATGGGCGTGGCGAACTGCTCCTTGAACTGGGACTCACTGCCCAGGTAGCCCGGCAGCCCGGCGCTCATGATGGCCCACAGCTCGGTCAGGCGGTTCTCGATGGGTGTGCCCGTGAGGGCGAGCCGGAAGCTGCCGCGCAGCTTGCGGATGGCCTTGGCCTGGGCTGAGCCCGCGTTCTTGATGGCCTGGGCCTCGTCCACGACGACCATGCCCCAGTGCCGCTTGGCGAAAGTCTCCTCCTCGCGGCGCACCACGCCGTAGGTGGTGAGCACCAGGGTGTGGGGCTTGAAGGTGGCGGGCAGCCGGTCCCGGTTGTTGCCGTGGTGCACGAAGACCGGCAGGCTGGGGGCGAACTTGGCCAGCTCGCGCTCCCAGTTGCCGAGCAGCGATGTGGGGCAGACCAGCAGCGTGGCGGGGCCGTCCTTGGGCTTCTGGGTCTGTCGGTGCAGCAGCAGGGCCAGCACCTCGATGGTCTTGCCCAGTCCCATGTCGTCGGCGAGGATGCCGCCGAGGCCCAGGCGGCAGAGGCCCTCCAGCCAGGCCAGGCCGCGCAGCTGGTAGGGGCGCAGCTGGCCCTGGAAGCTGGCGGGCTGGGTGATGGGCTTGTCCGGCAGGATCTTCAGGTCTTCCAGGGCCGCGCCGAAGTCCCCCGCGACCTCCACTTCGATGGCTTCGCTGACGCCGGGGATGCTGGCGGTGCCCGTCAGGGCGGCGGCCAGGGCCTCGCCCTTGCTCATGCTGCCGAAGCCCGCGCCGCGGCTGGCCTGGATCACGGAGCTGATCTGCTTGAGGGTCTCGGGATCCAGGGCCACCCACTTGCCCTTCCAGGCCACCAGCGGGTGCTTGAGGCTGGCCATCTGGGCGAAGTCCTCCACGCTCAGGGCGTCGTCGCCAAGCATGAGCGACCAGTCGGCACTGACGCTGCCTTCGAGGCCCGCCTGGGCCAGGGGGGTCGCCTCGGCCACGTCCCGGGCGCCCAGGCGCACCTTGGCGCGGAGCCGCTTCGCCCCGCCGAAGTCCGCGAGGGCCTCGGGGATGTGGACCAGGAAGCCGGCTTCCTTCAGCTGGGCCGCACCCCGGGTCAGGAAGCCCCAGGCCTCCGTGGGTCGCAGGACCAGGTCCTCGGGCTTCTGGCCGGAGAGGGCTCGCTCCAGGGCCGGGAAGAAGGGCACGGCCCGGGCCAGGCCCCGCAGCAGGGACTGGCGGGCTTGCAGGACGTCGGGCTCCGTGGAGGGCTCCCAGAGCTTGGCCACGCCGATGTCGGCGCCGGCCTCGGTCTCCAGGCCCACCTTGAGGATCCAGCCCACCTCGGCGAGGCGGTCGGCGTCTTGGACGGTCTGGCTGAGGGCGGGCACCGGCGGCGCCTCCAGGCGCAGGCTCGGCCGCAGCCACTGGGGCCGCGCGCCCTCGCTCCACTGGTCCAGCTGCTCGCCCAGGGTGCGCTCGGTGATGCCGGTGGTGGGGAACTCCGGCAGCTGGTGGGAGAGGGCCACCATGATGCGCTCGTCCCAGGGCAGCCGGTCCCGCTTGTGGCCGCGCAGGCGGTGGATGAGGCCCAGGCGCGGGTCGTCCCCGGCCCGGAGGCCCCCGGCCACGAAGCGCATGATGAAGTCTGCGCCATCTTCCAGGAAGGCGGTCAGCACCTGGTCCGCAGCCGGAGGCATGGCCAGGTCATCCTCGATGTCGAAGGCGTCCAGCTCGCCCAGGGGGACGGTCTTGGTGAAGGCCCAGAGGTCCGCCTCGGGGAAGGCCAGGGCCGCCGGCGGCATGGCTTCCGCCAGCTCGCGCAGGATGGCGCGGTCCGAGGGGCTGGTGAGGCTCACGCCCCAGCGGGCCTTCCAGGGGGTGCCGGTGGTATCCAGCTGGGGCAGCAGGGCGCCGCGGACCACCAGGGACTGGAGCAGGCGCAGGGCCGTGGCCCAGTAGCGCAGGGTCGGGCCGGCGTTGCCGGGCCGCAGGGCCAGGGAGGACAGCCAGGGGTAGGCCCGCTGCCAGCGGAGGGGCAGGGTGTGCATCTCCACCAGGGAGCCGTCCGCCACGAAGATCTGCGCCTTGGCGGGGGTGAGCCGCTCCCGGCCCTGGAGCTCGCCGGGGATCGTCCGCAGGGCCCGGAGCCACTCGGCAGGTTCCACCGCCTCGGGCATGCAGAGCAGGAAGCCCCGGTCCTGGGGCCGATACTGGAGGAAGGGATTCAGCATGGCGCCCCGCTGCGGCGGTAGGCTGAGAGCCAGGGGGCGGAGCGATGCGACTTGGATTTGCGAGCGATCATGCTGGATTCGACCTGAAGGAGCGGCTCAAGGGCTGGGCGCGGGAACACGGTCATGAGGTGGTGGACTTCGGCACGGATGGCTCGGCCTCGGTGGACTATCCGGATTTCGCGCACCGCGCGGCGGAGGGCATGAATCAATGGGAGCGTCTGGTGTTGGTCTGCGGATCTGGCATCGGCATCAGCATCGCGGCCAACCGCCATGCTGGCATCCGCTGCGCGCTGGTGACCTCCCCCGAGCACGCGGCACTGGCCCGGCAGCACAATGACGCAAACGCCATCGCTTTCGGCCAGCGGCTAACGGATCCGCTCAATGCAGAATCCTACCTGAAAATCTTCCTGGATACACCTTTTGAAGGTGGCAGGCACCAGGGGCGAGTGGACAAGATCGAGCTGAAAGGCTGCTGCTGATGCGTGGAACCGAGGAATTGCGTCCCCTGACCCTGGAAAAGAGCGTGCAATTGCACGCCTCCGGCTCCTGCCTGGTGAAGCTCGGCCGGACCCACGTCCTCTGCGCCGCCAGCCTGGAGGGGAAAGTGCCGGGCTGGATGAAGGGGCGGGGCCAGGGCTGGCTCACCGCCGAGTACGGGATGCTGCCCGCCGCCACCAACACGCGCACGGACCGCGAGGCGGCCCGGGGCAAACAGCAGGGCCGCACCGTGGAGATCCAGCGGCTCATCGGCCGCAGCCTGCGCCAGGCGGTGGATCTGGGTGCCCTGGGTGAGCGCACCCTCACCGTGGACTGCGATGTGCTCAATGCCGATGGTGGCACCCGCTGCGCGGCCATCACCGGCGCCTGGGTGGCCGTGGCGCTGGCGCTGCGGAGCCAGGGGCTGGAGGGCGCCCTGGTGCGCCAGGTGGCCGCCGTGAGCGCCGGGATCGTGGAGGCTGGCGAGGGTCGGCGCGGGCTCGTGCTGGACCTGGAATACGAGGAGGACCACCTAGCCGCCGTGGACTGCAACCTGGTGGCGGCCCGCCTCCTGGGGGGTGGCCAGCTGGAGCTGGTGGAGCTCCAGGGCACCGGCGAAGGCCGGTCCTTCACCCGCGCCGAGGCGGCGGGGCTCATGGACCTGGGCCTGGCGGGCTGCGCAGCGCTCATGGAGGCGCAGCGGATCGCCCTCGCATGAGAGCCCTGCTGCTGGCAGCGGCCCTGCCTGCCCTGTTGGCGGGCCAGGGCATGCCGACGGCAGCACCGGACAAGGCTGCGACGCCCCGGCGCATCGAGGTGACCCTGCAGGCGCCGGACATGGTGTTCCGGTTTATGCCCCGGGTGGTCATCCCGGGCATGCCCCGGGTGGCAGTGGCCCTGAGCGGCGGTGGCGCCCGGGGCCTGGCGCACATCGGGGTCCTCCAGCGCCTGGAGGAAGTGGGCTATCCCCTGGACAGCCTCACGGGCACCAGCGCCGGGGCCCTGGTGGGCGCCCTCTACGCCAGCGGGTTCTCTGGGCGCGAGGTGGAAGATCTGTTCAGCCGCCTGGACCTCACCCGCGCCTTTCTCGAGCCCCTCTTGCGGAACCCCGGCGAGACGCTCGAGGAGCAGGAGGACCGCAGCGCCCCCTTCCTCTCCATCGAGCGCCACTCGGGTCGCTTGAGCCTGGCCCAGGCCCTGCGCAGCGGGGTGGAGATGCAGCACACCCTGCAGGGGCTGCTGGCCCGCGGCGCCTACTTCTCCGGCGGGGACTTCAACCGGCTTCAGCGCCCCCTGCGGGTGCTGGCCACCAACCTGGAGACGGGCCAGGGGCGGGTCTTCGACCGCGGCGACCTGGTGGAGGCGGTGCGCGCCTCCATGTCCATTCCCGGCGGCTTCCGGCCCGTGGTCATCGAGGGCCAGCAGTATGTGGACGGCGCCCTGGTGGAGAACCTGCCCGTGACCACGGCCAAGGAGGCCTTCCACCCGGACCTGGTCATCGGCATCGACACCAGCGCGCCGCTGGAGCGGCGTCCCTCCTTGAACATCTTTTCGGTGGCGGCGCGCAGCCTGGACCTGGTGGTGGAGCGGCGCCAGTGGGAGAGTCGCGCTGCGGCGGACTTCCTGATCCGCCCCGAAATCAAGGATGTCCCCTTCCTGGAATATGGAACCCATGGCTCCAAGCTGGTGCGGCAGGGGCGGGAGGCCTTCGAAGCCCGGCGGGATGCCCTGGACAGCCTGCTCCGAACCCGCCTGGACCAGGAGCGGCTGGACATCGCCCGGGTGGCCGTGGAGGTGCCCGGCGGCTTGAGCTCTCCGGTGGCGTTGATCCTGGCGGAGGCGCTGCAGTCCGGCAAGGACGGCATCCGTGTGCAGGACGCCCAGATCCTCCTGCAGCAGATCCTGGTCCATGGCCAGGCCCGGGAAGCCTGGATCACGGTGGACCCCGACCGGGTGCTCACGGTCCACCTGCGGCCCTTCCCGGCCATCGCGGCCGTGGAGACCTCGGTGCCCGAGCTCTGGCGCGCCTACATCCTGGAGCTGGCGGAGACCGCAATCCCGGTGGGAGAGCCCTTCAACCCCGAGTCCTTCGGCCGCCTCATGGCGCAGCTGGTCTTCCAGTGCGTCATGGAGGGCCAGCCGCTCATGGACGCGCGGGGCTCCCGCTTCGACCCCGCCACCGGGAAGGTCCACATCGTTCTCCGGGAGCCGCTGGTAGCTAAGGTTGAGGTGCGAAGAGCCCCGGGCATGGCGCAGGATGAGGCCCAGCTCCTGGAACTGCTCGGACCCCTGAAGGGTCGCCCCTTCCGGCCCACCCTGCTCCAGAGTCGCATCGCCCTGGCCGAGCACCGCCTGCACCTCGCGGAGCTGCGCTACCAGATCCGGCCCGAGGGGACTGACGGCCTGGCCCTCACGCTGGTGCCCGTACTCCAGCAGCGGGAGCGCCTCGACCTCTCCCTGGGCTACGAGTCCACCTTGGGGGGCACCCTGGGCCTGGCCTACCGGGCCGTGGACCTGGGCTTCAAGGGCACGGAGCTGGTGCTGAGCGGGGACCGGAACCGCCTGCAGGAGCAGGCCTCGCTGAGTCTGCAGAGCCCCTTCGGCTTCTCACCGGGCACCGGCATCGAGTTCGACGCGGCCTACTGGCAGCAGCGCCTGGATGTGCCGCTCTACTGGCGGACGCCGGAGCTGCCGGGCAACGGCCTGGATGCCCGCATCAGCGCCTCCGACTTGATGGTGAAGACCTACTTCCGGTTCAGCAACCTGGGCACCGGCAAGGTAAGTCTGGACCTGAGTCGTCGCAACGCGGCCTATCGGGAGGACGGCCAGCGCGCCACCCAGACCCAGGACGCGTTCTTCCTGTCGGGCGAGTGGGACAACTTCGACCGGCGCACCCTCCCCCGAGAGGGGCTGCTGGTCCGCGCCCGCTTCGGGGCGGGCCATGCTTACGAGGGGCCGCTGCCGGCCGCAGACTTCCTGCAGAGCTACTTCCGGGTCCGAGGCCTTACGACCTTCGGCGACCTCGTGGGGGCCGACCTGGACGTGGAGTGGGGTCAGGGCCGGAACCTGCCCCTGGACCGCTGGTGGGTGGTGGGGGGGCCTTCCTTCGTCATCGGCTCCCGGTCCATGGGCTTCATGGTCCCGAACTTCGCGGCGCTCCGCTTCGGCATCCCCTTCCGCTTCTACCTGGGGCTGGGCCTCACGGTGGAGCTGGCCCCCCGCTTCGACCTGGCCTGGGTGTCCCAGAGTAGGTCCACCCTGTGGGACGGTAGCGTCTCGCCCCGGGGCCAGGGGGCGGGTCTCATGCTGCGTACGGCGCTCTCCAATTTCTACGTAGAGCTGGCCTATGGCTTCCTCAAGCTGCACACCCCCCAGGAGAGTGGCCGGACCGTCGGCACCTTCAACTTCCTGATCGGAACGCAGCCCTTCGACCTCTGGAAGCGTCACTGATACCCTGAAGGTCTGTTTTCCATCGCTCTTTGCCCGAGGCTGCCATGCGCTACCTGCCCTCTTCCCCTGTTGAGGATCAAGCCCTCCTGGACGCCATCGGCGTTCCGGCCGCGGAGTCATTGCTGGCGGGCATTCCCGAAGCCCTCCGGCTCGGTCGCGAGCTGGACCTGCCCGAGGGAGGCTCCGAGCAGGAGGTGGCCTGGCAGATGATGGGGCAAGCCAACCGGAACATGCGCTTCTGCGCCCAGTTCCTCGGCGCCGGCGCCTACGACCACTTCGTGCCCTCGGCCATCGACGCACTGATCAGCCGCCAGGAGTGGTTCACGGCCTACACGCCCTACCAGCCCGAGATCAGCCAGGGCACCCTGCAGCACATCTTCGAATACCAGACGCTGATCTGCGATCTCACGGGCCTGGAGGTCACCAACGCCAGCCTCTATGACGGTGGCACCGCCTGCGTGGAAGCGGCGCTCATGGCCGTGCGCGTGGCCAAGAAGCGCAGCACCGTGCTGGTGAGCCGGGGCCTGCACCCGATGTATCGCGAGGTGCTCAAGACCAACTTCGCGCCCCACGACGACCTGCACCTGGTGGAAGTGGGCCTGAAGGATGGCGTCACGGACCTGGCTGACCTCGCCGCCAAGCTCAATGGCGACGTGGCTGCGGTGCTGGTGGGCTATCCCAACTTCCTGGGCGCCGTGGAGGACCTCACGGCCCTGGCCGCCCCCATCCATGCCGCGGGCGCCCTGCTGGTGAGCGTCACCCAGGAGGCCTTCGCCTTCGGCTGGTTCGAGTCACCCGGCAAGGCGGGCGCGGACATGGCCTGCGGCGAGGCGATGTCCTTAGGCAACAAGCCCAACTTCGGCGGACCCTTCCTGGGCTTCCTCGCCGTGAAGGATGCCCACAAGCGCGAGATCCCCGGCCGCGTGGTGGGCCAGACGAAGGACCTGGAGGGACGCACGGGTTACGTGCTGACCCTCACGGCCCGCGAGCAGCACATCCGCCGCGACAAGGCCACCAGCAACATCTGCTCGAACCAGGGCCTGGTGGCCCTGCGCGCCAACATCTTCATGCACCTGGCCGGGCCCGCGGGCCTGACGGGACTGGCAGAGCTGAATGCCGCCAAGGCCCAGTACCTGCGGGAGCGGCTGCTGGAGTTGCCGGATCTGGAGCCGGTCTTCGAGCAGCCCTTCTTCAACGAGTTCGTGCTGCGCTACCAGGGTGACTATGCGGCGCTGGAGGCCGCCTGCCTGAAGGAGAGCCTGCTGCCGGGGCTGGACCTGGGCCGCTTCTATCCCGAGTACCAGGGCTGCATCCTGTGGTGCGCCACAGAGCTGCACACCCGCCAGATGATCGAGAGCCTCGTCGAGATCCTCGCCCGCGTGCCTGTCCTTGCCGAGGAGGTGTGACCATGTTCCTGCGCCAGCGTGAACCCCTCTCCTTCGAGCGCTCGGTCCCCGGCAAGCGGGGCATGGATCTGCCGAAAGCGGACGTGCCCGCCGCCCGCGACACCCGCCCCGCCCACCTGAAGCGCAGCGGCTTCGCCGCCCTGCCCGAGCTGAGCGAAGTGGAAGTCATCCGCCACTTCACGCGCCTCTCCAAGTGGAACTACGGCGTGGACGATGGCATCTATCCGCTGGGCTCCTGCACCATGAAGCACAACCCCCGGCTCAACGAAAAAGTGGCAGGCCTGCCCGGCTTCACGGACAGCCACCCCATGGCGCCCGACGCCCTGGTGCAGGGCAACCTGGAGCTGGTCCACACGCTGCAGGCGTGGCTGCAGGAGATCACGGGCCTGCCCGGCGTCACCCTCCAGCCCAGCGCCGGCGCTGCCGGCGAGCTCACGGGCGTGATGCTCATCCGCGCCTACCATGTCAGCCGGGGCGCCAAACGCCGCGTCATCCTCATCCCCGACAGCGGCCACGGCACCAACCCCGCCACGGCCGCCATGGCGGGCTATGAGGTCGTCGAGCTGCCCTCGCTGCCGGACGGCACCATCGCATTCGACGATGTCACGGATCCCGCCAGCGGCAAGACCCGCAAGGGTCTGCGGACGCTGGTGGCGGAGCTGGGTCCCGAGATCGCGGGGGCCATGATCACCAACCCCAACACCGTGGGTGTCTTCGAGTACCGCTTCAAGGAAGTCAGCGACCTCCTGCACAGCGTCGATGCGCTGGTCTACATGGACGGCGCCAACATGAACGCCCTGGTGGGCGTGGCCCGGCCCGGCGACTTCGGCGTGGACGTCATGCACCTGAACCTGCACAAGACCTTCTCGACGCCTCACGGCGGCGGTGGTCCCGGCGCAGGCCCAGTTTGCTGCGCGGAACGCCTCATGCCCTTCCTGCCGGTGCCCGTGGTGGTCCGCGACACCGTGAAGGTGGGCGAGGGCGAAGTGCCCCGGCACACCTACCGCTGGGACTGGGACCGCCCCCAGAGCATCGGCAAGGTGCACACCTTCTACGGCAACTTCGGGATCCTGGTGCGGGCCATGACCTACTGCCTGAGCCACGGCTCGGACGGACTCAAGGCTGCGACGCTGCGCGCCATCGTGAACGCCAACTACATCCGCGTCCGGCTGAAGGGCGCATACTCGCTGCACATCGACTCCCCCAGCCTGCACGAGGTGGTCTTCAGCGACACGCTGCAGGCCAAGCACGACGTGCACACCCTGGACATCGCCAAGCGCCTCATCGACCACGGCTACCACCCGCCCACGATCTACTTCCCCCTCATCGTGCCCGGCGCGCTCATGATCGAGCCCACCGAGAGCGAAGGGAAGGACGAGCTGGACGCCTTCTGCGACACCATGCTGCAGATCGCCAAGGAGGCCGAGGAGGACCCGGACCTGCTGCATCAGGCGCCGGTGCTGGCGCCCCTGCGCCGCCTCGACGAGACCACCGCCGCCCGCAAACCCGTCCTGCGCTGGACGAAGCCCTAGCCTGTCTCTTTCAATCCAGACAAAAAGAAGCGGGGTTGCCCCCGCTTCTTTTTGTCTGCTTGCCTGGCTTTTGGGGCTACTTCACCACCAAGGTGCGCATCATGTCGTGCTCCTCATGCTCGAGGATGTGGCAGTGCCACACGTATTCGTGGCCGCCGGTGCGGGGGCTGACGGGGATCTTGAAGGGTACCTGGGGCAGGTTGAACTGCATGATCACGGTCGTGACCTCACCGGGATGCATCTTGACGGTCTCCTTCCAGCCCACCTCGGTGGCTTCGGGGCCGCGCGCGGGGTAGGCGGGGTTGTAGACCGGGACCGCGGGCGTGCCGAGGGGCGTGGCCATGTAGGCGACGGTGTCGAATGCCTGGCGGGAGAGGATCTGGGCATTGGCTAGGTGGAAGTGGATCGGGTGGGTGTCCCCGGTGAGGTTGGCGATCTGCCAGACCTCAGTGCCGCCGTTGATGGGCGTCTCGGTGGCGAGGGAACCAGCCGGATCCTTGGGGTCATAGTAGGGGCGGCCGAAGTCCCCGGTGGGGCCTGCGACGTTGGTGCCGAGCATCTGGATGAGGCGGTTGTTGAGGTCGACAGCTTCGTTCAGGGTCAGCTGGCGGACCACGATGCCCTTGCGGGTGGGGATGGGCAGGGGGGCGCTGGTGGTGGTGTTCCAGCTCAGCTTGCTGACGACCGTGGAGGCCACCGAACCAGCCAGGGGCAGGTCCATCAGAGAGTTGGAGTCCCCGGCCAGGGGGGTGGCGGGGACGAGCTTCGAGGGCAGGTCCTTGGCCATGGTCTTGGCGTCCAGCTTGACCTCGAAGCGCATGAGGATGGAGGTGTCACCGATGCCAAGCGCGTTGGGATAGTCGTTCTCGGGAGCGCCGTTGGGGTAGGGCCCGGGGGCATTGTTGTAGAGGATGTACTTCTTGCCGCCCTTGCCGTTGAGGTCGAGCACCAGATCCAGGCGCTCGGCGGGGGCGACGATCAGGCTGCCACCTGGGGCCGCGGGGTTCACATAGCGGCCGCCACCGGCATCCGTCAGGGTGATCAGATTGGCCTGGGGCACGCTCACCGGGCGGGCCAGGAAGCCGCCCTCGGTGCCGATGACCGTCCAGGCGGGGCCGGGCTTGGTGAAGTCCGGCTGGCCGGCGCCGTTGTCTTCGAAGAGGGCCAGGTTCAGCACCCGGGCATTGCAGGCATTGAGGACGCGCAGGCGGTAGCGGCGGGGATCCACGGTGGCCTTGGGATAGGCAGCGCCGTTGACCAGCAGGGTGTCGCCGAAGGCCTCGGGCACCACGGACACGGAGGGAGCCGTGCTGGTGTTCCAGGGGTTCGAATCATACTCGTAGGGGTACCAGAGGTTGCCACGGCCCTGGGCGGAGCCCGGGAAGGGGAGGGCGGTCGGATCGCTGGGTCCGCTGCCGTTCTGGAAGATCTTGTCCTGGAAGATGAGAGGCAGCTCGCGGCCACCGTTTTCCACGAAGGCGGGCAGCCCGAAGTCACGCACCAGGGTGGACTCGTAGTAGTCCCGGATGATGTAGGCAGAGGCCACGCCGGCGTAGGCGTTCAGGCGGGTGATGCCCATGGCGTGGTCGTGGTACCACATCAGGCGGGCGCTCTGGTTGTTGGGGTAGTAGTACTCGGCCTCGTTCACAGGCACCGTCTTCGCCGCAGTCTCCAGGGGGCGCAGCACCGCGTTCTGCACGAAGCTGACCCCCTTGTTGCCGATGCGGTCAAAGAAGGCGAAGGGGCCGCCGTCGCTGAACCAGGGCACCAGCCCGCCGTGGAGGTGGGTGCTGGTGCGGTTCTGGGTCACACTGGGATCCGAGCCCTGGATGCTGGTGTCCACAGGGAGGATGTGCTTGTCGGGCAGGTTGTTGCGGAAGGTGATCTGGGTGGGGACCCCCTTCTGGGCGATGATGATGCCGCCCAGGTGCTTCTGCGGCACGATGGCACTGGGCGCCACGCCCAGGGCCAAGGTTGGGTTGTAGCCCCAGAGGGTGGTTGGCGGCAGGCTGGGGTGCAGCTGGTCCTTGAACTGGTTGATCTCAATGGTGTAGTGATTGGCGGTGAGGGTGCTGCCCGTGAAGCGGCGGGTGCCGTCCGGTTGCGCCACGGGGATCAGCCCTGGAGCCCGGAGCTCGGTCATGAACTTGGTCAGCACCGGGCTGGACTGCCAGGTGGACGGGGGCGGGGGCACGTAGGCTCCCTGCGCCTCGAGGCTGTGACCCGAGGCCAGCAGAAGGGCGGCCAGGCCGAGGAAGGGAAGACCGGACTGGAAGGACCGGGAGAAGAGGGCAGGCTGAGACAGGTTGTTATTCATGGGGTGAAACTCCAAGGTGACAAACGTTGAGCAGCGGGGACCCCGCAGTTGGCAAACCAGGTACATCTAAAAGCCTAGGAATTAATAGGTGTTTCAACAATTAGTAGTAATCCATAGGTATTACTACGTGCTGGAATGGTTGGGTCTGTATTGATGTCCTGGGCTCTGGAATCCAACGGGCTCATAAAGTCTATTTATGAGAGTTGTTTGAAAAATGACCCAGAGGTCAGGGAACCTGCCCATGTGAAGTCGGGCTCAGCGGGCCGAGCCGGTGGTGAACTCCCAGAACCCCCTTCTCTCGTGGCCAAACAGCCAAATGAAGCTGGGCCAGGCCCCCGTCCGGCGGGAGAATGATGGGTTCCCGGAGCTCCCATGCGCCTGCTTCCCGCCCTGATCCTCGGTGTGCCCCTCCTGGCACAGATGACAGCTCCCCTGCAGGACCGCGCCGACCGCTTCCTGAAGGTCGTGAACGCCGGCTACCAGTCCCTCTACACTGTTTCCTCCGAGGCCACCTGGGCCGCCTCCACGGATGTGAAGCCGGAGAATGATGCCGCCGCCGAGTGGGCGGGCCGGGCCGCCGCAGCCTTCAACGGCAATCCGGCCCTCATCACCGAGGCCCGGGAGCTGCTGGCGCACCGGAAGGAGCTCAAGGACCTCACCGTGCGGCAGCTGGAGCGGGTGCTGCTCAACGCCGCCGAAGGTCCCATGACCAACCCCCGGCTGGTGGCTGATCGCATCGCGGCGGAGACTGCCCAGGCCAGCCGCATGAACGGCTATGTCTGGAAGCTGGATGGCCAGCCCCTCTCCGCGAACCGCATCGACGAGATTCTGGCCAAGAGCGCCGACCTGGCCGAGCGGCGCCGGGTGTGGGAGGTCTCTAAGGAGAGCGGCCCCGTGCTGAAGGAAGGCCTGCTGCGGCTGCGCGACCTGCGGAACGGTTGTGCCCGGGAGCTGGGCTACCCCGACTACTTCGCGCTGCAGGTGGCCAAGTACGGCCTCAGCACGGACGAGATGATGGCCTTCAACCGCAAGTTCCTGGCGGAGCTGAAGCCCCTCTACCTCCAGCTGCACACCTGGGTGAAGTACGAGATGGCCAAGAATTACGGCCAGCCCGTGCCCAAGGCCATCCCCGCGCACTGGATCAACAACCGCTGGAGCCAGAACTGGACCGGCTTCGTGCAGGCCGTGGACTTCGACCCCTACTTCAAGGGCTGGCAACCTGAGCGCGTTGTCAAGACTGCCGAGGCCTTCTACACGGGACTCGGCTTTGCGCCCCTGCCAGCCTCCTTCTGGGCCAAGTCCGACCTCTATCCGGTGAAGCCCGGCGAGGCCCGCAAGAAGAACAGCCACGCCTCCTGCTGGCACCTGGACCTGGACACGGACATCCGCTCACTGATGAGCGTCGAGCCCAATGCCCAGTGGTTCGAGACGGTCCACCACGAGCTGGGCCACGGCTACTACTTCATGAGCTACACGAACCCTGCCGTGCCGCCCCTGCTCCGGGACGGCGCCAACCCCAGCTTCCACGAGGGCGTGGGCGAGCTCATCGCCCTGGCCACCCGTCAGATTCCCTATCTCAAGTCTGCCGGCGTGCTGCCTGCCGACTACAAGGTGGATGAGATGCAGGTGCTGCTGAACGACGCCCTGGAGGTGGCGATCCCCTTCATGTTCTGGGCCTGCGGCACCATGCCCGAGTGGGAGGCCGACTTCTACGCCAAGGGCATGCCCGCCGCGGAGATGAACGCCCGCTGGTGGCAGCAGGTCCGGGACCTGCAGGGCGTGGAACCCCCGGCCCCACGCGGGGAGCAGTTCTGCGACGCCCCCACCAAGACCCACATCAACGACAATCCCGCCTACTACTACGGCTACGGCTGGGCCACGGTCTTCAAGTTCCAGGTGCATGATCACATCGCCCGGAAGATCCTCCACCAGGATCCCCGCAGCACCAACTACGCCGGTCACAAGGAAGTGGGCGCCTTCCTGAAGCAGATCCTGGCCAAGGGGGCCACCGAGGACTGGCGCACGGTGCTCATGGGCGCCACGGGCGAGGACCTCTCCACCCGCGCCATGATGGATTACTTCAAGCCCCTCATGGCCTGGCTCGAGACGCAGAACAAGGGCCGCCAGATCGGTTGGTGAGCGGGCGCTGAAACGCAGGAAGCGGGGTCACCCCCGCTTCTTTTTGTCTGCTTGCCTGGCTCTTGGGGCTACTTCACCACCAAGGTGCGCATCATGTCGTGCTCTTCGTGCTCGAGGATGTGGCAGTGCCAGACATACTCGTGGCCGCCGGTGCGGGGGCTGACGGGGATGGTGAAGGGCACCTTGGGCAGGTTGAACTGCATGATCACGGTCGTGACCTCACCGGGGTGCATCTTGATGGTCTCCTTCCAGCCGAGTTCGGTCGCCTCGGGACCCCGGGCCGGAATGTTCGGGTAGTAGGTCGGAACCGCGGGCGATCCAGCTGTGGTGTTCGCATAGGCCACGGTATCAAACACCCGCCGGGACAGGATCTGGGCATTGGCAAGATGGATATGGATTGGGTGCGTGTCACCCGTCAGGTTGGCAATCTCCCAGACCTCAGTCGCACCCGCCGCAGGGGTCTCGGTGGCCTCGGAGAGCGGGAGATCGGCAGGATCGAAGTAGGGCCTGGAGAAGTCTCCCGCCTTCGGCGCCACGTTGGTCCCGAGCATCTGGATCAGGCGACCGCTGGCGTCGAAGCCCTCGTTGAGCGTCAGGTGGCGCACGGTGACCCCCTTGCGGGTCGGAATGGGCAGGGGGGCGGTGGTGGCCGTAAGCCAACTCAGGAACGGCGTGGGCATGGCGGCCAGATGACCTGCCAGGGGCGGATCGATCTTGGCATCAGGGTTGCCAGCCATGGGCATGAAGGGCGTGAGCAGCCACGGAGCATCCTTGGGAATGGCCTTGCTGTCCGCCTTGACCTCGAAGCGCATGAGGACCGACGTATCCCCGATGCCGGCGGCATTGGGATAGTCGTTGGTGAAGGCGCCGTTGGGGTAAGGGGCTGGGGCATCGTTATAGAGGATGTACTTCTTGCCGGCCTTGCCGTTGAAGTCCACCACCAGGTCGAAACGCTCGCCGGTCGCCACGATCAGGCTCCCGCCCGGGGCGGCCGGATCGACATATCGACCCGCCAAGGGATCCACAAAGGTTGTCAGAGGCGCCGAGGGCACGTTCACGGGTCTGGCGAGGAACCCACCCTCGGTGCCGATCACCGTCCAATGCGGACCAGGCTTCTTGAAGTTCGGCTGACCATGGCCATTGTCCTCATAGAGCTGCAGGTTGAGGACCCGGGCCTGGCAGGCGTTGAGGACCCGGAAGCGGTAGCGCCGGGGATCCACGGTGGCCTTGGGGAAGGCACTCCCGTTGACGAGCATGGTGTCGCCGAAGGCCTCGGCCACGACGGAGGTGGGAGGCAGGGGATTGGGCGCGCTGGGGTCGCGGTCCCACCTGGCCAGGTCGTACTCGTAGGGATACCAGAGGTTCCCCTTGCCCTGGGCGGACCCCGGGAAGGGGAGGGCCTTCGGGTCGCTGGGCCCACGGCCGTTCTGGAAGATCTTGTCCTGGAAGACGAGGGGCAGCTCGCGGCCACCGTTCTCCACGAAGCCGGGGAGGCCGAAATCCCTCACCAGGCCGGCTTCGAAATGGTCTCGGATGATGTAGGCGGAGGCGATGCCGGCGTAGGCGTTGAGCCGTGTGATGCCCATGGCGTGGTCGTGGTACCACATGAGGCGGGCGCTCGCGTCGTTCGGGTAGTAATACTCGGCCTCGCGCCCGGCGGCGCCGGGATTGAGTACCTCATTGTTGATGAAGTTGATGCCCTTGTGGCCACTGGCATCCCAGTAGCCGAACGGGCCGCCATCACTGAACCAGGGCACCGCGCCCCCATGCAGGTGGGTGGCGGTGCGGTTCTCGGTCACGGTAGAGTCGGCCCCCTGGATAGAGCTATCAACCGGGAGGATGTGCTTGGATGGCAGGTTGTTGCGGAAGGTGATCTGGGTCGGCCTCCCCCGTTGGGCAATGAGGATGCCGCCCAGATGCGCCTGCGGAAAGCCACCCAGGGTCTTCGTGGGGTGGTAACCCCAGAGCGTGGTGGCCGGGAGCGCCGGGTGCAGCTTGTCCATGTATTGATTGATGTCGATGGTGTAGTGGTCAGAGACGACCGTGCTCCCTGGATAGGTCCGGATGCCATCCGGGAGGCCCACGGGAATCTGGCCCGGAGCCCTCAGCTCCGTCATGAACTTGGTGAGCACGGGGCTGGACTGCCAGGTGGACGGGGGAGGGGGCACGTAGGCCACCTGCGCGACGAGGCTCTGACCCGAGGCCAGCAGGAACGCGGCCAGGCCAAAGAAGGGGAGGCCGGTCTTAAGGGGCCGGATGGCGGGGCGGGGATGCTGCCGGTGAGGGGTCATGGTTGGGCTCCTGTTTGGGGGATCAGGGGGCTGCCTGGTGGGCTGGGAAGGGCATACGTTGGGGGACTGTGGTCTGGCCCAGTGGATCGAAAACAGGCGGGAGGCTAGATCGAAAAGTCTAGGGATGGCTACCCGCGAAGCGAATGGGGAGTTCTACTACTTCTCGCCCCCAGAACTCCCCCTCCTGCTGCTGGAAATGGTGAATTGAAAGAATATAAAAAAGATTCTTTGACGAACGGGAGTGGGCCCCGAGGGCCGGCGGGGACGGCCCCTCCAGGCGGGAGCGGCCTCTGCTGACGGGAGGCCCCGCGGGAGGCACAATGGAGGGTCGGGCCGGAGCCCGGCCTTCCCCCCTCTCGTCCCCTGCCGGAGTCCTGATGCCCCTTGTCTTGTCTGTGTCCCCCGGCCACCCAGCCGCTGAGGGGTGGGGACGACCTGGCGGGCGAGCCAGCGGCAGGTGCGCATGACCACGGCTCCCCAGTCGGTCCGCGTCCTTCGCGCCCACACCCGGGACGCCCAGATCCGCCTGTCGGCTCTGAACGCGAGCCCCCTCTGGGACGGCGTGCGGCGCAGCCATCCCCACCTGGACCCGGGCGCCTGCGCCTGTCTCACGGAGCTGCTCTGCGCCACGGCGCTGCTGCAGAGCCGCAGCCTCTTCTCCGAACGGCTGCAGATGCTCCTCAAGGGGGCGGGCAGGGCCCGCGCGGTAGTGGCCGACAGCTGGCCCGACGGCACCATCCGGGGTGTGCTGGATCCCGGTGTGACAGAGGCCTCGGACTGGGTCCAGGCGCCGGGCGTGCTCCAGGTGATGCGCTCCAACGCCACGGGCCAGCCCTACGTCGGCAACCTGCCCCTGGTGGAAGGCGGCATCCAGGCGCAGACGGAGCACTACCTCCAGAACTCCGAGCAGGTCCAGGCCAGCGTCACCCTCTGGTGTGATCCCAGTACGGGCGAGGCCGGCGGCCTGCTGGTAGAGCCCCTGCCCGACTGCCCCCCGGATCGTCTGGCGCGGCTCATCCAGGCCATCGACGGGCTGGAAGTGGTGCCCTTCTGGGAGCGCACCCCGGAGTTCCTCGCCGCCTGGGTCGCCCAGGGCCAGGGCTCCGAGGAAGTGGCGGTGACCGAGATCTTCTACCGCTGCCGCTGCTCTCGGGCCACCCTGCTGGATACCCTGCGCGGCTTCTCGGAGGAGCAGAAGGCGGGCCTGTTCGTGGAGCCCGGGCCCGTGGAGGTCCGCTGCGACTACTGCGGGCAGCGCTATCCCATCGCGCTTGAGGATCTGCAGCGGGGGGGCGCCTGATGGCCGGCGTGGACATCGCCGTTCGCGGTCGGCCCCTGGGCTCGCCCCTGTCCGTCTGGCTGAGCTACCGCCTCGTGCCCTTCCTGGTGGCGGGTCTGTCGAAGCTCTGGGCCCACACGCTACGGGTGCGCCGCGAGGGCTTCGAGGCGGTGGAAGCCCTTGCCGCCCGGGACGAGCGCTTCATCCTCACCTTCTGGCACCGGCGCCTGTTCATGATGCCCCTGGCCTACCCCTTCCGGCGCCGCAACGCCCAGGGCGAGGATCGGGGCGTAGCCATCCTCTCCAGCGACAGCAAAGACGGGGAGCGCAGCGCCGCCACCTGGCGCTGGTTCGGCATCCACGCCGTGCGCGGCACCGCCAGCGAGGACGGCGCCAAGGCGCTGGTGCGCATGATCCAGGCCGTGCGCAAGGGCTGGGACTTCGGCATCACGCCGGATGGCCCCCGGGGCCCGCTCATGGTCATGAAGCCCGGCACCGTGGCCCTGGCCCGGAAGACCGGCGCCTGGGTCGTGCCCGTGAGCCTGGCCTTCGACCGCTGCTTCGAGCTGAGAACCTGGGACCGCATGGTGATCCCCGTCCCCTTCGCCACCTGCATCGTACGGTTCGGCACCCCCTATCAGATCGGCCCCAAGGCCGACGACACCGCCGAGAACCTCCGCCTCCAGCAAAAGATGGACACCCTCGAAGCCTGGGCCCAGTCGGTGAGCCGTGACTGAGCGCAAAGATCTACCGCAGTGGCTTTCCTCTTTTTCTATTTTTGTGTTCTTTGGGGTCCCTTTTTCTGAAGAACAGCCGAGCCCTTCGGCTTGATAACACCCAAGGTTTTTTTTCACCACAAAGAGTACAAAGAACAGGCCCCACCACCCCTGCGCCCGATGACCTCTGCGGTTTCATTTTTTTAGGTGTCCCATGCCCACCAAGCGATCTCCCAAGGCCTCTCTTCCGAACCCGCTGCCCGCCTTTGTGGTGACGCGGCCCACGGGCCATCTCGACACGTTCAAGAGTCCCCGGCCGGGGCGGCCCTTCACGGTCACCTTCGAGTCCGACGAGTTCACCTGCCTCTGTCCGCTCACGGGCCAGCCGGACTTTGCCAAGCTGCGGATCACCTATCAGCCGGACCAGCTCTGTGTGGAGTCCAAGTCCCTGAAGCTCTACCTGTGGACCTTCCGGGACCGGGGCGCCTTCCACGAGGACGTCACCAACCAGATCCTTGATGACCTGGTGAAGGCCCTCAGCCCCCGCTGGATCCGCATCGAGGGGGACTTCCTCATCCGCGGTGGCATCCGCACCCTCGTGGATGCGGAACACGGGAAGCGGCATCAGGTCGGCTGACCATGAAGGCCGTCGTCGCCCTCGGCTCGAACCTCGGCGACCGCCGGGCGCACCTGGCTGCCGGCCTGGTGGCGCTGCAGACGCTGGGCACCGTGGTGCCCTCGCCGTTGGTCATGGAGACCCCGGACGAGTCGGGCACGGGTCCCGCCTACCTCAACACCGTGGCCATCCTGGTGACCGGGGAGGCCGATCCCCGGCGGCTCCTGGAGGCGTTGCTGCGCCTGGAACTGCTCGCGGGCCGGGACCGCGGCACCGGGAAGAACGCGCCCCGCACCCTGGACCTGGACCTCATCACCACGGACGGCACCCGCGGCGCATGGACCTGGGAAACACCCGAAGACCTGCAATGCCTGGGCCCCGAGCTGACCCTCGAGCTGCCTCACCCCCGCGCCTTCCGCCGACCCTTCGTCCTCGAGCCCTGGCGCGCCCTGTCAGATCCCGGCGAGTGTGGTGGCGTCATTCCGGGAAAGTGAATAACCAATTCACCACGATATTTCAGTTCGCCTCGCGTATTGGCGTAGCCGATACCGAGAAGACAGGAGGACCACGAAGGAAGACAAGGCTCTCTTCGTGGTCTTCCCGTCTTGGTGGTTAACGCTTTTCTTCGCGTCCTAGTGTTGGACCGTAAATCCTTGTTAAGGCTGCGTCCAGCGCTCGCACCAGTCGAGGACGGTCTCGTACCAGAGCTTGCTGTTCTGGGGCTTGGCGACGAAGTGGGTCTCGTCGGGGAAGTAGAGCAGCTGGCTGGGCACGCCCCGCACCTGCAGCACGTTGTAGAGCTGGAAGGCCTCGGTGACAGGCACGCGGAAGTCCAGCTCGCCGTGGATGACGAGGTGGGGCTTCTTGAGGTTTGCCGCGCCGCTGCTGGGGCTCTGGTCGCGCCAGCGGGCCAGGTTCTCGGCGCTCTCCCAAGGCCAGCCCTTGAACTCCCAGCGTGGGAACCACAGCTCCTCGCTGCCGAGCTGCATGCTCTCGGTGTTGTAGATACTGGCGTGGCTCACGAAGGCGGCAAAGCGGTCCGCGTGGTGGCCGGCGATCCAGTTCACGGCGTAGCCACCGTAGCTGCCACCCGCGGCGATCACCCGCTTGGGGTCCGCGTTGGGGAAGGCCTTGAGCACTCCGTCCAGGGTGGTCATGAGGTCCTGCATGACCGCGCCATTCCAGTCACCGCTGATGGCGTCGGTGTAGGCCTGGCCGAAGCCCGTGGAGCCCCGGGGGTTGGGCAGCACCGTGATGAACCCGCGCCCGGCCCAGGCCTGGGCGTTCCACCGGGGATGCCAGGCATCGGCCCAGGCGCCCTGGGGGCCGCCATGGATGACGAAGGCCACCGGGTATTTCTTCAGGGGGTCGTAGCCCACGGGCTTGACGATGAAGGCGTGGGTCTTGGTGGGCTTGCCCTCCAGCGGGACCGTGTCCAGCCAGAGGTCCTCGCCCTTGTTGAGCCCCCACTCGCGGGCCTGGGCTTCGTTGTGGGAGGTGGCCCGGATGGCCTGGCCCGAGGTCAGGTCCACCGCGTAGAGATCCGGGGGCGTCGTGAGGCTGGAAGACACCACCACGGCATGGGCCTGCCCAAGGGTGAAGCCTTCCACGTGCAGGCCCGTGCTGAGGCGCTTCACGACCTGGCCCTCCCAGCGGTAGAGCTCTGTGTGGCCCTGCCGCTCGCTGGTGGCGATGAGGTCGTCTCCCTTCCATTGGAAGGCGCCGAAGCTCTTGTCAGCAGCCTCGGTGGTGCGCACCACCTTGCCGCTGGCCCGGTCCATCACCCACAGCTCCCACTCGTCAGCCTCGAAGCCCGGGCGGCGCTGGGCCCGCCAGGCCAGGTATTTGCCATCCGGCGAGTAGCGCGGGGTGTTGTCCATGGCGGGGTTGTCGGAGACCTTCTTCGGGGCGCCGCCCTTCAGGCTCACCTCGTAGATCTCGCCATTGGTGCTGGTGGCCTTGGTCTGATCGGGATGCGAGTCGAAGGCCAGGGACTGGCTGTCCGGGGCCCAGTCGTAGCCGTCCCCGGCGGAGACATCGGCGAAGTTGGGCACATCGGTGGTGAGGCCAGCGGTGAGGTCCCGGGGGGCGCCGCCGTCGGCGGGCACCACGAAGAGGTGGCTCACCTGCCGGGAATCCTTCCAGGCGTTCCAGTGCCGGAACATGAGCTTGGTGTAGAGGCGGCCGGAGACCTTGGACTCCTTCCGGCTCTTGAGGTAGGCGACGTTCTCAGCCTCGTTGCCGCTGGGCACGGTGGTGGAGAGGAAGGCGACCCACTTGCCGTCCGGGCTCCAGGACTGGCCTTCCGCGCCGCCGCTCAGGTGGGTGAGCTGCCGCTTGGTCTTGGTGGCCAGGTCCACGATCCAGACCTGGCCCTCGGCCTGGTAGGCGAGGCGCTTGCTGTCGGGGCTGAACCGGGGCCGGGACTGGCTGCCGCCGCCCAGGTCCAGCTCCCGGGCCACGCTCCCCGAGGGCTTGAACCAGATGCGGGTTTCGGTGCGGTTGGCCTGGAAGTCCACGGTGCCGACCTGATAGGCCAGGTCGCCCGTCGGGGACAGCTGGGGGTCGGCCACCCGCTTCACCCGGAAGAGGTCTTCCACCTGCAGCGGACGCGCGGCGAACAGGGCCACGGAGGCCATGAAGAGGAGGGCGATGCGCATGGGGAACTCCGGGGGCGCCTAGCGGGCGGCAGCGAGGGCCGAGGGGGCCGTGCGGGGCAGCAGCTGCTTCTTCTTGAGTAGGGTGTCGGCTTCAGCCATGACGTCCAGGGCCTTGAGGATCACTGGATCCTTCTCGCAGCGCACCTTGAAGCCAGCCTCGATGCCGAAGGCCACGTTCTGCATCTCGATGGACAGCTGCTCCTGGATGGTGGTGGCGTTGGCCTCCCAGTCCTTGTCGGAGATGGTGAGCTTCTGCTCCAGGGTCCAGGCGCGGAACCGGGCGAGGACCGCCTCATCTGCGTGCTGGCCGGGCTTGATTCCGAAGTGCTCCTTCTCGTGGACCGCGAAGCGGAAGAGGGCGGTCTGGCGGTACTGCAGGTTGGCCATGAAGTCGCTGAGCCTCAGCACGGGCACGGTGTAGTCGGGATTGATGCCGCCGCCGCCGAACACCGTCCGGCCCAGGTCGGTCTTGAAGGCGGGACCCTGGGGCTTGGCGTCCTTGTCGTCCTCGGGGTTGTAGTAGTCGTCGAGGCCGTGGGTATAGTCGCGCTGGATGCTGCGGCCCGAAGGAGTGTAGTAGCGGGCCGTGGTCAGGGCCAGGCCCCGGGACCGGTTGATGGTGAGGACGCTCTGGACCAGGCCCTTGCCCCAGCTGGTCTGGCCCACGACGAGGCCGCGGTCGTGGTCCTGCACGGCGCCGGTGACGATCTCGCTGGCGCTGGCGGAGCCGCGGTTGATGAGGACCACCAGGGGGAAGGGATCGAGCTGGGTGCCCTTGTTGGTGCGGGTCTGGTTCTCTTCGCGGCCGTCCCGGCCCTTCTGGCTGACGATGAGCTGGTCCGGCCCCAGCAGCTGGCGGCAGATGCCGATGGCCGCGTCGAGGACGCCACCGCCGTTGCCGCGCAGGTCCAGGAGGAGCTGCTGCATGCCCTGCTTCTTGAGGCTGGCGACGGCCTTCTCGAACTCCTCCGAGGTGGTCTCGCCGAAGTCCTTGATCAGGATCAGCCCCGTGGTGGGGTTCAGCATGAAGCTGTAGTAGACGCTGTTGGTGGGCACCTCGGCCCGGGCGATGGAGAAGCGCAGCAGCTCGGTCAGGCCGGCCCGCTGGATGGCCAGCTCGACCAGGGTGCCCTTCTCGCCGCGCAGCTTCTGCAGGGCGCCGTTGCTGGTCATGCCATCGGTGCTGGTGCCGTCGATCTCCTTGATGATGTCGCCGGAGCGCACGCCCAGACGCTCGGCGGGGCCGCCCTTCATGGGGCTGATGATGGCGATGCCCTGGTCGTGCTGCTGGATGATGGCGCCGATGCCGAAGAAGGAGCCCTTCTGCTCCTCGCGCATCAGGCGGAACTCGCTCTCGTCCATGTAGTTCGAGTGGGGGTCGAGGGTGTGCAGCATGCCCTGGATGGTGGCGTGGGTGAGCTGCCGGGGCGCCGGGGGTTCCGGAGTCTGCTTCTGGACCAGGTCCATGACCTCGGTCAGGGTGTCCAGGCTGCGCTGGCGGCCGCCATCGCCGGCCCGGGCCAGCAGGGGTCCCGCCACGGCCACGGTAGCCAGCAGCACCATCCACATCCAGTTGCGCTTCACGAAACGGGCCATGAGACTCCTCGAGTCCTACAAGGATACGCCGGGGGTGCCCCCGGGGCGAGGCGCCTCCTTGTTAAAAGCCCTCGAGGATGGTCCGGGCGGCGGTTGCCATGCGCTCCCGGGTGGCCCGGGTGGCGAGGATGATGGCCTCGAACTGGTGGTAGGCGCTCTCCAGGTCATCATTCATGACAAGGTAGTCGTAGGCCGGGTAGCACTCCATCTCGTGGCGGGCGTGCTCCATGCGGATGCGGATCTGCTCGTCCGAGTCCTTGCCGCGGCTGCGGAGGCGGTCCTCCAGGGAGGCCGCCGAGGGGGGCAGGATGAAGATCATGCGGGCGTCGGGGATGGCCTGCCGAAGGTTCCGGGCGCCGGTGGTCTCGATGTCGAGCAGCACGTCCCGCCCGGTGGCCAGCATGCCGTTCAGCCAGTCCTTGCCGGTGCCGTAGCGATGCCCGTAGACCTGCACCCACTCCACGAAGCCGCCCTCCTGCACCATGGCGTCGAAGCGGGCATCGTCGATGTAGAAGTAGTCCCGGCCGTCCACCTCGCCGGGGCGGGGCTTCCGGGTGGTGAAGGAGATCGAGAAGATCAGGTCCGGCACGGTCCGCACCAACCGCTGGGTGAGGGTGGACTTGCCGGCTCCCGAAGGCGCCGAGACCACGAACACGTTCCCTGGATGGTCGATCAAGGTGCCCCCCCTCTCCCACTTTAACGGAAGCCGGAAGCGGCCGGGCGCCCCGGCCGGACCAGCGGTCTACTGAAACTCCTCCGGCTCGGGCGGAGGCGGGGGCGGGGTCTCCTTGAAGATGGCCGAGGCGCTGCGTCGGCCGTCCATGACGATGTGGACCGGCGCCTCCACCCGGGTATGCACCAGGCTGCCCGAGCGCCAGACCTCGGGCTGCTGCCGGAGCCAGTCCCAGTCCAGGCGGGCGGTGCCCCGGGGGTAGGGCACGGTGAAGTAGCCGATGTTCAGCGAGGTCACGTTGTGGAAGAAGTGCGAGCCCAGGGAGGCATCGGCCTGGAAGTTCTCCATGGCGTATTCCACGATCACCTGGGCGCAGGAGATCATGGACCAGGCGATGGGGATGCCCAGGTGCCGGTCGGTGCTGCCCCAGCGGCCCGGGCCCAGCAGCACGTACTTCCCGCCCGCAGTGCGGAAGGTGTCGTTCAGCTTTTCCAGCTCCGCGGCGAGGGCCGTGGTCTCGAACTTGTCGAAGGCGTCGGGGTCCACCCAGACGATGTCGCGCAGGCCTTCCACCACGCCGTTGCCGACACAGCGCTCGGAGAAGAGGAAGAGGTTCTCGGGATCGAGGTCCTCGGGGGCCAGGTTCACCTCGACGTTGTCGATGAGCTGGTGCTTGATCTGCAGCAGGTTGAAGGTGGGCTTGCCGTTCTCGGGATCCTTGTCGAGGTTGACGGCGAACTCGATCTCCACCGGGGTCTCCATGGCCTCGCGGATCAGCTCGAGCAGGTGCTGGAGCACCTTGGCGAGGGGGAACTGGTCGTACTTGAGGATGTTGCGGAAGTTCACGATGCGCGGCCCCGGGTGGTCCAGGCCGTCGCGGATGCGGTCGTCGTTGGCGTCCCACACCGAGGCGCAGTGCCAGAGGGCGCCGTCCTTCTCGGCCCGGGCAATGTCCAGGCTCACCAGGGTGGTGTCCTCGCCGGCGTAGAGGTCCACGGAGGAGTGGCTCATGTCCAGGGCGTAGAACTGCTTCTGGGTGGTGCGCAGCTGCTCCTTGGGCGTGAGGATGTCCATCTCGGGGTAGGGCGGCGCGAAGCGGAAGGCCTTGCCGCCCTCGACCACGTACTTCCCGAGGCCCACGGCGATGTTCGCGATCCCGTCCTGGGGCTGGGTGTAGGCCACGGGGTAGTAGTTGAAGGACTGGGCGACGCCCGAGATGTGCGGATAGAAGTGATCGCCGAAGCGCCGCCCGGAGACGTCCTGGATGAGGATGGCCATCTGCTCTTCCTCGATCTTGTAGTCGATGGCCTGGAAGTAGGCGCGGGAGGCTTTCGAATACACCGAGGCATAGACCAGCTTGATGGCCTCCGTGAGCTGGGCCTCGCGGACGCCGGGATCAGGATCGTTGTTGGGCAGGAAGAAGGTGCTGTAGAGGCCCGCGAAGGGGTGCGAGAGGGCGTCCTCCAGCAGGCCCGAGGAGCGCACGGCCAGGGGCACCTTCGCGTGCTTGGCCAGGAAGAGGCGCAGCTTGGCCGTGAGCTCCGGCGACAGCGAGCCCATGAGGAAGCGCCGCTTGATGGCGTCGTCGTCCACATCGTTTTGGAGCATCGCCCGCAGGCCGTGGCGGGTGATGAAGGAGTTGAACTCCTCCGTGCCGATGATCGCGGAGCGGGGGATGCGGATGTTCGCCTCGGGCACCAGGTTTTCCAGATCCATGCGGGAGAGCAGGGAGTGGATGAAGGCGACGCCGCGTCCCTTGCCGCCCATGGAGCCCGGGGCCAGGCGCAGGATGTTGGGCTCGTCCCGGGGCGTGGATTCCGTGAGGGGCAGCACCTTGCCCAGGGTCTTCATGCGCTGCACGTACTCGCCCACGTCGATCAGAAACGCGCGCAGATCCTCCGGATCCTGGTAGTCCGTGATGCGGAACTTCGACAGCACCTTGGCCACCTGGACCTCACCGCGGGCCATGATCCAGGCGGAGAAGTGGTTGCGGGAGGCGTGGTAGACCAGCGACTCGGCAGGGACCGTCCGGAGCTTGGCCTGGAGGTCCACCATGTTGGAGGCGCGGTCGATCTCCATGCCCGCCTCGTCCCGGAAGATGAAGTCGCCGAAGCCCAGGTTCACGTGGAAGAAGTTGGAGAGCTCCGCGCCCAGGGTGTAGGAGTTCTTGTTCAGGAAGCCGCTCTGGATGGCCGTGGCCCAGGACTCCTTGAAGGGATCCGAGGACTGCAGCAGGGTGGGCAGGTAGGGGTTGCGGTCCTTCACGGCCTTCAGGAGCTTGATGCCCGCCTCCCGGTCCATGACGCCGTCCTTCGGGAACTTGCGGTCCGAGATGACGCAGAGCAGGAAGTCCTGGTAGCGGTCACTGAAGGCGATGGCCTCCTCGTAGGTGGTGGCGAGGATCACCTTGGGTCGGACCCGCATGGAGAGGGTGCGCGTCATGCCATCGACGCTCTGCTCCTTGGCCTGCCGGGTGGTCTGCTTCAGGATCTCGGCGTAGAGGATGGGCAGGTACCGCGAGTAGTAACGGATGCTGTCCTCCACCAGGAGGATCACCCGGGTGAGGCCCACGGCCGTGTCGTTCTCGACGTTGGCCCGGTCCTCCATGAACTTGACCATGGCCATGAAGATCTCGGGGTTGCCGTTCCACACGAAGATCTGGTCGTAGTGCCGCAGCAGCTCCACCCGGCGCCGGTCCAGGGAGCCCACCTCCACGTTGTCGTTGAGCAGCAGGTAGATCGGCACCTGGGGCCCGGACTTCCGCAGGGCCTTGGACAGCTCCACATGCCCGCCTTGGCCCAGGCGGCTCATGACGATGATCATGTCGAAGTGGCGGGCGGCGCACTTCTTCAGGGCCTCTTCCACCGTGGAGACGTTGGTCACTCGGGGCGGGTTGCTCATGTTGAGCTGGTAGTAGCCGTCGAAGAGGATCTCTGTCAGCAGCCCGTCCTGCTCCAGTGTGAAGGCGTCGAAGGGCGGCGCCACCAGCAGGATCTCGCGGGTGCGGAGGGGCATGAGGTCGTGGAAGACCTCCTTGTCCGAGGCGTACTTCCGGAAGATCTCGTTGAACTCGCGGTTGATCACAGGGGGCCTCGGCTCTTACGAAGTTTACTTCCCCGGGCATGAAATGAGGGGCCGCGTGCGGCCCCTCATTTCATGCCTTGGGAAAAGCTGAAGCGATTACACCAGCCCCTGGTCGATCATGGAGTCGGCGACCTTGAGGAAGCCGGCGATGTTCGCGCCATTCACGTAGTTGCCGGGGGTGCCGAAGCGGTCGGCGGCAGACACGCAGGACTGGTGGATGTTGATCATGATCTGGTGCAGGCGGGCGTCCACTTCCTGGGCAGTCCAGCCCAGGCGCATGGAGTTCTGGGACATCTCGAGGCCCGAGGTGGCCACGCCGCCGGCGTTGGAGGCCTTGCCGGGCGCGTAGAGGATCTTGTCTGTGTTGGCCTGGAAGAACTCCACGGCGTCCAGGGTGCTGGGCATGTTGGCGCCCTCGACCACGGCCTTGCAGCCGCAGGCCAGCAGGGCCTTGGCCTCGTCCAGGTTGAGCTCGTTCTGGATGGCGCAGGGCAGGGCCACGTCCACCACCTGCTCCCAGGGGCGCTTGCCCGCGAGGAACTGGGCGGTCTTGAACTTCTGGGCGAAGGGGGCCACGGACATGCGGTCAGTGCGGAGCATCTCCTCCATGTAGGCGATCTTCTCGCCGGAGATGCCGTCGGCGTCGTAGATGTAGCCGTCGGGGCCGGAGATGGTGACCACCTTGGCGCCCAGTTGGGTGGCCTTGGTGACCGCGCCCCAGGCCACGTTGCCGAAGCCGGAGACGGCGACCTTCTTGCCCTGGAAGCTGTCGCCCTTGAGCTTCAGCATCTCCTCGGCGAAGTAGACCACGCCGAAGCCCGTGGCTTCCGGCCGCACGAGGCTGCCGCCCCAGTACTGGCCCTTGCCCGTGAGCACGCCCGTGAACTCGTTGGCCAGCTTCTTGTACATCCCGAACAGGTAGCCGACCTCACGGCCGCCCACGCCGATGTCGCCCGCGGGCACGTCGGTGTTGGGGCCGATGTGGCGGAACAGTTCCATCATGAAGGATTGGCAGAAGCGCATGACTTCCGCGTCGGACTTGCCGTTGGGATCAAAGTTGGAGCCACCCTTGCCGCCGCCCATGGGCAGGCCGGTCAGGCTGTTCTTGAAGATCTGCTCGAAGCCCAGGAACTTCAGGGTGTCGAGGGTGACGTTGGGGTGGAAGCGGATGCCGCCCTTGTAGGGGCCGATGGCGCTGTTGAACTGCACGCGCCAGCCTGGATTGATGCGGATCATGCCCTTGTCGTCCACCCAGGGCACGCGGAAGCCGATGACGCGCTCGGGCTCCACCACCCGCTCCAGGATGGCGTGCTTCTTGTACTTGGGTTCCTTCTCGAGGACCGGGTCCAGGGAGTGCAGGATCTCGGTGGCGGCCTGGATGAAGAGGGTCTCCCAGGGGGCCTTCTTCTTCAGGCCTTCAAGGACTTCATTGACGTACTGGCTCATGGGTTCTCCAGGGGATGGGGTTTGAGAAAGAGGGGCGGAAGCCCGGATGGCAACGGAGGTCGAGAGGGGGTCGCCGGGGAGCCCGTCCCAAGGCTGCGGCGGTATGCTTCAAGGGCCGAAAACAGGACGACATGACTCTAGCTCCAGCGGCCCGCCCGGGCACGGTCAGACACTCAATAGGTGACCTGAAGCACTAAATTTCCGGCATTCCTGCCAAAACTTCAGAATGGCATTTACAGACTGTCAAGGCCTCAGGCGCCCCAGCCGGTCTGCGACCTCCTCGTGAAACCGCGCCAGGAAGGCCAGACCGAAGGCCACCGGATCCAGGGTGTCGTCCTGCAGCAGCGGCGTCAGGTCCATGGCGAAGGTCAGGCCTGTGGTGGCATCCAGGCCATGGCTGGCGTGGTAGGTGGCGTGAGCCTTGCGGCGGCCGAGGGTGGCCAGATCGTAGCGCTTGCCTCCCGCGATCTGGCTGTCGAACACGGCGAGCAGGGCCGCCTGCAGATCCTCTCGGGCGCTGACGTCCAGGGCCACCTTGTCGCCGTCCGGCAGCCAGTCCAGGTCGCGCCAGACCTCGCAGCCGAGCAGGCGCGCCGGCCGCTGGGCAGGGGGCAGGCTGCGGAGGGCGGCGATCACCCGCAGGGCCACGGCCACGTGGGTGTCGTGCTTGTCGGCCAGGTTGTGGGTGTAGACCACTTGGGGCCGTGCTTCCGCCAGCAGGGCCGTGAGATCGGCCGCAGGCCGGGGGTCCGCGCCCTTCACGGCGGCGCTGGGGTAGTCCAGCTGGACGCAGGCGCCGAACTGCCCGAGCCGGGCCGCGGCCCGCTGCTCCTCGCGCCGGATGCCCTTCATCTGCTCGTCGGTGCAGTCCCGGTAGCGGCCGTCCCGGGCCGAGCCGCCGCCATCGGTCACCACCGTGCCCAGGAACCAGGCATCGTCGCGCTGGTAGCAGGCCTCGATGCCGTGGAAGGCCATGATCTCCAGGTCGTCCTGGTGGGCGCCGACGGCCAGGTGCGTCGTGCGCGCCAGGGCCGTGCTGGGGTCCGCGCCATCGGGCACGAAGAGGTCTGCGGTGGGGAGCTGGAAGCGCATGGGGTCCCTCAAGGCAGAGGCGGCAGGCTGGCCGCCGCGATGCTCTGGCCGACCCGGCGGCTGCGCTCGTCCGGCAGCTGGATCTGCAGGTGCGCCAGCTCCGGGAACTCGCGCCGCAGCAGGCCCAGGGCGCCGCCCAGGAGCAGCCCCCCGCCCCGGCCGCTGGTGCAGCGCCCAAGGAGCAGCAGGTGGCGGATCTCGTAGAAGTCCGCGTAGTGGGCGATGGCGTAGCCCAGGTAGACGCCCATGGTCTCCCAGATCTGCTGGGCCCCGGGATGCCCGGCCTCCAGCAGGTCCTGGACGGCCTTCAGGCGCTCGGCGTCGGGTACCCCGACGGGCAGCTCGATGCCCGCAGCCGGGGACAGCCGGAACACGCACTGCTGGCTGAAGTAGAGGGCCCCGGCGCCGCGGTCGCCGCTCCACTCGTCCACGGGGGCGTCGGGGCTGTAGTCCACGGGGGCGAAGGCCAGCTCGTTGAGCCAGCCCAGCAGGTTGCCTTCGGTGTTCACGTAGCCCGCGGCCTCGCTGGAGCCCAGGGCGATGCCGAGGACGCCGTTCTCGCCCAGGCTCATGGCCCCAGCGAGGGCCGTGACATCCCCGTCGTTGGCCACTTCCAGGGGCACGCCCAGCTCGGCCCGGATGCGCAGGAAGACGTCGCGGATCTCGCCGTAGCGTTCCTTGGGAATGCCCCGGAAGAGGCTGGCGATGCGGACCTGGTTGTTCACCAGGATGCCCGCAGAGCTGCCGCCGATGGCGTCCACCCGGGGCAGGTGGCTGGCGGCGGTGCGCAGGGCCTGCATGATCTCGCCGTAGTGGTAGGCGGGGTCCGAATGCAGGCGGGGCGACCAGACCACCTCCTCGCTGAAGACGGCCTCACCGTCGATGACGGCGCTGACCTTGCGGTCCGAGGCGCCCAGGTCGAAGCCGATGCGGCAGCCCTCCAGGTGGCGGCCCAGGGGTTGGCCGAGCTCCCGCGCCGGGGGCACCTCTGCGGGCGTGCAGGCCAGGACCTCGAAGGGCTGGCCGTAGACGTCCTCGCCCATGAACTGGCAGTCGAAGGCCCGGGCCCCGGTGGGCGAGTAGACCGAGCGCAGGTGGTCGGCCAGGGCGGCGGGACCTCCCACGTAAGTCCGGCAGCCGCCCCGCTGCCACAGCAGGAACTTGAAGATCCGCTCGGCGTAAGGCAGGTTGGCGGCGAAGCGGGGATGGCCCTCGGGAAAGACCACGGTCTCGAAGCGCGACAGGGCGCCATCTGGGCGCTCCAGGGCCAGTACCAGCGGCACGCCCCCGGCGGCCACCGCCTCGGCCACGAAGGCCCGGTTCGCCAGCACCGGCGGCCGAAACCCGGGGTCCAGGGGGGGCGGCGTGGCTGGACTCACCAGGTGAAAGCTGGCACCCATGGAGAGGCTCCTGAGGAAGGGAATGCGGGGAATCGGACCAGGCTGATTATGGGGCCGGAGCCGGAAGGGCCAATACTAAGGAGCTGGAACGGAATAACCATTGCCATCGTTGGCCCCCGGCCGCGATCCATCCGCAAGGAAGCTCCTGAACCCATGAAGCGATACGAATTCCACCTCGACATCTCCGCAGAGCGGTACCTGGACTACTACCGCGGCATGGTCCAGCAGGCCCTCGTGCGCAGCACCAGCGGCGAGACCGTGCGGTTCCCCGCCTCGATGCTGAAGGCCTTCGTCACCCCCGCAGGCATCCACGGCGACTTCGTCCTCACCTGCGACGATGAGCACCGCGGCGCCCAGCTTCGGCGGCTGGGGCCCTGAACGAACTCAGCGCAGGGAGCTGACGGGCACGTTGGCGTGGCCCAGCAGGCGGTAGAGGCGGGGCAGGTGGCTGAGGGTGCGGGGCTCGCGGTTCAGGCCCTTCCAGGGGATGCTCTTGGCACTGCGGGCGTGGACCACGGCGATCTTCTTCTTTACCTCCAGCACCAGGATCTCGTGGTGCTCGAAGCGGGTGTCCTTCAATACCCAGACCTGCCCGGCCTGGATGATGCGCGCCTCGGCAGGGAGGCCCTGCCAGGTGGCGAGGTCCTTGAGCTCCCGGGCCTGGGCCAGCTCCGCGGCATGGACCTTCTTGGCCGCATGCTTGGCCCGGCGGTCCTCCAGCGCCTGTTGGGCCTCCTCGCGCAGCTTCTGCTGGGTCTCGCGGTGCTTCTCCCGGAAGGGCTCCTCCGCCCACTTCTGGGCCGACCCCGGGGTGCGGAAGGGGCCCTTGATGCCTTCGAAGTCCTGGCGGGAGGCCCACCAGCCCTTCTTGCCCTTCCAGTAGGCGGCCTTCCTGCCCCACTGGAAGATGTTGGCCCCGGCTTGGACCCACTTCGCGGTGAAGGGTGCTCTCGCCATGGTTTCCTCCCGAGGAGCCGGATGCCTGTCCATTGTCAGGCAAGTTCATGAATTCATGCACCTTGAATTGAGTGGGTATTTCGTTTTTAATTCGCTTATAACCTTTTGTTTTTCCAGTGCTTTGAGAAGGTGAATTGGACACTCACTGTCGGATAGCCAGACGGATAGTGACAGGGTGAACCCCTTCACGCTGGAGTCCCGATGAACCCACTGAACGTGATCCTCACCCCCCTTCGCCAGGGCGCCCCCCGAGCCGGTCGGGTGGCGGTGGACCTGCTGCTGCGGGTGCAGGCGCCGGAGCTGCCTGCGGAGGCCGCGGCACCGCGCGCGCCACTGCATCTGGCCGTGGTGCTGGACCGCTCGGGCTCCATGTCAGGTCAGCCACTGGCCGAGGCCCGGCGCTGCGCCGCGGCCATCGCCGCGCGCCTGGCCAGCGGGGACCAGCTGGCCCTGGTGGCCTATGACCACCGCGCCACCCTGGTCCAGCCCTGCCGCCCGGTACAGGATCTGGTCGCCTTCCAGTCCCTGGTCAACGCCATCGAGCCCGGCGGCTACACGGATCTCTATGCGGGCTGGGCCACCGGGGTCGAGGCCCTGCGCAGGGCCCACCGGCCTGGGGTGGTGAGCCGGGTGCTGCTGCTCTCCGACGGCCAAGCCAACCAGGGCATCACGGATCCGGACATGCTGGCCTCGGCAGCCCGTAACGCGGCGGAGGTTGGCATCAGCACCTCCACCTATGGGCTCGGCGAGGGCTTCGAGGAGAACCTCATGACCGCCATGGCTCAGCAGGGGGCGGGCCGCTCCTATTACGGAGAGACCGCTGAGGACCTGATGGATCCCTTCATGGAGGAGTTCGACCTTCTGAGCAGCCTCGTGGCCCGGCGGCTCCAGGTGGCGGTGGATGTCCCCCGGGGCTGGACGGTGAGCCAGCTGAACCACTACCCGGAGCTCGCGCCGGGCTGCTGGCGGCTGCCGGACCTCTCCGCGAAGGCCGAGGCCTGGGCCCTCTTCCACCTCGAAGGCGCCATCCCTGAGGGCTATGTCGGCGACACCCTGCTGCTGGCCAACCTCACCCTGCAGTGGGACGACCCCAAGGGCCTGGGCTCGGGGCCCCGCCTGGTGCCGGCCCGCCTGCCGGTGCTGAGTGATGAGGCCTTCCGGGCCTTGCCCGAGGATCCCCTGGTGGCCAGTCGGCTGCTGGAGCTCCGGGTCGGCGAGCTGCAGGAGCAGGCCCACCGGGCGGCCCTGGCCGACGACTGGGACGAGGTCCGCCGCCTGCTGGACGAGATGAAGGCCCTGGCTGCGGAGAATCCCTGGACCCTGGAGATCGTGGCCTCCCTCGAGGAGCTGATGCGGCGCGGCGAGCGGGACACCACCACCAAGGAGCTCCGCTTCGGGTCCTCCGCCATCCGGTATCGCCTCACCTCCCTGAACGAAGAGGCCGAGTGCCAGCCCACGGCCTCCTACACCCGCCGCAAGCGCCGCCAGGGGAAGGGTGGGCCCCTGGGCTCGGACACGCCGGGGGAGCCGGGCTGAAGCCTCTGCGAGAGTTTTTTGCCCTTCCCTCGAGAGTCGGGAGTCCATGAAGGGATGCCATTCCCAGAAACCCGGAAGAACCCTTTTCGGGCATTCTTGAGCCGTGCGTCCCCAACGCATCCTCCGGGAGGATGACCCCATGGCCAAGATTCTGGTGCTCCACGGCGCGGGCATGAACATGCGGGGGAAGGTCCAGGTGGACCTCTTCGGGCCCATGCAGCTGCCGGACTACGACCGGATGATCCGGGAGTACGCGCAGGAGCTGGGCGTCGAGGTGGAGATCTTCCACTCGAACGTCGAAGGCGAGGTGATCAACCGGATCTACGCGGCCCACGAGCAGGGCTTCGACGGCGCCATCTTCAACCCCGCCCTGTTCGCCACGGGCTACCCCGCGCTGGTGGCCGCCCTCTCCCAGGTGGCCTTCCCCACCCTCGAGGTCCACATCTCGAACCCGCTCCGCCGCGGCCCCGCCAGCCAGACCTCCGCCGTCAGCCTCGGTGTCATCGCGGGGTTCGGTGTCGCGGGTTACGCCCTGGCCCTGCGGGGGCTGCGGGATCACCTCGCCATCAGCAAGTAGCGTCCCAGGCAGGCCGCACTAGCTCCGGCGGCTCTTCGGGGCGCCGGCAGCATCCGCTCGGCAGCGCCGCTCCACCTCGTCCAGCTCGGCGAGGGTGAGCTCGAGGTCGTGGCGGCGCTGCTCCAGCTCCAACCGCCGGGCGGCGATGCGCTCCAGCAGGTAGCGCAGCTGGCCGGCCTCGCCGGGGGGCTGGTCATACATGTCCACGATCCGGCGGATCTGGCCGAGGTCGAAGCCCAGCCGCTTGCCCCGCAGCACCAGCTCCAGGCGGACCCGGTCCCGGGGGTGGAAGATGCGCTGGGTGCCCCGGCGCTCCGGCGTGATCAGCCCCTGGTCCTCGTAAAACCGGATGGTTCGGTGGGTTACGCCGAACTCCAGGGCGATCTCGGCGATGGTCCAGGTGCGCTCGATGTCGGACATGGGCTCTCCTGAGGCCTTGGTCGCCAGATGGCGGTAAAAGATTCTTGCACAAATTTGCTTGACGTTTACGTAAAGGGAAACCAATCTTGGAACATTCCTTCCCTCCCTGCCCGCAGTCCCTCGTCGCCCCTTTTCTCCTCAGGAGTGCCCCATGGACGTCACGCTGCCCGATCACGTTGAAGCCCTGCGCCAGGAAGTGCGCAAGTTCGCCGAGAAGGAGATCCGCCCCCACGTCATGGAGTGGGACGAGGCCAAGACCTTCCCCACGGCTGTGGTGAAGCAGCTGGGCGAGATGGGCATGATGGGCGTCATCTTCCCCGAGCAGTACGGTGGGGCGGGCATGGGCTACCAGGAATACGCCGTGGTGGTGGAGGAGCTCTCCCGGGTGGATGGCTCCGTCGGCATCACCGTGGCCGCCCACAACAGCCTCTGCTCCAACCACATCTACAGCATGGGTGACGAGCGCCAGAAGCAGGCCTACCTGAAGCCCCTCGCCAGCGGCAAGGCCATCGGCGCCTGGGGCCTCACCGAGCCCGGTTCCGGCAGCGATGCGGGGTCCCTGCGCACCGTCGCCAAGAAGGAAGGCTCCCACTACATCCTGAACGGCAACAAGACCTTCATCACGCACGCCACCGTGGGCGACATCTTCGTGGTGATGGCCCGCACCCGGGCGCCCCAGCCCGGCCACAGCAGCGCGGACGGCATCAGTGCCTTCGTGCTGGAGAAGGGCATGAACGGCTTCCGCGCCGGCAAGCAGGAGAACAAGCTGGGCCTGCGCGCCAGCGACACTTCCGAGCTGATCCTCGAGGACGTGCGGGTGCCCGAGGCCAACCTGCTGGGCGAGGACGGCGTGGGCTTCAAGCAGGCCATGAAGACCCTGGACGGCGGGCGCATCAGCATCGCGGCCCTTGGGTTGGGCATGGCCCAGGGCGCTTTCGAGGAGGCCGTGCGCTACAGCAAGATCCGGCAGACCTTCGGCAAGCCTCTCTCAGGCCACCAGGGGATCCAGTTCAAGCTGGCGGACATGGGCACCGAGATCGAGGCCGCCCGCCTGCTCATCTATCGCGCGGCAGGCCTCAAGGACGCGGGCCTGCCCTACGCCAAGGCCGCCAGCATGGCCAAGCTCTTCAGCTCCGAGGTGGCCTGCCGGGTGGCGGACGAGGCCGTGCAGATCCTGGGTGGCTACGGCTACATCAAGGACTACCCTGTGGAGAAGTACTACCGGGACGTGAAGCTCTGCACCATCGGCGAAGGCACCAGCGAGATCCAGCGCACCGTCATCGCCCGCTACCTGCTCGCGGAATACTGAGGTCTGAGCATGCCCCTGATCCACAGCCACATCCGCACCTCTTCGGAGGAGTTCCGCGCCAACCGGGACCAGAACCTGGCCCTGTGCCAGGAGCTCGAAGCGCTCAAGGCCACGCTGCGGCAGGGCGGTGGCGAGAAGGCCCAGGCGCGCCACGCGAGCCAGGGCAAGGTCTTCGTGCGGGACCGCATCGCGGCCCTCTGCGATCCGGGCACGCCCTTCCTGGAGACGGGGATGCTGGCGGCCACGGATGTCTACGGGGACGCCGTGCCCGCTGCGGGTGTGGTGACCGGCGTGGGCATGGTGCAGGGCCGGGCGTGCATGATCGTCGCCAACGACGCCACGGTGAAGGGCGGCACCTACTACCCCCTGACCGTGAAGAAGCACCTCCGGGCCCAGGAGATCGCCCTGGAGAACGAGCTGCCCTGCCTCTACCTGGTGGACAGCGGCGGCGCCTTCCTGCCCCTGCAGGCGGAAGTTTTCCCGGACAAGGAGCACTTCGGCCGCATCTTCTTCAACCAGGCTCGGCTCTCGGCTGCGGGCATCCCCCAGCTCAGTGCCGTCATGGGCAGCTGCACCGCAGGCGGCGCCTACGTGCCCGCCATGAGCGACCAGGCCATCATCGTGAAGGGCACCGGTACCATCTTCCTGGGGGGCCCGCCCCTGGTGAAGGCCGCCACCGGTGAGGAAGTCAGTGCCGAGGACCTGGGCGGGGCCCGCGTCCACACCGAGATCAGCGGCGTCGCCGACCACTTCGCCGAGGACGACGCCCACGCCATCCGCATCCTCCGAGAGATGGTGGGCCACCTGGGCCGCCACGAGACCGCCCGGGTGGACCTCCGCAGCCCCGAGGCGCCGGCCTACGATCCGGACGAGATCCTGGGTGTCTGGCCCAGGGAGATGCGCCGCCAGACGGATGTGCGCGAGACCATCGCCCGCATTGTGGATGGCAGCCGCCTCTTCGAGTTCAAGCCCCGCTACGGCACCACCCTGGTGACCGGCTTCGCCCACATCGAAGGGCTGCCCTGCGGCATCCTGGCCAACAACGGCGTGCTCTTCAGCGAGAGCGCCCTGAAGGCCGCGCACTTCATCGAGCTGTGCACCACCCAGAAGATCCCGCTGATCTTCCTGCAGAACGTCACCGGCTACATGGTGGGCTCGCAGTACGAGCGCGGCGGCATCGCCAAGGACGGCGCCAAGATGGTGCACGCCGTGGCCACGGCCCAGGTGCCCAAGCTGACCCTCATGATGGGCGGCAGCTTCGGCGCGGGGAACTACGGCATGTGCGGCCGCGCCTACGATCCGCGCTTCCTCTGGACCTGGCCTACCTCGCGCATCTCTGTCATGGGCGGCGAGCAGGCCGCGTCGGTGCTGGTCACGGTCAAGCGCGACCAGCTGGCCCGCGGCGGCGAGTCGCTCTCCCACGAGGGGGCCGAGGCCATCGCCAATCCGATCCGGGAGAAGTACGAGCGGGAAGGGCATCCCTTCTACGCTTCCGCCCGGCTCTGGGACGACGGGGTGATCGACCTGCGCGCCACCCGTGCCACCCTGGCCGCCAGCCTCGCGACCTCCCTGAACGCCCCCATCCCTGACACGCGCACCGGCGTCTATCGGTTCTAACGCCCGGCCACAGCACCCTCTCTGGAGTCCCACCATGTCCCCTGAGTCGCGCATCCTTCGCATCGCCAACGCCGGTGGCTACTGGGGCGATGACCCCTATGCCCTGCGGCGCCAGGTCCAGGGCCCCCTGGCCGTGGATGTCGTGTCCATCGACTTCCTGGCCGAGATCACCATGAGCATCCTGCAGAAGCAGAAGCTGCGGGATCCCAGCGCCGGCTATGCCCGGGACTTCGTCACCCAGGTGGAGCCCCTGCTGGGCGACATCCTGCGCCGCGGCATCCGCATCATCACCAACGCCGGCGGCGTGAACCCCCAGGCCTGCGCCGAGGCCCTCGCCGCCGTGGCCCGCAAGCAGGGCCTGAAGCTCCGGGTGGCCATCGTGGATGGCGACGACATCGCGCCGACCATGAGCACCCTGCGCAGCCAGGGCGTGGCCTTCAAGAACATGGAGACCGGCGAGGACTTCGCGCCCTACGCGGACAAGGTGATGGCCGCCAACGCCTACTTCGGCGCCATGCCTGTGGTGGAGGCCCTGAAGGGCAATCCCGACATCGTCCTGTGCGGCCGCGTGACGGACACGGGCATCACGCTGGCCGCCATGATCCACGCCTTCGGCTGGGCGGCGGACGACTGGGACCGGCTGGCGGCGGGCATCGTCGCGGGTCACATCATCGAGTGCGGCGCCCAGGCCACGGGCGGCAACTTCACAGACTGGAAGAAGGTGCCCAGCTACCTGGAGATGGGCTACCCCATCGTGGAGTGCCGCGCGGACGGCAGCTTCACCGTCACCAAGCACCCGGGCAGCGGCGGCCTCGTCAGCTGCCAGACCGTGCGCGAGCAGCTGCTCTACGAGATGGGCCACCCCCGCAGCTACCTGACGCCGGACGTCATGGCAGATTTCTCCACTATCCAGCTGCGCGCCGACGGACCCGACCGCGTGAACGTGAGCGGCGTGCAGGGCCGCCCGCCCACGGACCTGCTGAAGGCGAGCATCGCCTACGCCGATGGCTTCAAGACCAGCGGCACCCTCATCATCTCGGGGCCTGATGCCCGGGCGAAGGCCGAGGTGTTCGCCGAGATCTTCTGGGCCCGCTGCACCAGCGAGCTGGCCCTGGCGGGGCTGCCCGCCCTGACCCACACCTGCACCGAGTACATCGGGGACGATTCCACCCACCGGTCTCTGACGCCCGCGGTGCTGACCAAGGAGATCCTGCTGCGGGTCTCGGCGCACCACGCGGATCGGCGCTCCCTGGAAGTCTTCCGGAAGCTGCTGCCCGCCCAGATCCTGTCCGGTCCTTCGGGTGTCGCCGTCACCGGCGGCGCGCCCATGATCTCGGATGTGGTCAGCTACTGGCCCGCCCTGATCCCCCAGGACTGCGCCCTGCCGCTGGTCCGGGTCCTCGAGGAGCGGGGCAGCGGCAAGCTGGAGCTGGCGCTGGAAGCCGGTCCCATGGCCTGGCCCGTCACCAAGGGCACGCCGGAGGTGGGTCCTGCCATCTCGGGCGACGCGGCCATCGCCATCCCAACGGGCGGCGCGAGCCTGCGGCTGCCCCTCATGCGCATCGCCCACGCCCGCAGCGGTGACAAGGGCGACACCGCCAACATCGGCCTCATCGGTCGCTCGCCCGAGTGCTACGCCTGGCTCCGCGAGCACATCTCCGCGGCCCAGGTGAAGGCGTGGTTCGAGGGCACCTGCCTCGGCCACGTAGAGCGCCACGAGGTGCCCAACCTCTGGGCCCTGAACTTCCTGCTCGAAGAGACGCTGGGCGGCGGCGGCACCATGAGCCTCTTCATCGACGCCCAGGGCAAGACCCTGTCCCAGGCGCTGCTCCGCTGCGTGGTGGAGGTCCCGGCGGGCCTGCTGGCCACCATCAGCGCCGAGAACGCCCCCTGTGTCGGCGAGCTGGTTCCCGGCGGGGAGGCGTGATGACCCGGGCCAAGCATCCCTTCGGCGGAGCCCTGCGATGACCGGTCGCCTGCTCATCGCCAACCGGGGCGAGATCGCTCGCCGCGTGCTGCGCGCAGGCCGCGAGCGCGGCCTCGCCGTGGCCGTGATCAGCACGCCGGAGGACGCGGACGCCTGCATCCGCAAGGAAGCGGACGCGGTGCTGGAGGTCTCGAGCTTCCTCGCCGGGGCCGAGATCGTCGCCGCAGCCGTGGCCTGGGGCGCGACCCTGGTGCATCCGGGCTACGGGTTCCTCTCCGAGAACGCCGAGTTTGCCGAGGCCGTGGAGGCTGCGGGGATCGCCTTCCTGGGCCCCCGGCCCGAGACCATGCGCGCCCTGGGCGCCAAGGAGGCCGCCAAGCGGCTGGCCCAGCAGTGCGGCGTGCCCACCCTGCCGGCCCTGCTCTCCCATGAGCTGGCCGCCGTCCCATCCTCGGCCTGGGGCCCGGAGCTGGAGGCCCGCGGACTGAAGGCGCCCTTCCTGGTCAAAGCCAGCGGCGGCGGCGGCGGCCGGGGCATGCGCGTCGTGCCCGACCTGGCCGGCCTGCCCGAGGCCATCAAGCAGGCCTCCAGCGAGGCTCTGGCGGGCTTCGGGGATGGCACCGTCTTCGTGGAGCGCTACCTGGCCGCGCCCCGACACATCGAGGTGCAGGTCTTCGGCGACGGCGACGGCGGCGGCGTCTTTCTCGGCGAGCGCGAGTGCAGCCTGCAGCGGCGCCACCAGAAGGTCATCGAGGAGGCCCCCAGCGCCGTGGTGGACGTGGCGCTGCGCGAGGCCCTGGGGCGGGCCGCCATGGCCCTGGTCCGGGAGACCCGCTACCGCGGGGCGGGCACCGTCGAGTTCCTGATGGATGCCGAGGGCCAGTTCCACTTCCTGGAGGTGAACACCCGCCTGCAGGTGGAGCATCCGGTCACCGAGGCGGTCTATGGCGTGGACCTGGTCCAGGCCCAGCTGGAGCTGGCCGAGGGCCGCTGGCCCAAGGCCCTGGGGGATCCCGGCACCTTCCGGGTTCCCGAGCCCCAGGGCGTGTCCCTGGAGGCCCGCATCCTGGCCGAGGACCCGCGCCACGGCTTCCTGCCGACGCCGGGCAACCTCAGCCGCTACCGGGAGCCGGGCGGCCAAGGCGTGCGCGTGGACTCCGGCGTGATCGAGGGCGGCCGCGTCAACGACCGCTTCGACTCCATGATCGCCAAGCTCATCGTCTGGGGACCGGACCGGCGCGAGGCGGTAGACCGCCTCGCCCAGGCGCTCTCCGAGTTCGTCATCCTGGGCTGCGTCACCAACCTGCCCTTCCTGCTGGCCCTGAGCCGCCATCCAGACTTCCTGCATGGCCGGGTATCCACGGACTGGATCGCGGCGAACCTGCCCGCCCTGAATGGCCCACTGCTGCCCGAGGGCCTGGCCCGGCTGGTCGAGGGCGAGGCCTTCCGGTCCCAGCTGAGTGAGACCCTGCAGGGCCTCGGGGCGCCCATCTCACCGGTGGCGGCGCGCTTCGCCGCCCAGGCCCACCCGGAGCTCAAGGTGGGTAGCCGGGACGAGAAGCCCTTCCTCCGCATCGAACACGCCGGCAGCCCGGCCCGCTTCACCCTGCGGTGGGACGGACCGGAAGTCAGCTTCCACGCCCTGCGCCGGGGCCACCACCTGGACCTGCGCATCCAGGGCGAGAGCCTGCTGGTGGAGGATCCCCTCTCACAGCCCGCCGTAAAGAAGGGCGCCTCGTCCGCCGGCGTCCTCTGCGCGCCCATGGCCGGCAAGATCCTCGAGTGCAGGGTGGCGGTGGACGACATCGTGGAGGAGGGCCAGGTCCTGTTCATTCTGGAGTCCATGAAGATGCAGATGGAAGTCTGCACCTCCGCCGCGGGCCGCGTGGCTGCCCTCTTCGCCACCGCAGGCCAGGTCATGGAAGGCCCCGACCCCCTCGCCGAGGTCGTCGCCGTCACGGCCTGAAAAGGCAAACGGCAAAGGCTTTTTTTCGAGGCTCACCGCCAGCGCCCGTTAGAAGGTCATGACCTTCATGGTGTTGGTGGTGCCGGTCTTCCAGAGAGGCAGGCCCATCGTCATCACAATGCGGTCCGTGCTCACGGCGCCATGCTCGGCGACGAGCAGCTCCCGGACCACTTCCACCATGTCGTCGGTGTTGGCCACCTTGGGGATGACCAGGGCGGTCACGCCCCGTAGCAGGCCCATGAGCTTGGCGATCTGCTCATCCACCGTGGCCGCGAGAATCGGGGTCCGCCCGGCCAGGCGGCTGACCATGCGCGCCATGCCGCCGCCCTCGGTGAAGGCGACAATCCAGCGGGCGTTGATCTCGTCCGCGGTCCGGCAGGCGGCGAAGGCCACGGAGATGTCCGTACGGGCCAGGGCCTTCTCCGACATGTCCTCGGGCAGGGTGGTCACCCGCTGTTTCACGTTGGCGTCGGCCTCCGTGGCGATGCGGGCCAGCCACTGCAGGGCCTCCACGGGGTAGGCGCCCACGGCGCTCTCCGCGCTCAGCATCACGGCATCGGTGCCGTCCCAGATGGCATTGGCCACATCACTGGCCTCGGCGCGGGTGGGCTGGGGATGCTCGATCATGCTCTCCAGCATCTGGGTGGCGGTGATGACCGGCTTGAGGGCCTGCCGGGCCGCCCGGATGATCTGCTTCTGCAGGCTCGGCACCCGCTCCACGCCCAGCTCCAGGCCCAGGTCCCCACGGGCCACCATGATGCCCCAGGAGACATCGAGGATCTCCTCCAGGTGCGAGAGGGCCGTGGGGTGCTCGATCTTGGCGATGACGTGCTGGTTCCCGCCCAGGTGGTGGACGATGGCCTGCAGCTGCTGCACGTCCGAGGCCCGGCGCACGAAGCTCTGGGCGAAGAGGTCCACCTGGTGCTCCACGCCCCAGCGGATGTCGATGTGGTCCTTGTCCGTCAGGGGGCTCATGAGAACGTCCAAGCCGATGGGATGGACGCCCTTGCGCGACTTCAGCGGCCCGCCCACGACCACCTCGGCCATCACGACGTCCGAGCTCCGGGAGAGGACCTTCACGGTGATCGCGCCGTCGTCCAGGAGCCACAGCTGGCCCCTCACCGCGCCCTCGAAGAGCTCCGGATGGGGCAGGGGAGCCGTCCAGGCGAGGCCCTGCGTGAGGGTGGCGCCCTGGGCGTAGAAGGCCCCCACGCTGCGCTCGGTCAGGGTCACGGGACTCTCCAGCGCGCCGATCCGCCACTTGGGGCCCTGCAGGTCCAGGAACACGGGGATCGACCGCCCCAGCTCCGCCGCGATGGTGCGAACCATGGTCAGGGTCTTGAGGCGGGCTTCCGGGTCCCCGTGGCTGGCATTCAGCCGCACCGCATCGGCTTCCTTGAGCGCGGCGCGCAGCCGGTCCTCCTGCATGAGGGCCGGGCCCATGGTCATGACGATCTTGGTCTTGCGCACAGGGACTCCAGAAACGGGAAAAGCAGAGGGCAGGGCTGGGGGTGTCACCGCGGCGCCGCTCCAGATGGCCCAGGTGCCAAGACCTGCTTGGCTGAGGCGCGCATCGGTATAGAAAACCACAGAATGGGAGGCGCCCAAAGGATTGACCTCCGCCTGTCCGCCTGCCGGAGCCACGCAGCGCAGAGGTTGCCGCCGGGCGAGCGCTCCCCTTGGCAGCACGATCATGTCTTTCTCGAGAGGTGACGGTGTATTCGCGTTGAAGATGTTAGATCTTGGCTAGAAAAATAAATCAATTGAGATATTGACTCAATATTAGAAAAACCTACATTGACCTGACCCGAGAGGCGCACCGGTTGCGCGGCCAGCGAGCTGCTGACCGGTCCTACGCCCCCGTGACGAGGAGAGGCTCATGGCTTACGGCATCGTGCATCACTTTCCTGGCGGCACCAAGGAGCAGTACGAGGCGTGTGTTGCGGCGCTCCACCCGAGCAGGAGCACCCCTCCAAAGGGGCAGATCTTCCACGCAGCCGGGGCGTCTGCGGATGGTTGGACCATCATGGTGATCCACGAGTCCAAGGAAAACTGGGAGCAGTTCCGTGATGGGATCCTGAGGCCCCGGATGCACCAGGGCATCGTCGGCGGTTTCCCAACGCCACCGCTGGAGACCACCTTCGAGGTCTCCAGCCGGCTTGCCTAGCGACGGGCCTCTAGGGTAGCGCCGGCAGCTCGATGCCGGCCATTCTCTGCACCATGCGGACCACCTGGCAGCTGTAGCCGAACTCGTTGTCATACCAGACGTAGAGGACGATGCGGTTGCCCTCGGCGATGGTGGCCAGGGAGTCCACCACGCCCGCGTGGCGGGAGCCGACGAAGTCGCTGGAGACCACTTCCGGGGAGTTGGTGTAGTCGATCTGCTTGTGCAGGGGCGACTCCAAGGACATGCTGCGCAGGTAGCTGTTGAGGTCCGCCACGGTCACGGCCTGGTTCAGCTCCAGGTTGAGGATGGCCAGGGACACGTTGGGGGTCGGCACCCGGATGGCGTTGCCCGTCAGCTTCCCACCCAGCTCCGGGATGACCTTGGCCACGGCCTTGGCGGCGCCAGTCTCGGTGATGACCATGTTCAGCGGCGCACTGCGGCCCCGCCGGGCGGCCTTGTGGTAGTTGTCGATCAAATTCTGGTCGTTGGTGTAGGAGTGGCAGGTCTCGATGTGGCCATGGGAGATGCCGTAGCGGTCATGGAGGGCCTTCAGCACCGGCACGATGGCGTTGGTGGTGCAGCTGGCCGCGGAGAAGATCTGCTCCTGGTCCGTGATCAGCTCATCGTTGACCCCGGCCACCACGTTGGGGATGTCCCCCTTGCCCGGTGCGGTGAGGATGACCTTGGCGATGCCCTTGGCCTGGAGGTGCCGACTCAGCCCGGCGCGGTCGCGCCACTTGCCGGTGTTGTCGATCAGGATGGCGTTCCGGATGCCGTACTGGGTGTAGTCCACGCTCTCGGGGCTGTCCGCATAGATCATGCGGATCATGTTGCCGTTGGCGATGATGGCGTTCTCTTCCTCGTCGACGGTGATGATGCCGTTGAAGGGGCCGTGGACCGAGTCGCGGCGCAGCAGGCTGGCGCGCTTGAGCAGGTCATCGGCGGCGCCCTTGCGCACGACGGCGGCCTTGAGGCGGAACTTCTCGCCGCTGCCGGCCTTCTCGATGAGAATGCGGGCCAGCAGGCGGCCGATGCGGCCGAAGCCGTAGAGCACGATGTCCTGGGGCTCGTCCAGGATGGGGCTCACGCCGGTGTGGACGCTGGCCAGCTCGCGCAGCACGTAGGCCTCCGGGGATAGGCCGCCCCCCTCGGCGCAGTAGTGAAAGGTCAGCTTGCCCAGGTCGATGCGCGACGGCGCCAGCTCCAGCTTGCTGATCGCGTCCAACAGGGGCCAGGAGTCCAGCACCGACAGCTCGTTGTCGAGGATCTGCCGGGCGAAGCGGTGGGCCTTGAGGATGTCGATGGCCGTGCAGTGCATCAGGGAGCGGCCGTACACCGTCATCACGATGTTCTTGTCCCGGTAGAGGCTGCCGAGGACGGGCAGCATCTGCTCGGCCATGGCCTCCTGTGCCTGCCAGTCCTTGAGGTAGGTATCCTGCTTCGATGGATTCATGGGGGCCCCTCTCCTGATGGAATTCAATGACTTAACCGTGATCCGATCCACTCATTCCATTTTGACCCCGGGAGGGGGAGCCGACAAGGAAACCCCACGGGGGCCCCGGGCCGAGCTGTCCAGGATTGTCAGAGCCAGCTCGGCGACGTTCATCCCAGATGCGTTGGAGGCTTTCAGCACGACGGTGAAGGCGCCTGGTTCGAGTGGAACGCCACCGATGACGCCCGTCTGGGCATTGACGGTGATCCCGGCCGGAAGGCCGCTGGCTTCGAAGGACTGGGTCAGGTTGGTCGTCGTGATCTGATAGAGAAGGCCCTGTCCTGCCGTGACCCTCAGGGTGTTCCCGCTCTCGATCAGGGGATAGCGGACCTGCTGACGCTGCCTCAGAGGGGCATGCACGCTCCGTCAAGGCCGGGCTGGTGTCATCGCGAGAAGGTCCTGAGCCCAGGTTCAGGGGGAATCCCGTTTTCGGAGGGCCCGATTTCATAGGTTCTTTAACGTATTGTTCTTCAAATTCTTGGATCTACGATCGTATCCTGCCTTTATTGTTGAGGTGGACCTCTTCAATCCTGGCGGCCCGTTTCGAGCCAACAGCCAACCATCGCCCCCCAACCGGGGCCCCTGATCAAAGGCTAGGTGATGCGCATCGTTTCCGCCCTGGGTCTGACGCTCGTTCATCTCTTCCTCCAGGCGCAGCAGCCTGATCCGGGGGTTCAGAAGCCGGTTCCTGCGACCCCTGTGGTTCAGGCCCAGCCAGGTCCCAACGACGCTTCCCTTGATCAATACAAGGTCAACTACAAGCGGTTCACCCGGGGGCGGGAAAAGCCTGTCCAGGATGAGGCCGCGGGCCGCCTGGAGTGGTTTCGCAAGCGCATGGGCGGCGACCTGAAGCCCGAGTTCACCCACCGCCTGTTGGACCAGGCAGCCAGGGAACGCGCCACCTACCCCGGCCAGTTCCCCTCCCCCGGGGCAGTGGAGTTGCCTCGGGCGGCAGCGGGCACCAACTGGGTGAGCCTCGGGCCCACCCGGTCCGACTTCACCATGAACGGCGAGCTCCGACTCACCAAGGTGGACAGTGGGCGCCTCAGGGTCATCCTGCCCGATACGACGGATGGCACGGGCAACACGGTCTATGTCCTGGCCACTGGGGGCGGGCTCTGGAAGACCACCACCTTCCAGAGCGCCAAGCCCAGCTGGAGCGCCCTCACCGACTTCGTGGGCAGCAGCATGTCCGGCGGCGTCGCCTTCGGCGCCAGCACCAGCACCCTCTACGTGGGGGCCGGCGACCCCTTTGACCCTGGCGTCGGGGGCTTCATCATCAAGTCCACGGATGGCGGTCGTTCCTGGGCCAAGGCCATTCCCCTCCAGTTGGCTCCTGAGCCGCTGAGTCCTGTGGGCAAGCAGGCCACCAAGGTGATGGATATCAAGGTGGACACCTCCCAGAGCCCCGAGGTGGTCCTGGTGGGAACCGACGTGGGCCTCTTCCGCTCCGGCGATGGTGGGGCCAGCTTCAATCCCGTTTCCACCTTGGGCGGCATGGTCTGGAGCATCGTCAAAACCAACAAGGGCTGGCTGGCCAGCATGGTGGATGCAGAGGGAAAGGGGTCTGTCTGGCTTGGAACGGAGGGGGGGGCCAAATGGGAAGCCACGAAGTTTCCTGTAGGGTCCGGTCGCACCACCCTGGCTGTCGGGAGACCTGGAGACTCCACGGTCTATGCCTTTGCGGCGGTCGAAGGGACCGAGCCCAAAAAGCAGAATGACCTTTTCCGGTCCACGACTGGGGGCACGGACTGGGATCCGCTCTACATCAACAAGCTGCAGGCGACCAACGCGACACCGTCGCTCCTGGAGAGCAAGGAACAGTCAGACATGAACCTGATGCATGAGCAGGCCTTCTTCAATCAGATGATCCTGGTCGACCCCTCGGACGCCAAGGGCAATACCGTCTATCTGGGCGGCAGCCTCTACTCGGCCAAGACTGTCGATGGCGGCAAATCCTGGACTCTCACCAGCCAGTGGCTGGGCCAGTACGGGCTTCCCTATGTGCATGCGGACTTCCACTGCGCGGCCTATTCAGATTTCAACGGGAAGCCTCGCATCTACTTCGGGACGGATGGCGGGCTCTTCATCAGTGATGATGCCGGCGCCCACTGGGACGACAGCAAGAACGAGGGGCTGGTCAATCACCTGATCTATACCCTGGCCGCCAATCCCGGCGTGGCTGGCAGTGCCCTGGTGGGCCTGCAGGACAATGGCACCCGCATCCGCAGCGGGACCACCTCCACCTTCAACCAGATCGCGGGAGGTGATGGCTGCGGTGTCGGCTGGGCACAGGCTGTGCTCGGCTCGCAGGCGGTTTCCATGGCCTCCTATATTTATAACGAAATCTATCGCTCCACCACCAGTCCGATCACCAAGGGGTCTGATATGGCAGGCTTCGTGATGGGGCTCGGCTTGACTGGCAGTGGCGATTCCGCCGCCACCAGCGATAACGGGAAGAGCTACTATTTCGTGACGCCGATCATCACGCCGCCACCCGGCGCCGACAAGTCTGGATCAATCTTCTTTACCTATGGGAATGACAAGACCGGCCTGAATGCAGGCCCGAACTCCGGCAAGATCTTCGCCTGCAATGAGACGCAGTGGACGGCCATCGGGACACCGGGTGAGGGTGGGATCACGGCTGGCCGAGCTGTCTCTGCCGTCAGTCACGGCATTGGCGTGAGCCCCCTCGACCTCCGGCGCATTGCCGCCGCCGGGAAGGATGGCTGCCTGCTCCTGACCGAAAACGGAGGGAACTCCTGGAAGGAGATTGAGCTCGGTTACATCAAGGTCACCCTCCTTGGGTCCGAGTATGTCTCTGGGGTCGTCCCCGGATGGAAGGGCTTCACGGCCAACATCGCCTGGGCCAACAACGACCTGCTCTACATCTGTTCCGAATCGACGGAGGCGCAAGCCACCCGCGTGGCATCGTCCTCCAACGGAGGTGGCACCTGGGTCAAGGCGGACTCGGGCCTTCCCCGTGTCCCCGTGACCAAGCTGGCCGTGGACCTTGGTGATGCCACGGGCAACACGGTCTATGCTGCCACCTGGCTGGGCGTCTACCGCACGACCAACGGCGGTTCCTCCTGGGCCCTCTTCGGCACAGGCCTGCCCCAGTGTCGCGTCACCGATATCTGGGTGGCTCCTGATAGCTCTGTGGTGCGCGTCAGCACCTGGGGGCGCGGCGTCTGGGAGCTCCAAACGCCCGTCACTGGGCCGACCGTCACTTCCTTCAATCCGACCCTCGGTGACGCGGGAGTTCCGGTGACGCTCACCGGAACAGCCTTCACCGGGGTCTCAGCGGTGAGGTTCAACGGTACCCCGGCGCTCTTCAACCTGAGTTCGGACACCTCCATCAGCACCGTGGTGCCCGCGGGCGCCACCACGGGGAACATCACGGTGACCACTTCGGCTGGCACGGGCACCAGTACCTCGTTCTTCACGGTGACCGTTTCGGGTCCCGCGATCACCTCCTGTAACCCGATCAGTGGTGCTGTGGGGACCCCGGTGACGCTCATCGGCACGGCCTTCCTCGGAGCCACGACCGTGAAGTTCAATGGCACTGCGGCCACCTTCACCGTGGGCTCGGATACGGTCATCAGCACCGTGGTGCCCGCCGGCGCCACCACGGGGAACATCACCGTGACCAGCCCGGCGGGCACGGGCACCACCCCCTCGCCCTTCACGGTCGCCCTTGTCGGTCCCGCGATCACCTCTTTCAACCCGACCAGTGGACTCGCGCGGTCCGCGGTGACGCTCACGGGCACAGGCTTCACAGGCACCACGGCCGTGAAGTTCAACGGCACCCCGGCGACCTTCTCCGTGCTCTCGGACACCGCAATCAGCACCTCAGTGCCTGCGGGCGCCACCAGCGGCATCCTTACCGTGACCACGCCGGTCGCCTCCGCAACGAGCGCATCCGCCTACACCATCAAGGCCCGGGATCTCAATGGGGACGGCATCATCGATGTCCTGGACCTGGCCACCCTGGTCCGGGCCTTCGGCGCGGTGTCCTCCAGCTCCCACTGGAACCCTGCCGCAGACCTGACAGGTGATGGTGTCGTCGATGATCTGGACTTGGCCCTGTTCCTGGCCGGCATGTAAGGAGGCACCCATGAGCAGCCCATTCAAAACCACCCAGTCACTCCTCGCGGCCCTTGGGCTTGGAGCTCTCCTTGCCTGCGGCGGTGGCAGTAGCAGCACGACCCCCGCACCCACCAAGACCCTCGCGGACACGCTTACCTACGCGGCGCCGATCTCCGGCACCTACACGCTGGTGAAGAACGCCACCAAGTCCACGGCCGGCCACCTGGTCCTCGACCTGGTGGGTCCCGCCGGAAGCGTCAGCGGGGTGGGCTTCTACCTCACCGCCGACCAGACCAAGGTGACCTGGGCCCCTGTGGATGCGGGGGACGCCGAAAAGGTGAAGAGCGCCGCCTTCGCCAGCACCATCGTCACGAGCAAGGTCAGTGGTGACACCCTGCAGGCGGCGATCTACCAGAAGGGCACCACCGCTGCGGTCATCGCCACCAGCAGCACCGTGCTGGCCAGCGTGGCGCTGGACCTGAAGAGCGGCATTCCCGTCAGCTCCAACGTCACCCTGGCTGCCCCGGGGGGGAAGGCTGTGATCCTCAACGCCCCGGCCAGCTCACAACCCACCACGGCCATCGTGATCAGTGTCGGCGCCCTGACCGCCAACTGAGACAAGGTCATCAAGGCCGTCGGCGCAAGCTCCAAGAACCCGCTGTCGTTGTGGGACCGCCTGCGCCTTTGGCAACCCTTTTGTCCTATATTCATGAGTGACCCCCGACCAGCCCGGGAGCTTTCTAGGACGGATCGCGCATGAGACTCCTCACATCCCTGTTGGCGCTGCTCGTAATCGCCCCCCTCGGGGCCCAGTCCCCCTGGTCTCAGGAACTCGATCTCGACACCTTCGTCACCAAGGCACCGGACGGCCTGCAGCTCAACGGCGCCTACAGCCTTCGGAAGGTGCTGTCGGGCTCGCGGGCCGAGCCGTTCGCCTATGTCCAGCTGGGCGCCGTGGCAGCCACGACCCCGGCCTACGGCTTCGGGGGTCTTTTCATCGAGGCGCAGCCGGCGCCTTTCCTGGTGCTCCGGGCCGAGCGGTCGGCCCTGCGCTTCTTCGGAACAGCGGGCTGCCTGCTGTCCTTTCCCACGGCCTCGGCGCCCTTCGGGGACGATGCCGTCAAGGCCCGCAAGGGCCAGGAAGAGCGCGCCAACGGGGCGCGCACGCTGCTCCAGGCCACTCCTCAGGTCCGCTTCGGGCAGGTGGTCCTCCGGCACCAGGCCACCTTCGGCTGGTGGCAGTTCAGTGGGCGGGGTCCCTGGTTCTACGAGTACGAGAACGACACCCTCCTGCGCGACCATGACCGGACCAGCGACCAGCAGACCTTCGCCCTCTGGGAGTCCGACTGGGGCTCCATGAAGTCCTATGCCGGAGCCACCTTCCAGGTCACGCGCGCCAGCGACGCGGGGCTGGAGCGTCGGCGCCTCGGCCTGACGCTCTCCTTCGAAGCCAAGGAAGGCGGGGGCCGCTGGGGCAAGCCCCGGGGCGGCCTGATCATCGGCCGGAACCAGGCAGACCCGAATCGCAAGGGCGACCTCTACGCCACCTGCAGCCTCGGGACGAGCTGGACGATCCGCTAGGTTATTCGGCTTCCCCCAAGGGTGCGATGACCGGGACGGCGATGGGCTCAAGCGAGCCCTGGAAGTGGGCCCAGATGGCGATGACCGTGGGCACCGTGGCCAGTGTCAGGGCGGTGGCCAGGATGCCGAAGTGGCGGATCTCTGAGAGGCCCACTGCCTGCACGCCCAGGGCATTGCCCAGCTGCATGGCGATCAGGTAGATCATCGACCGGCTCAGGAACTGGTCCGGGCGCGAGGCCTTCACGATGGCCGTGTAGATGCTCACGCTGGCCATGCCCATGCCCAGGCCGGCGGTGAAGATGGGCACGCCCGCGAGCAGGAACTGCCCCAGGCCCAGACAGCCCGCGATGGCCGCCAGAGAGCCCAGCAGCCCCAGCGTGGACCAGACGGGGATGCGGTTCCGGAGGTGCACCCAGTGCGCCGCCAGCAGGCTGCCGACGACGGCGCCCACGGAGGCCATCACGGTCATGGCTCCCACGAACATGGGGCTCTTGCCGGCCTTGTGCTGGAGGTGATCGGAGAAGAAATACTCCGCCCCTACGATCAGGATGGAGACCGCCACCTGGTAGGCCGTCATCGTGCGCATGAGGCGCCGGCTCACTTCGCCATCGGGCAGCCCGCTGGGCTCGATCTCGACCTGCTTCCGGTCGCGGAGTCCCGCGTAGGCGAAGACCGCAGTCAGCAGGCCCATCCCTGCGTTGAGGGTGAAGAAGTGCCGCCAGCCCTCGGGCGAGTGGCTGGCGAAGAGGGCGCCGACCATGGGACCGGCCACCACGCCCAGAGCTGCGCCGATCTCGCCCCACACCAGCGGTCGGGTGATGCGCTCGTAGTGGAAGCTGCTCAGGGTCCAGATCTGGCCCGCGAAGGCCACCCCCGCGCCCAGGCCCATGACCATGCGGCCGGCGAAGAAGGTCGCTGGCATGATCGCGACGGAGCAGAGGATGTTGCCCAGCGAGAAGACCAGCAGGCCAGAGATGAAGTAGGGCATCGGCGGGACGTTGCGCGCGATCCACCGGGACAGGGCCAGCGCGATGATCATGCCCGCGAAGAGGGGATAGAGGTAGCTGTTGAGGATGAAGCTGGTCAGCTCATCGCGGATGCCCAAAGTCGCAGCGATGCGCGCGTTGGCGATGAGCACCGCGGTGACTTCCATGGAGGCGAAGGCTTCCACCAGGAAGAAGCCAATGTCATAGAGGCGGTCAGAGGTGCGGTCTGGGGTGGCCATGTCATGCCTCCACGAGTCGATGAAGCACGAGGGCGTAGTCCCGCATCATGCTGGGCGTCCAGACCATCTCAATGGCCTTCCAGCGCAGGAAGTGGGCCACCCAGAGGTCGCGGCTGAGCAGGAGGCGGAACATCGAACGGCTGCGAGAGCTCCCGGCCATGGAACCCATGATCGCGGCCTCCAGGGCCAAGGCCACCACCACCGAGCAGTTCCGGTTGGTGAGGTTGTAGGTGGTGATCTGGCGATACATGTGCCAGAAGGTGCGGACCTGATCCTCGCGGAAGTTCCGGAAGCGCAGGGTCAGGGAGGGCTGGAGGTAGTGCTCGATCTCTTCCTCAAAGCTGGGCAGGAAGACGCCCTGGCCATCCTTGCTCCGCAGCTCCCGCCAGGCCTCGCTGCTGTCCTCATAGCCACCGGGATCTCCGTCGCAGTGGCTCATGTAGACGTCGGGCGACATCTCCATGGCCGCATGGCCCACGGTGATCTTGCCGTCCCCGTCCTGGGCCATGATGTAGCGCATGATGCTGGGATCTGGGTTGTCCAGGCGGGCCACGTCCGTGGGGGACCAGAGGTGGACCAGGAGGTCCCCGTGGGGGGTTCCGAGGGTGGCCGGGAGCTCGGGCAGCGCGTAGTCGTCCCGCTGGAACCGGTGCGGCAGGTGGAAGGTCATGAAGTACCGGAGGCGATCCGCCGGTCCCATCTCGCCGGGCGCCTGATTGAAGTTCCGCAGGCGCATGGCCAGGCGCAGGGCGGTGAAGCCCAGGATTCCGAGGCCGCCGCCCAGCAGGACCGGGATGACCATGGGCATGACTTGGCGCCAGTAGAGGAACATGCCGAAGGCCAGGCCGATGTGGACGAGGCCGCTAACCAGGAACCAGCCCCAGCGGGGGTAGCGGATCACGAGGGCGGTGAGGAACTGATAGATGCCGTTCACCAGGAAGGCCACCCCGAACATCCAGGGTACCGCCTGGTTGGAGGTGTCGGGGAAGTCGGCCACGCCGATGCCGAGCAGCATGAGCGCCAGGCCCTGGGCGGCAAAGCGGACAGGCATGCCGCCGCCGGTCCCCACGATGGCGAAGGCGGTCCGGAAGAGACCCAGGACCACCAGGATGTAGCCGAAGGCCTCCAGGGCCAGCTCCGTCACCATGCCCAGGCTGTCCAGGAAGAACATCAGGCCCAGCAGCACCAGCAGGCCGCCGAGCAGCGTAAGCGCCCAGCGCCCCTGGCGGAGGTTTCCCGGACCCAGCAGAAGCCAGAGCAGGTTCATGCGTCCGCCTTAGGCGGCTTGGCAGCCTGGCCTTCCTTCAGGGTGGCGCCCAGCTGCTGCACCGCCAGACCGAGGTCGCGCAGCTCCGGAGCCTCTTCGGGAGGATGCCCCAGGTCCCCGAAGTCCCCGTGGGCAAAGTGCTGCGCCTGTTTTACCAGGCGGGCGATGGGCTGGCTGATCATGTCGTTGAGGGAGCGGTTGAGGAAGATCAGGGCGGCCCCGCCCAGGGCCAGATACAACACCAGAAAGCGCTTGCCCATGTCCGACAGGGGCTTCGTGCGCATCTCCTCCGGCCAGCTGACGATGAGGGACCAGCCGGGTCCACCCATCTGCGACGCGAGATTGGCCAAGGGCACCTCTACCAGCCAGGCCTGCTGCTTGGTCAGGGGATCTTTGGCCGAGGTCGTGTCCTCGCCTTCGTGCGCCAGCATGGCCTTGAGGACCCCCAGGTCCGGGGAATCCTTGCCCATGCCCGTATCCAGGAGCTTGCCCAGCGTGGGGTGCGCCAGCACGGCGCCCTCCGGGCTCACCATGTAGACGTGCCCGCTGCCACCAGGCTTCAGGCCGGCCAGCCGCGCGACCATCTGATCCAGGGCCACGTCCGCCGTGACCAGGCCGACAATGCGCCCCTCGCGCAGGATGGGCGTCGAGTAGGTGATCATGAGGGTCTCGCCGCCCCCTTGATCAAAGTAGGGATCGGACCAGATGCCGCGCTTCTCGGCCACAGGACGGGTGGCCCAGGGCTGCTTCAAGTAGCCGTAGGCCTCCTCCTCCAGGTACAGCTCTTCGACCTTGCCGTTCTTCCAGCAGACGTAGGGGATGAAGGGGCGGCCAGGACCGCGTCCGTCAAACAGGGCCACGCTGAAGCCCGCAGTCTCCTTTGTCTCCTTGAGGGTCCGCTGCAGCAGGACCTTCACGGTCTCCTGGCTCAGCTTGTCGTCCACAGCCAGGATGCGGGCCAGATCCTTGGCGGTCTGGCGGGGCAATGAAAACAGGTCGTTGACCAGAGCGGACTGGAACTGGGCCGTGTGGACCGCATCGCTCCGCATCTGCTGCAGAAGGGACGTCCGGCCATTGCGATAGCTCTCGAAGAGCAGCAGCAGGAAGGGGACTCCCACCAGGAAGGCCAGCAGAATTTGAATGCGCTTGTTCAGGCTCATTTGACTCATCCCGGGAACGGACCACAGCTGTTTGTTGAAGGGATCATTGAATTAGGTTTGTTCAAGGCGGCATTCAAGGTGGCAGATCAGTAGAAGACCGCCAGCGTGATGACGAAGAGGGCCCCGAGCAGGACGGGCCAGAACAGGGTCTTGGCGATGAAGTTGTCCCGGTAGTGGATCAGGAGGAACCGGTCGGTGGTGGCATAGAGCACCGAGTTGACCGAGACCCAGAGGATGGCGAAGTACTCCAGGAAGTAGATGTATTCCAGGTAGAAGATCTCGCCAGAGGCAATCCGGCTTCGGATGTCCACATGCCGGAACGCGATGACGAAGAGCATGGCCGCGCAGATATTGAGGACACGTCCGACCCCTGCCTGGGTGAAGCCGACGAGGCGCGCGTCCCGGCTGGCGATCATGACCAGGATGAACAGCAGGAAGGTGACGACTCCCAGCGGCAGGAGGTTGGACAGGCAGGCATCCACGATGTTGCGACGGATGGTCACGCCATAGAACAGGGATGGCAGGTCCTCCTTGGCGAAGGAGCGATCCACCCCGAAATTCGTATCGAACTTCAGCTTACGGAACTCGAAGGCACTGGCCTTCAGCTGCCAACCAGGCAGCTTCAGGTCCTTGGCCAGGCCCGGCAGCGAGGTCGGGTTGGCGAAGCGGTAGGCCTTCAGATCGGGCACCAGCACCGTGTTGTGGTTCAGCTGCTTGTGGAGGATACGGAGCTCAATCTGTCCTGTCTCGATGGGATAGCGGGCGCTATCCAGGTGCTGGCGCACCGTGGCCCGGAAGTGCCATCGGACGAACTCGAACCCGTCCGCCTTTTCCCGGTAGTTCTCGGTGATCTCCAGGCTGGTGGCATCGGCCAGGGTGAAGCCCCGGAAGAGGTGGTCCTGGGTGCCGAGCTGGTACTTCTGCCAGACATAGCCCGACACCATGAGGTCGTTGGCCGTCAAGAAGGTGGCGGACTCCAGGTAGAGGCCCGTTGGCACATAGACCGGAGGCTCCGTGTGGCGTAGCTCGCAGGCGCGCGTGTAGGCGCCTGTGACCTTGTTCAAGGTGGCCCTGTCTGCGATAGGGATGCCCCCGGTCTTGTGGGCCCGGTCGAAGCGCAGCGAGATCGACAGGATCGTGCCGATGGCCCCCAGGAACAGGAGCGCGGAGACGATGGACAGGGCCCAAAGCGGGCGGGAGCCGCCGCTGCAGACGCCCAGCAGCAGGCTGGCGGCACACAGCAGGAACACGAGCCCCGCCAGCAGGATGTGGAGCTGCTGCCGCTTCATGACCTCGGGGCGGATCCGCACATCATCCTTGATGAAGGTGTTCTCCAGCGACCAGCCGGTGGATGGCACCGGCGCGAAGATGATCCAGGAAGCCAGGCCCGTGGTCTGGCTGCGGTGGTTCAGGATGCCCGCTTCGCCCCTCTGGGCCGCCTCGGCCAGCCGCAGGCGGTCGGGGTCGTTGAGCTCTTCCGCCATGCCCTGCAGGGTCTTGTGCCCCTGCACGAAGTCCGTCTCGGGGTGGTAGAGGTAGGTTCCATCCGCGGCCACCAGCGCGCCAAAGCCGCTCTGGCCCAGGTCCAGGGCTTCGATGATCTTCTTGATCCCGTCCATGGAGATGTCCAGGGTGACGACCCCCAGCGGCGCCTTGGGATCGCCTCCTGGGCCGATGAAGGGGCGCGAGTAGGTGATCATGGTCGTCGCGGCGGCTTCGTCAAAATAGGGCTGGGTCCAGAGCGGACCCTTGGCCATGGCTCGGCCGTACCACTCAAACTCGGGCCGGGTGTAGTCATAGGTCTCGTCCAACCGAACAGACGTCACGTGCCCGTTCTTTCGGGGGAAATAAGCCGAGTACAGCCGCTGGTGGGGGGCCCAGCCAAAGGGGCGGTAGGTCAGCGACATTCCGAAAAAGTCAGGATTCGCATCCATCCCCGAGCGGAGGCGCACCAAGGCGCTGGTACGGTCGAGGGTTCCGGCGTCCAGCTCCCGGGCGATGGCGTCCACTTCGGCCATGGCGTGGCGCGTGATCGTGTCGATGGCGGCCGTACCCGCGTTCGTGGCGGCGACGAGCTGACTTCGGGACGCTGCAGTCATGGCGCGCTGGTAGGTCCAGTGCTGGTAGGTCCACCCGAGGCCCAGCAAAAAACTGAGTGCAAGGCCCACGCGCAGCAGCATGCGGACCGTGCTGGCCAGGGAACCGGCTGCGGGGATGGCTGCGTCTGCGTCTTGGCGGTCCATCGTTAAGCCTCGTCCAGATAATAGCTTAGAAAAACTGACCCAGTCTAGGTAGAGGTTCCCCAACGTCCAGTTTCGAAGTTCGAAGAGTATGACCTTGCTCTTGGTCTCTTCTCGGCATCTCCTGAGGCGATACATGAGACAAACAGAAATCTGGCGGGGATCCTTGGCTCTTTGATTTCAAATCTCGATCAAAGGGTTGGGGAATTAACCCCCCAGCTGGTGGGTTGAAAAGGGACTGGCCACTGTTGCCATTTTCAACCTCTTTCAGGGGTGGGGCGTTCGTGCTCCTCAGCGTCATCGTGGGTTCCGCCGTGAGTCTTGGGGGTGATGATGCTGACCGTGGCAGATAAGCAGGTACTCTTGATTCAGTCTTGAGGGAAACACCACCATGCCTCGTCGCCTTCGTTGGTTCTCCCTTCCGCTCACGGCGGCGCTCCTCTGCGGGTGCGCCCTGCTGCAAGTTGCCTGTTTTGGCAACCACGAGCTCCGCCGCCTGCCCACCCTCGAGGGAAGCGCCCCCATCGTGGTGGCCCACCGGGGCGCCTCTGGCTACCTGCCCGAGGAGACCCTCGAAGCCTACGCCAAGGCCATCGAGCTGGGTGCCGATGTGGTGGAGATGGATCTGATCTCCACGAAGGATGGCGTCCTGATCTGCCGCCATGATCCCAACCTGGCCATCAGCACCGATGTGGCCAGCCATGCCGAGTTTGCCGGGCGCCGGAAGACCACCCAGGTGGATGGCGAGACCCAGACCGGCTGGTTCGCCAGTGACTTCACCCTGGCCGAGATCAAGACGCTGGGCGCGATCTCGACCGACGCAGAGCGCCCGCAGCAGTACAACGGCCTCTTCCGGATCGTCACCTTCCAGGAGGTCGTGGACCTGGTGAAGGCGCGCAGCGCCGCCACCGGCCGCACGATTGCCGTCTATCCCGAGACCAAGAATCCCACCTACCATCGGGACCTCGGCCTGCCCCTGGAAGATACGTTCATCGCCCTGATCAAGGCCGCGGGCTGGAACAGCCGCAGCGCGCCGATCTACGTCCAGTCCTTTGAGCCGGGCAGCCTGAAGTACCTGCGCTCCAAAGGACTCGACACCCGGATGATCCAGCTCATCGATGCCGATGACGTGGATCTCAGGACAGGCGCCCTGACCTTTGTCGCTCCCTACGACCGCCCCTATGACTGGACCCGGGCCGGCGACAGCCGTCTGTTCAGCGCAATGGTCACTCCGGCCGGTCTGGCTGAGATCAGGACCTACGCGGACGGCATCGGTCCCTGGAAGCGCTACGTCACCACCGTCAAAGGCACCCTCGATGCCGGCGGCAAGGTGCTGGACCTCAACGGCGACGGCCTGATCAACGAAGCTGATGCGACCCTGCAACCGCCCACCACGCTCATCGCCGATGCCCACCGGGCCGGCCTGCTGGTCCATCCCTACACCTTCCGCAACGAGTCCCGCCGCCTGGCCCGGGACTACCAGGCCGATCCCAAGAACGAGTACCTCGCCTTCTTCGCCCTGGGTGTGGACGGTGTGTTCTCCGACTTCACCGACACGGCCCTCGCCGCCCGGGACACCTTCCTGAGGTCCCGGGGGCGCTGAGCCTCGGCCTCTTGGTTTCGATCCTTCCTCTTTGAACGCAAAATCGGCACGAGTCTCAGGTCAACGCAGCGCAAGGAGCTCCCATGAGGTTGTCTTTTTCGAACAGCGGTGTGCGGCTCTCCCTGGGCTTGGGGCTCCTGCTCGGGGGGCTCCCGGCCCAGGGCGCCCACCCCAGCCCCCAGAACCAGGCGAACGCAGGTGCTGCGTTCATTCCCGGCTTTCTTCCCGGCTACCTCACGACGAAGCAGCTGCCGAACAGCCTGGCCCTCCTGCCGCCGCCCCCGGTCGCTGGTTCAGCCGCCCTTGCGCTCGATGAGGAGATCAGCAAGCGAAGCCTGGCACTGCGGGACACCCCGCGCTGGGCGCTGGCCACCTCCGACGCGGACCTGCACTTCCCGCACGCGGCCTCGACCTTCTCCTGCGCCCTGAACGCGCCGATCACCGAGGCGGACACGCCGCGCCTCTACCGGCTGCTGCGCCGCACCCTCACCGACTTCGGTCTCTCCACCTACGCCGCGAAGAACCACTACAACCGCCCCCGCCCCTTCCTCTGGAACAAGGCGCCGATCTGCACCCCCGCAGAGCAGGCCTTCCTGGAGAAGGATGGCTCCTACCCGTCTGGGCACACCGCCGCGGGCTGGGGCTGGGCGCTGGTGCTCTGCGAGCTTGCCCCCGAGCAGGCCGATGCCCTCCTCGCGCGCGGCCTGGCCTTTGGCGAGAGCCGCAACGCGGGGAACGCCCACTGGCACAGCGACGTGGTCCAGGGGCGCACCATGGCCGCGGCCACCCTGGCCCGACTGCACGCCGAACCCGCGTTCCGCGCCGACCTGGAGGCCGCCCGCGCCGAGCTTGCGATCGTCCGGGGGAAAGGCCTGAAGCCCAACCGCGACTGCAGCGGAGAAGCCACCGCCCTGGCGGTGAAGCCTTCCCTGGCGCAGTGAGCGACGGAGCCGCCGGGATCTGGCGCTGACGGGGTGTCGTGAAGGAACTGCTGTCTGGCTTGGAGCAACCTCAGCTACGGCCTCAAAGCACTCCTAGAAATCCTCAGCCCTTATTGATCATCAGCACCGTGTAGCCGCCCACCACCTCACCGGCCACCTTCTGGCGAATCCGCAGAACCTGGGCTTCGTACTTCTCCAGGTTCTCGGCAGCGGCGTGGAACGTGACCGTCATGGGCTCGCATCCGCGCTGGAAATGTTCGCGGGAGCGAAGGATCCTGGCGCCGTGGTCCAGGGGCAGCCCGCTCAGCGGGGGGACCCGGCTCCCGGGAGGACTGGGCGGCATCAGCCCATAGACCACTTTGTGGCGACTGGGTCGCAGGCTCGGATTACGGTCATGGGTGATCAGCTTCGCGTATTCCAGGGCACCCGGGCCCTCAAGCTGCACTTCCACTTCCGCCTCTCCGGGGTGGGTTGGCTGACCCAGCTGCAGGGCCAGGTCGATGAAAGCTGGGGAGTGTGATTCCACCACAGCCAGGTTGCGCTGGCCGATGTGGCGGTCCTGCGCCGAGGAGAACTGGGCCAGAGGCACCGCGTCCATCATCGGTTCGAACGCGCGCACCACGAGACACTCATGGCCGTTGTTCAGCATCTGGGGGACCCAGGTGGCGGGGCACCGCACGATGGCATGGCAGCCGCGGCTCATGTAGCTGCCATAGGGCTGCGCAACCTCCCGCCAGTCCGAGTGGACCGTGAAGCGGTCAGACAGATCCACCCAGGCCGCTCCCAGGAAATGGGCATCGGAGCGGCTGATCCCAAGGCTCGGATCGAACCAGTAGAACTCCACTCGCACGCGATAGGCCGGGGCCTTGCCCAGGTTCCAGATGTGGGCGTACAGAGTGTTGGGCTGACCCGCGACGGCCACCCCTCCCATGTCCGCTGGCATGAGCGGGGCCGTCTCGGCCTCCACTCCAGGCAGGACGCCGATATCGGGAGACTCCCAGAAGACGCCGCTGAAGGGCCGGTTGCCAGTGTCGTTGGACTGGGCGCGAATCACGAGGTAGGGCAGGTACTCGTCCTTGCGCTTGCCGAATCGGGGGCCCTTGCGGAGGATGGTGCCGATCTGGCCCTGCACCCAGCCAATCTCCCCTGGATCACCTGCGGCCGGCCGCCCCCCTTGGCCTGGATGGGGGCGAGGCTGGAAGGTTGGTGTGGGTGGGAGCTGATCCTGCGGGAGGTCCACTGTGCCTGGCTGCGGGCAGATTTCGGGGGGCGGGCAGGGGCAGGGACGACGTGGTCCCGGGCACCCGCTGCGCGGGGGTTTCAGTGGCCCGCCACAATCGCACAGGGGTTCTTTGTGGGTCTTGACGGACGCATGACAGGGGCAAGCGCAACGATGAAGACAGGTTCTGCGGATCATGGACACCTCTCGGGGAGACTCGGCGATGGGGAGCTGGGGGCCGTCTGGCTGGGCTTGCAGGACGGTAGCGGGCTCATTTGATCGGAGGGGGGCTGGGCGCCTCGCCGCAGCCCGGGTCCACAAGGCCCACGCCGACCCAGTGGATCTTCTGATCCACGTCGGGTGAATAGACGGCCGGAGCATCGGCCTGGGGCGGCCAGACGCAGGGGGGCTGGAACTTGTGCCAGTTCGGGTCGTCCAGGGGGGGCGCGTCGCTCCGGCGGTTGAAGTCCCAGCAGTGGTAGCCGTAGCCCCGGTCCGAATCCAGGTTCCAGTTCGTCATCTGCACGGTCCGCTCGCGCCCCTGCTTGAGATCGCGGGAAGCCAGCCACAGGGTGTATCGGGAGAACCCAACGCAGCTGCCCAGGCTCCGGGCGGGGCTCAGTTGGCCGCTTCTTGCCACACTGTCAGCGGCCGCGGGTGTGTCTGCGTGTTCGAGGCCGAAGCGAATGTACGGATCCGGATCCTGCTCCAGGAAGAGCGCCGAGGGATCGGCACCTTGGGCGTAGGGACTGGCCGTGGTGGCGGGGCCCTCGGTCGCACTCCAGGTCGGGTAGTTCCAGGGCTGGCGATAGTCCTTGTCGTTCAGGCGACGGGGGTAGAGCTCGTCCCGGTAGCTCTGGGAGGTGTCCAGTGCATCCGTCGGCGTGTTCATTGCTCCGAAGACATCACCCATCTCCGAGAGCACCTGATCGAAGTTCTTCTGAGCCAGGTTCCCAACCCGGATCATGCTCGGTGAGATCTCGTCCTTCATGGGCAGGAAGTAACCCATCATCACCATGACGGCCCGGAAGTTCTTCAGCATGTGGAAGAGTGGCAGCTCCAGGGCGTAATAGAGTCCGAGGCGCAGGGGCCAGGTCAGGACATCGGCGAGCACGGCCCAGGGCAGAGAAGCAAGGTAGAGGGCCACTTCGGCCAGGTAGGCGATGGCCGCGATCACCGACAGGACAAAGTCCAGCAGGTCGTCCCAGAAACTGCCGCCATCCGACGAACCCGGCGCCGAATCTCCCGCGGGGTCGGTCATGACCGGGAAATCCAGGTTGGGGAACACGTCGGGTGGGTCCGGGGGCTCGTGGTTGAAGCCATCCACCGTCATCAGCTTCTGCAGCCGGAAGAAGAGGTCGTACATGTTCTTGAGGCTGTCCAGGTCCGGCTTGCCGTCCGGCTCCAGAATCTGGGGATGAGGTACGCCCGCGGTGTAGTAGATCTTGTCGATGGCATCCAGCAGCAGCTGGGCCACGCTGTCGGGCAGGGCGGAGTCGATGTCCAGCAGGCGACGGCGGATCCAGTTGTCCCGCATCGTGTGCCCTCCGGGGAAGGAGGGGCGGGGCACCGGGGCATTGTCTGCACTCTCACTGAACGCAATGTCGTAATAAATGGCTGATTCAGTCACCTGGGTGTAGCCCGGGACTTTGTTGGGTGCGGCAGCGTCCGGGTCGGCGATGTACCACCAGGCGTCCAGGTGATTCTCGGTGAGGTGGTGCCGAGTCCAGTGGGTGCGGTAGGGGCCTCCCGAGACTGCGTTCACGAAGGGGTGGCCCGTGGTGTCTGCGGCCACATGGGTCAGGTAGCCCAGGGCGTAGGCGCGCAGCTGGTCGTCGTCCTGACCATCCGCCAGGTACCAGAGCTGGCGGCCGAACTCCGCCGTCCGGCGGTAGTGCAGCATGTCCGACCAGAAGTAGGACTGATCGTCCCAGCCATGGTCCAGGCCCAGGCTGAAGAACCCCAGAAAATCCACCCGCTTGACCACGAAGTTCTCGATGAGCGTGATGAGGATCCCGCTCAGCTCTCCGGAGATGTCGCCCACCGTCTCCGAGAGCCCCCCGGTCAGGCGGCTCATCTCCTCGCCCGTGTCTTCGCTGATCGGACCGAGGTAGTGCTCCCACTTGGACAGGTAGGGATCCAGCGCGGCGTAGGCACTCTCGAGAAAGCCCAGGATGTTCATGAGCACGGTGGCGGTGGGAATCGACAGATCTTTGACGTTGGCCGGGTTGAGGTTCCGGAAATCGGGCAGGAAGAAGAACAGGTCCGGGCCGATGGCGCCGATGGCCGCGAAGTTCGGATGCTCCGTCATGACCTTCCCCAGGTCCCTGGGGTCCGCGCCGGTCCAGGCGGGATCAATGTCCCTGGGGCGATCCTTGGTCCGGGACTCCGAGTAGGGCCTCGGCTGGTAGCCCTTGGCCTTGAGGAGGCGGGCCGTATGTCGGGCATTGCTCATGTGGATAATGGGACCGGGCATGGGTCGCTCCTAGTCAAGTGAAGGTTGATGCCAATGCCAACTGTCCCGGGGTCCCGGAAGATGACTGGAGGGTTCGAAGGGAAAGGTGTTGCCTCTAAAGCCGAACAAGAGAACGCCAAATCATTCCCTCTTGAGAGCTCATGCGTCGACTTCACCGGCGAACGAGAGCGATGCGAGGCGGTCACCGGCGAGCAGGTGGACCCGAACGATGGCTCGGTTCACCCACGCCTGGTGGGCCAACCGCTGGACGCGCCCCTCCGCACTGCAGACGACGACGTGGTGATCGTGCCCGGTCTCGATGACGAAGCCGGTGAAGTCACCGAAGTGGTCATAGCGCAGGGCCACCACCTTGCCGGTCACGGCCTCGCGCCCAGCGTCGTCGTCGCAACACTCGCCGGGCCCGTCGTGATCGTGCTCGTCCTTACCGTGTCCGTCGTGATCGCAGTGACCATCGTGCCCTTGGTGCTTGCCCGGGTGTTTCCAGTCGCCGTCACCCGTCGGGACGACGCGGGTCGGATCGCCACCCATGCCGGCTACGCGGCCGACATAGGCGTCAACGTAGCGCCGGAACACCGGCCACCACTTCGTCTCGATCGGCACGGACTGCTCGATGTGGCGCAGGATTGAGAGCGTGCGCTCCTCATTGCCCAGCATCAGCTTCCTGGTGCTGACGGGGATCTCGAGCCCGAATGCACCAATCGTTCGGCGGTACAGGAAGCCCTTGTGCGAGGCGGCCGCGAAGGATCGCAGCAGCACGTCCGGTGCGGTACCGCCGATCGCCACCCGCAAGCCGTCCTTCTTGCCGACCACCTTCGTGCCGACCTCGACCTGACGTCCGGCACCGAAGCGGGCACCGGTGATCTGGCGGACCCGCACCGAGTAGCGCTCGCCCTTGTGCACCGTCGGCGGCAGCTCTACCGACAGCAGCCCGACGTGATCGACGGCCGACGCACCAGGTACCGGGATGAACGTCACCCCGCCCGCCTCGCAGGCGAGGGTGTGCTCATCGACGAGCATCAACCTGTTCGAGACATACATCTGTTTCGCCCAGTCGAGCGCGGTAGCGGCATCGACCGTCGGGAGGTAGATGGACGCGTGGGTGCCGGCGGGGACGTTGCCCCAGGCGATCATCAGCTCGTCGGGTCGCCCGTCGGGCGGCGCTGCGGGGGTCGGGCGGATCTGCACCGTCTGCGGAGCGACGCGGGAGCCGATGACGCCCGGATTGGGCACGCCGACGAAGGTCAGGTTGCGCTGCGCGAGCTTGTCGGAGGTCGACGGGTCAGCCCAGTTCGGGATCGACTGACCGTCGAGCTCCAACTCGACAATCAGACACTGGTGCAGGCTGCGCACGTGCTGCTGGATGGACAGCAGCGGACCGGTGCCCACGAATGGGCCGTCAGGCAGGTTGGCCGGGGTGGTGCCGAGCAGCCGCGCCGGGAAGCGCAGGTCGCCCGGCTGGTTGATATCGAGCCAGATCCCGAAGTAGGCGAAGACCTCGGCGCCCAGGCTGTCATGCACCATGGTGCGCACGTTGGGCAGGTCCATCTGCGTCGTCATGCTCACCGTCGCGGCGTCAACGCGAGGCGACGCAAAGAACGGTATCGTCGCGATCTCGTCGCCCTGCCGGCCGAGCAGCGGCACGTGCCGCGGGCCGGAGACGAACGTCCGATAGAGTGTCGTCGGGTCGTGCACCGCGTTCGTCTGCTGGGCGGGCCACAGTCGGAAGAATGCCCGGACGTTTGATGCATCCTGATTGAGGTCGCGCAGACGCACCTTCGCCACCGCGAAGTTGAACACCCGGTGGCCGGCGCCGTCGGTCGGTGCGAGCGTCAGCAGCTCGTTTCCTTCATGCGGATCGATCGCGTCGAACTCGCTGGCGAGGGCCGGATGGGCGTTGAGGTTGTTCAGCACACTCTGGATGAAGCCGGTCGCCGCGGTCCCCGCCGGAGCACTGGCTGAGAGGGTCGCGCCGAAGCGCTGACCGCCATCCGCGACCTGGAAGACGCGGATGTCGATGCTCGTCCACCAGTCGATATTGCGACCGGGGTCACCGTCGAGGAGGTAGGGATCGGGTGACTTGAGCAGCCGCAGGACGCCGCCATTCGCCACCGCCTGACCGCCGGCACTGAGGATCGCCACCACCGTGAGGTCCTGGAAGTCGCCAGTGAAGTTGAACATGCTCGCATCGTCAAACTGCAGCACAAACGGGAACGTGAACCGCTGGGGCACGTTCGGGGGCAGGCTCGGGTCCTCCGGCAGCACGGCGCCGCGCTGGACGACGTGGAGGCCGGTGAGCGGCGGCAGGAACAAAGGGACGATCGGGGGCGAGGCGAGGTTTGCCATCGTCAGGCCGAGCTCGTTGGGGGTGAAGCCCTCTACCACCAGGAAGATTGCCGGGTCGATGACGGCCGGCGCCCCGTTCAACGCGATCAGCGCCTGCACCTCGCCCTGACCCGCGGTCGAGCGGTCCATCACGAGGAAGCAGTCGCGGGTGCCGACACCGACCGTCAAGGGCGTTGATGCGATCGCGTTGGCAACGACCTCCAGGCTCCACGTCCCGGGCGGCAGGTTCGACGGCACGTCGACGACCGCTGTGACAATGGCGTTCTCCGTCGCGATCGCCATGGTCGAGAAGCTGTGGGTGCGGAGATACCGCACATCGCCCGAGGCGTTCGTCAGCCGCAGAAGCGGGTAGTTGGTGGCGTTCTGGCGATCATCGCCATAGCCGTTGGCATGGGTGAGGCCGTTCAGCTGCTTGCCGGCGATCTGGTAGGAGTGACCGGCGATGAGCGCGTTCGGCGCCGTCGTGAGCACGGGTCGCGATGAGTTCTTCGGGGTCAGCTCCGCCGCATCGGGTTGGTACTCGTTGATCGTGTTCTGCTCGCCGGTCATCAGCACGTGGCCGCTCGGCAGGAGCAGGAAGCAGCACTGCCACGTGTGACCCGGTGCGGCGGTGGGCTGGTTGGATTGGGTCGTGAGGTTGGCGCCATTCTCATCGACGTCGCAGATCGTCACCGGGCCGGAGAAGAACTGGCCGCCCGGATCGACCGGGCCGGAGGTGATCAGCAGGTGCCCGTTGGGCAGCATCACGACGCTGCCGTCGAGTGAAGTCTGCAGCCCCGCCGGTGCGTTCACGTTGCTTGCATCCGCCGGCAGGTCGGCACCGGCAACCCAGCTGCCCTTCGCGGTCGTCGTCGCGCCTGAGGTATATATCCCCGTATGCCCACTGCCACCGACGAAGAAAGCCTTGCCGTTGAGCAGCGTGAGTGCGCCCCCGATCTCGTTCAGCGTGGTGGTACCGATCGTGCCGACGGGCAGCGTGGATGCGGTGAGGCCGGCCGTAACCCACTCATCGTTCGCCGGGACGTACATCTCGGCATTCTGTGTAGCCGTCGTGCCCGCGATCTGTACGGTCAGTACGTTGCCATTTGGCAGCAGGCACCAGCTTTCCTCGTTCGAGTTCCCCTTCTTGGTGTTGGCGACGGTGCCGAACCTCGTACCTGCCTCGACCCAGGTGTCGGTGACCGGGTCCCAGATCGCGTTGCGCTGTCCGGTGGCTCCCGAGGCGACCGCGCCGAACAACACGCGGCCGTCGCCGAGGACGATCGAGACCACGTCGCCCTTGACGAAGTCGAAGGCCGGGCTCGGCTTGTTCATCGCAGACCAGGTGCCGGTCACCGGGTCCAGGATCTCGCCGCGGCCATCGTTGTCTGTGCTCGTGTCGGTGTCGCCGTTGACGTCCGAGTACTCGCCGCCAACGACGAATACCCGCCCGTCCGCCAGGACACCGCTGGCGAAGTACTTCCGCTGCCCGTTCATCGCGAGCGCGCCGGACCAGGTGCCATTGCGGTAGTCCCCGTGGCTGTCCGGGGTCAGTCGGTACCAGTTCTTGCCGCCGTAGGTGTTGCTCAGGGAAGGCCGGTTCGCGTCGTGGACCAGCACAGTGCCGTCCGTCAGGAGCAGCATCGTGTCGGCCTTGACGCCCGACGGCGCGTTGAACGTGTTCCAGGTGCCTGCCATCGGGTGTTCCCTCCTAGTAATAAATTACTAATCGCTTAGAAAGATTGATTTAAAAAGGGAAAAAACAGGCAAAAACATCAAATAAAGATCCAATGGATAAGTATTGTCATGGCGCCTACAGTGTCAATGGGGGAGCCAAGAATTTACTGCCCAGTCGCGCGCAGCTTCTCTGCCAGTGGCAGGGGCAAGTAACGTTTGGCCCGGTCATCACTCCTGAGGTCCAGTTCGGAGGACTGACGGTCTTTGCCCCGCCCCTGTTCATGGGCTCGGGAGGCTCCTGGAAGGCGGATGGCCCTACAGGAGCGCCCTAGCCATTCAGTTAGTCCGCGGTTTCCTCCTTGAGCGCTATCCAGGACTGGCCGCGCCTCAAGGCCTCCCCGGTCAGGTCTCTTTGGTCGGGGCCGTGCCGTGAGCGCAAAGGTGTCCGGCCGAGACCCCACGACCCTCTGGACCGAACTCGGCGTTTCAAAACAAGACCCCTCGCCGCGGGCACCTGTCGGTAGCCTTGGGCTGTGTGTGCGACTCGAGGACAACCATGCCCAAGCAACCCGCCTCCGAGGCCTTTGCCCATCCTCCAGCGACGCTGAACCTGGGTGGTCGCGACATCCTCCGCCTGGGCTTCGGGGCCATGCGACTGCCCGGCAAGGATGTCTGGGGCCCTCCTGAAGATCCGGCCCAAGCCCGGCAGGTGGTCCGGCGCGCCGTGGACCTGGGTGTCCAGTTCATCGACACCTCCTGGTACTACGGGCCCCACGTCTCCAACTCGATCATCGCGGAGGCCATCCACCCCTATCCCGCCGATGTGATGATCGCCACCAAGCTGGGGGGGAAGCGCACGCCCGACAAGGGCTGGGCGCCCTTCAACCGCCCCGAGGAGCTGCGCCAGGGGTGTGAGCATGACTTGCGGGAGCTGCGCCTCGAGACCCTCGATCTCGTTCACCTGCGCGTCATCCCCAATGACGTGCCCTTCCTCGAGTGCCTGGACACACTGATCCAGCTGCAAGCCGAAGGCAAGCTCCGGCACATCGGGCTCAGCAACGTGAACACCGCGCAGGTCCAGGCCGCCCTGGGGCGGACACCGGTCGTGACCGTGCAGAACCTCTTCAACGTCTCCGGAGGGTCCGGGTTCCTGGCCAAGGCCACCCACGCAGAGGTGGAAGCGCCCGAGAAGGTCCTGGACTTCTGCACCGCCCAGGGCATCGCCTACCTGCCCTTCTTCCCCCTGGCGGTGGGGACCTATGCCAAGTCCCACGGGGCTCTGGATGCGGTAGCCACCCGCCACGGCGCCTCACCGGCCCAGGTGGCTCTGGCGTGGCTGCTGGCCCGGTCACCGGTGATGCTCCCCATCCCCGGGACCTCCTCCCTGGCCCACCTAGAAGAGAACTGCGCCGCCCGCCGGCTGCGCCTGACGCCCGAGGAGGCCGCTTCCATCGCCCAGGAGGCACGGGCGCCCAGGGTGTGACGCGCTCCATCATTTGGCAAAAAGAAGGGTGCCGCTGAGCAGCGGATGGCTGGTGGAAACACAAAAGAACCTATTTCATAAAAATTCTATAAAAACCATATTATTACTATTTAAGTGTATCAAAATCCATCTACAGTGCCTCTTATTCATGTGGCTTCCAGTGCTTTCATGGATGGCACCATCCTTGTTACTACTGGATATCAGGCTTGCTTTCCTGAGTCATGTAAGGCCCGGCCTCCTCTGGTGAAGCCGAGCACCATTTGTGTGAATGGGCTCGGTCCTGGGGTGCAGGGTGGGAATGGCTCCAGTCCAATGGGATCGATTCAACAATCGGGCAGGAAACGGTCATAGCCGCTTCGGCCCACAACAGCGACTTAGGTTTGCCTATAGGCTATAGAGCAAGCAAGAAAAAATAGATAAATGGAAATGAAAAAACAAGTTACGGCATCAACCTTTCATAAGTAACGAAGCGTATATCGGATGCCGGATCGGTGTGAAAAACTTTGGGACACTTTTGTGCCCAAGGTAGAGATGAGCCTAGTGCCTATTGCTGAATTGCTTCCTCATGCGGCCCTCTATTGGCTCATGACTGCTCCGTGTGAGCGAAAGAAGGTCCATTCGCGCGCTTGGCCCAAACGGGTCCCAGGGGGGCCATTGGAGTGTTGGATCGGCCAGCGTCCTGCACTTGTGTGATAAATGGTGATAAGTGAGATTTATTGAAAACAAGTAATAACAGATGATAACGAGTCGTTTATTCAAGAAGGCCGTCGAAAGAGACGTAAAGAACAGAACACACACAGGTGGCCTTTGGGCTGCCTCCAATGCGCAAGAACCCCGATGGGAGAACCTCATGCATGCTGCTTCCGCCCTCCTTGGCCTCCTGCTGCTGGGAACGAGTGCGATCCCGGCAATGGCCCAGGTTCGCTCCCTGGACTGGGGAGTCCAGGGTTCCCTGGGGTTCCCGACGGGGGACCTGAAGGACACGGCGGGCAGTGGGCTGTGCCCGGGCCTCGGAGTGCATGCGGACTTCAACCTCTCCGCGAACCAGACGATCCGAGCCCGCCTGGATGGCCTGTTCTTCAGGAGCGCGCGCAAGGACTCTGCGGGCAGCAGCGGCGCCAATCCCTGGGTGCGGACCCTGGAGACCAAGGCCCAGGGCTGGGCCCTCGGTGCGGAATACCTCGCCCGGCCCTTCCAGAAGGAACCGCGCCTGCGCCTGGGCGTCGGCCTGAACCTGGTGAAGTGGTCGCTCGACACCACCAGCAGCCTGACCATGACGGCTGGGACGAACACCGGGACCGTGGTGGCGGGAAGCACGCCCACCTGGACCAAGGTTGGGGTCAGCGCCCTGGCGACCTACCAGCTCAGCCCTCGCTGGAGTGCCGAGGCGCGCATCCTGAGCAGCTCCTACGGCTGGGAAGGCGAGCGGGTCCAGGTGGGACAGCTCGGACTGGCTTGGACCTTCTGAAAAGAATCGAGGAGTAACACCCATGCGAATCCAATCCATCCTCCTTAGCGCCCTCGTCACCGCCTCCCTGTCGCTGGTCATTGGCTGCGGAGGCCAGAAGACCAACGGCGCCGACGTCGGCGGGCTGAACGAGGCCGTGAAGATCACCCCAGGCAGCAGCCTGGTGACCGTCGGGCAGACCCTGGCCTACTCGGCGCAGAACGTGTTCGGCACGGACTACGCCTGGTCCGTCGTCCCCGCATCCCTCGGCACCTTCGCGGAGAACGGCACCTTCACGGCCAAGGCCCCGGGCGCCGGGGTGGTCGTGGCCACCTCCCGCAAGGATGCCCGCTACGTGGGTACCACCAGCGTCCAGGTGGTGCCAGCGCCTCTGGCCCCGGTGACCGCACCCGCCTTCGTCAACACCAGCGCGACTGGACTGACGGCGAGCGTGCCGGTCCAGAGCGGCTGCACCTATGTCTGGACCATCACGGGCGGCACGCTCACCAGCGCCGCCGATGGCGCCCAGATCACCTTCAGCGCCGGCACGGCTCCGGGCACACTCTCGGTCTCCTGCACGGTCAGCAATGCCGCCCATACCGCCGTGCAGGGCGCTGCCACCATCCAGGTCGTGACCTTGCCGCTGGTGGTGGCCTTCGACGGTCTGCCGACGGTCCTGGTGTCCGGTGGCACCACGAGCCTGCTGCCGGTCTTCCAGGGGGGGACCGGGGTCATCATGCCGGGCAACATCCCCGCCACCAGCGGCGTGGCGATCCCCGTCACCCTCACGGCCACCACGGCCTTCGTGCTCACGGTGACCAACCAAGCCGGTGCGAAAGCTTCAGCCTCGGCCCGCATCCTGGTGGGCGACCCCAACCCGCCGGGCGGCTCGCCCACGGCAGGCACGGAGTGGACGGACCCCGTCACGGGCTTTGTGTTGGTGTGGTGCCCACCCGGCTCTTTCCAGATGGGTGCGCCCTCTGCCGATCCCGACGCCTCCCCCAACGAATGGCCGGCCCACGCGGTCACCTTCAGCCAGGGCTTCTGGATCTCCAAGTCCAAGGTCACGCAGGAGGAGTGGGTCAGGTATCTGAAGGCCAACCCCGCCTTCTTCCAGCCAGGTGCCTGCGTCAGGTTCACTGATGGGATGGCCCTTCCCGTGGAGCAGGTGTCCTGGGAGGACATCCAGGGCTACGTGGCGAAGATCAACATCCGGATGGGCTGGAGCGCCTTCCGCCTACCCTCCGAGGCGGAGTGGGAATACGCCTACCGGGCGGGAACCACCACCCGCTTCTTCTGGGGCGACGATCCGAGCCTCCAGGGCCTGTCCACCTACGCCTGGTTCAAGGCCAACGCCTTCAACCTCACCCAGCCGGTCAACCAGCTCGGGGCCAATCCCTGGAAGCTGATGGACATCGCCGGGAACGTCCTGGAGTGGACTGCGGACACGTACGCGGCGGATTACACGGGCACGCCTACCGATGGCAGCCCCATGCTCGGCAATGCGTCGCTGCGCAGCCTCCGGGGCAGCGCCTGGAATGATGCGGGCAAGAACCTGCGCGCCTCCGCCCGGGCGGTCCGGCCCCCCAGCGACCGGTTCCGCACCGTGGGGTTCCGCCTGGTCCGCCCCCACCGCGACGCGCCGGTCCTCTCGCCGCTGCACGCCAGCAGCGTCAGCCTCCCCAAGGGCGGCGGGTCCGTGACCCTCACCTGGACCGCCACTGGCGCCAGCAGCCTCTGGCTGGACCACGGTGTGGGTGACGTGTCGGGTGCCGCAAGCAAGGCTGTGGCCGTGACCTCGACCACCACCTTCACCCTCCTCGCCAAGAACGCCAACGGCTGGGTGATGAGCACCATGACTGTCGAGGTGGCGAAATGAGCACGCTCTGGATGAACACTCTTGAACTACACACACCTCGTCCCTCTGCAGAGTCGGCCATGCGCATCTACCTCCCTAACCTTATCCGGGCACTTACCCGCAGCCTGCTGCTGCCCCTGCTCCTTCTGCTTGCAGGAGGGTCAGCCTTCGCACAGGTGACGAACGGCGGCTTCGAGACGACCCCCTACGTGGCACCCACCATCCCCGGCTGGACCAAGACCTATTGGAAAAACCAGTCGGGGCTGATCGTCCCTCCCAGTGGTCCATTCACAGGAGCCAGCATCCAGAGGTCGGGTAGCACAGCCACCGACCTGACCGACGTGGTGACGGCGGGAAATGACGCCAACACTGCGAGCCACCCCCTCAGCCGAGTTCGCTTCGGCAGCCAGGCCGTGGTCGTCAACTACATGGGATCTGGAAACAATGCGAACACCCTGACCCAGACCATCACCCTGAACAACACTTTCCTGGATGCGACAGACAGCAAATACCACATCCGCTTCGCCTATGCGCCTGTGCTGCAGAGCGGAGGCCATCCGGCGCCGGAGCAGCCCTTCTTCTACGTGGGGGTCACCGATACGACCACCAACGGCATCCTCTATGACAGCGTGAACTACAGTGCCCAGTCGGGGATCACTTGGTATTCGAGTGGTGGCATCTTCTGGACGGACTGGCAGGTGGTGGATATCGTCCTGGACCCCGTCTCGTACGCGAGCCACCAGGTCAAACTGGAGTTCACCGCGGCGGGTTGTGACCAGGGTGGCCACTGGGGTCATCTGTATGTGGACGGGGTTGCGCCCAAGATCCAGGATCTCTGGATCACGGGCAACGGGCCAGCCACGGTGACCGCGGGCAGCAACATCACCTACAACTACACCATCCGGAATGACAGCCTCGCCACCACCTACAACAACGTCACGATCGCCCTGACCCCCCCCACGGACAACCAGGGCACGCCGGTCTCCACGACGTTTGTCAGCTCGACCCTCCCCGGACTCCCCGCTGGCGCCGGAACATATACGACCGCCAACATCGGCAGCCTTGCCGCTGGTGCCTCGGCCTCCTACACGATGACGGTGAATGTCCCAGTCGCCCCAGTGCCTGCAGCCGGAACGATCATCCACGGGGACTTCTATGTGTCCGCGACCGGTTATAGCGCCATCGGGGGACCCGCCATTCGCACCGTTGTATCAGGTGCCAATACGGATCTAGGGGCGACTGTGGTTGCCAGCGCCGGGGCCTCCTGTAACCAGATCAGCTACCTGGTGACTGTCACGAACAACGGACCGGTTACCGCCGCCTCGGCCACAGCCAGCTTCGCCCTGCCGGCGGGATCTACCTTCGTGTCTGCCGCCGGTCCCATCGGCGTCCTGGTCACCGGTTCGGGTCCCGTGCTCGCCCAGTTCGGGGACATGGCCAACGGCGCCTCGAAGACCTTCACCGTGGTGGTGTCCATGCCTGGCGGGACGTCCGCAGGCACTTCCGTTACGGGGACGGCCTCCGCGTCGGGTGCTTTCAGCACCAACCTCAATGCCACAGGCGGGGTGGGCTCAGGGAGCTTCACTTGGCCAGGCGCGCTCTCCATCGGCACTCACCCCGCCAGCGGCAGCTACTTCAACGGCACGGTCGGCACCCTGACGGTGGCCGCCTCCGCCGGGTGGGGCACCAAGAGCTACCAGTGGTACAGCGGTGCCTTCGGCACCACGACCACGCCCGTCGGGACCAACTCGACCTCCTTCACCGTACCCACCGGTTCGGACGGAAACTACAGCTACTGGGTGAGGGTCACGGATGCCTGCGGCTCGGTGGACAGCACGGCTGCGGCCATTCTCGTCTACAGCACCCACAACATCACCGCCAGCGCAGGCGCCAACGGGGGCATCAGCCCCACCGGCGTCACGGCGGTCACCCATGGCAACAACCAGAGCTACACCATCACCCCTGGCACCGGCTACCACGTCTTAGACCTCCTGGTGGATGGCGCCTCCGCCGGGGCGGTGACCTCGTATACCTTCACGAATGTCACCACGACCCACACGATTGCCGCCAGCTTCGCGATCAACACCTACAACATCACCGCCAGTGCAGGCACCAACGGCAGCATCAGTCCCACCGGAATCACGGCGGTCAACCATGGCAGTAACCTGACATACACCCTCACGCCCAGTATGGGCTATCACGTCCTGGACCTGCTGGTGGATGGCGTCTCCGCCGGGGCGGTGACCTCGTATACCTTCACGAATGTCACCACGACCCACACGACTGCCGCCAGCTTTGCCATCAATACCTACACCCTGGCCTATACGGCAAATACCAACGGCTCCATCACGGGCACGGCGACGCAGACCGTGAACCATGGCGGCAGCGGCACCGCCGTGACCGCAGTTCCCAACACGGGCTACCACTTCACCACCTGGAGTGATGGGGTTACCACGGCCACCCGAATCGATCCGGTTGTGACCGGTCAGTTTTCCTTCATCGCCAATTTTGCCGTCAACACCTACACCCTGACCTACACGGCCGGCGCCAACGGGACCCTCACGGGCACGGTGACGCAGACCGCGAACCATGGCGCCAGCGGCACGGCCGTGACCGCTGTGCCGAACTCGGGCTACCACTTTACTTCCTGGAGCGATGGGGTCACCACGGCCTCCCGAACCGACCTCGCCGTGACCGGCGCGATCTCTGTCACCGCCAGCTTCGCCATCAACACCTACTCCCTGACTTACACGGCCGGTGCCAACGGGACCCTCACGGGCATGGCGACGCAGACCGTGAGCCATGGCGCCAGCGGCAGCGCCGTGACCGCTGTGCCGAGCTCGGGCTACCACTTTACTTCCTGGAGCGATGGGGTGACCACGGCCTCCCGCACCGATGCGGCCGTGACTGGTGCGATCTCTGTCACCGCCAGCTTCGCCATCAACAGCTACACCCTGACCTACATGGCCGGCGCCAACGGCACCCTCACGGGCACGGCGACACAGACCGTGAACCATGGCGCCAGCGGCAGCGCCGTGATCGCGGTCCCCAACACGGGCTACCACTTCACCTCCTGGAGCGACGGGGTGACCACGGCCACCCGCACTGACGCGGCCGTGACCGGTGCGATCTCTGTCACCGCAAGCTTCGCCATCAGCACCTACACCCTGACCTACACGGCCGGCGCCAACGGGACCCTCACGGGCACGGCGACGCAGGTCGTAACCCAAGGCGGCAGCGGCACCGCCGTGACCGCCGTGCCGAACCCGGGCTACCGCTTCGCTTCCTGGAGCGATGGGGTGACCACGGCCTCCCGCACCGATGCGGCCGTGACCGGAGCAATCTCTGTCACCGCCACCTTCACCATCAACTCGTTCACCCTGACCTACACGGCCGGCGCCAACGGGACCCTCACGGGCACGGCGACGCAGGTCGTAACCCAAGGCGCCAGCGGCACCGCCGTGACTGCCGTGCCGAATGCGGGCTACCACTTCACCTCCTGGAGCGATGGGGTGACCACGGCCACCCGGACCGATGCGGCTGTGACCGGCGCGATCTCTGTCACCGCCAGCTTCGCCGCCAACACCTTCACCATCCAGACCTCTGTGGTGGGCTCTGGCCAGGCCACTCCGGCTGGAACGCAGGTGGTCGCCTTTGGTTCGAACAGCACCATCATCTTCACCCCGGGTGCTGGCAAGCGGGTGGGCAATGTCCTGGTCGATGGTGTCTCTCTGGGGCCTGTTCTGTCCTACACCTTCACCAGTGTTCGCGCCAACCATGTGCTCTCGGTCGTGTTCGACGAGGCCGGCCGGTTCACGGTCGTGGGCAATCCGACGCCGCTGGGCAGCATCGCTCCCGGTCAGACCTTTGCCAATGCCGGAGACTGCCAGAGCGTCTACATCACGCCTGATCGCGGCTTCCATGTCACGGATGTCCAGATCAACGGGATCTCCGTTGGCGCCGTCACGGAATACCGTATTGCATCGGTGAAGGAAAACGTCATTGTCACGGCCACCTTCGCCGCCGATGACTTCAAAGTCACCACCACCGTGATCGGCAATGGAGAGATCTCGCCATCCCTCATCCAGGGCATCAGCTCGGGTGCTGACTTGACCATCCACTTCCTGCCCGCAGACGGCTGTGTCGTTCAGGACGTCCAGCTCGACGGCCGCTCCATCGGGGCCGTCAGCAGCTACACCTTCCGGAATGTCCAGGCCGACTACGCGGTGGTTGTCAGGTTCACAAGCCGATAACAACCCTCTTCCCCACTCACCAGCACTGCCACCCGAAAGGGCAGCACGCTGTTGATTCCAGGGCTGAACCGTCCCCGGGCCTGCGCCCATCTGGACGGTTCAGCCCTGGTCGATTTCAGGAGGGCTCTCTGGGCCGCCGGGCCCGCGCGTTCAAGCCCCGCAGGGCAGCACCAGCCGGGCCGTGGTGCCCTGACCCTCGACGCTCTCCAGGTCCAGGCGACCCCCGTGCAGGGTGGCGATGGTTCGCACCAGATCCAGGCCGAGACCCAGCCCCGGGGTGGTCCCGGTGTTGCGCCCCCGGAAGTAGCGCTGGCCGATCTGGGCCAGCTGGTCGGCGGGAATGCCGCGGCCCTGGTCGGCGATCTCCAGGTGAAGCCAGCCGTCCTGCACCCGCCCCCGCACCTCGATGGGGCTGTCCTCGGGGGAATACTTCAGGGCGTTGGCAAGCAGGTTCTGGAGGGCCGCGCCCAGCAGGTCACGATCGCAGGTGTAGGTGGGGGGCAGAGCTCCGAGCTGCATGCGGATCACCCGCTCCCGCAGGGTGTTCTGTTTGCCATGAATGAGCTCGGCCAGGAGTTCGGGTAGGGCAACGGGTTCCAGCCGCAGGCCATGCAACCCAGACTTGATGCGGTCCGCAGTGAGCCAGGTGTCCAGCAGGCGCGTTAGGCGCTGCACGCTGCGCTGGATGACTCCGGCACGGGCCTCCGCCTCCTCCGGATCGCTGGCGGCAGCCATCTGAACCACCTGGGCCGCGCCATCGATCACGGCGAGCGGGGTGCGGAATTCGTGCGAGACCATGGCCAGGAACTGGCGCTGTTCGGCCACCACCTGGCGTTCCTGCTCCAGCGCGACCATGGACCGGGCCTGCGCCTCCTGCAGCTGGAGGGTCCGCTGGTCGACGCGGTGTTCCAGCTCCTGGTGGTGCTCCGTCGCAGCCTGCTGGGCCGCCAGGATGACCTGATCGCGTTCGCGTTTGAGGTCCGCCAGCCGGTCGGCCAGGGGCAGGTTCATCAAACAGAAATGAAAGAGGGCGCCAAGGTGCATGCCGTGTTCCCCCAGGAACCCACCGGGGAGCCAGGCCAGGTTCCGGGACAAACGGAGGAGGGCGCCGAGCACGTAGGGACCGAAGGCCAGCAGATAGAGCCAGGCGGCGCGCTGGCGGCGCAGGAGCAAGGCGAGGGTCAATCCGAAGTTGCCCAGCAGCAGGAGCAGGATGGCCAGGCTCAGGAAGGGGGCCACGGCGTAGTAATGGCCCAGCAAGGTTGCGAGGAGGGCCAGGGCGGAGAGGCCGAAGCCGAGCGCCCGATAGGCCCGGTCCACCCGTGGCAGGAGCTTCCCGAAGGCGGTGAGGGCCGAAAACAGCGTCACGGCAAACCAGGGCTGGAACGCCATGGTGATGGGGATGAGCAGCGCGGTCGCCCTGGCCATACCGGGGAACAGGACCTGGGCGGCGTAACCTTCGGTGCCGGCGAACAGGAGAATCATGGACAACAGGTAGGCGGCGTACAGCAGCTGGATGGGCTCGCGCAGTCGCACCCAGTAGATGAGGTTCGCCAGCATGATGATGCAGGCGATGCCGAAGAAGCCCCCGAAGAGCAGGCCTTCCCTGGCCTTGGCCTCACTGAAAGCCTGGGGGCTCCACAGCGTGGGTTCCACCACCAGGGCGCTCTGGCTGCGCACCCGCAGGTAGCAGGTGGCCATGGGCCCAGGTAGGGGTTGGTCAGGCCCCCCCAACCGGAACACGGGGTTCCGGTAGGCGATCGGGCGTGAGGCAAAGGGCTGCAGGGCCCCTGCGGTGGTGGTCCCGTAGCCGCCCCCGGGTTGCGGCACGAACAGGGTGACCTCATGCAGGAAGCTGGGACTGACCTCTAGCCAGGCTTCGGCGGGGGAGGTGACTGGCACCTGCACGGCGAAGCGAAGCCAGACCGCCTCGTTGACATAGCCTCGGCTGGCATTACCCGGCAGGGGGTGAAACCCGCCTGCCGCAGCCGCCTGGAGGGCCTCGTCCAGGGTGGCCGCTGAGCGGCCGGTCAGGATCTCAAGGTGCCCAGCCAGCGGCTGCCGGCTGAGGTGGCCCAGGTCGAGGGGCTCGGCGGCCCAGGCGCTGAGGCCAAGGATTGCGGCCAGCGCCCAGCGCAGGAGACCCGTCATGGGGCGGGGTGCTCTTCGACCGCGAACACATAGCCCGTGCCATGGCGGGCCCGGAGCGGCAGGATATAGGCCGGTGTGGCCCTGCTGACCTTGGCGCGCAGCCGGCTGATGACGGTGGCCAGCCGGTGATCGGCCTTGTCGTCCTGCGGCCAACCCAGGGCCAGCAGGAGGTCGGTCCGTTCCACCGTGGTTCCGGGCGTGGCCAGCAGGCGGTCCAGGAGCTGCAGCTCCGGCTCGGTGAGCGCGACGGCCACGCCATCGGGCGTCTCCAGCACGGCCCGGCCTTTGGCCAGGTACCAGGGTCGGAGGGGCTTCGTCTTGCTGGTGAGGAGGCGCCGATGCAGGCTAGCGAGGGCCGCGGCCAGCTCGCCCAGATCCACCGGCTTCACGAAATACAGGTCCGCACCCTGGTTCAGCCCCCGGATGCGGTCCTCGACCATGACTCGGGCCGTGAGCATGGCGATGCCCAGGTGGGGGCGCTCCTGCCGCAGGCGTGCCGCCGCCGAGAACCCGTCCTCTCCTGGCAGTCCGATATCCAGGACCACCAGATCCACCTCGCGCTCGGCCAGCAGGTGATCCAGGGCCTCCGAGGACGACACGCCAAACACCTGCAGCCCCAGCTTTCTCAGGCCATACAGCAGGATGTCCCGGTAGTCGTCGTCATCCTCACACACGGCCACGCGGATGGGGGCTTCCGGTTGGGTCATGCTGTCGCCTCCCTTCAAGGCACGCGCTTCAGGGCCTCGAGGACCCGCTCGGGGGTGAAGGGCACGTGGGTCACCCGGGCGCCGGTGGCGTCGAAGACGGCGTTGGCCAGGGCCGCGGCCACGGGCACCACAGGCGGCTCGCCGATGCCCTGGGTGGTCGAGGTGCCGCTATCCGCGAAGACGACCTGGATGCGGGGGATGGCCGAGAAGCGTGGCAGGAGGTAGGTGTCGAAGTTCTTGTTGAGGATGCGGCCGCCTTTGAAGTGGATCTCCTCGCTGAGGGCCTGCCCGATGCACATGGTGATGGCGCCCTCCACCTGCTGGCGGGCCCCGTCGGGGTTCACCACGAGGCCCACGTCCACAGCCTCCAGGAAGCGCAGCACCTGGACCTTGCCGGTGGCCTTGTCCACGGCCACCTCGGCCACGGCCACCACCAGGGCCTGGCGCCAGGCGCCGCAGGCCAGGCCGATGCCCCGGCCCGTGGGTCCGGGGGCGGGCTCCCAGCCGAAGGCCTCCAGGGCCAGGTCCAGGAGGCGGAGCAGCCGGGGGTCGTTGGCGAGGCGGCGGCGCAGGGTCACGGGATCCAGGCCGGCCTTGGCGGCCAGCGCGTCCAGCTGGCACTCCCGGGCGAAGGCATTGGTGTGGGCGTTGGGGGCACGCCAGGCGCCGACTTTGAGCGGGTGGAGGTCCGGGACAGCCGGAGCCTGGTACCGGTTCGTCTGCATGTCGTAGGCGAACTCGGCCTCGCCCTGGGAGACGCCGGCCGCGATGTTGTCCCAGAAGGTGATGGCACCGCGCCCGGCGTCCAGGCCCGAGCGGATCTTCACCACGGCGGCCGGCCGGTAGCCGTCCAGGAGGAAATCCTCCTCCCGGTTCCAGGCCACCTGGATGGGCACGCCGGGGACCTGCCGGGCGATGCGGGCGGCCTCGACGGCCGCGGGGGCCACGAGCTTGCCGCCGAAGCCACCCCCCACGAACGGGGTGATGATGCGGACCTTGTCCTTGTCCAGCTTGAGCGCCTCAGCCACGGAATCCCGGAAGACAAACGGAGACTGATTGGAGGCCCACACCGTCATGCGGCCCTCCTGCCACTGGGCGACGGAGGTGTGGGGCTCGAGGGTGGCGTGGCCCTCGTAGGCGTTGCGGTACTCCCCCTCCACCACGGTGGCGGCCCGCTTCTCCCCGGCAGCCACATCGCCGCGGGCGATCATTACGCGCTGTCCGGGCGCCGCCTTGTCCACGAGGTACTGGTAGATGCGCACGTCGTCCACGTCGGGTTCGGTCCCCTCGAAGGTGCCCTTCACCAGGGCGAGGGCCTTGCGGGCGGTGTCGGGCTGGGCGTGGAGCACGGCCAGGAGGGTGCCATCCCGCACGATGCGGACGCCGGGAACCCGCTCGGCGGCCGCCGTGTCCGCGGTGGTCAGCTTCTGGCCCTGGGCCGGGGGCCGCAGGATGCAGGCGTGGAGCGTGCCGGGCAGGCGCAGGTCGCCGGCGTACTTGGCGGCGCCGGTGACCTTGGCCAGGGCGTCCTTGCGGGGGACGCGGCGCCCGAGCACGGTGCATTCAGACAGGGGCTTGGGCTTGACCTTGCCCAGGTGCCGCGCCATCTTCCGGCCCTGCACCAGCGCGCCGAAGGTGGTGCGGCGCGTGGGGGCCGCCTTCACCCAGATGGCGCCGTCCTTCAGGGTCAGGTCGGCGGCCGGGGCGCCCAGGGCCTTGGCCGCCAGGCCCAGCAGCACCGCCCGCGCCTCAGCGGCGGCGCCCCGGAGGACGGGGGCCGTGTGCCACATGGTGAGGGAGCCGCCCGTGGGCAGGTCCCAGGGGCAGAGGTCCGTGTCACCCAACAGCATGTCCACCTGAGCCGGATCCAGCTCCAGCTCCTCGGCGACGAGCATGGCCAGCACCGTCATGGCGCCCTGGCCCAGCTCGGTCTTCCCCACGAAGCAGCCCACGCGGCCGTCGGCCGATATCTTCAGGAAGGCGTTGAAGTCCTCGGGGTAGGCGCCGGGCCGGGTCGGCTCGATGGGCGCTGCGCCGGAGGGGGTCGTGAAGAACAGGGTGAGCGCGCCCGCCGTGGCGGACTGGAGGAAGGACCGCCTTCTCATCGCACACCTCCCGTGGCTTTGCCCACCGATTCGACCGCATCCAGGATCCTCACGTGGGCCCCGCAGCGGCAGATGTTCCCCTCCATGGCCGCGATGATCTCGGCTCGGGTGGCCCTGGGCTGCTTCTTCAGGAAGGCCCAGGCGGCCATGATCATCCCGGAGGTGCAGTAGCCGCACTGGAAGGCGTGGTGGTCCTGGAAGGCCTCCTGCACCGGGTCCAGCTTCCCGTCGATGGCCAGGCCCTCGATGGTCAGGACCGCCTTCCCGGCCACGTCGCCCAGCGCCGTGGAACAGGAGAGCACGGCCTCATGGTCCACAAGCACCGTGCAGGCCCCGCAGAGCCCGGCCTCGCAGCCCACCTTGGTGCCCGTGAGGCCCAGCTCGTCGCGGAGCACCCAGACCAGCATCCGGTCGCGGGGGCTGGTGACGGTGACGGGTTTGCCGTTCAGGACGAAGGAGACAGTGGCGTCCATCGGGGACCTCCGGGGGCGAGTGCAGGCTGCGGGAAGGCCCCATGGTAAACCCGGAAGGGGGGGGCTTCGCGGCATTCGATATGCTGGAACCCGCCACACGATTTTCGAACCATGGATGGGACGACCCGACATGCAGCCATCGCCTCGATTACGACTTGCGAAGCAGGAGGACCTTCGAGGGATCATGGCGATCATCCGCCGTGTGGTGCCGGCCATGAGGGCCAGCGGCAACCTCCAATGGGATGACAGCTACCCGAATCCGGAAGTGTTCGGGCGTGACATGACCCTGGCTCAGCTGTGGGTCACCGAGGATGAAGGGCGTATCACAGGCGTGGCCGCCATCACCACGGACCAGGAACCTGAATACGCCGAAGTCGGCTGGGACCTCACGGAACTGGCGGTGGTGGTCCACCGATTGGCCGTGGATCCGGACTTCCAGGGGAGCGGAGTAGCCACGGCGCTGATGCGCCAGGCCGAGGCCGTGGCCCTGGAGCGCGGGATCCGGGTGCTGCGGCTGGACACAAACGCCCGGAACGAAGCGACCCAGAAGCTGTTCCCGAAGCTTGGGTATGCCTTCGCGGGCGAGATCGGCCTTGGGTTCAGGCCCGGCTTGCGCTTCCGGTGCTATGAGAAGCGACTGGCCTGACAGAGCCGTGGAAAGAGCAGTCCCGTGTGTCCTGAAGGAAAAGCTGTCCGGGACAGGAATCATAATCTGTCCGTTCTTGCGGCATCTAAGTAAGGCAAAAAATATCAATAAAATGGAATGGCGTGTATCGCGCACACAGCGCCACTGACCCATGAACCGGAATCTCTGGACTCATTTAGGGGGAGAACGTCAGCCTACTGCCCTCCGAAGGGCATGGTTACGGTTGATTGGTTCCGAACATCTGGCCGATAGCAGCGAACAAGGATGAGACTGCGGGCGAGGGTCAGGCGGCGATTATGGGCGATTCCATTAGCCTGGGGCGACCTGCCTCAAGGTTGCTGCCAAGGTAGCCACCTGGTAGGGCTTGGCCAGCATCCCTGCGGCACCGCGGGTAAGGAGGTCCTGGACCTCTTCGTTCTCCCCATACCCCGTGCATATGATCACTGGCACCGTGGGGTTGATCTTTTGGATCTCCAGGAAGGCTCCTCGTCCATCCATCCGGGGCATCTTCAGGTCAAGGAGGATGACGGAAAGGCGAGCGTGGTGCTCCCGATAGGTTTCGACCGCTTCCACGCCATCCGCAGCGGCTAGCACCTCATAGCCCAATGATTCCAGAATGGTCGTGCCCAGGTCTCTGAGAATGGGCTCATCCTCGACGAGCAGCACCATCCCCTTGCCTTGGGCCACCGCCATCGGGGCCGCGCCCTTTTCGGCGGTGAGGATTCCCTTTGGCAACAGCACCCGGAATGTGCTCCCTTTCCCAAGGATAGAATCCGCAGAAATGGCCCCACGGTGGGCATGAATGATCCCATAGGCTGTGGACAGACCCAGCCCCGTACCCGAAGATCCCGATGTCTTCTTGGTAGTGAAGAAGGGCTCGAACACACGCTGCCTGATGTCCTCGGTCATGCCCATTCCCGTATCGGATACGAGGAGTTCCGCGTAGGTTCCTGACGTGATACTCGGTTCAGATGACCAGGAGCCATCCACTTCCATGGCGCGGGAGGTGATGGTCAGGGTGCCGGACGCGGGCATGGCTTCAATTGCATTGAGAAGAAGGTTCACCAACACCTGGTGAATCTGCGAGGGATCTCCATCTACAATCGGACACTCCTCCATGGCGATCACCACGTTCACCTCCGGATTCATGGAGGGCCGAAGGATGCTCAGGCACTCGTTCACCATGAAGCGAAGATCGATCGCTTCGACGATATTCTTTCCCCGGCGACCAAAGGCCAGGAGCTTCTGCGTGAGCTCCGCCGATCTGGAGGCTGCCGCGAGAATGGAGCGGAGGTATTTCTGCCGTTTTGGGTCCGCCTCTCCGGCAAGCATCAGGTCCGCGTAGCCCATGATGCCCCCGAGCATGTTGTTGAAATCATGAGCTACGCCACCGGCCAGGCTGCCAAGGCTGTCCATTTTTTGGGCCTGATGCTTCTCCTGAACCAGCAGGTGATTGGTCTCTTCGGCTTGCTTGCGCTCGGAAATGTCGCGATGGAAACAAAGAATGGTCTGCTTTCCGCCAACGGTGACCAGACTGGCTGAGACCTCCAACGGGAAGGCATGGCCATCCTTGTGGCGGTGCTCCACTTCTAGGGTGAGAGCCTCTCCAGCTAATAGCCGCAACATCCGACCGGGGGCCAGTTCCGAGGAGGCGGGACTGTCCAGGTCCTTCAGGTTCAAGCGAAGCATCTCCTCGATGGTGTAGCCATGCATGCGGGCCATGGCTTCATTGACTTCGAGCAAGGCGCCGTCAGGGGAAAGGGTGAAGATTCCTTCGCTGGCCCGGTCAAACTGAGCCCGGTAGCGTTCCTCGCTCGCCTTGAGCGCCTCCTCGGCCTCCTTGCGTTCAGTGATGTCATGGGCCACTCCCATGAACCTCGGTTCGGTGTCCGGGAGGGAGATGCGGCTTCCGTTGGCCATGAACCAGCGCCAGGAACCATCTGCGCGTCGGACTCGATAGGGAGGACTTGTTTCGCTCTGTCCGGCAGAAAGAACCCGTATCAGGTAATCGAAGCAGGGCTCGAGATCCTCCGGATGCACGAACCGGCCAAAGGGGTTGCCTAGGATCTCTCTGACTGGGTAGCCGAAATGCCGCTCCCAGGCGGGGGATGCAAAGAGGAATACCCCCTGGGCATCTAGCGTGAAGATGACATCGATGGACTGCTCGATGTAAGTTCGGAACTTTTCCTCGCTCTCCAGGAGCCGCGCTTCGGCCTCTTTTCGCTCGGAGATGTCCCGGAAGACGCCGATTATCTGGAGTGGGGCACTGCCGTCGCTGGGCCTGGGCGTGGCGGTGACCATCAGGGTCCGCAGGACACCGTCACCCCGGCGAATCTTCATCTCATAGGTGCTGTGCGCGCCGTTCCTGCGCAGGGTTGTCTGGCGGCGGACCTCCCCGTGTTGCTCGAGTGGCACAAACTCCAGCAGGCTACGGCCAACGAGTTGGCCCGGGGCCAGGCCGAAGATTTCCTCGGCCACCGGGTTCACCACCAGAAAGCGCTCGTCTCCGTCTACCATACCGAAGCCCTCACCCTGGCTGTTCAGCAAATCCCGGTAGAGGTGTTCGGATTCAGTGATTCGCTCCTTCTCCCGGTAAAACCCCGTCAGGATCACCCACATCATCAGGGAACTGACGAGCAGGCTAAGGAGGTAGCCCGTAGATAGATCGATCAACCGGTCAATCGGCGTGAAGGAATGGGCCAGGCCCGGCCAGGCTGTTTCTGCCAAGTGCAGGCCAATGATGTTCCCAACCAGGATGAGGAACCCCGCGATGCGGGCCGCCCCCTTGAAGACGACTACCAGGAAGAGTGCAGGGGTGACGAAGTAGAGCCCGATGCTGCCCTGGGAGCCGCCATTGGGAAACCAGACCAGATCCAAGCCCACGATGATCAACACCAGGGCGGTTACTCGGTGGTAGTGCCCCCGCCGGGCGGCCCAGGCCAGACCCAGCAGGCCAAGCGCCGGGGGGATGAGAAGCCAATTGACCCAGGGACTCAGGTGCTGGAGCAGGTTCACTGGAAGGACTACGAACAGGGTCAGCGCCCCCCCCCAGCAGGCAGAGCCCCTGGAAGAACTGCTTCTCCAGGGGCTGGGCTGGATCGTTCATCACCCATGCCATGACGGCTTTCCAGCGCTGCACCATACACTCACCCCAACAATCGACATGCGGTGAAGAGTTTCCATTAGTGAATGACTATTCCGTCTTCCATTGCTGTCGCAAGTGATCGATCTAGCAATGGCGCTGGAGTGCTCCCTCCTGTCGGTGCTCACTGGAGATTCAAACGCCCTTGCACTAATACTTCCTGATCACACGCGCCACCGCCCGAAGGAGACCCGTTCCAGATATGGTGTCTCAGGTGAATGTTTTCGTCAGAAGATCGAAGAAATATTAAGGCTGGGAAAATTTTAGTACGTGCAGCCTTCGAGGATCGGAGCTGGATCAAGCGAGGCGGGCTCCTGGCTTACAGCAGGGACCGGCCGTCCAGCACGCGATCTAATTCCCGGGCCAGGTCCTGGATTCGATAGGGCTTCTGCACAAAGCCCGCGAGGCCTTGGTCAAACAGGTCCTCGGTGGTCTCCTTTCGGTCGTAGCCGCTAGTGAGGATAACCGGCACCTCAGGCCGGGCCTGACGCATGGCCAGGAAAGCGGAGATGCCGTCCATGCGTGGCATGCTCAGGTCCATGAAGACCAGGGCCAGTTCTGGTCCCAACTCCAGGAACCGGTCCATGGCCTGCACACCATCCACGGCCCGGACCACCCGGAAGCCGAAGGACTCCAGTGCGGGCCCTGTGCTCTCGAGGATGTCCTCCTCGTCGTCCACGAGGAGGACGGTCCCGGCTAGGCGCTTGCCACGCCGGGAACTGTGCAGCTCCTCCTGGGCCTCTCCGGCATCCGCAGTAGGGAAAAAGACCTCGAAGGTGCTACCCCGGCCAACCTCGGTCTGAATCCGGAGGCCGGCCTTGTGGCCCTTGAGAATGCCCAGCATGGCCGATAGCCCAAGGCCACGGCCCGTGGCCTTGGTGGTGAAGAAGGGGTCGAAGATCCGGGAGAGGACATCTGACGCGATGCCGCAGCCCGTGTCGGATACCGACAGGACCAGGTAGCTCCCGGCCTCAAGAGTCTGGCCCGGGAAGCCGGCGGTGAGGACCTCCCGGTCCAGATCCGCCTGGTATGTGGTCACGGCGATGTGTCCCGATTCCCCACCGATGGCATCGGCGGCGTTGGTGATGAGGTTCATGACCACCTGCTGGACCTGGGCCCCGTCCGCCTTGAACAGAGGGAGTTTCGGGGCCAGTTGGAGGTCGAGGCGAATCTTCTTTGGCAGGGAGGCGGTCAATAGCCCGGTCATCTCCTGGACGATGGTGTTCAAGTCCCGGGCCTTGATTACGAAGTGGCCTTTTCCAGAGTAGGCCAGCATCTGCCGGCTGAGGTCCGCAGCCTTGAGTATGGTCTTCTCGACCTTGTCCAGGTAGGGCCGAGCATTCGAGTACTCGCCCAGTTGGCCCTGAGCCAGGTTCAGGTTGCCCATGATGGCCGTGAGCAGATTGTTAAAGTCGTGGGCCAAGCCCCCCGCTAGGACTCCCAGGCTTTCCAGCTTCTGGGCCGCCACTTGGGCGGCTTCGGACCGCTTCCGCTCTGTGATGTCTGTAGACATGGCGATGACCACGTCCTGCCCGAAGTAAGTGCCCGGGTAGAGGTGGACCTCTTTGGGGAAAACCTCACCGTTTTTACGTTGCCCCCAGAATTCGAAAAGCTTTGGCTCCCCCGCGAAGGCCTGCTCCACGCAGCCCATCACGTGGGGAAGGTCGTTCAGGTTCGGGGCGGATACCCGCGACGGATTCCGTCCGATAAGCTCCTCCCGGGTGTATCCGTACATCCCGGTTGCCCCCTGGTTCACATCGATGAAGCGCCCGGTCCTATCCATGATGAAGATGGACTCACCCACGGCATCGAAGAGTCCCCGGTAGCTGGTCTCACTATCATGTAGGGCCCGCTCGACCTGTTTGCGTTCCGTGATGTCCCGGGTTACCGACAGGATCCAGCGGTTCGGACCCGAACTCAGGATCCGTGCGGACATCAGGGCCGTTCCTAGGCTCCCGTCCTTACGGCGGAAGGTGAGCTCATAATCCGTGGCCTCGCCGTTTTCGGCAAGCAGCTGGACCAGCCGCCTTCGATCCTCTGCGTCCGCCCAGATCCCCACTTCGTTTGACCGGCGCCCGACCACTTCGTCCCGGGACCAGCCCGTGGTGCGCAGGAAGCCCTCGTTCACATCCAGGTAAACACCGTCCTCCAGGCGATTGATGTTGATGGCGTCCGGACTCTGCTGGAATGCCAGTTGGAACTTGGCCTCACTGATCTGCCGCGCCTCCTCAGCGGTGACCTGGGCGCTGATGTCCCGGGCCTGGGTGAAGAGGCACTCCTCCGCATCCACGGAAACCCAGGTGACGGTAATCTCCACCGGAAAGAGGCTCCCATCTCTGCGGCGGTGGAGGGTCTGGGTGACCAAGCTCCTGTCCTGGCGGAGGGCCTCCCAGTGGTCGTCCCACCTCTCCATGGGGTAGTTGGGGTCCAGGTCGGGCACCGAGAGGCCCAGCAATTCCTCCAAGGTGTAGCCGAGGGCCTCACAGGCGGCCTGATTCGCGAAGCAGATCCGCGCATCCCGCTTGACCCCAAAATAGGGATCCCGGGCCACCTCCAGAGCCCTCGCCTGAAGGCGGGCTGAATCCGGGGAGGGGTTGGCGGAGGCAGGGGATGGCATAGTCCTTAATATCAACGGGATGGGACTGGCTTTTCATGAGTATTCGGAAGCCTGCTTCCAGCACATGAAGACCAGAGGGGCCTGACAACCCAACACCCCGAATCCGTGGAATCATTTGGGGGGGGCGTCACACAGAGCCCACAAGTCAAGCACAGTGTACCGATACCGAAAGATCACAATGCAAGAGGGGATAACCCCCAAGGCTTGTACCCCTCGCCATGGACCCAGGATGCCCGTACCGAACCCCCAACCATCGAACATCCCACAGCCGAGCCCAATCATTGCCTTCCGGGCCCGGCTGGTGGCTGGAGTGATTCTCCTGAATGTCCTGGTCGCGGGAATCTGTTGGTATTCGCTCCACCAGAGCCGAATCCACGCGGCAGATCGGGCCGTTCTCACCACGCAGAACCTAGCCAAGATCCTGGATGAAAACATGAACGGCATCGTGGCGAAGGTGGACATCGCCATGCTGGCCGTGGTCGATGAGGCCGAGCGGCAATTGGCTGCGGGTGGCATCCAGCAGGCAGTCCTCACCAGCTTCATCGTCCGAGAGCACGCCCGCATCCCGGAGGTGGAGGTCTTCCGTGCCACGGGGGCCAGTGGGGATGCGGTCTATGGTCCCCAGGCCACGGCAGCCACAACCATGAGCCTGGCCCACCGGGATTACTTTCGACAGTTGAAGGGCGATCCTGGGGCGGGGTTGGTGCTTTCCAAGCCCCTGGTCGGGGGGATTTCCGGCAAATGGATGGTGGTCTTGGCTCGTCGGATCAATGGGCCGGGTGGAGCATTCGCCGGGTTGGTCTACACCGGTGTCACCATCGAGCACCTCACCCGGGGCTTTGCGAGCTTTGACATCGGGCCCCGGGGCACCATGGCCCTGGTCGACTCGGATGCAACCCTGGTCGCCAGGTATCCAACAGGAGGAGACGCTGACCAGTGGGTGGGGCGCAAGCTCTCCTCCAACCAGCTGAACCAGGCCCTTGAGGGTAGCCCGACCACGCATGTCTACACGACCTTCAGCACCGTCGATGCCGTCGAGCGGACCATCGCAGTGCGTCGACTGGGTCTGCCTCGTCCGCTGTTCATCACCGTTGGGTTGGCGACCCGCGATTACCTCTCGGAGTGGCGCCTCGAAGCATGGAAGCTATCCTCCTTTGCGCTGATCTTTCTGTGCCTGACCATGGGGGCCGCCATCACGATCCAGCGGGGTTGGCGTCGCAGAAACATGGAAGCGGAGCAGCGGGAAGCGGCCCGGGCCCTGCTCGCCCAACAGAAGGAGGAGCTGGCGGACACACTGGCGCGCACCAAGCGTTTGGAGGGCTTCATCTCCATCTGCATGCACTGCAAGAAGATCAACAATAAGCAGGATTCCTGGGAGCAGATGGAGAAGTACATCTCCGAGCACTCAGATGCTCAATTCAGCCATGGCATCTGCCCCGATTGTATTCAAATGCACCACCCTTTGGTGCACCGGAAGCAGGAAGACTGAGGTTGGAGGTGGTGGGAGTCCATCTGCGTCATCTTGGTCGTAGACCATCGGCCTCGACCGGCGTGTCGCTGCTGGGCACGGCGCTGATCCTCCAGGCAGGACATCAAGTCCTGCCCTCCGGGCGCCTACCTGTCCGCAGCGGCAATTCCACCAATAGAAAACGCCCCTGGCGGGGGCGTTTTCTATTGGTGGAGGTGGTGGGAGTCGAACCCACGTCCAAGAAATGCCAGGTGGCAGCTCATTCACAGGCTTGGTCCGTTCTTGAAACCTCCCGGCGGGGAACGGACGAGCCGCTCGGGACGTGTGCCTCCTGATCTCGGCTGCCGTCAGGGGGCGTCGCGGCAGCCTATCTGGTACCCCTGTCCGGCAGGCCGAAGCCACCCTTTCAGGGGTTTAACGAGCTCGGTACCCAGAGATCCCGAGGACTCGCTCGGAGCCTAGGTTGCCCTAGGCAGCGAGAGCCAGTTCGAAGTTATCGTTGGCAGTTTGGTTTGGGCGGATTGATAAGGGGGCCATCCGTCCAACCCCCGCCTGCACCGGACACCTGGATCACGACCTGTCGAAACCGGTCACCCCCATGTGGTCTGGAACCGCCTTGCCTGCCCCCTCAAGGGCCCGGATCGGGCGGAGGTTGAGTATGGGGGCCGGGACGGGGGTCCGCAAGGGGCGGAGCTACTTTCCCTGCTTCCGCCGCTCGGTGATGCTCTCGCCGCCGATGCCCCAGTTGTCCGTGTCCACCTCGTCGATGACGACGACGGTGGTCTGGGGATTCTTGCCGAGCACGTCCACCAGCAGCTGGGTGGCCCCCTGGATGAGGGCGGCCTTCTGCGCGGGGGTGGCGCCTTCGCGGGTGATGCGGATGTTCACGTAGGGCATGGGGGCTCCTTTGGGGCCTGCAGGTTCATCCCTTCAGCTGCTTGCGCTCCCGCAGGAAGGCCTCCAGCTCGGTGGCGTCGGCTTCGGCCAGGGCCCGCTCGGGGACGAGGATGGCCTGGGCGCGGCTCACGCGAAAGATCCAGAAGCCGCTGTGCCGCTGGATGCTGGCGAAGGCGGACCAGGCCAGGTTGCCGGCGGTGGCCTCGGTGTGCAGGGTCAGGCCCTCGTCGTCCAGCACCACCTCCATGGGTGGGTAGGCTTGCTCACCGCGGCGGTAGCGGGCCCAGCGGAGCACGGCCTCGGGCATGACCAGGAGCAGGAGGCCGTTCAAGGCAATGAAGATCCCCTGCCCGCGGGAGCCCATCTGGTTGCTGGCGTAGCCCATGAGGAGCAGCAGCAGGCCCGCGCCCACGGACACGCCGTAGCTGTACCGCTTGAAGGCCCGCGTGCCGCGCAGCGCTTCATCGGGGGTGAGGGTGTACTGGGCCGTGATCTGCATGGAAATCCTTGGTCAGGCTCCATGATCGCCTACCACCCGCGCAGCTCGTTGGCTTTCTTGACGCGCTCCAGGGCCAGCACGAGGGCGGCGGTGCGCCAGCTGCAGTGGTGGGCGAGGACCCGCTCATGGACCTCGGCGAAGGCCTGCACCAGCACCTTCTCCTCCTTGCTGAAGATCTCGGCCTCGTCCCAGAAGAGCTGCTGGAGGTTCTGCACCCACTCGTAGTAGGACACCGTCACGCCGCCGGCGTTGGCGAGGATGTCGGGGATCACGGGGATGCCCCGGGCCTGGAAGATCTCGTCGGCCTCGGGGGTGGTGGGGGCATCGGCCCCTTCCAGCACCAGCCGCGCCTGCACCAGGGGCGCGGTCTCCCGGGTGAGCACGCCGCTCAGGGCCGCGGGAATGAGGATGTCGCAGGGCTGCTCCCAGAGGGTGGCGGGGTCGAAGGCCTCGCCGCCGGGGAAGCCGGTCACGGAGCCCCGGTTGGCGTGGGCATGGGCGCGGAGGGCAGGGAGGTCGAGGCCCCCGGGCGCCCGCACAGCGCCGTAGAGGTCCGCCACGGCGGTGACTTTGGCGCCGGCCTCATGGAGGAAGGTGGCGGCGTGGCTGCCCACGTTGCCGAAGCCCTGGAGGGCCACCGTTGCCCCCTGCAGGGTGCCGCCCAGCACGCCCTCCCAGGCTTCCCGGGCACAGATGGCCAAGCCCTTGCCCGTGGCCGCGGGCCGGCCCTGGCTGCCGCCCAGCTCCAGGGGCTTGCCGGTCACGCAGGCCGGCTGGTAGCCGTTCTTGCGGCCGTACTCGTCCAGCACCCAGGCCATGGTCTGGGCATTGGTGTTCAGGTCCGGGGCCGGGATGTCGCGGGTGGGTCCCAGCACCATGGAGAGCTTGGAGATGTAGCGGCGGGTGAGCATCTCCAGCTCGTGGAGGGACAGCTTGGCGGGATCGCACGTGATGCCGCCCCGGGCGCCGCCGAAGGGGATGTTCACCACGGCGGCCTTCCAGGTCATGAGGCTGGCCAGGGCCCGGACGTCATCCAGCTCCAGGTCCGGGTGGTAGCGGATGCCACCCTTCTGGGGGCCCCGTACGCCGTTGTGCTGGACGCGGTAGCCCTTGAACACGCGCAGGGTGCCGTCCTCCATGCGCAGGGGCATGGCCACCGTGATCTCGCGGTAGGGCGTCTTCAGCAGCTCCCGGAGCTCCAGGGACAGGCCCAGGATGTCGGCGGCGGCGTCAAACTGCCGGTTCACGTTCTCGAAGAGGTTCGTGTGCCTGGTCATACCCACCTCACAAAGGGCCTGCCCACAGCTTCCATCTCCAGTATGGGACCGGGGCCCCCCAGAGGCCCGTTGCACCCACGCAGCGCGTCAAAAACCCCAAAGCCAGGAGGCGAGCCTCCTGGCTTTGGGGTTAGGAAAAAAGATCAGGCTGGGAAGAACTCAGTCCTGCTTGAGGCCCTTGAGGCCGATCTCGTAGCGGATGTAGGTGATGCCCCAGGCGCCGCTGGGCAGCTTGACGCAGCTGACGGTGAGGACCTTGGTGCCGTCGAAGCCCAGGGCCATGTCCTTGACCCCGGTCAGGCCGAACTGGGCGGCGGCGAGGTTGTCGGTGATGCCCATGTGGGTCATCTTGGCCCAGGTCTTGGGGGTGAGGCCCTTCAGGGTGCGGTAGATGCCGGCGTTGTAGGCCAGCCGGGCATCCTTGACGGGGTAGTCGTCCGTGGGACCGCCGGGCAGGCTGTCGATCTTGGCGGCCAAGTGCTCGATACCCAGGCCCTTGAGCTCCTCGGGCGTCAGGGTGAGGCCCATCTGCTTGGCGTTGTTGTGGAGGTTCATGGCACCGGGGTAGACCACGTTGGGCGTGATGGGGGCGATCACGGCGGCGGCCTTGTAGTCCTTGCGCACCGCCAGGTACTGCAGCTGGCCGAGGATGGCGGCAGGATCCTTGGCGGGCTCCGGGGCGGAGGTGGGTACCGGATCCCCTCCGCAGCCGATGAAGGCGGGCACAAGCAGCAGGCTGGCGAGGGAGAACAGCAGGGATCGGCGCATGGTAGACCTCCTATTAATCGGGACCAAGAGGATGGTGGTACCTTCCCCGAGCGCTGCCAAGGGATATTCATCACAATGGGATCATGTATCCCATCTCCCTCCTCGCATTCGGCCGTTTACGCCTGGAACCCTGCCGTGGTCTGCAGGGCCACTACCTCGACATGCTCCGGTCCTATGCCCGGATGACCGTCACCGAGCTGCCCGAGGGGAAGGGCGATCCGGCCCGGCAGCTCAAGGACGAGGCGGACCGGCTGCGGTCGAAGCTGGCGGGAGTGAAGTGTCCCGTGCTGCTGACGCCGGAGGGGAAGCTGCGGGACAGCGAGGCCTTCGCGCAGTGGCTGGCGGTCCGCATGGACCGGGGCGACAGCCTGGCCTTTGTCCTGGGCAGCAGCCACGGCTTCGACGCCGGGCTGAAGCGGGACCTCCCCGAGCAGATGAGCCTGTCGCCCATGACCTTCCCCCACGAGCTGAGCCGGGCCATGTTCCTGGAGCAGCTCTACCGGGCCTTCACCATCCTGAAGGGCAAGGACTACCACAAGTGAGCGGGCGGGCGGGGTGGCAGGGCGTCATTCCATTCGCCCTTTTTCCGCCTCTGGCCCACACTGAAGGCTCATGACCCGAACCACCCCCGAGCCCTCGGCTCATCCCATGGACCGCTACTTCGCCCCCCCGGAGGGACGGATCTTCGCCTGCTTTCCCGGGGCCGAGGACCGCCCGGGCCAGCGACGCATGGCCGAGCTGGTCCATGACGCGGTGCGGGAAGCCTCGCCCCTGTTCCAGCGCTGGCGCGACGAGGGGGGCGGCGCCGAGACCCGGCCTGAGGCGGTGATCCAGGCCGTGGAGGCGGGCACCGGCACCGGCAAGAGCCTGGGCTACCTGGTGCCGGCCCTGGCGGCGGGGCCCAAGCCCATCCTGGTGGCCACGCGCACCAAGCAGCTCCAGCGCCAGCTGCTGGAGGAGGATGTCCCCCGGGCCGCCGGCATCCTGGAGCGCCCCATCAAGGCCGTGTTGGCCAAGGGCCGCGCCAATTACCTCTGCAAGGTGGCCTGGGAGGCCGTGGCCACGGACTCGGCCGTGGAGCTCACCCGCGCCGACCAGCAGCTGTGGCTGGCCCTGCAGCGCTGGGCCCCCACCACCCAGGACGGGGACCGCGAAGGCCTGGGGCGCTTCGGCGAGGGCGAGTCGCCGCTGTGGGACAAGATCAACGCCCGGGCCGAGCGCTGCACCGGCCGCCAGTGCCCGAGCTATGAGAGCTGCCACCTCACGAAGCTCCGCCAGGAGGTGGCCGAGGCCGACCTCATCATCGTGAACCACGCCCTGCTCATGGCCGACCGCGTGCTGCGGGAGTCGGCCTTTGGTCAGGTGCTGCCGGACGCGCCGGTGCTGATCCTGGACGAGGCCCACGACCTGGAGGAGCAGCTCACGGAGAGCTGCGCCGAGGCCTGGTCCAGCCGCGCCATGAACCTGCTCTTCACGGACCTGCGCGAGGCGGCCAAGGGCTCGGGCGCGGGCCTGACGGTGGCGCTGGCGCCCTGGGAGCGCGCCTGGGCGGACCTGCTGGGCTGGGTGCCCATGGACGGGGGCGTGCTGCCCCTGCTCGCCCCGGGGCCCGAGATGAAGGCCCTGGCCGATGCCGTGGGCGGCTGGGTGGAGGCAGGCCATCCCCTGCTGCAGGAGACCCGGCGGCTCGCCTCGGCCGATCCCGAGAACCCGGTCTGGCTGCGCCTTGCCGAGCGCGTGGGCACCGCCTTCGCGCGCATGGAGCAGATCTTCGCGCAGCCCGATGGCTGGGTCTCGACCCTGAATCGAGAGGGTCCGAACCTGGTCCACTTCAAGTCCAACCCCGTGGACATCCGGCCCTTCTTCCACCAGCACGTGCGGCGCGGCTTCGAGACCGTGGTGCTCACCAGCGCCACCCTGCGGGACGGCCGCGGCTTCAACGGCCTGGGCCTGCGCCTGGGCTTCACGCGGCCCGAGGTGGCGGCCGCGGAGCACGTGGAGAGCCCCTTCGACTTCGAGGCCCAGGGCCTGCTCTTCGTGCCGCCGGGCATGCCGGAGCGCCGCGCCGGCGGTGGCGGCGTGGGGGACCCCGCCTGGGTGGAGGCCTCCCTGGCGGCGATGGAGCGCATGCTGCGGGCCAGCCGCGGGCGCGCCCTGGTGCTGTTCACCAGCCGCAAGATGCTGGCCACGTTCCGGCCCCGCCTGGAGGAGGCCCTGCCGGAGCTGACCTTCTTCGTGCAGGGCGACGGCCTCTCGCGCACCCAGCTGCTGGACCGCTTCCGCACCACGCCTGCGGCGGTGTTGCTGGGCCTCGCCAGCTTCTGGCAGGGGGTGGACATGCCCGGCGAGGCGCTCAGCCTGGTGATCGTGTCCGCACTGCCCTTTTCCCCGCCGGACGATCCCGTGCTGCAGGCCCGCATCCGCGAGGCCGACGCGATGCGCGAGGGCCTCGGCTTCATCGGCATCCAGGTGCCGCAGATGACGCTGAAGCTGAAGCAGGGCATCGGCCGCCTCATCCGCACCCGCACGGACCGCGGTGTGGTGGCGGTGCTGGACCCGCGCCTGATGCTGCCCAGCGAGGACCGCCTGGGCAAGCGCTACGCCGCCCAGGTCCGCGCCGCCCTGCCGCCCTTCCCCGTGACCCGCGACTGGGACCGCGTCGAGGCTTTCCTGCGCGAGCTGTGAGCGCGTCGTCGCGACGAAGAGCGCCAACCGCAGAGAACTCACAGGGCGCGGAGAAAAGCAAAAAGCGATTCACCAATAAGAACACAAAGGGCACAAAGCTCCCCTGACGGGCGGCTCTTCGCCTGGGCTGGAATGAAAACTGATCCAACGCGAAGATGCGCCGACTCTTCCGCCCGGGATCCAACCCGTGCCCGGGGTAGCTGTCCCCTGGTGCTGCGTGCCAGGTGGCCCCGCCCAAGGGGCCATGCCCTTCTTTGTGCCCTTGGTGGTTAATCCTTCCTTTGTCCTTATCGGTGTTTATCCGCTTTTCTCGGTGTTCATCGGTGGCCGATCTTTGTTCCCTTTGGGCTCTTAGTGCGCCGGGGGTGGCGGGGGCGCGGGAAGGTGCGGCGGCGGTGTGGGGGTGCCGCCTTTGGTTGTCTTCGGCGCGGCGCTCAGGGCCTTCTGCAGCTGGTTGAGGCGGGCCTGCAGCAGCTTCAGCTCGGCCTGCAGGGCGGCCACTTCGGCCTGGAGCACTTCCCGGTCCGGGGGCAGGTGGCCAGGCATCGGCGGACCCCAGGGTTGGCCCATGCCGGGGTGGTGGCCCGGGACCGGGGGCCGCATGGTCGGATGCTCCATCGCAGCGTGTCCCATGGGGCCGCAGTCGCCGCAGCCCTCGGGTCCGTCGCCCTCGGTGACGATCTTCAGGCGCTTCTCGACCCTATCGCCGCCGGGTCCCTCGCGGTGGATGACCACGGTGCCGGGACCTTCGCCATCGCCCTTCAGGACTTCCACGCGGATCCTCTTGCCCTCGGGGCCGCCCGGAGCGGGATGCCCGGCGTGACCCGGCTCGCCTTCCAGGTGCTGATGGTGGAGCTCTGCCACGCGGCCCTTGCCGCCCTCCGGCTTGTTCTTGGCGACGCCTCGAACCACGTCCCGCAGCCAGGCCTCGGCCTCGGGATCCAGGGGCTGCTCCTTGCCGTCCACGGTGTAGCTGCGCTTGTCGGCAGTGGCCACGTAGAGGCGGGACTTCCCGGCCTTCTCCTCTTTGACGCGGAAGCTGCCGTCCCCGCTGACAGTGACGGGGTGCGGGGCCGCGGCGTCGAGTTTCACGTCGCCCTTCAGGCTCACCTCCAGCTTGCGATTGTCCTCGGCCACGCGGGTCAGCATGGTCTTTGCGGCCGGCTTCCCCTCCTCGGCGGGGAGGCCCGCCGCGCCCAGCAGGGACAGGGTCCCTAGGGCCAGCACGGCGGCCCGGGCGGCGGGTGGGAGGGTGCGGGAGCGTGGGTGCATGGTCTCTCCAGAGCTTGGGGGGTGGCCAGCGCAGACGCAGATCCTGGCACCCCCTGAAAAAGGTAGTCCAGACGGCGGGGGGACTCCACCGCCATGATGGGGGAGGCCGACCGGCGCCTGCTCCTGGGCTGCGGTTGTGCCACCGGGAATCCCGCATGCACCTGGTCCTTGCCGCCATCCACCTGGAAGCCTCGCCCCGGGCCGTGCCGCTGGGCCCTGCCATGCTGGCCTCGGCGCTGAAGCGGGCCTGCCCCGACACCGTGCAGACCCGGGTCCTGGACCTCTTCCTGCAGCAGTCCGCCGCAGCGTGCGCGGACCAGATCCTGGCCTCGGACCCCGATGGGGTGGGCCTCTCCCTCTACGTCTGGAACCGTGCCCTCGGCCGCGAGATCGCCACGATTCTGCGCGCCCGGAAGCCATCGCTGCTGCTCTTCGCCGGAGGCGCCGAGGCCTCGGCGGATCCCGCGGGCATGCTGGCCGAAGGGTGGCTGGACCTGGTCCTGCCGGGAGAAGGCGAGGAGCTCCTGGTCGCCGTGGTGAGCGCCCTCCTGCGGGGCGAGTCGCTGGACGTGGTGCGGCGCGGCATCCGGCCCGGGCTGGTGCAGGACCTGGGCAGCCTGCCCTCGCCCTACCTGGATGGCACCCTGGACCCAGCGGCCTATTCGGGGATGCTCTGGGAACTCTCCCGGGGCTGCCCCTTCCGCTGCGACTTCTGCTTCGAGTCCCGGGGCACCGCGGGCACCCGGCGCGTGCCCATGGACCGCGTGCAGGCGGAGCTGCGGCACTTCGAGGCCTGCGGCGTCAGCCAGGTCTTCGTGCTTGATCCCACCTTCAACTTCGACCAGCGCCAGGCCAAGGCCATCCTCCGCCTGATCGCCGCCGAGGCCCCGGCCATCCACTTCTTCTTCGAGCTCCGGAGCGAGTTCATCGATGAGGAGCTGGCGGAGCTCTTCGCCTCGCTGCGCTGCACCCTCCAGATCGGTCTGCAGAGCGCCGATGACGCAGTGCTGCGCCGCATCAGCCGGACCATCGATCCCGAGGACTTCGAGGCCAAGGTGCTGCTGCTGCACGAGGCCGGGGCCACCTACGGCTTCGACCTCATCTATGGGCTGCCCGGCGACACGTTCGAGGGATTTTGCGCCAGCCTGGACTTCACCTTCAGCCTCGCGCCCAACCACGTGGACATCTTCCCGTTGTCGGTGCTGCCGGGCACGCGGCTGCAGGACACGGCGTCCGGCTTCGGCCTCCAGCACCTGCCGGAGACCCCCTACACCGTGCTGGCCTCGCCCACGTTCAGCGCCGCGGACATGGCGGCGGCGGCCGACCTCGCCGCGGCCTGCGACCGCTTGTACAACCAGGGGCGGGCGGTGCCCTGGTTCGCCCTGCTGCTCGAGGCGCTGGCCCTGAGCCCCTCGGAGCTGTTCGAGCACTTCGCGGCGTTCATGGGGGCCCACCCGGACGCCGACACCACAGCTCTGCAGGTGGCCTTCTTCGACCACTGCTTCCAGGGCCGGGCCGAGGGCTCCGTGGCGGCGGACCTGGTCACCTACTTCGGCCGCTCCGGCGCCCTGCTGGAGGCTGCGGGCGGGGCGCTGCCCGAAACGCCCTGCCTGGCCTCCTTCCACCACGACCCGCAGGTGCTGCTGGAGCTGCTCGAGTCCGGCGTCACCGACCTGGGGCAGCTGGCGAGCCTCCTGCCGACGCAGCCCTGCCGGGCCCGCTTCGAGCTGGAGAACGAGGAGGTCTGCCTGCACCTGATCGAGGCTGACGCCCCGGGAGCCACCGGCGACCCACGCCCCTGAAGCAACGTCGTTCCAGCGGACCTCTTGGGCGCCAGAAACAAAAGTCTGGACAGCGCCTTCCCACGCCCAAGAAAGGCCTCCCGGGCGCCGATGCACCCCCTAGGCGCAAGCTCCGGGGGAACAGGCATGGGGAAGGCTCTGAATGGCGTCGAGGCCGCCGTGGCGATGGGCCCGGATGAGCCGCTGGCGCTTTCGCTGGCAGAGCCGGGGGCCTGTGAAGACCGGGTCATCGTGGGGCGGGCGCAGGTCGAGTCCGGCGACTGGTTCGAAGGCCTCGGCCCGGTGGGGCTGTCCCGCCTGCAGATGCTCGGCCGCCTGGCCCAGGGCATCGCGCATGAGATCAACACGCCGACCCAGTTCATCGGGGACAACACCACCTTCCTCCGGGACTCCTTCGGCGAGTCCTTCGCCCTCATCGGCCAGCTCATGGCCCACCTCCTGGAGATCCAGGGGATGGGCGGGCCTGCAGGCGAAGCTGCCCAGAAGGCCCTGGACAGCATGGCGCACTCAGACCTGGACTACCTCGGCGTCGAAATCCCCAAGGCCATCCAGCAGAGCCTTGATGGGGTGGGCCGGATCTCGAACATCGTCAGTGCCATGAAAAACTTCTCGCACCCCTCGGCGGATGTGCAGACGCTGACGGACCTGCACCACGCCATCAACAACACCATCCTGGTGTCGCAGAACGAGTGGAAGTACTCCGCCACGCTGGGGGTCGACTTCGACCTCAACGTGCCACGGGTGCCCTGCTTCCCCAGCGAGGTGAGCCAGGTGGTCCTCAACCTCATCGTGAACGCCGCCCACGCCATCGGCGCCTCGCCCACGCGAGCGGCGACCGGGGCCTACGGGAAGATCACCGTGCGGACGCGTCTCCACCCGGGCGAGGTGGAGATCTCCGTTCAGGACGATGGGCCAGGCATCCCCCGGGAGATCCAGCAGCGCATCTTCGAGCCCTTCTTCACCACCAAGCCTGCGGGCAAGGGCACAGGGCAGGGGCTGGCCATCGTCCACAAGATCGTAGTCGAGCACCACGGCGGCTGGATTCTCTTCGAGACGGCCCCGGGCCGGGGCACCACGTTCCGGATCTTTCTCCCGCTGCCCAGGCCCGACTCCATCCACTGAGGCACTCATGTCCAAGCAACAGATCCTCTTTGTCGATGACGAGCCTTTGGTTCTGCAGGGCCTCCAGCGGACCCTGCGCCCCCAGCGTGGGGAGTGGAACATGGTCTTCGTGGAGAGTGGGGCCCAGGCCCTGGAGCACATGGCGGTCCAGCCCTTCGACGTGATCGTCTCGGACATGCTCATGCCCATGATGAATGGGGCCCAGCTGCTGAAGGAGGTGGTCCGCCGCTACCCAGCGACAGTGCGCATGGTCCTGTCCGGCCATGCAGACAAGGAGCTCGTCTCCCAGTGCGTGGGGGTGGCCCACCAGTTCATCTCCAAGCCCTGCGATCCCGAGTATCTCAAGGCCCTGGTGAAGAATGCCTGCCAGCTGGCCGGCGGCCTGATGGATGTGGAAGTGAAGCAGGTGCTCGGCACCATCGACCGCCTGCCCAGTGCGCCTGAAGTCTACCTCGACCTGCGGGATGCCCTGGCCCGGCCCGAGGTTGATACCCGGCGGCTCGGCGCCATCATCCAGCGGGACCCTGGGATGACCGCGAAGACCCTCAAGCTGGTGAACAGCGCCTTCTTCGGCATGCGGAAGTCCGTCTCGGATCCCCAGGAGGCCGTGGCTTACCTGGGGATCGACATCGTGCGGACCCTGGTGCTGTCCAACGGCATCTTCGAGGTGTCGAGCCCCATCCCCACCCGGGTCTTCCAGGTCGCGGAGGTCTGGCGGCACAGCCTGGCTGTGGCGAGGGTGGCCAAGACCATTGCCCAGCTGGAGGGCTTGTCACCGGCGTGCCAGCGGGAGGCCTATGCGGGGGGCATCCTCCACGACATCGGGGTGCTCGTCCTGGCCTCGAGCTTTCCCGACCTCTATGACCAGGTGGCGGAGACGGTCCAGGTGCAGACGGAGCCGCTGATGACAGCGGAGGAGTGGGTGTTCGGGGTCTCCCATGCGGAAGTGGGCGCCTACCTTCTGGGGCTCTGGGGTCTGCCGGCTTCCCTCCTGGAAATTGTGAGACTGCACCACCAGCCGCTGGCCATCTTGGGGGAGGCCTTCAGCCCGGCCCTGGCTGTCCACGTGGCCGATGTGATCTGCGGTGGCGAGGCGGAGGACTCGGTACTCTTCGGCGCCGCGGACTTCGACCCGGAGCTGCTTCGACGGCCCTGGATTCGCGAGCGCCTGACGGACTGGCGGACGGCGAGTGCAGCGGCACTACAACAGGGGAACCTATGAACCCGAAAATCCTGCTGGTGGATGATGAGCCGGACGTTCTGGCTGCTTACGAGCGGCTGCTGCGGAAGCGCTTCGCGGTAGAGACCGCGCCGGGGGGCGAGCAGGCCCTGGCGATGCTGGAGGCGCGGGGTCCCTTTGCGGTGCTGGTGGCCGACCTGAGGATGCCAGGCATGGACGGTCTCGATCTCCTGGCCCGGGCCCGGGTGGCCTGCCCCGACACCGTGCGTATCATGCTCACGGGCAACTCGGACCAGCAGTCCGCCATCGACGCCGTCAACGAAGGCGCCATCTTCCGCTTTCTGCACAAGCCCTGCGACGCCGCGCTGCTGGGCCGGACCCTGGAGCAGGCCCTGCGGCAGCACGAGCTGCTGATGTCGGAGCGGTCCCTGCTGCAGGACACCCTCAAGGGCGCCATCCACATGCTGGTGGACCTGCTGGCCATGCTGGATCCCCTCGCCTTCGGACGGGCCCAGGCCATGTCGGACCTGGCCGAGGAGGTCGGTCGGGAGATGGCGCTGGAGAATCCCTGGACCCTGGGTATCGCCTCGGTGCTGTCCCAGATCGGGATTCTCACCCTGCCCCGGAGTGTCGCGAACCGCATCCAGAGCGGCGCCTTCCTGAACAGCCACGAGCGCGACCTGGCCAACCAGATCCCTCAGATCGGAGCCGAGCTGATCTGCCACATCCCCCGTCTGGAGCAGGTCGCCGAGGCGCTCCAGTACATGAACAAGAACTACAATGGCACCGGCTTCCCGGCCGATGATCTGAGGGGCGAGCAGATCCCCCTCTCCGGCCGGATTCTGCGTGCCGTGTGGGACTTCGAGCTGCAGCGCACCTGGGGTGGAACCGACTCGAGCGTGCTGGCGGAGATGGGGGTGCGGCGCACCTGGTACGACCAGGAGGTGCTGCAGGCCATGGGTCGCTGCCTCGGCCGGACTGGGGAGAGTGTGTCCACCAGCGAGCCCCGGGAAGTCGGCTCCGTTGATCTGAGGGTGGGGCAGATCCTGCGGGCGGACGTGGAGACGATGACGGGCCTGCTGGTCATCCCCGAAGGCACGCTCCTGCAGACGGCCCACCTCCAGAAGCTGCGGAACTTCGCGCGGCTTTCCGCCATCCGGGAGCCGCTCCTGGTCTCAGGCGAGTAGGCCAGGCGCTCCCTCACCAATCTCGAATTTCAGGAAAAGGATCACCACCAAGACACCAAGGCACCAAGAACGGCAAGGTTGGCGATGTGCAGTCCTTCTTGGTGTCTTGGTGGCACGCCCTTTGGCTAGCGTTTGATGAGGGGAACCCCGATTTTCCCTCAGTGCACCTGGAGGTGCTGGGCGAGCTTGCGGTCGTCCACGGAGATGTGCTGGGCCAGCCAGTCCCGGAGGAAGATCATGACCGTGATGGAGATGGTCAGGGACCCGGCGTTGTGCTTCTCCTCCAGCTCTTGCACCTGGCGCACGAGGTCATCGTGCTGGGCCTTGTGCAGCGCCATCCCCGGATAGCCGGTCTCGGCCATGAAGGCCTCCTCGGTGGCGAAGTGCTCCACCGTGTAGCTGCGCAGGAAAGCCAGCATGGGAGCAAGCTGCTGGCGGGAAGTGCCGGCCAGCATGAGGTCGTGCAGCTGGTTCACGGCCTCGAACAAGGAGGCGTGCTGGGTGTCGATCAAGGCGTGACCGAGATGGAGATCCTCGGAGAACTGAACGAAGGTCATGATTGTTCCTCCCGGCCCCGGCGCGGTGCTCCGCAGTCCAACACCACGAAAGAGGGCTCTGCTCCGTGTATCGGGCACCTCGGGAAAAGCTGAAATCGTCTCTGCGGGAGTGCGACCGCTCGGGCCCCCAGGGCCTTCACCGGAAGTCGAGTCGGCGCGAAGGCGAAGGTGGGTTTCTTCTGTCTACCTGGTGTGTGAAGAACTTTCTTTTCCGCCTAATCAAACAGCCCCGGCCTTGGGGGCCGGGGCTGTTTGTTCAGAAAAAGAGTGAGCTACTTCTTGGCGGCCTTCTTGGCAGCGGGCTTGGCCTTCGCCTTGGCGGCGGCCTTCGAGGGCTTGAAGCCCACGCTCTTGCTGGCCGCGATCTTGATGGCGGCGCCAGTCTGGGGGTTGCGGCCAGTGCGGGCCTTGCGGCTCTTCTGGTAGAAGCTGCCGAACTGGAAGATCGCCACCTTGCCGCCCTTGCCGACGCAGGCGTTGATGGTGCCGAAGGCGTCGCCCAGGGCTTCGTAGGCAGCGCTCTTGGAGACTTCGAGCTTCGCCGCAAGCTGGTCGGCGAGGTCGCGGAGGGAAATGGAATCGGCCAAGGTGGCCTCCTTGAAAGAAGCGCCAACGGGCGCTGTGAGAGGGTTGTAGCAGGAGCGGGAGAAACGTGTTCGCTGCCAAATGTGTCAGAGTTTTGCGAAAAAGTGTTCACTAATTTTTGAGAATTTCCAGGACCAGTGCGGCCACGAGGCCAAGTAAAGCAGCGGTTGAGCCCAGAGTCCAGCCGCTTTTGAGGAACAGGGGAGGGGTGCTCCCCCCTGTCGACCCCGCGCCAGGACTGCTCAGGCGGGGAAAGGGATACCTCTGGAACTCGAAAAAAGTGAGACCCTTACGCTCATGCCCAAGCCCTCCGCTCCCGAGCCCTGCCCGGCTCCCCACGCGCTTTCCCCCGCGCTGGTGCTGCTCATGGCCACGGCCACGGGCCTGGCAGTGGCCAGCAACTACTTCGCCCAGCCCCTGCTGCCCACCATGGCCCGGGAGCTGGGCCTGTCCGTCACCAAGGCCGGGATCATCGTCACCACGGCCCAGGTGGGCTATGCCGCGGGCCTGCTCCTGATCGTCCCCCTGGGCGACCTGTTCGAGCGCCGGGGCCTGATTGTGGCCATGACCCTCCTGGCGGCGGCCGGCCTCCTGGCCATCGCCCTGGCCCCGGGCATCGGCATACTGCTGGTGGGGACCGCCCTCACGGGGCTCTTCTCGGTGGTGGCCCAGATCCTGGTGCCCTTCGCGGCCACGCTGGCGGCGCCGGAGGAACGGGGCAAGGTGGTGGGGACCATCATGAGCGGCCTGCTCCTGGGCATCCTCTTCGCCCGCACGGTGGCGGGGGCCCTGACGCCCCTGGGCGGCTGGCGCACGGTCTACTGGGTCGGCGCCGGGGCCATGGTCCTGATGGCCGTCGTGCTGCGCCAGGCGCTGCCCCGGCACCACCAGCCCGTGGCGCTCTCCTATCCCCGGCTGATCCACTCCATCTCCACCCTGTTCCGGGAGGAGCCGGTCCTCCGCCTCCGGTCGATGCTGGGCGCCTGCGCCTTCGCGAACTTCAGCGTCTTCTGGACCTCCATGGCCTTCCTGCTGGCAGCGCCGCCCTACCAGTTCAGCCCGGGCACCATCGGGCTCTTCGGGCTGGTGGGCGCCGCGGGGGCCCTGGCCGCCTCCGGCGCGGGCCGCCAGGCCGACCGCGGCCGGGGCGAGGTGGTCACCGCCACCGGGCTGGCGATCCTCTTCTGCTCCTGGCTGCCCCTGGCCTTTGCCCGCCACTCCCTGGCGGCCTTTCTGGTCGGAGTACTGCTCCTGGATCTGGCCGTGCAGGCGGTCCACATCAGCAACCAGACCGCCATCTACCGCCTCCGCCCCGAGGTCCGGAACCGCCTCACGGCCGCCTACATGACCAGCTACTTCATCGGCGGCGCCGCAGGTTCCCTGGCCTCCGCATCAGCCTACAGCCGCTTTGGGTGGCTCGGGGTGGTGGCTGTGGGCGCCACCTTCAGCGCCTGCGGGGGGATCTCCTGGCTCTTGCTCCGGGTTCGCACCTGAGTGTCAGCTCTGTTCAACGAGGTTTCAGGGCGCCCGCTCCGGCAGTAGGATGGCCCTCAGACACCCCGGGAGCGACGATGACCAAGGCTGATGCGCTAGGACCTGTGACGACGCTGGACCTGCACTTCCAGGCCGAGGGCACGGTGGCGGCCTTCCTGGTCCAGACCTCCGAGGGGCCGGCCCTGGTGGAGACGGGTCCGGAGTCGCTCTACGGCAACCTCGAGGCGGCGGTGAACGCCCAGGGCTTCGCCATGACGGACATCCGCCACGTCTTCGTGACCCATATCCATCTGGACCACGCGGGCTCCGCCTGGCGCCTGGCGAGGCATGGGGCGAAGGTCTATGTCCATCCGCGGGGGGCCGCCCACCTGCAGGAGCCGGGCAAGCTGATGGAATCCGCCCGGCGGATCTACAAGGACGACATGGACCGCCTCTGGGGCCGCATGGAGTCCATTCCCGAAGGCCAGGTCGTGGCCCTGGCGGACGGCCAGTCCGTGCAGCTCGGCAACGAGTCCTTCCAGGCCATCCACACTCCGGGGCACGCCAACCACCACATCACCTACCGGCTGGGCGATGGCCTCTTCACCGGCGATGTGGGCGGCATCCGCATCGGTGACGGCCCGACCATCCCGCCCCTGCCGCCGCCGGACATCGACCTCGAGGCCTGGGCGGACTCCATCCAGCGCATGCGGGCGGTGAAGCCCCGGTATATCTATGCGACCCACTTCGGCATCAAGCGCGACGGAGCGACCCACTTCGACTCCCTGGAGGACAACCTGGTGCGCATCGCTGGTTGGGTGCGCGAGCGCATGGTCACCGGCGCTACGGAGGAGGCCATGGTGCCGCCCTTCCAGGCCTTCATGCACGACCTGCTGGCGGGCTACGGTCTGCCCGAGCGCGCCATCGAGGAATACGAGATCGCGGATCCGGCGTTCATGAGCGTCTACGGCCTGGCCCGCTACTGGCGCAAGAAGGAACCCGGCGCCTTCCCGGCCTGAGCCTAGGGTGCGGACGGGATCTCGGCATCGGGACTAGGCTGACCCTTCCGAGGTGTCCCCCGTGCCCATCTTGCTGTCCGGTCATCTCACCTTCAGTCTGGCCGGCCCCCCCAGGTGTCCGCGCCGACCCAGCCGGTGGCCCCACCCTCCACGCTGCGTCTGCCGAAGACCCTGCCGGTGGGCTGGGAGGGGGGCTGGGACTACCTGGCCAAGGACGGCAAGCCCTCGAGACCGCCCATGCTGCCCGGCAGCTTCCAGATCCTGGTTTTGGGTCTTGCCCAGTAGCCCAGAGCCCGGAATTCCCCAAGAAAACCAGGCCGTCGCCCATACCCTGTCGAAACATTTACCCTCAAGTCTCCCGGGTCCCCATCCGATAGAGCCTTTGCGGGGGACAATGCCGTCTCCCCGGGCATCACGGAGGATGCGATGACTTCGATCCAGGGCGTGCAGACCGCTCCGGCCTACTCCGCCCCGACGGTGAAGCCGCCCCCGCCACCGCCTGCGGTGGCAGCCAAGACCGAAGTCCAGGAAACCAAGCAGGACGAGCGCCAGGAAGCCAATGCGGGCCGCCAGGAGGCGAGCGAGCTGCAGGGCGGCGCGGGTCAGCTCTTCAACGCCACGGCCTGAGCCCGAGCCCTCAGCGGGGCGTGCCTCCGGGGCAGGGGGTGAGCAGCTGCTGGATGCGCCCCTCGGCGGTATCCTGGGGTCCCTTCGGCGCGCCCTTGTCCGCGGCGGGAAAGAGGCCGCTGCCGGACCAGAGCGCGCGCTGATCGGAACGGGCCAGCAGCTTGACGATCACCGTGGCTTCCCCGCCGGGTGAGGCCTGGAACCCCGGTTCGGAGCGATTCCCCGCCCCTCGGGCGCCCTCTGGTCCCCGTCCCTCGCCACCCATGCCGCCGCCCCGCTTGCCGTGTCCCTTCTTGCCGCCGCTGTCTCCGGGGGCACCCTCCCGGGAGCGCTCGGGGACCGCCACGATGACCTCCAGCCAGAGGTCGGCCTGGTCCGGTTCCACCAGACGGTAGCCCTTGGCCTGCAGCTCCCGGATGGCCGCCGCGCGGTAGTCCGGGGCTGGAATCGTCCGCTGGCCCTCGAGGATCCAGGCCAGGTCCCGCCGGGGATCCAGCGCGAAGCGTGGGAGGTTCTCGAACGCCACCCCAGGGCTTCGCTCGTAGGTGAAGGTGGGACGCTGCGTGCAAGCCAGCTGCAGTCCACTCAGCAGTACCAGGCCGCCGAGGAGGATGGCCGCGGGGCGTACCGGGCAAGAGCGGCTGGGTGATTCCGGCATAGGGGTTGCTCCTTTAGCGACCTGGGCAGAGGACTGCCCGGCCGGCGTCCCTGGTCCCTGCTCTTCAGGATGTCCGCATCAGGGTTAAGGTTCACCCCGCCCCACCTGGGAGTCTCCATGGACATCACCTCGCTCAGCTCCGGTACCACCCAGACCCTCGGCGCCCAGCTGATGCAGCAGCTGCAGGCGACGGGGCCCGGGTCCCAGGACCTCACCGGCCTCTCCTCGTTGCTGGAGGACAACCTGAGCCTGTCGCCTGCTGCCAAGCAGCTGGCCCAGGCGCCCACGGCCGTCACCCAGGCCATGACCGACCTGCTCTCCACCCAGAAGGACGTCAGCGGGGACCTGGCCCAGCTGAAGACCTGGTTCCAGCAGAACCCCCAGAGCCTCGCGGGCATCGTCAGCAGCCTCCAGGGGGGGAGCAGCACCTACAGCGCTTCCGCGGCCCTGGGCTCGAACAGCGCCCTGGTGGCCTCGCTGCTGGGCGGCAAGCACAGCGGTGCCGTGACGAGCAACCTCTTGAACCTCCTGCTGGGCACCTCGGGCAGCCAGGACCCGCTCCTCGCCGCCCTGGGCGACAGCAGCAGCACAGACAGCGCGGCGAGCGGTCTCCTCGGCTGAAGCCCGGCCGCGCCGGGGCCCGGTTTCTTCCATTCAGCCATGAGTGACTGCAGTTCATCCAGGTCCACGGGCTGTTCCCAGTGGAAAGCGGGGGCGCACCCGGCGACTGCCGATGGTGAGAGGGAAGCGAAAAAGCTTCCCCCACCGCGACAGGAGGATCGATGCTCCCCAGCCCTGCTTCCCCGTCTTCCCTGAGCCGTCCGCGCACCGGTGCCCTCCTGGCCGTAGCTGCCGGCCTCCTGCTCCTGCTCTTCGCCTGCGGCGGCAGCAGCTCTGCCTCCGGTGACTCGGCTGCCGGGAGCGTGGCTCCCCTCAGCACGGTCACCGCCCCGACGAGCGTCACCGGAAGCCAGGCGGGCTATGCGGCTTCGGTGCCCGTGCAGACCGGTTGCACCTACACCTGGACCGTCACGAACGGCACCGTCATGGTGGGGGCCGGCACCGACAGCATCGCCTTCACGCCCGGGGCCACGGGCACTGTCACCCTGAGCTGCAAGGTCACCAGCGGCACGGGTGCCTCCGCCACAGGTACGGCCACGGCCGCCATCACCGCCGCCACCGCTCCGCCCTTCAACCTGGAGCAGTGCCTCTCGGATGGGGCCCAGAGCACCACCATCGCCTTCTCGGGCTTCGGCATGATGACCGGGAACCTGGGGGCCCAGTCCTTCTTCCCGCCAGGGAAGGTGGCCGACTACTGGGGCTTCCAGTGCCTGCGTGACAACGACGCCAGCGACATGGGGCACAACACCAGCTTCCTGACCCGGGTCAGCTCCAACGTGCTTTACGTGCTCAACGACAGCCAGGTGGCGGCTCTCAAGGCCCTCGCCAGCAGCCAGGTGGCGAACATCAACCTTTACGCCTGGAAGCGCTATCCGCTGATGAAGTCCTTCCGGCTGATGCTGGATGGGACTTTGCCTTCGGGCACCACGGACCTGGACGTGGACGCCGTGAAGTCGGTCTCCCGGGACCTCTACCTGCTGGATGGCCAGCTGAGCTTCGAGCGGGCCGTGGTCTATGCCAACCTCTACCGGTCCTTCACCGCGGACCAGAAGCGCTACCTCGGCGCCATGGTGGGCAAGGCCTACAGCGCCTGGCCGGACAAGAAGGAGGCCGATGTGGCCGCCAAGACCCAGGGCCTGACCAACGATGAAGTCGTGGCCATGATGACCTACGCCGGGGACCTCTATTCGTGGTACGCCGGCTCCGTGAACTCCGATGTCTACTTCTGCCCCGAGCGGCACGGCACCTACTTCGGCTCCTTCTACCTCAAGGACGCCCCGGCGGTGAACCACCCTGGCTACAGCATCGACGAGACCATGACCGCGACCATCGGGATGGCCCTCTGTGACAGCGCCCAGGGCTACATCTCCGCCGCCGGCGCCGCCAAGATGAATGCGTTGACCACCACCCAGCAGGCCAACCTCTACGGCAACGCCACGGCCAATATCGTGCTGGCCCGGCAGAAGATCTCCGAGGCCTTGCGGAGCCTGATCACCTCCACAGCGCCCAGCGCGGGGGACCTGGCCCAGGTACAGAGCACCGTGGCCACCTGGTCGGGGCTCTACGGCGACCTGGACGGCGAGAACAACCACGCCTACGCGACCACCTTCGCCGAGCTCTACCGGAACGTGGGCGGCAGCTTCCTCACGTCCAGTCAGCTCACGGGCTTGGCGGCGCTCCGCAAGTCGGCCATGACCGTGACCGAGAACGGAGCTCCTGTGGACTACTCTACCTGCACCAAGCAGTTCCTCTTTGCGGCCGAGGTTCCCCCCACCTCCACGGACTTCCTCTCCTACACGAGCAGTGCGGCCACCGGCTCCCTGTTCAAGTGACTGGCCTCCGGCCCCTGGTGGCCGATCTGGATGGACTCCCCATGAAGCTCAACGAGACCTGTTTCCTGACGCTGGCACTGTCCTGCTTGCTGCTCGTCCACTGCGGGGGAGGCTCTTCGGCCTCCCCCGCGGCCGTGACGCCCTCGGCCCCGGTGGCGGCCTTCAGCTTCGCCCCCGCCAGCCCCGTCACGGGCCAGACCGTGAGCTTCACGGACGCCTCCACGGGGAGCCCCACAGGCTGGTCCTGGACCTTCGGTGATGGCGGCTCCAGCACCGCCCAGAGCCCCACCCACACCTACAGTGCGGCGGGCACCTACACGGTCACCCTCACGGCCAGCAACGCCGGGGGCGCCGGCAGCCCCGTCACCCACAGCGTCGCTGTGACCGCCGCGCCGGTAGCCCCCACGGCGGCCTTCAGCTTCGCGCCGACCAGTCCCGTCACGGGCCAGACCGTCACCTTCACCGATGCTTCCACTGGCAGCCCCACGGGCTGGTCCTGGACCTTCGGCGATGGCGGCACCAGCACCACCAAGAACCCGACCCACGCCTACAGCACCGCGGGCACCTACACGGTCACCCTCACGGCCAGCAACGCGGTGGGCGCCAGCAGCCCCGTCACCCACAGCGTCACCGTGAGCGCCGCAGCTGTGGCCCCCACGGCGGCCTTCAGCTTCGCCCCCAGCAGCCCAGTTGCGGGTCAGACCGTGACCTTCATCGATGCTTCCACAGGCACCCCCACGAGCTGGACCTGGACCTTCGGCGATGGCGGCACCAGCACCGCCCAGAGTCCCACCCACGCCTACAGCACGGCAGGCACCTACACGGTCACGCTCACGGCCAGCAACGCGGTGGGCAGCAGCACCCCGGTCACCCACAGCATCATCGTGACCGCCGCGCCGGTGAGCCCCATGGCGGCCTTCAGCTTCGCGCCGACCAGCCCTGTTGCCGGTCAGACCGTGACCTTCACGGACGCCTCCACGGGCAGTCCCACGAGCTGGGCCTGGACCTTCGGCGATGGCGGCACCAGCACCACCAAGAATCCCACCCACGCCTACGGCACGGCGGGCACCTACACGGTCACGCTCGCGGCCAGCAACGCAGTGGGCGCCAGCAGCCCTGTCACCCACAGTGTCACGGTCAGCGCGTCCACGTCCTCCCTGGTGGCCCACTTCACCAGCGGGGTGACCGGCCAGACCGTGGCCTTCACTGATACCTCCACCGGCACGCCGACCTTCTGGGCCTGGAACTTCGGGGATGGCCAGACCAGCTCCGTCCAGCTCCCCACCCATGTCTACGCCACGGCGGGGAGCTACACGGTGAGCCTCACCGTCAGCCGGTCCGCGGGGTTCGCCAGCACCAGCCAGTCCGTGACTGTGGCAGCCGCGGCGCCCGCCGCCGGCTTCAACGCCCTCCGCACGGGCACCGCCAGCACCCTTGCCTTCCGGGATGCGTCCACGGGCACCCCCACTTCCTGGTCCTGGGACTTCGGCGATGGGACCCAGAGCCAGGAGCAGCACCCGAGCCACAGCTTCGGCACCTCGGGCCTCTACACGGTGACCTTAACCGCCATCAGTGCTTCGGGATCGACCTCGACCAGCCGCGCCTACTGGATCAGTCCCCTCTCCAACCTCCTGGAGACCCGCCTCCCGGCCAGCGTCTACTGGATGGGGGACCACGGCGGCGAAGGCGGCAACGATCCCGCTCACCCCACGGACGAGCTGCCCCTTCACCCGGTGGGCATCAGCTCCCTGTTTGTGGCCACGACGCCCACCACCCAGCAGCAGTACTGCGACTACCTGAACAGCGCCCTGGCCCAGGGGCTCATCGAGGTGCGCAGCAGCGTGGTCTACGTTAAGGGGGGCACGGCGGTCTACTGCTACCTCTACGGCTACGCCTACCAGACGGGCAAGACCTCCGTGGCCTACAGCATCGGGTTCGATGGGACCGCGACCTTCTCCCTCAAGGACGGCCGGGCCCAGCATCCGGTCGTGGGCATCACGCTCCTGGGGGCCGAGGGCTACTGCAACTGGCTGAGCGCCCAGGCGGGCCTGACCCCCTGCTACGACCTCACCACGCTGGTCTGCGATTTCACCCAGAGCGGCTACCGGCTTCCGACCGAGGCCGAGTGGGAGTTCGCGGCGCGGGGTGGCGGTGCCACCTATGCCAACTACCCCTGGGGTGATGACGAGGACACGCGCCGGGCCAACTGGCCGAGCTCCGGGAATCCCTATCAGCTCACCGACCCGGCCACCTATCCGTGGACTACGCCGGTGGGCTTCTACAACGGAGCGCTGCGCCAGAAGACCGACTTCAGCTGGCCGGGGAGCGCCACTTCCTACCAGACGCACAATGGCGCCAACGCCTACGGCCTCTTCGATGCCTCGGGCAATGTCTGGCAGCTGCACTACGACTGGTATGCCGCCAATACCTACCAGACCTCCTTCGCATCCAATCCACTGGAAGCAAGTCCCGCGCAGGATCCCATCGGCCCCGCCACGGGCCAGGCCATGACCGATGGCAAGCCCTACCGCGGCATGCGTGGGGGCAACTGGTACAACGGCCTCACCACCACCACGGGCGTGGTCACGGGACATGGGCGGGTATCCAACCGCTGTCCGGCCGCCGACGAGTTCTTCGCGGTGCCTGCCCAGGCCTACGCCAGCAACGTGGGGTTCCGGGTCGTGCGGGGGAATCGCACCTCAACGGGAGGCACGGCCAGCTTCAGCGCCGCCCCCAGCATCGTGGTGCCGGGCGACGTCGTGGCCTTCACCGACACTTCCACCAGCTCGCCCGTCGCCTGGGCCTGGACCTTTGGCGACGGCAAGGGCACCAGCCTGGTTCAGCATCCAAAGTATGTCTATACGACTGCCGGGACCTACACCGTCACCCTGACGGCCACGGCGTCCGGGGGGACTTCCTCTACGACCAGCAAGGCCATCACGATAAGCACGCCCGCGTCGGTACTGACCGCAACCTTCACCACTGCACTGAGCGGGCAGATCGCCACCTTCACCAGCACCTCCACGGGCAGCCCCACGGCCTATGCCTGGACCTTCGGGGATGGCGGCACGGGCATCGGGGCGAACCCCTCCCACACCTATGCCGCGGATGGCATCTACACCGCCACCCTCACCGTGACGGGCGGTGCGGGCACGAGCACGCACAGCCAGAGCGTGATCATCAACACGCTTGTCGCCAAGCGGACCGTGGGCCTGATGGTCAACACCAGCAAGGCCATGGAGGGCTACACCCTGTTCGCCCCCAAGCAGAACAAGATGACCTACCTCATCAACAACGAGGGCCGGATCGTCAAGCAGTGGAACAGTGCCTACTCGCCGGGCCAGAGTATCTATCTCCTGGAGAACGGCCACCTCCTGCACACCTGCATGATCACCACGGGGGCCCTGGGCACCGGGGGTGGCGAAGGCGGTCGGGTGGAGGAATATGACTGGGATGGCAACCTGCTCTGGTACTACGACCTGAACACGTCCACCCAGCGGCAGCACCACGATGCCAAGATGCTCCCCAACGGGAACATCCTCATGCTGGTGGTGGAGAAGAAGACCTACGCGGACTGCGTGGCCGCAGGCTTCGACATGACCAAGTTCCAGCCCGATGTCGCCACCCAACAGATGCTGCTCCCCGAGTGCCTGATCGAGGTCAAGCCTGACTACGCCAAAGGCAGCGGCGGCACCGTCGTGTGGGAGTGGCATGTCTGGGACCACCTGATTCAGGGCTTCGACAGCTCCAAGTCCAACTTTGGGGTTGTCGTTAATCATCCCGAGCTCATCGACTGCGTCGGTGGAGCCATGTTCTGGAATCACGGCAACTCGGTGGACTACCACCCAGGCTTCGATCAGATTGCCATCAGCATGCGGAATCACAGTGAAGTGTGGATCATTGACCACAGCGTCACCACGGCCGAGGCCGCCGGTCACAGTGGGGGCAAGCGGGGCAAGGGCGGGGACCTGCTCTATCGCTGGGGCAATCCCGCCATGTATGGCGTGCCCAAGACCCTGGCCACGGAGAAATACTGGCAGCAGCACGACACGGAGTGGATCAAGTTCGACTGCCCCGGGGCTGGCAACATCACCTGCTTCGACAACGGCCTGAATCGCTCCCTGACCAATGCCTCTTCTGTCGAAGAGTTCAAGCCTGACGTGAACGCCAGCGGCAACTACACCGCGCCCACGGCCGCTGGCAAGCCCTACCTGCCAGCGGATTACACCTGGAGCTACTGGGGCGACACCGCCTACCCCATGTATTCCGAGAACATCTCCGGGGCCCAGCGACTGCCGAACGGGAACACGATCATCTGTTCGGGTGGCACGGGCGATCTGCGGGAGGTCAGCTACCTGGGTGAAGTCGTCTGGAAGTATGTCTGCCCGGTTCAGGCCAGTGGCGTGATCCCTCAGGGCGGTACCCCCATCACCGACCCGACCCACGCCAGCGAGACGCTCAACTCCGTGTTCAGGATCTACAAGTACCCCGCCAGCTACGGGGCCTTCACAGGCCGGACCCTGACCGTGGGTGACTACATCGTCAAGTAGGAGAGGGGGCGCTCGTTCCTTCCTGCAGGAGCTGCCATGCGTATCGTTCGTCTCATTCACATGATTGGTGCGGTGCTCGTTTTTCTCGTCAGCCTGAGCTGCGGAGGTGGGGGTGGCTCCTCGCCCACCCCTTCCGTAACAGCTGCCCCCACCGCCGCCTTCAGCTTCAGTCCTGCTGTCCCGGCCACCGCGCAGACGGTCACCTTCACGGACGCCTCTACCGGCATTCCCACGGGTTGGTCCTGGACCTTTGGTGACGGTGGCACCAGCACCGTGCAGAGTCCCACCCACGCCTACACCGTGGCCGGCACCTACACCGTGGCGCTAACGGTCACCAATGCCGGCGGTAACGGAACCCTGAGCAAGAGCCTCACGGTGAGCCAGGCGGTGGTGGTTCCCACGGCGGCCTTCAGCTTCAGCCCGACCGCCCCCACGACAGCCCAGACGGTCACCTTCGCGGACGCCTCCGTGGGCACGCCCACCAGCTGGGCCTGGACCTTTGGCGACGGCGGCACCAGCACCGCACAGAGTCCCACCCACGCCTACAGCACGGCAGGCACCTACACCGTCACACTGACGGCCAGCAACGCCGCGGGCGCCAGCACCCCTGTCACCCACAGCGTCACTGTAACCGCCGCTGCCACGGCCCCCACCGCCGCCTTCAGCTTCAGCCCGACATCCCCCACGACAGCCCAGACGGTCACCTTCACGGATGCCTCGGCCGGCACGCCGACCAGCTGGTCCTGGACCTTCGGCGACGGTTCCACCAGCACGGCGCAGAGCCCCGCCCACGCCTACACCACGGCTGGCACCTACCCTGTCACGCTGACGGCCCGCAATGTCGCGGGTGCCGGGGCCCCCGTCACCCACAGCGTCACCGTGACCGCTGCGGCCACGGCCCCCACCGCCGCCTTCAGCTTCAGCCCGACATCCCCCACGACAGCCCAGACGGTCACCTTCACGGATGCCTCCACGGGCACGCCCACCAGCTGGGCCTGGACCTTCGGCGACGGCTCCACCAGCACGGCGCAGAGTCCCACCCACGCCTACACCACAGCGGGCGCCTACACCGTCACGCTGATGGCCAGCAACGCCGCGGGCGCCAGCACCCCCATCACCCACAGCCTCACCGTGAGTGCGTCGTCAACCACCAGCCATGTCGCGCTCGAGCGACCCACGGAGCTGCAGTATTGGGACTCCGCCAAGGCCGAGGAGGGCTACACGTTCTTCGGGGCGGGTGGCAAGACCTACCTGCTCGACATGCAGGGCAGGGTCGTCCACATCTGGCCCGTGGGTACCAACCCGCACCTGCTGGCCGATGGCAATGTGCTGGATGCCGGGACCAATGATCCCAGTGGCTTCGGGACCTTCAAGGAAGTTGACTGGAACGGGTTGACGGTCTGGTCCTACGTCGAGTCCCGCGCCACCTATCATCCCCACCACGACTTCACCCGCATCTACAATCCCAAGCTCAAGGCCTACACAACCCTGATCATCGCCAACAAGGACTTCACCTACGCCCAGCTCATCGAAGCGGGGGCGGACCCCACCCGAGCGCCCTCGACAGGCGCCCAGCTGGACGCCATCGTGGAGGTGGATGCCAGCGGCACCATCGTGTGGGAGTGGTGCTTCTTCGATCACCTCGTGCAGGATGTTGCCTCCACCAAGTCGAACTACGTCGGCAGCGGCAAGACCATTGCCGACTACCCCAACAAGCTGAACCTCAACCTCGCGGGGCACAACCTGAAGGCCGACTGGCTGCACTGCAACTCACTGGACTACAACCAGTCGCTCGACCAGATCGTCATCAACTCCGTGCAAGGCGAGTTCTATGTCATCGACCATGGCAACACCTTCCTCTCGGGGAACCCGACTGGCAGCATCTCTCTGGCGGCCACCAGCGCGGGGGACTTCCTCTACCGCTTCGGGGACCCCGCCCGCTACGACCAGGGCACCAAGCCCTCCATCCTGGAGGACTGGACCCTTTCCACTACCGGCCACAAGCAGCTAGGGGGCGCGCACGACATCCAGTGGATGCAGGAAGGCCTTAGCGGCGCCGGGCACTTCCTCGTCTTCAACAATGCCGAATACCTCTCCGAACACGCCGCCCAGTCCTACGTGATGGAGATCAACCCCTACCTTGATGCCAGCGGCATTGACACGGGGAAGTACGTGAATCCGCCCGACGCTGGCTATGTCACGCTCACCCGGCCCGCGGTGACAGACAACAGCCCTCGGCAGGTCTCCAAGCAGGTCGTGGGGAACTTCTACTCGCTGGACAGCCAGACCCTGTTCAGCACCATCGGCTGCAGCGCCCAGCGTCTACCCAATGGGAACACCCTGGTCTGTGCCGACACCGAAGGCCACATTCTGGAAGTGACACCAGCCGGCGGGACTGTCTGGGAATACATCGTTCCCCTGTCCGGGCCCACTGTCTACAAGGTGCTGGGTGACCGCCTCCCCATGGTCAACTCGATCTTCCGTGCCTTCCGATACAAGGCGACCCATCCCGCTCTGGCCGGACGCACCCTCACCCCGGGCGCCACCATCGCCGGGCGCACCAGCGTCGAAAATCCCTACGCCGGCACCAGCGACTATCAGGCCTTCCAGCGCTCCACGGGCACCCAGTCCTGGGACACCAGCGCTGCCTACAGCGGCTATACGTTCCTGGATGCCGCGGGGACTTCCCGGCTGATCGACATGGACGGTCGCGTGGTCCACACCTGGCCTACCGGGACTGATCCCCGGCTCCTGGCGAACGGCAATGTGCTGGACTGGAGTATGGGCGCCAGTGGCCCGACGGGCCTCAAGGAGGTCGACTGGAACGGCAACACCGTCTGGCAGTACACCGAGGCCCGCAGCTCCTACCACCCCCACGGGGCCTTCGCGCGCATCTTCGATCCCAAGCTGAACGCCTACGCCACCCTCTACCTGGCGAACAAGGACCTTACCTCGGCCCAGTGTCTGGCCGCCGGCTGTGATCCGGCCGATGCTCCCTTCGACGGTGCCCAGGTGGACACCCTCGTGGAAGTGGACATGAGCGGAACCATTGTCTGGGAGTGGTCCTTCTGGGACCACGCCATCCAGAGCGTCGACGCCAGCAAGGCGAACGCTGTGGCCGGGGGCAAGACCATCGCCGACTATCCCGGGAAGATCAACCTCAACCTGCCCGGGCGGCCGGTGCGCAGCAACTGGCTGGACTGCAACTCCCTCGACTTCAACTCGACGCTGGATCAGATTGTGGTCAACTCGCGGCAGGGTGAGTGCTACCTCATCGACCACGGCGCCACGTTCCTCTCCGGGAATCCCACGGGCAGCATCAGCCTGGCGGCCACCACCGCGGGCGACTTCCTCTACCGCTTCGGCGACCCGGCCCGCTACAGCCAGGGGAATCCGCCTTCGGTGGGAACGAACTGGGAGACCGCCACCTCGGGGAACAAGCAGATCGGCGGCAGCAGTGATGTGACCTGGATCGCCAGTGGTCTCTCTGGGGCCGGGAACCTGCTGCTCTTCAACAACAACCAGTACCTCTACCAGCGCACGCCCCAGTCCTACGTGTTCGAGATCAACCCCCACATGAACGCCGCTGGCATCGCGGGCCCCACTTACATCGACCCGCCTAGCGCCGGCTATACGACCTGGACCTTTGACAAGGACTCCATGAAGGCCAATCAGCTCCTGTCCAAGCAGGTGGCGTGGAAGTATGGTTCTGTGGGCAACCTGACCCTCTTCAGTCAGTTCGGAGGCAGCGCCCAGCGCCTCCCGAACGGCAACACGCTGATCTGCGCCACCACCACCGGCTATCTGATGGAAGTCACCTCGACCGGAGAGGTGGTCTGGGAGTACATCAACCCCATCACCGCCAGCGGCGCCAAGACCGCGCTGGGTGACCGCCTCCCCATGACCAATGCCGTCCACCGGGCCCGGCGCTATGCCTACAGCGACTCAGCCTTCAGTGGGCACTGATCCGTCCTCTTGTTTCCAGCGACTCCCGAGCACGCTCATAATCAAAGGACCCATGATCACCCGCCGCACCCTCCAGAGCCTGCTCACCTGCCTCGGGGCCTTCGCCTGGCTGGGGTGTGGAAGCGGCGGGAGTGCCAGCAGCTCCCAGACCGCGGTGTCCGCTCCGTCCGCAGCCTTCACGGTCGCACCCTCAGCCCCCGTGGCGAGCCAGACGGTCACGTTCACGGACGCCTCCACCGGGAGCCCCAGCTCCTGGTCCTGGACCTTCGGGGACGGCTCCACCAGTACCGTGCAGAACCCCACCCATGCCTACACTGCGGCGGGGACCTACACGGTCAGCCTCATCGCTTCGAATACCGGTGGGTCCAGCGGCCCCGCCACCCGCACCGTGTCCGTGACCAGTGCGAGCGCCGCCCTCACCTATCCCATCGTGGATTCCGGCCAGACCAAGTGCTACGACGCCACCGGGGAGCTTGCGGCCCCCGTGGCCTCGGCGGCATTCTATGGGCAGGACGCACAGTTCGCGGACCACGCCCCCGCCTACACCCTCGCCAGCGACGGCAAGACTGTCCTCGACTCGGTGACGGGCTTGCGCTGGATGCGGGGACCCAACACCACCCTCGCCGCACCCACTTCGGCCGACAAGAAGACCTGGTCCGGAGCCCAGGCCTGGGTGGCCACGGTGAATGCCATGACCTACGGCGGCATCAGCGACTGGCGCCTGCCCACCATCAAGGAGCTCTACTCCTTGATGAACTTCAGGGGCACGGACCCCAGCAGCTACACCGGCACCGACACCTCGGTGCTGACGCCCTTCATCGACACGGCCTATTTCGTCTTCGCCTACGGCCAGACCAGCACCGGGGAGCGGCTCATCGACTCCCAATATGCCTCCAGCAACCTCTTCACCCTGAACCCGGCAGAGACTGGCTATCCCAAGCTCTTCGGCTTGAACCTGGCCGATGGTCGCATCAAGGGCTACGACCTGATCATGCCCGGCGGCGCGGAGAAGACCTTCTTCGTGCAGCTGGTGCGGGGTACTGGTGGCTATGGCAACAACGCCTTTACGGACCTGGGGGATGGCACCGTCCGCGATGCGGCCACGGGTCTCATGTGGACGAAGGCCGACAACGGCAGCCCCGTGACCTGGCAGGCGGCTCTGGCCTGGGCCCAGGCCCGGAGCGCGGCCCGCCACCTGGGCCACGCGGACTGGCGCCTGCCGAACGCCAAGGAGCTCCACAGCCTGGTGAGCTACGCCAATGCCCCGGACTACAACGGCAAGCCCGCCCTGGACACGGCCTACTTCACCTGCACCGGCATCACCAACGAGAACGGGGATGCTGACTTCCCCTACTACTGGACCTCCACCACCCATGCGGGCTACAGCACCACGGGCTCGGCGGGTAGCCAGGCGGTCTACATCCCCTTCGGGCGAGCCCTGGGCTGGCCTTCCAGTGGTTGGGTGGACGTACATGGCGCCGGTTGTCAGCGCAGTGATCCCAAGGTCGGGCCTCCCTATCCCTACGCCACGGCCCACTCGGTCACGAAGAACGGCACGACCTCCATCGGCTACTCCTTCGGCCCCCAGGGCGATGCCATCCGCGGCCTGAACTTCGTCCGCCTGGTCCGGGACGCGCCCTGAACGGCCAGCCTGTCACCCTTTCCTGAGCCCTCCCCCGCCCTATCTGCCAAGGACCCCCATGCGACTCCAGGACTTCCCGGCCTCCACGGCCAAGCGGTTCCGGCTCCCGGCCACCTGGGGCGCACTGATTGTGTTCGGACTGGTCTGGGTGCTGGTGCGGCTGCTCGCGGGGCAGCCCTTCGGCCGCCTGGGGGTGGGCGAGTTCGTGGTGCCGGCCCTGGTGCTGGCGGGGCACCTGGCCCTGAGCCCCATCCCCTGGCAGTGGACCCAGGACGCGCGCCCCATCGCACCCCTCTGGCGGGGCTGCCTCCAGGCCCTGCCCTGGAACATCGCCTGGCTGGCGGCCCTGCTGCTGCTGATGAGCGGGCTCTTCCCGGAGGATCGGCCAGCCCGCGGACCCCGCCCGGCCCCGGCCGCCGAGGCCAAGTCCGCCCTGGTCCTCCAGGAACGCGAAGATCCGAGGCCCCAAGAAGCCCAGGACCCGGCTGCTCGCAGCCGCCGGCGCGGAGATCGGCCCCAGGACCAGGAGGCCAAGCCCCCCCACAACCCCGGCGAGGTGCCCTGGGAGCTGCTGCCTCCGGGGGAACGCCGGGGACCGCGTCCTCCGCGGCGAGACGCGGAGCAGACGCTGGGCGAGCAGGCTCCTCGGCCCCGGGACACGGCACCTCCGCGCCGCGAGGTGCAGCCGCGGCCACCCGTGGCTCAGCCGCAGCGTGAGCCTGCTGCGGCGGTTCCCACGCCCGTCCCGCAGGTGCTGGAGGCCCCGGCCACCGAAGTCCAGGAGCCCGTCGCCAGCGAGCCCGCAGCAGCCCCGGGCCTCTTCGCCAAGGCCTTTCCGGCCCACCGCCAGGAGTTCATGCTCTTCCTGCTGAACCTGCCCTTCGCCATGGTGCTGGGCTGGTTCCTTGCCGACAAGGAGCGGGCCGAGTCCACGGAGGCCGAGCTGCTCGAGCGGGCCCGGCAGGCCCAGGTCAAGGCCCTTCAGGCCCAGCTGCATCCCCACGCCCTCTACAACATCCTGGGCGGGCTGGCGGAGCTGGTGCACGAGGACCCGGATGCGGCGGAGGAGGCCATCGTCGGGCTGGTGGAGATGCTGCGGATGCTCACCCGCCAGAGTGGCGCCAGCGAGCTGCCGCTGAGCCAGGAACGCGCCCTGCTCAAGCACTACCTGGGCATCGAGGGGATTCGCCTTGGCGCCCGCCTGCAGCTGAAGTGGGACTGGCCGGAGTGGGCCGATGCCGTGAAGCTGCCCCCGCTGCTGCTGCTGCCCCTGGTGGAGAACGCCATCAAGCACGGCATCGCCGCCCACCCAGAGGGCGGCACGCTGCGCATCGGCGTGTCCCGCAGCTCTCGTGATCTCATCTTCCGGGTGGCGAACACCGGCCAGGCCCTTAAGCCAGGCGAGGCCGAAGGCACGGGCCTGCACCACCTGCGGGAGCGACTCGCCCTCACGCCGTCGCTGGACGCCTCCCTGGAACTGCACTCGGAAGACGGCTGGACCTTGGCCGAGCTGCGCGTGCGGGATAGGCTGGGCGCATGACTCCGCTGCGGGTGGCCATCGCCGAGGATGAGCCCTTGAATCAGAAGCGCCTGGCCCGGCTGCTGGAGGACTGCGGCTGCGAGGTGGTGGCGACCTTCAGCAACGGCCTGGAGATGGAGGAGTGGATGCGGTCCGCCCCCGCGGTGGACGGGCTCTTCCTGGACATCCAGATGCCGGGTCTGGACGGCCTCGCCCTGCGCGCCTCCCTGCCCGAGAAAGTGCCCGTGGTCTTCGTAACGGCCTTTGCGGAGCACGCGGTGGAGGCCTTCGACCTGGAGGCCGTGGACTTCCTGCTGAAGCCCGTGACCACGCCCCGGCTGGTGAAGGCCCTGGCGCGCATCCGTCGGCACCTGGGCCGCGAGGAGAACACCGAGCCCGAGAAGGGCCCCCGCGCCACGCGCTACCCCGTCACCGCCGGGGGCGGCATGCTCTTCCTGGACCTGGCCAAGACCGCCTTCTTCGAGGTGGAGGAACAGGTGGTGTGGGCCTTTGCCGGGGACCGCTTCCGCACCAAGTGGAAGACCCTGGGCGAGGTGGAGGCCTTCTTTCCGGACGCGGGCCTGCTGCGCATCCACCGCCACCTGCTCATCCGCCCCGAAGCGGTGCTGGGCCTCCGCTCCTCCGGCGGCGGCGCCCGGGTCATGGTGCGCATGACCGGCGGCGTGGAGCTCGAGGCCAGCCGCGGCGCCACCCCCAAGCTCCGCGAGCGGCTGGGGCTGGAGTAAGTCCTTCTGAGCCCATCTGGCTGCCAAAGCCCCAGGGGGCGAATGACCCGGCTACGCGGCCATCTTCGCAACCTGGGTGGTGATCTCGTGGACCGACCGGGATACGGCCGAGATGGCTTCGTGCACCTTGCGGGTTTCACCCTCAATCATGCTGATCTGGCGATGGATGTCGAAGGTGGCTTCCCCCGCCTGCTTGGAGAGGGTCTTCACTTCATTCGCCACCACTGCGAACCCCCTGCCAGCGGCGCCGGCACGGGAGGCCTCGATGGTGGCATTCAACGCCAGGAGGTTGGTCTGTTCTGCGATGTCGCGGATCTGGCCCGTAATGCGTCCGATCTGGCTGATCGCTTCGGTCAACAGCCCGACCGTGTCGATGGCGCCCTTTGCGTCCCTCTCCGCATCCGAAGCGAATTGGGTGGTTGTCTCGATCTGCTGGGAGACCCAGTGATTCCGGATGGAATCGGCACTCCGGGACCCCAGCACTGAGGTTACAAATCGGCTGATCACCCGCGCCAGCGGTGTGACTTCTGCCAGGGGCCCCCCGATCCCGAAATTAACCATCCGTACGCCTCCAAGGTCAATGCCGACGCTGTAGCCTTCCCGCATTCCCTCCGAGGTCGCGGCTTCTTCGGCCGTCACAGCGCGTTCGTCGATTTTCCCCGCCATGATGCTGGCGGCAACAGCGTGGATGTTGCCGATCCGCTCCCGAGCGCTGGACGCCACAATGAGGCCACCCTTTCCCATGAAGGAACAAACGTAGCCAAGTCGTCCGGCGACCATGTCGCACAGTTCCTGACCAAAGGCAGGATCGAATGCGATCGCCGTTGCCGCGCTGTTCTCAAGGGTTTCTGCCGTCGCCATGGTCGTTGCGATTTGGGCAATGGAAGACTTCAGGAAGCCGACCGACTTTGACACGGCGGAAAAGGAGCCGATGACCCCCTTGGCGGCCACCTGAACCTGTCCGACCTGCCTCGTGATCTCCTCCGTGCTATTGGCCGATCTGTTTGACAAGCTCTTGACTTCAGTCGCAACGACCGCAAAACCCTGGCCGGCATCACCGACACACGCGGCTTCGATCCTGGCATACAGGGAAAGCATATTGGTCATCCGCGCAACACTCCGAATCTGCTCGATGAACAAGCTGATGCGGCTGGTTGCATCCATCAGGGCAGTGACAGCCGCTTCGCCGCCCTCTGCAGCGGAAAAGGCCGTGGTGACTGCCTGGTCGGCCCGATCCACCTGCGCTGCGACATGGGCCAGCCGAGCCTTGTCGGCGAACTGAACCCGCATCACCAGAATGACGAATTGGCTCATGACGTGAGCCAGTGGTTCAACCTTGGCCAACGCGCCGGCAATGGCGAAATTGGCGAGCCGGACACCGTCGAGGTCAATGGCGATATTGAGGCCTTCCCTGACGTCCTTTGAGCGGGCGGCCTCCTCTGCCGTGACAGCCTTTTGGCTCATCTCACCGGCCATGATACGGGCGGCAATGGCATGGACTTTCCCGATTCTTTCCCGCGCACTGGATGCGACAATGACGCCGCCAATCCCCATGAAACTGCAGACAAAGCCAAGCTCTCTTGCGATCGAATCACATAACTGTTGGCCAAAACGAGCGTCAAATGCGTGTTCCATATCCCTTTTCTTTCAATGCAAAGCCGAATAAACCTAGAGCAGGGCCGGGACGAGGAGATGGCGCATGTTCATAGGACCTCCGAGGGTGGTGGTCCTTTTCATCGTCTGCGCGCGGCGGGAGGGTGAGTTCCGGCGGTCAGCTCCCCAGCTCCAAACTGGAGTTCAGTGATCCCCGTCCATCCCTTTGACCCCCGTCAAAAGCACTTGAGCTAGGGGATCGTGTAGCTGAACGCCACGCTGCCGCTGACCTTGCCGGGGCCTTCATCGGCGGGGAGCCAGGTGCGGACGTAGTCCACCTTCACGCCGGTGGGGGCCACGCTGACCCGGGTGTAGCCGGTGTTGGGGAGCTTGTCGCCGCTGAGGTAGGCGTCCGAGTTGAAGAGTGAGTAGTTGGGATCGGCCGGCTCCGAGAGCGTCTGGTAGGTGACGCCGTCCAGCTGCTGGCGCACCCAGATGTGGTCGTGGCCCTGGAAGAAGATGGTGACCTTGTTGGCGGCCATGAGCTGGTGGATGGGGGAGGCCCAGGTGGGCCGGTTGGCGGTGAAGCCCCAGCTGCCGTTGGCACTGCTGCCGCCCCACTCGTAGAGGCCCGCCACCTCGATGCCGCCGCGCTGGGTGCCCATCACGTGGTGCGCGAAGACGAACTTGTACTTGGCGCGGCTCTGCTCCAGGGTGGCCTTGAGCCACTGGTACTGGGCGTCCCCGTGGGTGATGTCCCAGAGGTTGCTGCGCTTGGCGCCGCCGAAGAAGGGGTCGTCCACGCAGACCGGTGAGCCCCAGTAGGGATCGATCACCACGAACAGCGCCTCGCCCCAGGTCCAGGCGAAGGTGTTGCGCAGCAGGCCGATGTTGGGCACCACCTCGGTGTTGCCGGAATAGAAGCTGTCGGGCGCCGGCTGGGAGTAGTGGCGGTTCCGGGCGGTCTGGGCCCACACCGCGACATTGTTGGGCGTGCCGTCCAGCAGATACCGCGCCGCCTGCTCGTGGTTGCCGTTCACCAGGAACACCGGGGCCGAGCGGCCGACGATCCCGAGGTAGGGTCGCTGCAGGGTGTAGCGCTCCGTCACCAGGGCGGCGTTGACGGTGGCGGGATCCAGCGTGTCCACGCTGAAGTCGTCGCCCAGGAGCAGGTAGAAGTCCGGCCGGTCTGCGGCGGCGGTCTGGAGGGTGCGCTGGTAGAGGGCCGCATCGAACTGGGTCTTGAGCCGCTCCGGGTGGCTGTCGCCCTGGAGGCAGAAGGTGAAGGTGCTGCCTGCGGGGCGGGCCGTGTGGAAGGTGCACTCCTCGCCCACGGAGGCGCTGGCGGTGCCGACCTGGTAGCAGAGGCGGTAGGTGTACTGGGTGTCCGGGCTGAGGCCGTCCAGGCTGATCTCCAAAGGTGTGCCGGCCACCAGGGTCGCGGCGGGGCTCTGCCGGGTGGTGGTGCCCGATGCCGTGCCGTAGATCAGGTAGATCGTGCCGCCCTGGTCCGGCGAGAAGACGTTGACCAGGATGGAGGTAGCCGTGGGGCTGCCCAGCACGACGTTGCCCCTGAAGGCAGCGCCAGCGGCGCCCGCTCCCACCGTGAGGGAGCGGCTGGCGGTGGTGGCCCCGGCGGTGTTGGTGGCCCGCAGGGTCACCGTGAAGGTGCCCGCCACCAGGTAGGCGTGGGTGGGGTTCTGCAGGGTGCTGGTGCCGCCGTCTCCGAAGCTCCAGGTCCAGGCGGTGGGACCGCCGGTGCTGGCGTCCGTGAAGGCCAGGGACAGGCCCACCACGGGGCTGCCCGAGGGGGCGGGGAAGGCCGCCACCGGAGCGCTGGCCGTGGCAGCGGCGGGTGCGGAGCCCCCGGCGGACTGGCAGGCCAGGATCACCAGGACACCGGCAAGCAGCGCTGGCAGCAGCAGCGGAGGGAGGTCGCGGGCTACCTTCATGGGGTCCGGGTCTTGAGGGGCGCGGCCACGGTCCAGGTGTGGTCCACGGAGCCGTTCTTCAGCGTGGCGGTCTCGGCGGCGGGCAGCCAGGTGCGGATGTACTGGGCCGTCACCTTGTCCGGCGCCACGGTCACCCGCAGGTGGCCGGAGCTGCTGAGGATGGTGCCCGCCGTGTAGTGGTAGGCGGCCGCGAGGGTGGCGCCGCTCTGGCTGTTGACGGCGCTGGGCTGGGGCACCTCCTGATAGACGATGCCGTCCAGGTCCTGCTTCGCATAGAGGTGGTCGTGGCCGTGGAAGACGGCGGTGACGCCCGTGCGGACCAGCAGGGTGTGGATGGGGTCCGTCCAGGTGGGCCGCTTGAGGGCGTAGCCTGCGGTGCCGTCGGCGTTCTTGCCGCCCCACTCGAAGAAGGGCGCCGCCTCGATGCCGCCGCGCATCTGGCCGTCGAGGCCGCCCACGAGGTTGTGGATGAAGATGAACTTGTACTTCGCGGGGCTGCCAGTGAGGGTCTGCTGGAGCCAGGCGTACTGGCGGTCGCCCAGGGTGAGGTTCCAGCCATCGGAGCCCGGCTGCTTCGCGGTGTTCCAGAAGGGATCCAGCACCACGAAGAGGGCGTCGCCCCAGGTCCAGGCGTACCAGGTGGCCCGCTTGCCCACGAAGGGTTCGTCCACGCCATCCCCGCTGTAGAAGCCGTCGGGCACCGGGTTCACGAAGTACCGGAGGCGGGCCTGGGTGGTCCAGATGGCCAGGTTGCTGGCGGTGCCGTTGAGGAACCAGCCGGACTCGCCCTCATGGTTGCCGTTCACCAGGAAGAGGGGGGATCCCGCGCTCAGGGTGCCGAAGTTCCCCCGCTCGTAGGTGTAGCGTGCGGCCACCGTGGCGTAGTCCGGCGCAGACTGGACCACGGCGCTGAGGGGTCCCGTGTGCTTCTCGCACATGAAGGTGTCCCCCAGGTCCACGTGGAAGTCCGCCCCGGCGGCGGCGATGTTGCCCAGGGACCGGAGGTAGATGTCCTGGCTGGAGTTCTCGTCCATGTGGCTGTCGGCCTGGACCGTGAAGGTGAAGGTGCTGCCGGCGGGGCGGGCCGTGTGGAAGGCGTATTCGGCCGTGGCGCCGTAGGAGCCCCCGGCGGGCTGGTAGTAGAGCCGGTAGTAGTGCTGGGTGTTGGCGGCGAGGCCTGTGAGCGCCAGCTCCACCGGCATTCCGGCCGTGAGCGGCACGGCCGCGGACTTGAGCGGATAGGTGCCCTTCACCGTACCGCAGGCCAGGTAGACCGTCCCGCTCTGGGTGGCCGAGAGCACATTGGCCTTGATGGAGGTGGCGGTGGGACTGCCGAGCAGGATGCTGCCCGCAAAGACGCCGGGCGTGCCTGTGCTGCCTGTTTCCCCGGTGCCACCGCTGGATGGGGCGGGGGAGCTTCCCGAGGAGCCGCAGGCGGCCAGCAGGAGCACCAAGGCGGCCAGCAGGACGGACGCCCTCAGGTCCAGGCCTCGGCGCCATCCAGGGGGGCAGCCAAGGCCGGGGTGGGCGTCTGGGGGCTCGGGTCTCACGGGTTCTCCGGGCGGGGGGCAGGCCTTGGGCTCGCCCCAATTTTACAGTCTAGACAGCGAGCCGAACCCCCCGGTTGAGTCCCCGGAACTGCAGCCTGGGATGGCCGAACGGCGCCTCACCGTGGGGGAACGCCCTCGGAACGGCAAACCCGGCCGGTCCCTGGGGGGATCCGGCCGGGTTGGTCTGCGGGAATTGGCCTACAGGCCGCTGCGGGTGACCATCGCCTTGAGGGTCTCGTCGATGGAGGCGAGGCACTCGGCGAAGTGGGCACGGGTCTCCTTGCTGAAGGCGGGCTTGGCGCCCGCGGCGCGAAGCTGCGTGGCCAGGCCCTTCAGGCCCTCCCGGGCCAGGGCCCGGGCATCCTCCGGCGTGGCCGGATTGGCCCGCAGGACCAGGCCCACCAGGTTGCGGAGGTGTTCCTTCTGCAGGTTGCGCCGCAGCGTGGGGGCATCCTTGCCGGTCCTGGCCTCGCTCCAGATGGCGCCCTGGAGGGTCTCGAAGAGCTCCGCCAGGCGGAAGGCGGCCTTGGGCTCCGTCAGCTTGTCGGTGGCGTCGAGGATCCGGGTCGCCACGCCCACATTCATGAGCTGGTTGAGCGTCTGCCGCTGGACCGAGAGCAGGCGGCTGCTCAGGGAGTAGTCCGGGTTCATGCCCCGCTCGAACTGGTTGACCGTCAGCTTGGCCATGAACTCGGGCCGGAAGCGGAAGGAATCCGCACTGAACAGGCCGGTCTCCAGCAGCTTCAGGGCCTCCCGCTGCCGGGCGGCGGGCACCGGCGTGAAGGGTGCGCGGGGGCTGCCCGCATGGTCGCGCAGGTGGACCACACCGCCCACGTATTTGGCGGCGAGGTTGGAGGTCAGAGCCACCTGGCCCAGGGCGCCGTCAAAGTTCCGGCGCAGGATGGCGTAGCTCTCGCCGTCCTTCAGCTGCTTGTCCTGGAGGCGGTCCCAGAGCTCCCGGCTGAGCTGCAGGCGCTTCCGGTAGTAGCCCAGGGGATCGGCGCCCAGGTCGCGGCGGTTCACCTCGGGATCCATGCCGTCCATGCCCGGGAACCCGGCCTCCTCATCCGTGCCATAGGCCAGCAGGGGCTCCTTCTGGCTGCGGGCCGCGATGCGGGCCAGCTCGGCCTTCTCGCTGGCCGGCTCCAGGGGCTTGTAGGCGTATTCGATGGCCCAGTAGTCGTAGGGGCCCAGGGTGCTCATCACGTATTCGCCCTGCGCCTGGCCCTTGGTGGCGATGTTGAGGGCGTTGTAGTCCATCACGGAGCCCGTGAGGCCGTTGGCGCGGGTGAAGCTGGCGTCCTGCAGCTGGGCTTCGGTGTAGATGGTGGAGGCCCGGAAGTTGTGGCGCAGGCCCAGGGTGTGGCCCACCTCGTGGGTGATCACGTCTTTGAGCACGGCCATCACGTAGGCGTCGGCCTCGGGGCTGTCGGGATCCAGGTCTCCGCGCGCTTCCAGCAGGTCCATGGCGAAGGACAGCTCCTGGGCGGCCTCGGCCTCGTAGGCGCAGGCGTGGGCGGCGTGGCGGCTCTGGAGCCGGGGCAGCTCCTCCACCACCTGGCGGCGGGGCTGGCGGGTCCAGATGTCGCCCACGCCGATGTCGGCGTCGAGGATCTCGCCCGTGCGCGGATCCACATGGCTGGGTCCGATGGCAAAGCCGATGTCCGTGCCCACCAGCCAGCGGACCGAGGCGTGGCGCGTGTCCTGGGTGTCCCAGGCGGCGTCCTGGGGCTGCACCTCCACCCGCACCGCGTCCTTGAAGCCCAGGCGCTCAAAGGCATGGTTCCACTCGAGGATGCCCGCGGTCACGGTCTTGCGGTACTTCTCCGGCATGTTGCGGTCGAGCCAGTAGGTGATGGGCTGGCGGGGCTCGCTAAGGGACGCGGCGGGGTCCTTCTTCTCCAGGCGCCAGCGGTGCACGAGCCGCACCTTGGGATCGGGGCTGAGGTCCTGGGTGAAGTCCCAGCGGGTGGTCACGAAGTGGCCCACGCGCTCGTCCGCCAGCCGGGGCCGCATGGGCTCGGGCAGGGTGGAGAGGGTGTAGTGGAAGCCCAGGAAGAGGCTGCGCACATCCTCGAGGGTGCTGGGCAGCGGCGTGAAGGGCGGGGGCGTGGCGCCGGGCATGGAGGGCGGGGGCAGCATCAGCTTGGCCAGGGCGTAGTGGGCGCTGACGGTGAAGGCGGCCTGATCGGCGGTGCCGCGCACGGTGACGAAGCTGGTGTTGGTCTTGTCCAGGCTGTAGGGCTGGCGGAAGGCCGCCTCGAGCTCGGTGGCGCCCATGGGAATGTCGTTGAAGAAGAGGGCATTGGCCTCCACGAGGAAGGTCTTGCGCTCGGGGTGGGGCTGGCTCAGCACCGGGGCCGAGACCAGCAGGCTGTCCGAGAAGCCCTCGCGCACGGCGCGGGCGATGGGCGTACCCTCCTTGGCGGTGAAGTCCAGGTTCTTGGCGATCAGCTGCAGGTGGTTGCCGATGCGCTTGAACTGCACCACGTGGGTGTCACCCATCATGCCGCCGTAGATGCCGCGCTCGCCGATGCCCTGGGTAGTGCTGACGGCGAAGAAGTAGGGCTGGTCCAGCTGGGCGGGACTCAGCTCGAGCCAGACCTTGTCGTCCTTCTGCCAGAGGGGGAAGAGCCCTGGGAGCTCCTTGGCCTCCTTGATGACCTCGGCGAAGGGCTTGAGGGCATTCGGGGCCGGGGTCGCTGGGGCGGCTGTGGCAGCGGCGGGAGCCTTGGCGCCAGGCGCCGGGGCCTTGTCGGCGGGTGGGGTCTGGGCCACCAGACACAGGGGAAGGGCCGCCAGGGCGACGGGTCGCAGGGAACGCCAGGTCATAGATCTACCTCCGGTTACAGGGAACGGACCCCTGTGATACGAGGCATGGTGCGGGGGGTTTATAGGTCTGGACGTCCGTGGCTGCGACATCCTGACGCAGCCCAGGGATCCCCGGATCCCCCGTCATTGATGGGACAATGGCCCCTCCATGACCCGACCCAACTCCGACATCTCGCTCACCTGGCTGCTGCGCCTGCGCTGGATCACCGTGGCCGCGCAGACGGCCGCCATCCTGGTGTCCCTGCGCCTCCTGCCGGGTGAGCTTTCCCCGCTGCCGCTGCTGGGCCTGGTGGCCCTGGGCGCCCTCAGCAACTTGTTCCTCCAGCTGCGGCTGCGGCAGCCGGAGGCGGTACATCCCTCACTGCCGGGCCTGGTGCTGGGCCTGGACATCCTGCTGCTCACGGGCCTGCTCTACCTCAGCGGGGGACCTGCCAATCCCTTCACGGCCATCTACCTCGTGCACGTCACCCTGGCGGCCGTGGTCCTGCGGGGCGTCTGGGCCTGGGCCCTGAGTGCCCTGGCCATCGCGGGCTTCGGCCTGCTCTTCTTCTGGAACGTGCACGTCCACTCCCTGGCCCACATGAACCACGACGAGGGGGGCATCTCCCTGCACCTGGTCGGCATGTGGGTGGCCTTCGCCATCACGGCCGGGCTCATCGCCGCCTTCGTGGGTCGGGTCACCGAGGCCCTGCGCCAGCGGGACGAGGAGCTGGCGGCCCTGCGGGACCTCACCGCCCGGCAGGCGCGGCTGGCGGCCCTCACCACCCTGGCCGCGGGCGTGGCTCACGAGCTGGGCACCCCCCTGGGCACCATCGCCATCGCGGCGAAGGAGCTCCAGCGGGCTGCGGACGCCCTGGGTCTGGTGGACGGCGACATCCCCCAGGACGCGGCGCTCATCCGCTCGGAGGTGGACCGCTGCCGCCGGATTCTCGATCAGCTGGCGGACCCCAGCGGGACCAGCCTCGGCGAGGACTTCCGGGACCTGGCCTGGTCGGAGCTGGAAGCCGACCTGCTGGAGGGCGTGGCGCCCGAGGATCGGGCCCGCCTGGCCTTCGACTGGCCCCCGGAAGCCTGCGGCACCATGCCCCGGCGCGGTCTGGCGAGGGCCCTGCGCGCGGTGGTGGCCAACGCCCTGGAGGCCACGGCGCGGCCCGGGCAGGTCCGTGTCTGCGCCCGCCGGGGGCCCGAGCGCTGGCAGGTGGAGGTTCTCGACCAGGGCTGCGGCATGAGCGCCGAAGTGCTGGCGCGGGTGGGCGAGCCCTTCTTCAGCACCAAGCCCGCGGGCTCCGGCATGGGCCTGGGGCTGTTCCTGGCCCGCACCTTCGCGGAGCAGCTCGGCGGCGAGCTGCGGGTGGCCTCGGCTGCCGGCAGCGGCACCACCGTGCAGCTGGACTGGCCCCATGCCTGAGACCCAACCCTCCCTGGTGCTGGTGGACGACGATGTCGTCTACCGGGAGCGCCTGGCCAAGGCCCTGACCGCCCGGGGCTATGAGGTCCGCACCGCCGCGAACGCCGCCGAGGCGGTGGCGCTGGCCGAAGCGGACAGCCCGGAGTTCGCGGTGCTTGACCTCCGCATGCCCGGGGACTCCGGCCTGGACCTGCTGCGCTGGCTCAAGGCCATCGACCCCACCACGCGGGTGCTCATGCTCACGGGCTACGGCAGCATCGCCACGGCCCTGGAGGCCGTCCGAATGGGGGCGGTGCACTACCTCACCAAGCCCGCGGATGTGGATGAGATCCTGGCGGCCTTCGATCCCGAGGCCCCCCGCGCCGAGGCGGTGGACCTGGAGACGCCCTCCCTGGCCCGGGTGGAGTGGGAGCACCTGCAGCGGGTGCTGTCGGACTGCGAGGGCAACCTCAGCGAGGCCGCGCGCCGGCTGGGCATGCACCGCCGCAGCCTGCAGCGCAAGGCCGACCGGCGGCGGCCTCTGAAGTAGGGGGACTGGGCGCTGCGACAAAGTGACGCAGGTAACCCTCTGTCCGGACAGGCATCCTGGGGGCAGACCCGCTTCTGGAGTGCCCGATGAACCACCCCTCCCGCCTGAGCCTGCTGCCCCTCCTGGGCCTCTTCCTGGCCGTCGCGCCGGCAGCCCAGGCCTGCGGCGCCTGCGGCTGCACGCTGAACTCGGACTGGGCCAGCCAGGGCTACGCGCTCAAGCCCGGCCTCCGCTTCGACCTCCGCTATGACTACTTCAACCAGGATCAGCTGCGGGCGGGCACCCAGTCCGTGGGTCGGGGCGCCTTTGCGTTCCCCAATGACCAGGAGATCCAGGAGAAGACCCTCAACCGCAACACGACGCTGACCCTGGACTACAGCCCGACCGTGGACTGGGGCGTGGCCCTGGTCCTGCCGAGCTTCAACCGGTATCACGTGACCACCGCCGAGGGGGACACGGAGCCCTCCTTCTCCCGGGCCAGCGGCCTGGGGGATGTCCGGGTGCTCGGCCGCTACCAGGGCTTCACGGAGGACCACTACTTTGGCGTGCAACTCGGCGTGAAGCTGCCCACGGGCGGCACGAAGCAGATCTTCAACGCCGGGGCCCAGGCGGGAGAGGCCCTGGACCGCGGCCTGCAGCTGGGCACCGGCACCACGGACCTGCTCTTCGGGGTCTACGCCTTCGGTAGCCTCGGGGAGCACTGGGGCTGCTTCGGGCAGGTGTTGTTCCAGAAGCCCCTGGCAGAGAAGGATGGCTTCAAGCCTGGGGACGGTCTGAACGCCAACTTCGGCGTCCGCTACACGGGCTTGGCCGGGATTGCCCCCCACCTGCAAGTGAACGTGCGGGCCGAGAAGCGCGAGGTTGGCACCAATGCCGACGTGGCCAACAGTGGCGCAACGCTGGCCTACCTCAGCCCCGGCCTCACCGTGGAGGTCACCCGCAGCCTGCAGGTCTATGCCTTCGCCCAGCTGCCCCTGGCCCAGCGGGTCAACGGCCTGCAGATCGAGCCCCGGTCCAGCGTTTCCGTAGGCCTGCACTGGAGCTTCTGAAGGGCGGTGGAAAACGCGGGATTTCCTTGTAGAATCAAGGGTTCCGATGGAGTTTCGCCATGCCGTTCCAGCCCCTGACCCAGGAACCCGAGATCCAGCGCCGCTGGCTCGAGACCGGCGCCTTCCGCGCCAAGCGGGCCAGCGAGCTGCTGCCGGGCTCCAAGACCTTCTACATGCTGGTGATGCTGCCCTACCCCAGCGGCCGCATCCACATGGGCCATGTGCGCAACTACACGCTGGGCGACGTCACCGCGCGCTTCCGCCGCATGCGCGGCTACGAGGTCATGCACCCCCTGGGTTGGGACAGCTTCGGCCTGCCCGCGGAGAACGCCGCCATCAAGAACGGCATTCACCCGGCCATCTGGACCCGCGCCAACATCGAGGAGATGAAGGGCCAGATCCGGAAGATGGGCATCAGCTACGACTGGGACCGCGAGGTCGCCAGCTTCCAGGACGACTACTACCGCTGGAACCAGTGGCTCTTCCTGAAGATGTGGGAGCGGGGCGATGTCTTCCGCGCCAACCGCACCGTGAACTGGTGCGAGGCCCTGGGCACCGTGCTGGCCAATGAGCAGGTGGTGGACGGCAAGGACGAGCGCACGGGCCATCCCGTGACCCAGAAGCCCCTGGAGCAGTACTTCTTCAAGACCACCAAGTATGCCGACGAGCTGCTGGCCTGCATGGACGAGCTGGACTGGCCCGAGAACGTGAAGACCATGCAGCGGCACTGGATCGGCCGCTCCGAAGGCGCGCGCATGGCCTTCGACCTGGACAGCGGCGAGCAGGTGGAGGTGTTCACCACCCGCCTGGACACGCTCTGCGGCGTGACCTTCATGGCCCTCAGCACCGAGCACCCGGTCATCGAGAAGGCTGCGGCAACCGATCCCTCCCTCAAGGCCTTCTGCGACCAGGTGGCCGCCCTGAGCCGCGAGGAGCGCCTCACCAGCGACGAGAAGCTGGGCCACCGCTCGGCGGTCTCGGCCATCCATCCCTTCACCGGCGAGAAGGTGCCGGTCTTCGCCGCCAACTACGTGCTCATGGACTACGGCACCGGCGCGGTCATGGGCGTGCCCGCCCACGACGAGCGCGACTTCGAGTTCGCCCAGAAGTACGGCCTGGCCATTCCCAAGGTCATCGAGTCCGAGTCCGCCTGGGACCTGGGCACCCTGGTGAACAGCGGCGAGTTCACGGGCATGAAGAGCGAAGAGGCCGTTACCGCCATGATTGCCAAGCTGGGCGACCGCGCCGAGCGCACCACCACCTACAAGCTCAAGGACTGGGGCCTCAGCCGCCAGCGCTACTGGGGCACGCCCATTCCGACCGTGCACTGCCCGGCGTGCGGCGTCGTCCCCGAGAAGCCTGAGAACCTGCCCGTCCGCCTGCCCGAAGACGTGGCCTTTACTGGTGTCGGTCCCTCCCCGCTGACGACGTGTTCTTCCTTCTTGGACACACCGTGTCCAAGCTGTGGCAAGCCCGCCCGCCGCGAGACGGACACCATGGACACCTTCGTGGACAGCAGCTGGTACTGGCTGCGCTACCTCGATCCCAAGAACACGGAGCTGCCCTTCGCCAAGGTCGAGTGCGACGCCTGGAGTCCCGTGGACCTCTACGTGGGCGGCATCGAGCACGCCACCATGCACCTGATCTACGCCCGCTACTTCTACAAGGTGCTGCGCGACCTGGGCCTGGCCAGCGGCCCCGAGCCCTTCAAGAAGCTCATCTGCCAGGGCATGGTGCTGAAGGACGGCTCGAAGATGAGCAAGTCCAAGGGCAACATCGTGGACCCCGACGAAGTGATCTCAAGGTACGGCGCGGACGCGCTGCGCCTCTTCATGATCTTCGCAGCGCCCATCGAGAAGGAGATCGACTGGACTGGCTTCGAGGGCATCGAGGGGGCCACCCGCTTCCTCAAGCGCCTCGGCCGCATGGTGGATGATCACAAGCTCACGACCGACCCGCTGCCTGCCAAGGAGCAGCTGAGCGCCGAGGAGAAGACCCTGCTCATCAAGCTCAACCAGACCATCGCCCGCCTCACGGACGACCTGGAGCGGCGCTACCAGTTCAACACCGTGGTCTCGGGGCTCATGGAGCTGTCCAACGCCCTGGCGGACCTGCCGGCGGAGGCACTACACCGCGGGGCTGTCCTGCAATACGCCCTGGAGGCCTTCGTGCGGATGCTCTCGCCCGTGGCCCCGCACGTGGCCGAGCAGCTCTGGTCCCAACTCGGCAAGGAGGGGCTCTGCATGCAGGCCACCTGGCCCGAGGCCGATGCCGCCTACCTCCAGGCCGATGAGGTGCTGGTGGTGGTACAGGTGAACGGCAAGGTGCGCGGCCGCATCACCGTGCCCACCACGGCCACCGAGGACCAGCGCCGGGAGGCCGCCCTGGCCTGCCCCGAGGCCCAGTCCTACCTGGCCGGCAAGGAGATCATCAAGGTCGTCCTGCCCCCCGGCGGCAAGCTGGTGAGCATCGTCGTCAAAGGTTGAGCCCATGGGCACCGATACGGAACCCACCTTCGAGCATGACCCTCTGACTGAGGCTGTGATCGGCTGTGTGTTCCATGTCGCCAATGGGCTGGGCGTAGGCTTCCTTGAAAAGGTCTACGAGAATGCGCTGGTCAATGCGCTCCGAAAGGCGGGGCTGGAGGCCCAACAGCAGGTCCATGTCGCGGTTCACTTCGAGGGCCAGAACGTCGGAGATTACATCGGGGACATCGTGGTCGAGGGAAGGCTGTTGCTGGAGCTGAAAGCCTGTGCGACGCTGGAGCCAGCCCACACGGCCCAGTGCCTGAACTACCTCAAGGCCACCGGGATTCCCACCTGCCTGCTCATCAACTTCGGGACACCCAAACCCCAGATCAAGCGGTTGTCGCGATGAACGGTACTAACGCGGCGCCACCGAAAAAGCAGAATGAAAAGGCAAAAGCTTTTTTTGAACCACCGATGAACACCGATGAACACCGATTAAAAGCTGATAAAGAAAAAGGCTATAAAAACAGATTTTGTTCTTTTTTTATCATGTCTTTATCGGTGTTCATCGGTGTTCATCGGTGGCTAAAAAATCTTTTCAGTAGCGCCGAGATCTTGCCCTCAGTGCAAGGCCGCAGCGATGCTCATTCCGCGCCCATTCGGCCGATCTTGTTGCCTTCCCGCCTCGATGTCCATCCGGGTCGAAGCTATGTTCTATTAAGCCGCCCCTGTGCGGTGGCTGTCCTTGAAGGAGGCCTGTGATGACCCTGTCTGCGCGTGATCTCGCCGGTTGTCTGTTGGAAGTGGGTGCGGTGCGGCTGCAGCCGCTGGAGCCCTTCACCTGGGCGAGCGGGCTGAAGTCGCCGATCTACTGCGACAACCGGCAGCTGCTGGGCTTCCCGGCCGTGCGCGACCAGATCATCGCCGCGCTGGTGGCCCAGGCGGCCACCTTCCAGCCCACGCTCATCGCGGGCGCCGCCACGGCGGGCGTGCCCTGGGCGGCCATGGTGGCCGATCGCATGCAGCTGCCCATGGCCTATGTGCGTCCCACGCCCAAGAACCACGGCATGGGCCGCCAGGTCGAAGGCCCCCTGGCCAAGGACCACTGCGTGGTGCTCATCGAGGACCTCATCTCCACGGGCATGTCCAGCCTGCGCTGTGCCGAGGCCCTGCGGGCCGAGGGCGCCGAGGTGCCCACGGTGCTGGCCCTCTTCAGCTATGGCCTGCCCCAGGCGGAGGCGGCCTTCAAGGAAGCCACCATCGGCCTCTCGGTGCTCAGCTCCTTCGAGGTGCTGGCGGCCGAGGCCGAGACCCGGGGCATCCTCGATGCCGAGGGCCAGGCCGCCCTGAAGGACTGGCGGGCGGACACTGTGGCCTGGAGCAGGGCTCGCGGCGGGGCATAGTCTTCCCGCAGAATCGAAAGACAGGGAACAGCACCCCGCACGCGTGCCGGTTCAGGTCGAGGCGGGCTCCAGGGCGAGCACCTTGGCTTCCAGCTCCGCCAGGCGCCGGCGCATTTCGGGCAGGTGGGCCAGGGAGCTGGTGGTCCGCAGGAACTTCTTGAGAGGCTGCAGGGGGTAGCCACTGTAGACGCCGGGCTCGGTGACGCTCTTGGTGACTGCGCTCAGGCCGCCCAGCTGCACGCCGGCGCAGACGTGGACATGGTCTGTGACCGTGGTGCGGCCCCCGGTGACGCAGTGGTCGCCGATGCTGCTGGAGCCCGCAACGAAGAAGCCGCCCGTGAGCAGCACGTGCTTCCCGATCTGGCAGTTGTGGGCGATGTGGCAGAGGTTGTCGATCTTGGTGCCCTGGCCGATGCGGGTGGCGTCGAAGGCGGCCCGGTCGATGGCGCAGTTGGCCTGGATCTCGACGTCATCCTCCACGACCACGATGCCGAGCTGGGGGACCTTGTGGTGCCGGTGGGTCTCGTCCTGGGCATAGGCGTAGCCGTCGCTGCCCAGGGTGGTGTGGGGGTGGATCACGCAGCGGTCGCCCACCTCGCAGCGCTGGCCTACGAAGACCAGGGCGTGGAGGATGGTGTCGGCGCCCACCTTGGCATCGTCCTCGAGGACACAGCCGGGGCCGATCCGGGCCCGCGCCCCGATGGAGACCCGGCGGCCCACGAAGGCACCAGCGGCAATGGTGGCTCCCTCGCCGATGAGGACATCGGCCGCCACAAAGGCGCGCGGGTCCACGGGGGTCGGCTGGTCGAACTTGGTGCGGGAGTCGTCGAAGTAGCGCTGCAGCACCAGGGCCATGGCCAGCTTCAGATTCGGTGCCAGCAGGAAGGCTCCGGCGGCGCCCTGGGGAATGGCCTTCTCCAGCTTCAGGGGCAGCGCAATGGCGCTGGCACCCGCCGCCAAGGCCTGCAGGAGCATGGCCTCGTCCGCCGCGAAGACCAGACAGCCGACTCCCGCCCGCTCCGGCGGCGTCACCCGGCTGAGGGTCACCTGGAGGTCGCCCAGGGCCCTGGGGAACAGGTGGATCAGGTCGGCGGCAAGCTGGGCGCACGAAACAGGCATGGGACTCCCTAGAGGGTTCTCGCTTGAGGTGACCCTCCATCCTACCCCGTGCCTTGAGGGCGGGAGGGTCGGCGAAGGTGGTAGAAAAGAATTAGAATTGTGATAGAATTATGCCATAATTTACTCTGTGCCCGAGGTGTTGCCATGCTTCCGAAGCTCGTTCCGGTCACGGACATCAAGCGCAAGGCCACGGAAATCATCGGGCTGCTCCAGCAGGACCAGGAGACGCTGGTCATCACCGAGCATGGCCGGGAGGCTGCGGTGCTCATGGACCTCACCACCTACCGGATGCAGGAACGCAAGCTCGCCCTGCTGGAGGGCATCATTCGGGGGCAGCAGGCTCTGGCAGGGGGCCGGACGCTTTCCCACGAGGAAGCCCTGGCCCGGACCGCGAAATGGGCCTGATCATACGGTGGGCTGAACCCGCTGTGGAGCAGTTCGCCGAACGGCTCGACTACATCGGCGGCTTCAATCCCGATGCGGCCCGGGCCCTGCGTTGGCGGGTGAATGCCAGCCTCCAGCGACTGGCTGACTTTCCTGAGATGGGCCGGTGGGTGCCGGAATTCGGCCCCGGCTTCTACCGGGAACTTCTGGTGAAACCCTTGCGCCTGCTCTACGAGCATCATGGCGATGCCCTCGTCGTGACCTACGTGCACCGGCAAGAGGAAGCCATCGGTCCGGACACCTTCCCTGAGCCGTCGTAAAGTGGTTTTGCGCCCTTCGTGCGCGTTGTTGCCGCAGTTCTCGTCGTGAGGTCCCCATGAAGCTCTACACACGCACGGGCGATGATGGCTCCTCGGGTCTGTTCGGGGGAGACCGGGTCAGCAAGGCGAACCCGCGGCTGGGGGCTTACGGCACCCTGGATGAGCTGAACAGCGTCATGGGTCTGCTGTGCCTGCATGCGACGCGAGCCTGCGCCGATGGCGACCGCCTCCAGCGCATCCAGCACGACCTCTTTGTGCTCGGGGCGATCCTGGCGACCCCGGCGGACAAGCAGGGCCTGCTGGGACGCCACATGAGCACGCCCACCTGGTCCCTGGCCGACATGGAGGCCGATATCGACCGGCTGACGGCCCTGGCACCCGCCATGACCGCCTTCGTGCTGCCCGGAGGCACGGCCGCCTCGGCCCACGCGCACCTGGCGCGCACCATCTGTCGGCGCGCCGAGCGCGAGGTGGTGGCCCTCTCCCAGCAGGAGACCATCGACCCCACGGTGACCACCTACCTGAACCGCCTCAGCGACTGGCTCTTCGCCCTGGCCCGCGCCGAAAACGCCGTGGCCGGCGTCGCCGACATCCAGTGGGTGGCGAAAGACTGAGCGGATCAGGGCAGGCCGCGAGATAAAAAAGGTTCTTCCGGGATTTCTGGGAATGCCAACCCTTCATGGATTCATTCAGCTCGTGGGGAAAGGGCAACCACTCTCGCAGAGGATGCGGAGAGGGCTGAGGTTCGCAGAGAACAGCGGGTAACCAGCAGCCCTCAGCGCCCCTCCGCCCCCCTCGTCTTTTCTCTGCGAGAGTGGTTGCTTCTTCCTGAGTGTGCGGAGAATAGACAGGGGAGTGGGCTTGGCGTACCTTGGTGCCTTCCCTGAAATCCCGGATGAACCATAAAAAAAGGGAGGCCGTTGGGCCTCCCTTTTTGCTGGTGCGACTGCGGTCTAGAACTGGTACTTCACGCCCAGGCGGACCCGGCGGGCGGTCTGGTAGGCGGTGACGTTGCCGTAGTTTCCGTTGGGCACGCCGTAGGACACGTCCAGGTTCTGATCGAACGAGGTGGGCTTCATGGAGTTGAAGACGTTGAAGATGTCCACCCGGAAGCTGACGCTGTGGGTGCCGTGCAACTTCATGAGGTACTGGCCGCTGTAGTCGATGGCCACGGTGTTGGGGGTGCGACCCATGGCGCCACGGCCACCGGCAGGGAGCTCACCGGAGTTGTCGTAGTCCTGCAGACCGTAGAAGGCACTGATGGGCGTGCCGGTCTGGAACTTGACCAGCGCGGTGCTGCTGAAGCCGTTGTCGAAGTTGTAGGTCAGGCCGGCATTGGCGATGACGGCGCGATCGTTGGGCAGGGGGCCACGGGCGTACTGCTCATTGCCCGTCAGGCCGCGGGTGTCCGCCGATTCCTGCATCTTCAGGTATTCGAGCGAGAAATCATAGAGCGAGGTGATGTTGGGGTCGCTCTGGCCATTGTCATTGCGGAACAGGCCCTCGTAGTTGCCTTCGAGGCGGGAGAGGCGCAGGTTGAAGAAGGCGGCCACACGCTTGGAGGTGTAGTTCACGTCCACTTCATAGGCCCAGTAGTCGCGGACCGGCTTGGGCCAGGTGGCCTTGGTGCCGCTGCCGACCAGGGTGGGATCGATCTTGAGCGCCTCAGCGGTGATGCCCGCGGAGTTCTCGCCGGGGTTGGCGATGTAGTAGGGCAGGTTGTTGCCACCGTCGATGCCCATGTCTTCCAGGGCTCGACCCAGGGAGCGGTAGATGATGCGGTTGCTGACCGTCAAGCCGTCGGCCACCTTGGTGTCCCAGCCGACCACGTACTCGTTGGTGTAGGGCAGCTTGGTGCCAGGCATGACCGGGGTGAGGAAGCCGGCGCTGCCGACGTAGTGGGACGTGGTGGCGGTGGGGACGCGAACGCCGGCCACCACCGAGGAGGGGACCGCGCCGGTGTAGGGATTGACGGCGATGATGCTGACCCCAGTCTGGATCGGGTTCAGGAGGCGGCTGCCGTCGGCGGAGAGGTTATACCAGTCCGAGCGGCTGGCGCCGATCTCCTGGGACAGGGAGCGGACGTTCAGGTCGAGGGGCACCTTCTCGAAGTACTTGCCGTAGAAGGCGTAGATCTTGTTCTTGCCGTCGCCAGCCGGGTCCAGGGTGATGGACAGGCGGGGCGCCATGGCGTCGGCGGCCTTGAACTTGTAGGTCTCCTGCTTGCCCTTCATTTCCTCTTCTTCCCAGCGGAAGCCGGCCTTGACGAAGAGGCGGTTGTTCCAGGAGTACTTGCCCTGGACGAAGTAGGCCTGCCAGGGGCTCTCGGTCACGGTGAGGGGCGGCGTGTAGCGGGCGCGGCTCACCCGGTAGAAGTACTGGACGTTGGTGCCGAGCAGGGGCGTGGGAATGACGAGGGCACTGCCGGTGTTCACGATGGCCGCCGTGTTGAGCACGTAGGCCTGCCGGGACACGAGGGCGCCGCTGGTGTAGGCGAGGCCGCCCGCGGCCGTGTGCGAGTCCACCTGGCCCGCGAGGCCCTGGTAGGAGAAGCCGCCGGAGTGCTCGAGCTTCTCAGACTCGTAGCCGGCCTTGAACTCGAAGTCCCCGAAGGTCTTGGTGACCTTGAGGTTCATCTGCCGGTTCTTGTCCTCGGCGACTTCAAGGGAGCCGGGGCCCCCATAGACCACCGCACTGTTGTAGGAGTCGATCACGCGGTAGTGGCTGTTCGCGCTGGCCGCCAGGGTGGCCTTGAACTTGGACTTGGCCTGGGAGACCTGGGCCTCCACCAGCATGTCCGTGAGGAACACCGCGTTGTACTTCAGGCTGTAGCTGTTGCCGCCGTATTCCAGGCCCACCCAGGTGATGGGGTCGTTCTGGTAGTGGGAGGCCAGCTGGGGAGCGGTGGGGTTCTTGCCGGGATCGCCGAAGATGCTCAGCTCCAGGCCCTGGGCGGAGGTGATCGCCCAGTTGAACTTCATGTAGTAGGTGTCAGTCTCGCTCTTGGTGGTGGACTGGCGGCCGTAGTAGGTGCGGTTCGGGTCGGCCTGGGTGCGCTTGACCTCGCTGCGGATGGGGTTGTAGCCCACGAAGTAGAACAGCTTGTCCTTGATGAGGGGGCCAGCCACGGTGAAACCAAGCTCCGTGCGGCTGGAGCCGTCGAAGCTGGGGGAGATGGTCCGGGTGGGATCCAGGACGGGGGGAACCTTGTTCTTGGCCTGCAGGCTGTCCACGTCGAAGTAGCCGAAGATCTGGCCCTTGAACGTGTTGTCGCCCGTCTTGGTCACGGCGTTCACGCGACCGCCGGTGGAGCCACCGAACTCGGCGTCCATGCCGAAGGTCTTCACCTGCACTTCAGAGATGAAGTCGGTGTTGATGCCGGTGCCCATGGAGCCGTAGGTGATCGAGTAGCTGCCATTGGCCCCGTAGCCGGTGCCCGTGGTGTTCACGCCGTCGATGACGTAGGCGTTCTCAAGGCCGGAGGAGCCGCCCATGGAGGGGTTGTTGGAGTCGATGCCGCTGCTGCTGACGCCGGGGGCCAGGTTGACGACCGACGAGAAGGCGCGACCCAGGGGCAGGCTGGAGACGGTCTCAGAGCTGAACGTGGTGCCTGAAGTCTGGGTGGTGGTGTCCATCACCTGGGACGCCGCCACGACTTCCACCACCGCACCAGCCGCCTTGGTCATGGTCACGCGGACCGGGGTCAGGGTATTGATGGAGGCGTTGGTGGTGAGCTTGGTGGCGGAGTCAAAGCCTGCCGCGCTGACCGTCAGGCGATACTGGCCCGGGATCAGGCCCGAGGCCCTGAAGGCGCCGGCTGCATCCGTGACGCGCACGATCTGACCACGGCCACCGTCAATGATGACCTTGGCGCCGGCGACCACGGCACCGTTCGGACCCGTCACCGTTCCGGCGATGGCGCCGGTGGTGGCGTCCTGGGCCTGGGCGACGAAGCCACTGCCAGCGACGAGGGCCATGGCGGTAAAGCCCAGCCTGGAGAAGATTCGACTCATGGAGACTCCTTTGAAGAGGGGTAGTAAGGGGCGGGGGGAAGGGGGGGCGCCGAGCGAAAACGGCCTTGAGCAGCGTAATAACACTTAAAGGACACGATGGGGTGGTGAAGATGGCCAAGATCTGGCGGGAGTGCCGAAAGAATAGGACAGGTTCCCCATTCGATACAAAACATTTTTGCCGGGGTGCCGGGTGTTGTAAATTTAATATTGGCGCTGTTTAGACGACACATGCATCCCCTTTGGCCGCCGAGCAGGACCCCAGTCATGAAAAAAGCGGGACCCTTTCGGGTCCCGCTTTCGGGTAGTACCGGTGCGCTCTTAGAAGCGGATACCAGCGGAAACTGAGAACTGACGAGGGGTCCCGTAGTTGGATGACGAAACCGTGCCATAAGCCGCAGGACGTACCCAGGGGGTCGAGAGCGGGGCTCCCGTGGCCAGGGAACTGGAGGTGGTGTTCCAGCCAAGGATCTGCTGGTGGTTGAGGAAGTTGTAGGCAATCACCTTCAAGAAGCCGCGCACCGGGACCTGAGCCACGGTGAACAGGGCGAAGTCCTGGGTGATGGCGAGGTCCAGGGAGGAGGAACCGGGCAGCACGTACTGGCCGCGCTGATTGTCTCGATACTGGGTGGCGGTGGTGCCGAAGGTGGTCGGCAGGAGGGGGTTGATGGAGGTGCGGGAGACGGTGCGCACATCGCTGTAGTGTGAGCCAGAGTTGAAGCGATAGATCAGGCCCACAGTTGTCTTTCCATAGGCGCCTTCGGTCGTGTAGTCGCCGGCCCACCGCATGGAGACGGGCATACTGCCGGATAAGACGCCATAGGGGTTGGTGATGCTGGCGTCATACATCTGGACGCCGTTGACAGTGGTGTAGCGCTCGAGCGCCGAACCCGTTCCGGGGCTGCTAGTGCCTTCACCCTCATAGTTGCCTTCGAGGCGGGCCCAGGTGATGTTGCCATTGAGGTGGAAATGGTTCTTCGTGGTGTCAAGGATGAGTTCCAGGTCGTGGTACTTGCGCTGGGCCACAGAGCTGTTGCCCCACCGAGTGATCCAGTATTTCGCACCCGTCGGATCGGTGACCTGACCGTCCTGGCCGATGCGATAATCCAGTAGGTTCTTCCACTTCTTCCACACGGCCGTGGTGCCGACGTAGCCGTTACCCATCAGAGGGTTGTTGAAGGAGTAGATGGCGGCCAGTTGGTATTCGTCGACCGTCGGGGCCTTCATGTTGCGGTCGAGCTGGACATTGAGCGCGGGGTTGTTGTAGTAGACAACGCCGGCAGGGGTCATGTCGTAGTTCGCCCGGTTGAAGAGGACGGACAGGGGCTGGCGGCCGGCGGGGCCGATGTAGGCGTAGTCGGTCTCGGTGGGATGGCCCTGGGCCGTGACCGCGTTGGTGATGGTCTCGAGTACGGGGGCGTTGTAGCGGGAATAGGAGGCCTTCAGGATCCATTTCTGGTCGCCAAAGATGTCATAGTTCAGGCCGAGACGGGGCGAGAAGCCCGTGGCACTGGCGCTGGTGCTGCCGTCATCCTTGGTGGCGCTGTACTTGTCCCAGCGCAGGCCAAGCTGCACCGCAGCATGGCTGTTGATGGCCCACTTGTCGTTGACATAGAGGCCATCGGTGGTCTCGGTTGCCTGGCCGGTGGCGCCCTGGTAGACCCAGATGTCCTGGCCGTCAGCCGTGCGGGTGATTGGATCGAAGGGGTTTAGATAGCCCACCCCGAAGATCACGCCATTGGAGCTCTGCAGGTTCTGGGCCTGGTGGGTGCCCTTGTAGTGGTCCCAGCCAAAGTCGATCTGGTGCTGACCAGAGGCGCTAACGAAGAGGCTACCCTTCCAGTTGATCGTCGTGTTCTTCCGGCTGTCTCCCCCGTCAGTGCTGCTGAATAGGCCGTTGTTGTAACGGAAACCGGTGGTGTAATCGTAGACTTGGTTGTCAACTGTGTTCGTCGAGCCAGCCGTCAGCAGCTGCTTCTTGGCTCCGATGCGCAGTTCACTGGTGAAGGCACTGGACCAGACGGAGCGCCACGCGGCACTCCAGTATTCGTTAACGTTGGTCTGGGGAACCAGGGCCTGGGTCTCACCGGCGGAGTAGTTGCGGTTTCCCTGGGCGTTTTTCAGGTTGCCGTAGGTGAACACGACGGTTTGGTCTTGGTTGATGGAATAGGTCAGCTTAATCAGGCGGCGGATCTCAGCCAGAGTGGTCGCGTAGGTGGTCCCGCGGGCGGTGGGGCCGACGGCGGCATTGCCAGAGATACTGCCCACACCGGAGGAGTTGGTGCTGTAGTAAGAGGTGAAGAACCAGAGACGGTCCTTAATGATCGGTCCACCCAGGGTGAAGGTCTTGAATTCACCCAGGATGTTGTCATTGCTGGTGCGTGCCTGGAGTGGCCCCAGGGCATTCCAGGCAGGATTCGTGAGATCCCAGCGAAGCATGCCGCTAAAGGTGTTGCTGCCAGACTTGGTGATGGCATTGATGACGCCGCCTTCGACGTTGCCATATTCAGCGGAGATGGCGCCGGTGATGACCTGGGTTTCCTCGATCGTGTCGTTGACGAGCGAAATGCCCAGGGTGTTGTACATGTTGTCGCCGATGTTCTGGCCATCGATGAGATAGAGGTTGCCGGAGGTCTGGGCGCCGCGCACCTGGGTGCGGCCGCCGACGCCGACGGTGACGCCAGGCGCGAGCAGAGCCATGGCATCCATGCCCCGGCCGTTGGGCAGGGCGTCGACGCGGTCAGCAGCGAAATTGGTGGCGGTCTTGACGTCAGTCTTGTCGATGGCAGAGGAGACCGTCGCGATGACTTCGACGATGGCGCTGGCAGTCTTCTGCATCACCACGCGGGGCTGGAAGTTCTGGTCGACGCCAATGGTCTGAGACAGCTTGGCGGTCTGGTAGCCTTCCTTGAAGACTTCGATGGTGTACTTGCCAGGAGGTAGCAGGCGGGCGATAAAGCGGCCGGAAGGATTAGACACGCCCACACGCTGGCCCTGCATGCTCGGGGAGGACAGGCGCACCGTGACGCCGCCCATCGGGGCGCCGGAGGCGTCCGTGATGTCAATGGTGGCGTTGGCAGTCTGGGTGCCCTGCGAGTACAGAGCTGCCCCGCCCAGGGCGAGAAGGGCCGTCATGCGGCCCAGGCGATTGTTCAACAGATGCATAGCATCCTCCAGAAAGTCGGGACGGAAAGGGGGGTGCCCGACGGAATAAAAAATGAATCAACAACCCAGGAGTTCGACAGATTCAACGCCGCAGATGGGCGGTGAATTCGTTGATCTGGATTGAGGACAGTGAGAAAGAGCGCTTTGAAGACCACGGGAGACTCTACCAGAATGCGAAACAATTATTACAAAGTCCTGAAGAATTCCAGGAACCATCTGGCCAGGCCATGCACTTCACCGACTACGCAAGTGGCGCCTGGGGTCTGCCAATGTCGGGGCTTGGTAGCAGCTAAACGTGTCTATTGACCTGTAGATCAATAGATCTATGGGTAAAAAACAGATCGTTGAGCATGCCGCTGTCTTCCCGGGGTGGAGGGGGCAGTGCCTAGTCCCTCAGGGGACCCCTGAAATTGTTAAGAATTGAGCCCGGACTTCAGGTCAGGGCCGCCAGCAGCCAGGGCTGCGGCTCCACCGGCTCTCCGGACCACTCCAGGGTGGCCCGGAAGGCCTCCGGGGCCACGGTGGCTCCGGTCTTGGCGTAGACCTCGAACAGCCGATCGCCCGGCGCCAATCTCTGGCCGACCTGGGCCAGGACTCGGATGCCGACGCCAAGGTCCAGGACGTCGTTGCGGTCCCGACGACCGGCGCCCAGGTCCATGGCCAGGATGCCCAGGGCGCGGCCATCGATGGCGGCCACGTAGCCCGCCCGGTCGGCACACACCGGCACCACCTGACCCGCCTGGGGCAGCCGGCTGAAGTCGTCCAGGGCCTGGGCGTCACCGCCGTTGAGGGCCACGAAGCGCCGGAGGATCTCCAGGGCCGTACCATTAGTGATGCTGGCCTGGACCAGGACCTGGGCAGCTTCCAGGGTGCTGGCAGCTCCCCCCATGACCAGCATCTCAGCCGCAAGGCGGAAGCTCATCTGGGCCAGCTCGGAGTGGCCGTGCTCGCCGCGGAGGATCTCCACGCACTCCATGACCTCCAGGGCGTTGCCGATGGCCCAGCCCAGGGGGGCGTCCATGCGGGTGATCAGCGCCCGCATCTGCATGCCATGGGCCTTGCCCACGGCCACCATGCTCTGGGCCAGGGCCGTGGCGTCCTCCAGGGTCTTCATGAAAGCGGTGGGGCCGCACTTGACGTCCAGCACCAAGGCGTTGGCCCCGCCGGCCAGCTTCTTGGACATGATGCTGGCGGTGATGAGGGGAATACTCTCCACGGTGGCGGTCACGTCCCGCAGGGCGTAGAGCTTCTTGTCCGCCGGGGCGATGTCGGCGGTCTGGGCGGAGTTGGCGAAGCCCGTCTCGGCCAGACTGCGGAGGAACTCCGCCTCGGACAGCTCGACCTTCAGGCCGGGAATGGCGGCGAACTTGTCCACGGTGCCGCCGGTGTGGCCCAGGCCCCGGCCGCTGAACATGGGGCAGGGCACCCCGCAGGCGGCCACGATGGGACCCAGGATGAGGGTGGTCTTGTCGCCCACCCCGCCGGTGCTGTGCTTGTCCACCTTGAGGCCGGGCACCGCGGACAGGTCCAGCCGCTTGCCCGAGTCCCGCATGGCCAGGGTGAGGGCCAGGGTCTCTTCCGTGGTCATGCCGCGCCAGCAGATGGCCATGAGCAGGGCGGCACTCTGCTCGTCGGGGAGGCTGCCGTCCGCGGCCCCCTGCACCCAGAAGGCGATCTCTTCGGCGGACAGGGCTCCGCCCAGTTTCTTGCGGTAGATCAGGTCGTACATCCGCATGGGATGACTCCTTTCTGGGGTGTGCCTCAGATGCTCTGAACCAGGTTTTCCAGGGCGGAGGCATCTCCGCGGCCCTTGAAGCGCGCCTTGTAGTCGGCGAGGTCCTTCAGGGCCTGGGCCCGGTCCCCCGCGAGGCGGTCTGCGTCCAGCTGGCAGGTCCAGAAGGCCTCGGCCCAGGACTCGCCTGGGGTGGCCTTGGCGCGCAGGGGCTCGAGCTGGGTGCGGGCGTCCTGGGTGAGGCCCAGGGCGATGGCGCGCTGGGCCAGCCGGATCTGTCCCCAGGGCTCGTCAGCCTTGAGGGTGGCCGGAGCCTTCCTGTCGAGGGCCAGGCGCCAGGTGGACAGCAGGCCCGCCGTGGCGGCCTTGCCCGAAGACGGGGCCGAGGCCACCAGACCCTCCAGGCGGCCGAGGCGCTCGCGCATGCGCTTTTCGACTTCCGCGGGCGGCACGGGGGTCACGCCGTCGCCCTCGACTTCCATCTGCAGGGCCGCCAGGGCCGCCTCATGCTTCTCGGCCGAGGCGTTCTGCCAGGTGCCCCAGCCGCCATAGATCAGCCCCAGGGTCACGAGGGCGGCCACGCCGATGAGGATGGGCTTCAGCAGGCCACCGTCCTCCTCCTCGCCACTGCCCAGCTTCGTCTGGAAGTGGGCCAGGCTCTGGGCCGGCTTCTGGACCTGGATCTCGCGGGACTTGGTGGAACGGGCCATGACGAACCTCGGGAGCGGCAGATGAAGGGTCGAACCATTGAGGATGCACCAATTCAGGTCCATCCGACACTTGAAAATGCGACCTCCCCTGCTATCCTGATCCTTCGTGCCTGGGTAGCTCAGTTGGTAGAGCAATGGATTGAAAATCCATGTGTCGGCGGTTCGACTCCGTCTCCAGGCACCACCTACAAAACGGGCCCCATCGGGGTCCGTTTTCTATATGGAAGAGACGGGCTCGACCTCGCCGAGGCCCCGAGTCGAAGCCCGCCCCCGTCCGACGAAGGAAGCACCCTCAGTCCCCAAACCGCAGGGCGTAGCTCAGCACCGCCCGGTGACCCATGACCTTCTCCCAGGGGCCCTCCGCGGTGGTGCGCAGGCCTGTGGCTGCGTAGCGCCGGTAGGGCCCCGCCAGCCAGCGCAGCTCGAGGCTGCCGTGGGGGCGGAGCCGCCAGCCAAAGCCGAGGCTGGTGAAGGGCTGGACGCTGTCCAGTGCCGTGCGCTTGGTGCTGTAGCGGGCGCTGCCGCTGGTGGTGCCGCTGGACCAGGCGAGGCTCAGGCCGGCGACCTCCAGGAGCGAGCCCTCCGTCCGGTTCACCCAGGTCTCCTGCAGGCCGCCGCCGTAGACAAGGAACACCTTCCCGGTGCGGCTCAGGGAGACCTCGTGCTCCAGGCCCAGCCGGAAGACGCGCCAGATGTCCTTGTACTCGATGCGGTCGGCCTGGTTGGGGTAGGTGTAGTACCAGGTGGCGACCTCGTTCCCCGTGAAGTCGAAGGTCAGCCGGAGGGCATGGTTCTTCGAGACCCGCGCTCCCAGGAAGGCCCCCACACCCAGGCCCAGGTGCCCATTGAGGTCCCGGCCAAGGGAAGGGCTCCCCGTGGAGAGGCCCAGGGCGGTCTGGACCTGGGGCCCGCCGAAGAGGTCCCAGTCCAGCGGGCCTGCCGACAGGGAAGCGACGACTGCGAGGGGGAGGACCAGGCGCCAGCGACGCCACGCGCTGCATCGACGGCTCATGAGATGGCCTCCCCGGGGGCTCGCCAGGCGCTGCGCCCTGGAAGAAGTATCTGGGCATTCCCAGGTGCCGCAAGGCGTGGGCCTCAGCCAGGCGGTGCCGGCCGCCACCGCGCTCCTGTGGGGCTGTCTCCCCAAGGTTCCATCACATCGAAAAGACCACGAAGCACGCAAAGGTGCCGACCTGCTGCCCACCCCGTCAGAGGTACTTCTGCAGCTCCTCCAGGCTGAAGTGCTTGGCCACCAGGGTGACGCGGGGATGGGCGGCGGCCAGGTTGATGGCGGCCTGATCGGCCCGGCCCGTGACCAGCAGCACGGGCAGGTCAGGGAGCAGGGTCCGCAGGCGCGGCAGGGTCCCGGTTCCGCCCAGGCCCGGCATGTTCATGTCCAGGATGACCCGATCAAGCTCGGGGCCAGTCTGAAGCAGCGCCAGGGCCTCCTCGCCGCTGGCGACGGTGGTGTGTGTGTGCTCCAGGGCCGTCAGCATCGCCTGGAGTGCGATCTGGGTCAGCTCATCGTCATCCACGATCAGCACGCGCAGCGCCTTGCCGGGGCTTGCGACCACGACCCCGGGGTCGGGCTCGGCGGCCCTGGCCGATGGTTCGCAGGCCGGGAAGCGCATCCTCACGCAGGTGCCCTGGCCGGGCTCGCTGAACAGCTCCAGCTGTCCCCGGTGGGCCTTCACGCTGCTGTGCACCAGGGAGAGGCCCAGGCCATTGCCGGAGCCCTTGGTGGTGAAGAAGGGGTCCAGGGCCCTGGCCAGCGTCTCTTTGGGCATGCCGCAGCCGGAGTCTTCCACGCAGACTTCGATCCACTGGTTGTCCACATTCCGGGTCCTCAGGGTGAGGTTGCCGTTCTCCGGCATGGCCTCCACGGCGTTGACGCAGAGGTTCATGACGGCATGGGTGAGGGCGGCCGCATCCCCCTGGATGGGCCGCAGGTCGGCGGCCAGATCCAGCTCCAGCTGAACCTTGGCCAGGGTGGTGTGGATCAGGAGGCGGACCTCCTCGCGGAGGAGCTCGTTCATGTCCACTTCCTGGGTGTCGACCGGGCTCGTGCGGGCGAAGTTGAGCAGGGCCTTGACCATCTTCCCCCCCCGTACCGCTGCCTTCGAGATGGCGTCGAGGGCAAGGTGGGCGAGGCTGCCCTTGGGTTGACTCAGGAGGGTGGCCGAGGCCAGGCCCAGGATGGCGGCCAGCACGTTGTTCATGTCATGGGCCACGCCGCCGGCCAGGACGCCGAGGCTCTCCAGCTTCTGGGACTGGGAGTCCTGCGCCTCCCGCTGGCGGGCCTGTTCCTCGGCCCGCTTGCGATAGGTGATGTCCGTGGCCGTGCCCTGCATGCCGGTGGGTGTGCCCTCTGGATCCAGCGTGGGCACGGCGTTGAACACCAGCGAGATCTCCTGCCCGTCCCGGGTGAGGTGCGTGGTCTCGTAGTTGCGGAAGGAGCCGCCGTCCATCCGGGCCGCATATTCCCTGGCATCCTGTGCCGCCGCGGCCACGGACTGGAAGTCGCTGAACCTCCGCCCCAGCATGTCCGCCACCCGGTAGCCGTGGGTCATCTCCCAGGCCGGGTTCAGGTAGGTGAACCGTCCCTCGATGTCGCAGCGCCAGATCAGCTCCTGGGAGGTCTCCACCAGGACGCGGTATTTCTCTTCGCTCTCCCGGAGCTCTTCCAGGGTTCGCCGCTGGTCGGAGATGTCCAGGCAGTGCCCGATGTAGCCCAGGAAGGCGCCCCCGGTGTCAAAGCGGGGCGTGCCCTTGTCGATGATCCAGCGGTAGTCGCCGGAGGCATGGCGCAGCCGGTAGTCCATGCTGAAGGGCTCCTGCCGGTCGAAGGCACCGACATAGATGTCCAGGCACCGTGCCAGGTCCTCCGGATGGACCCCCTCGGCCCAGCCGTTGCCCAGTTCCTGCCTCAGGGTGCGGCCCGTGAAGGCCAACCAGGGCAGGTTGAAATAGTTGCAGAGCTTGTCCGTGCCCGAGGTCCAGATGAGGGCCTCGCCACTGTTGGACAGGGTGAGGTAGCTCAGCTCGGAGTCCTGGGCCTGCTCCCGGGCCTCATCGCGTTCCACGCTACGCATATGGAGCGCTTCGTTGGAGACCCGCAGCCGGCGGAACTGTTCCATCAGGAAGTAGGTGAAGCCCGCCGCCAGGAGGCTCGCCAGGCCCCCGATCGCCAGGATCGTCCGGGACAGGTCGCGGCCCTGGTGGGCCAGCATCGAGGGCAGGGGCTGGGTCACCAGGGTCCAGGTGCGGCCCCCGAAGGCAAGGGTGTGCTGGGTTCGAAGGGGGGACCCGCTGGCAGTGGCCAGGGCGGCCCCCCGGTCGAACAGCAGGGTCTCGGCACGGGGCTCGGCCCCATCGAAAAGCTGGAGGGCCAGGTCCGACTCGGCCTCACCCAGCAGTCCGTTCATCAGGTCGTGCATGCGGAACGGGGTATACACCCACCCGACCAGATGCCTTCGCCGGTCCTCGAGGGTCAGGGAGGGCTGCTTGGTGTCGTAGACGGGCACATAGACCAGCACGCCGGGCTGGACCTCCGTGTCGGTCTCCTGCACCAGCTTCACCCGGCCGGACATGCTGGTCCGGCCCTCGTCCCGGGCCCGGCCCATGGCCTCCTGGCGCACGGGCTCTGTGAGCATGTCGTAGCCGAAGGCCCGCAGGTTGCGGTTCTTGAAGGGTTCCAGGTGGAGGATCGTGCTGTAGACCGCCTGGTTCCGTTCCGGGTGCATCTGGTATTCGGGAAAGCCCTGGCTGCGGACCTGCGCCAGATGGCGCGCCTTGTCGGCTGCAGGGACGAGCATGGCAAAGCCGATCCCCTGGATGCCCGGATAGGTCTCCTCCACCCGGAGGCTGGCGATGTAGGCGGCGAATTCCTTGCTGCCCACCGTGCCCCTGGCCGCGAAGAGGCCGCGCGTGCCAAGGAGAGCCTGCTCCGAAAAGCCTAGGCGCACCTGGATCAGGCTCAGAGCCGCGTGGCTGCGGGTTTCAAAGGTGGAACGGAGCCGGTCCTGGCGATCCTGACGATCCTGGACCCAGCTCCCGAAGGTGAGCGCCAGGCAGGCCAGCAGTAGAACCAGGGGCCAGGCGAATCGCGTCAGCCCGCGAGGGGGTGGGACAAGCGCAAGGATCATGGCGCATTCCGTCCTAGTCGTAGAACAACAGCAAGTCATCCCTGGTGGATGATCTGGAGTGATTGCAGGGCTCCCTGCGGCGATCCGGTCCCACCCCCTGTGGCCTCAGCCCAGGTGGTGCCGAACTAGCGCTCCCGCTGCTCCATCAGAAGGGCCTAGAACACCAGGCAGTCCAAGGGGCATCCCTTGAAATCAGTGATGTGCAGGAAGCATATCGAACTTCATTTTGAAAAGGACTATTTAATCTATTTTCCTATGAATTGAATAGTCGTTTTTTTCTTAATTAAATCGTGCTCTCAAGGGCCGAAGGCCTTCTCCGGAACCCAGGCGGCCTGGTCGAAGACGAGGCCGCCTGGGTTCCGGAGGATTTCTGGCGGGTGGAGTGCCTTACTCGCCCGCGGGGCGGTAGTCGTCCACCAGGGTGACGGGCACCTTGGCCTTGATCTCTTTCTGGATGTCTAGGCTCACGGCCTGGATCCGCTGCTGCTTCCAGCCCTCGGCCACCTGGGTCTTGACCGCCTCGAAGGGGGGGATGCCCTGGCTGCGGCCCTGGGCCTTCATCTTCTCGACCTGTTCCTTGTAGAAGGCGAGCAGCTGCTCATCGGTGGGCGCCTCCGAGGTGGACCGCTTCTTGGCCAGGACCTGGAAGTAGACGTTGGCCTGCTGCTGCTCCATCTGGCGCTTGACCGCGGGGTCCTGGTCCAGGCCCGTCTGCTTGGCGTAGGCGGTGATGGCGCGGCTCATGGCGATGCGGCTGGCCAGCTGGGCCCGCTCATCCCGGGCGGCGGGATCGGTCAGGAAGGTCTGCGCCTCTTTGGGATCCGCCGAGAGGGTCCGCACCACCTCCTGGAATTCCGCCTCGGTGATCTTGTCGCCCCCGATGTTGGCGATGACCCGGCTGGTGTCGGGCTGGCTGGTCTTGCAGGCCAGGGTCAGGACGAGGGCCGAACCGGCGAGCAGGAGGGTGGTGGAAGTCAGCTTGGACATGGGGTCTCCCCGAAAGGCATCAAAGGATCCAGAATGACATATTCGAGAGGAACCCATGAGCCGAATTGACGACCTCGCGGGCCTGGATCTGGCGGTCTACAGCGCCACCTGGTGCCCTGATTGCCGCCGCCTGGAGTCCTGGCTGGCGGAGTACGGGGTGCCTCACACCAAGGTGGACATCGAGTCTGTTCCGGGCGCCGCCGAGCGGCTGGAGCGCGAGACCGGCAAGCGGGCCATTCCGTTTGTGCTGGTGAATGGGGGGCGCTGGGTCCGCGGCTACCACAAGGAGTTGCCCCAGCGCCTGAGCGGGGATCTGCTGGTCGAGGAGCTGCTGGCGGCCGCGCTCTGACGCCGCCGCGGACACGCGCCTGATGCTCGCCGGTGCGGGGGCCCGGTGAGTTGATCGTTCCCTTCTGGGCCTGATTCCCTCCCTGTGGGGCCCCGCTTCGCAGGCTGCCCCGCAGCCTGCTCCGCGACCCACATGGTCGGGAGGTCCGCGGCTATCACAAGGAGTTGCCCCAGCGCCTGAGCGGGGATCTGCTGGTCGAGGAGCTGCTGGCAGCCGCGCTCTGACGCCGCCGCGGACACGCGCCTGATGCTCGTAGCGAACAGCTTGCAGTGGTTTGGGACCGCTGTTCGTGGGACACTAGAAGGCTCTGTGGGAGTCCCTTGTGGCCAGCCTTTTTTCGACTCAGTTCTGGTCCAATTTGTTCAATTCCGACCTGGCCATTGACCTGGGCACGGCCTCGACCCTGATCCATACCAAGCAGGCAGGCCGCATTGTCATCTACGAACCGTCCATCGTCGCGGTGAACACCTTGACCCATGAGGTCGAGGCCGTGGGCAATGAGGCCAAGCAGCTGCTGGGCCGGGCCCCCCAGGGCGTCCGCACCATCCGGCCCATGAAGGACGGCATGATCTTCGAGGTGGATGCCGCGGAGAAGATGCTGGCCGCCTTCATTGCCCGGGCACGCCCCAGCCGCGGCATCGCCCGCACCCGCATCGTCGTCAGCGTGCCGCCCCGGGCCCATCAGGTGGCCCGCCGCGCGGTGAAGCAGGTCTGCTATGACGCTAAGGCCGGGGAGGTCTTCCTGGTCGACCAGACCATGGTGGCCGCCATCGGCGCGGGCCTCGCCATCAACGAGAAGCGCGGCTGCATGATCGTGGACATCGGCGGCGGCACCACGGATGTGGCCGTGATCAGCTACAACGGCAAGGTCTTTTCGGATTCCATCCTCATCGCCGGCGACGAGATGGACGAGGCGGTGGTCAAGTACATCCGCGAGAAGTACAACGTGCTCATCTCCGAGGCCTCCGCCGAAGAGGTGAAGTGGACCCTGGGTTCCGCCTGGCCCACCGAGAGCGCCCGCACCATGGAGGTCAGTGGCCGGGACCAGTTCGAGGGCCTGCCCAAGACCCTCACGCTGAACGATGCCGAGATCCGCGAAGCCCTGGCTGAGCCCATCAACGCCATCGTGGACCTGGTCCGCAAGGCCCTGAACGAGACCCCGCCCCAGCTGGCAGCGGACCTCATCGACCGCGGCATCTGCCTGACGGGCGGCGGTTCCCTGATCCAGGGCCTGGATGAGCGGCTGCGCAAGGAGACCCACCTGCCGGTGTTCCGGGCGGAGGATCCCCAGACCGCCGTGGTGCGCGGCACGGCCCTGCTGCTGGAGAACATCCCGCTGCTTCGTCGCATCCAGATTCTCGACTAGGCGTACCTATGGCCCTCCGCGCGTCCAGGTGGAGATGGAGCCGCGCGGGATGGCAGCGCCTGGCCCTGGTCCTCCTCTGGATGGGCCACGGGACCTGGGTCCTGATGGGACCGCCTTCTGGCCAGCGCTGGGGCCACGCCAGTGAGGCCTTGGCCCGGCCTTCCCAGGGGCTGGCCGCCCGGTGGGCGGAGCGGCGCCTAGCCCAGCGGGACGCGGCGCTGTCGCTCACGGAGCTGCGCGCCGACCGGGCCCGTCTGGTGGCCGAGCTGGAACAGGTGCGGCTTCGGGCCACCCGGGAAGCCCCGCGGCAGGCCGAGGCGGACGAGGCCGTGCGCCTGCTCGGCCTGAAGAAGCACATCCCCCTGGACCTGGGCGCCGCGCGGGTGATCTTCAGCACGCGGCCCGCAGTCTTCGGCGGCCTGATCCTGGACCAGGGACTGGACCGGGGTCTGGTGCAGGACCAGGGCGTGCTGGTGCCCGAGGGCATCGTGGGCCGGCTCTGGTCTGTCAGCGCCACCCAGTCGAAGATCCTGCCGGCGGACGCCCCCAATGCTTCCGTGGGTGTGATGCTCATGCGCAGCCGCGCCACCGGAGTCCTCCAGGGGCTGGGCTCCGGTCGGGCCCTCATCCGCTACGTCAGCAACCAGGAAGTGGTCCAGGTGGGCGAGGCGGTCCTGACCAGCGGCCTGGACCGCGTCTTTCCCCGGGGACTCCTGGTGGGGTACGTGGCCGAGGTCACGCAGGGCGACCTGGAGCTGCGGGTGATCCTCAACCTGTCGGCCCCCCTGGATCGGGTGAGCGCGGTCCTGCTGCTGCCGCCCCAGCCGCCCGTGGAGGTCCAGCCCCCCCTCCTGGCGCCGGACGTGAAGCCTGCGAAGAAGCGGGGGACGCCATGAGGCTGCCCGCGCCCTCCTCCCTGCGTCAGCACCTGTTCTGCGGGGTCACCCTGGCTCTGGTCGCCCTGACGGCGCCCTTCCCGGTGATCCAGGCCATCCTGCACGCCCTGCTGGTGCTGGCCCTGGCCCCCCGGCCCGGGGCGGCCCTGTCGGGGGCCCTGTGGGCGGTGGCGGCGGGCTGGGTGCTGGAGGGCACGCTGCGCCTCTACCCGCACCTGGGCGGCACGGCCTGGGCGAACCTCACGGTGGTCCTGCTGGCGGGCTGGATGGCTGGACGCTGGCCCCTGGAGGGCCTGCGGAGCTGGCTGGCCCGGCTGGCTGGTCTGGGCGTCCTGCACGGGCTGCTGGTGCATGGCGCCGTGCGCCTCGCGGCGGGTCCGCATCCCTGGGGCTGGGGCTGGCTCTGGTCGCTCTTGACCCTCCCTCTCTGGGGGTGGTTGAGCTGGCGCCTGCTGCACCCCCCCGCTGACACCGGCCGGCGCTGAGCCATGGATCCGCGGCAGCAGCCCCTTCTTCGCCAGAGGCTCGGTGTCCTCAAGGTGCTCGCCTGGAGCCTGGTGGCCCTGCTGGTCCTCGTCTACGCCTGGCTGCAGCTGGTCCGCCACGGCGAGTATCGCCAGCTGGCGCTGCAGCAGGCCGTGAAGGTCCGGCCCATCCCTGCGCCCCGGGGCCTGGTGCTGGACCGCAACGGCCACCGGCTGGTGGACAACCGTCGGGCCCTGCACCTGGTCATCCAGCGGGAGGACCTGCCCACGCGCCCGGAGGTGGTGACCGCCCTCGCCGAGGCCCTGGTGGTGGATCCCCAGGCCCTGGCCCGCAAGATCCAGAGCTATCGCCTGGCGGGCAAGGGCCGCCCCCTGGTGCTGAAGGAGAACCTGGACGAGGCCGGGATCGCCGTCGCGGAGCGGGTCCGGGCCCGCTTCCCCTTCCTCAGCGTGGAAGTGGCGCCGCGCCGGGTGTATCTCGGGGACGACCTCGCCGGCCACGTGCTGGGCTATGTCGGGGAGGTGGACGAGGAGCTCATGAAGGGCAAGCCCGGCGTCTTCCACCTGGGCGAGACCATCGGCAAGGAGGGCTTCGAGGCCGCTGGTAACGACAAGCTGAAGGGTGTGGACGGCCAGAAGCGCATCCTCGTGGACCAGCTCGGCACGGAGGTCGCCAATTTCGGCCAGATCGACGCCGCCCCCGGCCGCAGCCTCTTCCTCACCCTCGATGCGGGCCTCCAGAAGGTGGCCCAGGACGCCCTCGGCACCGAGGCCGGCGCCGTGGTGGTGCTGGACCTCCGGGATGGCGGTGTGCTGGCGCTGTATTCGAGTCCTTCCTATGATCCGAACCTCTTCCTGAACCGCCTTAGCCAGGACATGGTGGACCGCTACCTGGCCAACAAGGTGACCCGGCCCATGGTGAACCGGGCCACCCAGGGCATCTACGCGCCGGGCTCCACCTTCAAGCTGCTGGTCGCACTGGCAGCGCTGGAGAAGGGCATCATCAGCCCCACCACGCCGATCTACTGCTCGGGCCGGAAGAATTTCTACGGCCGCGACTTCCGCTGCGACAAGCCCACGGGCCACGGCAGCCTCTCCATGGTGCAGGCCATTGCGCAGAGCTGTGACGTCTACTTCTACGAGCTGGCCTCGCGCATGGACGTTGATGACATCCACGCCACGGCGGAGAAGTACGGGCTGACCGAGCGCACCGGCATCGACCTGCCGCAGGAGAAGCGCACCCGGATTCCCAGCCGCGCCTGGAAGAAGAAGGCCGTGCCCCGGGACCCCAAGTGGTATGCGGGCGAGACCATCAGCGTGGGCATCGGCCAGGGCGCCGTGGGCGTCACCCCCCTCGGCCTGGCCCGGTTCTATGCCCTGCTGGCGACCAAGGGCAAGCTTCTCACGCCGCACCTGTTCTACGGCTTCCGGGACGACCAGAGCGACCACCTGGAGCTCGCGAGCTTCACGCCGCCCAAGGACACGCCGCTGGACCCCAAGCACTGGGCGATCCTCGATGAAGGCCTCTACGAGGTGGTGCGGGGCGGCACCGCCACGGCCTCGGCGCTGAAGGAACTCACCATGGTCGGAAAGACCGGCACCGCCCAGGTCGCCACCTTCGTGGACCGGGCCCACTACGCGCGCCAGGCGAAGGCCCTCAAGGACCACGCCCTCTTCGCGGGCTACGCGCCCCGGGAGAATCCGCAGATCGCCTTCGCCGTGGTGGTGGAGAACGCGGGCTTCGGGGCCAGCAGCGCGGCGCCCATCGCGAAGAAGCTGGTGCAGTACTGGTTCCTGGACCGGCTGCAGCACCCGCTGCCGGCCCCCCGGGGCAAGCTGGTGGACCCCTTCGCCCCCCAGCAGACGGAGGCGACGGAATGAGGGAACGCTTCCGCGCCCTGGATCCCCACCTCCTCTGGGCGGTGCTGGCGCTCATCGCCCTCGGCACGCTGACGCTCTTCTCCGCGGGGCGCAACACGCCGCAGGCAACCATCTGGCTCAAGCAGACCCTCTGGAACGGCCTGGGCATGGTCCTGATGCTGCTGCTGGCCACCACCGATCCCCGGCGGCTCTTCCGGTACAGCTTCCCCGCCTACCTGCTGGGGCTGGCGGCGCTGGCGGCGGTGCTGGTGGTGGGGCGGAAGATCGGCGGCTCCACCCGCTGGTTCATGATCGCGGGCCAGACCTTCCAGCCCTCCGAGCTGATGAAGTGGATCACCCTGCTCTACGTGGCCCAGCGTCTGGGCTCCCGCCCCGCGGACGAGGTGGGCCGGCTGGAGCTCTTCGGTGCCGTGGGGCTGGTGGTCTTCCCCATGCTGCTCATCCAGCGCCAGCCGGACCTCGGCATGGCCCTGAGCTTCCTGCCGATCCTGCTGCTGATCCCGCTCATGAAGGGCCTGCGCGCCCGCTGGCTCCTGGCGCTGGGCCTGCTGGTCGTGGTGGGCGGCTTCGGCGCCTGGAAGTTCGGGCTCAAGCCCTACCAGAAGCAGCGGGTCCTGATCTTCCTGGATCCCTCCGCCGACCTGCAGGGCAAGGGCTACCAGGTGAACCAGAGCCGCATCGCCATCGGCGCCGGGGGCCTCATCGGCAAGGGCTTCACCAGCGGCTCCCAGACGCAGCTGAACTTCCTGCCTGTGAAGACCACGGACTTCGCCTTCAGCGTCTGGGCCGAGGAGCGCGGCTTCCTGGGCGTGCTGCTGGCGCTGGGGCTGTTCGGCCTGCTGCTGAGCCGCATCCTGGATGCCGCCCGCGTGGCCCACACCTATGCCGAGGCCTACTTCTGCGCCGGGGCCGCGGGGATCTTCGCCCTGCACCTGCTGGTGAACGTGGGCATGGTGGCCGGGGCCCTGCCCAACAAGGGCATGGTGCTTCCCTTCTTCAGCGCGGGGGGCAGCAGCACCCTCAGCTTTTTCCTCGCCCTCGGGCTGATCATGGGCATCCTGCATCGAGCGAGGCTGAAATGAGCGACCTCCAGCAGCGGCTGAAGGACCTGGCGGATCAGGTGCGGGGCCATCGCCACCGCTACTACGTGCTGGACCAGCCCGTCCTGTCGGACGCCGAGTACGACGCCCTGGAGCGGGAGCTGCGGGGCCTCGAGGCGGCGCACCCCGAGCTGGCCGATCCCAACAGCCCCACCCGGCGGGTGGGCGCGCCGCCCGTGGACGCCTTCGAGAAGCGGCGCCACGCGGTGCCGATGCTGAGCCTGGACAACGCCTACAGCGAGGCTGAGCTGCGCGAGTGGGAGACCCGGTGGCGCAAGCTCGCCCCGGAGGCCGAGCCAGCCTATGCCGCCGAGCTCAAGGTGGATGGGCTCTCCCTGTCGCTGCGCTATGAAGCTCGGGAGCTGGTCGAGGCCCTCACCCGGGGCGACGGCGAGACCGGTGAACTGGTGACCGAGAACGCGCGCACCATCGTCGACATCCCCTTGCGGCTGCCCGCCGAGGCGCCGGAGACCCTCACGGTACGCGGCGAGGTCTTCCTCTCCCGCAAGCGCTGGGAGGAGCTGAACCAGGCGCGGGACCTCCGCGGCGAGGCCCGCTTCGCCAACCCCCGCAACGCCGCCAGCGGCACCATGAAGCAGCTGGACAGCCGGGAGGTGGCCGCGCGCGGCCTTTCCTTCCTGCCCTGGCAGGTCCTCTGGACCGGCGGCGAGGCCCTGGACCACGCTGCCTCCATGGCGCGGCTCGGCGCCTGGGGCTTCGGCGTCATGCCCGCCCACGCCGTGGGCGACCTCGCGGCGGTGCTGGTCTTCATCGAGGGGCAGGCCGAGGCCCGCCTGCGGCTGCCCTTCGACACGGACGGCGTGGTGCTCAAGGTGCTCGACGCTGCGGTGCAGCAGCGCCTGGGGGCCACGGACCGGGTGCCCCGCTGGGCCATCGCGTTCAAGTTTCCGGCCACCCAGGTAACCACCACGGTGCTGGGCATCACCTGGCAGGTGGGCCGCACGGGCAAGCTCACGCCAGTGGCGGAGCTGGAGGCCGTCGAGGTGGCGGGCTCCACCGTGCGCCGCGCCACCCTGCACAACGTCGATGAGCTGGCGCGCCTGGGCCTCAAGGTGGGGCACCGGGTGTTCATCGAGAAGGGCGGGGAGGTGATCCCCAAGGTCGTGGCCCTGGTGCCCGGCGAGGCGGCCCGGGAGCTGCCGGACCCGGTGATTCCTGCGGCCTGTCCCGTCTGCGCGGGCGAGGTCGGCAAGGCCGAGGACGCGGAGGTGGCCATCCGCTGCCTCAACCCGGAGTGCCCCGCCAAGCTGGAGGCCCGGCTGCTGCACTTTGGCGGCCGCTCAGCCCTGGACATCGAAGGCATGGGTGACGCACTGGCGGAGCAGCTGGTGGCCTCGGGCCGCTTCCAGCAGCCCTGGGAGGTCTTCAGCCTGCTGCGGGAGCCGCTGCTGGGCCTGGCCTACCTCGCGGGACTGGACCGCATGGCCGAGAAGTCCGCCCAGAACCTGCTCGCGGGTCTGGAAGCGGCGCGCACCAAGCCCCTGGCCCGGTGGCTGCACGCCCTGGGCATCCCGATGGTGGGCGCCCGCACGGCGGAGCTGCTGGCCGAGGCCCATCCTTCCCTGGAAGCGCTCTGGATCGTGGATGAGCAGCGGCTCCAGGCCGTGGAGGAGGTGGGCCCGAAGGTGGCTTCGGCCCTGTTGGCCTTCCGCGCCCTCCACCCCGAGCTCCCTGGCCGCCTGGCGGAGCTGGGCATCCAGCCCGCGCCGCCCGAGGTCCGGGACCGGGGCGGCCTGCCCCTGTCTGGCGAGGTGGCGGTAGTGACCGGGACGCTGCCGGTGTTGTCCCGCGAGGAGGCCGAAACCTGGCTCAAGCGGCTGGGTGCCAAAGTGACGGGGGCGGTGTCTCCGAAGACCACCCTCCTGCTGGCGGGGGAGAAGGCGGGCAGCAAGCTGGCCAAGGCGGAGGCTCTGGGCATTCCCGTTCGGGACGAAGCCTGGCTGCGAGCGCTTGGGGACTGAGCTCCCGAGAAAGCCCTGGACTCGGGCTGGAGGCGCGGCGGATCATCGGGAGACATCGCCCTGGATATTTCCGTGCTGTCGCGCCTAGGCAAGTTCGAAATCATCCGGCTCCTCGCCCAGGGGAGCATGGGTGAGGTCTATGTGGGCTGGGATCCGACCATCGGCCGGGAAGTGGCCATCAAGGTCATCCACACCTCCGCCGGGATGGGGCCCGAGGCCCGCGAGCGCTTCGCCACGGAGGCCCGTGCGGCCGGGGCGCTGAACCATCCGAACATCGTGACGGTCCACGAGCTGGGCGAGGAGCAGGGGGTGCTCTACCTGGCCATGGAGCTGGTGCGGGGCGAGGACCTGGCCACCTTGATCCGGGCCGAGACCCTGTCGCCCCGGGACACCCTGGAGGTGCTGGCCCAGATCTGCGATGGCCTCGCGGTGGCGCACCGGCACCAGATCCTGCACCGCGACATCAAGCCCTCGAACATCCGCGTGGTGTGGGACGGCAAGCTCCTGCAGGCCAAGCTGCTGGATTTTGGGGTGGCCAAGGTCATCAACTCGGACACCACGGACGAGGGCACCGTGTTCGGCACCGTGAACTACATGGCCCCGGAATACCTGCAGAGCGGCCGCCCGGACGCACGGAGCGACCTGTTCGCCATCGGCGTGATCCTCTACGAGGCCCTGGCCGGGGTGCCGCCCTTCGATGGGCCGAGTCCCGGTTCCGTGATCTACCGGTTGCTGCATGAGCAGCCGGCGCCCCTTCCCGTCACCGCCATCCAGGGCATCAGCCGGGACGTCCAGAGCCTGCTCAACCAGGCGCTGGCCAAGGATCCGGGCAGCCGCTTCCAGTCCGCCGAAGAGCTGGCGGGCAACCTTCGGGCGGCCAAGGATCCCGCCTGGCGCTGGAACCAGGGCCAGGCGGCGCCGCTGACCCCGGGCCGGCCGGTCCCGCCGGTCCAGCGGCCTCTGCCTCCGGTGGTTCGGACCGGCACCGCGTCCGGCCCGCGGCCCGCGGCCCGAGTGGAGGCAGGCAAGTCGGGCAGCGGCCCCCGCGCTCGGACGGAAGTCGGGCAGGATGTCCTGGAGACCACCCGGCGCCAGCTGCTCCGCGCCCTGGAGACCGATCCCACCAGCGCCCGGACCTGCGCCATGCTGCTGGTCACTTGCTACCGCCTGGGGCGGCTGGACGCCCTCATGCAGGCCCTGCGCCATGGCCGCCACCACGGCATCCAACCGGGGCAGCTGCGGGCGGTGCCTCGCTGCGAGCAGATGGTGCGGGACGAGATGGCGCAGTGCCGCCTGCCCCTGGAGCTCCACGGCGAGTTCATGGCCTACTTCGAGAGCTGAAGCTACTGCTACTGCTGCTGCGCCTCCAGCTCCAGCAGGCGCCAGCTCCCCGAGACCCGGCGCCAGCGCAGGTGGAAGCCCCGGCGGGAGGCCTCCTGGGGGAGCAGGCCCCCACCTCGGGAGGTGAGGAGCAGGACCACATCCTGTCCGGCCTCGTTGCCCCGGACCTGGATCTGGTCATGCAGGACCGTGATGCCGACCTGCTCCTGCCGGAGGGTGCCCTCCAGGAAGAGACGGGCCGTGGCCTTGTTCATGCCCTCCGGTCCGAGAAAGGTGGTGTCCAAAGGCCCGGTCGCCCCGGCGGCATCGCCCGCCTCCACGGCGGCGCGGCAGGCTTCGAAGGCTGCGTGGACCTGCGCCTCGGGCGAGCGGGAGCCGCAGGCGAGCAGGCCCGCAAGCAGGACTGGCACGAGGACCGGCAGCAGGCCTGGGGCGCGGGTCACGGGGCCTCCGGAGTCGCCCCACCCAGGCCGTGGGCGACATAGAGCTCGGGATAGCTGCGGTTCTCGGCGGACGCCGGGCTGAGGCCCAGGCTCGCCAGGGCCGCATGGATGGCCTCGGCCTCACCCTCCAGTTCCACGAAGCAGCCGAACGGCGCTTCATCCAGGCAGACTTCCAGGCCCGCCCCCTCCCAGACCGCGCGGACCTTCTCCATGCGCAGGACGGGCTCGAAGCCCAGGGCGCGGAGGATGGCCTCCAGGGCTTCGCTGCTCTCGACGCCAGTCTCCAGCTCCGGGCGGATCTTCAGCAGGGCATCGGGGACCTTGGCCCCCTTCCAGGTCAGGCGGTTCTGTCCTGCGTAGCGCCGGGTGCGCAGGGCCGAGCCCTGGGCGCGCAGGGTGCCCTCGCGGTCCCAGAGGACGCTCTGTTCCGGCTGGGCCGGGAAGACCTCGCGAAAGCCCTCGGCGGCCAGCCGGGAAGCCAGGGGCGCCGTGGCCGGGATGCGCAGCTTGAGCTCGGTCTCCAGGGCGGATTTCTGCTTCATCGGGAACCGGCCTCCAGCATGGGATGGGGCATCATGGAACCAACCGTCCCGGGCGCCCCGTGATTCCCCAACGCTACATCATCGCCTCTCTTTTCATCGCCGCCATGCTGCTGCTCTTCGCGGTGGTGCAGGCGCCGCGTCCGGTCAGCGCCGGGGGCGTGGGAGCCGAGACCGCACCGGCGGTCATGAGCCTGGGCGGCTTTGAGTCCCTGGCCGAGCTCCGCATGGAGGAGGGCTGGTCCCCGCGGTTCCAGGACGCGCAGGACCCGGATCAGCAGGAGGCCTGGCCCTTTGAAGGCGGCTTCGGCACGCCCTGGGAGCCGGCCTCACCCTACCTGGCAGACCAGGGGCTGGCCCTCAATGGCCCCCGGGGCCACAGCGAGGTGGTGCTCTGGCGGGGGCTGGAGTGGCGGCACTACCGCTTCGACGCGCCGCTCTGCTCCGCGCGGCTCTCCCCAGGCAAGGGCAGCCGCCTCCTGGTGACACTGCTGATGGGCCCCGGTCGCTTCGAGACCCGCCTCCTGGAGGTGCCGGAGGGCCGGGTGCTCTGGTCCACCCAGTCCGGCCCCTGGAGCCGCTTCAGCTGGGACGGCCGGGCGGTCCTCCTGGGCTTCTTCGAGGCGGGCGAGGGCAAGGCGGACACCCGCCTACTGCTGAGCCAGCTGCCCCTGGAGGGTGAACCCGCCGAAGCTACCCTGGCCGCCTGGAACGAGCCGGGGCTGCCGGCCGCGCCCCGGGGGCTGGCCACCAAGGAGGCCGCCTTGTCGGAGGATGGCCAGGACCTGCCGGGGGCACGCCTTGAGATCTCCTGGCACCCCGGCGACCGGCTCTGGTTTCCCCGGGGCGACCGCCTCTGGCATGGCGGCCTGCAGGGCTGGACCGCCTGGTCGCTGGAGGCTGGCCAGTGGGTCCGTCAGGCCGCGGGGATAGGCCTGCTCACGGCCCATCCTCCCGAGCGGATGGGCCTGGCAGAGCCGCTCCCCCAGGACGGGATGCTCCGCAAGACCAGCCCCCCGGACCGGGCGACCTGGACGCCGGTGGGGGCTGACGCCCCGCCCTGGCCCGCCTGGGACGCGGCCTGGGTCTGGCGGGAGAACGCCGCCTTCGATGCCTGGGACCAGCGGTGGAACGAGAGCGCCCTGCCTCCGGAGCGCCAGCGGCAGGCACTCGCCCTGTCCTACCGCCCCGAGTGGCGCGCCGCCCTGGGCCTGCGCGCTTCCGTGAAGGGGTGGCTGCCGAAGGGCCCGGAGGTGGCCCTGCGGGAGCCCCTGGGGGTTGCCTGGATCTGGGTGGGGGACCGGGTCCTGCTGGTCCGGCTCGTGGAAGTGGAACGCCTGAGGATCCTCCGGAAGCTGCTGCACTGAAGGATTACTTAGGAAATAGATATTTCTGGTAGCGTTGTGCAGCACTCTTTCTTCCTCCTGGCTTCCCGAGGTACCCGCATGTCCCGTCTCCTCCTCGTGGACGACAATCCCAGCATCCACCGCATCGCGGAGTCCCTGCTCGCGCCTACGGACATCGAGCTGGTGTGTGTGGATTCGGCAGCGGAGGCCCTGGACCGCATCGCGCGGGGCGAGCGGTTCGATGTGGCCCTGGTGGACACGGCCATGCCGGGCATGGATGGCTGGACCCTGCTCCAGCGCCTGCGGGCCATGGAAGAGACGGCGCTCATGCCCATCGCCCTGATGGCTGGGGTGCTGGATCCGGTGGATCCGGCCAAGCTGGCCAAGGCTCCGATCCAGGGCTTCCTCAAGAAACCCATTGAGCTGCGAGAGCTCGGCGACCGGGTGAAGGCCCTGCTGGCCACCCCGGTGATTCCCCCGCCCTCGCCCTTCAGCACCATGCCCGCGACACCCGCCCGGGACCTCCTCAGCCGGGCCGAGATCCCCCTGCCCGAGTTCCGGTCCGAGGCCCTGACCGAGTCCCCGATAGAGGACGATCTCCTGATCCTCACTGCGGAGGATCTGTGGCCTGAAGAGGCCCCGATCGTCACCGTGCCCGAAGTGCCGGAGGAGGTGGCCACCTATCCCACCTCCGCCTCGGAAGTCCACCTGGAGCTGGAGGAACTGGATCTGGAGAGCCTGCAGGACCTCTCGGAGGCGTTCCTCGGAGAGCCTGAGCCCGAACCTGAGCCCGAACCTGAGCTGGAACCTGAGCCTGAACCCGAGCCTGAACCCGAGCTGAAGCTGGATCTGGAGCTTGGGCCCATGGCCGACGAAGGGCTCGCGCCCGAGCTGGAGCCTGCTCCGGAGCCTGTCTCCGAAGCAGCCCCGTTGCCGGAGGCGGCCGAGGACTCCCTGGAGGAGTCCTTCACCGCCTTCCCGGACCTGGACGTCCTGGACAGCCTGCCCGCGGACTGGTCCCTGCCCGAGGGCCTCGGCGACAGCCTGGCGGCCGACCTGGGCGAGCCGGTGGTGCCCGAGCAGGCCGAACCCGGATCTGAGCCGGCGCCCCTTGCAGACATTCTGCCTGACGCAGAGGGGCAGGCTGCTGCCGCCCCCAGTCCGGTCCCGGCGGTATCCCCCGAGCTGGTTCAGGCTTTTCTGCAGGCACTGCAGTCCGATCCCTCGCTGATGGACGCGCTGGCCAAGGCGGTGGTGGCCCGCCTGGGGGATCAGGTGCTTCGGGAGATCGCCTGGGAGATCATGCCGGAACTGGCGGGAAGATTGCAAAGCCAGGCGCATGACCCTTCCTGAGTTCCTGTCCACGGGGCGGCGCCCATGATCACCGGCTACAACACCGACGTCCGCCATGGCAACCGAGTGTTCCACGTCCAGACCGAGGACAAGGGTCTCGCCAATCCCAAGATCGAGACCCTGATCTATGTGGGTGGTGAAATCCTGGACAACTACCGGTCCTCCTACGAGGACCTGCTGGCGGCGGCAGTGACTTCAGAGCCGGTCATCCAGGAGCGCATGGACGAGCAGCACCGGGCGGTCATTCGGGACATCAAGAACGGAAAATATGACCTGACCCCTCCGGACCTGCTGGAGCAGCAGGCTTTCAATGACCGCCCCCTGGACCAGGCCATCCTCGAGTTCCTGCAGCAGGAAGGCGATGTCGACACCCTGGAGATGGTCCTGGACCAGCCCCTGCGGCCCATCTTCGGCACCCCCTTCCAGGTGCAGTTCCAGGCGCGGCTCTGCCAGAGCCAGGCGCCCGTGGCTGGCGCCGAGGTAGCCGTCAAGCTGGTGTCCAGCCTCAAGAAGGCCACAGGGCTCCTGGCGGGTCGGACGGATCCCAGTGGTCGCTTCGTCGGGGAGGTGCCGATCCCCCCCAGTCAGCCCGGGCAGTGCGCGGTGGTGGTGAGCTGCACCAGTGACCAGGGATTTGACGAGGTAAAAGCGGTTGTAGTCGTTTAAGAAGACGACAAAGTCTAGATTAAAGCCCGAGCGCAGTTTTCGCCTGAGTCCTACATTGAATGACTTAGGTAAGGCGGGAATGCATGACTAGAGATGAAACCAAGCTCTTGAGCATTGGCGATGTGCGTGCTGAAACGGGACTTACGGCAGATGTGGTCCGGGTCTGGGAGCGCCGGTACGGTTTCCCCATCCCCGTGCGCATGCCCTCGGGCCACCGGCGCTACCACCTCGATGACCTTCGCCGCCTGAAGCTCATGGCCGAGGCTGTGGCCCAGGGCCACCGGCCCGCCCTGGTGGTGCGCTCCGACGATGCCTCGCTCAAGCAGATGATCCTTCCCGACGGCAACCAGCGGGTGGATGAGCTCTTCGAGGCCGTGCTGGCCATGGACACCGATCAGATTCGGGCGCTCCTGCACAAGTATCTGGGCCAGCTGGGCTGGCGGCTGTTTCTGGTCCAGGCAGTCTCGCCGCTCCTCGATCGGGTGGGCATCGCCTGGGCCGACAACGCCATTGGCGCCCATCACGAGCACCTGCTCTCGGAGGTGCTGGAGGACTTCCTGCGCAAGCTGCGCCAGGAGTTCCACATCCTCCCCGGCCGGGGCAAGGTGCTCCTATGCACCCTGCCTGGCGAGCGCCACCGGCTCGGTCTGCTCATGGCAGCCCTGGCCTACGCAGCCTACGGCGCCCGCACCGAGCTGCTGGGCGTGGACCTGCCCCTCAACAGCATCGCCCAGGCGGCCAAGATCCTGAAGGTGGACCGGGTGGCCGTGAACCTCTCGGTCCAGTTCACCGGCGAGCCGGTGCGGCGGATGCTCATGGAGCTCAAGAACCGCCTGCCCCCGGACTGCAAGCTGCTGATTGGCGGCAAGGGCGCCGCCCGCACCCGCCGGGTCGAAGGCGTCGGCCGAACGCTCGAGCTGGAACTGAGCTGAGCCGCTAGGGACTGTCCGGGCTCCACTGCCGCTTCAGGCGGTGCAGCAGGAGCCGCAGCTCCAGGAGCAGGGGGCGGGCCGCCAGGAAGCAGAGGAACCCGGCCAGGGGCACCGTGACCTTGAACCCGATGTGCTTGAACCCCAGGGCCCCTGCCACGCCGCCGGCCAGGAACGAGGCGAGGATCAGCAGCAGCAGCGAAAGCTTCTGACGGTTGGCGACAATGCGCTCCCGGCCTTGGCGGTGATGGACGTTCACGTAGGCGAGCTTGCTCAGCTCGATGCCGATGTCCGTGACCGTCCCTGTCAGGTGGGTCGTGCGGACGGCTGCGCCGGAGATGATGGAGGTCACGGCGTTGTGCAGGCCCATGATGAAGCAGAGCAGCATGACGGTCGTGGGCAGCGTGAACTGGACCTCTTCCTGGAGCCGGTTTCCCATGAAGCCGAAGACCAGCATCAGCGCCGCCTCCAGCACCAAAGTGATGGCGTAGCGGCTGCGCATCCGGCGCCGCTGGCCGAAGCTGATGAGCGTGGTGCACACGAAGGCCCCGGCGAAGAAGCTGAGCATCATGGCCAGGGCGGCCAGGACGGTCGTCATATCGCCTTCGGCCGCCTCGTCTGCCATGGCGGAGACCACTCCTGTCATGTGCGAGGTGTAGTGGCCCACCGCGAGGAATCCGCCCGCGTTCACCGCTCCCGCCACGAAGGCCATGGCCCAGGCCAGCTGGCGGTTGAGGGACTCGGAGCGCAGGGCCCCCTCCCGCACCAGCAGCTTCTCCTGGATGGGCAGCGTGGCCAGGGCCGACTCGATGGCGGACTGCAGCTGCTGGCCGTCCAGACGGTTCCTCAGCAGCCTCCGGAGATACCGGGCCACGATCAGCTGAATCGCTCTGGGAATGCGGCGCATCGCTTCCAGTCTACCGGCCTGGGTGGAAGCCTGCAGGTCCCGGCTCTCAGCCGCTAGACTAGCGGCTATGCGAAAGATCATCCTCCTCCACACCGGTGGCACCCTCGGCATGGCGCCCAGCGGCGACCCTGTGGCCCTCGCGCCGGGGCCCTTCCTGGACCACCTGCTGGAGCAGGTCCCCGAGCTGGGGCAGCTGGCGCAGCTGGCCGTGGAGGTGCCCTTCAACCAGGACTCCGCCTGTCTCGAGCCCGCCGACATCCTGGAGCTGGCCCGCCGGGTGCGCAGCGCCGGCAGCGACTTCGACGGCTTCGTCATCATCCACGGCACGGACACCATGGCCTTCACGGCCTCGGTGCTGGGCTTCCTGCTGGCGGACCTGGGCAAGCCCGTGGTGCTCACGGGCAGCCAGCGGCCCCTGGCCTTCGTGCGCAGCGATGCTCGGAGCAACCTGGTCAACGCCGTGGACCTGGCCTGCCGGGCCATCCCTGAGACCGGCATCTGCTTCGGCACCCACTGGCTGCGTGGCGTGGCCGCGGACAAGCTGAGCGTCAGTCTGTTCGAGGCCTTCCAGAGCCCGAACCTGGCCCCCCTGGCGGAGATCGGCGCCGAGATCCGCCTCCACCCCGAGGCGGGCCAGTTCGAACGCCGGGTGCCTGCAGGCCTGGGCGCGGCCCTGGAGCTGGGCATCCACACCCTGACACCCCATCCGGGCATGCCCTGGAGTCCTGTGCCTGTGGGCGCCAAGGCCGTGCTCATCCAGGCCTTCGGTGCGGGCAACCTGCCCATGGACCGCCCGGACCTGAGGGGCCTGGTGGAGGACTGTGCCCGGCGCCGAGTCCCCGTGGTGGTGACCTCCCAGTGCCCGCACGGGGGGGTGGACCTCTCGGCCTACGAGATGGGCCGCAAGATCGAGGGACTGGGCGCCATCTCCGGCGGCCTGCACACCCGCTGGACTGCCCTGGCCAAGCTGGGCCTGGTGCTGGGTGCTGGCGGCGGGATCGAAGACGTCCGCTCTGCGTTTGCCACCGCATGGGCTGGCGAGCCCATGCCGGACGGAGCCTGGCCGCTGAGCTAGAATGGAAGTTTCCAGGATTCCCAGATGCTCGACGCCAATCTCCTGCGCAACGACCTCGACGCCGTGGCGGTCCGCCTCGCTGAGCGGGGCTACACGCTGGACCGGGCGCGCTACCTGGAGCTGGACCAACGCCGCCGCGCCGCCCTGCAGGAGGCCGAGGCCCTGAAGGCCGAGCGCAACCGCGTGAGCGAAGAGGTTGGTCGGCTGAAGCGGGCCAAGGAGAACGCGGACGCCCTCATCGCCCAGCAGCGGGAGGTGGGGGACAAGCTCAAGGAGCTGGAAGCCGCCGAGCGGGAGATCGAGGCCGCTTTCAAGGACTTCCTCGCGGGCATCCCGAACCCGCCCCACACGAGCGTGCCCTCGGGTCGGGACGAGCACGCCAACGTGGAGATCAAGCGCTGGGGGCAGCTGCCCGTCATCGACGCGCCGAAGGATCACGTGGAGCTGGGCACGGCCCTGGGCATCCTGGACCTGGACCGCGCGGCCAAGCTGAGCGGCGCCCGCTTCGCTGTGCTGAAGGGGCTCGGTGCCAAGCTGGAGCGCGCCCTCATCACCTTCATGCTCGACTGCCAGACCGGCGCGGGCTACACCGAGATCATCCCCCCCTACCTGGTGAACCCCGAGAGCATGTACGGCACGGGCCAGCTGCCGAAGTTCGAGCAGGACCTGTTCAAGGTGGCCCACGGCGACGGCGCGCTGTACCTCATCCCCACAGCCGAGGTGCCCGTCACCAACCTCTACCGGGATGAGATCCTGCCCGCGGAAGCCCTGCCCATGCGCCACTGCGCCTTCACCCCCTGCTTCCGCAGCGAGGCCGGCAGCTACGGCCGGGACACCAAGGGCATCATCCGCCAGCACCAGTTCCACAAGGTGGAGCTCGTCACCTTCGCCGCCGCCGACCAGGCCGAGGCCGAGCTGGAGCGCCTCACCGCCGATGCCGAAGCCATCCTCGAGGCCCTGGAGCTGCCCTACCGCCGAGTGCTGCTGTGCACGGGCGACATGGGCTTCAGCAGCCAGAAGACCTATGACCTCGAGGTCTGGCTGCCTTCGCAGAACACCTACCGCGAGATTAGCTCCTGCAGCTGGTTCGGGGACTTCCAGGCCCGTCGCGCCAACATCCGCCAGCGCGGCAAGGAGGGCAAGCCCGCCTTCGCCCACACCCTCAATGGCAGTGGCCTGGCCGTGGGCCGCACCTGGGTGGCCGTCCTGGAGAACTACCAGCAGCCGGACGGCAGCATCCGCGTGCCCAAGGCACTGCAGCCCTACGTTGGCGCCGAGGTGATCCGCTGACACCAGCCTCCGTTCTGACTGTCGAGGGCCTGGGCCTTCTTCGGATCGGGCGCTGGATCCTGCGAGACCTGAGCTTCCAGGTGGCCCCAGGTGAGGCCCTGGGGCTGGTGGGGCCCAGCGGGGCTGGGAAGACCACCCTGCTGGAGCTGGTGTTGGGCCTGCGGGAGCCCACGGAAGGCCGCATTGGCCTGATGGGCGACCCCTGGTCGCCCCTGCCGGAGCGCCAGCGCCGCCCCCGCCGTCCCCTGCTGCAGGCGGTCTTCCAGGACGCTGCGGGCAGCCTGCCGCCCCACCGCACCGGCTGGGAGATCCTCCAGGAACCCCTGGCCATCTGGCGGCGCGGCACCGCCGACGAGCAGCGTCAGGCCGCGGCGCGCATGGCCGCGCAGGTGAGGTTTCCGGAAGCCGCTCTGGCGCAGCGCCCGGCGGCCTGGTCCGGTGGGCTGGCCCAGCGCCTCTGCCTCGGCCGGGCCCTCATGCTGCAGCCGCGGCTGCTGGTGCTGGACGAGCCCTTCTCGGCCCTGGACCCGACCCTGGCAGTCGCCCTCCTGGGCCTGCTGCAAGAGCTGAAAGCGCAGGGCACCGCCCTGCTCCTGGCCAGTCATGACGAGGCCTTTGTGGACATCCTGTGCGACCGGGTCCTGCGGCTGGGGAGAGCCTCAGCCTGCGGCTGAGGGCTCTCGGCTGTCAGCTATCAGCAAAGCATGAGGCGCCGATCGTTTTTAGGCAGATCCAACCAGCTGTCGGGAACTCGCTGCAAGCCGACAGCTGACAGCCGCTAGCTAACAAGAGCTACTCCTCCACCGGCATCTGCGTGGCGTCGGTGTTGATGTAGATGCCCCCGAAGTGACCCCACAGGCTGCTGAGGCCCGGGCGCAGGCGGCCCTGCTGGTCCATGGCCTGCAGCTCGGCGGAGAGCAGCTTCTGGGCTTCGGCGCCCTGGATCTCCTGGATGAGCTTGCGCCTTGCTTCGAAGGTGAGGGCGGGTGCCGGCTCGCGGAAGGTCACGCGGGCCGCCCAGAGCTTGCCATCCTGGGCCCAGAGCAGGGGCGTCGTCTGGCCGATGGGCGTATCCAGCAGGGCCTTGCGGATGCCGGGGTGGGCGACCAGGTCGCGCAGGCCAGCCAGAGGGGCCGCGGCCTGGTCTGTGACGGGACCCACAGCCTGGAGGCCATTGGCTTTCAGCGCCTGCTGGGCCCGGGTCAGGGCCTGCTTGCGGGACTCTTCCAGGCGGTAGGCGGCCAGCACCTTGGCGCGGATCTCCTTGAAGGGCGGGACGGCTTCCGGCAGCTGCTCCTGCACCCGGAAGAGCAGGTGGCGGTCGGCGAAGGGCAGGGGCTTGGAGACCTCGCCGACTTTCAGGCGGAAGACCTCACCCAGGATCTGGGCCAGCTCGGGCAGGCCCTCGACCTGGGCGGTGGGCTCATTGCTGAAGGGCAGGCTGATCTGGGCGGGACTGCCGAGGCTCTTGGCGGCGGCGGCGAGGTCGCCACCGTTGGCGCGCTTGCGGATCTGCTCGAGGCGCTCCTGGGCGCGGCTGCTGAAGCGCGTGTCGGTGAGCTCCTTGGCCAGCTGGGCCTTCAGGTCCTCGAAGGACTTCTCGCGGCGCCCTTCCAGCTTGATGAGGTGGATGCCGAAGTTGGTGCGCACGGGCTGGCTGATCTCGCCCGGCTTCAGGGCGGCGGCGGCGTCCGTGAAGGGCTTCACCATCTTGGCTGCGTTGAACCAGCCGAGGTCGCCGCCGTTGCCCTTGGCGCTGGGGTCTTCGCTCAGCTCCTCGGCGGCCTTGGCGAAGTCCTGGCCCTTCACGAGGCGGGCGCGGAGCAGCTGGGCCTTGGCGGTGGCTTCCGCCACCTGGGCCTCACCCTCGGCCTTGAACAGGATGTGGCGGGCCTTGAACTCAGTGGAGTCGGCCTTGCGGGCCTGGTAGGCGGCCTTCAGGGCGGCGTCATCGGCCTGCAGGTCCTTGCCGAAGGCGGCGCGGTCCACAGCCACAAACTGGATGATGCGACGGGGCGGCTGCAGGAAGCGCTCGCCGCCAGCCTTGCAGAAAGGTTCCAGGATGGTGTCGCCGGGGTCGGCCACGGTGGCGGGGAGCACGGCCAGGGTGGCCTGCTGGAAGGCCACCTTCTCGTTCTTGAGGCGGTTTTCCTGGGCCAGCCAGGGCTCGTCCACGGGGATCTGGAGGGCGGCCTGCTGGACCAGCTTGGTGCGCAGGAGCTCCTCACGCAGGGCGCGCTCCTGGGTGGCGGGATTGAAGCCCGTGTCCTGGAAGATCTGCTTGAGCTCGGCGGTGGTCTTCAGGTTGCCCTTGGCGTCCAGCAGCATGGGGTATTGGCGCAGGAAGGCCCGCAGGCGGGCGCCGACCTCGTCGTCGGTGACCACCACGTGGTGCCGCTCGGCCAGCTCCTCCATGAGCTTCTGGTTGATCAGGTCCCGCAGGGCCTGGGACTGCACGAAGGGGCGGAGGGCCTCGGGGCTGGCCTGCTTGCCGTAGCGCTGGTAGAGCTCCTGCATGTGCTCGGCCATGTCTCGCAGCAGCACCTCGCGGCCGAAGACCCGGGCCACCACCGTGTCGGGCGTGTCCACCCGGCCCGAGGGCGCCAGGTAGGCCACAAGCCCCAGGAGCACGACGATCATGACCGCCGCCATGGGCGTACGGTTCGATTTGAAGACTTGGCGGAAGGAACGCAGCATGCGGGGCTCCGAAAGGCGGACCTCACAGATTACCGCGAGAGGCTCCCTGGTTTACACTGGAATGCTGGAGAGGTTGAATGGCTGTCTTGCCCGTGCTCACCTGGGGGGATCCCCGGCTCAAACTGAACAGCCAGGACATTGGGGACTGGACCCCCGAGCTGGAGCAGCTCGTGGCCGATATGTTCGAGACCTCGCTGTTCGAGGAAGGGGTGGGCCTGGCCGCGCCCCAGGTCGGCGTGAACCTCAACCTGGCCGTCATCGACTGCTCCTGCGGCGAGGACCCGGAGCAGCGGATCATCCTCATCAACCCCGAGATCATCCGGGAAGAGGGGGTCCAGAGCGGCCCTGAGGGCTGCCTCTCCATCCCCGGCATCCGCGAGGAGCTGGAGCGCCCCCAGAAGGTGACCATCCGGAACCGGACCCGGGCCGGCGGCTGGCAGGAGCTGACGGGCGAGGACCTGATGGCCCGGGCCTTCTGCCATGAGATCGACCACCTGCGGGGCCGGCTCTTCGTCGAGTATTACGGACCGGTGAAACGCCAGTTCCTGCAGCGGAAATACCAGAAGCAGACCAAGGGATAGGAGCCTCGCCATGACGCGCATCGCGTTCCTCGGCACTCCCCGGGCGGCCGTTCCGGCCCTCCGGGCGCTGGCTGACGAAGGCATCGAGGCGGTGTTCTGCAATCCGGACCGGCCCGCGGGCCGGGGCCGCCACCTGGAGGCCCCCCCGGTCAAGCTGGCCGCCCTAGAACTGGGCCTGCCCGTCCACCAGCCCCTGAGCTGGAAGGCGCCCGAGACCCGCGAGCTCTGGGAGAGCCTGGGCATCGAGCTGGCCGTGGTGGTCGCCTATGGCCACCTGCTGCCGCGCTGGATGCTGGATGCCTGTCCGCGCGGGGTCTGGAACCTGCACTTCTCCCTGCTGCCCCGTTGGCGCGGCGCCGCGCCCGTGAACCACGCCCTCCTGGCCGGGGACGAGGAGACCGGCGTCAGCCTCATGAAGCTCACCGCCGGGCTGGACGAGGGGCCGGTGCTGGCCCAGAGCCACCGGGACATCAGCCTGCAGGCCACCGCCGAGAGCCTGCTCACGGAGCTCTCCCGGGATGCTGCCGACCTGCTCATGGACCAGCTGCCCCTGCTGCTGTCTGGCTGCGCCCTGCCCGTCGAGCAGTGCCAGGAGCTGGCCTCCTTCGCCCCCAAGCTCCGGAAGGACATGGGACGGCTGGACTGGCGCCACCCCGCCGCGGACCTGCACCGGCAGGTGCGGGCCCTCTGGCCCTGGCCCGGCTCGGAACTCCAGGTCGATGAACAGGTCCTCAAGGTCTGCGGCGTGGGCGCTCTGCGCACCTGCTACCGTGAGCCTGGCCAGCTGCTCTGGGGCAAGGAGGGTGCCTGGCTGACCACCCCCGAAGGCGCCCTGGAGCTCACCCAGCTCCAGCGCCCCGGCAAGCCCGTTCAGCCCGCCCTGCAGGCCCTGCAGCCCTGGGGCGCCAGTGGCACCCGCAGCTTAGGCTAGGCCAGGCGGGCGGCCACGTCGCGGTAGTCGGAGTCGAGGTTGTTGACGGCCCGGAACTCCTGGGCGGCCATGTCCGGGTGGCCCTGCTGGAGGTAGATCTCAGCCAGGTCATAGCGCAGGCCGATGCTGTCCTCCGGCGGGAAGCCCGGGGCCAGGATGCCCTTGCGGAGCCACTCCACGGCGGCGTCCAGGTCCCCCCGGGCCTGCTCGCAGATGCTCAGCATCGAGCAGCACTCCAGGGTGCGCTCGGGGTCGCCCATGGCGATCCTGAACTCCTCGATGGAGGGCTCGATGAGCTGCATCTCCTTGTAGGCGATGCCCAGGTTGTAGTGGGTGTCGTAGTCATCCCCCTGGACCTGCTTCTCGACGCCCTCGCGGAAGGCGCTGAAGAGCTCGTCCACGGTCTGGACCTTCTCCACCATGCTGGTGGTGTCGTGCATCTCCTCGCCCTCGCCCGAGTCCATGAGTGCGGTGCCCAGGACGTCGGTGAGGTCGAAGAAGGAGTTGGCGAAGTCACTCTCCTCGAGGGCGCTGGCCTTGGCGAGTCCCAGCTTCTGAAGCGCCAACTCGGCGCGCTGGATGCGGGCCTCCAGCTCCGGGTGGCCCGGAAACTGGCGGAGGGCGGCCTCCAGCTCGATCTTGGCTTCTTCGGGGCTGCCGTAGTCCAGCTGGAAGTCGATGTCGCCCAGCAGGCTCTCCAGCTCCTCGGGGAGGGCGGCGGGCGCGGGGGGCGCTTCGGCCCCCGGCTCCGGCAGCGCGGAGAGGGCCGCGACGACCTCGGGCTCCAGCTGGATGGTGGGCATGGGAGGCAGGGGCGCCGTGGGGGAAGCAGGCAGGTCGGTGGCAAAGCCAGGCGCGGTGTCCTCGCTGAGGGACGCCCCCATCCAGTCCAGGTCCGGGATCTCGATCACGTCGGGCTCGGGCTGAGAGACCGCTTCCGGGAGCTCCAGGACAGAGAAGGGATCAGGCGGCAGGGCCCCCAGGTCGGGAAGGGTCGCGTGGCCATCTCCCAGGGCGATGGCTTCGGGTGGGGCAAAGGGATCTGCGGTCTCACGGAACGGCAGGTCCAGCTTGATGGGGGCCCCCCCCTCGTCGGGGAGCGGCTGCACGGCGGGTTGAGGTGCGGCGTGGTGGGGCACCGCCTCCGGCAGGCCCAGGGACCGGCGGTGGATGCGGGTCGAACCTGGGAAGAGCTGCTCCGCCAGGTCCAGCAGGTGCGTGGCCTCGCGCTTCTTGCCGACGCCAGCGAGGGCCTGGGCGCTCTGTACATACTGCATCTGCACCTGGGTCAGGCGCCCGGTGCCGCGGTGCACCGAGGCGATGGCCTCGATGAGGGTGAGGTCCTCTGGATCGAGCTCCAGGGCCTTCTTGTAAGTCTCGATGGCCCGCTCGGGACTTCCACTGCGGAGCATGGCCTCCGCTTCGCGCGAGAACTGCTCGATGCGCAGGCGCAGGAGTGGATCCACCTCAGGCTCGTGCCCGCGGCGGGTGATCTCCCGGCGGGGCCAACCGTCGGAGCCCAGCGCCGGGGTCCCGAAGCCCTCCTGGGCGGGGGGCTGCCGCACGGCTTCGGGCACCACCCCGAGGGCCTGCAGCTGGGTGGAGACGCTGGCGGCCAGGGAGGGGTCATTGTCCTGCAGGGCCAGGGCGTAGGCACTCTGGAGGGCCTGGACCTGTTCCGTCCGGTTGCCGCTCTGGTGGGCGATTTCGGCCAGGAGCAGCCAGGCCTCACTGCCGAGGTGGTCCTGAAGCGCGGCGTGCAGGCAGCGGCTCACGGGGTCGCCCGAGCCGCGGCGGGCGAGCTCCCGGGCGATGGGGGCGAACAGCCGGAGGCCCTCGTCGGAGCGGTCGGCGTTCACCAGGTTGCGCAGCGCCCGTTCGCAGAGGGGCAGGGTCTTCTCCGGCAGCTGGGCCACCTCCCCCAGCGCTTCCAGGGCCCGCTCCGGGTGGCCGCTGCGCAGCTCGATCTCGGCCAGGGCCTCCAGCAGCTCGGGGTTCCGGGGGTTCGTCCCCAGCCCCTCGCGCAGGTGCTCGGCGGCGGTGCTGTAGTCACCCTGGATCACGCCCAGGCGGCTCTGGGTCAGATAGACCTGAGGCGTGGAGATCATCGCCTTGGCGCGGTCGAGGATCTGGCTGGCCTCCGCGTGCATCTGCTCCATGGCGAGGGACTCCGCCACCTCCAGGTAGATGCCAGCGGCCCGGTCCTTCAGGCCCTCCTTGTTGTAGAGGTCGGCCAAGCGAACCTTCATCTTGAGGTTCTTGGGGTCGAGATCCACGACCTTGTTGAACTCCTCCAGGGCCCGCTTGATGAGCCCCTTCTTCTGGAAGGACTCGGCCACCGTCAGGTGGATCCGCACCGCGTCCGCGGGCCGGTTCATCTGGCGGTAGAGATCCGCCAGGCGCTGGGCCGCATCGATGTCCTCGGGCGCGTTGCGCACGACCTTCTGGAAGATGGCCGCGGCGCGGGCATGGAAGCCGTCCCGGTCGTAGGCGGCGCCCAGCCGCTTGTGGATCTCCACCCCTTCCTTGATCCGGCCGATCTGCACGCTGAGGTCGCCGATCTGGTTCAGGGTGTTGTAGTCCTTGGGGTTGTCCTCAATGAGCTTCTGGAACTCGTCGATGGCCCGCTCCACCCTGCCCGCGGTCAGGTACTTGTCGGCCTCTTTCTTTATTTTCACGCGGTCGATGGCCATGCAGCTGCCTCGGGATTTCTGGCGGGGTTCAAAGAGTGTAGGCGGGGCGGCCGGGAATGGATAGGACTACTGAAAATGGCTGCCCGTGAAACTGTGTGGTAGCAGATTTTCCAAGCGATGGAGACGTCGGCTGGTCCGGTTGGCCAGCAGTACCGGCAGGGTGGCTGCGAACTCGATGAGGGCCTGACGGCAGGCGCCGCAGGGCGGGGTCAGCTCGGCCACGTCCGTGACCACCACCGCGGCCACCAGCCCGCCCGGTCGGAGACCGGCGGCCACGGCGGCGCTCAGGGCGCCCCGCTCGGCGCAGAGGGTGACGGGGTAGGCGGCATTCTCCACGTTGCACCCCGCCACCACCTCGCCGGTGGCTGTGAGGAGGGCGGCGCCCACCTGAAAGTGGGAATACGGGGCATGAGCGTGCTCCCGGGCTTGCCAGGCCGCTTCCAGCAGCGGGGTCCAGGACGGGGAGAGCGGATCATCAAACACCAGAGCCTCCAGGGGCTATCAGCTTAGCGGAGCTGCCACCGCGTGGCTGATTGTGTCCTCGCCGGTTCCGGTCGCCTGGGCCAGGGCCAGGGCGTGCCAGCAGGGCGTGTGACCCCGGACTTCCCGGACGCCCACGGGGTCATGCAGCTCCAGGCTGATGGCTCGCTTCTGGAGCCGCGCCTGCAGGACTGCGCCCGAGAGGCGCTCCAGCTCGCGCTCGAAGGACCGGCCGGGGCCCCAGGCCCGCAAGTCGAGCCGCAGGTGCATGCCCAGGGGCCGGTCCTCCTCGAAGGTCCGCACCCAGGGCTGCCCGCGCTGGGCGGTGCGCTTCCAGTGGACCCGGCCCGGCGCGTCGCCTTGCCGCAGGGGCCGGGTGCCTTCGGGGCTGCTGGTCCCTTCCTTCAGGAGGCTGTGGCGGCCCTCCCCCCGCCAGCTGGCGGGCGCGGCCGGGGGGGTGCGGGGGTGCGGCAGGACCAGCAGGGACTCCTCCAGCGCCAGGATTCGGGCCTTCTCCATCAGGCCGAAGGGATAGCAGGTGCGCAGCTCCAGGGCGCGGACCCGGGTCCAGCCCCGGTGGCCCGCCCGGGCATGCAGGACCACCACCGACTCGCCCGTCTGGGTGTCCCGCTCCAGGAAGCCCGGCTGCACGGTGGCATCGTCCAGGGTGAGGTGCAGCTCGAGGCCCCGGAGGCGTCCGCGTCCGGTGGCCTGCAGCCGCAGCCGGAGGCCGCCGCGCACCCGGGCGAAGAGGCTGCCCGCCTCCAGGCCCGTCACCTGCAGCTCCTGGAGGACGCGGCGGCTGAGGATGCCCGAGACGAGGAACAGTCCCAGCATCAGGGCGAACACCAGGTAGAGCAGGTTGTTGCCGGTGTTCACCGAGAAGGCCCCCACCGCCAGCAGGACCAGCAGGTACTGCACCCCCAGCCGCGTGAGCGACAGGCGCAGGCGGCGATCGTTCCAGAGCTTCACGCGTCGCCTCCGCCTATCGTGCGCTGCGCGTGCTCCGGCGCGCTCCGCTCGCCGAGGCGGAGCCTCCCTGCGGCGCGCCCTGCGAGCTTCGGCTGCGCCAAAGTGGCACTTCGCTCCTGCTGCGTGCTCACGCGTCGCCTCCGCCTATCGCACGCTGCGCGTGCTCCGGCGCGCTCCGCTCGCCGAGGCGGAGCCTCCCTGCGCCGCGCCCTGCGGGCTTCGGCTGCGCCAAAGGGGCACTTCGCTCCTGCTGCGTGCTCACGCGTCGCCTCCGCCTATCGCACGCTGGGCGTGCTCCGGCGCGCTCCGCTCGCCGAGGCGGAGCCTCCCTGCGCCGCGCCCTGCGGGCTTCGGCTGCGCCAAAGGGGCACTTCGCTCCTGCTGCGTGCTCATGGCTTCAGACTAAGCCCGGAAGGCCCCTGGTAGCATGGGTCTTCTCCCAGGGCCCCCATGCTGAACCGACTTTTCCGAACCAAGTCCCTCGAGCAGCTCCGGGCCAGCGCGGAGGAACCCGAGCACCAGCTGAGCAAGACCCTCGGCACCTTCGAGCTCACCATGTTCGGCATCGGCGCCATCATCGGCGCGGGGATCTTCAGCTCCATCGGCACTGCCGCCGCCGGGAACCTCGCCGACGGTCGCCTGCCCGCGGGCCCCGCCCTGGTCATCAGCATCCTGGTGGTGGCCCTCATCTGCGGCTTCACGGCCCTCGCCTACGCCGAGATGGCCTCCATGATCCCCGTGTCCGGCAGCGCCTACACCTATGCCTACGCCACCCTCGGCGAGCTCATGGCCTGGATCATCGGCTGGGACCTGCTGCTGGAATACGCCATCTCCAACGTGGCCGTGGCCATCTCCTGGGGCGACTACGCCCGGAGCTTCCTCTCCACCGTGTTCCACCTCGAGATCCCGGGCTGGCTGGGCATGGATCCGCGCAGCGCGCTGAAGCTGGTGCAGGGCGTTCCGGCCATGGACCTTGGCGCCAAGCTGCAGGCCCTGGCCCAGGCCAAGGCCGGGCTCGTGAACGGCGCGGCCACCTTCGCCAACTGGGACACCCTGAAGGCCGCGCCCCTCATCGGGAGCTATCCCGTCACCATCAACCTGCTGGCGGTGGTCATCACGGCCCTCATCACGTGGCTCTGCTACATCGGCATCAAGGAGAGCGCCCGCGTCAACAGCGTCATGGTGGTGGTCAAGGTGCTGATCCTCCTGGCGGTGGTGGGCCTGGGCATCCGCTTCATCCAGCCCGCCAACTGGCATCCCTTCGTGCCCCACGGCTGGCCCGGCATCCAGTCCGGCGCGGCCATCATCTTCTTCGCCTTCATCGGCTTCGACGCCGTGAGCACCACCGCGGAAGAGTGCCGGAACCCCGGCCACGACCTGCCCCGGGGGATCCTCTACTCCCTGGTGATCTGCACCGTGATCTACGCAGCCGTGGCCCTGGTGGTCACGGGCATGATCCACTACACGCGGCTGGGCGGCATCGCTGATCCGCTGGCCTACATCTTCACCGAGCACAAGATGGGCGGCATCGCCGCGGTCATCAGCTTCGGCGCGGTCATCGCCACCACGGCGGCGCTCCTGGTCTACCAGGTGGGTCAGCCCCGCATCTTCATGAGCATGAGCCGCGACGGCCTGCTCAGCCCCTGGTTCGGCAAGGTCCACGAGCGCTTCAAGACCCCCTCCCACGCCACCCTGCTGACGGGGCTCCTGGTCGCCATCCCCGCGGCCCTGCTCAACATCGACGAAGTGGTGGAGCTGGCGAACATCGGCACCCTGTTCGCTTTCGTCATCGTCTGCGGCGCCGTCCTGATCCTGCGCTACCGCCGCCCCGAGGCCCCCCGGAAGTTCACCATGCCCTTCGCCTGGGTCATCGCCCCCCTGGGCATCCTTGGCTGCTTCTGGATCGCCAAGGGCCTGCCCGCCCTGACCTGGTACCGGTTCTTCGCCTGGCTGGGCATCGGCCTGGTGATCTACGCCTTCTACGGGGCTCGGAAGAGCCGCTTGGAGACCCCAGCTGCGTCATGATCAAGGGAAGGCGCACCATGTTCACTGGACTGATCAGACAGCTCGGCACCCTGGAAACCCGGTCCTCCCGGTCTGGCGGCGCGCGCCTGCGGATCGCGGCCCCGACGGACCTGCTGGCGCGGGCAGAGCTGGGCGCCAGCATCGCGGTGAACGGCGTCTGCCTCACCAGCGTGGCCGTGGATGCCCATGGCTGGGAGAGCGAGCTGAGCGAAGAGACCCTGGCCAAGAGCACCCTGGGCCGCCTGCCCCTGGGCGCCGCCCTGCACCTGGAGCCCGCCCTCCGCGTGGGGGATCCGCTCGATGGCCACCTGGTCTCGGGCCACGTGGACGGCGTCGGGCAGCTGCTGGTGCGGCCCGCCGGTGAGGGCGTCTGGCGCTTCGCCATGCCCCCGGAGCTGGCGCCCATGACCGCGCCCAAGGGCTCCGTGGCCCTGGACGGCATCTCGCTCACCGTGGTGGACTGCGGCCTGGACTGGTTCACCGTGGCCCTCATCCCCGAGACGGTGAAGCACACGGCCCTCGACGGCCTGCATCCTGGCGACCCCGTGAACCTGGAAGTGGATCCCATCGGCCGCTACGTCGCCCGCGCCCTGGCCCTGCGTGGCAGTGAGGAAAAACTAGCCAAGTTTGCCCAGAGCGGGTGGGGGGGCTGAGGGGTTTCTCCCCTACTCCCGCGCACCCTTGCGGATGCGGTCCATCTCGCGCTTCTGCTCGCGCTGCTTGAGGGCCTCGCGCTTGTCGCCCACGGCCTTGCCCTCGGCCAGGGCCACCTTCACCTTGATCAGGCCCTTGGCGTTCAGGTAGATGGCCAGGGGGATGACGGTGAGGCCCTTGCGCACCACCTTGGCGGTGATCTTGACGATTTCGGCCTTGTGCAGCAGCAGCTTCCGGGGCCGCAGGGGGTCGTGGTTGGCATCGGTGCCGAACTTGTAGGGTGAGATGTGGGCCTGCTTGAGCCAGAGCTCCCCATTGGCGGTGTCCACATAGGCGTCCTGGAGCTGCCCCAGGCCCGCCCGGAGGGACTTCACCTCGGTACCGTGCAGGGCGATCCCCGCCTCCCACGTATCGAGGACGTGGTAGTCGTGGAAGGCCTTGCGGTTGCGGACGAGATCCTCACTCATCCCAACAGTCTACTCCCCCGGTAGACTCGTCTTTTCAGGATCCCTCATGCTCCAGAAGCTCCTCGCCCCCATCGTCGCCTGGATGGTGGCCGTCATGGCCGCCGCGGGGCCCCTGGGCGTCATGCTCCTCATGGCCATCGAGAGCGCCTGCATCCCGCTGCCCAGCGAGGTCATCATGCCCTTCGCGGGCTACCTCGCCTTCAAGGGGCAGCTCACCTTCTTCGGGCTCGGCGCGGACAACCCCGTGGCCCAGATCTGGATCGCGGGCATCTTCGGGGCCCTCGGCTGCAACCTGGGCAGCATCCCCGCCTACGAGGTGGGTGCCTGGGGCGGACGGCGCGCCGTGGAGAAGTACGGCCGCTACATCTGGCTGCACACGGGTCACCTGGACCAGGCCCATCGGTTCTTTGAGCGCTTTGGCACCTGGGCCATCTTCATCGGCCGCCTGCTGCCGGTGGTCCGCACCTTCATCGCCCTGCCCGCGGGCATCGCCCGCATGGACCGCACGCGCTTCCACCTCTACACCTTCGCTGGCAGCCTGCCCTGGTGCCTGGCCCTGGCCTGGGTCGGCTTCAAGCTGGGCGAGAAGTGGAACACCCTCGGCGCCTACTTCCACAAGCTGGACGCCGTCATCGGCGTGATCCTGCTCGCGGGCGTGGCGTGGTTCGTCTACGACCACTTCAAGCATCGCGCCAAGGGCTGAAAGGGCAGAACCAGAAAAAGGGAGCACGCTGTCCCGGCTTTCTGCCTGAATTTCCTCATTGAATCCCCTCCCGGCCTGGATCAGGAGCATGATCGGCACAGGTGGGTGCCGCCATGACCAGCAAGGATCGGTCCTTCGTTCGCAGGGCGAAGCTATGGCGGCTTGTCTCCCGGCGGGTTGGCGGCGCAAGTAGAGCCATTGAATTGATAAACGCCAACAGGGAGCTCACCCTCCTGAGGACAGAGAAGGCCCACTGGGCGTCCGAGCTGGTCGTGGCGAACAAGGAACTCGTTTTCCAGAACAACGAAAAGACCAAGCGGGCCTACGAGTTGTATATCGCAAACGAGGAGCTCGACCTTCAGACCCGAGAAAAGGCGAAGCGCGCCTCGGAATTGATCGTCGCGAAGAAGGAGCTCATCTTTCAGCAGGAAGAGAAGGGCAAGCGGGCGGCCGAGCTGCTGTTCGCGAGGAAGGAGCTGGCTTTCCAGGAGGAAAGGAGTGCGCTCCAGGCCCAGCTTCAGAAGTCACAAAAGCTCGAAAGTCTGGGGACCTTGGCGGGAGGCGTCGCCCACGACATGAACAACGTGCTGGCCGCCATCCTCGGTCTGGCCTCAGCCCACCTGGAACTCCAACCGAGGGACAGCAGTGCCTACCGGGCCTTCGAAACCATCACCAAGGCCGCGGTCCGTGGCGGAAAGCTGGTGAAGACCCTGCTGACCTTCGCCCGCCAGAGTCCCGCCGAGAGCCTCCCCATCGACTTGAACACGATCCTCCAGGAAGAGATCCGCTTGCTGGAGTGCACGGTCCTCTCCAAGGTCTGCCTGGAGGTGCTCCTGGAGCCTGAGCTGCAGCCCATCTGCGGGGATGCGGGTGCCCTGACGCACGCCTTCATGAACCTCTGCGTCAACGCCGTGGATGCCATGCCCGAATCGGGGACCCTCACCCTCCGGACGCGCAATGTGGACAAGGACTGGATCGAGGTTGCGGTGGAGGACACAGGCACCGGCATGACGAAGGACGTCCAGGAGCGGGCTCTGGACCCCTTCTTCTCCACCAAGGGCGTCGGGAAGGGCACGGGGCTGGGCCTCTCCATGGTCTACGCCACGGTGAAGGCCCACCACGGGCTCCTGGAGATCCAGAGCGAGCTCGGCCGGGGCACGTGCATCAGCCTCCGCTTCCCGACCTGCGGGCCCCAGCTCCAGGTGACTCAACCCAAGGCTGAACCTCGCCCTGCCAGGCTGCCTCGCTCCCTGACCGTGCTGGTGGTGGATGACGACGAGCTTATCCAGAGCTCCATGCAGGCGATCCTCGATCTCCTGGGCCACACGGTCATCACCGCAAGCAGCGGCAAGGAGGCTGTGGCCAAGCTGGAAGCCCGCTTTGAGCCGGATCTCATCATCCTGGACATGAACATGCCCGGGCTGGACGGGAGCGCCACCCTGCCGCTCCTGCGCAGCCTGCGGCCGAGCGTACCGGTCCTGCTCGCCACCGGGCGCACCGACCAGGACGCCCTTGATCTCATCGCAGCCAATACGGATGTCACCCTGCTTGCCAAGCCGTTCAGCGCCAGTGAGCTCAAGCATTATCTCGGGTCACTGGGGCAGGACCCACATGCTGGACCGCCCTCGGCATGAGGCCCGGGGCCCGGAAGCCGTGGCCGCTGCTCAGCCTGCGAACCGGTCGGTGGCCGCCACCAGGGCCTTGGAGATCCCGGGCTCATAGGCGCTGTGGCCGGCGTCCGGCACGATGACGAGCTCGGCCCCGGGCCAGGCCTTGGAGAGGGCCCAGGCGCTCTCGATGGGGCACACCATGTCGTAGCGCCCCTGGATGATGGCGCCGGGAAGGGCCGCGAGTGCGGTCGCCTGGCTCAGCAGCTGGCCCTCATCCATCCAGCCCTTGTTCAGGAAGTAGTGGCACTCGATGCGGGCGAAGGCCAGGGTGGTCGCCTCGTCACCATAGGAGGCGATGAAGTCGGGATCAGGGAGGAGCTTGCTGGTGGCGCCCTCCCAGATGCTCCAGGCCTTGGCGGCGGGCAGGTTCAGGGCCGGGTCGTCGCTCAGCAGCCGCCGGGCATAGGCCTGCAGGAAGTCGCCGCGCTCGGCCTCGGGGATGGCATCGCGGTAGGGCTCCCAGGCGTCCGGAAAGATGCGGCTGGCGCCCTCCTGGTAGAGCCAGTCCACCTCCCGCTGGCGCAGGAGGAAGATGCCGCGCAGGATCAGCTCTGTGACGCGCTGCGGGTGGGCCTCCGCGTAGGCAAGCCCCAGGGTGGCGCCCCAGGAGCCACCAAAGACCATCCACCGATCGATGCCGAGGAACTCGCGGATGCGCTCCATGTCGCCCACCAGATCCCAGGTGCTGTTCTCCCGCACTTCGGCGTAGGGGGTGCTCTGGCCGCAGCCGCGCTGGTCAAAGAGGATGATGCGGTAGCGCTCGGGATCAAAGTAGCGGCGGTGCTTGGGGCTGGTGCCGCCGCCGGGCCCGCCGTGGAGGAACACCACGGGCTTGCCCTTGGGGTTGCCGCTCTCCTCTACATACAGCTCGTGCAGCTCAGAGACCTTCAGGCGGTGGACCTGGGTGGGTTCGAGGGCCGGGTAGAGCCAGCTGACGGGATCCTTGCGGAGGGACATGGGAAACTCCTGGGTGTGGCCGAGGGGGCTAGACGAAGAACAGCGCCGCCGCCCCGGCCAGGGCCAGCAGGGTGCCGAGCACCTCATGGCCGCCGACCTTCTCCTTGAAGACCAAGTGGGACACGGGCAGCAGCAGGATGGGCGAGAGGGACATGAGCGTGGCTGCCACGCCCATGGGCGCCTTGGCGATGGCGATGAGGGAGAGCACCACGCCCAGCACCGGACCCGTGAGGGCGCCCAGGCCGATGAATGCCGTGGCCCGGCCGTCCCGCAGGCTGGCCAGGCTGGGGCGCAGGCGGCCCGTGGCGGCAAAATAGAGCAGCAGGGCCGCGACGCCGGCGGTCACGCGGATGAGGTTGGCCGAGACCGGCGGAAATCCCCCCGCCAGGCCGAACTTGCTGCAGACCAGGCCGAGGGACTGCCCCAGAGCGCCGCCCACGCCCAGCAGGATGCCCCGGGCCAGATGCGGATGCGCCTCGCGGTCGCCGTCGCCCCAGACCACCCAGGCGATGCCGCCCAGGGTGACCACCATGGCCGCGAGCTTCAGCAGGCTCAGGCTCTGCCCCAGGAACAGCCAGGCCAGCAGGGCGCTGAAGATTGGGGACAGGGTCATCAGCAGCATGGCCAGGCGCGCGCCGATCAGCACGAAGGCCTCGAAGAGCACGGCATCCCCGAGGGCGAAACCGATGAGGCCTGACACGCCGAGCCAGCCTAGGCGGGTGCTTCCCGCCTGCATCGGAAAGGCGCTGCCGTAGAGGGCGAGGTGCACCAGGACCAGCACCGCCCAGGCCATGAGCAGGCGCCCGATGTTCACGGCGGCGGAGCCCACCCGCCGCCCGGCCACGGTGAAGCAGACCGAGTTCAGGGACCAGCACAGCGCGGTCAGGAGTGCGGCGCCCTCACCGAGGTAGGTCATACGAACATCCCGAAGATGCCGTTGCTGAGCAGCATGCCCCGGGGGCTCAGGTGGACGCGGTCGCCCTCCCACACGGTGAGTCCCTCGGCGGCCAGGGCCCGGAGGCGGGTCTCCCAGGCCTCTGCCAGGGGCCGCAGATTCAAGGCTTCCGCCTGGGTGCGCAGGGCTGCCCAGTCCACGCCGTGGTGGAGGCGCAGGCCCAGCAGGGGGATCTCTGCGAGGGCCTCGGCGGCGTCCAGCACCTGCAGGTCCAGCTCGCCGCGCCCCTCGGCCCAGGCCGGGATGACGCTGGTCTCGGTCCAGCGGCAGTCGCCCAGCTGGGAGGCGGCGCTGGGGCCGAGGCCCAGGTAGGGTCGGCGCTCCCAGTAGCGCGTGTTGTGGACGGAGGCACCGCCGGGGCGGGCGTAGTTGCTGATCTCGTAGGGCGCGAGGCCCAGGCGCGGCAGCTCTGCCTGGAGCGCTTCGAAGACATCCGCCACCTCGTCCTCGGAAGGCAGGGTGAGGCGGCCCGCGTCGATGTCGGCGCGCAGGGGGCAGGCCTTGTCCAGGTCCAGCAGGTAGACGCTGAGGTGGTCGATGCCGGTGTCCGCGAGGGTCCGGGCGTCGGCCAGCACTCGGGACAGCGACTGCCCGGGGATGCCCACCATGAGGTCGGCGCTCCGGCGGCGGAATCCAGCCTGCTCGGCGAGGCGCAGGGACTCCAGCGCCTGGGCCGCGTCGTGGATGCGCCCCAGTCGGGCCAGCAGGGCATCATCCAGGGCCTGCACGCCGAGGCTGATGCGGTCCCAGCCCAGGGCGCGGGCCCGCTGCAGCCAGGCCAGGTCCACGGTGCCCGGATTGGCCTCGAGCGTGGCCTCTACCAGCGGGGTCAGGTCGAAGGCCCGGCGCGCGACCAGGGTCAGGCCTTCGAGCTCGGCGGCGCTCAGCAGGGAGGGCGTGCCGCCGCCCAGGTAGAGGGTGTCCACGGCGGGACGGGCAAGGGCCTCCCCCCAGGCCTCGACCTCGGCCATGAGCTGCGCCGTGGTCGCGGGCTGCAGGCTCCGGTCCCGGGTGGTGGCGAAGGAGCAGTAGGTGCAGCGGTCCACGCAGAAGGGCACGTGGAGGTAGAGCCCCAGGGGCTCGGCCTCGGCGCTCAGGCGCAGCGCAGGCAGCCTGCCCAGCAGCTCAGGGTTCAACCATCACCTGCTTCAGAGATGCCCGCAGGGCCCGGACCTCGCCTGGGAACCGCCAGGGGGGTTGGCTGAGCGTGGCGGCCGCCTCGAGGGCGCGGTAGTGTCCCCGCAGCAGCGCCCGCTGGGTGGGACCTGGGGCCCGGCCGGTGCCCAGGTGCAGCTCGAGCAGCTCGAGGTTCCGCTGGAGCCGCACGGCCTGGGGCTGGTAGAGGAACTCCGTGAGGAGCAGGTGGCCGAAGGCGAGCCCGAGCAGCAGGGCTCCGCCCACCACCGGCGGCCGCAGGCTGGTTGGCAGGCCCAGGGCGAACCACCAGCCCAGGAGCCCCAGGAGGGCCAGGGCCACCACGGGCGCCAGGGGCATGAGCCAGAGGCCGTGGCCCCAGAGGGAGTCCTGGAGGAGGGAGTCGGCCACGGCCACGAGGGTGCGCTGGTCCTGCCCTGCGCGGGCCCGGGCGAGGTGCTGGTCCAGCGAGGTCCAGGCTAGCTGCTGCGCCGGGCTGAGCGGCTCCCGGGGGGGGGCCTCCAAACCAGAGGCATCCTGTCGGGGCAGGGGCGGGGCGGGGCGGCCCGGTTCGACCGCGGGTGGCGGGGGCGGCTCCAGGAGCTCCGCGCCCGCGGGGGGCGGCGTGCTGGTGATGTGGGTCTGTCCCGCAGCGTCCCGCCAGGTGTAGGTCCGGGCTGGCGGCGGTCCCAGGAGGGCCAGCACCAGCAGGCCTGCGGCGGCGTTCACCGGCCGGCCTCAGAAGTGGGCATCGAGCGCCTCGCACCAGAAGTGGTAGATCATCTGGTGCACTTCCTGGATGCGGGCCGTGACGGTGGAGGGCACCACCATGGCGTCGTCCATGAGCCCGGCGAGCTGGCCGCCGTCCCGGCCCAGCAGGCCGAGGGTGCGGACCCCCAGCGTCCTGGCCGAGGCCACGGCGCGGATCACGTTGGGGCTGTTGCCGCTGGTGCTGATGCCGATGAGCAGGTCGCCGGGCCGCCCCAGGGCTTCGAGCTGCCGGGAAAAGACCTGGTCGAAGCCGTAGTCGTTGCCGATGGCCGTCAGGGCAGAGGTGTCCGTGGTGAGGGCGATGCCCGCCAGGGCCCGGCGCTCCTTGACATAGCGCCCGCTGAGCTCGGCGGCCAGGTGCTGGGCATCGGCGGCGCTGCCTCCATTGCCGCAGACGAAGATCCGGCCGCCCCGGCGGAGCCGCTCGGCCATGTCATCGGCCTGGGCCAGGAGGCGGTCCATCTCCCGCTCGAAAAACAGCTGCTTGAGCTGCACCGAGGCCTGGACGTGCTGGAGGAGGGTCTGTTTCATGGCCTGGATTGTGACAGGAATTCCCCCCCGGGATTCGGCCAGGAGTGCCAGACTGCGGGGAGTTTCCGACCTGGAAAAGGTGTTCTTCCCATGGACTGGTTCGCCGCCCCACATGCCCTGCTGTCCCATCTTCCGGTGGCGACGGGACTGCTGCTGCCCTGGGCCCTCCTCGCGGCCCAGCGCCCCGGCCGTGGCATCCGCGCCTGGTGGACGGTCAGCCGCTACCTGGGCTGGCTTGGCCTCGGCGGCCTGCTGGCCTCCCTGCTGAGCGGGTTCCTGTCGCTGTCGGGCCTCGGGCTCATGCCGGTGCATCGGATCTCTCTCCGGCTGCTGGGGGGACCGGGTCCCGAGAGCCTGCTGCTCCGCCATGTCCTGCTGGGAAGCGGCTCGCTGCTGCTGGGCGGTGCCGCCCTCTGGGCCATGACCCGGCCCCGCAAGGAACACCAGAGCCTCGGCCTGCTCGCGCTGGGGCTGGGCCTGCTCTGGTCCCTCCTCCTGGTGCTGACCGGCGACAACGGCCACGGTCTGGCTCACTTGCAGAAACGCGCCGCTGCCCCCGCCGCCCCAGCTGCTGTTTTGGTGCAGGCCGCCCCGCCGGCTCCGACGCGGGTGTCCGCGCCCCCCCGGGACTCCGAGGCGCAGGCACCCCTGCGGGCCCTCGATTATGCGGCCCTGCAGCCGGTCCATCCAGACCCGGTCAAGTCCCTGGCCCACGGCGGACGCTGGATCCGTGCCTGGGTGAGTCCTGAAGCCGCAGTGGCCTACCGGGCCGGCGGCACCCTGCCCGCGGGCACCCTGGTGGTGCTCAGCTCCCAGGAGGACCGCTGGGGTCGGCCGGGTCCCGAGGTGGGTCCTCTCTATGCGCTGGAGATCCAGGCTGCCGGACCCTCGCTGACCTTCTACTGGCCCCGGGTGCCCGCCGAGCGCCGCGGTGAGGTTGCCGGCGCCACCCGCGTCTACTGGCGCGGCGGTGACGCTCAGCTGGATGCCTGCCGCACCTGCCACGCCGCAGGCCTGGCCGATCCCGCCAAGCGCAGCCGCTGGAGACCCGCCCGGCGGACCGACTAGGAAGGCGCAGCGCTTACCGTCTCAGCTTCGCCTCCTGCTGCCAACCCTTCATGGCCTCATCCGGCTCGCGGGGGAAGGGCAACAACTCTCGCAGAGAGTGCGGAGAGGACCGAGGTTCGCAGAGAACAGCGGGTGAGCAGAAGGCCTCAGCGCCCCTCCGCTCCTCTCGTCTTTTCTCTGCGAGAGTGGTTGCTTTACTCTGAGTGTGTGGAGAACACACGGTGCGATGCCTTTTTTGGCGCTCTTCACGCTTGGGCGGTGATCAGCTCTATTCAGGCGCAGTGTATTTCCGGGGGGAACACGAAGACCACGAAGCGAGCCCACCGCGGCCCTCTTCGTGGTCTTTCTGTCTTGGTGGTTAAGGTGCTTTCCTGCTGCTAGTCCAGCGTGAACTCGCCGGTGTCGATGACGGTGATCTCGTTGGGCAGGAAGCGGACGTTGTAGCCCTTCTCCTTCAGCAGGTGGAAGGCCAGCTCGGCGCGGATGCCCGTGGAACAGTGGCAGACGATGGCCTTGTCCTTCGGAATCTCTGCGAGGCGCGAGACCAGCTGGGGCTCGGGGATCAGGAGGGCACCCTTGATGGTGCCGTTCTTGGTCTCCTCGAGGTTCCGCACGTCCAGGATCACGACGCCGCGGGCGGCCGGAGCAGCCTCGGCGAGCTTGGTGAACTCGGCGCCGGAGATCGAGCCCGGGCGGGGCTTGGGTACGAAGGTGGCCTGGGCGGCCAGGGGGCCGGTCTCCACGGGGAGGCCTGCGGCCTGCCAGGCCTTGAAGCCGCCACTCAGCACGTTCACGCCGGTATAGCCGCCCTTGACCAGCTCTGCGGCCACCGTCTTCGCGGCGGCGCCACCGGTCTCGTCCACCACCACCACGGGGGGCTTCAGCTTGGCCGAGGGGAAGGTCTTGAGGAGGTCGGCTACCTTTGTCGGATCCACGGCGACGGCGCCCTTCATGAAGCCCTTGGCGGCCTCAGCAGCGGGGCGGGCATCCAGGATGACGAGGGGCGTCTGGGTGTCCCAGAAGGCGGTCTTCAAGGCTCCAGGACTCAGCACTCCGGAGGCCTTCTTGCCCCAGGCAGGCATGCCGTCGATGAAGACCTTCACGTTGGTGTAGCCCAGCTTCCGGGCCTTGGCCAGGGAGCCGGGGCTCATGTTGCAGGTCTTCCCGCTGCAGTAGAAGATCACCAGCGCAGCCTTGTCTGCGGGGAGCTTGTCCACGTTCTTGTCGAAGGCCGGGAAGGGCAGGTTCACGGCGGTGGGGATGGCGCCTTCCATGAAGCGCGGGGTGGGGCGCGAGTCGAAGAGGAAGTATTTCCCCTTTTCGGGACCCATGGCCACCAGCTTCTGGAGCTCTTCGAGCGCGATGGTCTCATGGGCGGCGAGCTTCACGGGGGGCTTCACGGCCACCAGGGTGGCGGTCTTGACGCCGTCCTTCTCGGTGTACTCGACGCGCACCTCGTGGCCCTTGGCGATGGCCTTCAGGGCGGCTTCGGCATTGGCGGCGGGCTCCGGGGAGATCACCTTCAGCGTGGCCTTGTCGAAGCGCAGCACCTCGGTGCGGTCATCCAGCCGCAGCTGCAGCGAGTTGTTCAGCGTGACGAGGGTGTCGAAGTAGCCCCGGAGGTGGTTGGCGTCCGTGGTGTGACACAGGGTGCAGATCTTCGCAGCGGCGGGCTTGGCGGGCGCATCGGCGGCCCCCAGGGCGGAGCCGGCGGCGGCCAGGAGCAGGGCACTTAGGTTCAGAAGCTTCACGGGTCCTCCCAGGGGAACATTCCGCTAGGAGTGTATGGTTGATTACCTATAAGTCGAGAAAGATGTGATGCAGGTCTACGGCCACTGCAATGGAGACTTTAGGCCTCGTCGAGGACCTTTGAGAATGAAGCCGAATAGGCTGTGAATTTCCGGCTCACTCGGCTTGGGCGAAGACTTCCCTTGGCTTCCCGGCTCCCCGGTCGGGGCCGATGATGCCCTCCTCTCCAGGTATCGCACCCTCCCCCGGAGGGTGCTCCCGCGCGCTGCGCTTGCGGACCTGGAGCCTCCCATCCGACGGCTGGAGGCTCACTCGGCTTGGGCGAAGACTTCCCTTGGCTTCCCGGCTCCCCGGTCGGGGCCGATGATGCCCTCCTCCTCCATCCGGTCGATGATGCGGGCGGCGCGGCCGTAGCCCAGGTTCAGCTTGCGCTGGAGGAGGCTGGTGCTGGCTTTCCGCTCGCGCTTCACCACGGCCACCGCGCGCTGGTAGATGTCATCGCTGCCCATGTCCGCATCGTCGAAGAGGGCCGTCTCCTCCTCGGTCTCCATGGCGCTGATGAGGGCCTGGTTGTAGTCGGGGCGGCCGCGCTCCCGCAGCCAGGTGACGAGGCGCAGCGTCTCCACCTCGCTGAGGAAGGGCGCATGGATGCGGTGGGGATGGCTGGCCCCATTGGGCAGGAACAGCGCATCGCCGGCGCCCAGCAGCTGCTCGCCGCCGCTGCAGTCCAGGATGGTGCGGCTGTCGATCTTGGTGCGCACCCGGTAGCTGAGGCGGCTCGGCAGGTTGGCCTTGATGACGCCCGTCACCACGTCCACGCTGGGGCGCTGGGTGGCCAGGATCAGGTGGATGCCCACGGCGCGGGCCTTCTGGGCGATGCGCGCGATGCTGTCCTCCACCTCGCTGCGGGCCACCATCATGAGGTCGGCCAGCTCGTCGATGACCACCAGCACGTGGGGCAGGGGCTCCAGCAGGGCCGGACGGTCGGGCCAGCGCGGATTGGGCGTACGGTCCGTGAGGTCCATGGACCCGCCGGCATCCATGATCTTGGCGTTGAAGCCCTTCAGGTCGCGCACGCTGAGCAGCGCAAGGCGGCGGTAGCGGTCCTCCATCTGGGCCACCACCCACTTGAGGACGCGGCCCGCCTCCTTCATGTCGGTCACCACCGGCGCCCAGAGGTGCGGGATGTCCTCGTAGACGCCGAGCTCCACCATCTTGGGATCCACGAGGATGAGCTTGACCTCGTCGGGCATGGCGCGCACCAGGCAGGAGCAGATCATGGCGTTCACGCCTACACTCTTGCCGCTGCCGGTGCTGCCGCCGATGAGGAGGTGCGGCATCTTGTTGAGGTCTGCCACCACGGGCCGGCCGGCGATGTCCTTGCCCAGGGCGAGGTGGAGCAGGCCGCCCGCCTCGCGGAAGGCGGGGCTGTCGATGATCTCGCGGAAGGTGATGATCTCCCGCTTGGGGTTGGGCACCTCGATGCCCACCAGGTTCTTGCCCGGGATGCGGTCCATGCGCACGGCCTCGGCCTGCAGGGCCAGGGCCAGATCCTCCTCCATGCCGAGGATGCGCGAGAGGGGGATGCCCGGGTCCGGCTGGAACTCGAACACCGTGACCACGGGGCCGGGCTGCATGCCGGTGACGATGCCCTTGATCTTGAACTCGGACAGCTTCTGTCCAATCTTCTCCTTGATGAGCTCAAGCTGGGCCAGGTCCACCTTGGCATGCTCGCCGGGGGGATCGAAGAGCCGGCGGGGCGGCAGCGTCTCCCGGTCTGCGAGAGAGGGGCGCGATGGCTCGGGCGGCAGCGGGGGCAGCGGCTTGATCGGGGTGGGCTCGGTGAGGGGCAGGGGCGACTGGATGCTCTCCCGGCCGAAGCGGTCCTTGGCGATCTGGGCGCGGACCAGGGGCGGCTTGGGGGTGGGTGGCGGGGGGGCGTTGGCGAGCACCTTTGTGCGGAAGGGGGCGGTGGGCTCCGTGCCCCTGAGCACTGGTCCGGTGGCAGGCAGCGGCTGGGCCTCAATCACTGCCGAAGCCGCGTCCAGGTTTAGGGAGTGGATGGGTGGCAGCAGCTCCTCGGCTCGCACGGTGGGCTGGTTCCGCTTCGCCTCGGCCGTCTCCATCTCGGCCTTCAGCAGGGACTCCCGCTGGGCCTCCACGGCCTGCTGGCGCGCCTCCAGGGCCAGGAGCGCCGTGGCGTCGCCGGCGTCGAGGTCGGGCTGCTCTGGGTTTCGGCTCCGCAGGAAGGGGCGCTTCACCATGCCGAGGAAGTGCTGGAAGCCGCGGCTCGGCATGGGCTTCACCCAGGGCCAGGCCTTCTCGCCGAGCCACCGCGTCAGCAGGCGGCCCAGGGCGCGGGTGAGGGCGGGGGCCAGCACCAGGGCGCAGAGCACCACCAGGATGAGCAGGAGCAGCGGCAGGCCCACGGGGCCCAGGAAGCGGCGCTGCACAGGCCAGAGGACGCTGCCCAGCCAGCCGCCCCAGCGCAGTGACAGGGTGCCGGCCTCGGGCAGACCCGTCCAGAGGCGGGGCCCGAAGGCGCCCAGGGCCGTCCAGGTCGCCAGGCCCAGCCCCAGCCAGGCCAGGCGCTCGGTCCAGCGGCGCTTGGCGGCGCTGGGCCAGGCCTCCCATAGCAGGTAGGGTGGCACCAGCCAGCCGCCGATGCCCAGGAGCGTCTGCAGCAGCCCCGCCAGGTTCGCGCCCACGGTGCCACAGAGGTTCTGCACCGGCGCGATGGCGGAGCCCTGCGTGAAGAGATGGGGATCCAGCGGGTGGAAGCTGCCCAGGGAGAGCAGCAGCACCAGGGCGAGAACACCCAGCCCTGCTCGCAGTACCCAGCGGCCGACTCCCTGCAACGCGCCTCCCCGGTGGTCTGGATCCAGTGTAGCCCAGCGGAGCCGGTTCAGCGGGCCTGGGCGCTGGTGCTGCGCAGAAGCGCGAGCCGCTGGCGGGGATCCCAGTCCGGCTTGCCGAGGTCGTGGAGCAGCGTGCCGACGGGGACGAAGCTCCAGCCTTCCTGCCGGGCGCGATCCATGAAGGCCCCGAGGCCCTCCGTGGGGCGGTCGCTGCTGCGGCGGGCCGAGCCCAGGTGCATGAGCACGATGATGCCGTCGCCGTCCCGGTTCAGGCGTTGCTGCAGCCGTTGCACGATGGCCTCGCCGGTGCGGTAGAGGCGGCGCTCGTTGGGCGTGGCCCAGTCCAGGGTGTCGGCGCCCTCGCTCCAGCCCACATGCCGGTAGCCCAGCTCCTCGGCCCAGCGGCGGATCTCGGCCGTGTGCTCGCCGTAGGGTGCGCGCCAGAGGGGGTCCATGGGTCTCCCGGCGACGCGGAGCAGGGCGGCGTCCGCCTCCAGGAGCTCATGCTGCACCCGCTCGCGGGTCCACTTCGGGTCGCGCTTCATGCCCGGCGCGAAGTGGGGGTGGTTCATGGTGTGGTTGCCGAGCTCATGGCCCTCGGCCGCCATGCGCTTCACCAGGGCGGGGAAGCGCTGGATGAAGGCGCCCGTGAGGAAGAGGGTGGTGCGCAGCCCCCGGGCCTTCAGCAGGTCCAGCACTTCGACGGCCACCTCGGCGCTGGAGCCGCCGTCGAAGCTGAGCACCAGGCGCTTGCGGCCGCCGGGTCCGCGGGTCAGGTTCAGCGCCTCGCCCATGCCTGGCCAAGTGACAGCTGTGCCGACCTGGCCTGGCGGGAAGATCGGCTGCGGCGGTCGGGTTGGCGCGGTCTCCAGGAGGATGGGCGCAGGGGTGGTGGCGTGGCTCGAGAGGGTTGCGGTCTCCGAGGGCCCGGGCAGGGTCAGGATCCTCCGGCTGGGAAGGGGCAGCACGGGCGTGCTGCGCAAGGAGGCCTCGGCGCGGGCCTGCGCCGGGGGCAGCTCCGGGGCGGGCCGGACGGCGGGGCCTTCGGTGGTGCTGGGCAGGGTGAAGGGTTTCCGCCCCGGGAGCGGCGTCCCGGGGGTGTTCGGGACCCGGGTCTCGGCGCGGGCTCGGGCCGGAGGCAGCTGCGGGGCCGGCCGGACAGCGGGGCCCTCGGTGGTGCTGGGCAGGGTGAAAGGCTTGCGTCCGGGGAGCGGCGTCCCCGGGGTGCTCGGAATCCAGGTCTCGGTGCGGGCGTGGGCAGGCGGCAGCTCAGGGAGCGGCCGGGGGGGTGGGCCCTCGTTGGTGCTGGGCAGGGCGAAGGGTTTCCGTCCGGGCAGGGGTGTCACGGGCGCGCTCTGGAGGCGCGTCTCCACGCGGGCCTGAGCCGGGGGCAGCTCCGGGGCGGGTCGAGTGGCAGGGCCTTCGGTGGTGCTGGGCAGGGTGAAGGGCTTGCGGCCAGGCAGGGGGTCCAGTGTCGAGCTCTGGTGCCAGGTCTCGGCGCGGGCCCGGGCCGGGGGCAGCTCGGGCAGGGGCCTCGGGGGAGGCCCCTCGTTGGTGCTGGGCAGGGCAAAGGGCTTCCGCCCGGTGAGGGGAGTGACGGGACTGGCCTGGTAGCGCGTCTCGGCCCGGGCCTGGGCCGGGGGCAGCGCGGGGGCAGGCAGGGTCGGCGGGGCCTCGGTGGTGCTTGGCATGGCAAAGGGGCGGCGTCCTGCGAGGGGTGCCACGGGGGCGCTCGGAGCGTAGGTCTCGGCCCGGGCCGAGGGGGGTGGTGGCAGGGGCGCTGGCTGGGGGGTGCGGACCGGCGGGGCCATGGGAGCGGGCGGGGGCTCTGCCTGGAAGGGTGCGCCCGCCTGAGCCTGACGGGGGCGCGAGGCCGCTTCCGGGTCCGAGAACTGGAAGCGGGCCAGCACCCGGCCGTCCTCGGTGCGCAGCACGGCGGCCTCCCCGGCGGGGGGCCGGAAGAACTCCCAGCGCAGGGGGCCTGGCTCCGCGAAGCGGCGCTCCCGGATGGACTTGCCTTCCAGGACGAGGTCCGTGGCCTCAGCAACCTCACCCTCGATCACAGCCAGGGGGCCGATGGGATGCCAGGTCCAGGCCATGGTCACGGGAAACGCGGGCGCCGAGGCTGGCGGGGACGGCGGCGGCGGCTTGCGGCCGCAGGCCGTCAGCACCAGCAGCAGGACCAGGGCGTGGCGGAGCCTCAACGGCCCGCCCCGGCGCGGCAGAGGGCCCAGTAGTTGTTCTTCTCGCGGACCTTCACCCAGCAGGGCCGAAGCGCCGCCGCCTGCAGGTGGAGGAACGCGTTCTCGGCCAGCAGCTCCGCAGTGGGGTTCCGGCCGACCAGGGGTGGCAGGTCGTTGAGCAGCCGGTAGTCCAGGCCGCCCACCCAGGCGTCCAGCGCCTCGGCGAAGGCCCCCTCCTCGGACTCCAGGGTGAGCTCCACCGCCGCCTCCACCTCCCAGTTGTGGCCATGGCGGTCTTCCTGGAAGCCCGGCAGGTCATGGAAGTGGTCCGCCACAAAGGGGCGGCGCAGGGAGAGGGTGAAGGCCATCGGGAGAGTATAGCGGTCGGTTATGTGCTAGTGGCTGTCGGCTATCAGCTGTCAGCTGTCGGCTAAAGCGGGGGCCAGGCAATCGGGTGGGCTGGGACTTTGCACGGGCTGGAGACGGAGGACTGATGGCACTCCGCAAGTCTCTCGGCCCGCCGCCCCAGGGTGCCGGACCCTTCCTGGCCGACAGCTGAGAGCTGAGAGCCGATAGCTTAGGAGGTCCCCAGCTCCACCCGCAGCGCTTCCAGGTACGCCAGCATCGCCCGCTGACGGTCCCCGGCCTCACGCTGGCCCGCGGTGGTCTTCATGCCCTCGGCCAGCTTCAGGAGCTTCCGCTCGAAGTGGTCCAGGCTCCAGGCCTTGTCGTCGAGCTCGCGGCCCTCGCCCCAGGGATCCTCCGGATGCCACAGCCCGGCGCCGAAGCTGGCACCCGTGGCGAAGACCCGGGCGATGCCGATGGCGCCCAGGGCCTCCAGGCGATCGGCATCCTGCACCACTTCGGCCTCGAGGCTGGCGGGAGTGCCGCCGCCGCTCCAGCTGTGGCTGGCCACCGCCGAGGCGACTGCCTCGGCGCGAGTTTCCAGGCCTGGCGTCTCCCGGCACCAGAGGGGCACCTGCTCCGCGGCCAGCTGGGCCGTGAGCGGGGACTCCGGGTGGTTCTTGGGCCGGTAGATCAGGTCGTGGAGCAGGGCGGCCGCCACGCAGACCTGCGGGTCCGCGCCTTCGGCTTCCGCCAGCCGCTGGGCCAGGTGGGCCACCCGCAGGATGTGCCCCAGGTCGTGGGCCGCATCCCGCTGGAAGGGCTCCGTGGCCAGGTGGGCGCGGAGCCGCGCCAGCAGCGGGTCGGACCAGGAGAAGGGGAAGGGTTGGGCCATCTCTCCAGCCTAGCCTTCCCCCAGGGCCCGGCGGAAGGCGCGGATCGTCGTAGCATGGAAGGTTCCGGCCCGGAGGCCCCATGCGTGTGCTGACCACCCTTGTCCTGAGCCTCTGCCTCGCGGTGGTGGCCTGGGCCCAGCGGGCGGATCCCGGCTTCGATCCCGTGAAGGATGTGAGCCTCCGCTTCGAGCAGGGTGCCGTGGTGGTGGCGGTGCCCGAGGGGGCGCACCTCAAGGCTTCCTTCATGGCCGTGGAGAAGAAGGCGGGCCCCGGCACCCTGAAGCTGGGCAAGCTGCCGCCGACCACCGCCAAGGACGAGCTGGGCGACGGCATCTGGCACGGCCAGGTGAAGCTGCCCGTGAGTGGCGCGGGCCTTAGCGGCACCGTGACCCTGGCGGTGACCTACCAGCCCTGCACCGAGGGTGAGGGTGGTGTCTGCTATCCGCCTACGACGCGGGTGCTCTCGGTGAAGGCAGCGGAGATCCCGGCGGTAAAACCGGCGGAGGGCGCGCCGGTTTTACCGATAGAAAAAGCCTCTGAGGGAGTCAAGGTCGAGGCGGCTCCGGTGGTGGCCGCAACGCCCAGCCCGGCTCCGGCGCCGGAGCGGTCGGGGCTGCTGCTGTCGCTGCTGCTGGTCTTCCTGGCGGGCATGGGCGCGTCGCTGACGCCCTGTGTGTTCCCGATGATCCCCATCACCATGGCCATCATCGGCGCCAAGGGCGGCGGCAAGGCCAAGGGCTTCGCGCTCTCCGCCACGCTGGTGCTCGGCATGGCCGTGACCTACACCACCCTCGGCGTCCTCGCCGCCAAGAGTGGCGCCGCCTTCGGGGCCTTCGCGCAGCGGCCGGGCTTCCTGATACCGGTATCCCTGCTGTTCGCGGTCTTCGCGGTATCCCTCTTCGGGGCCTTCGAGATCGCGTTGCCTGCGGGCCTGGCTGCAAAGCTGCAGGGCGACGGCTCCCGCAAGGGCTTCGGCGGGGCCTTCCTCATGGGCCTGGTGCTTGGGCCGCTCTCCGCGCCCTGCGTGGGACCGGTGATCGGGGCCGTGCTGGTGGCCATCGCCCAGCAGGGCGACGTGTGGCTGGGAGGGCTCCAGCTCTTCGTGTTTGCCCTGGGCATGGGCGTGCTCTTCCTGGTGGTCGGCACCTTCTCCGCGGCGCTGCCCCGCAGCGGCGACTGGCTCACCCGCTTCAAGCAGGGCATGGGCCTGGTGGTGCTGGGCTTCGCAGCCTGGAACGTGCGCCTGGTGGTGCCGGAGTGGACGAACCTCGCGCTGTGGTCTCTGGTCCTCATGACGGGCGCGGCTGTCCTTGGCGCCTTCGAGGCCGCCGAGGGCCTGGTGGCCCAGCTCCGCCGCGGGTGCGCCATCCTGTTGCTGGCCTTGGCTGTGCTGCTGGGCATCCGCGCCACCGAAGCTGGCCTCAGCCTCACCCTCCTGGGCAGTTCCAACAGCCAAATCGCCGCAGGCGATTCGGCTAAGGGCTGGCTGGAACAGGACCTCGAGGCCGCCCTGGCGAAGGCCAAGGCCGAGCACAAGGTCGTGCTGGTGGATATCTACGCGGACTGGTGCGCCCAGTGCAAAGAGCTGGACGAGAAGACCTGGCCCGATCCGGCCGTGAAGGCCTGGATCAGCGCCAACGCCGTGGCCATCCGCATCGACACCGACGCCAAGCGCAAGGACCTCGCCACCAAGCTGCAGATCCGCAGCTATCCCACCGTCCTGGTGCTCGACGTCGAAGGCCGCGAGCAGAAGCGCCTCCTGGGCTACCAGAAACCCCAAAACATGCTCGCCTGGCTCGAAGCCAAGTAGGCCCCGGTGGCGATCACCCGGACTTGCGCTTTTTCCAACTGAATTCGCGCAGCGAATTCAGTTCCCCAAAAACTTCGCCAGCGTCTTCTCCAGATTGGCGCCGCGCACCTGGGCGCCGCTGGCGAGGATGGTGCCGTCGGGGCCGATGAGGAGGGCCTTGGGGATGCCCTTCACGCCGTAGGCTTCGCTGACGGGGTGCTGGAATCCGCCTTCGACGAAGGCGTGCTTCCAGGGCATGGGGGTGGCGGCGAGCTCGCGGTAGGGGGCGATGTGCTTGATGTCCCGGTCGAAGGACAGCGAGAGCACGTCCAGGGGCTTGCCCTTGAACTTGGCCCAGGCTGCGTGCAGGGCGGGCATCTCGGCGCGGCAGGAGGGGCACCAGGTGGCCCAGAAATCCAGAAGCAGGTAGCGGCCCTTGAAGCTGGCCAGGGTGTAGGTGGTCTTGGGATCTCCCAGGGCCTGGAGGGTGAAGGCGGGCGCGGGCTGGCCCAGGCCGGTCTTCCGCTCGCCTTCCAGGATGGCCAGGGCGGACTTGGCTTCCCGGCTGCCCTTGAACTCGCCCTGCAGCTGGTCGAAGGTGGCCTTCCAGGCGGCCTCGTCCTTGGCGTCCAGGCGCTCCCAGAAGTGCTCGAACACCAGCTTGCGGCGCAGGTCCGCGTCAGGGTGCCCGGTGCGCGCCGCGGCCACGTAGGTGGTCCAGCCCTCGGGTGCGAACTCGGCGCGGTCCGACAGCAGGCCGGGACTCAGGCTCCAGGCCGGGGCCACAGGGGGCACCTCGCGACGCAGCTGGGCCTGGAAGGCCTCAGTGGGTTCGAGCTTGGCCAGCTGCAGGTGGAAGAGGCGGCTCACGAGGAGGGCCTGGCGGACCTCGGGACGCTTTTCCGCGCCGAGCCGGGCCTCCAAGGCGACCAGTTCCTTCGCGCAGTCGCCCTTGAAGTCCTTGGTGTTCCCTCCGGCCTTCACGTGGGCGGCCCGGGCCTCGCCGACGGCCTTCTGCTTGGCTTTGGCGGCCTCCAGCACGGCCTGGGCCTCACTCACCGGCGCCGGTGCCTGCAGGGCGGGTACGACCATCATCAGGCTGAGCAGGGGCAGGGCCATGGAACCTCCAGCGGCTTCCGAGGCCGCGCCCTCCAGTTTACCTCGGGAGCCGATGCTTGTCCGAGGTCACGACTTCTCCGGGCTGGTCCGGTTTGAAAGGTTGGAATCGGCCCCGGTTGTGGCATTGTTTTTAATACCTTCCCTGCTCATCCACAGTCCCAAACCCCGGCATCGCCCCCGTAGGAGGAACCCCCATGAAGCCTTCAAAAGCTCCAGCCCCGGCCCGGTCCGCTGAGCCGAAAGTCTATCGGCAGGAGCTCAGCCCCATCCACTTCATGGAGCGGGCGGGGGAGGTCTACGCCAACCGGACCTCGGTGACCGACGGGGACCGCCGCTACACCTGGCGCGAGACCCGGGCCCGGACGCGGCGGCTGGCCTCTGCCTTGCGGGCGGATGACCTCAAGAAGGGCGACCGGATCGCCTTCCTGGCCTTCAACTCGGAGCCGCTGCTCATCGCGCACACCGCCATTCCCCTCGCCGGGGGCGTGCTGGTGGCCATCAACACCCGTCTGAACCAGGACGAGGTGGCCTACATCATCGATCACTGCGGCGCCACCAAGGTCTTCGTGTCCCCGGAGCTGCTGCCCACGCTGGCCAGCGTGCCCCCCACGATCCAGCGCGTGGTCCTCGGCCCGGATTTCGAGGCCCTGCTGGCCCGGGGCTCCGAGGAGCCTGTCGAGCTGGTGCTGGAGAGCGAGGACGAGCCCATCACCATCAACTACACCTCGGGCACCACGGGCCGCCCCAAGGGCGTGGTCTACCACCACCGGGGCGCCTACCTGAACGCCCTGGCCATGGTCATCGACCACCGCCTCCAGCTGGAGTCCCGCTACCTGTGGACTCTGCCCATGTTCCACTGCAACGGCTGGTGCTTCACCTGGGGCGTCGTGGCCGTGGGCGCGGAGAGCGTCTGCATCCCCAAGATCGAGCCGGGTCCCACCTGGGAGCTGTTCGATACGGGCGTGACGCACTTCTGCGCGGCCCCCACGGTCTGCACCATGCTCATGAACGACCCCGCCGCCCACCAGCTGGTCAAGCCCGTGCGGCTCTTCGCGGCGGGCGCTCCGCCCTCTCCCACGCTCATCACCCGCATGTCCGAGCTGAACTTCCACCTGGACCACGTCTATGGTCTGACCGAGGTCTACGGACCCTTCACCATCAACGTGCCCCCCCCGGGCCTGGCGGCCATGTCGCCCGCGGATCAGGCCGACTTCCGCGCCCGCCAGGGCATGGCCAATGTCTGTGCCGGCGAAGTCCGCATCGTCGATGACGAGATGCGGGATGTCCCCGCGGACAGCGCCACCATGGGCGAGGTGGTCATGCGCGGCAACGTGGTGATGATGGGCTACTACAACGACCCGGTCTCCACGGCCAAGGCCTTCAAGGGGGGCTGGTTCCACTCCGGCGACCTGGGCGTGAGCCATCCGGATGGCTCCATCGAGCTGCGGGACCGCATGAAGGACATCATCATCAGCGGCGGCGAGAACATCTCCACCATCGAGGTGGAGCAGGCGGTGGTCTCCCACCCCGCCGTGATGGAGTGCGCGGTCATCGCGGTGCCCGACGAGAAGTGGGGCGAGGTGCCCAAGGCCTTCGTGACCCTCAAGCCCGGCGCGACGCTGACGGCCGAGGAGCTCGTGGCCCACTGCCGCACCCGCCTGGCGAACTTCAAGCTGCCCCGGCACATCGAGTTCGGCGGCCTGCCCAAGACCTCCACCGGCAAGATCCAGAAGTTCCTCCTCCGCGACAAGGAGTGGAAAGGCCGCGAGCGCCGCATCAACTAGCGACTGAAAAGATAAGGGCAACTGATTCACCACGAAGACACGAAGAAGTGCAAAAGATAACTGCTCTTTTCTTTCTTCGTGTCTTCGTGGTGATCCTTTCCGTTTTTTCTAGGTTCGTCCTGCCAGCTCCCGGACAAGGTCGAGGCCTTGTTCGGTGCGGCTGAGGTACCAGGTGAGGGCCTGGCCATCGACGAGCTCCACGCGGGCTTCGGGGAAGCGCTTCTGCAGGGCGGTCTGGTGGCGGCGGTTGAATTTGTAAGGCTCTGTGGGGAGGAGGATCACTTCGGGCGCCAGGGCCTCCAGGTCCGCCTCGGACAGGACGGGATAGCGGTCGGGGCCGATGGGGGTGAGGCCGCCCCGCTTTAGCAGGTCGCCCACGTAGGTGTCGGGTCCGGAGCTCATCCAGGGCGAGGCCCAGATGAGGGCCAGGGCGCGGGGCCCCTTGCGGCGGCGACCCTTCAACTGGGCTTCCAGGGCGGTGGCCCGGGCTTCCGCTGCATCTGGCACGCCGAGGCGCGCGCCCAGCAGGCGCAGGGCCGCAGCGCAGTCCTGGACCGTGTGGATCTCCAGGGCCAGCCAGGGGATGCCGAGGGCGTCCAGGGCCTCCGCCACAGCCTTGGGGTTCTCGTCCTTTTCCAGGATCACCAGGTCCGGCGCCAGATCCCGGATGCGGCCGAGATCAGGATCCTTGGTGCCGCCCACGGCGGGCACGGTGTTGCGGATCCAGCGGGGCTCGATGCAGTAGCGGGATCTCCCGGCCAGTCGCGCGGCGAGGCCCCACTGCACCAGCAGCTCCGTCACCGAGGGCACGAGGCTGATGATGCGCTGGGGAACCTGTCGGCCCGGTGCCAGGGCCTCGGCGGCGGCGGGTGCGGGTCGGGGCGCGGCGGTCACCGCCGCCAGCTTCACACCCAGGTGCGGGTCCTTGATCGCCCCGAGGCCCGTCGGGCAGAGGTCCAGCACCGGGCAGCCGGCGCAGTCCGGGCGGCGGGCATCGCAGGTGCGGCGGCCGTGGAAGATGAGCTGGTGGTGCAGCTCGATCCAGTCCTCCCGGGGGAAGGCGCGGCAGAGATCGGCCTCGACCTTCTCGGGGGTGGGGGCCTTGGACAGGCCGAGGCGGCGGGCCACCCGGAAGATGTGGGTGTCCACGGCCAGGGCCGGCACGCCGAAGGCATTGGCCAGCACCACGTTGGCGGTCTTCTGACCCACGCCGGGGAGGGCGCCCAGGGCTGCCGGATCGGAGGGCACCTCCCCGCCGTGGCGGGCCACCAGGGCCTGCCCCAGGCCGATGAGGTTCCGGGCCTTGTTGTGGTAGAAGCCCGTGGAGCGGATGAGGACCTCGACATCTTCGACGCGAGCCGCCGCCAGGCTGGCCGCATCCGGGAAGCGGGCGAAGAGGGCCGGGGTGGTGAGGTTCACCCGGGCGTCCGTGCACTGGGCGCTGAGGATGGTGGCCACCACCAGCTGGAAGGGATCCGCATGGTCCAGCGCGCACTTCGCGTCGGGATAGGCGGCGCGGAGCCTTGTCTGGAAGTCGCGGGGGCTGGGTTTGGCGGGACGCATGGCTCCAGGATAAGGGTGCGCCGCCTCTGAAACCTGGGGTTTCGCTAGACTGGTCCTCGAGGTGCTGAATGCCGACGACCCTGACTGGAAAACTCGACTGTCATGACACGACCCGCCACTACCTGGAGCTGGTGAAAGCCAACGTCAAGAGGTTGGGCTTCTCCCCGGGGCTGGGCGTCATCCTCGGCAGCCAGGACCAGGGCAGCGTCACCTACCAGCGCTGGCTCATGAAGGACTGCGAGGACGTGGGCATCGCCGCCCACGATCTTCGAGTGGAGAACGGCATGCAGATGGTGAAGCTGGTGGCCCGGCTGAACCAGGACGAGAAGACCCACGGCGTGTTCATCTTCTATCCCCTGCGCTACCCCGAGATCAAGGACGACGAGGTCATGGATCTGGTAGATCCGAGCAAGGACATCGAGGGCCTCCACGCCATCAACATCGGCTTCCTGAACAAGTACCGGAAGCGCATGGACGACGGCACCCAGCACCGGTGCATGACGCCGTGCACGGCCCGGGCCATCGTGAAGACCCTGAAGCGGGGTTACGGAGACGGCTGGCTGGCGGGCAAGACCGTGCTGGTGATCAACGACAGCCTGCGCATCGGGCGGCCGCTGACGGCCATGGTGGCCAACCTCAAGGCCACGCCCATCCTCTGCCACGCGAACACCAACAAGGAGCATCTGGAGGGCTTCATCCGCATGGCCGATGTCATCGTCAGCGCCGTGCCCTCGCCCGGCTACTCCATCAACACCGACTGGATCAAGGACGGCGCCCTCTGCTTCGATCTCAGCGGCGATGGCAACTTCGACTACGAGGCCCTGGAGCGCCGCGGCATCCAGTACACCGACACCACCAAGAACAGCGTCGGCAAGGTCACCCGCGTCATGGCCCTCCTGAACCTCACCTACGCCGCCGGCGTGGAGTAGGCCAACCTCCAGAACAAGGGCCACCACCCGATTCCCTGGGTCCTTCGCGGAATGGCGTGAGGGAGGGTGAGGACCTTGGTGAATGTCAGCTATGCCGGGAGACACGCGCACCCAATCCGATCACCCCTAGCTCAGGCATCCCCCCTGGGGGCGCCTGAACTCGCAAAAAAGGGCCAATTAACCCGTGAGGAACGGTGAGGGCCGGTGAGAAAGAAACTCAGCTCGCGGCAGTCTCACCGTTCCTCACTGTTCCTCACCGGTTTTCTTTTTTCTTCTCTTTTTCTAGCCCCGTCATCAGGAGCAGGGGCCTTGGCAGCGGTGCACGAGCGAAGGCGAAGACGACGAGAACCCAGGCCCCAACCTCCACGCTATTCCGAGATGAATCCGTTCTTGTCTTTCACCTTTGAGTTAGCGTTTGGACGCCCGCCACTCTTCGGCGAGAAGGCCGTAGACGGCGTGGTCGACGTAGCGCTCGGCGAGGCGCTCGGCCTGGCGGAGGGTACCTTCGCGTCGGAAGCCCAGGCGCTCGGGGATGGCCCGGCTGCGGCGGTTGCGCACGCCGGCCCGGATCTCGATGCGGTTCAGCCGGAGGTCCCGGAACCCGTGTCGGAGCAGGGCGGTCACGGCCTGGGTCATGAGGCCCTGGCCCTCGGCCTCGCGGGCCAGCCAGTAGCCGATGGCGGCGCTGCGGTTGACAGGATCGATCCACACGAAGCCGGCGACCCCCACGAGCCGGTCCGCGGACCAGAGGCCGAAGGACCGGGCGACGCCGAGGCGGGCCTGGCCCCGAACGCGCAGGACGTAGGCCCGGGAGTCCAGCAGGCTGCGGTTGGCATCGGGCCAGGGCAGCCACTTCCGCAGGCGCTCCCGGTTGGTCTCGACGAGGGCGAACAGAGCTTTGGCGTCCCGCAGATTGAGTGGGCGCAGCTCAAGGCCTCGCCCGGCCTTCAGGACCGGCGTCATCATTTCCCCGCAGGGTCCAGCAGCGCAGCCGCGCGGCCCGCGCGCCAGAGCGCCAGCAGCTGATCAAGCAGGTCGCCGAACTGATCCAGGCGCAGGGCGTTGGCGCCGTCGCTGTGAGCCTTCTCGGGGCAGTCATGGACCTCGAAGAAGAAGCCGTCCACCACGGTGGCGGCGGCGCGGGCCAGGGCGGGGATCATCTCCCGCGCGCCGCCGGTGGCCTTGCCCAGGGCGCCCGGCTTCTGCACGCTGTGGGTGGCGTCGAAGATCACGGGGCAGCCGGTCTTGCGCAGGTGCGGGAAGCTCTGGAAGTCCACCACCAGGTTGCCGTAGCCGAAGGTGGAACCGCGCTCGGTCACCCACACCTCGCCGTGGCCCGGCACGGACTTGAGCTTCTCTACGCCGTGCTGCAGATCCCAGGGCGCGAGGAACTGGCCCTTCTTCAGGTTCACGGTGCGGCCCGTGGCGGCGGCGGCCACCAGCAGGTCGGTCTGGCGGCAGAGGAAGGCCGGGATCTGGAGCACGTCCACGGCCTGGGCCGCCGCGGCACACTGGTCGCTCTCGTGCACGTCCGTCAGCACGGGCACGCCGTAGCGGCTGCGCACCTCGGCGAGGATGTCGAGCCCGCCCGTCATGCCCGGCCCCCGGTGGCTGTCCAGGCTGGTGCGGTTGGCCTTGTCGAAGCTGGCCTTGAAGATAAACGGGATGCCCCGGGCCTCGGCCAGGTCCCGCAGGCTCGAGGCCATGAAGTGGCTGTGCTCGCGGCTTTCGATGACACAGGGCCCCGCGATGAGGAAGAAGCTCTGGTCGGTGAAGGGGCGGGCAAAGTCCATGGCTACCTCGGTGCTCAGTTTAGACGGTTCTGACCTCCCCAGGGTTGATTGACGGGTCGTAATGCATCCGGTCAATTCCGCTGGCATACTGTTCGGGCGATCCCCCACCCTTTTCCCCGGAGCCAGACATGGCGAAGCTGCTGATGGAAGACGACCTCAACCGCCGGCTGGTGGCCCTGCTCCAGCAGGATGGCCGCATGAGCCACGCGGAGCTGGCCGAACGCCTGGGCGTGAGCCGCCCCACGATCATCGACCGCGTGAAGCGCCTGGAAGCGGACGGCGTGCTGGGGGGCTACGCGGCCCGGGTGAAGCCCGCCTCCGTGAACAAGCCCACGGTGGCCTTCGTGGCCGTGCGCTACAAGGACAACAACGAGGCCATCGAGCAGCGCTTCATCAAGGCCCTGGAGGACGAACCCGACATTCTGGAGGCCCACACCATCGCCGGCGAGGACGCCCTGCTGCTCAAGATCGTGGCGGAGACCCCCGCGGGCATCGCCGAGCGCCTGCGCCGCATCCGCATGCTCGGCCCCATGGTCACGACCCGCACCACCATGGTGTTGGAGACCCACTGGGAGAAGGCGGGCCCGAGTCCCTTCCCCATCGAGAGCGCGGCGAAGAAGGCCAAGCGTTGAAACGACACCACGGCAGTCGCGCCTGATGCTTGCCTGGCTGGCCTACCTCACGGTGGCCGTGGTGTGGGGGTCCACCTACTTTGCCATCGCCGTGGGGATCGAGTCCTTCACGCCCTATGGCATGGTGGCGCTGCGCTTCTCCATCTCGGCGCTGCTGGCGCTGGGCCTGGGCCGCCTGCGCAAGGAGGCCTGGCCCACCCTGCGCGAGGCCGGGCACCTGGTGATCGTGGGCGTCCTGCTGCTGGGCATCGCCAACGCCCTGGTCTCCTGGGCGGAGATGCACGTGAGCTCGGGGCTGGCGGCCATCCTGTCGGCCCTGGTGCCCCTCTGGCTGGCGGTCTTCTCCATGGCCCGGGAGCCCCTGGGCCCCAAGGGCTGGGTGGGCCTGATCCTTGGCCTCCTGGGCGTGGCCGTGCTGGTCTGGCCCGAGGGCGGGACGCGGCTCCATGCGGGAGGCGTGGCCGCCATGGTAGCGGCGCCCCTGGCATGGGCCTGGGGCACCCTGCACGGCCGACGCCATGTGCGTGGCGGCGGGCTCTTCACCAACGTGGCCTTCCAGATGGCCACGGCCGCGCTCATGGGGTTGGTGCTCGCTCCCTTCACCGGTGGCTTCCTGCGGGGGCCCGTGACCCCGAAGACGCTGTACGCCATCGGCTATCTGGTCCTGTTCGGGTCGTTGCTGGCCTTCACCGCCTACGGCTACCTGGCCAAGGCCTGGCCCCCGGCGAAGATGGGCACCTACGCCTACCTGAATCCCCTGGTGGCCGTGCTCCTGGGCCGCTACGGGCTCCATGAGTCCTTCGGCCTCCGCAGCTATGTGGGCATGGCCATCATCCTGGCGGCGGTGGCGCTGGTGCAGCTGCGACCCAAGGCGGCACTGGAAGGCTGAAGCTCCGTCTGGTCGGGAACAAATCCTTCGCTCGGCATTTGCTCCCCAAACTATTCTATGGGTGGCCAACCCTCTTCGGCCGGAAAGGCCGACCTTGGCACTCCCGATGATCATTCAAGGTGGAATGGGCGTGGGCATCTCGAACTGGACCCTCGCGAACGCCGTGTCGCGGCTCGGCCAGCTCGGCGTGGTGTCGGGCACGGTGCTGGATGTGATGCTGGCGCGCCGTCTGCAGGATGGCGACGAGGGGGGCCACATGCGCCGGGCGCTGAGCGCCTTCCCCTTCCAGGCCATGGCCCAGCGCGTGCTGGCGCGCCACTTTGTCGAGGGCGGCAGGCCAGCCGGAACACCGTACAAGTCCCTGCCGATGTATTCCCGGACGGGATCGGCCCGGGAGCTGGTGGAGCTCTGCATCGTCGGCAACTTCGCGGAGGTCTTCCTGGCTCGGGAGGGCCACGACGGGCCGGTCGGCATCAACTACCTCGAGAAGATCCAGCTGCCCATCCTGCCCTCGATCTATGGCGCCATGCTTGCCGGCGTGGCGGTGGTCATCATGGGCGCCGGCATCCCCATCCGGATCCCGGGGGTGCTGGATGCCTTCGCGCGCCAGGCGGCGGCGGCCTATCCACTGACGGTAACGGGCTCTCTCCCGGGCGAGGATACGCAGATGCGCTTCTCCCCGGCGGACTGGAATGAGGGGGCCGCGCCTGAGTTGCTGCGGCCGGCCTTCCTGCCGATCGTCTCCTCGAACTCGCTGGCCCACACCTTCACCCGCAAGGCGAATGGCCGCATCGACGGCTTCATCGTGGAGGCCCCCACCGCCGGCGGGCACAACGCACCTCCGCGCGGCAATCCACCCCTCTCGGCCGAGGGCATGCCGGTCTACGGCGAGCGGGACCTGGTGGACCTGGTCAAGCTGCGGGAGCTGGGCCTGCCCTTCTGGCTGGCGGGCAGCCGGGGCACCGCCGAGGGGCTGCGCGACGCGCTGGCGCTGGGGGCCGCAGGCATCCAGGTGGGCACCGCCTTCGCCTACTGCAATGAATCGGGGCTGGAGCCCCATGCCCGGGAGCAGGTCCTCCGTCTCGCTGTGGCCGGGCAGGCCCGGGTGTTCACGGATCCCGTGGCCTCGCCCACGGGGTTCCCCTTCAAGGTCGTGCAGCTCGAGGGCAGCCTCTCGACCGAGGCCGAGTATCTGGCGCGTACCCGCATCTGCGATCTGGGCTACTTGCGGGAGTCCTATCGCCAGGAGGATGGCTCCATCGGCTACCGCTGCGCCTCCGAGCCTGTCTCCCACTACGTGGCCAAGGGGGGCTCGGAGGAGGGCGCCCTGGGACGGAAGTGCCTCTGCAACGCGCTCATGGCAGATGTGGGCCTGCCGCAGGTCCGCAAGGGAATCGTCGAAAAGACGCTCGTCACCTCCGGCGATGATGTCGCCGACATCGCCCGGTTCCTGCGACCAGGCGCCCTGTCCTATACCGCTGCGGATGTCATTGCGCGGCTCCTGGGGACGGGCGTTTCGGGTTGACCTGAGCTCGTGGCGGCTCGGAATCGGCTGCGCCGATTTCGAGCTAAGAAGAGATCTGGAGGTGAGGGTCAGCTCCGTTTGTCGGGAGTTTCTTGCCTGCGGCGGTTCGCGAGGATGGCGGCGGCCATGCCGATCCCGCCGACGCCCAGGAAGGCCAGGGCCCGCAAGGGCGCATCGGCCTGGTCCAGGTCCGAGAGGATGAGCTTGATGCTGGCGAGGCCCATCAAGGCGTAGCCCGCGAGCAGCAGGGCGCGGCGGGCCTCCTCCCGCTGGCCGAGGCCGAGCATCCACTGCCAGGCCCCAGAGAGGGCCCACACCAGCGTCATGGTGATGGAGGCCGCGCGGGAGAGCCCGGAGGAGGTGGCTTGGACCGCCTGGAGTCCCCGTACGAGCCGGGCGCCCTCACAGGCAGCGGTCAGGTTGGCGGTCACCTCCAGGGCCAGGAAGGAGGCCACGCCCAGAGGCCCGCCCCGCCGCGTAAGGAGGAACCAGGCCATGGCGGCCAGCGCGCCTTCCGCGAAGGCGGGATTCAGGAAGGCCGGCTCGGGGGTGCCGTAGAACAGATCGCCAAAACCATGGAAGGCCCAGCGCAGGGTGGCGATGAGGGCCAGGCCCGCCGCCAGCCAGCGCAGGGCCGGCGCCTCTTCCACGAAGCTGCTGGCCTCGGCGCGGAGCGAGGCCCAGGCCAGGCCGAGGGCGAAGACGCCCCAGAGGGGGCCCACCCAGCGCCAGGCAAAGGCCACGGGGGCCGCCAGGGCCAGGTGGCCCGCCACCAGGGCGAGCAGGCCCCAGTCCGCCCGGCGGCTGCCCAGGCGCCGCCGGAGTGGCAGGATCAGCGCAAGATTCCAGCCTGCCGCCGCCAGCACGGGCAGGGCAAAGGCCTCCGCTGGGAGTCCCAGGCGCTTCCAGACCAGCCAGCCGAAGCCCGTGGCCAGGATGGAGGCCACCAGCCAGAGCGCCGTGGGCGTGCCCGGTGTCTCCTCGGAGCCCGGCAGCCAGGCCCAGAGGCCCGCCAGGACCAGGTGCAGCAGCAGGAGGATGCCGACCGTGGCGGCATCCCCCTGGGTTGCTTCAGCGCACACGGGCAGGAGCAGCAGCCATACGCCCAGCAGCGCAGTCCAGCGGGCCCCGTGCCACGTTCCGCCGGCGCGGGCCAGATACGGCACAGCCAGGGTGGCGGCCAGGAGCACCGCGAGATAGACCGCGAGGGCCACCTCGTGGTGGCCGCCCTGGGTGAAGACCAGGGGCGCGGCGAGGCCCGAGACAAGCGCCACAGTAAGGGCGCCGCCGCTGCCGGCCCGGGCCGCGAGGGCGCCAGCCACCAGCGTGAGGATGGCCACGGCCGCGAGCCCCAGCGGGGCCGCGAAGAAGTGGTAGTCGACGGCGCCGGCCCGGAAGGTGAACTGCAGGGTGCCCAGCCCCGCCAGGAGCAGGGCCACGCCCAGCCGTCGGCTGTCACCCAGCAGCAGCCGGGCGGCAAACCCAGCGATGCCCCCGCCCGTCAGCAGCCCCAGCGCGAAGCGCAGCTCCGCGCCCAGCCAGCCCTGCTGGATGGCCCAGCGCAGGAAGAACGCGGCGCCGGCCAGGAAGATCGCGGCGCCGATGCCCGCGATCCAGACCACGGGCGAGAGCTCCTTCCGGGGCGCCGCGGGCTGCGGGGCGGGCCTGGGCGAGGGCACGCTGGCACGGGGGGCCGGTTCCGCCTGGGCCCGCTGCAGCAGCCAGGCCACCTGGGCCTCCAGCCGCGCGAGGCGTTCCGAGACATCCTGGGGGGAATCCTGGTCCATGACCACTCCGGGCAGGCGTAGCAAGGATGATCGTCTGCCGAGGCCCGTCAAGGCTCAGCAGATGACGCGGTTCCGTCCTTCGGCCTTGGCCTGGTAGAGGGCCTTGTCGGCCCGGGAGAGCATCAGGTCCAGTGTGTCGTCGCCGCCTTCCCAGCACGCGAGGCCGATGCTCAGGGTGACGCGGTCCACGGAGGGCAGGCCCGGCAGGGGATCGATGGCCACGTGCTCCCGGAGCCGCTCCGCCAGGGACTTGGCCCCCACGAGGTCCGTCTGCGGGCAATAGGCCAGAAACTCCTCCCCGCCGATGCGACCCAGCTGGTCAACCTTGCGAAGCCCGAACACCATGCGCTGGGCCATGGCGCTGAGCACCTGGTCGCCGATGGGATGCCCGAAGCGATCATTCACGGCCTTGAAGTGGTCCAGGTCCATGACCATGATGGACAGCTCCTGGCCAAAGCGCCGGCACTGGTCCAGCTCGATGCCCAGCATGTCCAGGATGTGCTTCCGGTTGTGCAGGCTGGTCAGGGGATCCTGGATGGCCTGGTGGTAGAGCCGCAGCCGGCTGTCCTCGAGGCTCAGGAGCCGACCCAGCTCCTCGGCGGCGATCTCGAAGAGCCGCTCGAAGTCTTCGGCCGCCTGCCGCTCGGTCATGAAGGCCAGCGCCCCCACGGCGGGATAGCCCGGGGTGGTGGCGGTGAAGACCCGGAGGACGGGATTGCGCAGGGTCCGGCGGCGCTCGTCGTCGTCCGCGGCGGGATGCCAGTGGCAGCTCGGGGGGATCGGGAAGGGGCCCTGCTCCGAGAGCGCCCGCTCCAGCGCCTCGCGGTCCTCGGGTCCGGCCGAAGAACCGTGCACGCCTTCGCACCAGACACCGTCCTGGCCGAGGTAGGCGACCATGAGGGCGCCCGGCAGCACCAGCTCCTGCAGGATCTCGATGAAGCCCTGGATGAGCCGAGGCGTGTCGTGGTCGGCGGTGTAGAGGCGGGCGATGGAGTCCCGCAGGGCGGTCTCCAGCAGCCGCTGCTCAAGGGCCTGGGCCAGCCGGCGCTGGATGGCCTCCACGCCGAAGTTCTCCTGGGCCAGCTTGGGCGTTGCGTGGTTGGCCCGGGGCCGGGGGGACTGCTCGGCGAGGGAGGCTGCGGCCTCCACCACGTGGTCCAGGTCGCGGCCCTTCACCAGGAAGCGGTCAGCGCCGCAGGTCTTGGCCCAGAACCGGGCGAGTCCGGCCCCCTGGGCGGTCAGCAGCAGGACGGGCAGGTGGCGGGTGGCCTTGTCGTCCTTCACGAGGCGGCAGAACTGATAGCCGTCGAGCAGGGGCATGATGCAGTCGCTCACCACCACGTCGGGGGTTTCCGTGGCGAGCACGATGAGGGCCTCGGCCCCGTTGCGGGCCTCGATGGTGGCGTGCCCATGCCGCTGGAAGAGGTGGCGCAGCAGGCTCAGCTGGATGGGATTGTCATCCACCAGGAGCACCTGGAGCGCGTGTGTCTTCTTGGGCAGGGCGTTCGTCATAGATCCCTTGTATCGAACTTTTGAGCAGGGTGCTTGAATCCGTACCACGAAGAGAAACGCCCTCCATGGGAAGCTGGACCCAGGAGAACGCCCCATGATGAACTCGGAACACGGAAAATGACAAGCGCTATCATCAATGGTCAAGGTAACTTCTAAGCATGGACGCCCCCCTTTTCCTCGCGCTCGCCCGGGCTTGGCTGCGGGACCGCGGTGAGCTGCCCCTGGAGGGGGCCTGGGCCTCGGGCCGGGCCCTGGGGCTGCGCTGGGCGGGCCGCAAGGTCGCGGAGGGGTGGCTGCTGGTGCTGCAGCCCCGGCCGGAGCTCTGGCTGCTGGGGGTGGAGCACCCGGCCTGGAAGCGACTGCAGGCCGAGGCCCCCAGGGACAGCGCAAAGCTGTGGGGCCCCTGGCTCCAGGGCGCCCGGCTCCGGGCCGTGGAAGGAGATCCCCGCGAGCGCTGGGTGGGGTTGGTGTTCCAGCGGCGGGCCATCACGGGGCGCCTGGAGACGTTTCGCATCGCGTTTCAGGCCATTCCCGGCCGGGCCGGCATCCGCGTGGATGGCCTCGACACGCAGCTCCCGCGCCTGGGCCTCGGGAGCCCCTTCCCGGCGGCGCAGCCGGAGCCTGAAGGCGAGCCGCCGCCCTTCCTCCGCTGGTGCGAGCGCTGGGGTGACCGCCTGGACCAGGCGCTGGCGGGGGCCGAGCCCGAGGTGCTGGAGGGCGAAGGGGATCTGCTGGCCCGGCACCGCACCTGGTCGGAAGGCCGCGCCGAGGCGCTGATCCTCGGCCCTGCCCTGGCCGCCGCCGCGCGGAAGCAGCAGGGTGAGCTGGCGCGCATGGACCGGCTGGCCCAGGCCCTGGTCCGGGACCGCACCCGGCACTTGGAAGTGCTGCCTCTGAAGGACCAGGCCCGGCGGGTCTCCGCGGAGCTCTACCGGCTCAAGGGCGGCACCCGCGAGGTGGTGTTCCTGGATGGCACCCGACTGATCCTGCCCGAGGGCACCTCCGCCGAGGAGGCTGCCCAGGGCTGGTTCAAGGCCGCCAAGAAGGCCGAGCGCGGCCTGGCCAGGGTTGCCGAGCTGGAGGCGGAGCTGGTCCGCGAGCGCGCCGCCTGGCACCGGCGCCAGGAAGCCGAAGCTGGGGGGCTTGCGCCGGTACCCCCATCTGCGGCACAACCAAAGGGGAAGCACGCGCCGCAGGCCAAGGGGACGAAACGGATGCAGGGGGCAGAGGGCAAGCGCAAGGACGGCAAGGGCATCGCCTTCCGGAACGTCATGGTGGACGGCTTCGAGGTGCTCATCGGCAAGGGCGACGCCGAGAACGACCAGCTCACCTTCAAGGTGGCCGAGAACACCGACTTCTGGCTGCACGTGGCCAGCGTGCCCGGCAGCCACGTGGTGATCCGGAATCCCGACAAGCTGAGCGAGCTGCCCCGGCACGTGCTCGAGCGCGCCGCCGAGCTGGCCGCCTTCCACAGCAAGGCCCGGGATGGCGGCAAGGTGGAGGTCCACTTGGCCCGCATCGCCGACATCAGCAAGCCCCGCGGCTTCGCCCCCGGCAAGGTGATCCTTAAAAAGTGGGTGGGCATCCGCGTGTATCCCAAGCCGTGACCTCCACGAGGCGCACGTCTCAACCCGACAGACCCCTGGCGGGTCGCTAGTATGGGCAAGGCGTCAGGTGACGAGGGTCGATCCCCCCTGGGGAACTCTGGGGCTGCTCACGGTCTTGTCGCTTCCTGGTGCCCATGTCCTCTCCCGATGCTTCTGAACCGCGGCCCGGCGACCTGCCCCGGCTGTCGGCCCAGGATGAGGCCCTGCTGCGGGGTCCGCTGTCGGGTCCGCCCCACGACCCCGCGCTGACCCGGGACGAGACGCTGCCAGCGATCTTCGCGGAGACCGTGGCGCGCCATGCCCAGCGTCCGGCTGTCAGCGAGGATGGCCGCATGCTGAGCTACGCGGCGCTCGACCAGCACTCCGACCGCCTGGCCCAGGCCCTCCGCTCCCGGGGCATCGGCAGCGGCACCCTGGTGGGCCACTGGCTGCCGCGGGGCGCCACCGCCTACGCGGCTCTGCTGGGCATCCTCAAGGCTGGCGCAGCCTACGTGCCCCTGGACCCGGAGCTGCCGCCGGCGCGGGTGCTGCAGGTGGCCCAGGAAGCTGGCCTGGCCCTGCTGCTGACTGTGGCGAACCCCGTGGACCTGCCTGGGCTCAGCTGCCCAGTAATGGATCCCACGACCTTGGGGGTTGATGAGAATCCGGAGACAGGCCACCCGCCCCTTCCGACCCCGGGCACCGGGGACCTGGCCTATGTCATCTTCACCTCGGGCTCCACGGGCACCCCCAAGGGCGTGCCCATCACCCACCGCTCCGCCTGCACCCTCGTGCGGGCTGAGGCGCGGCTGTTCGGTGCCCGGGCCGAGGACCGGGTCTTCCAGGGGTTCTCGCTCGCCTTCGACGCCTCCGTGGAGGAGCTGTGGCTGGCCTGGGCCAGCGGGGCCTGCCTGGTGGTGGGGACGAGGACCTTCATGCAGGCTGGCCCCGAGCTGGGCCGCCGCCTGGAGGAGGCCGGGGTCACGGTGTTCTCGACGGTGCCCACCCTGTTGGGCCTCGTGGAGGACGCGATCCCCTCCCTGCGCCTGCTCATCCTGGGCGGGGAGGCCTGCCCCGCAGACCTGGTGACGCGGTGGGCCCGGCCGGGGCTCCGCCTGGTGAACACCTACGGCCCCACCGAGGCGACGGTGATCGCCACCTGGACCGACCTGCAGCCGGGGCGCCCCGTGACCATCGGCCGGGCGGTGCCCAATGCCCGGGTGTATGTCCTGGATGACGAGGGGCGCCTCTGCCCGATGGGCGTGCCTGGCGAGCTCCACCTGTCCGGCGCGGGCCTCTCGGCGGGCTACCTGGGCCGGCCCGAGCTCACCGCCGAGCGGTTCCTCCCGAACCCCTATGCGGATGGCCCCTTCACCGAGCGGCTCTACCGCACGGGGGACCTGGCCCGCTTCAACGCCGAGGGGGACCTGGAGTTTCTTGGCCGCATCGATGCGCAGGTGAAGCTGCGGGGCTTCCGCATCGAGCTGGAGGAGATCGAGGCGGCCCTGCGCCAAAATCCCTCGGTGCTGGCCGCAGCCGTGACCCTCCGGAAGGAGGACACCCCGGAGCGGCTGGTGGGCTACGTGGTCCCCCGGCTCGGTCAGGTCGTGGACGAGGCCGCGCTGCTCCGCGGCCTCCGCGAGCGGCTGCCCGCCTACATGGTGCCCGCCTGCCTCGAAGCCCTGGCCGCGCTGCCCACCCTGGCCAGCGGCAAGGTGGACCGCCAGCGCCTCCCGGCACCGGCCGAGCGGGCCGCTTCACCCGCGCCCGCCGAGCCCCGCTCCCCTCGAGAGACTCGGCTCACGGAGAGCTGGACCCGCCTCTTCTCTGGGCGCCCACCCGGCCTAGACGAGGACTTCTTCCGGGACCTGGGCGGGCACTCCCTGGTGGCGGCGGCCATGGTCTCCGAGCTGCGCCGGGAGGCGGCCTTCACCGGGCTCGCCATGCCCGATGTCTATGCGTTCCCCACGCTCCGGGCCCTGGCGGCGGAGTTCGACACCCGGGCTGCGCGGGGCGTCCCCCCGCTCCCGGCGGCAGGAGCGGCACGGCCCGAGGCCTCCCCCTGGATGCACCGTCTCTGCACCGCGGCCCAGGTGCTCGCCCTCTACCCACTCCTGGGGTTCTACGCGCTGCAGTGGATGAGCCCCTACCTGGTCTACAGTTGGTCCCAGGATCAGGACCTGCCCCGGTTCACGGGCATCGCGGCGGCCCTGCTCTCGCTGGGGCTGATCTACCCGGTCATGTACCTGCTCTCCATCGCCGCGAAGTGGCTCCTCCTGGGGCGGATCCGGCCGGGCCGACACCGCCTCTGGGGCTTCTACTACTGGCGCTGGTGGCTGGCTCAGCGGATCGTTGCGGCCACCCCCCTCGACTACCTGGTCGAGTCACCGCTGCTGGTTTGGTACTTCCGGTTGCTGGGAGCCCGCATCGGGAAGGACGTCCACCTGGGCACCACCTCCCTGGCAGCCTTCGACCTGATTGCGATCGGTGACGGGGCCAGCATCGGCCAGGATGCCCGCCTCAGCGGCTACAGCCTGGAGGCCGGTTACCTGGAGCTCGGCACCATCCGCGTCGGCGCTCATGGCTATGTGGGCAACCGGTCCATCCTGGCCCCGGGCTCAGAGCTTGAAGCTGGCGCTCAGCTCGACGACCTTAGCCTGCTGCCCACGGGCGCGCGGATTCCCGCGGGCCAGCGCTGGGTGGGATCTCCCGCCCGGCCGCTCCCCCTCGAGGTTGCGGACTCGGACCGGGTGGAGAGGCTGCTGCCGCCCGTGTCGCGTCGCCGGCGCTTCCTCTCCACTCTTGCCAAGGCCGTGGGGGCCTTCCTGGTGCCCATCGCCTTCCTGGCCGCGATCTTCCCGGGGCTGATCCTCATCAATGAGTTCTATGCGAACTCCAACGGCTACTTCGCCTACCTGGTGGTGGCTCCCCTGGTGGCCCTCTCCTTCGTGGTGCTGCTGGCCCTGGAGATCGCTGCGGCGAAGTGGCTGCTGGTGGGCCGGGTGCGACCCGGCACCTACGACCTGCACAGCAGTTTCATCCAGCGGAAGTGGTTCGTGGACCGGCTCATGGCCATGGGTCTTGACCTGCTGGCGCCGCTCTACGCCACGCTCTACCTGCCGCCTTGGTTCCGTCTCCTGGGCGCGCGGCTGGGGCCCTGGGCCGAGGTCTCCACGGCCGGGTCCGGCAATCCCGACCTGCTCGACATCGGCGAGGAGAGCTTCATCGCAGACTGCGTGTCCTTCGGTCCGGCCCGGGTGGACCTCGGAACGGTGACCCTCGCCCGCACCACCGTGGGCCGCCGGGCCTTCGTGGGCAACAGCGCCCTGGTGCCGGCGGGCACGGTCCTGGGCGACAGCGTCCTGGTCGGGGTCCTCTCGGTGCCACCCACAGCGCCCGAGGATGCCGCGCGGGTGGACAGCTCCTGGCTGGGCTCGCCGGCCATCTTCCTGCCCCGCCGTCAGGCCAGCGGTGACTTCGGGGAGGAGGCCACCTTCCGGCCCCGAAAGCGCATGATCGTCCTCCGGGCTTTCATCGAGCAGTTCCGCGTGCTGGCTCCCGCCACGGGCTTTGTGGTGCTCACCAGCCTGCTGCTCACCAGCCTGACCGAGATCGAGGAGGCCACGTCGCTCCTGGTCGCGGTGCTGGCCCTGCCGCTCCTCTACCTGGCCGCGGGCCTAGCCGCCTGCCTCTTTGTGGTGGGGGCCAAGTGGGTGATCATGGGCCGCTACCAGCCTGGGGAGCAGCCCCTGTGGTGCAGCTTTGTGTGGCGCACAGAGCTCATCAGCAGCCTGCACGAGAACCTCGCCGACAGCTGGCTCCTGCAGCTGCTGCAGGGCACGGCCCTGATCCCGGTCTACTTCCGGCTGCTGGGCGCGCGGATCGGCAAGCGGGTCTGCATGGAGAGCACCTGGCTGACGGAATACGACCTGGTGTCCCTGGGCGACGAGGTCTGCCTGGGCGCCGACGCCACGGTGCAGACCCACCTGTTCGAGGACCGGGTGATGAAGATGGACCACATCGACCTCGGCGCCGGCTGCTCCGTGGGCACGGACTCGGTGGTGCTCTACGGGTCGCGGATGGAGCCGGAGGCGGTCCTCGGCGACCTGTCCCTGCTCATGAAGGGTGAGACGCTGCCCGCGGGCACCCGCTGGGAGGGCTCGCCAGCCCGGCCCGCCGGTGTTCCGCCGCCACCCTCCGCCGGCTCGAGGCCGCCCGGGATCGCTGGTCCTGGCAGAGTCCGGATCCTCCTTCAGGAAGACCCCCTGCCAGGGGCTCCCGCACGGAACGCCGACCTGATCCCGCTGGCCCCGGACACCCAGGGCCGGCCCCGTGTTCAGGATGCCCGGGGCCGGGTCCTGTCCCTGAGCCGGGCCCATGCGCCCGGAGTCACGGTCACGGCCCTGGCCGAAGCGGGCCGGGTGGGCGTGGACCTGGAGCCGCTGGTGCCTTCCGAGCCGTTGGACCGGGCTGCCGAGCTGTTCCTGCCGACCGAGCAGGCCTGGGTGGCGAGCCAGCCGGAAGCCCGCCGCTGGCAGGCGCGCCTGCGGCTGTGGACCGCCAAGGAGGCGGTGCTCAAGGCCCTCGGCCAGGGCTTCGCCTTCGGCCTGGACCAGGTCGAGCTCGCACCCCGGGAAGGCCTCGGGCTGCAGCTGTGCCGACTCTGCGGCAGCCAGAACCTCGCCGAGGGCTGGCACCTCGCGTTCCACGAGCGCAGCCTGGGTGGCCGGACCTACCTCGTGGCCGTGGCCCAGCAGATTGGCGGCTGAGGCGGGGCTCTTCTATCCCCTTCCTCCCCTGCATCCCTGCATTAAAAAAAGGGTTCTTCCGGGGTTTCTGGGAATGCCAGCTCTCCATGGATTCATCCAGCTCGCAGGAGAAGGGCAACAACTCACGCAGAGGATGCGGAGATGGCTGAGGGTCGCAGAGAACAGCGGGGGACACCCCTCGGCCAAGGCCTTCAGGCGTCGCGGGCGGCTAACCCGAAGCCCTCCGCGCCCCTCTGCTCCCCTCGTCTTTTCTCTGCGAGAGTGGTTGCTTTTGCCTGAGCGTGTGGAGAAAAACACAGGGGAGTGGGGTTGGCGTGTCTTGGTTCTTTCTCTGAAATCCCCAATGAGCCTTTCTTTTTCAGCTGGAAGCCCCATCTTTCACCCGGAGGTCTCGCCATGAACCACGACATGACGACCACGGCGTTCACGCTGGATGGTTATCGCATTGTGAAAACGAAGGGCATCGTGCGCGGCGTCATCGTCCGCTCGCGCTCGGTGATCGGGACCCTCGGCGCCTCGCTGCAGACGCTGGTCGGCGGCAACATCTCCCTGTTCACGGAGCTCTGTGAGCGCACCCGGGAGGAGGCCTTCCAGCTCATGCTGGAGCACGCCCTGCAGCACGGGGCCAACGCGGTCATCGGCGTGCGCTACGACGCCACCGAGGTGATGGGCGGCGTGACCGAGGTCCTCTGCTACGGCACGGCTGTGGTTGTCGAACCGGCCTAGTCGACCTTCACGGCGAAGGGCTTGAGGCCGGCCTTCTTCAGCTTGTCGGTGGCCTTGTCGATGGCGGCGCGGGTCCCGGGCTCGCTGAGGCGCACCTTCAGCTGCTTGCCGTCCTTGAGGGTGGTCGTGGCGAAGCCCGCGGCCTTGGCCTTGGCGGTGACGCGCTTGGCCTCGGCGGCGTCGCTGGTGGCCACCAGCTGCAGGGTCCAGGTCTCCGGGGCGGGGGCGGGCTCCACCGGCTTGGCCTCGGCCTTGGGCTCTTCCTTCGGCGCGACGGCGTCCACCTTGGCGGCGGGTACCAGCTTGTCGGGGCCGTCCCCTTCGAAGATCTTGAGCTGGTCCACCAGGGGCTCCGGCAGCTCCTTCATCTCCTCGTCCACGCTCTTCAGGACGGGGCGGCGCAGGGCCGCGCTCTGCTTGCCCACCTGGACGCCCAGCACGAAGGCCAGGGTCACCAGACCCACGCCCAGGCCGGCCACCCACAGGATGGACTGGCTGCCGATGCTGATCTGGTCGCGTTCCTTCATGGTCGCTCCAGCCTAACGTCATCGAGCAGCGCCGCGAACTGGGCACCGGCGCTGGCGGGGGCCGTGACCAGGGTCCGGGCCGCGGGCTCCAGCAGGGCAGCGGCCAGGAGCTGGCCCCCGGAGCCGGCGAACTCGCCCCAGAGCGTCTTGGGGTGGACGGCGGCGGGCCACTGCGGGTGCGCCGCGGCCAGGGCCAGCTCCAGGGCATCCAGCTGGCTCAGGCCGCTGCCGCCGCCGATGCGCCGGTCCAGGGGGACGTCGCCCAGGGCGGTCGCGGCGGCGGCCAGGGCCTCGGTGCGGTCCGCGCGGGCGTGGCCCAGGGATGAGCGGCAGGTCAGGCCGGCCAGGGTGGCCCGGGGGTGGGCGCCGCGGGCCTCGGCGGAGGCGCGGCGCTCCAGCAGGAAGGCCTGGGCGCCCTCGCCCGGCAGGAAGCCTCGGCCCGAGCCCACCTCGGGCAGCCCGTGGCGGGCCAGCAGCCGGGTGCCGCGGCAGACGTCCAGCAGCAGGGGGAAGATCCCGTCCACGCCAAGCACCAGGGCCGCGTCCGCGAGATCGGCGCGGAGCCAGCGGGCCGCCTGGTCCAGGGCCGCGAAGGCGGCGTTCTCGCGGTCCACGAAGGTGGCGCTGGGGCCCTTGAGGCCGAAGGCCAAGGCCAGGTGGCCGCTGGCGGCGTTGGCCACGGTGTTGGGGAAGACCATGGGCGAGGCGCCCTCGGGGCCGCGCTGGAGGTAGGGCCGCATGAAGGCCTCGCTGGCCTCGCTGCCGCCGGTCATGCTGCCGACACTCACGGCGCACCGCTCGCCCAGGGTCTTGGGGTCCAGGCCCGCGTCCTGGAAGGCCTGGTGCGCGGCGACCCAGGCGAAGCGGGAGGGCCGGTCCAGGCGCCGCAGCTGCATGGGGGGAATGATGCCCGCGGGCTGGAAGGTGGTGCAGGCGGCGCCCCGGCCCGCGCCGAGGGCCTCGGGCAGCTCCGTGAAGCAGGGCCGGCCGGCAGCCAGGCTGGCGCGGGCCGCCGCGACCCCGTCGCCGCAGGGCAGCACCAGGCCGAGGCCCGTGAGGACGAGGTCGCTCCCGGGGTGGCTCATCGGCCCTCCCAGCGGCCCAGGGCCAGGCTCAGGTTGTTTCCCCCAAAGGCGAAGGCATTCACCAGCGCTGCCCGCACGAGGCGCTGTCTGGCCACCAGGGGGGTGCAGTCCAGGTCGCAGAGGGGATCCGGATCCTCCAGCCGCAGGGTGGGGCTCACCACCTGGTCCCGCAGGGCGAGGATGGCGCTGGCGGCTCCGAAGGCACCGGCGGAGCCGAGGGTGTGGCCGAACTGGCTCTTGGTGCTGGTGACGGATACCTGGTCCGCGGCGGGTCCCAGGGCCCGGCGGATGGCCAGGCACTCGGCCCCGTCATTGGCCGGGGTGGCGGTGCCGTGGGCGGAGACCAGGTCGAGGTCGGCGGGGGTCAGGCCCCCGGCGCGCAGGGCCTGGGTCATGGCCCGGGCCGCGCCCTCGCCCTCGGGGTGGGGGGCCGTGGGGTGGTGGGCGTCCATGCTGGCGCCGTAGCCCAGGACCTCGGCGAAGATGACCGCGCCCCGGGCCTGGGCCCGCTCGAGGGGCTCCAGCAGCAGCTGCACGGCGCCCTCGCCCAGGTTCAGGCCCGCCCGGTCCCGGCTGAAGGGGCGGCATTTTTTCGGGTCCACGGCCTTCAGGCAGGAAAAGCCGCCATAGGTAGTACGGCAGAGGCCCTCGGCGCCGCCGGCCAGGGCCAGGTCCAGCTCGCCCGCGGCCAGCCGCTCCCAGGCCATGCCCAGGGCCAGCAGGCTGGAGGAGCAGGCGTTCATCACCGTGGCCCGGGGGCCCGTGGCGCCCAGGTGCAGGGCCAGGGTGTCGGCCACGGTGCAGGGGCTCTGGTAGGCGGCCTCGGTGGCCCGGCCGCGACGCCCGGCCAGGCGCTCCTCCAGGAAGGCCTCGGCCACGGGCAGGCCGCTGGTGCCCGCCCCCTGGAACACTCCGATGCGAGCGGGATCCCCGCCGGGTCGGAACCCGTCCAGGGCTTCGGCCAGCGCCCGCAGGGCCATGCGTTCGCAGAGGGTCTGGTGGCGGCCAGCCTGCATGGGGACCTGCCCGGCGGTCTGGGCGGGCTCCGCAGGCAGGTGGAGGCGGGTCAGGGGGCCCAGGCCGTCCTGTCCCTCGAGCATGGCGGCCCAGGTGGCCTCCCGACTCAGGGCCAGGCTGGACACCATGCCCAGGCCCGTTACCACGACCCGGGACCGGCTCATGGGCGCTTGACCAGGAGGCTGGCGGTGCAGAGCTCGCGGCCCTCGCAGCTCACGGTGCCGCTGAGCTTCATGATCCCGCCAAAGGCGCCGGCGGCCTTCACTTCCAGGCGCAGGCGGTCCCCGGGGTAGGCTGGGGCCCGGAACCGGGCATCCTGCACCCCGGCCAGGAAGATGGCAGAGCCGTGGAGGGACTCGGCCTCCAGGAACCCCCCGGCCTGGGCCAGCATCTCCAGCAGCAGGGCGCCCGGGACCAGGGGCCGGTCCTGGAAGTGCCCCTGGAGGTAGGGCTCGCCGCTGGTCACCAGCTTCTCGGCGACCACCCGGACGCCCGGCTCCCGCTCGAGGATCCGGTCCACCAGCAGGAAGGGGTAGCGGTGCGGCAGGTGGGCCGGGATCTCGGACATGGCGCCTCAGCCCTTGGCGTGCTCGGCGATGAAGTCCGTGAGGGCCTGGACGGACTTGAAGGCCTTCATGCCAGCCGCCTCGTCCTCGATCTTGACGCCGAAGACCTGCTCGATGCCCAGGACCAGTTCCAGGGCGTCAATGGAGTCCAGGCCCAGGCCGTCGCCGAAGAGGGGGGCCCCGTCGTCAATCTGATCCGGGGTCATCCCCTCGAGCTTCAGACGCTCGATGATCATGTCCTTGACGCGCAGCTTCAGGTCGCTCATGGGTTTCCCGGCAGAAGGATGGAACTGCTGATTCTAGCCCGGTCGGGTCCCCGGGGGGCTTGTGATCTTCACCCAGGCCCGGCCCCGGGAAAGGGCGCTAAGCTGGTTCTTCGCGGAACCCTCCGCCCGAGAGCGCCATGGCCCATCCCGCATCGCCCTTCTTGTCGGTCCTGATCCTGCTGCTGATTGCCGGCGTGACGGCCCTCATCATCCTCGTGCTGTCGGGGAAGGTCCTGCCGCTGCTCAAGCCGAACAACCCCCAGGTGACGAAGCTGCGCGTCTACGAGTGCGGCGTGCCGATCCAGCAGGAGGGCGCCCGCCACACCTACACCGTGCGGTTCTACCTGACGGCCATGCTGTTCATCCTGTTCGACGTGGAAGCGGCCTTCCTGTTCCCCTGGGCCGTCAACTTCAAGCACGCTCTCTGGACCTTCGGGGCCATGCTGAGCTTCATGGCCACCCTGCTGGTGGGCTTCATCTACGCCTGGGGCAAAGGCGCCTTCGAGTGGGAGCGCTGAGATGTCCGAGCTGAACATCAACGACGCGGTCATCACCACGCGCCTGGACGCGGTGGTCAACTGGGGCCGCAAGAACAGCCTCTGGCCCATGCCCTTCGGCGTGGCCTGCTGCGCCATCGAGTTCATGAGCATGATGGCCTCCAAGTACGACCTCAGCCGCTTCGGCGCCGAGGCCATGCGCTTCAGCCCCCGGCAGAGCGACATGATGCTGGTGCTGGGCACCATCACCAACAAGATGGCCCCGGTGCTCCGCACCATCTACGCCCAGATGGCCGAGCCCAAGTGGGTGATCAGCGTCGGCGTGTGCGCCAGCTCTGGCGGCATGTACCGCACCTACGCCACCCTCCAGGGCATCGACCGCATCATCCCGGTGGATGTCTACGTCCCCGGCTGCCCGCCCCGGCCCGAGAGCATGATCTACGGCGTGATGAAGCTCCAGGAGAAGATCGAGAAAGAGTCCCTCTCCATGCGCAAGGAACACATCGAGCGCTTCTACGAGAGCCTGGACCGGCAGGAGGCCCTCCAGGCCGCCAAGGGCCTCACGGGGCAGCAGGCCATCCGGGAAATGCTGTTCGACGCCGCCGACCGTGGCGTTGGCACGATCTTCTAGGCGGGGCGGACCATGATCATCGAGCACATCGACGCAGAGCTGCCGGGCACCGTCACGGACCGCCACGCCTTCCGGGGCGACCAGACCATCGTGGTGGCCAAGGCCAGCTTCCTGCCCCTGGTGGACTTCCTCTACCGCGAGGGCTTCCAGCTGCTGGTGGACATCACCGCCGTGGACTGGCCGGAGCGCGAGCAGCGCTTCGATGTGGTCTACCACTGGCTCAACCTCGCCAGCCAGGAGCGGCTGCGCGTGAAGGTGCCCGTGGCCGATGCCGAGGCGATGCCCAGCCTGACGAGCCGGTTCAAGACCGCCGACTGGTTCGAGCGCGAGGTCTTCGACCTGTTCGGGATCCCCTTCGAGGGCCACCCCAACCTGACGCGCCTGCTCACCTGGCAGGACTTCCCGGGCCACGCCCTGCGCAAGGACTTCCCGCTGGATGGTGGCGACGCCTTCTGCATGGAAGGCTGCACGGCACCCTACAACAACGGCGAACGGGGCTGACCATGATTCTCGATTCCATCGCCCTTTCCCGGCAGCAGGTCGACGGCGACACCATGATCGTCAACCTGGGGCCGTCGCATCCCACGACCCATGGCACCCTGCGCATCATCATGGAGCTGTCGGGTGAGACCATCATCAAGTCCACCCCAGAGATGGGCTACCTCCACCGCGGCGTGGAGAAGCTCGGCGAGAGCCTGAGATACCAGCAGTTCATCCCCCTCACGGACCGCCTCAACTACTGCAGCTCCATCATGAACAATGTGGGCTACACCCACGCGGTGGAGAAGCTGCTCGGCATCGAGATCCCCAAGCGCGCCCAGCAGATCCGGGTGCTCATGTCCGAGCTGGCCCGGCTCGGGGACCACATCGTCTGCGTCGGCGTCAACGCGGTGGACATCGGGGCCTTCACGGCCTTCCTCTACATCTGGAAGCAGCGCGAGACCATCTACGACCTGTTCGAGATGGCCACGGGCCAGCGCCTCCACACCAGCTTCACGCGCATCGGCGGCCTCTTCCGCGACCTGCCCGAGGGCTTTGTCCCTGCCACCGAGCGGTTCCTGCCCGAGTGCGAAGCGGCCATCGACGAGCTGGAGAAGCTGCTCACCCACAATCCCATCTGGCATGACCGCACCAAGGGCATCGGTGTCATCAGCGCCGAGGACGCCGTGAACTGGGGCTACACCGGCCCCTGCCTCCGCGCCGCGGGCGTCCCCCAGGACCTGCGCAAGGCCCAGCCCTACCTGGGCTACGAGACCTACGACTTCGACATCCCCGTGGGCACCACCGGCGACGTGTTCGACCGCTACCTGGTCCGCGTCGAAGAGATGCGCCAGAGCATCCGCATCATCCGCCAGGTCCTCGCCCGCCTCGAGCCCGGTCCCGTGAACGTGGACGATCCCAAGATCACGCTCCCCACCAAGGACAAGGTCTACTCCCGGATGGAGAGCCTCATCCACCACTTCAAGCTGATCATGCATGGCATGGAGATGCCCGTGGGCGAGGTCTACAGCGCCACCGAGGCTGCCAATGGCGAGCTGGGCTTCTACCTCGTCAGCGACGGCGGCAAGAACCCCTACCGCATCCGGGTCCGCCCCCCCTGCCTCCCCATCTTCAGCAGCTTCCACGAGCAGGTGAAAGGCTTCATGATCGCCGACGCCGTCGCCGTCCTCGGCGCCATGAATGTCATTGCGGGTGAGCTCGATCGCTGAGGCGCCGAGCCCCCAACGGTCGGGTCAGTCGCCCTTGGCTAGGGCCTCGAGCTGGACCCGATAGTCGTTGCGCACCCGCTCGAGCAGGCTGAGGAGCAGGTCGCGCTCGTCGGCCGCGAGGCAGCGGTCCACCTGCTGGCACAGGGTGTCATGGTGGCCGTGCATCCGGCTCTCCAGGGCCAGGCCCTTGGGGGTGATCTGCACCCGGCTGCCCCGGCGGTCGGCGGGGTTCTCGCAGCGCTTGACCAGGCCCCGCTCTTCCAGGCGGTTCACCAGGCGCGGCACGTCTGCGAACCGGTAGATCATCCGGCAGCGGATCTCCTTCACCAGATAGCCATCCTTGGGGCCGCCCTTGAGGATGCGCAGCACGTTGAACTGCTGGTCCGACAGGCCCTCAGGCTCGTAGAGACCCTGCTCGAAGAGGCGGGCCACGTATTCCCGGGTCAGGAGCAGCGCCAGGGCCAGCTCGTGGCCGGGATCCAGGGGGCGGTTGATCTGAAGTTCCTCGCGGATATGCATGACGGGCTCCTGCTTCAGCAGAATGACAGATTTTAAAAAAAAGGTGTTGCAACTCCAGAAAGTTGGCCTAGACTGAAATGCATGGTGAAACATCCATTTCAAGGAGGCCCGATGCGCCACTCATTCCGTACGACCCTTGCCATCCTCGCTCTCGCCGCCCTGCCGGCCCTGGCCCAGGACAGCTACAAGATCGACCCCGTCCACAGCGAAGTCAGCTTCAAGGTCCGCCACCTCCTGGCCAAGACCAGCGGCCGCTTTGCCAAGTTCAGCGGCACCATCAAGGTGGACGCCGCTGATGCGAGCAAGTCCAGTGTCGAGGTGAGCATCGAGGCTGCCAGCATCTCCACCGACAACGAGGCCCGCGACAAGCACCTCAAGAGTGCCGATTTCTTCGATGTGGAGAAGTTCCCCACCATCACCTTCAAGAGCACCTCGGTGAAGGAAGTGGCCAAGGGCAAGCTCGAAGTCACTGGTGACTTCACCCTGCGCGGCGTGACCAAGCGGATCACCATCCCCATCACCAACGCCGGCACCCAGCCCGGCATGCAGCCTGGCAGCGTGATCGCGGGCTTCATCGATGGCGCGGTGACCATCAACCGCAACGACTTCGGCATCAAGTACGGCCCTGGCGTCCTGGGCGATGACGTGGCCATCAGCCTCAACATCGAGGCCGGCAAGAAGTAAGGGGACGCCCCCAAGCTGGGGGTCGCGCTTGATCGTGATGGGAGGCACAGGGGTTTACCCCGGTGCCTCCCAGTCTCTTTGGGCTAAACTGGGCCTTCATGCGAGCGCGCCCATGAATCATCCCCACTCCCCCGAGACCTCGAACGAACCTCTGGCCCCGGGCCAGCGGTTGCCGGAATCCGAGCGCAAGGCGTTCAGCCCCGAGGCCCTCGCCGAGATCCACGCGATCATGGCGCAGTACCCGGACAAGCTGGCCGCCACGCTGCCGGCGCTCTACATCGCCCAGCGGGAGTTCGGCTTCGTCAGCCTCGCGGCCATGAAGGCCGTGGCTGCAGCCATCGGGATCCCCGAGGGCCACGTCTTTGGTGTGGCGACCTTCTACACCATGTATCAGAAGGCCCCGGTGGGTAAGTTCCACTTCCAGGTCTGCACCAACATCAGCTGCGCCCTGCGCGGTGCGGCCCAGCTGCTCGAGAAGGTCTGCGAGCGCACCGGCGTGAAGCCCGGTCAGGGCCCCAGCCCCGACGGGCTGTGGAGCGTCGAAGAGGTGGAGTGCCTGGCCGGCTGCGGGGTGGCCCCCTGCGTCCAGGTGAACCAGGACGTCTACGACGAGCTGGTGAACGAGGACAAGCTCGTCGAGGTCATGGAAGCCTGCAAGCGGGGCGAGTACCGTCCCTGGGGCTACTGATGCCAGCCGGGACGACCGCCAGCCCGACCCTCCGGCAAAGCCGTATTCGCAGCCTCTCGAGGTAATGTCATGGCCGCCATCCGCACCAAGCCCGATCACCACACCTACACCTTCCCCGGCTTCGGGTCGGAGAAGTTCCCGAACCTGCTGCTCCGCGGCGCGGGCGACCTGAACAACTGGCACCTGCCGGTCTACGAGCAGCAGCACGAGGGCTACGTGGCCATGCGCAAGGCGCTCCAGATGGAGCCCGTGGCGGTGACCGACGAGGTCAAGGCCTCCGGCCTCCGGGGCCGCGGCGGTGCGGGTTTCCCGGCGGGCCTGAAGTGGTCCTTCATGCCCAAGGACACCCCCGAGCGGAAGCTCACGCGCTACCTGGTGTGCAACGGTGACGAGGGCGAGCCCGGCACCTTCAAGGACCGCGTCATCCTCGAATACAACCCCCACCAGCTCATCGAGGGCATGATCATCGGCGGCTGGGCCATGCAGTGCGCCATGGGCTACGTCTACATCCGCGGCGAGTTCCTCTGGCTCATCGAGAAGCTCGAGGCCGCGATCCAGCAGGCCCGGGACGCGGGCTACCTCGGCAAGAACATCCTCGGCACCGGCTGGGACTACGACATCCTGGTCTACCGCGGCGCGGGTGCCTACATCTGCGGCGAGGAAACGGCCCTGCTGAACTCGCTGGAAGGCCGCCGCGGCGAGCCCCGCGTGAAGCCGCCCTTTCCGGCGGCCAAGGGCGCCTTCGGCCAGCCCACCACCGTGAACAACGTGGAGACCCTGGCTGCCGTGCCGCCGATCATGCGGATGGGCGGCGCCGAGTACGCCAAGATCGGCTCACCCAAGAACTCGGGCACCCGCATCTTCGGCGTCAGCGGCCACGTCAAGCGGCCGGGCATCTACGAGCTGCCCATGGGCACCCCCATGAACTTCCTGGTGGAAGAGCTGGCCGGCGGTTCCAGCACCGGCCGGAAGATCAAAGCCATCATCCCCGGCGGCGCCAGCTGCCCCATGCTGGACGAGAAGGACTTCGACGTCCCCATGGACTTCGACAACCTGAAGGCCCGGGGCTCCATGGGCGGGTCTGGCGGCCTCATCGTCATGGACGAGTCGGTCTGCATTGTCCAGGCCACCCTGCGCCTGATTCGCTTCTACGCTCACGAGAGCTGCGGCCAGTGCACCCCCTGCCGTGAAGGCTGCAACTGGATGCAGCTGATCCTGCACCGCATCGAACACGGCCAGGGCCGCATGGAAGACCTGGATCTGCTGGCCAGCCTCACGCCGCGCATCGGCATGCGCACCCTCTGCCCCCTGGGTGACGCCGCCTGCGGTCCCATGGACTCGGCCCTGCAGAAGTTCCGGCACGAGTTCGAGCATCACATCATCCACAAGACCTGCTACGCCCAGGGGTCCAAGCTGCTCAGCAGCGTGGGCGCGCACTAGGCTGCTGACTCCATGCCCATAACCACGATCGGCCTGGCCTTCACCCTCGCCGCGGCCTTGAGCTGGGCGATCTTCGACGCCCTCCGCAAGCGGCTGGCCCGGGACGTGTCGCCGGTCCACCTTGGCCTGCTGCTGCCCCTGGCGCAGGCGCCCCTGCTGGCCCTGTGGGCCGCGTCCCGGGAACCTCTGGGCCTCCCGCTGGCCGCCCTCTCGCCGCTCCTGGGCTCCGCCCTGCTGAACGCCCTGGCGCTGGTCCTCTTCCTGGATGCCCTGCGCCTGTCGCCCATGAGCCTCACCATTCCGCTGCTGAGCTTCACGCCGGTGCTGTCCACCACCCTGGCCTGGATCTTCCGGGGCCAGGCGCCGGGGGCCGCTCAGTACGCCGGGGCAGCCCTGGTGGTGCTCGGCGCGGTGGTCCTGGGCATGGGCGGCGGTGCCTGGCGCGGGCTGGCATCCTCGGTGCGCGAGCCCGGGGTGCGCCGCATGGCCCTGGTGGCGCTGCTCTGGAGCTGCACCAGCGTGCTGGATCAGCTGGCCGTGTCCCGGGGCGCAGGCTCCTGGTACGCCCCGGCGGTCACCGCCGCAGTGGCGGTCCTGCTGCTGCTGCGAGCCGTCCTCCGCGGGCAGGTCATGGCCTTCGTGGCCGCGGCGCGCCCGCTGCTCTCCCAGCCGATGCTGGCCGGGACGGCGGTGGTCCTCGGCGCGGCGGCCCTGGCGGTGCAGATCGAGGCCTTCCGCTGGGCTCCCATCGGCTTCATCGAGGTGGTCAAGCGCGGCATCGGCATGACCAGCGCCGTGGTCCTGGGGCGCTTCGTCTTTGGTGAGCTGCTCGATGGCCGCAAGTGGGCGGCGGTGGGCCTCCTGACCCTCGGAGTGGCCCTGGTGGTGGGCCTGCGTTAAGGATGAACTGCGCTCAAGAAATAAGCTTCATCCGGGAATGCCGGGAAGAAGAACCGCCAACCGCAGAGGGCGCAGAGATGGGCCGACCCATTCGGGGCAAGGGTCCAGATGACGGGAGTGGTGCGCTCGGGATTCATCGATAAGGGCTTTAGCCACCGATGAACACCGATTGAAAACGATAAACACCGATACAAACAACGCATTCATGGGCCAGCCACAGATTCCCCGGAGGGGCGCCGACCCACTGCCCCTGGATAGAGCCCGTGCTCGGGTGTGACTCGGAGCTGGCTGCATTTTTCGGTGTTCATCAGCTTTTTTCGGTATTCATCGGTGGCTGATTTCTTTCCTGCATCGCTTGCGCGGACACGCGGGACAAGCTGGGATACTGACGGAATGCGCCTCCGAACCGCTCTCCTCACCGCCTGCCTCGCCCTGGGGCTCAGCGCTCAGGAGGCCTTCCTGGTGAAGCCCTACCTGCAGCTCGGGGATGCTCCGGTCCCCGCCGCTCGCGAGCGCCTGGACCTGCTGTGGCACACTGCGGACCGCGACGAGGTCTGGACCGTGGAAGTGCGCCTCGGCAAGCGCTGGGTGCCGCAGGCGCCGGTCACGCAGCGCCGCCTGGCCGCGCCGCCCCTGCCGCCCCACCGCATCTGCCGCGCCACCCTGCGGGACCTGCCCCCCGGGGCCCTGGTGCCCTACCGCGTGAAGCGGGACGGGGCCGTGGTCTTCGAGGCCGAGGCGCAGACCCGCAAGGCTGGCGCGCACCGCATGGTCATCTTCGGTGACGCGGGGGACGGCTCCGCCAACCAGGCCGCCGTGGCGAAAGCATTCTCCGCCGAGCAGCCGGATGCGGTCTTCATCGCGGGGGATCTGGTCTATGGCCGGGGCCGGGCCTCGGAGTATTGGCCAAACTTCTTCGCGGTCTACAACGGTGCAAGCGCGCTGATGGCGAAGATCCCCTTCCTGGGCATGCCCGGCAACCACGACGCGCCCTTCCCGGGCTTCGAGGATGCGTCGGCCTACTACGCCTACTGGTCCCTGCCCCTGAACGGACCGGCGCTCAAGCCTGGCGAGCCTGGGGCCGCGCCCGTCAAGGCAGGCCTCCACGACGCCATCGTCGCCGCGGCGGGCCCGGCCTTCCCCCGCATGGCCAGCTACAGCTTCAACTGGGGCCCGGTGCACTGGACGGTGCTGGACTCGAATCCCTATGTGGATTGGGACAGCCCCACGCTGAAGGCCTGGCTGGAGGCGGACCTGAAGGCCGCCAAGGGCGCGGCCTGGCGGATCGTGGCGGTACATCACCCGCTGTTCCAGAGCTCGCGGACCCACTTCGACGACCAGTGGATGCGCCCCCTCAGCCCCCTGTTCGAGAAGCACGGCGTGGCCCTGGTCTTCGCGGGGCACGTCCACAACTACCAGCGCACGGCGCCGCTGACCTTCGTCCCCACGAAGATCGGACCCCGCGGCAAGGCGGTGGAAGGGACCTTCACCGTGGACGAGGCCTTCGATGGCAGGATCAGCACCCGACCCAAGGGCATCATCCACATCGTCACCGGGGCGGGGGGCGCCGACCTCTACGACCGCTGGCAGACGGATGTCCGAACCAGCTGGCAGCCCTGGACCCGCGCCTTCGTCGCCGACCAGCACTCCTTCACGGTGCTGGACGTGGAGGCGAAAAAGCTGCGGCTGCGCCAGCTCGACACCCAGGGCCGCGAGCTGGACGCCATCACGCTGACGAAGTGACCTAGCGGTTGAAGCTGATGGAGTAGGTCAGGGGCCTGGGCAACTGGGGGCTCTTCACCGTGGCGTTCATGGTGAGGGTCTTGCCGTCGGCGCTCAGCTTGAAGATGTTGGTGCGCTCGCCCTCGTCGTTCTTGAAGGTCTGGATCATCTGATCCTTGGTCACCTGGGCGGCCACCATGAACTTGTCGCCGTCCTCGCGGGTCCAGGGGCCGGGCCGGCCGCCGGGAGGCATGGGGATGACGTCCCGGTCGTCGAACTTGACCAGGGTCTCCCTGTCCGAGATGGCGACCACCACCTTCTTGTAGACCGGGTTCAGGCGGACCAGCTTAGCGCGGGCGATGGGGCGCTTGATGAAGTTCATGTCCGCCACGGTGGTGTTCACCGCCGCCACCACATCATCGGCCCGGGCCTGGACCCAGGTGCCGGACAGCGCGGACTCTTCCGCCGCCAGCGAGAGGGTTACGAGCATAGGGAGAGCAAGCAAGCGAAGCAGGCGCATAGGAAACTCCTCGGGGGTTTGTGGTCCCTACCATAGCAGTTCACAGAGAGAATGGGCCCCGGACGGGGCCAATTCTCTAATCTGGACAGCCCTAGGCCAGGGTAGCCACCATCACCGCCTTGATGGTGTGCAGGCGGTTCTCCGCCTCGTCGAAGACGATGCTGTGGGCGCTGCGGAAGACCTCGTCCGTGACCTCCCGGATGTCGTGGCCCAGGGCCATCTGTTCCTTGGCCAGCTTGGTCTCGAAGTCGTGGAAGGCGGGCAGGCAGTGGAGGAACTTCACGATCGGGTTGCCCGTCTTCCGGAGCAGCTCGAGGGTGACCTTGAAGGGGCTGAGCAGCTGCACGCGCTCGGGGATCAGGGCCTCCTCGCCCATGCTGGCCCAGACGTCCGTGTAGATGGCGTCGGCGCCCCGCAGGGCGGTGTCCGGGTCATCCGAGACCTCGATGACGGCGCCGGTCTCGCGGCCAGCTTCGCGGGCCGCGGCCAGCACCGCAGGATCCGGCGCCAGCGCCTTGGGGCCAAGGACCACCAGGTGCATCCCAGTCTTGGCGGCGCCATACATCAGGGCGTAGCTCATGTTGTTGCGGATGTCCCCGCAGAAGACCAGCTTCATGGCGGAGAGCGGCTTCGTGACATGCTCCTCCAGGGTCAGGAAGTCCGCCAGGATCTGGGTCGGATGATCTGTGTCCGTGAGACCGTTCCAGACGGGTACGCCGCTGTGCCGGGCCAGGGCCTCCACCACCGCCTGGCTGTAGCCCCGGTATTCGATGCCGTCGTAGAAACGCCCAAGCACCTTGGCGCTGTCCTCGATGGACTCCTTCTTGCCCACCTGGGAGCCGGCGGGGTCCAGGTAGGTGACGTGGGCGCCCTCATCCAGGGCCGCCACCTCGAAGGCGCAGCGGGTGCGGGTGCTGGCCTTCTCGAAGAGCAGCACGATGTTCTTGCCCCGGAGCAGCGGGGCGTGAATCCCCTGGCGCTTCTTGGCCTTCAGCTCCCGGGCCAGGTCCAGCAGGTGCCGCACCTCGGCCGGGGTGAAGTCCAGGAGGGTAAGGAAGCTGCGGCCCTTCAGGTTGACGGTCATGGCGCTCTCCGGCACGAATTCGGTGCATCAGGTTAACGCCGCCCTGGTAAAACAGCGATCCGAAACGGGGTCGTCGGCCTCGGTCTTGACAGAGTGTTAGACCGCTCCCGGCCCGGGACTCAGGCCGCCCGACCGGGGGGACGAAGGGACCCCTGTTTTCACTGCTTTGCTTTTCCGGCCTTGGCCTTATAGTCATGCCACGGAATCAATGCGATCCCACCCGAAGAGACGTAGCGGAGGCAGCCATGCGACCCCTGAAGCAGCTGATCGAAGAGAAGCCGACCACGGTGACCGTGGGACCCGATGACACCGTCTTCGCGGCCCTGACCCTGTTGGCCCAGTTCGACATCGGCGCCCTCCTGGTGCTGGACCAGGGGCGGCTCGTGGGCCTCTTCTCCGAGCGCGACTACGCCCGCAAGATCATCCTCAAGGGCAAGGCTTCCAAGGACACGCTGGTGCGCGAGATCATGAGCGAGAAGCTCAGCTGCGTGACCCTCTCCCAGACCGTCCAGGAGTGCATGGCCCTCATGACCGAGCGGCACGTGCGCCACCTGCCCGTGATCAACGACCAGGACCAGGTCCTCGGCATCCTCTCCATCGGCGATCTGGTCAAGGAGACCATCTCCGACCAGAAGTTCACCATCGAGCAGCTGGTGCACTACATCCAGAACTAGCTGTTGCCCGGGGCTTCAGCGCGGAAGAACCGCAGGATCTCGTCCTTCTGCCGCATGGCGTCGGCGTGGCCGAGGGCGATGAGCTCCCGGGTGTAGCTGGCTTCGAAGAGCAGGTAGCTCAGCACCGCGGACCCGGTGCGGTGGGTGATGCCCGCTCGCCGGAAGAAGAAGCGCACCACCGGCGGCAGGGACCGGGTGTGCTTGCCTGAGAGGGAGGCCAAGTTCCGGCTCGGGGAGATGACCAGGGTCTCGATGGGCTTCAGACCCAGGTCCAGCCCTTCCCGCAGGTGTTCCGGAATCCTGTCGAGGGTCTGGTTCACGCGCTGGAGCTGCTCCAGGTCGCTGCTGAGGCTGTCCACGAAGACGCTGTCCAGCACCTGCCCGGCGATCTCCGCGAGGGTGGGGTAGCGGTGGCCGTCCAGGGCCTTGCGCTCCTCCCGCTCGGTGCCGGCGACGCCGATGATCATCACGCGGTCCGCTCCCAGGTGCAGGGCCGGGCTGACGGGGGCGAGGAAGCGCACGGAGCCGTCCCCGAAGTACTCCCGGTGGATCTTCACCGCCGGAAAGAGGAGGGGGATGGCGCTGGAGGCCAGCAGGTGGTCGATGCCGATGCGGGTGCGGGCCCCGGCGCGCCGGAACCGCTGCCAGGAAGCAAGCTCCGGGTGGCCCTCGAAGAAGCTCACGGACTCGCCCGAGCCGTAGCCTGAGCAGGTCACGGACAGGGCGAAGAGGTGCCCCTGCCGCAGGGCCGACTCGATCTGGTCGAAGCGGATGATCCGCTTGAGCAGCCGCCGCAGGGGCGCGTTGTCCAGCAGGGACCGGCGGGAGGGCGAGAGGCGGCGCGGGCGGAACAGCGAGGCGAACCAGCGCAGGCTGTTCTGGGTCATGCCCCAGGCATCGGCGCGGTAGATCTGGTCGCTGGTGAAGTTCGCCCAGACCTGCTCCAGGCGCCGGACTCCGACCTTGAATCGGGAGGCGTGGCAGGCCAGGACCGCGGCGTTGATGGCCCCGGCGGAAGAGCCGCAGAGGATCGGGAAGGGGAGCGTCTTCTCCTCGGGCAACAGCTCCGCGAGCGCCTTCAGGACGCCCACCTGGTAGGCGCCCCGGGCACCGCCTCCGGAGAGCACCAGGGCTGTGCGGCTGATGGCTGGGTTCATGTCCCTAAGGGTGGACCCAGGGCCAGGGGGGCGCTAGCCCTTCCCGCCGCCACTCTCGCGCCACGCCGCCAGCAGCTTGGCTTCCTGCTCGGCGGTGGGGCCCGCGAGCTTGTTGCGGCCCTTCTCGAGCTTCTCCTGGGTCCGGTACCAGGCGAGGGTGTCCTTCGCGGTCTGTTCGGCGGGGCGGAAGCGCAGGCCGGCCTTCACGGCGCGGTCGTTGCGCCAGGTGTGGAAGCCCTTGGTCTCGCCCGCATAGGGGGCCCAGATGGGGAACTCCAGGTCCTTCTGGGCGACGATGAAGTCTGTGGGGAGCCAGATGGGCTTGCTGCTGGGGTTGCCCGCCTTCTGGCAGGCCTCCACCACGGTGCCCCAGGCCAGGCGCTTGGCAGGGCCGCAGGCGTTGAAGACGCCCAGGGTGCGCTGCTCCACCAGCAGGACCAGCCAGGTGGCGAGGTCGCGCACGTCGATGATCTGCAGGGGATCGCTGGGGGCGCCGGGCACCGCGACCTCGCCGCCCCGGTCGAAGCGCGCGGGCCAGTAGGTGAAGCGCCCGGACGGGTCATCGGGGCCGACGATGTAGCCGGGCCGGATCACCGTGGTGCGGCCGGGCAGGGCCTTCTGGGCCGCCTGCTCGCAGAGGGCCTTGAGGGCGCCGTAGTATTCGTAGCTCTTGCCCATGTCCTCCAGGGTGGGATCGGGCATGGTCGCCAGGGCCGCATCCTCGGTGCCGGCCTCGGGGTTGGGCTCCTTGTAGGCGCTGATGCTGGAGATGAGCAGGTACTGGCGGATGCGCGGCGCCAGCAGGCCCGCCGAGGCGGCGACCATGCGCGGGTAGTAGGCGCTGTTGTCGATGACGGCGTCCCAAGTGCCCTGCTCCAGGGCCTTGAGGCCCTCGCCCTTCTTCGGGTCGCGGTCGCCGTGCAGCTTCTCCACGCCCGGGAAGAGCTCCGGCCGGGTCTTCCCGCGGTTGAACATCGTCACCTGGTGGCCGCGGGCCTGGGCGGCCTCGATGGTGGCGGGGCCCAGGAAGCCCGTGCCGCCGAGGATCAGGATCTTCAGCTTCCCGGCCTTCGCGGTGGCCTTGGTGGGAGTGGCGGCCAGGTCCAGACCCGCGCCTGCCAGAGCGGCGGTGGCGGACCACTGAAGGAACTGGCGGCGGGAGGCGGTCATGGGGAACTCCGGGCGGGGGTGCTCAGCGCGGGAATCGGGTTGACTTTTTCAACGCATGCTTGAAAATAATGGACATGCACATGTCGGTGGAAGGCTCCTCCTGCACGCCGCGGCTCACCGCTGGCGGCCGGGGACTGTCCACGCTGACCACCACGACTAATATTACGCTCGCCATCCCGCGGGGCGCCTGACCTGATTCCACCTTTCAGACTCGGCCCCGCGGTTACCCCGCGGGGCTTTTTCGTATCGACTTCCCGGAGCCCCTCATGCAGCCCAGCGCCATTCGTGTCATGAAATTCGGCGGCACCAGCCTCGGCGGTGCCGTCCGTTTGCGGGCCGCCGTCGAGCTCGCCGCCGCCGCCCGGACCACCCATCGCGTCTGTGTCGTGGCTTCGGCCATGTCGGGCATCACCAACCTGCTGCTGCACGGCGGCCGGGTGCCCAACCGCGAGGAGGCGGACCGCCTGCTGGAGACCTACCGGGAGCGGCACACCGAGGTGGTGGAGGCCATGGCCGCTGATCTTGGTCCCGAAGCGGTCGGGGTCCGCGAGGAGCTGGCGGCCCTGGAGACCCTGGGCCGCCGCCTGCTGCATGGCATGGCGCTGCTGGAAGAGGGGCCGCCCTCGGTGCTGGCCCAGGTGTCGAGCCTCGGCGAGCGCGCCTCCTGCGCCATCCTCATGGGCCTGCTGCGGGCCCGAGGCCTGGCCCCGAGCTACCTGGATCCCGTGACCTACATCCGGGTGGAGGGCGACCCCCTCCAGGCCCGGCCGGTGATGGCGGCCATTGATGAGGCCTTTGCACCGGTCAAGGCGGGACCGGATGGGCTCTGGGTTCTGCCTGGCTTCTTCGGCGGCGACAGCCACGGCCGGATCCTCTCCCTGGGCCGGGGCGGCTCGGACCACAGCGCGGCCCTGGCCGCCGCAGCCTTCGGCGCGGACCTGCTGGAGATCTGGACGGACGTGGCGGGACTCTACAGCGCCGATCCCGGCCTGGTGCCCGAGGCCTTCCCGCTGCCGGAGGCCAGCTTCGAGGAGGCCATGGAGCTCTCCTTCTTCGGGGCCAAGGTCCTGCATCCCAAGACCATCCCGCCGGTGCGGGAGCGGGGCATCCCGGTGCGGGTGTGCAGCAGCTTCGATCCCGCCCACCCGGGCACCATCATCCGCGAAGACGTGCCACCCCCGCCCAGCGGCGTGCGCGGGCTGTCCTTCCTGGGCGACCTCTCCGTGGTGAACCTCACGGGCCCCGGCATGCCCGGCACGCCCGGCATCGCGGGCCGCGTGTTCAGCGCCTTGGCCCGGAAGGGCATCTCTGCGGTGCTCATCACCCAGAGCTCCTCCGAGCTCTCCATCTGCTTCGCCGTCCGCCGGGCTGAGGGTCCAGGCGCCGTGGCGGCCATCCAGGAGGCCTTCCCCAGCGAGCTGGCCGCGGGCTTCCTTGATCCCGTGGACCTGCGCCGGGGCCTGGCAGTGCTCAGCATCGTCGGGGACGGCATGCGCACCCGGGCCGGGGTCGCCGGCACCTTCTTCGATGCCTTGGCGGAAGTGGGCTGCAACGTGGTGGCCATCGCCCAGGGCGCCAGTGAGCGCATCATCTCAGCCGTGGTGGACGAGCGCGACGGCGCCCGCGCCATGGTCCACATCCACCGCCGCTTCTTCCAGGCCAAGGTGGTGGTGGACCTCCACCTGCTCGGCGCGGGCAACGTCGGCGGCAGCCTGCTGGGCCAGATCCAGCGGCAGCATGACCAGCTGGCGGCCCAGGGCCTGGATCTTCGCGTGGTGACCATTGCCACCAGCCGCTTCATGCTCACGGACCCCAAGGGCCTCGACCTCGCCCGCTGGCGGGAGGACCTGCCCAAGGCCGGTCCCATGAACCTCGACCAGCTGCTCGACACCGTGCGGAACGGACCGCCGGCCCTGCCGGTGCTGGTGGACTGCACCACGAGCGGCGACCTCGCCGCCCGCTACGTCGAGCTGTTCGACGCCGGGTTCCACGTGGTCACGGCCAACAAGAAGGCCAACAGCGGCACCCAGGAGTCCTACCGCGAGCTGCGCAAGCGCTCCACCCGGCGGGGGCTGCGCTTCCTCTACGAAGCCAACGTCGGCGCGGGCCTGCCCATCATCGACACCGTGAAGAATCTGGTGCTGACCGGTGACCGTGTCCTGCGAGGCGAGGGCATCCTGTCCGGCTCCATGTCCTACATCCTGGGCCTGCTGGGCGATGGCGTGCCACTGTCCGAGGCCGTGCGCTCCGCCAAGGAGAGCGGCTTCACCGAGCCCGATCCCCGGGACGACCTGAGCGGCATGGACGTGGCCCGCAAGCTCATCATCCTGGCCCGGGAGTGCGGCATGGAGCTGGAGCTGGCGGACGTGGTGGTGGAGGGCCTGCTGCCCGCGGACTTCGACGCCACCGGCGACATCCCCTCGTTCATGGACCGCCTGCCCAGCCTGGATGAGACCTTCCGGCTGCGCCTCGCGGCCCTCAAGGCCGAGGGCAAGACCCTGCGCTACGTGGGTAGCCTCTCGGACAGCGGCTGTCGCGTGGGCCTGCTGGCCGTGGCTGCCGACCACCCCTTCACCGCCATCAAGGGCGGCGAGAACGCCCTGGCCCTGCTCACGGAGCGCTACCAGCCCCATCCCATGGTGATCCGCGGCTACGGGGCGGGGGCTGAGGTGACCGCCGCTGGCGTGCTGGCGGATGTGCTGCGGCTGGTGCCCCCCGGCGCCCGTCCCGCGAGGAGGCACTGATGCTGGCCTACGCCGACCTCCCGCCTGCGGGTGTGGTGGCCTACGCCCCCGCGAGCATCGGTAACGTCGCCGCCGGCTTCGACCTGCTGGGCGCGGCCCTGGCGCCCCTGGATGGCAGCCTCCTCGGGGACCTGGTCCACGTCGCCCCCGCCGCCCAGGACAGCTTTCGCATGGTGGGTGCGTATGCTGCGGCCCTCGCCGGGGACACCCGGCCCAACCTCGCCGAGCGCGCCCGGGACCTCTTCCGCGAGGCCCTGGTGGCTCACGGCGGTGAGGTGGGACCCCTTGCCATCACCCTGGAGAAGCGCCTGCCTGTGGCCAGCGGCCTGGGCTCCAGCGCCAGCTCCATCGTGGCCGCCATCGCCGCCCTCCAGGCCCTCTACGGCGATCCGCTGGAGATTGCCGAGCTGGTGGAGCTGACGGGTCGCACCGAGGGTCTCACCAGCGGCGGCGTCCACCTGGACAACGTGGTGCCGTCCCTGCTGGGCGGCCTGCAGGTGGTGGTGCCGGGTCGCGGTGGCAAGCCCGCCACGCGCCGCCTCCCCTGGCCCGCAGACCTGCTGCTGGTGGTTGTCCACCCGGATGTGCAGCTCTCCACCGCCGACAGCCGCAAGGCGCTGCCCGAGCGGCCCGAGTGGCACGCCACCCTCGACTTCGCGGGCAACCTGGCGGGGCTGGTGCACGCTCTCCATACCGGCGATCGCTCTCTGCTGGCGCGCTGCCTGCGCGACCCCCTGGTCGAGGTCCACCGCGCCCCGCTGGTGCCCGGCTTCCGCGCTGCCCAGGCTGCCGCTCTGGCCGCCGGGGCCCTGGGCTGCAGCCTGTCCGGTTCGGGCCCGTCGGTGTTCGCCGTCGCGGAGCATGAAGCCCAGGCCAGCCAGATCCTCCGCGGGATCCGCGACGCCTTCAGCGCCGTCGGCCTCGCCAGCCAGGGCTGGCTCTGCGCCCTCGATCCCAACGGCGCCCGCATCCTGGCTTCTGAGTCGTTCACGTTTGGAACTAAACAATAAAGATCACTGCCACGAAAAAAACCTGATCGAGGACCCCCATGCAGCTCGTCAGCACGCGCAATCCCTCTCTCGAGAACAGCTTTCTGGGCGCGGTCCAGGCGGGCCTCGCGCCGGATGGCGGGCTCTACATCCCCACGGAGATCCCGCGTTTCACCGACATGGCGGAGTTGCTGGCCACGGACTTCCAGGTGCGCTCTGCGGAGATCCTGCACCGCTTCATCGGCAGCGAGATTCCGCGCCCCGAGCTGGACGCCCTGGTGCGGCGGACCTTCACCTTCCCCGCGCCCGTGGTGCCCGTGACGGACCGGCTCGCGGCCTTGGAGCTGTGGCACGGGCCGACCCTGGCCTTCAAGGACTTCGGCGCGCGCTTCCTGGCCCAGGTGATGGCCTATGCCAGCACCGGCGCCCGCTGCACCGTGCTGACCGCCACCTCGGGTGATACCGGCGCCGCTGTGGCTCAGGCCTTCTGGGGCCTCCCCGGCGTGCAGGTGGTGGTGCTCTATCCCAAGGGCCGGGTCTCGCCCCTGCAGGAGCGCCAGTTCGCCACCTGCGGCGGCAACGTGCTGGCCCTGGCCGTCGAGGGCGCCTTCGACGACTGTCAGCGCCTGGTGAAGGCCGCCTTCGAGGACAAGGAACTGGTCGTGCAGCTGGGCCTCACTTCGGCCAACAGCATCAACATCGCGCGGCTCCTGGCCCAGACGCTCTACTACTTCGAGGCCGCGGCCCAGATCAAGAACCCCGCACCGCTGGTGGTCTCGGTGCCCAGCGGCAATTTCGGCGATCTCTACGCGGGTCTGCTGGCCCAGCGCTGCGGCGCGCCCATCGCGCAGTTCGTGGTGGCCACCAACGCCAACCGCGTGGTGCCCGAGTACCTCGAGACCGGCACCTACACGCCGCGGCCCTCCGTGGCCACGGTGTCCAACGCCATGGACGTGGGCGCCCCCAGCAACTGGGAGCGCATCCACGCCCTCTTCGGCGGCGACCACGACGCCATGGCCGGCGCCCTGCGCTGGGGCAGTCGCACGGACGCGGAGACCTGCGCAACCCTGGCGGAGCTCTACGCCCAGGGCTACCTCGCAGATCCCCACGGCGCTGTGGCCTGCGGCGTCCTGCAGGCCTGCCTGCGGGACGGCGAGCAGGGGCTCTTCCTGGCCACGGCCCACCCCGCCAAGTTCGGCGAAGTGCTGGAGCGCGACCTGGGCATCCAGGTGCCGCTGCCCGAGGCCCTTCTCGCCGTCCAGGACCGCCCCCTGGTCTCCGAGCCCCTGGCCGCCGACATGGCCGACCTCAAGGCCCGGCTCCTGGCCTGGGAACCCGAGGCCTGAGCCGAGGCAGCTTTAGTCCGCTGAGTCTTATCTACCAGATCAGGGTGCGCCGGACGATCTGCACGTCGGTGTAGGGGTCCACGGGGGCGGGCATCAGGTTGGCGGGGCGGGACGCGGTTCCGGCCGGCAGGCCCGGCAGGATCATTTCCAGGCTGAGCCGTGCGCCTGGTGTGGCGTCCAGGGTGAGGGTGAAGGTCTCCGCCGGGGCGAACCAGAGGAAGGGGCCGGTCGTGGGCAGAGGGCGGCCATCCAGGCTGTAGGTAGTCAGGGGTGCATCGCTGGTGAGGGACACCGCCAGGGCCCGCTGGGGCAGGGTGATCCGCAGCTCGCGGCCCGTGCGGCGAAGCTCCGGGACCGGTAGCCGCAGGGCCTGCGCAGGGCTAGCGAAGGCGTTGCGCCCCCCCAGGCGGGTGGGGGTCGGAGTGCTCCCCAGCAGCGTCCGGCTCCAGGCATCGGGCTTCTGGAAGCTCACCCACTGGGCCGTGCCCGCATCCGCATCCTGGACGAAGGCCAGGGTGCTGAGGCGCGGCCCCATCTGCCGCGTGCCCACAGCGAAACAGAGCACGCCGAGGCTCGCCAGCAGGGCAGGCGGAAGCCAGGTTCGGGTCGGCAGGGCGCGGCGCAGCAGGGGCAGCAGGGGCAGCAGTCCGAAGGCCGCCAGCGCACCCAGGAAGGGGGGCAGGCTGAAGCCCAGCAGGAGGGCCAGGTTGTGCCACAGGGGCGGGAAGAGCAGGAGCAGGGGCAGGGTCGCCTCCCAGGGCCGCTCCCACCACAGTGCCTCCAGGGCGAAGAGCAGCGGCCACAGGAAGAAGTAGGAGGAGGCCGGCAGCAGGGCCGTGGCGGCCACCAGGGCGGCAAGCCACCACGCCAGGGCGCCCAGGGCCAGGCCCCGGCCTTCTGCCCGCCGGAGGGCCCGGCTCCAAGCCAGCACCGCCGCCGCCAGGGCCAGGAGTGCAAGGGCCACCTCGAACCAACGGGCGCCGTAGGGATCGTGGTTGGGGGCCGCCTGGCGGAAGGGATTGGCCAGGAGGCCCAAGCCCCAGCCCACCAGGGCACCCAGCACCAGGGTGCCGAGGCTCAGCGCCAAGCCCAAGAAGAAGCTCTTCACCAGGCCCGCATCCCGCCGGCAGCGCCACAGTACGGCGCCGAAAGCCGCCAGGGCCAGCAGAGTCAGGGGCGACACCAGGGTGGCGGGATACCAGAGCAGGATGCGCCCCAGGAGGTCGAAGTAGATGGCCTCACCCTTGCCCGGCATCAGGGTGGTGAGGTCCGCAGAAAGGAAGTGGCGGCCGAGGGCCAGCACGGTGGCGCCCTCCTGCTGGAGGCTGCGCAGATCCAGGCCCTCTGGTGTGTCGAGGGCCGTGTGGTAGTGGGACCAGCGATCCACGAAGGCGAAGTTGAGGCCCGCCATGCCGGCCTTCTTGAACACGGTGAGGTCCGTGTCGTTGGGGAGCAGCTTGTACAGCGCGTAGGTCAGCGAGGAGGCGTGGGGCGAGGGTGCGGCGGCGGCAAAGGCGCGGATCAGGGGCAGGTTGCCGTCGCTGGTCTCGAACATGAAGACCGGGCCCCCACCGCCCCGGGCCTCCAGGTTGAGCACCAGGGTCGGGGTCCCCTTTTCCAGGTTTTCGGCATAAGCCCGGGCGCCCATCAGGCCCACTTCCTCCGCATCAGTGATGAGGATGCGGAGGGTGTTTCGGCCCGCTCCCAGGGCCCGCGCAGCCTCCAGCAGCGCCGCCACGCCCGCCCCGTCATCGGCCGCCCCCGGCCCGCTGCCGTGGGAGTCGTAGTGGGCCGTCAGCAGGAGGGTGCCCGTGGGGTTGGTGCCCGGCCGCTCGGCGATGACATTCTCCACCGTGGCCAGCACCACCCGCCGACCCTGGACCTCGTGCACCACGTCCTTCTGGATGCGGGTGGTGAAGCCCAGCTGCTGGAGGGCGGCCACCAGGTGGTCCCGTACCTGGTCGTGCTCGGCCGAGCCCAGCGGGTGGGGTGCCCGGGCGATGGCCCGCACGTGGAGCATGGCCCGTTCCGCCGAGAAGACCTCGGCGGGCGCGCTGGCCGGGATCGGTGCGGGCGGGGTCTGCAGCCAGAGCACTGAGGCCGTGGCCAGAACGAGGATTAGCCAGATGCCCAGGGGGCGCGGGAGGGATCTCATGGCTGGCCTCCGAGGGGTTCAGTGGGGCCGGCTCAGAGCCCGTCGACGATGAGCACCGCGGGTACGAAGGGCAGGCCTGCGGCTTCGGCGGGGGTCTTCATGGCCCAGAGGGCGAGGCGGTCGGCATAGGGCGCCCACAGCTCCGGCTGGGCCAGGACGGCCTTGAGGGGTGGGTGCAGCCAGAGGGCCTCGGGCAGGTCGGCCAGCTCCTCGGCGCTCAGCTCCAGGGCCTCGTCCGTGGTCCAGAGGAAGCCGCAGCGGGCGGTCTCACAGGCGGCCCAGAGCTGCAGCACCTCGCTGGGTTCGAAGCTGCTGAACAGCACCCGGTCCAGGGCCTCGGCGGCCTCCACGGTGGCCAGGGCCTGCTGCCAGCCGGGCTCGCCCTTCAGCTCCACGTTGATGAGCCGGGCGGGCAGGTCCAGGACATCCCCCAGGCGCGGCAGGGGCTCGCCGTTCTTGAGGGGCGGCAGCTCGGCCGCCTTCATCTGCCGCAGGATGCCCGCGCCGTTGGTGGTGCGGTGGAGGTCCTCGTCGTGCAGCACGGCGCAGACCCCGTCCCGGGTCGGCTGCACGTCCAGCTCGAAGCCGTCCATGCCGGCGGCCAGGGCGGCGCGGAAGGCCTCCATGGAGTTCTCCAGGTGCTTCGAGGAGAGGCCGCGGTGACCGAGGATGAGGGGGCGGGTGGCGGACATGGGGACTCCTGGCTCTGAGGCTTGATTCTGCCTGGAAACGGCGGTGGCGAGGCGGAACTAGCCCAAAGGAGCTGCGAGGCCGATGAGATGAGTCTGGGAAGGGGAGGGGCTTCCGCGATGCGCATCCTGCTGGTGATTGGTGACGAGAACCTGCTGCAGAGCACCCGGCGGGTGTTCTGGCAGAGTCACCGGACCTGGGAGGTGATCCCGACCGCAAGCGGCGGACAAGCCCTGGAGGCGCTGCGGCGGGATCGGATGGACATCGTCGTGTCGGACCTGGTGCTGCCGGACATGGAAGGTGCCGAGCTGCTGCACCGCGTGCGGGAGGTCCAGCCCGGCGCGGTGCGGATCGGCCTGACGGATCACCCCATGGCGGAGTGGCTGGAGAAGGAGGAAGGGGATCTGCACCGGCTCTTCATCAAGCCCTTCGAGACGCAGTTCCTGATCGGCGCCATCGAGAGCCTCGACATTGAGGACGACGACACCAACGTCCGCGCGGTCCGGGCCTTCGTGGGCGGGCTCGGGCACATTCCCAGTCTGCCCAGCCTCTACGCCGAGCTCACCAAGCTGCTGGAGCGGGAGGATGCGGGCATGGGCGAGGTGGCCCGCCTCATCCGGAAGGACCTGGGTGTCGCAAGCCAGGTGCTGAAGCTGGCCAACTCGGTCCACTGCTCCACGGGGCGGCCCGTGGCGGAGATCGGCCAGGCGCTGGCACTGCTGGGGATGGATTCGCTGAAGTCCCTGGTGCTGTTCCGGGGGCTGCTCGGCGGCTTCGACTCGTCGCGGCCCCAGGGGCTCGACCTCGAGAAACTTTGGTTCCACTCGTTCCAGGTGGCCACGGGGACGCGCAAGCTGGCAGTCCTCGAGGGCCAGACGCAGCTGGCCGATCTGGCCTTCTCTGTGGGGCTGCTGCACGACATCGGTCTGGTGGTGCTGGCCACGGATCCCGGGGGCCGCTACCGGTCTGTGCTGGAGCGGGCCCTCTCCACCCGGATCCCCTTGGCGGTGCTCGAGCACGAGGTCTACGGCGTGGACCACACCCAGGTCGGCGCCCACCTGCTGAGCCTCTGGGGGCTGCCTGCGGCCTTCTGTCGGCCCATCCGGGAACACCACGCCCCCCCGGCCGAGGCGGAGGGCTTCCCCCTGTCCCAGGCCCTGCACCTGGCGGACGCCCGGCACGGCGGCGGCGCCACCGCAGGCATCTTCGCCGATGGGCGCTGGGGCCTGCATCCGAATCTGCTGGTGGACCCCGAGCGCTTCAGCCGCTGGAAGGCCTGTCTGGCCCTTGATCCGCAGTAGTCAGATCACCTTGCCTGGGTTGAAGATGCCGCAGGGGTCGAGGGCAGCTTTCAGGGCGCGCAGGGCGCGGAGCTGGGCGGGATCGGCGAGGGCCAGGAAGGCCTCGCGCTTGGCCAGGCCGATGCCGTGCTCGCCGCTGAGGGTGCCGCCCAGGCTCACGGCGAGGCGGAAGAGCGCCAGCACCTGGCTTTCGACCACGGCGGGGTCGGTCTCGCCCGCGGCCAGCAGGTTCACGTGGAGGTTCCCGTCACCCAGGTGGCCGTAGGTCACGGCGGGCAGGCCCAGGCGCTCCAGTCCCTCAAAGAACTCCGCCAGGCGGCTGCGGGGCACCACGATGTCCTCGCTCACCTTGCGGGGGTGGCGCTCCTTCAGGAAGGCACTGGTCAGGCGGCGCACGCCCCAGATGGCCTGGCGCTGCCGCTCGTCCGCGGCCACCTCCAGGCCGTCGGCCAGGGGGCCCAGCAGGTCCAGGAGGGCCTCAAGGAAGGCGTCCGAGGTGCAGCCCCGCTCGTCGAACTCGAGGATCGCCAGGGCCTCGCCCGGCAGGCGGCGGGCCTCCTCGGGGCCGTGGGCGCGTAGCTCCGCCAGCACGGCCGGGTCGAAGAACTCGAAGGCGCTGGGCAGGAACCCCGCCGCGAAGAGCCGCCCGGGCAGGTCCAGCAGGTCGCTCCAGCGGCGCACGGGCAGCAGCAGGGTGGTGAACTCCCGGGGCGCCGGGGTGAGGCGCAGGGTGGCACCCACGATGAAGCCGTAAATGCCCTCGCTGCCCACCAGCAGCTGGGCCAGGTTCGGCCCGGCGTTGGCCTTCACGCTGGGGATGCCGAAGGTGTGGACCTCCCCGTCCTCCAGGAGGGCGTCCACCGCCAGCACCCAGTGCCGGGTCATGCCGTACTTGCAGGCGTTGGGGCCGCCGGCGTTGGTGGCCAGGGTGCCGCCCAGGGCGCAGCTCTCCCAGGAGTTGGGGTCCGGTGGGTAGAACAAACCGTGGGCCGCGGTGGCGGCCTTCACGTCCCGCAGCAGGGCGCTGGCGGGCGCGCGGAGGCAGAGGTCCTGAGGTGAGACGCTAAGCTCGCCGGGCCAGGCGGAGAAGTCCACGACCACGCTGCGGGGCGTGGGCACGCAGCCGCCGGCCTTGCCGGTGCCCGCGCCCCGGGGCACCAGGCCGAAGCCCTCGGCCTTGGCCCGCCGCACCAGCTCCCGCAGGGCCGCGGGGCCGTGGGGCTTCACCGCGGCCAGGGGCAGCACGCCGCGGACGTGGGACTCATCCCGGAGGTAGGCCTCCAGGTCGCTCGGGTCCCGGATGACCGTGGCCTCGGGAAGGCCCTTCAGCAGGTCCATGGGTCCAGTGTGCCGGAATCCAGGGGGCTCAGCCGACCCGGGTGCCGACGTGCTCGCCCTGGACCGCGGCGACGAGGTTGCCCGGCTTCTTCATGTCGAAGACGATGATGGGCAGCTTGTTCTCCATGCAGAGGGCGATGGCGGCGGCGTCCATGACCCGCAGGCCCTTCTCCAGGACCTCCTGGAAGCTGATGCGGTCATAGCGGGTGGCGGTGGGGTCCAGCTTGGGATCGGCGGTGTAGATGCCGTCCACGTTGGTGGCCTTCATGACCACCTCGGCGCAGACCTCGTTGGCACGCAGGGCGGCGGCAGTGTCCGTGCTGAAGTAGGGGTTGCCCGTGCCCGCGCCGAAGATCACGACGCGGCCCTTCTCCAGATGGCGGGTGGCCCGGCGGCGGATGTAGGTCTCGGACACCTTGGGCATCTCCAGCCCTGACAGGGTGCGGGTATGGACGCCCTTGTGCTCCAGCGCGTCCTGGAGGGCCAGGGCGTTGATCATGGTGGCCAGCATGCCCATGTGGTCGGCGGTCGTGCGGTCCATGCCCTTGGTGGCGCCGGCCACGCCGCGGAAGATGTTGCCGCCGCCGATGACCAGGCTCACTTCGATGCCCATCTCCCGGATGGTCTTCACCTGGTCCGCGATCATGGAGACCACGGCGGGATCGATGCCGTACTTCTGGTCGCCCATGAGGGCTTCGCCGGAGAGCTTGAGGAGGATGCGCCTGAACTTCATGGTGTCTCCCTGCTTTTAGTCCCTAGGATGCTGTTCCAGACTACAAAAAGGGCGGCCGAAACGGCCGCCCTTTTTGTAGCAGAGAAAAGACTACTTGGCGGCGGCGACTTCGGCAGCGAAGTTCTCGCTGCGCTTCTCCAGGCCCTCGCCCATGATGTACTTCGTGAAGCGGCGGATGCTCAGCTTCTCGCCGATCTCCGCGGTCTTCGAGGACAGGTACTGCTGGACCGTGAGGTCGGGGTTCATGATGAACGGCTGTTCGAGGAGGCAGACCTCCTTGAAGATGCTGTTCATCTTGCCCTCGACGATGCGCTCGATGATGTTGGCGGGCTTGCCGGTGGCAAGGGCCTGCTCAGTGGCGATGCGCTTCTCGGTCTCGAGGAACTCGGCCGTGACCTCTTCCTTGGTGACGAAGCGGGGGGCGGGATCGGCAGCTGCGATGTGCATCGCGATCTCGCGGACCATGCGCTGGAAGGCGGGGTTGCGGGCCACGAAGTCGGTCTCAGAGTTGACCTCGACCAGCACGCCCACCCGACCACCGGGGTGGATGTAGGCTTCGACGATGCCTTCGGCGGCGATGCGGTCGGCCTTCTTGGCGGAAGCCGCCAGGCCCTTCTTGCGCAGCCACTCGTTGGCCTGCTCCATGTCGCCGTTGTTCTCTTCCAGGGCCTTCTTGCAGTCCATCATGCCGAGGCCGGTCTTCTCGCGCAGTGCCTTCACGTCTAGAGCGGTGAATGCCATCTTGGTCTCCTAACCTTCAACTTCCATTTTCTCGGCCATCATCTTCTTCATGTCGTCGCTGTCGCCCTTGTCCCGGAAGGACTGGCGCCCTTCGAGGATGGAGTCGGCCACGCGCTCGGAGAAGAGCAGGATGGAGCGGATTGCGTCGTCATTGGCGGGGATGATGTAGTCCACCATGTCGGGGTCGCAGTTGGTGTCGACGATGCCGACAACCTTGATGCCCAGCTTCTTGGCCTCGGTGACGGCGATGTCCTCGCGGTGCGGATCGATGACGAAGATGACGTCAGGCAGCGAGCGCATGTCGCGGATGCCGAGGAAGGAGGCCTCCAGCTTCAGGCGGGTGCGGTTCAGGGTCAGCAGCTCTTTCTTGGAGAGCAGGGCCGTGCGCGCGGGATCCGCCAGGGTGGCTTCCACTTCGCGGAACTTCTCCAGGCTCTTCTTGATGGTGGAGAAGTTGGTGAGCATGCCGCCCAGCCAGCGGTTGTTGACGTAGAAGGCGCCGCAGCGGCCAGCCTGCTCGGCGATGAGGTCCTGGGCCTGGGGCTTGGTGGCCACGAAGAGGAAGTTCTTCCCCTCGGAGGCGCACTTGGTCAGGTAGTTCGCGGCGGTGTTCCAGAGGCGCAGGGTCTTCTGGAGGTCGATGATGTAGATGCTGTTGCGCGCCCCGAAGATGTACTGCTTCATCTTGGGATTCCAACGCTTGGTCTGGTGTCCGAAGTGGGCACCGGCCTCGAGAAGTTCCTTCATCTGGATGGCAGCCATGCTGGCCTCCCTGGTCAAGCGGCGAAGGCGCCGCGGGTGGGATGAAAGGCGTTGGGTTGATCCCCTCCGCCCGAATCGTCCGCGCCAGGTGATTCCGGGGCGGACCGGGAAAACAGAAGGGGGATCCGAGGATCCCCCTTCCAGAGAAACAGACTAGCGCTTGCTGAACTGGAAGCGGCGACGGGCGCCCTTGCGACCGGGCTTCTTGCGCTCTTTCATGCGGGGGTCGCGGGTCAGGAGACCGGCGCCGCGCAGCATGGACTTGAGCTGGTCGTTGTAGCTGAGCAGGGCGCGGGAGATGCCCATGCGGATGGCCGAGGCCTGGCCGGCAGGGCCGCCGCCGGTGACGCTGATGAGCATGTCGAACTTGCCGTCGAGATCGGCCAGCACCAGGGGCTGGTGGACCATCATGCGGAGCACGGCGTTCGGGAAGTAGTTCTCGAGGCTGCGGCCGTTGACCGTGATCTTACCGGTGCCGGGACGAAGAAAGGCGCGGGCGGCAGCGCTCTTGCGGCGACCGGTTCCGTAGTTCTGGGTAATGGCCATGGGTTCCTCGCCTCTTACTTCTGGATGGTCAGGATCTGGGGCTGCTGGGCGGCCTGGTCGTGATTGGGGCCGGCATAGACCTTGAGCTTGCGATACATCGCGCGGCCCAGGGGGCCCTTGGGCAGCATGCCCTTGACGGCGCTCTCGATGATGCGCTCGGGGAAGGTGAGCTTCAGCACCTCGGCGCGGACTTCCTTCATGGAGCCGGGCTGGGTGGTGGTGCGGCGGTACATCTTCTGCACGCCCTTCTTGCCGGTCAGGACGGCCTTCTCGGCGTTGATCACGATCACGTGGTCACCGGTGTCGAGAAAGGGAGTCCAGGTCGGCTTGTTCTTGCCGGACAGGACATCAGCGACGGCGGTGCTGAGGCGGCCCACGGTCATGCCGGCGGCATCCACCAGGAACCACTGGCGCTTGAGTTCATTGGCTTTGGGAAAGTAAGTGCTCATGGCCTGCTCCGAAAATCGGGATCGCGCTGCGCAGACAACACCCCAGGGGTGGCGAATCCACAGAAGGGAAAGCTTATCGTTGACTGCCCGGGGGGTCAAGCCGGGATTTCAGGCTGGCACCTCGGCCAGGCAACGGAGCTCCCGCGCAATGCGGGCCGCAGCCATGCCGTCCACCAGCAGCATGCCGTCGCGGACCTGCTCCTGCCGGTTGTCCTGGCCCTCGGGGCCCAGCCATTGGGCCAGGGCCTCCCGGACGATGCCCAGGTCAGCGCCGGGGCCCATGCCCAGGTCGAAGCAGCCGTTGGCCAGGGCCAAGTCCGCCAGGATGCCGTGCTGGCGTTCGTTCTGGCCCCACACCGCGGTGGGGACGCCCAGGCAGAGGGCCTCCGCCAGGGTCACCCCAGCGGAGCACCAGAGGGCGTCGAACTCGGGGAGGCGCCGGGTGAGACCGGCCAGGCTGCGGACCACGGTGCAGCCCGGGAAGGGGCTGCCCAGGATGCCGTTGGGGGCCAGGATGGTGCAGGCGCCCCGCCAGCGATCCTCCGCCGCGAGGCGGGAGAGGGTCTCAAAGGCTTTCTGTGAGAGGTTGGGGCCGTCACTGCCCCCGAAGGTGACCAGCAGCTTGTGGACCGCCAGGGGCTGCTCGGGCATCCGCTTGGGGCGCAGCTCCAGGGCCGCCTTGTCGACCACGATGAAGTCCGAACCCCGCAGCACCCGGCAGGCGCCGGAGGTGGTCTCGCAGGGGCGCACCTTGCGGCCATCCACCACCTTCACGGGGTGGTCTGGCCAGCGGACCCCCTCCAGGAAGGGCTGGAACAGGAGGTCTGCCGTCTCGTGGGCGTCCGTGTCGTCCTCCATCACGGCCACCTTCAGGGGACGCAGGGACTGCAGGAAGGCTGTGCTGGTATCCCACTGGTCCACGAGCACCACGGAGGCCCGGCCCTTGAGGTCGTCCGGGAGGGGGGTGTGGAGGTCGGCGCCCAGGTAGAGCGCCTCGCAGGGCAGATCCTGGTCCAGGAAGGGGTGTCTGCCCCCGCCCACGCGCTGGGCGCGGTCATCGCCCGAGACCGCGATGCAGGCCTGGCCCCCGAGGGCGCGCCAGGCTTCCTGGAGGGCAAGCGCCCGGGCCACATGGCCCAGCCCAAGGCGCAGATCAGCGTGGACGCGGAGAATCAGCAGCGGGGTCATGATGCGGAGAGTCTAACCCTCCCCGCGAAGGTTGGGGAGGGGAAAAGACGGCCAATGTCATATGGCCGAGTTCTATGAAAAACCAGCGTCAAGGATAGGGATGCCCGGCGGCGAAACCCGGCTGGGGGTGCTCAATGACCGGGGCCTCCGCGGGACTCCAACCGTCCAGGAAGTAGGCTTCCTTGTAGCGGACGTAGCGGGTCCAGACGCTGCCCACCAGCTGGCGCTGGCCCTCGCTGAGGGGCCCCTTTACCACCGCGGGCCAGCCCGCCACCAGACTGTGCGGCGGGGCCTGGAAGCCCTCGCGCACCAGGCTGCCGGCGGCCACCAGGCAGCCCTCCCCGATCTCGGCGCCATCCATGATGGTGGTGCTCATGCCGATGAGGGCGCCCCGCCGGATGGTGCAGCCGTGCAGCATCACGTTGTGGGCGATGCTGACCTCCTCCTCGATGAGCAGGGGCCACTTCTGGTTGGTCACGTGCAGGCAGCAGCCGTCCTGGATGTTGGTGCGGGCGCCGATGCGGATCCAGTTCACGTCGCCGCGGATGGCGCAGTTGAACCAGATGCTGGCGTCATCGCCGATCGTCACGTCGCCGAGGATCAGAGCGCTGTCCGGTGCGAACACCCGGCTGCCGATGCTGGGAACCATGCCTTGGAAGGGACGGATCATGGGAACACTCCAGCGGCCGAGTGTACCCCAGCAGCCCTCAGTCCCACTTCCGCAGATCCTCGATCACCTTGCCGTCTGTCGGCAGCGACCCGGTGGCCACCCACTCGACCTCGGCGCCGATGGAGAGCACCTCGCGCAGGCGCTCGCCGAGGCGGGTGCGGAGGCCCTCCTCCGGCGCGGCTGTCTCGACCTTGACCGTCAGGACATCCCGGCTCTCGGCGCGGGTGACCACAGCGCGGAAGGCGGACACTTCCGGGAAGGCGCGCAGGGCGCCCTGCACCGTGCCCGGGTGGAGGAAGATGCCCTTCACCTTCACCAGCTGGTCGCAGCGGCCCAGCCAGCCCCGCAGCTTCGGGGAGCGCCGCCCGCAGGCGCAGTCCCCATGGTCCACGGCGGAGAGATCACCGGTGCCGAAGCGGATCAGGGGATAGGCCTTGTTGAAGAGGGTCACGACGACCTCTCCCACCTCGCCGGGGCCCAGGGGGCGGCCGGTCTCGGGGTCGGCGATCTCGACGATGGCGCGGCTGGCCAGGTGCATGCCGCCCTTGGCGTGGCACTCGTAGGCCAGACAGCCGCAGTCGGCGGTGCCGAAGCCCTGGCGCACCGTGGCCCCGAAGAGGCTTTCCACCGAGTTGCGAAGCGTGTCCGGGAGGGGCTCGGCGGTGGTGAAGGCGACCTTCAGGCCGAAGTCCTTGGCGGGGTCGAGGCCCTGCTCCTTGGCCCGCTCGCCGATCTGGAGGAGAAACGAAGCCATCCCCACGAAGCCCGCAATGCCCAGGGCCCGGAGGATCTCGATCTGGACTTCACGGTCGCCCACGCCGGTAGGGACGAGAGGGCAGCCCAGCGCGCCCAGCGCGTCATCGAACATCATGCCCGCGGGGGTCATCTGGTAGCCGAACGTGTTGATGCAGGCATCGCCCCGGCGGAAGCCGGCGGCGAAGAGCGCCTCCTCCCAGCCCCAGCCTTCGTCGAAGCCCTGAGGGTCGTAGATGGGACCCGGGGAGCGGAACACGCGGCGGACCTGGTGGAGGGGGACCGCCAGCAGGCCGCCGAAGGGCGGGTTCGCCTTCTGGAGCTCCACGAGCTTGGCCTTGGGGGTGACCGGCACCCGGGCCAGGTCCTCGAGGCTCTGGATGTCGCCGGGCTGCACCCCAGCCTCCCAGAGGAGGGCGCCGATGGCGGGTGCGTTGGCCGCGGCGTGGGCGATGACGCCCTGGAGCCTGCGGGCCTGCTGGTCCCGCTGCTCGTCCCAGCTGCGCTGCTCCAGGTCCTGGTTCAGGAATCCTGTGGTCCGGTCCATGGGGTGCCTCTCTCGGGAATCTAGGACAGCCAGCGCTTGCGCCGCTTGTAGTGCTTGGCGTTCTTGAAGGACCGCTTGCTGCCGCTCTCACCGATGCCGAGGTAGAACTCCTTGACGTCCTGGTTCTCGCGGAGCTTCTCGCAGGGACCGTCCAGGACGACCTTGCCCATCTCCATGATGTAGCCGTAGTTCGCGACCTGCAGCGCCAGGGAGGCATTCTGCTCGACCAGGAGGATGGTCGTCTTCTCTTCCTGGTTGATCTTGGCGATGATGCCGAAGATCTCCTGCACGAGCAGGGGCGCCAGCCCGAGGCTGGGCTCGTCCAGGAGCAGGAGCTTGGGCCTGGCCATGAGGGCCCGGCCGATGGCGAGCATCTGCTGCTCGCCTCCCGAGAGGTACCCGGACAGCTGGTTCCGGCGTTCCTTGAGGATGGGGAAATAGTCGAAGACCAGGTCGATGTCCCGCTTGACCCCCGCCCGGTCGTTCCTGGTGTAGGCACCGCAGCGGAGGTTCTCGACGATGTCGAGATCCTCGAAGACCCGCCGGCCTTCCATGACCTGGAAGATCCCCTTGCGGACGATCTTCTCGGGATCCATGCCATTGATCTTTTCGCCCATGAACTCGATGGTCCCCTTGGTGACCTCGCCCTCCTCGCTTTTCAGGAGTCCAGAGATGGCCTTGAGGGTGGTGGACTTCCCGGCCCCATTGGCGCCGAGGAGGGTGGTGATCTTCCCTTCCTCACAGGAGAGGGACAGCCCCTTGAGGACCAGGATCACGTCGTTGTAAACGACCTCGATGTTGTTGACGGTCAGCATGGGTTCGGCTCTTCGTCCCTTTCGTGTGGAGGAGATGGATCCAGCAGAGCAGGAGCGGCGGGGGGAGCGGACTCCCCCCGCCTCCTGGTCAGCCGATCAGAAGCCCTTCCAGTCCGCGCGGCGGGGCAGGTCGATGGTGCCCTTGCGGACCATCTTGCCCCCGGCGAACTCCGCCAGGATGACGGAGGTGAAGGGACGGTGGTCGCTGTTGCTGTAGGTGATGGGGGCGGTGAGGCCCTGGGTGTTCAGGTTGGTGAGCTGCTCGGCGTACTTCCGGATGCCGGGGCCGGTCAGTTCCTTGTTCTTGTCGGCGGTCTTCAGCACTTCGCACATCACCATCATGGAGACCCAGCCACGGATCCAGCTGCTGACGCGGAGCTGGCCGCCGCTGACCTTCTTGATGACGTCCATGCCGGCGCCCTTGTCGCCATAGAGGGCGGCGCCCACGACGAAGAGGTAGCCCTCTTCGGCGCCACCGGTCATCTTCGGGGACTCTTCATCCGCGCTCCAGATGTTGCCGAAGAACTTGGTGCGCAGGCCCAGCTTCTTGGCGTCCTTGAGGATCACGGAGGTGGAGGGCTTGGTGCCGCCGATCCAGGCGAAGTCCGGGTCCTTCTTCTTGAGGTTCAGGAGCTGGGTGGTGGCCTCCAGGGCCTTCAGGTCCACGTTCTCTTCACCAACGATCTCGAAGCCGAGTTCCAGGGCATAGGCCTTGCCGGCGGGGATGGGGGCCTTGCCGTAGCCGACGTCGGGATAGATGAAGGCAACCTTGGGCTTGCGCTTCTCCTTCCAGTTGTCCTTGATGTACTTCAGGCAGCCGCGGAGGGCGGTGGAGTAGTCCACGGCGCAGAAGAAGTTGTAGGGGGACTTGGCGGGGTCCGTGAGGTGCGCGGAATAGGAGGCGGAGAAGTAGGGAATCTGGTCCTTGGCGACCTGCTCCTTGAGAGCCTCGGTGTCACCACTGCCCCAGCCCTGGATGGCCACGACCTTGTCCTGGTCCTTGAACTTCTTGTAGAGGCTGAGCGCCTCGGGAATCTTGTAGGCGTAGTCCTGCTGGAGAAGCTTGATCTTCCTGCCGTTGATGCCGCCGTTGGCGTTGATGTAGTCGGTGTAGGCCTTGATGCCCTCAGCGTAGGGCTTGCCCACATCGCCGGTGCCTCCGGTGATGTCGGCGATGTTGCCGATGACGATGTCCTGCCCCATGAGGGGCGCCGCCAGGAGAGCCATGGCAGCGAGAGCGATGGACGCGGTAAGACGTTTCATTGCGGTCTCCTTTCCAAGAGAGAGGGAACGTGCGGGTGGAGCTGATGAAGCGAGAGGTGCGCGATCAGTAGCTGAACGGGTAGAGCTTCCAGTAGGTCTTGATCATTCGCCAGCGGTGGGCGAGGCCGTCCGGTTCGAAGATCAGGAACAGGATGACGATGATGCCGAACACGCCGTCCTTGAAGCTCATGATCAGGAAACCGATCTTGGGGAAGATGTCCGCAAGCGCGCCGGTCCCGACGGTCAGCACCTGGGGCAGCAGCGTCATGAAGATGGCGCCGAAGATGGAACCCAGGACGCTGCCCAGGCCGCCGATGATGATCATGGCGAGGTAGTTGATGGACTCCGTGATGGTGAAGTGTTCCGCGGAGATGTAGCCCGTGTACATGCCCCAGAGGCTGCCGGCGATTCCGGCGTAGAAGGCGCTCACAGCGAAGGAGAGCAGTCGGTACTTGAACAGGTTCACGCCCATGATCTCGGCGGAGAGGTGGTGGTCGCGGACCGCGATGAAAGCCCGGCCACTGCGGGACCGGAGCAGGTTCGTGGTGAAGATGACGGCGGCGATGGCCACGGTGATGGTCAGGTAGTACTTGGAGCGGTCCCCGTCGAAGGCAAACGTGCCGAACTCCGGAGGCGGGGAAGGAATCCCGTTGCTGCCGCCCGTGACGGCATCCAGGTGCATGAAGACGTACTGCAGGATGAACTGCGCGGCCAGGGTGGCGATCGCGAGGTAGAGCCCCTTCAGGCGGGCGCTGGGCAGGCCGAAGATCATGCCCACGGCTGCCGAGGTCAGGCCGGCCATGGGCATGGCGAGCCAGAACGGCATGTGGACGACCCGCATGAAGTAGGAGCAGGCGAAGGCGCCCACGCCCATGAAGGCGCCCTGGCCCAGGGAGATCTGGCCGGTGAAGCCCGTGACGACGTTGATCCCGAGGGCGCCGATCACCGCGATGGCGATGGTCGTCATGGTGCTGGTGACGTAGTTGGACGAGAACAGCGGCGAGAGGTAGAGGAGGAGGACGAAGGCGCCTACGGCGATCCGGATGAACCGGGTCCGGAGGACCAGCATGTCGTCCTTGTAGGTCTGCCGGAAGTCTCCACAGTGGGCTACGCTCATGGCTCGATCCGATCAGTCATTGGAGTCTCGGTCCTCATATCCGCTCGATCTCCTTCTTGCCGAAGAGCCCGTAGGGCTTGATCATCAGGATGATGACGAGGAAGACGTAGGGCGCGACTTCCTTGATGCCGGAGAGGCCGAAGGTGGTCTTCAGGACGCCATCCGAGAGGTTCTCCAGGACACCCACGATGAGTCCGCCGATGGCGGCTCCGGGGATGGAGTCAAGGCCGCCCAGGATGACCGCCGGGAAGACCTTCAGGCCGAAGTGGCCAAGCTGGACGTTGATGCCGTTGATGCTGCCGATCAGGATGCCCCCGATGGCCGAGACCACCGAGGCGATGCACCAGGCGAGGGCAAAGATGTTCTTCACGGGGATGCCCATGGAGAGGGCCACCTGATTGGAGAAGGCGGTGGCCCGCATGGCCACGCCGGCCTTGGAATACTTGAAGAAGACGGCGAAGAGCGCGAGGAGCACCGCCGACAGGCCGAAGCTCCAGAGGTAGACCTGACTGGTGGGGACACCGACGAGGTTGACCGTCGCCTCCGGGAAGAGGGGGGGATCGTAGACCTGGATCTGCGTGCCCCAGATGGCGGTCACGATGCTGCGGAGTACCGAGGAGAGGCCGATGGTCACCATGATGATCGAGATGACCGGTTCCCCGATCATCGGGCGCAGGATCAGCCGCTCCACGACCAGTGCGAGGGCGATGGAGAACAGGATGGTGATCAGGAAGGCCCAGATCCAGGGGACCTTGTACTGCACGACCATGGAGAAGCAGAAGTAGGCCCCGAACATCATGAGCTCGCCCTGGGCGAAGTTCACGACGCTGGTGGACTTGAAGATGATCGCGAAGCCGAGCGCCACGAGGGCGTAGATCGACCCGAGCACAAGTCCCGAGATCACGAGTTGGAGGTAGAACTCCATGGAGTCTCCTGGTTGCTTCCGGTGTCCTGCTTCAGGTGGTGGCCGGCCGCGTGTCCTCGGGGGAACTGAGGTCACGGACGTGGATCGTGGTCTTGAGCTGGGAGGTCTTGCCGTCCTGGTACTTGATGACGGCGTCAATGGGGATCTGGGCGGCGCCGGCGTAGATGCCCTCGATGATGTCGGCGTACTTCTGGTCCACGAAGCCGCGCCGGACCTTGCGGGTGCGGGTGAGTTCGTCGTCGTCGGCGTCGAGCTCCTTGTAGAGCAGGGCGAACTTCTGGATCCGCTGGGAGCCGACCAGGGTCCCGTTGACCTTGCGGACCTCCTTCTCGACAAGGTCGTAGACCTCAGGCTTGGAGGCCAGGTCGGTGTAGGTGGTGTAGCCGATCCGGTGGTCCTCCGCCCACTTGCCGAGGATGCTGAAGTCGATGCAGATGAGCGCCATGACGAAGTCGCGCCCCTGACCGATGCAGACCGCCTCCTTGACGTAGGGGCTGAACTTCATCTTGTTCTCGATGAACTGCGGGCTGAAGCGCTCACCGCTCTGAAGGGTCATGATGTCCTTCATGCGGTCGATGATCACCAGGTGCCCATTCGGATCGAAGTAGCCGGCGTCACCGGAGCGGAGCCAGCCGTCGACGATGGTCTCGGCTGTGGCGGCCTCGGCCTTGTAGTAGCCCTGGAAGAGGGCCGCACTGCGGGACACGACCTCGCCGACGCCCTTGGGATCGGGATTGTCGATGCGGATCTCCGTCTCGGGGATGGGCTTGCCGACGGAGTCGAAGTCGATGTCGCCATCCCGATGGATGCAGGAGATGCCGAAGATCTCCGTCTGGCCATAGATCTGCTTGAGGTTGACCCCCAGGGCGTGGAAGAACCGGAAGGTGTCCGGACCCAGGGCGGCGCCGCCCGTGGAGGCAGAGCGGATGCGGCTGAAGCCGATGCGGTCCTTCAGGGCCCGGAAGACCAGCACGTAGGCGAGCCCGTAGCGGAGCTTCTGCGGCAGGGTCGGCGTCTTCTTCTGGAACTTCAGGTCGGCCCACTCGTAGCCGATGGGCAGGCACCAGTTGTAGAGGAACCGCTTGAGGGGCGAGGCGTCGAGGATCTTGACCTGCACCGTGGCGGCCAGGTTCTCCCAGACCCGGGGCGGGCTGAAGAGGAGATGGGGACCGATCTCCCGGATGTTCTCGGTGGTGGTCTCCGGCGCCTCGGGGAAGCTCACCGTGAAGCCGAAGAGCAGCCCGCTGGCGACGCTCATCATCTGCTCGCCGACCCAGGGCAGGGGCAGGAAGCTGACGAACTCGTCCGTCTCCAGCTTCGGGTCCACCTTCCCGAGGTTCGTGGCCATGGAGAGCATGTTGCGGTGGGAGAGGACCGCCAGCTTCGGGTGGCCCGTGGTGCCCGAGGTGATGCAGATGTGGGCGGGATCTTCCGCCGCCGTGGCGTCCACCAGCGCGTCGTAGGCGCCGGGGTGGGCCTGCTCGTACTCCCGACCCAGGTCCTCGACGGCGGGGAAGGAGATCAGTCGGGAATCCTCGTACTTCCGCATGCCCCGGGGGTCGGTGTAGACGATGTACTTGACGGTCGTCAGCTCGTCGCCCATGTCCAGGACCTTGTCCACCTGCTCCTGGTCCTCGGCCACGATGAACTTCGACTCGGCCAGGTTGATGATGTAGGACACTTCCTTGAGGATGGCGTCCTGGTAGAGGCCGATCCCGATGGCACCGGCGCTCTGGGCCGACAGCTCCGCAAAGAGCCACTCCGGCCGGTTGTCGCCGATGATGGAGATGGTGTCCCCCTTGGCGAGTCCGAGGGACACGAGGCCGAGGGTGAAGTAGTGGACGTGCTCGAAGTAGTCGCTCCAGGAGTAGGGCTGCCAGACGCCCAGCTCCTTTTCGCGGAGGGCGACCTTGCCGGCGCCGTATTTCGCGGCGTTGCTCCGGAGGAGGCGGGGAAGGGTGTCGTTCATGGGCGTGTTGATAAGCTCTCCTTCCTATCGTCCAAGGAACACCGTCTGCTCACCGCCGAGGTAGGCCTTGATCACCTCAGGCGTTGACTGCACTTCTTCCGGTGTGCCTTCCCCGATTTTCTGCCCGAAGTTCAGGACGACGAGCCGATCGGAGATGTCCATCACGACGCCCATGTCGTGCTCGACGAGGATCACCGTGATGCCGCGCTCCTGGTTGATGTCCATGATGAAGCGGACCATGTCCTCGGTCTCTTCGAGGTTCATGCCGGCCATGGGCTCGTCGAGCAGGATGAGCTTGGGATTGAGGGCGAGGGCCCGGGCCAGCTCGACCCGCTTCTGGAGACCGTAGGCGAGGGTGCCGACGACGCGCTTCCGGATGTGCTCGATCTCCAGGAAGTCCACGATGTCCTCGACAAACCGGCGGTGTTCGATCTCCTCCTTCTGGCAGGGGCCGAGGAAGAAACCGCCCCGGAAGAGGCCGCTCTTCATGTGGATGTGGCGGCCGATCAGGATGTTGTCCAGCACCGTCATGCCCTTGAAGAGGGCGATGTTCTGGAAGGTCCGGGCGATGCCCAGGCGGGCCCGCGCTGCCGGGGGGCGGTGGGTGATGTCATGGCCGTCGAAGGAGATCGTGCCTCGCTGCGGCTGATAGCGGCCGCTGATGCAGTTCAGCATGCTGGTCTTGCCGGCGCCGTTGGGGCCGATGATCGAGAAGATCTCGCCCTGGCGGACCGAGAAGCCAAGCCCGCCCAGGGCCATGACCCCGCCGAACCGCAGCGTGATCTGGTCCACGGCAAGCTGAATTGGCCTTTCATAGGAACCCGTCATGCAGGACCCCGAGCGAAAATAATTTTTTGTGGAGAAGGATTGGTTCTAAGGGTGTATCAGACTTCCGGCTGGGATGGAACACCTAACTCGCTCCAGATGTATCTGTTTTTTGGCAGCACCCTTGCTGCCTAGGGGAGCAACTTACGGATTGCTGTCCTCGGGTTGGGTAATAAAGACGTCAAGCGAGGCACAGCTCAACAGTGCCCTCCGAAATCTGTCCGGCACTCGACTGGCAGCCTTGCGGAGGGGGCATCACCCCAGAGAGAGCAGCCCCAACTTCACGGCACCGAGGCCCAGTGAGCCAACCAGGAGCCACAGCAGCACGCCCTGCAGGAAGGGGCGGAAGCCCACGGAGCGGAGGGCATCTCGGCTCAGTCCCGCGCCGATGAGGAAGAGCGTCAGCACCAGGGCACGGCGCGCGGCGAGGGCCACCAGGTGACCCGCGGTGTGCAGGGCCGGTATGAAGGTGACCAGGGCGGCCATGGCCAGGAAGCCTGCGATGAACCAGGGCCGCTTCACTGGCGGCGCATCCGGGGTGGCCGCGCCGCGCCGGGCCATCCACCAGCCGATGAGCAAGGTGAGCGGCACGATCCAGAGCGCTCGGGCCAGCTTCACGGTGGTCGCAACTTCCAGGGCCCGCGGCCCATAGGCGAGGCCGGCGCCGACCACGGAGCTGGTGTCGTGGATGGCCAGAGCCGCCCAGAGCCCGAAGGCGTCCTGGCTCAGGTGCGTCAAGTGCCCCAGCGGTGGAAAGACAACCAGAGCTACCGCGTTGAGGAGGAACACCGTGGCCAGCGCCACGGTGGTGTCGTGGGCCCGGGCGCGCAGGACCGGTGCCACCGCGGCGATGGCGCTGCCGCCGCAGATGGCGGTGCCCACGGCAATGAGCAGCCCCGCATCGCGCTCCACCTTCAGCAGCCGCGCCAGCCACCACCCCAGGGCCAGCACCAGCGCGATGCTCAGGATGGTGTAGCCAAGGCCGTGCAGGCCGGCCCTGGCCACGGCCCGCAGGTTCATGTCCGCGCCCAGGCCCACCACGGCCAGGGGCAGGAGGCGGTGCGTCCAGGCCTGCGTCCGTCCCTGCAGGGGGTTGCCCAGGGTGAGGGCGAGCAGGCCACCGCCCACCAGCGCCGCGGCAGCGGGGGTGAAAGGAGCCAGGGCCAGCAGGGCGCCAACGCCCAGGAGGACGCGGGAGCCCTGGGCTGCCCATGGTTTTTCATGCATGGGAATATGGTAATACAAGATCAAATGATCAGCCATGCCGGGAGGACCGGACTTCGGTCAAGGACGGTTTGATTGATAATTCCCCATGACCGAACAGCTCATCCCCTCTCGGCGGGCCTTCCCGTCGGACGATCCGATCTTCGCGCTGAACGCCGAGGCCCAGGCCTTCAAGGCCGCAGGCGGCTCCGTCCTCAACGCCACCGTGGGTGCCCTCCTGGACGATGCGGGGCAGCTGGTGGTGCTCGAGACCGTCATGGACCTCTGGCGTGAGCTGACGGCCCTGGAGGTGGCGCCCTACGCGCCCATCGCGGGGGACCCGGCCTACCTGAAGGCCCTGGTCCAGCGCCACTGGCCCTCAGCCACCCAGGCCGGTGCCGCCTGCGCCACCCCCGGGGGCAGCGGCGCCCTGGGCCTGTCCCTGCGCAACTTCCTGGAGCGCGGCCAGTCCGTGCTGACCACGGCGCCCTACTGGGGTCCCTACGCCACCCTGGCCGCGGAGAACGGCGTGGGCGTGATCACCGCCCCCTGGCCCGCGGCGGGGGAGCCCCTGGACGCGACGGCCTGGGATGCGGCCCTTCGTGCCCTGATGAAGACCCAGGGCCGGGTGCTGCTCTGGCTCAACGACCCCTGCCACAACCCCACCGGGCGCAGCCTGTCCGCCGTGGACCGGGTCGTCCTGCTCGGCCTGCTGCGGGACATCGCGGCCCTCGGCCCCGTGACCCTGCTCCTCGACTTCGCCTACCTGGACTACACCCGGGAGCCCGCCGCCGTGGCGGAGGCCCTGGCGGACTACGCGGCCCTCGGCGCCGAAGGAACGGTGCTGGTGGGTGCCTGCATGTCGCTCTCGAAGTCCATGACCCTCTATGGCGGGCGGGCGGGGGCCATCGCGTTTCCCTGGAGTGGTGACCCGACCCTACAGGCGGCCCTCACCCAGTCCTGCCGCGGCACCTGGTCCAACTGCGCCAAGGCCCCCCAGGCGCTGCTGCTGCGGCTGGCACGGGAGGGCAAGGCCCAGGCCCGGCTCTCCGCGGAGCATCGCCACTGGTCCGAGGTGCTGGCTTCTCGGGCCCTGGCCCTGGACGCGGCCCTGGAGACCAACGGCCGGGAGGCGCTCCGCTGGCAGGGCGGCTTCTTCGTTACGGTGCCCACGCCAGAGCCCGAGGCGGTCTGCACCCGTCTCAAGGCCGAGGGCGTCTTCACCGTACCCCTGCCGGAAGGACTGCGGGTGGGTCTCTGCGGCCTGCGGGCGGCGGATGCCCCCCGCTTCGCCGAGACCCTGCGCCGGGTTGGTGACGGCCGCTGATTCGGTCTTGGAAACGGCCCGACCCTGAGGTATTCTGTTCGACCGCGGGCGTATAACTCAGCGGTAGAGTGCTACCTTCACACGGTAGAAGTCCCAGGTTCGAATCCTGGTACGCCCACCAAAAACCCCTCGCCGGGGTCCCGGCGAGGGGTTTTTGAACAGAGACCCGCAGCCGCCTTCCTCCCCACGGAGCCCCCATGCCCATCATTCTCGCCACCCAGGTTCGCGCCGGGATGATCGTCAACTTCGAGAACGAGCTCTGCCGCGTCATCAGCGTCGAGCATCAGACCCCCGGCAACCTGCCCGCGCGGGTCCAGGTGAAGATGAAGCGCCTCAAGGACGGCATCAACCGTGAGAACCGCTTCGGCAGCTCCGACAAGGTGGAGAAGGCCAGCCTCGAGCAGCACATGCTGGAGTTCCTCTATGAGGACGGTGCCAGCCTGGTCTTCATGAACAACGAGACCTACGAGCAGATCGAGGTCAGCAAGGAGATCCTGGGGGACGACCTGGTCTTCCTCGAACCGAACATGCAGGTGGAGATCGAGTTCTACGAGGGCCAGCCCATGGGTGCCACCCTGCCCCCCAGCGTGGTCCTGGAGATCGTGGAGACCGATCCCGTCATGAAGAACGCCAATGCCACCGGCTCCTACAAGCCCGCCAAGCTCAGCAACGGCATCACCGTCGGCGTGCCCCCCTACATGGAGGCGCCCTCGAAGATCCGGGTGAACACCGTGGACCGCACCTTCATGGAGCGGGTGAAGTAGCTCCCGAGCCATCGGGAAGAGTCAACAGAGACCCTGGTCGGCTGAGGCCTTCTGGGGTCTTGTCCTATTCAGGATTTTCGGAGAGAAAATTCCTAGGTCGCGGTAAAGTATGGGTCGTTCAGTTCCCGGGCTAGTGACCGGGGTCACATTCCGTGTTGAACTGTGCGATAACTATTCCAGCACCCGGTGGAGCCCCATGCCTCAAGCAGTCCTCAATCTGAGAAGGATCGAGTTCCTGGCCGGCCTGCCGATGAATGCCGCCGAGGAACTCGCCAGCATCGCCGAACTGCGCCGCTTTCCCAACGGTGTCCGCATCTACACCCAGGGTGACCAGGTGGCGGGCGTCTATGTGGTGGTGAAGGGCGGCCTGAAGGTCTTCCGCACGGACGGCCGGGGTCGGGTCCAGGTGCTCCAGTTCCTCAAGGTCGGTGACTGCGTGGGTGAGGTGGCCGTGTTCGACGGTGCGCCCATCGCCTCCAGTGCGGAGTCCCACGGCGAGACCGAGTGCTGGCTGATTCCGTCCGCGCCCCTGCGGCAGATCGTGCACCGGCACCCCGAAGTGGCTGAGATGCTCATCCAGCACTTCACCGCCAAGGTGCGCCACCTGGTCACGCTGGTGGAGACCCTCAGCCTGCACAGCGTGCCCGAGCGCGTGGCCCAGCTGCTGCTGGAAGCCCACGAGGCCAACCCCGTCCGGTCCCTGGTGGAGTTCCAGGAGACCCAGGAAGACCTGGCCCAGTGCATTGGCGCCAGCCGCGAAGCCTTCAGCCGCGCCCTGCGCCTCCTCACAGACCTGGGCCTCATCCAGAGCACCTTCCCGGTGGTGCGCATCCTGGATCTTGGGAAGCTGCAGAGATACGCCAAAGGCTGAGCCCGGCTCCAACAACGCTGCGCGTTTTTGGAGCTAGGAAAAGATCTCTTTCTATCTCCAAAAGGGCCGCAGGACCTTTTGGAGCAGGGCTAGAGGACCGGCATCCACCGCGTCTTCATGCCCGCCTCCATCCCCCCCGGCTCGATCCAGGCCAGGGCATCGGCCTGGGCCAGGGTGACCAGGTCGGCGGAGCCCTTGCCCGGCAGCGGGTGCAGCCGTCCTTCGAGGAGTCGGCAGGGGTGCAGGAGGGGGCGGTCACCCTTGTGCTTCATGGGGGCCGCCAGGCGGGCCCGGCGCCAGGGGTCCGGGAAGGCCCGGCCTTCCAGGCGCGCCAGGGCCACCGGCAGGAAGAGCAGGGCATTGACGTAGGCTGAGACGGGGTTGCCCGGCAGGCCCAGGATCAGCAGGTCGCCGAGCAGGGCCGCCAGCATGGGCTTGCCCGGCTTGAGGCGGATCCGGTGGAAGAGGATCTGCGCGCCCAGGTCTGCCAGCACGGCAGGCAGGTGGTCGTGCTCGCCCATGCTCACGCCGCCCGAGGTGAGCAGGATGCGGATGTCTCCGGGCTGGCGCAGGGCCGCGGCCAGGGCGGGGGGATCATCCGGCAGGGCGGGCCGCAGCTCCGGCTCGGCGCCCAGGGCCCGGGCCAGGGCCGCCAGCATGGGACCGTTCGAGTCGCGGATCTGATGGGGAGCGGGGTCGGCCACCAGCTCGTCGCCGGTGGAGGCCACGCCGACCCGGATGCGGCGGAGCGAGGGCACGGGTCGGCCCTCCTGGGCCAGCAGGGCCTGGCGGGCCACGGTGAGGGGGGTCCCGGCGGGTAGCAGCAGGTCTCCGGCCCGGGCCTGCTCGCCCCGGCGCCGCACGTGCTCACCCGCCCCGGGCGTCACGGCCACGTGGATGGTGTCGCCCTCCTGGCGGAGCTGCTCCACGGGCACAATGGCGTCCGCTCCCTGGGGCAGCGCGGCGCCGGTCATGATGCGCACGGCGGTGCCCGGTGTCACCGTGAAGGCCGCGGGATCGCTGCCGGCGAAGAGGGTGCCGAGCAGCCGGCGGGGGAGCCTCCCGTCTGCGGCCCGCAGGGCCACCCCGTCCATGGAGGCCCGGTCCGTGGCGGGATCGTCGCGCTCGCCCCGCACCTCGGCCAGGGCCGGGGTCGGCAGGGCTTCCCAGAGGCGCAGGAGCGCCGTCTCCAGGGGCAGTAGATCGGGGTGGTCGCAGCTCATGGCCATGGTCACGATCCTACCCGCAGCCCGGGGGACGCCGGTCGGGAAGAGGCCGTCAGGGTGGGTGTTGAACCTCCCCATGTCTATTCAGGAATCTAAAGTCCGAATAGCCTAGGACTGAGGTGAATTCGGCATCCGATCCTTGGCTTCCTTCTTGTGCCGGAGGTTGATGAGCTGCAGATCCCGGATGGTGGCCTGGGTCATGGAGGAGCTCACCTGGCTCTTCACCGCCGACCAGGCGTCGTGGAGGGGGCAGGGGTTTTCGCCGTTGCAGGCCGGAAAGCCCATGACGCAGCCTTCCATGGCATCGGGTCCTTCCATGGCGGCCACGACCTCGCCGACGGTGATCCGGTGGGCGGGTCGCGTCAGGCGGAAGCCGCCCTTGGGGCCGCGCACGGAGGCCAGGATGTCCGCCTGCACCAGACCCTGGAGGATCTTCGCCAGGTAGGGGCCGGGCAGCCCCAGCCGGGAGGAGAGGTCCTTGGCAAGGCAGTAGGTCCCGTCCTCGGGCAGCGCCGCGAGTGCACGAAGGGCATAGCCGGTGGCGGTCGAAAAGAGCATTCCGGAATCCTTTTTCTGATTCCAGCTTCACGGGAGGGGATTCCGGAGTCCAGCCCGGTTGTGACCGTTGACCACGCCCTCAGCCTGCGAGCGCCCGCCACAGCAGCACCAGGCCCACGGCGCTCAGGGCCCCTTCCCGCCAGCCGAGGGTTCGGGCTGCGAGGGGGCGCCAGGGCCGCAGGGCCCGCAGGTAGAGCACGCCCGTCCAGGCGGTCCACACCAAGCCCGCGGGCCCCCGCGGCGCCAGCAGGTAGGCCGAGGCCCCCAGCAGCAGCAGGTGCAGGGCGTGGACGGAGTGCGCCCGGCGGCGCAGCTCCTGGTCCGCCAGGCCATGGGCGTGGCCCAGGAGGTGCCGCACGTGGGCCAGGTTCGCCCCGCCCACCAGGGTGACCAGCGCCCAGGTGCGCCCGGCCTCGGCCAGCGGGGCTCCCCCGGCGGTGAGCATGGCCGCCGCCAGGCCCGCAAAGGCGCCCTGGGCCGCGAGCTCCACCGCCAGGGAGCGCACCGTCCGCTGGGCATCGGCCCGCAGGGCCAGGAAGATCAGGGGTGCCACCGCGGCCAGGGGTATCAGGAACCGGGGCCCCGCGAGCGCCAGCGTCCCGGCGCCGAAGACCAGGGCTAGGCCGGTGCAGAGCAGGAGCGCCCGGACCTGCGCCCCCTCCCGCTGGCCCGTCCGCAGCCGGCGCAGCGGGGGCCGCGCCAGGAACAGGCCCAGGGCCGCCAGGGCCAGGCAGAGCGCCGCCGCCGTGGGCCGCAGCAGCAGCCCCAGGACCAGGGGAAAGCCCAGCATGAACCAGCTCCCGTGCTCTGCGGGAAGGAGGGTGCGCCAGGGGGGCAGGAAGCGGGTCATTTCGGTCTTATTGCTCCGAAATAGAGTCTGCTCTGAACGTGGCCTCAGGGAAAGCGTGCTTTGCTGGGACCCGAGTGGCCTCTCCGCCGTCAGCGCTCGCTCGCGATGAGGCGCAGCCCTTCGAGGGCTTCTTCCATGGTGAGGAACACGGGCAGTCCTGCGGCGCGGAGGGCGGCGCGGTAGGCGTCGAAGAGGGGGCCGCCCTCCACGGCCACGCCGACCCACTTGCCGCTGGCGCGGGCCAGCTCGGCGAGGGCTGAAGCGAAAGCCGCCTGGGCTGCGGGATCGACCGTGTCCAGGCGCTTGGTCAGGGGCACCAGGCCCACCAGCAGCACCTCGGCCTCGGTGGCCAGCAGCAGCCGGGCCGCGGCCAGGTAGGCGGCCTCGTCGGCCATGGGCGTGAGGTCCAGGGGCAGCCGGGCGCTCACCAGGCCCGCGAGTCCCTGGCTGGCGAGGGTGGCAGCCAGGGCGGCGGTCTCGGGTTCCGAGAGCTTCGCGCCGCGGCAGGCGCCGCCCAGCAGGTCAGCGGAAGCCACGGACTCGAAGCCGGCGTTGGTCATCACGGCCACGGTGGCGGGTCGTCCCTGGGGATAGGCCCCCAGCCAGGCCAGGCCGGCGTCGAAGGCCTCCAGGCGCTCGGCGAGGATCGCTCCGGCCCGGCGCAGCACGCTGGCCTGCAGCGCGTGGTCGCCGGCCAGGGCGCCGGTGTGGCTGCTGGCGGCGGCCATGCCTTCCTGGCTGCGGCCGCCCTTGTAGAGCAGCACGCGGCGGCCCGAGGCGCGCAGGGCCCGGACGGCCTGGGCCGTGGCCTGGAGATCGCCGGGCGCGAAGCCCTCCAGGTAGGCGCCCACCACGCGCACGGCGGGATCGGTGGCGAAGCCGCGCAGGAAGTCCGAGCAGCGCAGGTCCATCTGGTTGCCGATGGCCACGGCGGCGCGCAGGCGGAGCTCGCCGCGGCGGCTCAGCCGGGTGATGAGGAAGGCGCCGCTCTGGCTCAGCAGCGCCAGGTGCCCGGGCTGGGCATTCAGCGGCAGCTTGTCCTCGGGAATGAAGAAGGTGTTGAGGCCCAGGTCGGGGCTAAAGAGGCCCAGGCCGTTGGGTCCCACCAGGGCCGGGGTCCACTTCCCCGCGCGGCGGTGCGTGTCGAGGCAGGCCAGCAGCCGCGCGCCGAGGCCGTCGGTGTCGGCGCCGTCGCCGAGGCCCCCGGCCACCAGATAGACCACCGTGGCGCCGCCGCCCTGGCGGCAGAGCTGCTCCACGGCCTCCAGGGTCTGGGCCGCGGGCAGGGAGAGGATCAGCTGGTCTGCGGGCGCGGTCGCCAGCTCCGCCACGGAGGCCACGCAGGGCAGGCCGAGGAAGTCCACGGCGCCGGGCTTGAGGATGCGCAGGGCGCCCTCGGGCAGGCGGGACTTGCGGACGTTCTCCAGGATGATGCGGCCCACGGTGCCTTCGCGGCTGGAGACCCCGGCGAGCACGAGGCTGCGCGGACTCAGCAGGGCCTGGTACCAGGCTGGGTCCGGCGCGGCGGGAGCGGAGCTGGGCGCGGCTTCGAGCGTGCCTACGCCGTCCAGGGCCGTGGGCAGGCCGTCGCCGTCCAGCACCACGGGGTTCAGCTCCAGCAGGGTGACGCCCGCCTGCGCCAGGCCCTCGGCGGCACGCCACAGGCCCTGCAGGAAGGCCAGCAGCTTCGCTTCATCGGTGAGGGCCTCGGTGCCGCGCTGGCGGCCCAGCCAGGTGCGGCCGAGCCAGTGCTCGCGAAGCTCCGCCAGGGCCTGCTCCGGGGTGGTGAAGGCCAGGGGCCAGAGCAGGGGCGGAGCCAGGGCGGCCCAGGCGTCGGCCTGCAGGCCGCCGATGCCGCAGACCACCAGCCAGCCCGCCTCGGGGTCGCGTTTGAGGCTGATCAAAGCTTCTGTGGGCAGGCCCGCCAGGCGCCGGAACGGCACCTGCTCGCAGACCAGGCCGCCGATCCAGGGCAGCTCGGCCAACCGTTCCCGCATCTGGGCCGCGGTGGCCGCCAGGGTCTCGGCCTCGAAGGGGCCGAAGTGCAGGGCGCCCCGATCGGACTTGTGCCACAGGCCGTCGGCGATGCCCTTCAGCACGATGGGCTCGCCCGGGGCAAAGGGCAGGGCTCCCGCCTCCAGGAACCCGTGCCGCGGCACGCGCAGTCCCGCCGAAGCCAGGAGGGCGTAGGCCCGTGCCTCGTGGAGGAAGCCGGCCGCCGCGCCCACCTCAGGCCCCCGTCTTGGCCGGAGCGAGCCCACGTCCGGCTTCGAAGGCCTCAAGGTTCCGCTTGGTGATCAGGGAACCCTTGGGCTCGAAGCGCTGGGCGATGACCTCGCGCCAGGTGCTGTTGGGCACGGGCAGGAAGGTCGAGGCCAGGCCCAGCAGGACCATGCCCCCGGCCTGCCGGTGGTGGAGGCGGCGGGCGAGCTCCTCGGTGTCGACGAGGTGCGCGCCGCGCACGGCCTTAAGGGCCGCGTAGACATCGGCCAGGGGCGGGTAGCCGTCCATGTCCTTCTGGGGTTCCTCGCTGACCACCAGGTGGCCGTTCATGCGCAGCATGGCCACGTAGCGCAGGGCCTCGAGGGGCTCCAGGGCGATGAGCAGCTCCGCGCAGCCCTCGTCGATGATGGGCGAGCTGAGCGGCACCTCGGCGTAGCAGACCTGGGCGTGGACGCTGCCGCCCCGCTGGCTCATGCCGTGGATCTCCGACTGCAGGGTGTAGAGGCCGCTGCGGCGCAGGGCCTCGAGGACGATCTGGGCCAGGGACAGGACGCCCTGACCGCCGACGCCGCAGAGGACGATGCCGTGGACACGGGGTTCACTCATGGCTGGACCTCCAGGGTGCAGCAGGCCTGCTCGAGGCGGGCCTTCTCATCGCGATCATGGTCCTTCAGGACGCCCCGGCGCAGGGACTGGATGCACTCCCGCCGGAACACCAGCACCGAGGGGCCGGGGTGCCGCAGCGCATCCTGCACCGCCTGCACGTTGACCGCATGCTGCCGCGGCAGCGGCAGCAGCACCTGGACCTGGGCTTCGGGAAGGCCCATGCCCAGCACCATGCGCTCCACCCGATCCAGGGCCTGGCTGGGCTGCTGGCCCGTCATGCCCACCACCCGGTTGTCGAGGATCAGGATCGTGACATTCGCGCCGGAGTCCACGGCCGTGAGCAGGGCAGGCAGGCCGCTGTGGCCGAAGGTGGAGTCCCCGATGACCGCCACCGCGGGCGTCTGCCCCGCGAGTGCCGCGCCCACCGCCATGCTGATGCTGGCACCCATCTCGACCACGGCGTGAATGGCGCTCATGGGCTCCTGGGCCGCCAGGGTGTAGCAGCCGATGTCGCCGAAGACCCGGGCATCACTCAACCCCAGGCTGCGCAGGGCCTCCTGCAGGGCCTCGAAGGCATCCAGGTGGCCGCAGCCATCGCAGAGGCGGGGGGCGCGGATGGGCAGGTCGAGGCTGCTGGGGGCCTTGCCCGCTTCGGTTGCGAGGGCCAGGGCGTCCTTCAGCTGTCGGGGCGTGAGCTCGCCGGTGCGGGGGATGGCGCCATCCAGGCGGCCATGGACCAGGCAGGTGCCGCGCAGGCCCAGGCGGGCCTCCAGCACCGGGTAGTCCTCTTCAAAGACATAGACCTCGTCCACCTGGGCCAGGAAGGCCGCCTCGAGCGCGGGGTCCACGGGGTAGGCGGCGATCTCCAGGCGGGGCAGGGCGGCGAGGGCCGGGTGCTCCAGGGCCAGCTGCTGGAAGTAGGCCCGGCCCATGCCGGCCAGGGCCACGCCCCGGCGGCCGCTGCCGGCGGTCAGGGTGTTCAGGGTCGCCAGCTCCTGGAGCAGTCGCGGCTGCTTCGCCAGCAGCTCCACGTAGCGGTGGCGGGCGTTGGAGGGGATCAGCACCCAGTCCTGCACGCTTGACCGGGGCACCACCCCCAGGCCCGTGGGAGCCAGGGTCGGCTGCCGGGTCAGGGCCGCGCGGCAGTGGGCCAGGCGCGTGACCAGACGCACCATGACCGGCACGCCCAGGGCCTCGGACAACTCAAAGGACCGCAAGGTGAAGTCATAGCACTCCTGCACGGTGCTGGGCTCCAGGCAGGGCAGCCAGGCGAACTCAGCGAGCCGGCGGCTGTCCTGCTCGTTCTGGCTGCTGTGCATGCCAGGATCGTCCGCCACCAGCAGCACTAGGCCGCCGCGCACGCCCGTCAGGGCCGAGTTCGCATAGGCGTCCAGCGCCACGTTCAGGCCCACGTGCTTCATGGTCACCAGGGTCCGGTGCCCGGCGTAGCTCACGCCCAGGGCCAGGTCGTAGGCCACCTTCTCATTGGCGGCCCACTGCGCCACGCGCCCCTCGGGTGCCGCCTTGATCATGGCCTCGACAAACTCGAAGCCTTCCGTTGAGGGGGTGCCCGGATAGCCGAACGCGCCCTTGATGCCGGCGTCGAAGGCCGCACAGCCTACTGCCTCCGCTCCCAGGGCCAGAGTGCCTTCCATCATGCGAACCTCCGTTTTTCCAACAGGAAAGAGTATGTCGAGCGGGGTCGGTGTCTGGGATCACACGGGAGGAAAGATCCGTCCGGGTGTCCTTGATCCTTCGTAGCGTGGCAGGGTCCCGCGGGCCCACTCCGGGGGTGGCCTTGGGAAATCTTGCGGGGCGCGGGAACTTTTACTGGACAGAGGTGTGGCTAAAGTCACAAGTCGGTCATCATTCCCGAAACCAATCGTTGCTGAAAATCGAATAAATCACTTTTTTTTCTTAAATTGATGATCTCTAATTATTGAAAATAAATAATTTATATAAATTTTGAGAGGTGTCACAAGCCTGCGATTTGTTGATGCTATATAACCATTCGGTGTGTCATGTCCAACACCACTTCTTGTTGAGCCACGTCCAGGATAGGTCTAGCTTCGTTTGTGACACTGGCATCGCCATTAACCGAGCGACCTGGTCCTTCAGTTCTACAGGGGGTGCCTATTCGAATGACCAACCCTTCATCCGCAACCTGCAGTTCAACCGCAACCATCCACAACTTCACCACCACCTCCAAGGGAGAAAGAAACATGATGCATCGTCCTCTGAAACAGCTCTGCGGGCTGCTCGCCTCCGCAGCGATCGCCCTCGTGCTGATCGGCTGTAACGGCAAAGACGGCGCCAACGGCGCCAACGGCGCGGCTGGCACTGCCGGCGCGACCGGTGCGACCGGTGCGACCGGCGCGACGGGTGCCACTGGCGCGACTGGCGCCACCGGCGCCACGGGCCCTGCCGGCCCCGTGACCACCACCAACGAAGCCTGCTTGGTCTGCCACAACGCCAATGACGTGGCCAGTGTCGCGACGATGCACGACTTCACGTTCGACACCACGAACGGCATCAACACCCGCAGCAAGAACCGGCTCAAGGAGTTCAACTTCGTCTCCACCATCACCAAGGTGGAAGCGGATGCCAGCAACCTGCCCAAGATCACCTTCAACGTGAAGGTTGACATGAAGGTTGGCCGTGGCGGCACGGGCACGACGCTCGTGAACTACACCAAGCTGACCAAGGAATTCCTGTCCCGCATCATCATCGCGGACCTGGTTCCCGCCGGCGCGACCGACAACGCCAATGCCTCCGCCTTCTTCCAGCCCTGGGCTTATGAAGCTGGCAGCGGCGCCGTCGCCGGCACCAACGTCGTGACCTTCGATGCCACCGATGCCGCCAACGGCAACTACGTTGTCACCCTGCCCAAGGCTTGGGGCGTGGCTTCCGTGCCCGCTTCCGGCAACGCCACTGGCCGCAACGCCGGCTACAACGCCGCCCACATCCAGCGCGTCTACCTGCGCGTGGCCGCTCCCGCCTACACCACCCTGGTGACGGGTTCTACCACCCAGTACGTCTGGCCCAATGGCTACAGCGACTACACCGGCCAGAACGTTGCCGGCGGCTACACCATCAACATGAACAACGTCGGCAACGCCGCCGCTGTCGCTGACATCACTGGCGCGCCTGCCGTTGGCACCGCCGCCACGCTGACCAACCCCAGCAAGGTGGAAGTGACCATCGAAGCCTGCCGCAAGTGCCACGGCGCTGGCATGGCCAATGCCGGTCACGGTGGTGGCTACGTCGACACCCTGGCTTGCGTGGTCTGCCACTCCCCGATCGCCGGGACTGCCATCGGCACCGTCGGTGCGCCTGCCAACTCCGCCTCCTCGTCGGACAAGCGCTTCGACCGCTTCATCCACATCATCCACTCCGCTGGCAAGACCACGAAGGAAGACTTCAGCGAAGTCACCTATCCCCAGGACGTGAATCACTGCACCACCTGCCACACCGCCAGCGGCCGCACCGGCATCGTTGACGCGACGGCGAACTGGAAGAACCTGCCCAGCGTTGAAGCTTGCGGCGCTTGCCACACTGCCGTGAACTTCACCACCGGCGCCGGCCACAGCCTCTCCAACGTGCCCGCCAACAACAGCATGTGCACCATCTGCCACACCCCCGCCATCATCACCACCGAGCATGCTCCTGCGGTTTCCGCGGTGAACACGCCCGAATACACCGCCACGATGACGATCACCGCCCCGGCGAACGCCAGCTACTACGTGACCGGTGAGACCCCGACCGTCACCATCACCCTCAAGAACCCCGATGGCTCGGCCGTTCCCGCCACCCTCTACACCGCTGCCAAGCATGCCGCTGGCACCACCGTTGCCGGCGTCCTCAGCAAGGCTGCTCTCTACGTCTATGGCCCCCGCGCCAAGGCCGTGCCTGTGCTGACCAAGGCTGCCGCCACCCTGTCCGCCACCGGCGTTCCCACCCAGGCCCAGAACCTGTTCGTGGACGCGACCAACACCGAAATCACCACCAGCGCCGCCGGCTTCAGCTACAAGCTGCGCGCCATCCCCGCCACCCTCAAGGGTGTGGTTGCCATCCGCTTCATCGCTGCCAACTACAGCTACGTCGCGGACACCAACTACCATATCGACACCGTCGCCTTCAAGACCATCAAGGTCAACCAGTCCACGGATGAGCTCAAGATCTCGGGCGATGCCTGCGTCGACTGCCACGGCACCGGCACCCTGGGTGCGCATGACGCGCGGCACTCCGTCGTCTTCGACACGGATCACTGCAACTCCTGCCACGACAAGTCCGGCAACCACGGCGACACCATCGACAACCGGGTGCATGCCATCCATGCCTCCGCCAAGAAGGGCGACCTTCTGATCCTCGACTGGTCCGAAGTCACCTACCCCGGTGCCTCCGCCCCCACCTACACCGACAGCACCCTCAAGACTGGCCTGCTGACCACTGGTGCGGTTCGCTGCATCGGCTGCCACACCTCTGGCAACGCCAGCTACAAGACCTCCGTGTCTGAGAACACCTGCATTGCCTGCCACGCTGGCAAGACCGGTGCGCTTGACCACTTCATGCAGAACGGTGGCAAGAAGCTGCTCTAGACCTTATCGGATCAGTGAGAGTGAGCGGGCCGCGAGGCCCGCTCACTTTTTTAGGTCGAAGGGGCCTTTGTCCGGAGTTGAAGCCGAGGTCAGCTCTTGAAGTTGACCTGGAGGTTCGCCTATCCTTGGGGACCGAATCATCTCGAGCTATGCACTTGAATGAAATGGTTTTGCCTTCTGGAGGTTGAGCATGGGAACGACAGCCCTGAGCCTGCTAGCCACGCCGCCGGAAGGGATGGAAGGGGGAGGCGAAGCATGAAGCAGCGCACCAATATCGCCCTGTTCACCGCCCTGGTGGCCACCACCGGGTGGTCCCAGGAGATCAGCGTCCAGGGCATCACCATCGCCCAGATGTGGAAGCAGGAGACCCCGGGCTTCGACAAGGCCACCTACACCCCGGCCACCCAATACCTGGGCATCGACGCTACGAAGCTGGGCATCGACAAGCTGTCGCTGCACCTGTTCGGCTGGGGGCGCTCGGACCTGGGCGACTCCTCGGTGCTGGATGGCACCAAGAGCGGCGGCTACCTGACCTATGGCTACCTGCAGTATCAGTTCGACAAGGCCAATGCCGAGCTCAAGGCGGGCCGGTTCGCGGTGAACCAGGGCACGGGCTTCGAGCAGGTGGATGGCGTCAGCGCCCGCACCGACCTGCGCGGCGGCTTCACGCTGTCCGGCTTCTACGGGCTGCCGGTGCTCTACCGGACGGTCACGCCCTTGGCCCAGGCAGACTACAAATTCCAGCGGGATGTGATCTTCGGCTCCCGGCTGGGCTGGCGCTCTACCAAGGGCCTGGAGCTCGGTGTCTCCTACCTGCAGGACGGCGCCAAGGCCGCCAAGGACCTGGCCATCCCTTCAGCGACGGACTACAGCCGCAAGCAGCTGGGCGTGGATCTGGCGGTGACGCCGACCACGGTCTTTGACTTCCGGGGCCGCACGGTCTTCGACGTGGCCAGCCACCGGGCCCCCGCCGCAGGGACGGCCGAGCCCTCCAAGGTGGCGGAGCACGACTACACGGCCAGCGTGAAGCTGGGCGGCGCGGTCGCGGTGTCCGGCAACTATGTCGAGCGCAACTTCTTCGCCTACTTCGCGGGGACCAACCTCCCCTCGCTGTTCCGGCAGGATGAGCGCGACCTGTTCAAGGCCACGGGCGGCAAGGTCACCTGGTCCGCGACGGGTTCGATCCAGGTGGTGGCGGACTACCGTCGCACCCATCGCGAGTCCTATGGGGATGCCAACCGCGCCGGCGCCGATGTGCGCATAGACTTCCTCGAGAAGACCGTCCTGGCTGGTGTGGGCGCCCACTGGGTGAGCGTGGGGGACGTGAAGCGCGTGGACCCCCTGACGCCCTACCGCAGCCTCAGCCACAAGGAAGCCCGGGCCTGGGTGCTGGTCAACAAGGGCAAGCTCTCCGCGAGCCTGGATGGCATCGTCCAGTACTACGACAGCAGCAACCCCTACGTCGCAGGGCTGCGGACCGTGTATGAGACCGTGGGGTCCCTGGGCTATCAGGCCACTGCGAGCCTGAAGGTCTCGGGCGACCTCAGCTACGGCAGCAACCCCGTGAGCAAGCGCGAGACGCGCGGACTGCTGAAGGCCGAGTATCGGTTCGGGCTAGGCAAGAAGGGAGGCCAGTGATGATCGGGAAACCCATGCTCAAGGTGCTTGGCATTCTGCTGGGTCTCGGGGTGCTGATGGCCTGCGGCCTCATCTCGCCCGAGGCCAGCTTCGCGCCGACCCACCCCCAGGAGCTTGGCGCCGGCCGACCGGTCTGCTCCGAGTGCCACAGCACGGATGTGGCCAAGGGGGCCCTCAAGCCCTTCGCCTCCTTCGACCACACCGCCAGCTTCGTGAAGGACCACCGGTTCCAGGCGAACCAGGACATCAACACCTGCGCCTCCTGTCACGCCCAGTCCTTCTGCGGGGACTGCCACGGCGGCAAGGTGCCCATGAAGCCGGCCCTCCGGCTGAGTGGCCGCCCCGATCGGGAAGCCCCCCACCGGGGTGACTTCATGACCCTCCACCGCATTGAGGGAAAGCTGGACCCCACCAGCTGCTTCAAGTGCCACGGCCGGGCCAACAACGAGAAGTGTCAGGCTTGCCACCGGTAGACCCGCCTGAGTGCCGAAAGGGATCGCAATGAGCCGAACGAGACTGATGCTGGGAAGCTGCTTCGCCCTGGTGCTCGCACTCCTCTCCGGGGGCTGTGCCGGGACCGCGAACAAGACCGTCCCCTTCAACGCCACCGCGGGGGCCCACCCCAAGACCTGGCTTGCGGATCACTGGGCCGAGTACATCAAGGCCCCGGACCAGTGCACTGTCTGCCACGGGTCCACCACCGTTCCGGCCCAGGCCGGCGGCATCTCCCAGGTGAGCTGCTTCGGCTGCCACACCAAGGGCGTGATCCACGCCTCAGGCTGGGAGCTTCCCGCTCAGCATGGGCGCCTCGGCGCCGAGCTCGCGCCAGTGGCCACCACGGCCCCAGCCGTGCCGGTCATGGCGGGCTTCAGCCACTGCGCCAAGTGCCACGGCTCAGCCTATGATGGCGGCGTCGCGGCCGTCTCCTGCAAGTCCTGCCACGTCAACGCGCCCCACCCCAGCAAGCCCTGGTTCGATCTCTCGGGCGTGAAGCCCTCCCACACGCAGGTCAACCAGGCGAACCTCCCGGAGTGCGCCAAGTGCCACGCGGGCGGTGTCAACTCGACCCTGAAGCCGCTCGCGGCCGCCCCTGCGGGCACCGCACCGGGCTGCTACAACGCCACCCTGTGCCACAGCACCGGAGCCCACACGAAGACCTGGATCGCCGACCACTATGTCGAATACGTCAAGAACCCGGCCCAGTGCGTCGCCTGCCATGGCTCCGCCACGGACCCGGCGCTGGCGGGCGGCATCTCCAAGGTGAGCTGCCTCGGCTGCCACACCAAGGGCGTGAACCACCCCGTCGATGCCGCCTGGGGCACACCCGCCCAGCACGGTCGCGTGGCCACCCAGCTTGCCCCGGTGACCACCGTGGCTCCGGCCGTTCCCGTCATGGCGGGCATGCTCCACTGTGCCAAGTGCCACGGCGCGGCCTTTGATGGCGGCATCGCGGTGGTCTCCTGCAAGTCCTGCCACAAGACGGCGCCCCACCCGGCCAAGCCCTGGCTGGCCGACTCCGGCGCGGTGGCTCTGGCGGGTCATGACCAGACGAACCCCAGCAACCTCCCCGCCTGCGTCCAGTGCCACAGCCACGGTGCGAACTCCTCCCGCGTCCCCGCCAGTCCCGCGCCGGCCGGAACGGCGCCCGGTTGCTTCAACGCCACCCTCTGCCACGGTTGATTCTTGCCAGGCCCAGCCCCGCGACCCCTGTCGCTGGGCTGGGCCTGGCAGTGCTTTGAGCAGCCAGAGGCCGGGCCATGCCATGTCGTGAAGCCAGGGCACTCTCCCTGTCCAGAGCGCGAGCCCTGGCCCTGCCAAGGGGTCCCAGCCCAAGCCAGGCCCAGCCCGCCCACAGCGGGAGGCCAGGCGCTTGAAAGCGTCAGCGCCTACTTCTTCTTCAGGGTGGGGCTGCCGGTCCGGATCTTCCGGGCCGCATCCTCGGCCCCGTGCTCCTGGACATAGGCCTTCTGCTCCTGGATGCACTTGCCGATGGTCATGCCCTCAGGGATGGGACTGGCGCCCTGCATGGAGGCGACCAGGTGCCGCATGATGTAGGCGCCGAACAGCTCCTTGTCCTCAGGGCTGAGCTTGTCTACGGAAGACTTGATGGACTCCATCTTGGACAAGTCCTGGGGGAGCTTGGTGTTCATCGGGTTCGAGCAGCCCACAGCCGCGGCGAGAAGCAGGATCGCAAGGGTGGTTCGCAAAGGTCTCTCCAATCAAGACATGAAGCTCTATTTTTACACATTTCACCCGAGTGGGATCAGCCGTTTGTGACCCCCGCCACAGGGTCTGTAGGGGGGCTTCGCGAGGGCTCGCAGCGGCGATTCCACCCCCTCCCGTTTTGGCAGAGACGGAAGGCTTGAACCTGCAAATCCTCGACAACATCCCTCCAGGGGGCCTATGGCGTGATGTGGATCACAGGGTCAATTGATTTGGCGGGCTGTGGGCGCATCTTCAAGGTTGAGCAGGGTTTTACGCCATATGTTTGTCACAGGAGGATCCCATGCTTCCGTTGTCCCAGACCACAGGCTACGCGGTGCGCGCCCTGAGATGCCTCCAGGAACCCGGGGGCCAGCCCGTGCTGGTCGAGGCCATTGCCGAGTCCACGGGGATTCCCCGCTCCTACCTGTCGAAGCTGATCCACAAGCTGGCCAAGAAGGGCCTGGTGGTGGCCCGCCGCGGGCACCACGGGGGCGTGGTCCTGGCCAAGGCCTCCGCGGAGATCTCGGTGGCGGACCTGACGGACGCCATCGATGGCGTGGCCTGGCAGAAGCGCTGCCTCATGGGCATGATCGGCTGCACGGCCGCAAAGCCCTGCACCCTGCATGAGTATTGGGAGGAGACCCGGGACAAGATCATGGAGCGGCTGCGGTCCGTCTCCCTGGCGGACCTGGCCACCCTGCCTGACGCCGGCGTCGAGCGATTCCGGACCCGCCACGGGTTCACGGTTCCGACCTCGGAATCGGCCTGAGCGCCAACCCTGAGCCCGCAACGAAAGAGGCCGCCCCGGGGCGGCCTCTTTCGTGATCCGTCCAGAGCCTCAGACCTTCTTGGCGACAGCCTTCTTCACGGCAGGCTTCGCGGCCTTGGCGGGGGCCTTCTTGGCGGCGGGCTTGGCGGCCTTCTTGACGCGGGGCTTGAGCTTCTTCTCGGGCAGCGCGTCGGCCAGGCGCCAGGTGCGGCTGGCCTGCTCGAAGGTGCGGATCTCCTCCAGGGAGATGTCCTTCAGGCAGCGGTGGATGTGATCGCGCTCGGCCTTCCAGAAGGTGTGGGAGGGGCAGGCCCGCTCGTCCGAGCAGTCCTTGAAGCCGAGGAGGCACTGGTTGCGCCACTCGGAGCCGTCCACGGCCTCGGCGATGAGGTCCAGGGTGATCTCCTTGGCGGCCAGGGCCAGCACCACGCCGCCCTTGTTGCCACGCTTGGCCATCACCAGACCGACCTTGGCCAGCTTGTGGATCATCTTGGAGAGGTAGGGGCGCGGGAAACCGGTGCGGGCGGCCACATCGACCACCAGGGTGGGTTTGCCACCGGGATCCTGGAGGCAGCTCATGGCCAAGACGGCATAACCAGAGGATTGGGAGAGTGGAAGCATAGGCACCTGCTCTAAATGGATGGGGAGATCGTGTTCAAATAATAGACGATCTTGAGGTCAATCACACTCAATGACTGTGATGGAAGGCACAATGCACGAAACCCCCGGAGAGGCCGGGGGTTTCGAGAATTGCGGGACGGGAAACATCCGATTTCAGGGCTTCCAGCCGTTGAGGATTCGCATGTAGTTGGCGCGGGTGAAGGCCTGGGGATTCGGGCTCTTCAGCAGGCTCATGCTGCCCCGGGCCTGGGCCAGGGACTCGTACTCGTGCTCCTCCAGCCACTCGGCCAGGGTCGCGCGGGTCTGGGCCAGCCGCTCGGGTCCGTGGATCAGCAGGGCGGACACCATCTGGACGGCGTCTGCACCGGCCATGACGGCCTTCAGGGCGCCGATGCCGTCATGGACACCACCGGTGACCGCGAGGCTGCCCTTGATGCGTCCGTGGAGTACCGCGAGCCAGCGGAGGCGGAGCAGCAGGTCCGAGGGACCGGACAGCTGGAGGCTGGGCTCGGCCAGCAGCTCCTCCACGTTGATGTCGGGCTGGAAGAACCGGTTGAAGAGCACCAGGCCATCGGCGCCCGCCGCCTCCAGCTCCATGGCGAAGTGCGCCAGGGAGGAGAAGAACGGAGAGAGCTTCACGGCGACGGGGATCTTCACCTGGGCCTTCACGGTGCGGACCACGTCGAGGGTGCGCTTCTCCACATCGGCAGCGGACTCCTTGGCATCCGTCGCGATGTAGTAGACGTTCAGCTCGAGCGCGTCGGCGCCGGCCTGCTCCATGAGCTGGGCGTAGTGCAGCCAGCCCGCGGCGGTGGTGCCGTTCAGGGAGGCGATGACCGGAACGGCCACGGCCTCCTTGATGCGGCGGAGCTGCTCGAGGTAGCGCTCGGGCCCGAGCCGGAAGTCATCGGGCTGGGGGAAGTAGGAGACGGCCTCGGCGTTGGAGTTCGCGTGCAGCTCCATGTCCATGAGCGTGCCCTGCTCTTCGCGGGTGATCTGCTCCTCGAAGAGGGAGTGCATCACGATGCCGGAGACGCCGGCGTCTTCGAGGCGCTTGACCATGCCCATGTCATCAACCAGGGGCGACGCACCGGCCATCAGGGGATGGGCCAGTTGGAGACCGAGATACGAGGTTTTGAGATCCATGGCAGCCTCAGCTTTCCTTGGGGGTCACGGTCAGCTTGGAGAGCTGCTCGTAGACGGAGAACCGGTTGGAGATTTCGTGCTGGGACTGGGCGAGCAGCTTCTTGAAGTGCTCGGGGTTCTGCTGCTCGATCATCCGGAAGCGGGTCTCGTTGCGGACATACTCGCCGAGGGTGATCTTCGGGGAACCGGAGTCCATCTGGAGCGGGTTCTGGCCCAGGTCGGCGCGGCGGGGATCGAAGCGGAACAGCGGCCAGTGACCGCAGTCCACCGCGAGCTTCTGCTGGTCACAGCCGTTGGCCATGTCGTAGCCGTGGGCGATGCAGTGGCTGTAGGCGAGGATGATGCTGGGTCCCTTGTAGGACTCGGCTTCCTGGAAGGCCTTGACGGTCTGCGCGTCGCGGAAGCCGAAGGCGACCTTGGCCACGTAGATGCCGCCGTAGGTCATGGAGATCATGCCGAGATCCTTCTTGGGCATGCTCTTGCCGGCCGTGGCGAACTTGGCGCCAGCGCCCATGGGCGTGGACTTGGAGGCCTGGCCACCGGTGTTGGAGTAGACCTCGGTGTCGAGCACCAGGACGTTCACGTTGCGGCCAGAGGCGAGGACATGGTCCAGGCCGCCGTAGCCGATGTCGTAGGCCCAGCCGTCACCACCGACGATCCAGACGCTCTTGTCGACCAGGTAGTCGGCGAGGTCGAGCAGCATCTTGGCTTCGGGTTCGGCCATGAGGCGGACCTTCTGCTTGAGGATCTCGACCCGCTCGCGCTGGGCCTTGATGCCGGCCTCGTTGCTCTGGTCGGCGGTGGCGATGCCGGCGATGAGCTCGTCACCCAGCGTGGCGGACAGGCGGTGCATCAGCTCGAGGGCGAACTCCTGGTGCTTGTCCACCGAGAGGCGCAGGCCCAGACCGAACTCCGCGTTGTCCTCGAAGAGGCTGTTGGCCCAGGCGGGCCCGCGGCCGTCGCGGTTCTTGGTGTAGGGCGTGGTGGGCAGGTTGCCGCCGTAGATGCTGGAGCAGCCGGTGGCGTTGGCGATCAGGGTGCGGTCGCCGAAGAGCTGGGTGAGCAGCTTGATGTAGGGGGTCTCGCCGCAGCCGGAGCAGGCGCCGGAGAACTCGAAGAGCGGCTCGAGGAACTGGCTGCCCTTCATGTCCATCTTGACCTTGGTGCGGTCGACCTCGGGCAGGTCCAGGAAGAACTGGAAGTTGGCGGCCTCAGCCTCGCGCAGCGGGGCCTGGGCGACCATGTCGATGGCCTTGTGCTTGGGGTTGCTCTTGTCCTTGGCGGGGCAGACGGCCACGCAGAGGTTGCAGCCGGTGCAGTCCTCAGGGGCCACCTGGAGGGAGTACTTCTGGCCCTTGAACTCGGCGCCCTTGTAGTCGACGGCCTTGAAGGTCGCAGGCGCGCCGGCCAGCTCTGCCGGCTCGTAGACCTTGGCGCGGATGGCGGCGTGGGGGCAGACCATCACGCACTTGTTGCACTGGATGCAGATGCCCGCGTCCCACTCGGGAATCTCGAGGGCGATGTTGCGCTTCTCCCACTTGGTGGTGCCGACCGGCCAGGTGCCGTCGATGGGGAAGGCGCTCACGGGCAGCAGGTCGCCCTTGCCTTCCATCATCACGGCGCTCACGCGCTTGATGAACTCAGGCGCCTCGGTGGGCACCGTGGGGGGCCGCACGCGGGTGGAGGAGGCGGTGGCGGGGACCTTCACTTCGTAGAGGTTGGCCAGGGTCTCGTCGACGGCGTGGAAGTTCTGCTTCACGACGGCGTCGCCCTTCTTGCCGTAGGTCTTCTTGATGGCCTTCTTGATCTGCTCGATGGCCTCCTCGCGGGGCAGCACGCCGGAGATGGCGAAGAAGCAGGTCTGCATGATGGTGTTGATGCGCACGCCCATGCCGGTGTTCTTGGCCACTTCGTAGGCGTCGATGACGTAGAACTTCAGGTTCTTGCTGGCGATGGCCTCCTGCACTTCCTGGGGCAGGGTCTCCCACACGGCGTCCTTGCCGTAGGGGGTGTTCAGCAGGAAGGTGGCGCCGGGGACCGCGGTCTCCAGCATTTCGTATTTCTCGAGGAAGCTGGTCTGGTGGCAGGCGATGAAGTTGGCCTTGGTCACCAGGTAGGCGCTGCGGATGGGGCGGGGCCCGAAGCGCAGGTGGCTGATGGTGATGGCGCCGGACTTCTTGGAGTCGTAGACGAAGTAGCCCTGGCCGAAGTTGGGGGTCTCCTCGGCGATGATCTTGATGGAGTTCTTGTTCGCGCCCACGGTGCCGTCAGCGCCCAGGCCGTAGAAGAGGGCGCGGGTCACATCCGCGGGCTCCACGTCGAAGCTGGGGTCATAGGGCAGGGAGGTGTGGCTGACGTCATCCACGATGCCGATGGTGAAGTTGTTCTTCGGCTTGTCCTTGGCCAGGTTCTCGAAGACACCCTTGACCATGGCCGGGGTGAACTCCTTGGAGGAGAGGCCGTAGCGGCCGCCCACGATCTTGGGGTTGAGGGTGGTGTGGCCCTCTTCGCGGCCCTCGTGCAGGGCGGCGATGACTTCCAGGTGCATGGGCTCGGCGGGGGCGCCCGGCTCCTTGCAGCGGTCCAGCACGGCCAGCTTCTTGACGGAGGCGGGCAGGGCGCGGACGAACTCGGGGATGGCGAAGGGCCTGAACAGGCGGACCTTCAGGACACCGACCTTCTCGCCCTGCTTCACGGCGTGCTCGACGTACTCGTGGGTGGTGTCGCAGCCGGAGCCCATGATGATGACGACCCGCTCGGCCTCGGGGTGCCCGTAGTAGTCATAGAGGCGGTAGTTGCGGCCGGTGAGGGCGCCGAAGCGGTCCATCTCCTGCTGCACGATGGCGGGGCAGGCGGCGTAGTAGGAGTTGCAGGCCTCGCGGGCCTGGAAGAAGCAGTCGGGGTTCTGGGCCGTGCCGCGGATGACGGGGGCGTCGGGGGTCAGGGCCAGGGTGCGGAACTGGGCGACGAGCTCGTCCGGCACCATGTGGCGGAGGTCGCCGTCGGTGAGGATCTCGATCTTGGCGACCTCGTGGCTGGTGCGGAAGCCGTCGAAGAAGTGCAGGAAGGGCACGCGGGCCTTCAGGGTCGCGGCGTGGCAGATGGCGGCGAAGTCATGGGCCTGCTGGACGCTCTCGGAGCTCAGCATGGCGAAGCCGGTCATGCGGCAGGACATCACGTCCGAGTGGTCACCGAAGATGCTCAGGGCGTGGGTGGCCAGGGTGCGGGCGCTGACGTGCATGCAGAAGGGCGTCAGCTCGCCGGCGATCTTGTACATGTTCGGGATCATCAGGAGCAGGCCCTGGGACGCCGTGAAGGTCGTCGTCAGGCTGCCGGCCTGGAGCGCGCCGTGGACCGCGCCTGCGGCGCCGCCCTCGGACTGCATCTCGATGACCGAGGGGATGGTCTTCCAGACGTTCAGCTTCCCCTGGGAGCTCCACTCGTCCGCCCACTCACCCATGTTCGAAGAGGGCGTGATGGGGTAGATGGCGATGACCTCGCTGAGGCGATGGGCGACCGAGGCGGTGGCCTCGTTCCCATCCAGGGTCTTCATGACGCGCTTAGTCATTTTGTTTGCTCCTTCCGGGGGTCCGCTGGACCATTCCGGCGATAGGTATCAGGACAGGTAATTCACCTGTCCCATGATACATGATAAATCGGTCGTCTTCACTGGAAATTCCGGCGTCAGGAGCTGGACACCGCGGCGCCCATGAGGCGCTCGTGGATGGCTCCCGCGGCCCGGCGGCCCTGGCCCATGGCCAGGATGACGGTGGCGCCACCGGTGATGACATCGCCGCCGGCATAGACGCCGGGCAGGGAGGTCTCGCCGGTCTCTTCGTTGACCACCACGACGCCGCCCTTGAGGGTCCGCAGGCCCTTCTCGGTCATGGCGATGAGCGGGTTCACATCGAAGCCCAGCGCGACCACCAGGGTCTCGCAGGGGATCATGATGCGCTCGTCGGTCATCTTGGGGCTACGGCGGCCGTCGGGACCGGGCTCGCCCAGCTCCATCACGGCGCACTCGGCGTGGGTCATCCAGCCCTTCTCGTTGCCGTGGAGCTGCACGGGGGTGGTGAGGAACTTGAACTCGACGCCCTCCTCGTGGGCGTGCTCGAGCTCTTCGCCGCGGGCCGTGGACTCCTTGATGGTGCGGCGGTAGACCACCGTCACGTGCTCGGCGCCCATGCGGCGGGCGGCGCGGGCGGCGTCCATGGCGGTGTTGCCGGCGCCCACGATGATGACGTGCTTGCCGATGGTCACCGGGGTGCTGTATTCCGGGAACAGGTCGGCGCGCATGAGGTTGATGCGGGTGAGGAACTCGTTGGCGGTGTAGACGCCCTTGAACTCCTCGCCGGCGATGCCCATCATCTTCGGCAGGCCAGCGCCAGTGCCCATGAAGATGGCGTCGTTCTCCTTGCGCAGGTCATCCAGGGTCATGCTGCGGCCGATCAGGGTGTTCATGACGAACTTCACGCCCAGGCGCCGGAGGGTGTCCACTTCCGTGTCCACGATCTTGTTGGGCAGGCGGAACTCGGGGATGCCGTAGAGCATCACGCCGCCCGGCTTGTGCAGGGCGTCGTAGACCGTGACCTGGTGGCCCTTCTTGATGAGCTCGCCGGCGACGGTGAGGCCCGCGGGGCCCGCGCCGATGACGGCCACTTTCTTGCCCGTGGCGGCCTCGACGGGCGGCAGCTCGGTGGAGCCGAGCATGGAGTCCGCGGCGAAGCGCTCGAGGCGGCCGATGGAGACGGGCTCACCCTTGATGCCGATGACGCACTTGATCTCGCACTGCTTCTCCTGGGGGCAGACCCGGCCGCAGACCGAACCCAGGGGCGAGCTCTGCTTGATGACGCGGGCGGCGCCCTGGGGATCGCCCTTGACGATCTCCATGAGGAAGGCCGGGATGTCGATGCTGACGGGGCAGCCGTCGATGCAGGCGGGGTGCTTGCACATGATGCAGCGGGCGGCTTCCAGCTTGGCCTGTTCGGCCGACAGGCCGAGGCTGACCTCGTCGAAGTTGCAGACGCGCAGCTCGGGCGGCTGGCAGGCCATGGCCTGACGGGGGATCTTCATCTTCTGGCTGGGCTTGATGGTGCCCAGGTCCAGGTTCTTCCAGTCGAGGTCGGTGACGGGCTCGTTCAGGTACTGCGAGTAGTCGACGGGGCCGGTGGCGGCCACGCGGCCGATCTTGCAGTCCTCGGGGCTGCAGATGTCCTTCTCTTCGGACTTGTACCAGTCCTGCCGCATGCGCAGCATGTTGAAGTCCACCTTGTGGCCGTCGAAGTCCGGGCCGTCGAAGCAGGCGAACTTGGTCTGGCCGCCCACGGAGACGCGGCAGCCGCCGCACATGCCGGTGCCGTCGACCATCAGGGCGTTGAGGCTCACCAGGGTGAAGATCTCGTGGGGCTTCGTCAGGTCGGCCACGGCGCGCATCATGGGCAGGGGGCCCACGGCGACCACCTGGGCGACGGGCTCCCGGGCGATGATGTCCTTGAGGGCGTCGGTGACCAGGCCCTGGCGGCCCAGGGTGCCGTCATCGGTGGTGACGATGAGCTCGGCCGAAGCCGCGCCCAGTTCGTCGGCCAGCAGCACGCGCTCCTTGCTGCGGCCGCCGAGGATGGTGATGACGCGGCGGCCCTGGGCGTGGAGCTCCTCGGCCGCAGGCAGGATGGCAGCGGAACCGTAGCCGCCCGCCATCAGCACGATGGTGCCTTCCTCGACGATCTCGGTGGGGGTGCCCATGGGACCGGCCACGGCGTAGAGGCGGTCGCCGGCGCTGAGCTTGCCCATGGCCTGGGTGGTGGCGCCGACTTCCTGCATGATGAAGTGGATGTAGCCCTTGCGCGCGTCGCCACCGGCCAGGGTGAGGGGGATGCGCTCACTCTCGGGGAAGGGCGCGACCATGAAGAACTGGCCCGGCTTGCGGCCGCGGGCCACCTGGGGGGCCTGGACGATGAAGGACCAGGTCTCCGGGGCGATGAGCTTCTTCTCCAGGATCAGGTAGCCGTCCTGGGTCTCCGCATCGGAGGCATAGAGCGACTTGCCCTTGAGCAGGGGCAGCATGAGGTAGTCCTCGGCCTCGATGTGGTCGCGGATCAGGTCCACCAGCCGCTGGCCCAGCAGGGTCAGCGAGCGGGGCGCACGGACCTGGCCCTCATTGATCTCGGCCAGCAGCTGCAGGGTCAGGTCCCACATCTGCCGGTGGTCCTCGAAGAGGCGCTGCAGCAGGGACTCGGCGCCGATCTCCTCCAGCAGCGGGAAGAGCTCGCGCTCCTCAGCCTCGTTGTGGGGTCGAAGCACCTCGTAGATCCACTTGGCGCCGGCGTCCACACCCGTCCAGTCGCTGGCGACCAGGGCTTCGGACATCCGGGTCAGACGGCCCAGGGCTTCTTCGTGTGTGGCGTGCCAGTTGGGCGTCGGCAGGTTGCCAGAGCTGATCAACTTCGGGGCAGAGTTGGACATGGATGCCTCCAGATCCATTCAGCATGAGATGTTCAGGTCCTGATTTCTTTGTCTAAAAACCTAAGTAGGAATACTTGTGATCCATGGCACAGAGAGCTGTTATCGCATGGACTTAGGTGTGATCTGTAAATGTCCAAATGATTATTAAGTTTTGTTTTTTGGACCCCGGTCCCGAAGAATCTCCCGGACCTTGGCAACCAATTCCCGAATCCTGAAGGGTTTCTGAAGGAAGCCGTCCGGCGGGAGGTCCGCCAGGGACTCCAGGGACTCCTTCTGGGTGTAGCCGCTGGTCAGCAGGACGGGGCAGGTGGGTGAGAGCGCCCGGATGCGGCGGAAGGCCTCGGCACCGCCCATGCGGGGCATGGTCATGTCGAGCAGGACCAGGTGAATGTTATCTCTCTCTTTTTCGAAGAGTTGCACACCTTCAAGCCCGTCCCGGGCCTCGAGCACCTGGAAGCCAGAGCCCTGGAGGGCGCCCCGGGCTAGCTCGCGGAGGATGCTCTCGTCGTCCACCACCAGCACGGTGCCCGTGGCGGTGGGGGCCGAGGTCGGTGTGGACGGCACCACCTCCAGGGCAGTCTCTGAGGCGGGGAAGAGCAGGGTGAAGGTGGTGCCCTTGTCGGCCGCGCTCTCCACCCGCAGTCCGGCCCGGTGGCCCCGGACGATGCCGAGCATGGCGGACAGCCCGAGCCCGCGGCCGGTGAACTTGGTGGTGAAGAAGGGGTCGAAGATGCGGCCGATGGTCTCGATGTCCATGCCGCAGCCATTGTCCTGGACTTCAAGGCGGACATAGCGGCCCGGATCCAGCACCTGGCCCGGGAAGGCCACCACCAGGTCGGCCTTGGAGTAGGTGACCGCCCGGGTGCGGAGGATCACGGTGCCAGCCTTCTCGCCGATGGCTTCGGAGGCGTTGGTCACCAGGTTCATGACCACCTGCTGGAACTGGGCGCTGTCCGCGGCCACCGGGGGCAGGTCGGGCTGCAGGTCGGTCAGCAGGGTCACTTTCTTGGAGATGGACACGGACAGCAGCTCGCTCATCTCGCGGATGAGGGCGTTCAGGTCCAGGGGGCGCACCGAGAAGCGGGCCTTGCCCGCATAGGCCAGGAGCTGGCGGGCCAGGTCTGCGCCGCGCTGGGTCGCGGACTCGATGCGCTGGAGGGCCGCCCGCAGAGGCGGATTCTCCTGGGCACGCTCCAGGGCCAGCTCGGTGTTGCCGAGGATGGCGGTCAGCAGGTTGTTGAAGTCGTGGGCGATGCCTCCGGCCAGGACGCCGAGGCTCTCCAGCTTCTGCGCCTGGCGCAGGGCGCTCTCGGCCCGGCGGCGCTCGGTGACGTCCTCCGCCAGCAGGATGACCCCGAGGAAGCGGCCGTCCTCGCCCCGCAGGGCTGACGCGTACCAGTCACACAGGATTCGCTGGCCCGTGAGTGTGAGGTTCTCGGTGGTGAACCGGCCGCCGGTGTCGGACCTGAGCAAGGTCTGGCGCTGCTCCTCCACCTCGGCCTGGTGCTCCTCGGGGATGAGCAGCCGGGGATCCTGGCCCAGGATGTCCTCCCGGGTGTAGCCGAAGATCCGCTCTGCCGTTGGGTTCCACTCGCGCACCCGGAAGGCCGCGTCGGTCTCGATCACCGCCAGGGGGGTGGAGGCCAGGTGGCTGCGGTTCCGCTGCAGGGCCTCGTAGAGGGAGGCGTTCATGTCCTGGGCCAGCTTCATGGCGCGCTGTCGGGTCCCGGCCAGGGACCACACCAGCCCCGCCAGGCTGAAGCTGACGACCAGTCCGCCCAGCAAGAGGACCAGGCTCAGGTTGCGCCCCTCGGTCTGGTAGAAGGCCCGCCGGAGGCCGTAACGCAGTTCCACCTCGCGGTCGGCGAGGACCACCCGCTTGCTCAGGCTGGGGGAGGCGCCCGGGGGCCAATCGGGATTGACGAAGAGCACCTGGGGGCCTCCAGCGGCCTGGGTGTCCACCACCTCGAGGGCGATGCCCTGGTCCTCCCCGCGGAGGATGTCGGCCATGAGCTCCTTGATGAGGATGCCAGCGGAGACCCAGCCCTTGAGGGCCTGCCGCCGGCTGGCGGCATCGGCGGGATTCCCTGCGAAGACAGGCACGAAGAGGGTCACGGCATCAAACCGGCCTTCGGGGCGGGTGAACTGGATCAGCCCCGAGAGCACTGGCTGACCGGTCCCCTCTGCCCGCTCGGCGGCGGCTCGCTGACTCGGATTGGAAGCGACGTCGAGGCCCAGCGCCAGTGCCGCTCGGTCGCCGGGCTCGCACAGCTGGATGATGAGGTGATCGCCCGGGGTGTCCGGAAAGGGCAGGTAGAGCGGATCAGAAGCGGGTAGCAGGTAGCGCTGGCTGAGGTGGGGGTTGGCCGAGAAGAAGGCCCGCAGGTCCCCGCTTGGGACCCGTCGGATGAAGGCGAGGCTGGTCAGTCCCGGGTGGCGCCCGGGCAGGTCCAGGCGGGCCACGTAGTCGTGCCACGGGGCCCGATCCTGGTGGCGCAGCTCCCCGCTGAAGAAACCCTCGGCTCCCCGGGCGATGTCCTCGTAGCGCCCCAGGCGGTCCAGGAGGTTGAGCTGGGTCCGGACGACGAACCGGTCCAGGCGGGCGTGGTCCCGCTGCTGCTGCCCCTGCCGGGCGGTGACCCAGGCCACGAGGGTGGCGCCGAGGCAGACCAGCAGCACCACGAGCGCCAGCGCCCAGGGCTGCCGCGGGCGTTCCGGAACAAGCTCCTGTTGGAAGGGGGAGGCGGGCATGGGGTTCTCTGGGCTGCGCTCATGGTAGCGACATCTTTGTTGGATGCCCCCCGGTCCCCCGCCGCGCTGCGGTAGGCTGGAGCACCCCGGAGGCCGGACCTTGGAACAGCTCGATGACTTTCTGCCCTATGCCCAAGGCTGCCTGAAGCACCCTTCGGAGCGGGCGCGTCTGGAGGCGATCCTTACGCTCTGGACCGCGAAGTGGACCGGCAAGAAGCGGGTGCTGGACTTCTCCCGGAGCCTCCACGGCGCCTACCTGCACTTCAACCAGTTCATGGACGGCAAGTGGGTGCAGGCCTTCACCTTCGTGGCCACCCGCCGGGAGGGGGTCTGCCTCCGCGGCCCCGATGTGGACCGGGCCCGCAAGTCCCACAAGTTCCGCCACAACCCCCTGGACTCGGCCCCCCTGGACGCCCTGTTCGAGACCTGGTCCCTGCACCTGGAGGCCCGTCCCGCGGGCCATGCGGTGGAGTTCTTCCTGGAAGAGACCCCGGACGAGACCTGGGCCGCCTGTCTGGCCGAGGTCTTCCAGCACCTCGGAGCCTAGGTCTTCCGGCTCCTAAGCCTTGCAGGGACGTGCGGATTCCGGCAAAGTGTTGGAACCGCCATGTCCACCTCCCGCCGCTTCTTCTTTTTTAGCTTTCGCACCTCGGGTGCGAGGCTGAGCGGCGTCTAGAATCAAACCCGCTTCCGCCTTCGCCCCCGAGTCCAACCGGCTCGGGGGCTTTCGTTTGGGGACTCCCATGACCCAGCCCGACCCCTCACACCTCGCCGGCCTCCGGCAGGCCATCGATGCCGTCGATGACCAGCTGCTGGCGCTCCTCAACCAGCGGGCAAAGCTCGCCTCGGAGGTGGGCCGCATCAAGACGGCGGCCTCGCCCGAGGCGCTCTTCCACGTGCCCCGGCGGGAGCGGGAGGTGCTGGCCCGCATGGTGGCCGCCAACCCCGGGCCCTTCCCCTCGGCGGCGGTGCGCAACGTGTTCCAGGAGGTCATGAGCGCCTGTCTGAGCCTGGAGAAGCCTCTGCGGGTGGCCTTCCTCGGCCCCGAGGGCACCTTCACCCACCTGGCCGCGCGCCAGCAGTTCGGGGGCTCCAGCCAGGCCCTGCCCCTGGGGACCATCGGGGCGGTGTTCCAGGCCGTGGAGCGCCAGCGGGCGGACTACGGCGTGGTGCCCGTGGAGAACGCCACCGAGGGCGCCGTGGAGTCCACCCTGGACGCGTTCCTGGAGAGCCCGCTCCGCATCTGCGCCGAGATCCTGCTGCCCGTGGACCAGGCCCTGCTGGTGCGGTCCGACCTGGACCTGAGCGCCGTGCGCCGGGTCTACTCCCATCCCCAGGCCCTGAGCCAGTGCCGGGGCTGGCTGGAGACGCACCTCGCACACGCGGACCGCATCGAGGCGCCCTCCACTTCCGAGGCCGCGCGTCTGGCCCGGGAGGACGCCGAGGGGGCCGCCGTGGCCTCGGAGCTGGCCGCGGACCTCTTCGGCCTCAAGGTCGCTGAGACCCAGATCCAGGACCTGGCGGCCAATGCCACCCGCTTCGTGGTGCTGGGCCCCAAGGGCTCCGAGCCCACGGGTCGGGACCGCACCACCCTGCTGGCCCTGGCCCAGGATGGTCCCGGCGCCCTGCTGCACCTGCTGGAGCCACTGGCCCAACGCGGCCTGAACCTGAGCCGCATCCAGAGCCGGCCCACCCGCCGGAAGCTCTGGGAATACGCCTTCTTCCTGGACGTGGAGGGCCACGAGGCCGACCCGGCCATGGCCGAGGTCCTGGTGGAGCTGCGCAGCGTCTGCGCCTCCCTCAAGGTCCTGGGCAGCTACCCCCAGGCGTCCCTATGAATCTGAGCAGCGCCCCCCGTCCCCGCCACCCCGCCACGTCAAGGAAGCCCGCCATGAACTGGACCCCCGATTCCTGGAAGCAGCGCCCCGCCGCCCAGCAGCCCACCTACCGCGATCCCGAGGCGCTGGGCGCCGCCCTGGCCGAGCTGGCCGAGCTGCCGCCCCTGGTGGTGGCCGAGGAGGTCGACCATCTGGGCGTGCTGCTGGCCGAGGCCGCCTCGGGCAAGCGCTTCCTGCTGCAGGGCGGGGACTGCGCCGAGGCCTTCGCAGACTGCCGCGGCGGGCTCATCCAGGACAAGCTCCGGGTGCTGCTGCAGATGTCCGTGCTGATCACCCACGGCGGCCGCACCGGGGTTGTCCACCTGGGCCGCATCGCGGGCCAGTACGCCAAGCCCCGCAGTGGGAACACCGAGGTGGTGGATGGCCGCGAGGTGCCGGTCTACCGGGGCGACCTCATCAACAGCCTCAGCCCGGACCAGCGGGAGGCGGACCCCGCGCGGCTGCTGCAGGCCTACCACCGCTCGGCGGTCACCCTCAACCACCTGCGGGCCCTGGTGGACGGCGGCTTCGCGGACCTGCACCACCCCGAACACTGGGACCTGCCCTGGAGCCGTGAGGACGCGGGCCACTACCTGGAGACCCTGGATCAGGTGCGGGCGTCCCTGGACTTCGTACAGCGCCTGGGCGGCCTGCCCGAGAACCTCCGCACCGGTGAGCTGTTCACCAGCCACGAGGCCCTGCACCTGCCCTTCGAGACCGCCCTGACCCGCTGGGTCCCGGAGCAGGAGGCCTTCTACAACCTGGGCGCCCACTTCCTCTGGATCGGCGAGCGCACCCGGCAGCTGGACGGCGCCCACCTGGAGTACATCCGCGGCCTCGCCAACCCCATCGGCCTCAAGGTCGGCGCCTCCATGAAGCCAGAGGAGCTGAAGAAGGTGCTGGCCCTGCTCGATCCCCACCGGCAGTCCGGCCGCCTGACCCTGATCACCCGCTTCGGCGCCGGTCGCGCCGAAGCGGTGCTGCCGGCTCTCATCGAGGCCGCCCGGGCCGAGGGTCACCCCGTGCTCTGGAGCAGCGACCCCATGCATGGCAACGGCACCCAGACCCCCTCGGGCCTGAAGACCCGCGCCTTCGGGGACATCCTCCTGGAACTGCAGGAAGTTGCCGAGATCCACCGCCGCCTGGGCTCCCGCCTGGGCGCCGTGCACTTCGAGCTGACCGGCGAGCCGGTCACCGAGTGCACCGGCGGGGTCGAGGGCCTGGCCGAGGCGGACCTCCAGCGCGCCTACAAGAGCGGCTGCGACCCCCGCCTGAACCGGAGCCAGAGCCTCGAGATGGCCTTCCTCCTGGCCCGGATCATCCGGGAGAGCTAGGCATGGCTCCATGGGTGAATGTTTTTTCTAAGCTGACCCCGCACCCGGGACTTATCCCTTGGGCTGGACCTGCCGAAAAACCTCGACAACCGGTGGGGCAAGCCGAAGGTTTCTCTATCCTGAATCAGCCGATGAGGATGGAATTTGATGGAGAAAATTTGATCAAAATCAATACGTATTTGCCGCATCGCTAGTCTTCTCTGGCTATTTTCATCATGTGGTCTCAAGGTAATTTACGATATTCCCTTCCCGGAGAGTGGTTTATGTATCAGGGGAAACGCAGTGCTCTCGCACTTCTATTGGCGGGCATTTTTGTGGGGCTCCTCAGTCTCGTCGCTTGTGGCGGCGGAGGCGGCTCCTCCAGTAGCGGAGGTACGCTGCCCCAGACGAGCACTGCGCCCACGGCCACGTTGGAGGGCTGGACGCCTAACGACGCGGCCCTGAGCCAGTACAAGGTCTACACCTTCTCGGCCAGCGCTACGGATCCCAACATCGGCGGGTCCGTCACCGAGTTCCGCTGGGACTTCGGGGACGGCACCACCAAGACGACCCCGGTCGTTCTGGCCGGCGGCAAGGCCACCACCACGGCGACCTATGCCTACCTGGCCAGCGGCACGCCCACCCTGAGTGTCGTGGCCAAGAACGCGGCCGGGTTGCTCTCGACGGCCGCCACCCGGACGCTCACCGTGAACGCGGCACCGACTCCGCTCACTGTCAGCTTCGTGACGCCCGCCGCGGCGGTCACCGTCAATTCGATCCTGCTCGGCAATGTCTCCGTGACTTTCACGGTCAACGTCGTGAATACCGGAACCGGGACTGTCAGTGCCAGCGGCATCCAGCTGGACCCCGGTGATGCCCTAGCCACCCAGACCACCCCCACCAGCATCGGCAGTGGCAACTGGAACATCACCGTCACCTATCCCGCGGCCCCGGCCTTCGGCTCGCGGACCGCCACGCCGACCTTGAAAGTCGTGGATTCCAACGGTGCGAGCAGCACCTCGGTGACAGGGCCCGCCATCACCGTGCGGACCGTCGCGGCCGTGGACAATCCGCCGGTCATCACCCTGGTGGCCACGCCTCAGATTGTGGCTGGCACCAACTCGACCTACCAGAACGTTCCCATCGCCTTCACCGCGACGGCCGTGGACTCCGATGGCGATACGCTGACCTTCACCTGGACCTTCGGGGATGGCGGCAAGGGTGATGTGGCGGCCACGCAGGCGACCACGGCCCTGGCCCAGTCGCACACTTATGCCGCGACCGGCATCTATCCCGTGACCTTCACCGCCAACGACGGGCGGGGCAGCACCGGCATCAAGTCCATCACCTTGAACCTCAACATCCTGCCCAACGCTCCGCCTGCCGTGGCCGTGACCTGGATCGATCCGCTCGGCAGTGCGAATTCCCTGAACACCCGTGCGAGCGTACCCATCACCTTCACGGCCCAGGTCACCGACAGCAATCAGGATGTGCCCGCCCTGACCTGGGACTTCGGGGATGGGACCCCCATCGTCAAAGATGAGAACCCGGTCACCCACGCCTTTGCCGCCGTGGGCAGCACGGTCGTCACGCTCCTGGCCGACGACGGCAAGGGTGGTGTGACTCCCTGGACCAGGACCTTTGTGGTCGCTCCTAACAGGCCGCCGGTCATCGTGACCCCGCTGGCGGTGATTCCGACGCTGCCCTCCAAGTCAGCATCGGACCTGTACCAGAATAAATCCTATGACTTCACGGCCACGGCCACGGATCCCGACGCTGGCGATTCCGTCGCCCAGTACCAGTGGGACTTCGGCGACGGCACGGCGATCCAGAAGACCACGACGGGCACCGCCAAACATGCCTTCGCCGCCGCCGGTCCTTTCTCCGTGAAGGTACGTGCCGTGGACAGCTATGGCTCTGTCTGCGACTGGACCCTGCCGCTGGCCGTCACCGTCGTCTCCTCGCTGCCGGTGGTGACCTTCAATCCCGTCGGCACCACCAGCAAGAACGTGGACTCGACCGCCGGGAGCTATGTGGACCAGGCTTTCGACATCTCGGTCACGAACCCCCAGAAGGCCAGTGGCGCCACGGATCCGCTGCCCATCGGCAACATCAGCTTCTCTGCCAACGATGCCGCCGCCACGGTGCTGCCCAACCCCGTCAACAAGGGCGGCGGAAGCTACACCTTCACGGTCCGCTACTCCGCAGCTGCAGCAGGTCCCCGCACCTCGGCACCTTCGGCCTACGCCACCGACTCCTACGGCATCCAGGGCCTCCCCGCCACCGGGCCGCTCATGACCATCACGACCATGGGCACCAACAATGCGCCGACCATCAGCGTGACCAGCCCTGCCACGGACAACACCGTGGCCTGGACCTCCAAGCCCTTCAGCTTGGGCTTTACCCTGACCGACCAGGACAACGATCCCGTGACGTACACGGTGGACTGGAACTACATCCCGAACCAGACGCCCACCCTGGTCAGCACGGGAACCACCACAACCAGCACCCTGACGGGTGTGCCTGTGACTCTCTCCTACACATACCCCGATACCTTCACCTCGACCCACGCCAGCGTCACCATCCAGGTCACGGCTTCAGACAGGCGTTCTTCGAATAGTCAGGCCACTCCCCAGACCCGTCTGGTGACGGTTACCTACAATGCGCCACCGACAGCCAGCATCATCACGCCTCAGGCCAGCGGGGCACCGCCGACAGCCCCTCTTCCTTCCGGGGTTGCTTCGGGCTACACCGTCATCCCCTGGGGTGGGCAGCTTGCCTTCGCGGGAACCTCCACCCTGCCGGGCAGCCAGGATCCCCTCGTCTCCCAGGTCTGGTCCTTCCCGAATGGTAGTCCGCTCACGCTCACTGGAGACGCACCCACTGGCAATGTGCTGTTCAACGACAGCAGCCAGCAGGGGATCATCTCGGCTGTGACGGTGACCTACACCGTGACGGACGCTTTTGGCCGAAAGGCCACGGCCACCAAACAGGTGGTGGTGGACGGTGTGGATACCCAGCAGTTCAACCTCTCCTTCCAATTCCGCCAGAAGAGCGACAACAACGGAACCTCAACCCTGGCCCCGGTGACCACGGCCATCAACGGCCTGGGCGCCCCGGTCCAGATCTTCCAGGACGGCCAGAGCAACACCTACCACGTCCAGGACCAGACGCTGCTCACCGGGGCCAAGGCCACGGTCAGCATCCCCGTGCGCTCGGACCTGCCCTTCTACATCAAGATCCCCAGCTTCTCGGCGGCTGACGGGACCACCTACCTGATGCGCATCCCCAACGCTCCCACGGGCGTTTATGCCGATCCCTCCTTAGAGGCCACCCCTGCGGCGGACTCCAGGTTCAGCTTCCAGAATGGTGCAGCCCCCTACAACCCGACCCTGCAGATCGTCACCGCCCAGGGCTTCGCTGCCGAAGCGGCGCTCGCGGCCCAGCGGAAGCTGAACGGCTATACCGACCTGGTCATCGGCACCACGCCCGTCAATGAGCGCTGGCTCGACCGCCTGTCGGTGCCCACCACGGATCCCACGGGCGCCTTCCAGTGGATCCAGTCCAGCAACGCGGCCGGTGTCTTGACCGGCATTCCGGCCTACCAGCTCTTCGCCGAGTGGCCGACCCTGCTGATTACCCGCAAGACCCAGGATCTCGCAGAGCCCACACCAGATCTGACGACTAGTGCGGGCACCCATGACCAGCTCGGGTTCGTACTGGACTACCCGACCTACACGGCGGGCACCCTGACCCATGGGGACACCTTCTCGGCCTTCAGCATGCAGGCCTTCCGGGTCCCTGCAGGCGTCACGGATCCCTACCAGCTCTCACCGGCCTGGCAGACCACCGCTGAACTGGCCAACCCCGCTGTGGCTGTCCACAGTGGCCTGAACCCTGTTCCGGTCGGCGGCGGTGTGACCACCTTCTACCAGAACCTGGTCAACGGAGTCGTAACCAGTGGTACGCCGCTGGCGGACGGCATCGCCAGCCTGCCGCTGCCCTACGATCCCAACGACCCGAACCGCACGCCTCTGCCGCTGGCTTCGGCGACAGCCCGGACCTACTCGGGGATCCGCAGCATCTTCGCCTTCTCCGAGTACCTCTGGTCCACGGTGTGGGCACGTCCCCTGGTGCTCAACAGTGCCCGGCCCTACTTCATGGATTCCTTCAGCCTGTCCGCGTATTCCTTCTTCCGCTACAGCAACCCCGCGGCATGGCCCAAGGCCTACAACATCTCGCCCAACTACAGTGCCTTCGACCTTACGGCTAGTGGCGGCGGTGTGTTCGACGGCCGTGCGCCTGTGTATGAGCAGTCAACTCCTGCGCCTACCGCTCAGCTTCAAAACAACGCCCCTAGCACTGGCGTCGGTCGCTTCTTCTGGACGGCCTACACCCCCAGCTATACCGGTGATGCCAGCCAGGGTCAGGTCATCAGCCGCACCTGGCTTTCGAATAGCAGCACCGGGCAGCCGCCCACAACCTTCTCTGGGACTGCCGCGGGCGATGCCACAGTCGCCTTCGGCTTTATGCCACCTCAGGACACCATCGTAGACAAGCGGGGCCGCACCGCCGCTGGCGCCCTCAGTGGCGCCTCCCTTGGGGGCTACCGGGTCACCTGGTTTAATGCCACCAAGGACGGGAATGGCAACCCCGTTCCCCCCGATTTCTGGGTGGTGGAACTCTCGGACGGAACCGTCAAGTCCCACTTCATGCTGCCTGGGAGCTATCCTGCCGGCACCCAGAGCACCACGGACCTGATCATGACGGACGCCCGCACCTACCTGCCCTCGGGTCAGGCGGCCACGGCAGGCCCCGCCGTGGGCGACAAGGCCGGGCCCGGCTACTGCTGGTTCGACATTCCCGCCGAGCTGCGCCCCACCAACACCGGCGGGGTCACACTCACCGTCTTCGGCGTCAAGTCCATCCTGAAGAATCAACCTGTCCTTGCCGCCCGGCCCCTGAACCGGCCTGACTGGATGGACGCCATCAAGACCGCCACGGCCACCATCAAGGTCCTCGCTGCCAGCGGCGCCGACCTTGGCTATGCCCACAAGGTCCCTTTCAACTACAGCTGGGATATCGTCGTGGTGAACGGTCCCGCCACCTACGTCGCACCCTGACCCGCACTTCCATGCTTGAATTTGCCTGACACTAAAGCCCCGGGGCCTCTGGCTCTGGGGCTGGACTTCCACAAGACCCCTGGTTCCCGGAGGACCCGTGAAACCCCAAAGCATCCTGATGGCCATGCTCGTGGTGGGCGCGTTGAGTGCCCAGGACTCTGCGAACAACCTGAACGCGAGGGTCATCCTCTTTGGTGAGTCCATCCAGACCCGGGGCATCCTGCTCGGGCAGGGGGTGGAAGACCAGGCGGACCGGCAGACGGGGCCTGGGCTGCGCGTCATGGGCCGCTTCGCTGAGGGCTCCCGCTGGAACTGGGAGCTGGCTGGGCGCTTCCAGAGCTCTGCCCACATGGTCACCAACCGGGTCATCAATCTGCCGCCCTACACCGCCGGAAACCCTGCCAACGATCTGGACGCCACCAAGGTCAAGGTGGACTACAGCTACTGGAGCGTGGGAGCGGGCTATGTCCTTCCCGTAGGCGACAGCGTGGACTTCGGGGTACACCTGGAAGGCCGGGCCGAGACCATCAACCCCAAGGGCTCCTACACCCAGACCACGGGCGGCACGGGCTACATCGATGCCATGGCCGTGTATTTCCGCCCCTGGGTCCGCCTGAGCCTCGACGGCAAGCTGCGGACCGGCTCCTTCTACACGGTGGTCGGGGCCGATGCCGGCTTCGCGGGCTTCAAGACCAACCAGCGGGTGATCCCGCCCATGCAGGCGATGGACGACCAGACCATGCGGGCCATGGCCCCCACCTGGTCCGGGTCGATCTACGCAGGCGTCCAGTTCTAGCTGATCGTACGGGCTTTCCTGGGGCCTTGTGCCTGCTCGGAATCGGCTGCGCCGGTTCCGAGATGTGAAGAGCTCTAGAGGTAGGGGTTATTGGCCTGCTTGCAGGCGCGAATGGATGTGAGGTAGCTTGCGGCGACGGGACAAGGTCTTTCTGGGGCTGGCCTGGGCCGCCCTGCTGGGGGGGCTGGCCTGGGCTCTGTCCACCCAGTCCCGCTGGATCCAGGAGTCCGCGGGACAGCTGCGGAGCCCACAGCCCGGCAAGGCGGGAGCCCCGGCGTCGCCGACAAAGGCCCTGGAGTCCGACGAAGTCGCCGCCTCCCCGCCCAGCGCCACCGGCGTGGTCGGCACCGTCAGCGAGGACACCTACAAGGCCATGGCCAAGGACCTCGCGGCGCGCAAGAAGGCTCAGGCCCGCGAGGCTACTGCGCCACGCTCCAGGCCATCTGATTCGGGTAGTCGGTGACGAACTTCTTCTGCTCGGCGGAGTAGTTGCACCCCCCGCCCGTGCTGTCGGGGCCGATGGCCACCAGGCCCAGGTCGATGGCGGGAGGGAAGGCGGCTAGGGTCTGGTTCACGGCCTGCTGCGCCGAGAGGCCCTTCTCCAGCAGCTCGTAGGCCGCCTTGGCGACCAGGCGCCGGACGATGTCCTCGCCGTTGCCGGTGCAGGCCACGGCGCCCCTGGGGCCGGCGTAGATCCCCGCGCCGAACATGGGCACATCGCCCACGCGGCCGTAGAAGGTGATGGTGGTGCCGCCGGTGCTGATGGCGGCGGCGAAGCGGCCCAGGGCATCCCGGGTGACGCAGCCCACCGTGTCGGGAGAGCCCAGCGCTTCCTTCAGCGGCGTCGGGAAGTTCCAGGCCTGCTTCCAGTCATAGCGCTTCCAGGCCTCGAGCTGCCGGGGATCCGTGCCCTGCAGGATGGTCTGCACCCGCTTGAAGCGGGCCCGGTTCTCGGCGCAGGTGGGGTCGTAGTCTGGGAAGCCCAGGGCGCGGGCGAAGCGGGTGGCGCCCTCGCCCACGATGAGGAGGTGGGGCGTGTCCATGACCTTGCGTGCCACCAGCACGGGGTTCTTCACCCGCTCGATGGCGGCCACCGCGCCGAAGCCGCCGCTGGCGCCGTCCATGCAGGCCGCGTCCATCTGGATGGTCTTGCCATCGAGGCGGATGTTGGCGCCGGTGCCCGCGTTGAAGCGGGGATCGTCCTCCAGCACCACGACACCGGCCAAGGCCCCTTCCAGGGCGGTGGCGCCACGCTTCAGGGCCGCCAGGGCCTTGGCCGCGGCCGGGTCCGTGCCGTCCCGGCGCGTGCGGGGGCTGCCCGCGCCACCGTGCACCACCGCGGCCGGGGGGGCCACCGGCGGGGCTGCCACCAGCAGGGTGCCCAGGGTCAGGAGGAGGATGAGAATGAGGCGTCGCATGGGGTGATTATCCCCCGATGTGCGACATCTCGATCTTCGGCAGGCCCGGGGTGTCGGCGCGCCGCAGCTCCGAGTAGCGATCGCCCCGGCGCTTCCACTGGGCGGCCAGGAGGGCCGTGAGGTCGGCGTCGCTGTGACCACTGCGGAGGAAGCCCTTCAGGTCGAGGCCGTTGCTGGCGAAGAGGCAGGTATAGAGGTGTCCGTCCGCCGAGAGCCGCGCCCGGTCGCAGCCCCGACAGAAGGGTGCGGTGACGGAGGCGATGAGCCCCACCTCGCCCCGGCCGTCGCGGTAGCGCCACTCGCTGGCCACGGAGCCGGTGGGACTGGGCAGGGGCTCCAGGGGCCAGCGGGCGTTCAGCAGCTGGTAGACCTCGGTGGCGGGCACCACGGACGAGAGGCGCCAGCCGTTGGTGGTGCCCACATCCATGAACTCGATGAAGCGCAGGGTGTGACCCTGCTCGCGGGCGAAGCTGGCGAGGTCGAGGATCTCGTCCTCGTTGACACCGCGCTGCAGGACGCAGTTGAGCTTGAGGGCGGTGAAGCCCGCGGCGCGGGCGGCCTCGAGTCCCGCCAGCACCCGGGAGAGGGCCAGGTCCGTGTCGCTGAGGGTCTGGAACCGGTCCGGGCGCAGGGTGTCGAGGCTGACCGTCAGGCGGCGCAGGCCCGCCGCGCGCAGGTCGGCGGCCAGCTCCGGTAGCAAGACGCCGTTGGTGGTGAGGGCCAGGTCTTCGAGACCCGGCACTCCCGCCAGCATTTTCACCAGCAGCGGCAGCTCCCGGCGCAGCAGGGGTTCGCCCCCGGTCAGCCGGATCTTGCCGACGCCCAGGCCCGTGAAGATCCGGGCCAGGCGCGTGATCTCCTCGAAGCTGAGCAGGGCCTCCCGGGCCAGGAAGGCGTGGTCCGGTCCGAAGGCGTCCCGGGGCATGCAGTAGCCGCAGCGGAAGTTGCAGCGGTCGGTCACCGAGATGCGCAGGGCCTGGAGGGGGCGACCCAGGGTGTCGAGGGGTTTCATAATCCTCCAAGCATAAATCCTTGCGAGCGGTCACAATGAATTGTTTGGGTGGACTTGAACCTATGGGCTTTTTTGACCGATTCCGTTCCCGCGCTGACGAGGCGCCGCTGCCGGGTCTGAACGACCTGCTGGAGGCCCGGGGGCTGCCCCTGGACCTGCCAGGGCTGGCGGCCCTGGTCCCGGGGTTCGAGGCCCACCGCAAGGCGGAGGAGCGGGAAGCCTGGGTGGACGCCGTGGCCGAGTTGCAGGCCCAGGGCCTGCCTCTCCCGCAGCCCTGGATCGACGCCCAGGACCACCTGCTGCCCGAGCTGGTTCCCGCCTGGGTGGCCGAGCGGGAAGGCCGCTGGAGCCGCGGTTTCATCGAGGGCCTGAGCCAGCGGATCAAGGTGGGCGAGATGGTGATGCCCGCAGCTTGGCTGAAGCTGTGGGATCAGCCGGTGGACGACGTCCTGGAGCTGGCCCTGAACCACCTGCGCAACCGCAGCGAGGGCGGCTTCGAGCGCCTGCCTTCCGGCATCTACCGAGGCCCCTGGCGGGACGGCCTGGACGCCGCGCGCCTGCTCCTGCCGGAGCTGTGGCATGGGCTCTTCAAGGGGCAGCACCCCTTCCTGGCCATTCCCGCGGCGGACACGCTGCTGGCCGCCCCGCAGATCCTGCTGCCCAAGCTCATGGACGAGGTGAGCCGCAGCATCCAGTCCGGTGCCCAGGCGCTGCAGCTGGCCGTCATGGAGCGCATCGACGACACCCTGATGACCGCCCGGCTGCAGGACCCCCATCCCATGTCCGCGCCCCAGAAAGAGCTCAAGCACCTGGATCTCCTGGAGGCCCTCCGCCAGCAGGAGCGGGACCTGGATCCCGCCCTGGGCCGCCCCACCCCGGTCGCCATGGTGAAGACCGGCCAGGGCAAGCCGCTCACGATGGCCACGTGGTCCGCCGGGGCGCCGGCGCTGCTGCCGGAGACCGACCTCATCGCCTTCAGCACCGCCGCCGGCGAGCCGCTCGGCGCCTATGTGCGCCAGACGCTCCCCCGGATTCAGGAGCTCAAGGGCGAGGTGGTGACCATCTGGGGACCCCGCCGCGTTCGCTACGAGGGCTTCCCCACCGCCGAACAGCTGGCCCGGCTGGAGTGCTTCGCTACCGCCGTGCAGATGAAGACCATGCAGGCTGCGCCGGGCTCCCGGCCCGCGGCCCCGCGCCCGACCGCGCCAGGTGGCGGGGGCGTGAGCGCCCAGGGCGCCGCCCCCCTCCCGCGCCACCTGCGCGGGGCAGGGCTGGGCGTACAGGACTCGGAGTAGGCCCTCCGCGTCCACGTCAAACGCAAACGGCGGCGGCCCCTGGGTGGGGACCGCCGCCGTCTGCCGACCCCTTCCAAGGGCGCGCAGGGCGATTCTGGGATGCCGGACCCTGTGGATGCGTCCGGCGGTCGGTCAGGCTTCGACGGCGACCTTCATGCCCAGGCGCTCACGGATGAGGACTTCGACCTCGTCCGCCAGTTCGGGATTGTCGGTGAAGAGCTTCTTCACGTTCTCGGCGCCCTGGCCCAGGCGGCTGTCCTTGTAGCTGTACCAGGAGCCGCTCTTCTGGATGATCTCCAGCTGGGTGCCCAGCTCCACCAGCTCGCTGGTGCGGCTGATGCCCTCGCCATACATGATGTCGAAGGTGGCCACCTTGAGGGGCGGCGCGACCTTGTTTTTCACGACCTTGACCTTGGTCTTCTTGCCGATGACGGAGGAGTCCTCGTCCTTGGTGGCCACCAGGGGGTCGCCGGTGTTGCCCTTGATGCTCTGGATGCTGCGCACGTCGAGGCGCACGGAGGCGTAGAACTTGAGGGCGTTGCCGCCGGTGGTGGTCTCGGGGCTGCCGAACATCACGCCGATCTTCATGCGGATCTGGTTGATGAAGACCACGCAGGTGTGGGTCTTGCTGATGGTGCCGGTCATCTTGCGCAGGGCCTGGCTCATGAGGCGGGCCTGCAGGCCCACGTGGCTGTCGCCCATCTCGCCGTCGATCTCGGCCTTGGGCACCAGGGCCGCCACGGAGTCGATGACGATGATGTCCAGGGCGCCGCTGCGCACCAGCTGATCGCAGATCTCCAGGGCCTGCTCGCCGCTGTCCGGCTGGCTGATGAAGAGGTTTTCGATGTCCACGCCGAGCTTCTTGGCGTACTCGGGGTCGAGGGCGTGCTCGGCGTCGATGAAGGCGGCCAGGCCGCCCTTCTTCTGGGCCTGGGCCACCATGTGGAGGGCCAGGGTGGTCTTGCCGCTGGCTTCGGGGCCATAGACTTCAACGACGCGGCCCTTGGGCACGCCGCCCACACCCAGGGCAGAGTCCAGGGCGATGGAGCCGGTGCTGATGACCTCGATGGCCTCGGAGGAACCCGCGCGGTCTCCCAGCTTCATGATGGAGCCCTTGCCGAAGGCGCGCTCGATGTCGGCCAGGGTGCGGGACAGGGCTTTGAGGCGATCGTCTTGCTCGGACGCGGCCATGGGACCTCCAAGGGGATGCTTCAAGGGTGAGGCAAAAAGCGAAAAAAACAAGAAATCTTTTTATTGGGGTTCTGGGGATTCTGGCCGATGAGGGGGAAATGGCTGCCGACCCCGTTCTGCCGACCCCACCGGGAAACCAGGCCTCCCTGGAGGCACAGCTGGCCTCTGCCCGGGCGGAAGCGGACCGCTACCGGGCCCTGGTGGAGGACCTGAAGGAAGTGCTCTTCCAGATCAACCGGCAGGGGCAGTGGTCCTTCCTGAATCCCGCCTGGACCGAGCTCACGGGGTTCCTGGTGGAGGAGAGCCTGGGTCTGCCCTTCCTGGGGTTCCTGCACCCCGGGGACAACCCCCGCTACCTGAACATGCTCACCTATGCGGTGGATACCGGGCAGACGGTCTTCGAGGGGGAGTTTCGCGTCCCCACCCGGACGGGCGAGGTGAAGTGGGTGGACGCCCACCAGCGCATCGCCTTCGATGAGGGCGGCGTGGTCCTCGGCGTGTCCGGAACCCTCAACGACATCACCGAGCGCAAGCGCACGGAGATCGTCCTGCGCATGGCCACCAGCCGCCTGCGGGCGCTGATCGAGAACATGCAGGCGGGCATCCTGGTGGAGACGGAGGGGCGTCGCATCGCCCTCCTGAACGAGACCTTCTGCCAGCTGTTCCAGGTGCCCGTGCCGGCCCACATGCTGGTGGAGAGCGAGACCCGCGACCTGCTGGACGAGTGCCTGCCGCTGCTGGCGGAGCCGGAGACCTTCCTCGCCCGCCAGGACGCGGTGGCCCAGGCACGGGTGCCGGTGCTCGGCGAGGAGCTGGCCCTGGCGGACGGCCGCATCCTCTCCCGGGACTTCGTGCCGATCCTGGTGGGCGAGGAGTATCTGGGGCACCTCTGGCAGTATCACGACATCACCGAGCGCCGCCGGGCGGAGATCAAGCTCGAAGAGGTGGCCATCGAGCTGGAAGTGGCGCGGGACCGGGCCCTGGAGGTGTCGGGCCTCAAGAGCGAGTTCCTGGCCAACATGTCCCACGAGATCCGCACGCCCATGAACGGCATCATCGGGATGACCGGCCTGCTGCTGGACACGCCCCTCGGTGGCGAGCAGCGGCAGTACGCCGAGACCGTCCGGTCCTGTGGCGAGGCGCTGCTGACGCTGATCAACGACATCCTCGACTTCTCCAAGATCGAGGCGGGGAAGCTGGCCTTCGAGACCCTGGACTTCGACCTGCTGTCCATCATCGAGGACGTGCAGGCAGTGCTGGCCGTGAAGGCCCAGGGCAAGGGCGTGGAACTGGGCCTGTTCGTGGACGCCGCCACACCGCTGGCCGTGGCTGGAGATCCCACTCGCCTGCGCCAGATCCTCACCAACCTCATGGACAATGCCCTGAAGTTCACCCATGAGGGCTTCGTGGAGGTCCGGGTGAAGCCCGAGGCGCAGGAGGGCGACCAGGTCATGCTCCGGGTGGAGGTGCGGGACTCTGGCATCGGCATGCGGCCCGATGTGGTGGAGCGGCTCTTTACCTCGTTCTTCCAGGGTGACAACTCGACCACCCGCAAGTACGGCGGCACCGGCCTGGGGCTCACCATCTGCAAGCGCCTGGCGGAGCTCATGGGGGGCGCCATCGGGGTCACCAGCGTTCTGGGCGAGGGCAGCACCTTCTGGTTCACCATCCGGCTGCACGTGCGGAGCCGGCCGGCGCCGCTGCGCCCCCGGACCCTCGGCGTACTCCTGGCGGGGCTGCCGCCTGTGGTGGCCCGCTTCGTGGCCGGTCAGCTCGAGGCCTGGGGCCTGGAGCCGGAGGTCTCCCCCGTGGGGGCGGACATCTCCGCCTGGCTGACCCAGGTCCGTCGGCCAGGGGCCCTGGTGCTGGCGGCGCCCGGCACCCTCGACATCGCCCTCGAGCAGGACTGGGACGGGGCCGTCGTCCTGGTGAGTCCGCTCTACCGACCGGATTTCCGCGAGCTCGCCGCCCGCAAGGGAGTCCAGACCTTCCTCTCGGTGCCCGTGCGGCCCAGCCACCTGCGGGGGCTGCTCGAGCCCGACAGCCCGGCGGCGGCCAAGCTCGCCTCCGCAGCCCCGGTGCTGAGCGCCGACGGCCCCGTGAAGGTGCGGGTGCTGCTGGCCGAGGACAACCTCGTGAACCAGAAGGTGGCCCTCGTGATGCTGCGGAAGCTCGGCATCGAAGCGGACGTGGTCAGCACTGGCGTCGAGGCCCTGGATGCCCTGGTCGGCGTGTCCTACGACCTGGTGTTGATGGACTGCCAGATGCCCGAGATGGACGGCTTCGACGCCACCCGGCGCATCCGCGAGCGGGAGCGGGGCAGCCGCCGCCTGCCCGTGGTGGCCATGACCGCGAACGCCATGATGGGCGACCGGGAGCGCTGCATCGAAGCCGGCATGGACGATCACATTCCCAAGCCCGTCCGCGTGGAGGCCCTGCACCGGGCTCTGCTCCACTGGCTGCCGGCGGGCGCCGTGCCCCCGCTGGCCGGGGAGGCCTGAGATGGCGAGAGGTGCGGCCCTCCTGGAAGATGCCACGGCCATCCGCATGGCCCTCCAGCGCCTCTGCGTGGATGGCGCGCGTCTGGAGGTGGCCTACCGGGACCAGCGCGCGGCCTTCCCGATCCTCACGGAGGACGGCGAGCGGCTGGCCTTCCGCATGTCCTTCGAGGCCATTGAGAGCTGGGGGATGAAACCCGGGGACAACCTGGCGCTGAAGCTGAAGGACCGTGGCCTGGAATACGAGTGTGTGGTGGCCCAGGCCGGGCAGGAGCTGCTGGAGGGCGTAGAAACCTGCCTCGCGACCATTCCGCGGGTGCTGCGCCGCTCGGACATGCACCGCCTGGCGGACTTCATCCCCGACCACGCCCACATGCCCGTGCGCGAGGCCACCTTCACCAACACCCGCAACGCCCTCATCGACGGCACGGTCCAGAGCTTCGGCGAGGAGGGCCTGGAGCTGGTGCTGCGGAACAACAAGCAGGACATCCGCGAGCTGCTGCGCATGGGGGAGGAGTCTCTGCTGGACCTGCCCCTGGACAACAACCTCCGGCTGCGGGCGCCGACGACCGTGGCCTACTTCGGCGACAACCTGGTGGGTCTGCGCTTCACGAAGCAGGCGGACGCCCAGCTGCTGGAGCAGTACCGCGGCTGGATCCAGGACCAGCAGGTGCTCCAGGAGCAGCACGACCGGGAGGACTTCTCGCCCCGGGGCTTCCAGGAGGCCACCGCGCGGCTCAACCGGGCCGCGGCCCTGCCGATGGCGAAGGTACTGGTGGACCGGGAGCCCCTGATCCTGCTGCTCACGGAAAAGGAGGACTTCGCCCTGCGCCTCGGTGAGGCCCTGAGCCGCAAGTTCGGCCTGGCCATGCTGGACCACATCAAGGGGCCGGTGAAGGTCCAGCTCCCCGGCCTCGTCGGCGCCGACGGCTCCTGGGGCCGGGTGCGCATGGTCCTGGTCCACAACCAGCTGCGTCTGGCCAGTCCGCTCGAGCTCTGCCGGCAGCTCGTGGAGGAGGAGAGCTGTCCGGTCCCGGTGATCCTCGTTGGCACCGAAGAGGACGAAGCGAAGAAGCGGCATCACGCCCTGACCGCAGGCGCTGTGGACTACGTGGCCGTGGAACCCTTCCGGATCCTCGCCATCCTCCGCCGGCTGGACGACACGCTGAGGTTGTTCGAGGGGACGTGATTGGGAGCTCTCGGCTGTCAGCTCTCGGCTGTCAGTCAAGAAGGGCTCGACTCACTCAGACGGTGAGGCTTGTAGCTAATAGCAGAGAGCTGACAGCCCTGCGCAACTCCCCCCCAACCGTACCGCGAAGCCAGCCCCTTCTTTCGCCGACAGCTGACAGCTGACAGCTGACAGCTGATAGCTGATAGCTGATAGCGCCCATCACCGCAGCGCCACATCCCGTCCCCGCCAGTGGTTCACGCCCTGCAGGCGGTCCCAGAGGGCCCAGGCGGTGCCGACGGCGAAGACCACGGCGGTCAGCGGCCAGAGGGCCCAGAGCAGGTCCATGGGGCGCTTGGTGAGCCGCTGCTGGGCATCCCCGGCCAGGACCGGGACCAGCAGCCAGAGCAGGAGGGCCAGGCCGGGATGACCGGCGAAGGGCAGCCAGGCCGGGGACAGGCCCACCAGAAGCACCAGGGGCAGGGCCGGTGGCAGCAGGCCCCAGGCGGGCAGGGCGGCGGCGTTCTTCCGCATGGCCCGGATCAGCTCCCAGAGGCCGTGGTACATCCGCAGGTGCAGGTCAGGGCCGCCCCGAGCCACGCGGTTCACGAAGCCCGCGCGCTTCACGCGGCGGGCCAGCATCATGTCGTCGATGGCTTCCAGCGGCACCGCCGCATGGCCGCCGACGGCGTCGTAGGCGGCACGGCGCACCAGGGTGAAGGCGCCGACGCCACAGAAGGCTGGATGGCGGGGGTTGGGCACCTGGTGGGGAGGCACCGCCAGCAGGAACGCCGAGGCCGCCAGGGGCAGGATGATGCGCTCGCCGGGGCTCATGGCGTCCACGGCGGGCACCAGGGCCAGGATGTCCGTGGGGGCCTGTTCCAGGGCATGGGCCAGGGCCCGGCTCAACAGCGTGGGCGCGGCCTGCACGTCCGCATCCACGAACAGCAGCCACTCCGCCGCCGCGGCCTCTGGCTGCCGGGTTGCCAGGGCCAGGGCGTGGTTCTTCCCCAGCCAGCCCGGAGGCAGGTGGTCGTTGCGCAGCACCCGCAGGCGCTCGGGCCGGGCCGTGGCGCGGGCCTGCAGGAGCTCCGTGCTGCCATCCGTAGAGCCGTCGTCCACCACGAGGATGGTCAGCCGGGGGTAGTCCTGGGCCAGCCAGGAGTCGAGGGCCGGGCCCACCTCTGCCGCCTCGTCCCGCACCGGGATGCAGAGACAGACCGAGGGGGGCTCGGGGGGCAGGGCCAGGTCCCGGGCCAGCGGCAGCAGGCGGGCCCAGTGGTGGCGCAGGAGGGCCAGCGCCGCCAGGACCACGCCAGTTGAACCCCAGGATGCTGCTTCGAGCCACGTCATACCTCAGCCTAGTGCGCCCCGCCAATAAATCAGGCACCAATGGTTGTCGGCGGGGTGCCCTTCCATCGGGGCACAGCCCCTCTGGCGCCAGGCCACGCTGTGCGCGTCCTGGCTGTCACCCCTCTGGGGGCACTGCCGGGCCCCCAGGCCCCTGCCACGTGGTGCCCATGGGCATCCGCTTGGTCTGGGCAGTTCAGACCGGCACCACGAGCGTGGGATCATGCGGGGACTGAGGTGACCGATGTTCCTGGCCTTCCTGGCCCACGATCCGCTGGCGGGCACGCTCATGCTGCTGGCGCTGCTCTGGCTCTCGGCGAAGGTGGGCGGCGAGCTGGCAGTGCGGCTGCGGCTGCCTGCGGTCACAGGGGAGCTGGCCGTGGGCCTGATCCTCACGGCCCTGCATCGGACCTGGGCCTGGTTCCCGGCAGTGGGGGCCTCTCCGGAGGCAGAGCTGCTCGGCGGGCTGGGCGTGGTGGTGCTCATGTTCGCCGTGGGCCTGGAGTCCTCGGTGCCGCAGATGCTGAAGGTTGGGCTGGCCTCCCTGCGCGTGGCGGTGATCGGGGTGGTGGCGCCCATGGCCGCGGGGCTGGCAGGGGCCTGGCTCCTGTTGCCCGCGGGGTCGCCCTTCGTGCTGGACCTCTTTATTGGCGCCTGCCTCTGTGCCACCAGCATCGGCATCTCTGCGCAGGTGCTGCGGGAGAAGGGGGCTTCGGAGTCGGTCGAAGGCCGCGTCATCGTGGGTGCCGCCGTGGTGGACGACGTGCTGGGCCTGCTGGTGCTGGTGGCCGTCTCGGGCATGGTGGGCACCGCCGTGGGGGGCCTCGGCTCCGGCCTGGCCAAGACCTTGGCCCTGGCCCTGGGCTTCCTGGCTGCGGCGCTCACCCTGGGCCGCCGGGCCACGCCCCGACTCTTCCGGCTCGCCAGCCGCTTCCGGGGCGAGCAGGTGCTGCTGCCCCTGGGCCTGGGCTTCGCCTTTCTGCTGGCCTGGCTGGGCAGCCTCGCGGGACTGGCCTCCATCGTGGGTGCCTATGCCGCCGGCCTCATCCTGGAACCTGCGCACATCGAGGACCTGGAGCGCCGGGAGCAGCACACCCTGGAGGAGCTGGTTCATCCCCTGGTGACCGTGCTCTCGCCGCTCTTCTTCGTGCTCATGGGTGCGAAGGTGGATCTGGTGGCCCTGTTCAAGCCGTCGACCCTGGGCCTGGCCGCCGTGCTTGCGGCGCTTGGAATCCTGGGGAAATACGTCGCCGGCTTCGGCGGGGGCCGTGGCACCCGGGCCGCCTTGATCGGCTGGGGCATGGTGCCCCGGGGCGAGGTGGGCCTCATCTTCGTGGCGGCCGGTGCGCAGCTACAACTGCAGGGTGTGAAGCTGCTCACACCCGAGGTCCAGGCCGGCATAATCGGAGCCCTGCTGATCACCACCGTGGCTGGGCCCGTGGGGCTGGGCTGGGCCCTCCGACACGGCCAGTCGGGGCCGGATTCTGCCCCCTAAAATATGTAATAACACTTATTCAAGTAGGTGATCAAGCGTATGGAGCCTGGGCCGGGCTCGCTCTAGCCTTCAGAGGTGGTCGTGCATTCCGGAAGACCGTCCGGATGACCGCGAACTGAGGAGGTAATGATCATGGGGGAATCCCGGCCTTTGGGCATCCTGGTGTTTGATGCGGCCGGTGCGCTGCTCCGCTACAGCAAGGAAGCGGCTGAGCTGACGGGCTACTCCTCGGAGGAGGTGGCGAGCCGCGAGGACTGGTGCGAGCGCATGTTTCCGGACACGGTGAACCGGGCGATCGTACGGGCCGCGCTCCAGGAGATGGCTGCGGAGGTTCCTGCGGGTCAGTCCCGGTCCTTTGAGTTCTCCCTCCCCTTCACGACCGCTGACGGTGACGTCAAGGAGGGCCAGTTCACCATCGCGGTGACCTGCAGCAGCGGGGAGAATCCGGAGCCGCTCTTCCTGATCAGCCTCGTTGAGAAGGTTGCAGGGCGCCCCTCCCGTCCGGCTGTCGACACCCGGGATGTCCTTGGGCAGGCCCTCGGCATGATCCACGCGGCCCACGAGAACGTGGCGGGCATCGTGGAAGAGAGCCAGGAACGGGTCATCGCCGCGACCAACCGGATTCGCGGGGACCAGGTCGCCATGTCCCACCAGTGGGACGAGCTCTTCCAGGAGGCCTTCGCGCTGGCCCGGATCCGGGATCAGGTCGAGGTCATCCGGGAGTCGGTCAGCATCGCCTACGAGGCTTCCCGCTCCGATGTCCAGCAGGCGGATCCGGACCGTCCGCTCATGGGCGTGGCCGTGGGCAAGCCCGTGGCCCTTCCCCTGGGGCTCAGCCTCCACAAGCTCGAGCGCTTCTGGATCCTGAGCACCCTCCAGGCGCTCCACGGCAACCGCAGCGACTGCGCCCGCCACCTGGACATCGCCCTGCGCACGGTCCGCAACAAGCTCGGCGAATACAAGACGGCGGGCTTCAAGATTCCCTCCTCTGCCCGAGGGCGGAGGGTGAAAGCCCAGGCCGTGGCCTGATTGGAAAAACAGGACAGCTAGGTCCAGTGTCATACGCAATTGAGCGGACCTGAATATGGGTTATAGTCGTCCAAAGAAGGAGTCTGGATGACCCCCAGTGCTGATTCCACGCCCTCGACGCCAGGGAAACACGGCGCCGAACTCCCGGCGTGCATTCTCTTTGTGGATGACGATCCGCTGATCCTCAAGAGCATGAGGCGGTTGTTCAGTGACCACTACCTGGTGCAGACCGCCCAGTCAGGCGAGGAAGCTTTGGCCATCCTGGCCAAGGGCCCCCAGCCCGCGGTGGCCGTGGTGGATCATCAGATGCCGGGCATGTCGGGCATCGACGTGCTGCGGGGTCTTCGGCAGGACTTCCCCGATACGGTCCGGATCATGCTGACGGGGCAGGCGGACCTTCCCGTGGCCATGGACGCGGTCAATCGGGGCCAGGTCTTCCGCTTCCTCACCAAGCCCGTGGATGTCCCCAGCCTCCAGCAGATGGTGGCCGAGTCCATGGAGGCGTTCCAGCAGAGGCACGAAGAGAACCGCCTTGTGGCCCAGGCCATGGCCTTGGGCCGGGCTGACGGCCCCGGCCGGGAGGCCTCGGCGCTGCAGCAGCTGCTCGAAGCCAGGCTGACGTCCCGCGAGATGGACGTGCTTCGGCTCATCGGCCAGGGTCGCGCCTCCAAGGAGATCGGTCCGCGCCTCGGGATCAGTCCCCGGACCGTCGATGTGCACCGCAGCCACATCCTCGAGAAGCTCACCCTGCATAATTCGACCTCCCTGGTGCGGGTCGCGGTCAAGGCGGGCCTGGTCTGACCAAGTCGATTCAGCGGACGTTCGCGTCAACTACGTAATCAAGCGTATGAGGCGAATGGCTGAAACGAACGATAGTAGCTGTAGCCCCTTCGCGGGGGCTTCCGGTTGGGGCCATCCTCAGGATTGTCTAGATCCGGCCGATATTAGTTCCGTGAGGTAGGATCGTGAAAACCATTGCCCGCTGGCTCTCTGGACTCCTGATCGGCATGACCCTGCCGCTCGTCCCTCTGCTCGGGCAGGCCCCGGCAGACTCGTTCAAGGTGGGCGTCGCGCCGCACACCAGTGCGCGCTTCATCCTCGAGCAGTACCAGCCGCTGCGGACCTACCTGACCAAGGCCCTGGGGGTCGAGGTGGAGATCGTGACGGCGCCGGACTTCACGGAGTTCGCACGGCAGGCCGTCGGTCAGAAATACGACATCGCGATCACCACCGGCCACCAGGCGCGGATGCTGCAAATGGACGCCGCCTACCTGCCCCTGCTCACCTACAAGGCCGACTTCAAGGCACTCGTCGTCGTCAGGAGTGACGCGGGGATCAAGGAAGCCGCTGACCTGAAGAACAAGACGGTCATCGGATTGAGCCCCTCCTCCCTGGTCACGCTCTGGGGCGAGTCCTGGCTGCGCCGCATGCGTCGCACCGATGTGACGCTGCGCTATGTCAGCGCCGCGGACAGCGTGGGCCAGCTGCTCCTGGTCGGCGAGGGCAGCGCCGGGCTCATGTCCCTGCCGAACTTCCAGAACCTGGCCCCGGAAGTCAAAGCCAAGCTGCGGGTGCTGGCTGAGAGCCCCGCCATGGCCGGCCGGGTCTACATGCTGAATGGCCGGCAGCGGAAGCGGCAGGCGGCCATCGAGGCGGCCATCGGAGCCTTCGCCAAGACCCCCGAGGGGCTGCAGTACCTGGAGAAGAACAACCTGGGCGGCTATCGGAAGCTGCGGCGCGGAGAGTTGGAAGCCATGAGCCCCTACGCGGTGGAAGTCAGGAAGATCCTGGGGCTTAAATGAAGCGTTCTTTCATGGGGCGGTCGATCCGCTCCCGCATGCTCTTGGCGGCGATCCTGGTCGAGGCGACCATGCTCACGCTCCTGGTGGTCAACAGCCTCCGGCTGCTGTCGGGGCAGATGACCGAGCAGGCGGCCCGGCATGCTTCGCAGATGACCCCGGTCCTGCACGCGGCCCTCATCGCGCCCCTGGCCCAGCGGGACTCCGCCACGGTCCAGGCCATCCTTGATGAGTGCGTGCGGACCCAGGGCATCGACTACCTGGCCGTGCACGACTCTCTGGGTCGGATGGTGGCCATCAGTGGCTGGCCCCGGGACAAGGCGCTGCCGAGCGCGGATCAGGGCTTCAAGCTCTTCGTCGCCAACGGGACCCCGCGCTACAACGTCGTCTCGGAGATCAACGTCGCCAAGCAGAAGCTCGGCGATGTCCACTTCGGCCTGGACCTCTCCCAGATCCTGGCCGCCCATCGGCAGCTGCTCAGCCAGGGGGTGGCCATCGCCCTGGGCGAGCTGCTGCTCTCCGCGGGGCTGCTCACGGTCCTCAGCTTCTGGCTCACGCGCCACCTCACGTCCCTGACCACGGCCAGCGAGTCCGTGGCCAACGGGAACCTCACCCCGCCCCTGGTCTGGGAAGGCGAGGATGACATCGGTCGGCTCGGGACCGCATTCAACGCCATGTCCCGGGCGGTCCGGGACCGGATTCGGGAGCTGACCGACGCCCGCGACGTGCAGGCCTCCCTGGTGCGGGACATCGCCGATGCCCACCAGCGCCTGGAAGAGATCACCGACACCATGGGCGATGGGCTCTACGTTCTGGACGAAGAGGGACGGATCACCTTCGCGAACCCCCGTGTCGAGGAGATCCTGGGCTGGACCAGCCAGGAGTTGCTGGGCCAGTCCGCCCATGACCTGTTCCACCGGCAGGATCTGGCGGGGAACCCGATTCCCAGCGAGGACTGCGAGGTCACCCAGGTCCTGAAGGGCGGTGGGGTCTACCGCTCCAACGACGAGATCTTCAGCCGGAAGGACGGCCAGCTCCTGCATGTCTCCCTGGTGAGCACGCCCATCATCCGGGGCGGGCGCCGGACCGGGGCGGTGGTCTCCTTCCAGGACGTCACAGAGCTCCGCCGCAGCGCCCAGGCCCTCAAGGAGAGCGAGGAGCGCTTCGCGGCCGCCATCGACGGCAGCGGCGACGGCCTGTGGGACTGGAACATCCCCGAGGGCAAGGTCTTCTACTCCAGCAACTGGAAGGCCATGATCGGCTACTCGCCTGACGAGCTGACCTCGGATCTCTCGGAGTGGGACTCCCGCCTGCACCCGGAGGACCGGGATCGGACCTTCCAGGCCCTGCAGCGGCACCTGGATGGCGTCCTGCCCCGCTACCTCAGCGAGCACCGGATTCAGACCCGGCAGGGCAACTACATCTGGGTCCTGGACCGCGGCTCGGTGGTGGAGCGCGATGCGGCCGGCAAGCCGACCCGCATGATCGGGACCCACGCCAACATCACCCTGCGCAAGAGCATGGAGCGGGCACTGGAGCAGCGCGATCGCCTCCTCGAAGCGGTGAGCCGCGCGGTCGCGGGCCTCCTCAACTCCGAGACCTGGGAGGGTGGCATTCCCGAATTCCTCTACACCCTGGGCATCGCCTCCGAGGCCAGCCGGGTCTCCATCTTCCGGCGCCGGGACGATGTGGAGGGTGAGGACGAGGTTGGCATGGGCCTGGTGTTCGAGTGGTTCCGGGAGGGGGCCGGTGCGCTCAAGGACGATCCCGGTGCCCTGAACTTCAACATGCGGGCGGCGGGCTTCGGGCGGTGGATCGATGAGCTGCAGCTGGACCGCGTCATCCACGGCCAGGTGGCGTCCCTTCCCGACACGGAGCGGGCGCTCCTGGAAGCCCACGGTGTCCAGTCCATCCTGGTGGTGCCGGTGCGCGTCCGGGGCGTCTGGTGGGGGTTCATCGGCTTCGATGAGTGTGACGGCGGCCGGTCCTGGTCGACCTCGGAACAGGGGGTCCTGCGCATCGCCGCCCGGGCCCTGGGCTCCAAGGTGGAGCGGTCGGAGACGCGTCTGGAGCTGGAAGCGTTGGTCGTCGAGCGCACCCGGGAGCTGGATCAGAAGAACCTTGACCTGATCGCGGAGATGGATGCGCGCCAGGAGATCGAGGCCTCCAACCGCGACGTGCTGATCGAGCTGGAGCAGTCCCGGAAGATGGAATCCATCGGCCGCCTGGCGGCGGGCATCGCCCACGAGATCAACACGCCCATCCAGTTCCTGGGCAACAACCTGGAGTTCCTCAAGAAGTCCTATGCCCAGCTGCGCCGACTGACGGACGCCAACGAGTCCGTCCTGATGGAGCTTCCCGAGGCCAAGGCGGAAGAGCTCCGGTCCCTGGCCACGGAGGTGAATCTCGCCTACCTCCGGGAAGAGGTGCCCCAGGCCATCAGCGAGTCGCTCGAGGGCATCCAGCGCGTGACGAAAATCGTCCGGGCCATGAAGGAGTTCTCCCACCCGGGCGGCACGGAGAAAGTCCCGGTGGACGTCAACGAGTGCCTCGTCACGACCTCGACCGTGGCCCGCAACGAGTGGAAGCACCTCGCGGACCTGGTCCTGGATCTGGATCCTGCCCTCCCGTACATCCAGGGCCTGCCGGCCGAGCTCAACCAAGTGTTCCTCAACCTCATCGTCAACGCGGCCGACGCCATCGGCGAGAAGGTCCCCGCCGACGCGGGGAAGGGCGTGATCACGCTCTCCACCCGGCGCCACGCCCTGGGCGTGGAGATCCGCATCGCGGATAACGGCGTGGGCATCGACGAGCAGGTCCAGAAGAAGATCTTCGACCCCTTCTTCACGACCAAGCGGGTCGGGAAGGGCACCGGCCAGGGCCTCACGGTCTGTTATCAGGTCATCGTCAACCGGCATGGGGGTACCATCCACTGCCAGTCCGAGCTGGGCGCAGGCACCACCTTCATCCTCCGGCTTCCCCTGGGCACCCCCCAGGGCAGCCCTGCCGACCCTTGGGAGTGACGCCATGAGGATGCTCACCGTCGATGATGATCCGCTGATCCTGCGGGCCCTCAACCGGACCTTCCACACCCAGCGGCCCGAGTGGGAGGTGGTCTCCGTGGACTCCGGCGAGGAGGCTGTCCGGCAGATGGCTGGGTCCCGCTTCGACATCGTGCTGACGGACATGCAGATGCCCGGCATGGATGGCTCCCAGGTCCTGCACCACGCCCGGCAGCTGCAGCCGGGCGCGGTGCGTGTGGTCCTCTCGGGGCATGCCCCCCTGCGGCGCATCCTCGAGGCCGAAGGCGACTACCACCGCTTCCTGGTCAAGCCCGTCGATCCGAATGACCTGGTCGTGATCCTGGACTCGTTCTGCCTCGATCCCGCCGCAGAGGATGCCCGGATTGGCCGGTCTTTCGTGGCCGGCCTGGAGCGGATTCCCAGCCTGTCGCGGCACCTGGTGGCCCTGAAGGAGCAGCTCGAACAGCCCACACCGAACCTGCAGCGCCTTGCCGCGATCATCGGGCAGGACATCGGCATGGCCTCGAAGGTGCTCAAGCTGGTGAACTCCGCCTACATGCCGTTCCGACGCTCCATCACCAGTCTGAGCCAGGCCGTCGAGTTCCTCGGGGTGGACCTGCTCCAGGAGATGGTCCTGAGTCGGGACCTGCTGGCTGCGGCGGTGGACGAGCGTCCCGAGGGGCTCTCCCTCGAGGATGTCTGGGCTCACTCCGTGCGGGTGGGTCGGCTGGCCCGGGAGCTCGTCTACAAGGAGACCGGTGACCGGCGGGCCGCCGAGGAGACCTACTCCGTGGGGCTGCTCCACGACATCGGGCTGGTCGCCATGGCCATCCATCCGGGCTGCCCCTACCACTCGGTCCTGGAGAAGGGGCTGGCCCAGGGCGAGATCCTGACGCAGCTGGAGCGGCAGACCTTCGGGACCGACCACATCCAGGTGGGCGCCCAGCTGGTGAGCCTCTGGGGCCTGCCTGCCCCATTCGCCTCGGCCATCCAGCGGCAGTATCTGACCTCCCTGGACGACCATCCGACCCTCATCTCCCTGGCGCTGCATGCGGCCCACTCCTGGCTGGACCAGCAGGTTCTCCCGGGCGACTTCACCGAGGGCACGGGCATGTCCGACTATCCCGAGGCGGATCTGGCCTGTGCGGGCTCGCGGTGGAACGTTCTTGTGAAAAAATGGAAGGAGGGCCGCCCCCCGAGGCTGCCATCCTCCGACAACGCGGACCCGCGGAGCACCCCTTGACCGCTCCCAGCCATCTGAACGACCATTCCCCCCTCGCCCCACAGGTTTCCCCCGGCAGGAGTCGACCATGAAACCCCGCGTCCTTCTTGTCGACGATGATGTGCTGCTGCTGAGGTCGCTGGGCCGGATCCTCCGGGACGAGTTCGAAGTCGTCACCGCGGAGTCGGGTGAGGCCGCCCTGCAGGTCCTGTTCGACGCGGCGCCCTTCGCTGTGGTCATCGCCGACATGATGATGCCCGGCATGGACGGCATCCACTTCCTGGACCAGTGGAAGTTCCTCTCGCCCAACACCACGCGGGTCATGCTCACGGGCCAGGCCGAGCTGGGCACCGCCATCGACGCGGTGAACCAGGGCCAGGTCTTCCGCTTCCTCACCAAGCCCATCAAGGGCGATGACCTTCGGCTGGTGCTGGTGGACGCCGTGAACCAGTACGAGCTGGTCATGGCCGAGCGCACCCTGCTGGAGCAGACCCTGACCGGTAGCGTCCAGACGCTGGTAGAGCTGCTGTCCCTCTTCGACCCCAAGGGCTTCGGCCGGACGAAGGAGATCCGGGACCTGGCCGTGGCCATCGCGGAGAAGTTCTCCCTGGATGTGGGCTGGGACATTGGCCTGGCCGCGCTGCTGGCCCGCATCGGCTGGCTGGCCATCCCGCTGGAGGTCCAGGCGAAGATCAGCCGGGGCGAGCGGCTCAGCCCCCAGGAGAACGAGATGTTCCTCCGGGCGCCGGAGGTCGGCTCCAACATCATCGCCAACATCCCGAGGCTGCACTCCGTGGCCCAGATCATCAAGTACAGCACCAAGAACTATGACGGCACGGGCTACCCCAACGAGCGGATCCAGCGGGAGGACCTGCCCCTCGGCTCGCGGATCCTGAAGGTGGTGAGCGAGTACGTCAACCGCCTCCAGATCCGGAAGTCCAAGATGGTGGTCTTCAACGAGATCGAGACTGGCGCCGGGACGAAATACGACCCGGACGTGCTGAAGGCGCTGGGTGAGCTCATCCACGTGCCTGTCACGGAAGCCGAGCGGCATGTGCTGCTGGCCCTGGACGAGCTCCAGCCCGGCATGATCCTGGCCGACGACGTCTACGTCACGAACAACGAGATCGCGGTGCTGCCCATGGGCACCCACTTGAACCTGCTGCACATCGAGAAGCTGCGGAACTACTCGCTCGGCACCTCGCTGGTTAGCCCGATCATGATCAACAAGATCGTCTGAAGGCCTAGCACGTTCTATCCAGGCGGGAGCTCGGGCACCAGGGACTCCACGAAGGTGGCCTCCACGCGGAAGACCGTCCGGATGAGGGGCGCGGTCAGCACCTCGTGGGGGCGGCCGTTGCCCACCAGGCGCCCCTGATCCAGGACCAGCACGCGATCAAAGCGGTAGGCCGCGCGCAGGTCGTGGAGACTGACCAGGACGGTGCCGCCCTCATTGGCGAGGCGCCGGGCCAGGCGCATGACCTCCAGGGCGTGGCGCACGTCCAGCTGCGCCACGGGCTCGTCCCACAGCTGGATGGGGGCCCGGGTGGCCAGGGCCCGGGCCAGGCCCACTCGGTGGCGCTCGCCGCCGGAGAGCCGCGTGGCGGGGCGGTCGGCGAGGTGGGTGAGGTCCAGCTCCGCCAGGGCCTCGGCCACGCCGGAGGGATCGTCCTGCCAGGCATAGCGGCCCTGGGCCACCACCTCCCGCACCGGGAAGGCGAACTCGAAGTGAGCCTCCTGCCCCACCCAGGCCAGGCGCCGGCCGCGGTCCGCCATGAGGATGCGTGACAGCGGTTGTCCATTCCAGTGGATGGTGCCCTGGGCGGGCAGGAGCCCCGCCAGGGCCTGGATCAGCGTTGACTTCCCCGCGCCGTTGGGGCCCACCACCGCCACCAGCTCGCCAGGGCCCAGATCCAGGGACACCGCCTCCAGCCGGCCCGGGACCGAGAGGCTGGCGGCGTGGAGCGCCGCGGGGCTCACTGCGGCCTCCGCAGGAGCCAGAGGAAGAACGGCCCGCCGATCAGGGCCGTGACGACCCCCAGCCGCAGGCCCAGGGGGAACGTGCGCGTGACCAGATCGCAGGCCAGCAGGAAGCTCGCTCCGCCGAGCATGGAATAGGGCAGCAGCCGCCGGTGGTCTGGGCCGAAGGCTAGGCGCATGACGTGGGGCACCACCAGGCCCACGAAGCCCACCATGCCCGCCACGGCCGTGGCCATGGCCGTGAGGATCGTGGACAGCAGGATCAGCTGGAAGCGCAGCCGTCGCACATCCACGCCGAGGCTCTGCGCGCTCTGCTCGCCCAGGCTGAGCAGGTCCATGGGGCGCCCCAGGGGCAGCAGCAGCAGGCAGGCGGCCAGGATCGGTGGGCCGCCCATCCACACGTGCTCCCAGCTGCGGCTCTCAAGGCCGCCCATGAGCCAGAAGAGGATCTGTGCGTTCACCTCGAAGTGGCCCGCGGTGGTGGTGAGCAGGAAGCTGGTGCCCGCCCCCAGGAGGGCGTTGAGGGCGACGCCCGAGAGCAGCAGCCGCTCGGTGCCCGCGCCCCGCTGGGCCAGCATCAGGACAGCCCCCGTAGCGGCGAAGGCCCCGGCCACCGAGGCCAGGGGCAGGGCCCACAGGGTGGCCGAGGCGAAGCCCAGCACGGGGCCCATGGCCAGCACGGCCACGGCGCCGAGCGCCCCGCCGCTGCTGACGCCCAGCAGCCCCGGGCTGGCCAGCGGGTTGCGGAAGAAGGCCTGCATCACCACACCGCTGGCGCCCAGCGCCGCGCCCACGGCCATGCCCACCAGGGCCCGGGGCAGCCGGAAGTCCCGCACGACCGTGCGGGCGATCTCGTCGCCACCCCCCTGGAGGGCCGCCAGCACCTGGCTGAAGCTCAGCCGCATCTCGCCGAAGGCCAGCGAGGCCAGGAAGGCGGCGGCGAGCAGGGCCAGCAGGACGGGGATGGCGGCGCGGGTTCTCACCGGAACCGGTCCGGGTGCAGGGCCCGCGCCAGCACTTCATAGGCGGCGATGCGGTGGTGGGAGAGGCTGGACATCATGGCGCCGGGTACCGGAACCAGGCGTCCGGCCCTGAAGGCGGGCAGGGCGCGGTAGTGGGGGATCTCGCCCAGTCGGGCCTGGATGCCTGGGTCGTCGGAGACGACGAGCACCTCGGCGTTCCACAGGAGGAGGCGCTCCGAAGGCGTGGGCGCGTGGCCCCGGAGCCCCGCTTCCGCCGCGACGTTCAGGGCGCCCGCGTGGTCGCAGAGGTCCTGGAAGGTGGTGCCGGTGCCGGAGGTGAAGGGATAGATGGTGGCGCTGAGCACGCGCACGGGCTTCACGCCCCGCAGGCGCGCCGCCAGGGCCGCCGCGCGGCTCCGGGACTGGGCGATCAGGGCCTCGGCCCGCGCCTCCTGGCCCAGCTCCCGCCCCAGCAGCTGGAGGCTGGCGTAGACGTCCTCCAGCGTGTCGAAGCGGTCCAGCACCACGAGGTGGACCCCGGCGCGCCGGAGCAGGCTCAGGGTCTCGGGCCGGGTGAAGGTGGTGGCGAGCACCAGGTCCGGCCGGAAGCGCAGGACGCTCTCGGCGTCGCTCTCGCGGATCGTGGGGAACCGCTTGGCCTCCGCGGCCACGGGGCTGAACCGGGGGTCCTGGGCGATGTGGCTGAGGGCCGCGATCTGGCCGGGATCCGCCAGGGCCAGCAGCAGCTCATCGGTGCCCACGGCCTGGCTCACCACGCGCTGTGGCCCGGTCGCCCCGAGGGGCAGCGCCAGGACCAGCAGCAGCGCGAGGAGCCGCCGGATCATCACCACCTCCAGGTGGCGCTGAGGGACCAGCGGGGGCCCGGTGCCGGGAAGCCGTAGACCAGCGCCGCATCGCCGTTGGGATTCTGGCGTCCGGCCAGCCAGTCTTGCACCTTCTGCCGGGGCTGCAGCAGGTGCTCGCCGCGCAGGGCGAGGACCAGGCCCTTCAGGGGCTCATGGGACAGGCCCAGGCTCAGGTCCCGGTAGGGGCTGCCGGTGGAGAGCACCTCGTAGGTGGTGTCGCTCAGGTCGTAGCGGGGGCCGATGCGGTCGAGGCGCAGGTCCGCCCGCCAGGCCTTGGTCTGGAGGAAGGCCGCCACGCCGCAGGTGAAGAAGGGGTGCCGCAGGATGGCGCTGTTCTGCTGCCCGTAGCGCTGCCCGGCCGTGTTGTGGTCCAGGTCCCGGGTGTCCTGGCTGCGGGCCATCAGGTCGGCCCCGAAGGCCACATCGCCGCCGCCGCGCCAGCCCAGGGCGCCCTCCAGGCTCTGGGCCTGGACGCTGCCGCTGTTGAGGTAGTGCGAGGTGTAGAGCGGGGGCCAGGCGAAGCTGGTGTCGTAGACGTAGGCCAGCAGGTCGCTGACGCGAGTGCGCTGGGCCTCGAGCCGGTATTCCCAGTGGCCTGCGACCAGCCCGGTGGCGCCGAGCTGGAAGGTGCGGCTCCGCTCTGGCTGCAGCGGATAGGCCTTGCCATCCTGGCTCTGGGCCTGGGCGTTGAGGGTGAACTCCGTGGTGTTGGGCATGCGGAAGCCCTGGCCAGCGCTGGCGTAGAGGCGCAGCTCCGGGGCAACCACCCAGTTGAGGCCCGAGCGCCAGGTGGTGGCCTCGGCGCTGCCCGCCCGTTCCCGGGCACCGGTGTCGGCGCGGGAGAGGTCCCGGTGGCCGCCATCCCGACGCAGGCCCGCGACCCAGTCCAGGCCGGGGGCCAGGGTCCAGCGCGATTCCAGGGCGCCCGCGAGGTCGCGGCCCTCGCCCCGGTAGGGCACGGCCGCGTAGGTCCCCGGGTCGTAGTAGTTCTTCGCGTGGCTGGTGTCCTCGCGGCCCTCGAGGCGCGCCGAGAGGCGGAGGGTGCTGAGGGGCGTCCAGTGCAGGGTCAGCTGATCCTCGACCCGTTTGAAGTCCCGGTCCGTCTGGCGCCGCTGGGAGCCATCGGGATCGCTGGTGAGGCCCGAGGCGGCCTGCAGCCGGTTCTCCAGCACGAGGCCTGGCGCCAGGGCCCAGCGCAGGCTGGCGCCCCAGCTCTCCTGCCGGGCGCGGGTCTCGCGGCTGGGATCGTAGCTGCGCGCGGTGGGCCAGCCGCTGGTGGCGAAGGGCACCGAGGCGGTCTGCCCCGAGTTGCGGTAGGAGGCGGTCAGGTCCAGTGCGTCCAGGCTGGCGCCCAGGCGGAGGAAGCCCCCGGCCTGCCGGAAGGCGTCCCCGGGGAAGGGGCTCTCCTGCCGCTGCGCCTCCGCGCCCGCGGCGAGCCAGTGTCGGTCGCCGCTGAGCTGCACCTGGGCGGAGCCGCCGCGCTGGCCATCGGTGCCCAGCTTCAGGCCCGTCTGGCCATGGAATCCGGCCTCTCCCCGGCCCAGGCTGGTGAGGGCGATGACGCCCCCGATGGCGTCGCTGCCGTAGAGCACCGAGGCGGGCCCCAGGATCAGCTCCACCCGGGCGATGCCCACGAGGCTGAGGGCCCCGAGATCGGGGCTGGTGGCGGTGGGGTCGTTGAGCCGCAGGCCGTCCAGCAGCACCACGACGTTGCGGCTCAGGGTGCCGTTGAGGAAGGCCGAGGCCTGGCTGCCGGCACCGCCGGCGGGCATCACAGCCCCGGGCTGGAGGATCTCCAGCAGCTCGGCGAGGGTGCGGCTGCCCAGGCGGGCCAGCTCGTCCGCCTCCACGATGCGCACCGGGGCCGGGGTGCGGGTGACCTCCACGGGCTGGGTCTCGGCGCTGATGGTGACCGTGGCCTCGCCGGGCTTCCGCTCGAGGGCATCGGCAGCGCCCCAGGCCGCAGGAATGAAGGCGGACAGGGCCGCCAGGGTAGAAATAGCTCGGGAATGGCCCATCATGCCTCCACGCATGAAGCCGCGGCGGCAGGGCGGGTCCGCGAGGGACCATGGCCCGGCCCGTGCCCGCGACGGGGGGTGAGGTGCAGGACCGGTCTCCGGGCTCACACGCGACAGGGGCTTTGGAGGCTCCCCCCGAGCCTTCCCGGGATTCCTCCCAGTGACTCGGGCTTGAACTTCCTGGAGGCTGCCCGCGCATGGCTCCGGGGGCTTCCAGAAGGTCTCAGGTCTCACGCGGATCAAAGTGCAAGGCGCGTGGTGCATACCGTTGCGGGGCAGCGCAGGATTCAAACCTGCTTCCCGAACATCCAACACAGGTTGTCAGGACTCCAAGAGAACCACGGCCCAGGGCCCGGGGCAAGTAGAATGGACGGATGCGAGCACCCATCGGCATCATCGGCGGCAGCGGCCTCTATCAGATGGAGGGCCTGGTCCTGGACCGGTCCGTGGTGGTGGCCACGCCCTTCGGGGAACCCTCGGGCCCCGTGGCCCTGGGCCACCTGGATGGGGCGCCCGTGGCCTTCCTGGCCCGCCACGGCGAGGGGCATCGCTTCACCCCCAGCGAGGTGAACTACCGCGCCAACATCTGGGCCCTGAAGTCCCTGGGCGTCGAGCGCCTGATCTCCGTGTCCGCCGTGGGCAGCCTCCAGGAGGCCCACCAACCCGGCCAGCTCCGGCTCGCCAAGCAGTTCATCGACAAGACCCGGCACCGCCAGGACACCTTCTTTGGCGAGGGCCTGGTGGCCCACGTCAGCTTTGCCGAGCCCACCTGCCTCCACCTGTCGGAGACGCTCCTGACCGAGGGCCGGGAGCTGGACCTGCCCATCGAGGGGGGCGCGACCTACGTCTGCATGGAGGGTCCGGCCTTCTCCACCCGGGCCGAGAGCCGCCTGCACCAGAGCTGGGGCGCCGATCTGATCGGCATGACCCAGGTCACCGAGGCCCGCCTGGCCCGGGAAGCGGAGCTCTGCTACGCCTGCATCGCCCTGGTGACGGACTACGACGCCTGGCGGGAGGAGGCCGAGGGCGTGGATGCCGCCTCGGTGCTGGAGGTCATGCACGCCAACGTGGACAAGGCCCAGCGCCTGCTGCGCGCCGTGGTGCCGCTGCTGAGCCACGCCGCCCGCACCTGCGCCTGCGGGGACACCCTGAAGGCGGCCCTCTTCACGGCCCCTGCGGTGGTGCCCCGGGAGGCCCGCGAGCGCCTGACCCTGCTGGTCGCGAAGTACGGCTACGGGGTGGGCTGATGGCCCAGGCGCCCAGCCCCAAGCTGCAGGCCCTGCTGAAGGACTTCCAGCAGATCGCCAGCATGTCGGGCTACCTGAACCATTCCTTCGACCCGCCGCAGCTGCGCCTCTTCTTCACGCTCTACGGGCGGGTGATGGTGGCCTCGCCGGAGGAGGCGCTTACCATCACCCCCCGCCTGCAGGCCTGGTGCGACCTCCAGTCCGTGCGCCTGCGGGAGGGCAGCAGCTCGGCCATCATGCCGCCCCAGGTGCAGGTGAGCGCCCCCCAGACCATGCCGGACGGCCGCGACTACCTGGTGGCCACCCTCACCTTCAACACCAAGGTCACCGAGACCTCGTACCTGCGGGTCCGCACCGCCGTCCTCGCCGTCTACCAGGAGGCGGTGAAGATGCGCGAGGCCGGACTCCAGGGGATGCTCGCCGACAGCGAAGCCGATGCCAGCCCCGATGCCACACCCATCCCCGGGAGGGAACCATGATCCGACGCAGCGCTGAAGTGCCCCTTGAGACCAAGCTCAACGTCCGGGGCGGCCTGGGCGTGACCCGGGGCATGGAGCTGCTCAAGCTCGGCGAGATGGCAGGCATCATCAGCCTCGGCACCACGACGCTGGAGCCCGGTGCCACCATCGGCGAGCACCCGCATCCCAACACCGAGGACCTCTACCTGATCTTGGCGGGCAAGGGCGTCGGCGTCCTCAACGGCGAGCGCTTTCCTGTGGGGGCGGGGGACCTGTTCCTGGTGAAGGCCGGGGGCAGCCATGGGCTGATCAACGACTCGGCCGCGCCCCTCACCTTCCTGGGCGTGCTCACCCGGTCTCCCGAGCCTGGGGCGCCGGAGTGAGCCTCCGCAGCTGGGCGCTGCTGGCCCTCTTGGCGGCGGGCCTGCCGAGCCCGGCCAAGGCGGCGAAGGACACCACCCTCAAGGCCTCGCCGGTGCCCGGGGGTGTCGCTCTCCTCGCCCTCCCGGCCGGGGCGCAGGCCCCGCGGGTGAGCTACCACGGTGAGCCGGTGCTGACGCGCCGGAGCGGCGGCGGCTGGCAGGCGGTGGTGGGCCTGCCGTTGAGCGCAAAGCCTGGCCCGGATGCGGTGGAAGTCGATGGCCGCGCGGTCGCCTTCACCATCCAGCCCAAGCACTACCCCGAGCAGCGCCTGCGCCTGGAGAACAAGCGGCTGGTGACCCCGGACCCCGAGGACGAGGTCCGCATCGCCAAGGAGCAGGCCCTCACGGCTCCGGCCTGGAAGGCCTGGCCCGAAGGACTCGTGCCCTCGCTCAGCTTCCACCAGCCCACGCCGGGTGGCCTCACGGGCTCCTTCGGCCTGCGCCGGGTCTTCAACGGCGAGCCGCGGGCCCCGCACTCGGGACTCGACATCAAGGCACCGGCGGGCCAGGTCGTGCGCGCGCCGGCGGCGGGCGTGGTGGTGCTGACCGGGGACTTCTTCTTCAGCGGCAACGCCGTGTTCCTGGCCCACGGCGAGGGCGTGGTGAGCCTCTTCGCGCACCTCTCGAAGATCACCGTCAAACAGGGCCAGGTGCTGCGGGCCGGAGACCCGCTGGGTCTGGTCGGCCGCACCGGTCGCGCCACCGGCCCGCACCTCCACTGGTCCCTCAGCCTCAACAACGCCCGCGTGGATCCCCGGCTCTTCCTGCGGAAGCCCTGAGGCCTTCCTGTTTGCATGGAAGGGAAAAGGATTACCTCCAGGAACCACTCTCGCGGAGGGGCGCGGAGATAGCGGAGGGTCGCAGAGAACAGACAAGAAAGTGGAGGGGCATCGAGGGGAATCCGGATTTCCTCTGCAGCCTCTGCCTTCTCCGCGCCCCTCTGCGAGGGTTTTGTCTCTAAGTGTTCTTGTGGAGGGCTGAGACGGGGCGCTGCCCCTGGGTCTGCACGAGGATCACGCCGAGGATGGCGAGGGCGCCGCCCGCCGCGGTGAGCAGGCTCGGCAGCTCGCCCAGCCAGACCCAGGCGATGAGGCTGGCCAGGACCGGCGACAGGTACAGGAAGCTGGACAGCCGTGCGGTCGGCAGGCGCGCCAGGGCGTAGTTCCAGAGCAGGTAGGCGATGGCCGCGGGGAAGATGCCCAGGTAGACCACGGCCACGGTCGCCGAGGGCGCCGCGTGCCGGACCTGGCGCAGCAGGCCCGGCAGGAAGACTAGCAGCGGCAACGTGCCCGCCCAGATGGAGTAGCAGGTGAACTCCAGGGCCGCATGGCGCTGGAGCCCGCGCTTCGAGAGGATCGAGAACAGGGCCGCCACGGCCGCTGAAAGGAGGATCAGCAGGGCCCCGGGGGTGAAGTGCAGGCCCTTGCCGCCGCTCAGGGCGATGAGCAGCACGCCCGCGAAGGCCACCAGCATGCCCAGCCAGCCCAGCCCCGTGAGGTGCTCTCGCAGCACCGTCACCGAGAGGATCGCGGTAAAGACTGGCGCGGCGGCGATGAGGAGGGAGGCGGCCCCGGACTGGACCGTGAGCTCGCCGAAGTTGAGCGCCACGTGGTAGACGCTGATGCCCAGGAATCCCGCGAGGGTGATGAGCGGGAGGTCCGCCAGGGCCGGCAGCCGCATCCGCCGGACCAGCGCATACATCGCGAGCACCGCCGAGGCCGTGCCGAAGCGCAGCAGGGCCAGCTCGCCGGGGCCGTAGCCGTCCGGGCCGGGGGTTCCTGCGGGCGTGAGCCGCATCCCTGCCCGGATGCCGGCGAAGGCCGAGGCCCAGAGCAGGAGGAGGACGGCGATGGCCAGCCCGGTCCGGAGGTCCCTCCGCCCAGTCACCGGTGGAGCTTCTGCAGCAGTGCGGTGCAGGCCCGGGCCCGGTGGCTGAGGGTGTGCTTGATCTCCGAGGAGAGCTCGCCAAAGGTCTGGTCATAGCCGTCGGGGAGGAAGATCGGGTCGTAGCCGAAGCCCTGGCTGCCCCGGTGCTCGAAGGCCAGGGTGCCCTCCACAGCGCCACTGACAGTAAAGGGCTCGCCGGGCAGGCGGCCGGGCAGGGGCACGCAGGCCAGCACGCAGACGAACCGCGCGGTCCGGTCGGCGCCCTCGGGCAGCATGTCCAGCAGGCGGCGGTTCCGGTCGGTGTAAGAGGCCAGATCCTGGGCGAAGCGGGCGCTCAGCACCCCCGGCCCGCCCCAGAGGGCATCCACACAGAGGCCTGAGTCATCCGCCAGCACCGCGTCCACGGGCTCCGTGCCGTGCGCCTGCCACCAGGCCCGCGCACCCTCGGCCTTCTGCAGGGCGTTGTCCTGGAAGAAGGCCCCGGTCTCCGGCAGTTCCGGTGCTGCCGCGGGCCAGGGTACCAGCGTGAAGCCCGGCAGCAGCTCCGCAAACTCCCGGAGCTTGCCCGCATTGCGGGAGGCGAGCAGCAGCGTCAGCACCCGACCACCTCGGTGTACCAGCTGCGGGCGCGCTCGCGGGTCATGGGGCCGTGGACCAGGGCGCGGCCGTCGGCGAAGAGGGTGATCTCGTCGGCGCCCTCGCGGCCCCGCAGCATCATCCCGGCCAGCTTCCAGGGGCTGTGGGTGCGGGCTTCCAGGCGGCCCTTCAGCGCGGCGAGGTCGAGCTTCCCGGGCGGGTTCACGCGGATCTGCACGCCCTCCAGGCCGCAGAGCAGGCTGGCCTTCAGGGTCCAGCGCGCATCCAGGAACTCGGTGACGCGGTCGGTGCAGAAGCGGCAGCGGGTCTTCGGGGGCTTCAGGAACTGCCGCTCGTCCTGCCAGAAGTCGAAGCGGGCGAGGTCGCCGTGGGGCGCCTTCCCCGTGAGCACCTTCATGGCCTCCAGGGCCGCCCAGCTGCCGATGATGCCCACGGTGGGGCCCAGCACGCCGGCGCTGTCGCAGGTGTCCACGTCGCCGCTGGCGGGGGGTTCCTCCAGCAGGCAGCGGAGGCAGGGCGTGTGGGGCGGGTGCAGGGGCCAGACCACGCCCTCGCCGCCGATGGCACCGGCGTAGATCCAGGGGGTGCCTGTGAGGATGGCCACATCGTTGATGAGGAACCGGGCCTCGAAGTTGTCGGTGCCGTCACAGATGAGGTCGAAGCCCGAGAGCAGCTCCCGGGCGTTGCCGCTGGTGAGGTCTGCCACCACGGCCTGCAGCTCGACGGAGGAGTTGGCCTCCGCCAGCCGCCGGGCGGCCACGTCGGCCTTGGCTTGGCCCAGGTCCGCCTCGCCGTAGAGCAGCTGCCGCTGGAGGTTGCTCTCCTCGACCAGGTCCCGGTCGATGAGGGTGAGGTGGCCCACGCCGGCCCGGGCCAGCCAGGGGGCGATGACCGAGCCCAGCGCGCCCAGCCCCAGCACCGCCACCCGCTTCGTGCGCAGACCCGTGTCCGCCTCGCGGCCTAAAAAAATGCGCTGCTTCGAGTACCGGTCGGACATGTCTCCAGGATAGCCGCCCCCGCCGTCGGACCGTTCCCGCTCCATACTGGCTGGAGCGGAGGGCCCCCCATGCAACCCCAGTCCCGTTGGCTGAGCCGAGTATTGCTGATTGCCATGACCACGCCGCTCCTGGCCCAGGCCTATCTCGATGACGCGGTAGAGCGGGCCCGCAAGGCCTTTGATGTCCCGGGCATCGCCGTGGCGGTGGTGAAGGATGGCAAGGTCGTGGTGGCCAAGGGCTACGGCGTGCGCCGGGTGGGCGACCCGGCCCCGGTGACGGCCCGGACCCTCTTCGGCATCGCCTCCAACACCAAGATCTTCACCGCAGCGGCCCTGGCCATGCTGGTGGAGGAAGGCAAGCTGGCCTGGGAGGACCGCGTGGTGGACCGCCTCCCGGGCTTCCAGATGAGCGATCCCTACGTGACCCGCGAGATGCGCATCCGGGATCTCCTCTGCCACCGCAGCGGCCTGGGCCTGGGTGCGGGGGATCTCATGTTCTTCCCCGCCACGGACCTGTCCGAGGCCGACATCCTCTACCGCCTGCGGTTCGTGCCCCTGGCCACCAGCTTCCGCAGCGAGTACGCCTACGACAACATCCTCTACACGGTGGCGGGGGCCGTCATCAGGCAGGTCTCGGGCAAGCCCTGGGCGGCCTTCATCCAGGAGCGCTTCTTCGCACCCCTGGGCATGCGCAGCAGCCGGACCAGCATCCGGGACCTGAGCCCCGGGGATGACGCGGTCGCGCCCCATGTCCTCGTCGGGGAGGCCCTCCAGCCCATGGCGCACGTGCCCCTCGACAACAGCGCCCCCTGCGGAGCCATCGTCTCGTCCGCGGAGGACCTGTCCAAGTGGGTGCTGGCCCTGCTCGCCAAGGGGGACCTCGGCGGCGGCAGCCGGCTCTTCAGCGAAAAACAATTCAAGATCCTGAGGACGCCCCTGACTCTCCTCCCGGTGGGCGAGCCGCCGGCGGCGCTGGCGGAAGCGAAAGCCCAGTTCGCGGCCTACGCCATGGGGCTGGGGGTCACGGACTACCGGGGCCAGCTCAAGGTCTCCCACACGGGCGGGCTGCAGGGGATGGTCTCGGAGGTCACGCTGCTGCCCCAGCAGAACCTCGGCATCGTCGTCCTGACCAATCAGGAGAGCGGGGCGGCCTTCCAGGCCATCACCAAGACCATCCTGGATCACTATCTGGGTGCCCCGCCCAAGGACTGGGTCGCGTCCTACCTGGAGGTCCAGAACCAGCGCAAGGCCAAGGCGAAGGCGACCGTGACCCAGGCCGCCTCGGCCCGGAACCTCAAGTCGGCCCCCTCCCTGTCCCTGGCCTCCTACGCGGGTCGCTACCGTGATCCCTGGTACGGGGACGTCCTGCTCGCGGTCCGGGACGGCAAGTTGGTCCTCCAGTTCACGCACACGCCTGCCCTGTCCGGCACGCTGGAGCACTGGCAGTACGACACCTTCGTGGTCCGGTGGCAGGACCGGTCCCTGGATGCGGACGCCTACCTGACCTTCTCCCTCAAGCCCGATGGAACCCTCGGCCAGGCCCGGATGGAAGCGGTGTCACCCTCCACGGACTTCAGCTTCGACTTCCAGGACCTGGTGCTGAGTCCGGTGGCTGCAGGGGCCGCCCCGTATTAAGGACAGACATGCGAAGGCACCCAATGTGGGTGCCTTCGGCCGCCATGCTGATTCAGTTCCAATTCCTAGGGCTGCAGGAGCGGTTCTAGTTCCCCGCCTGACCGCCCTCGGCGACGGCCTTCTCGTACTCGGCCTGGAGGCGGCTGGCATCAGAGATGGCGAACTTGTAGAGGTACTCAAAGCGGTCGGCACCCTTGGTCAGGGCGATGATCACTTCGTAGACGCCCTCGCCGCTCACTTCGAAGGGGCTGGCGATGACGTTGAAGGTGCCTTCCTTGGCGCCCTCGGGGATCTGCACGTCGCTGTCGCGGATCACGTCCTTGCGGTCACCGGAGGGGCTGACGATGGAGAAACCGAACTTGAACTGCCCGTCCATGCGGGAGAAGCGGGTGTAGAAGCACACCTTGGGCAGGGTGAAGGGCACCTGGGGCACCACGATGTGGTGGTCGTACAGGCCCATGAGCGAGGTCTTGCCACCCATTTCCTGGCGAATGTCATCGCAGAGCAGCGTGAACTCGTGCTTGGGGGCCTTGATCTGAACTTCTTGCATGGTGACTCCGTAAGAGGGGGGCATCCTTTGGGTGAGGGGTCAGTTTACCCTTGAAGGCGGCCCCTTCCAACCCTCGGTTTGGAATGGGCGGGGAGGTTGCATGCGGCACTGGCTTGGAATTCTTTTCGTCGCCCTGGGGCTCCAGGCTCAAGAGGCGCGGATTCAGATCCTTGGAACGACGGACCTGCATGGCCACCTGGTGGCCCAGGACACGTTCACCCTGCAGCCCGCCAACCAGGGCTGGGCCAAGGTCGCCACCCTGATCCGCCAGCAGCGGGCCCTGAATCCCAACACGCTGCTGGTCGACTGCGGGGATACCCTCCAGGGCGAGCCGGTCAACTACGTGCGGAAGCTCCTCCGGCCGGACCTCCCGGAGCCCAGCATCGCCATCATGAATGCCCTGGGGTACGCCGCCATGGCCGTGGGCAACCACGACTACGACTTCGGCCTGGAGGCCCTCCGGGACGCCGAGCGGCAGGCCCACTTCCCCTTCCTGTCCGCCAACACCCTGGGCGCCAAGGGGAAGACCGCTTTCCCAGCCTATTCGGTCGTGATGGTGGCCGGGGTCCGGGTTGCCCTGGTCGGGTTCACCACCCCCCGGGTGCCGGCCATGACCGAGCCCGGCAACCTCCCGGGGCTGACCTTCCAGGACCTTGTGACCGCGGGACGCACCTTGGTGCCCCGCCTGCGTGAGAAGGAGAAGGTGGACCTGGTCATCGCCCTGGTGCACTCGGGCCTGGGGGCCGTGGCTGGGCGCGAGGGGGACGAGAACGCCGCCCTGCGGCTGGCGGATCAGGTACCCGGCCTCGACGCGATCTTCACGGGCCACACCCACCAGGCGCTGCAGACCGAGCACAAGGGCATCCCCATCCTCCAGGCGCTGAGCTTTGGCCGGGCCCTGGCGGTCGCGGACCTGGTGCTGCGGCAGGAGAAGGGCCGCTGGCGCGTGGTGGCCAGCACCGGGCGGCTGCTCCGGCCCGAGGACGCGACGGCCAGCGACCCGGAGGTGCTGGCCCTGACCCTGGAGCTGCGGACCGCCGCGGACCGCTACCTGGACACGGCGGCCACGAACCTGCTGGTGGACCTGGACAGCCGCTGGTCCCGCATGGAAGACACCCCGGTCCTGGCGCTCCTGCATCAGGTCCAGCGCCAGGCGACCGGCGCCCAGCTCTCCGCGGCGGCCTGCCCGGGCACGAAGCTCTACATCCCCAAGGGGCCCACCAGCGTGCGCCAGTTCTACGCCCTGGCGCCCTACGAGAGCTGCGTGGCCCGGATCCGCGTCACGGGGGCCCAGCTGAAGCTCTACCTCGAGCACGCGGCCCGGCACTACGCCTACAGCTGGGAGCCCGAGCTCTACCAGCGGGACAGCCCCTTCTACGACTTTGATACCGTGGAGGGCGTCGGCTACGCCCTGGACCTGGGGCAGCCCGCGGGCAGCCGCGTTCGGAACCTCAGCTATCAGGGCCGGCCTGTGACGCCGGAGCAGTCCTTCACCCTGGCCCTGTCCACCTACCGGCTCCGGGGCGGCGGCGGCTACATGGCCGCCATCGGCTTCACAGGCGAGGCCGAGCAGGTCAGCCGGGCCTCCCAGCGGAACCTCCTCCTCGAGCACGTGCTGTCCCGGCCGACCCTCAACCCCGTGCCGACCGGCACCTGGCGGACCATCCCCTACCTCGACCGCGAGCGCGTCATGAACCTGGCGAAGTGAGTCAGGGCCACAAAAAGGGCTCATCCGGGATTCAGGGAACAGCCAAGGCACGCCAGCCCCACCCCTGGGTATGCTCTGCACGCCCAGGGGCAAGCAACCACTCTCGCAGAGAAAAGACGAGGGGAGCGGAGGGGCGCTGAGGACTTCGGGTTCGCCGCTTTTCTCTGCGGACCTCAGCCCTCTCTGCATCCTCTGCGAGAGTGGTTGTTCTTTATCCGGTTCTTTGTGTCTTCTCGTGCTGCCTCAGAGCCTGGCGGCGAAGGCGCGGATGCGGCGCTCGAGCTGGTCGGGGCCGAGGCCTTCTTCTTCCATCAGGCGCTTGGGGTCGCCGTGCTGGACGAGGTGGTCGGCGACAGCGCAGCGGAGCAGGGGACGCAGCAGGCCGGCATCGGCCAGGGACTCGGCCACGGCGCTGCTGAAGCCGCCCGGCGCACAGCCCTCCTCGAGGGTGACCACGCCCTTGCAGCGGTCGGCCCAGGCGTGGATGAGGACGCTGTCCAGGGGCTTCACGAACCGGGCGTTGATGACGGCGCAGGAGAGGCCTTCTTTCGCCAGAGCCTCGGCCAGCTTCAGGGCGGGCTCGACCATGGCGCCGAGGGCGCAGAGCAGGAGGTCCTCGCCTTCGCGGAGCAGCTCTCCCTTACCCAGGGGCAGAGGGACCACAGGCTCCTGCAGGGTCACGCCGAGGCCGTTGCCGCGGGGGTAGCGCACGGCGGCGGGGTGGCCGCAGTAGATGGCCGTCATGAGCATCCGCCGCAGCTCGTTCTCGTTGCGGGGCGCCATGATCACCATGTTCGGCAGACAGCGCAGGTAGGCCAGGTCGTAGAGGCCGTGGTGGGTGGGACCGTCCGCGCCCACGATGCCGGCCCGGTCCAACACGAAGGTGACGGGCAGGTTCTGGATGCAGACGTCATGGGCCACCTGGTCGAAGCCGCGCTGCAGGAAGGTGCTGTAGATGGCCACCACCGGCCGCATGCCCTGGGCCGCGAGTCCCGCCGCGAAGGTGACCGCGTGCTGCTCGGCGATGCCCACATCGAAGCAGCGATCCGGGAAGGCCCTCTGGAGGAAGTTCAGGCCCGTGCCGTCCAGCATGGCGGCGGTGATCCCGACGATCTTCTCGTCGGTGCGCGCCAGCTCGACCAGGGCCTTGCCGAACACGCTGGTGTAGCTGGGTGGGGCAGGTTTCAAGGGGTCCACCACGACCTTGATGAGCTCGCCGGACTCGGCGTCGAAGGCGGTGACGCCGTGCCACTTCATGGGATCCTGCATGGCGGGCTCGTAGCCGTAGCCCTTCTTGGTCTGCACGTGCAGCAGCACCGGGCCGTCCTTCATCTTCTCCTTGGCCTCGGCCAGCGCCTTGGAGGTGGCATCCACATCATGGCCGTTGACGGGGCCCAGGTAGCGGAAGCCCAGGTCCTCGAAGAGCAGGCCGGGCACCATCAGGCGCTTGAAGCTCTCCTCGCTCCACTTCGCGGCCTTGGCCACGCCCTTGCTCAGCCCGCCGATGGGGATGGCCTTGATGGCGTGCTCGATCCGTTCGCGCCAGCGGTGGTAGTACTGGCCGGACATGATCTGGTTGAGGTAGCCCTGCAGCGAACCCACGTTGGGGTTGATGCTCATGTCGTTGTCGTTGAGGATCACCAGGAAGTTCTTGGTGACCAGGTAGCCGGCCTGGTTGAGGGCCTCGAAGGCCATGCCGGCGGTCATGGACCCATCGCCGATCACGGCGATGCAGACGTGGTCCTGCTTCTGCAGGTCGCGGGCCTTGGCCATGCCGAGGGCGGCGGAGATGCTGGTGCTGGCGTGGCCCGCTCCGAAGTGGTCGTAGGGGCTCTCGTCTCGCTTGAGGAAGCCGGACAGGCCATGGTGCATGCGCAGGGTGGGGAAGCGGTCCCGGCGGCCCGTGAGGATCTTGTGCGGGTAGGCCTGGTGGCCCACATCCCAGACGATGCGGTCCTGCAGGAAGTCGAAGTGGTGGAAGAGGGCGACGGTCAGCTCGACGGTGCCGAGGTTCGAGCTGAAGTGGCCGCCGGTCTCAGACACCGAGTTGATGAGGAAGGCGCGCACTTCCGCCGCGAGCTCTTCCATCTGGGCAGGGGAGAAGTGCTTCACCTGCTGGGGGGCCGTCAGGGAGTCGAGCAGGGGATAGGGGCTGGAAGGGGCCTGCATGCCGGTCCCTAGCTGGCCCGCTGGGCCAGGTAACGCGCCCAGGCCGCCAAGGAACTCCGGATGGGAAGGGATGCTAGCTGACATAGGGCATTCTCGGTGGCCTCGTGCAGGGCTTTGCGGGCGCCGTCCAGGCCCAGCAGTGACGGGTAGGTGATCTTACCCCTTCCGGCGTCCTTTCCGGCACGCTTGCCCAGTTCGGCTTCCGTGGCGGTGGCGTCGAGGATGTCGTCCTGGATCTGGAAGGCCAGCCCGATGGCCGCGCCGTAGGCCCGGAGGGCGCTGCGGTCGGCGGGCGTGGCGCCCCCCAGCACGGCGCCGATCTCCAGCGAGGCCCGCAGCAGGGCGCCGGTCTTCAGGCGGTGGATGAGACGGAGCTGCTCCAGGTCGGGAGGCGTCGTGTGCTTCTCGCCCTCGAGGTCCAGGGCCTGGCCGCCGGCCATGCCGCGCCAGCCCGCCCCTTCCGCGAGCAGCGCCAGGGCATCGGCCCGCCGCACGGGATCCAGGGCGGCCGAGGCCAGCACGCCGAAGGCTTCGGTCAGCAGGGCATCGCCGGCGAGGATGGCGTGGCCCTCGCCGAAGACCTTGTGGTTGGTGGGCCGTCCGCGCCGGAGGTCGTCGTCGTCCATGGCGGGCAGGTCGTCGTGGATCAGCGAGTAGGTGTGGACGTATTCCAGGGCCAGGGCGCCGGGCAGCGCCTGGGCCACGGTGCCGCCCACGGCCTCGCTGGCCAGCAGGCAGAGGACCGGGCGCACACGCTTGCCGCCGGCCTCCAGGCTGTAGCGGATGGCCTCGCCCAGCCGGGGCGCCTCTCCGGTCCGGAAGGGGGCTGTCAGCTCCGCGTCGAGCACCGGGAGCAGCCGATCCAGATCGGCCCGGACCTGGGCGGCGGCGTCGGTCATCGAGCCTTGCCCTCGTCCAGGGGCTCGGCGCGGTACTCGCCGCCCAGGCCCGCCTTGAGCAGCTCGACCTTGCGCTGCGCTTCGGCCAGCTGCTTCTGCAGGACCTGGCTCAGCTGCACGCCCTCCTCGAAGCGGGCGAGGGCGTCCTCCAGGCTCAGGCTGCCGGTCTCCAGCTGCTGGACCAGGGTCTCCAGGTGATCGAGGCCATCGTCGAAGGAGGGTTCAGCGGTCATGGCGGGTCCGGAGTGAGGGAGCCCCGTCGGGGGCCCGACCAGTCTAGCTCTACCGCTTCCCTTTCAGGCCATCCCTCATCTCCTTGCCCCCGTCCTTCACCGCGTAGTCCGCTGGCAGGATCCAGGCAGAGGCGGGAATCGGGGCCGTGGAGATGGCCGTCGCCTCGGTGGTCATGTCTGTGCCCATGATCCCGGTGACGCGGGTGCGCAGGGGCACGCCCTTGAGCCTGGCAGTCTCCTGGTAGACCCGCTTGAACAGGATCCCCATCTGCCCGGGCATCCGGTTCAGCATGCCCATGGCCTTGGCGTAGTCCTTCACCGGGAACTGCAGGGAGGGATCCACGCTGAGCTCCTGGACCATCTTGCCCAGGGTGATGCGGACCTTCCGGCAGGGGCGGTCCAGCACGGTGTCCGGTCCCAGCTGCTCGACGGACACCTCGGAGACGTCGCCGAACATCATCTTCGTGATCATCTCCGGCATGCCCGCGGCCTGGTCTTCCATGGCCTGCATGGCCTCCTGGAGATCCTTGAAGGCCATGCGGGTGACGAGCTTCTTGCCGTGGTCGATGGTGTACATGACCTCGTGCTCGTAGTCCACCATCGTGTCGCTCTTCGAGCCGGCGCTGTTGACCCGCATCCGGCTGGGGCTGAAGAGCTGCACCTGGCTGCCGTCCTTGGCCAGGGCCCCCTTGCCGGTGACCTTGCTGGTAATGGTCAGGTCGCTGGCCAGCAGGTTTGAAACGGTCGCAAGCAACGAAAAAGCTGCTGAAAAAAGGAGTCGCATGGGAAATCTCCGAGGAATTGTTTTCGAGCATACGCCTGGTCCCTGCCCGTTGCCAGGCCACTTTGAGCTACCTTCTTCCAGGGGGTGTGCATGGCCCGGGTGCTCGTGGTGGACGACAGCAAGGAAACCTGCGAGTTCCTGGAGGAGCTCCTGGGCTCCATGGGGCTGGAGGTGGTCAAGGCCACGAACCCCGACAAGGCCATCGAGCTGCTGCACGGGGAGCCCTTCGACCTGCTGCTCTCTGACATCAACCTGGAGGCCAAGAAGGACGGCCTGGACCTGCTGCGGGAGGCGAAGCCCCTGGGTGTGGACACCATCCTGCTGTCGGGCTTCGGCACCCTGGAGACAGCCATCGAGGCCGTGCGGGAAGGGGCCTTCGACTTCCTCAGCAAGCCCTGGAACAACGAGGAGCTCAAGGCCCTGGTGACTCGGGCCCTGGCGCGCCGCCAGTCCAGCGGTCAGGGCGTGGTCCCGAGCATCGCGGGGAAGGGGAAGCGCAGCCTCATGATCGGCTCCAGCTCCCGGATGATGGCCGTCTACAAGACCATCGCGAGCCTCCAGAACAGCCGCGCCACCGTCCTCATCACGGGGGAGAGCGGCACGGGCAAGGAACTGGTCGCCCGCAGCATCCACCTCTCCAGCGACCGGCGGGACAAGGCCTTCGTGGCGGTGAACTGCGGCGCCCTGACCGAGACCCTGCTGGAATCCGAGCTCTTCGGGCACGTGAAGGGCTCCTTCACTGGCGCCATCGGCGAGAAGCCGGGCCTGTTCGAGGAGGCCTCCGGCGGCACGATCTTCCTCGACGAGATCGGCGAGACCAGCCCGAGCTTCCAGGTGCGCCTGCTGCGGGTGCTCCAGGAGCAGGAGATCCGCCGCGTGGGTGGCAACAAGACTATCAAGGTGGACGCCCGGGTCATCGCCGCCACCAACCGCGACCTGCAGCTGATGGTCAAGGCTGGCACGTTCCGGGAGGACCTCTACTATCGGCTGGGCGTGGTGGAGCTGGGGGTGCCGGCCCTGCGGGACCGGCGCGAGGACATCCCGGCGCTGATCGACCACTTCCTGACCGAGTTCGGTCGGAAGGACGACCAGGTCTACCAGGTGCAGCGGGAGGCCCGCCATGTGCTGGAGGCCTACTCCTGGCCTGGAAATGTGCGGGAGCTGAGCAACGCCCTGGAGAACCTGACCCAGCTGAGCCGCGGGCGGGAGATCACCGTGGACGACCTGCCCGCCAAGATCCAGGCGGACGTCCTGAAAAAGGCCCTCCGCCGGCCCGAGGCCGACGACGAGGCCCCAAGCCTGATCGCGGACTGGCCCTCGCTCGATGAGCTGGAGCGTCGCTACATTCAGCTCCTGCTGGGCAAGCATAAGGAAAAACAGCGCATCGCGGAAATTCTGGGCGTGGACCGGACCACCCTCTACCGCAAGCTCAAGCGCTACGGCTTCCACGACGGGGAATAGGGGACTTAGCCGTGGTTTGCCTGTCGCAGGTTGCGACAGGTTGCAGATTGCCACGTGATATTGGAGTCTTCAAGATTGCTAAGTTAAATATTTGCTTTGCATAACGATTGGCGTGAACCCTGCTTATATGGTTCTCAATTCCTGCCGTGTCGGGAAAACCCAATGGAGAAGTCCCAATGAAGAAGCTTGCCGCGCTGCTCATCGCTGCCGCCCTGATCAGCCCCGTTTTCGCCGAAGAGGCGAAGAAGCCCGCCGCCCCCAAGGCCGAGAAGGTCGAGAAGGTCGCCGAGAAGGCTGCCCCCGCCCCCAAGGCTGAGAAGAAGGCCAAGAAGGCTGCCAAGAAGGCTGAAGCCAAGGCTGAGCCCAAGGCCGCCGAGGCCAAGAAGGCCCTGACCGCCGAAGAGAAGAAGGCCGAGAAGCCCGCCGCCGCCCCCAAGGCCGAGAAGGCCGCTGCCCCCAAGGCTGAGAAGGCCGCTGCTGCCCCCAAGGCCGAGAAGAAGGCCAAGAAGGCTGCCAAGAAGGCTGAAGCCAAGGCTGAGCCCAAGGCTGACGCGAAGAAGTAACTTCGCCTCACCGGTTCATGAAAAAGCGGGCTGCGGCCCGCTTTTTCATGTCCATCTTTGCGCCCGCCTTGAGCCCGGCCATGATGGAGCCATGATCGATCCCCTGCTCGAACTCACCGCTGAAATCCGGGCGCGGGCCGCTGCCCTGCCCCGGGAAGGGGTGACCCAGCTTCTGGGCTGCACCGAGGGCTACGGCCTGTTCCGGGATGCCCGGGGCCTGCACCACCGCCCGCTCGCCCACCTTGGCGAAGGCAACCAGGGGCCCTGGGACCTCTCCCCGCTCATCGACCACACCCTGCTCAAGCCCGACGCCACCGGCGCCCAGGTGGAAGCCCTGTGCGGTGAGGCCCTGGCCTATGGCTTCGCCTCCGTGTGCGTGAACCCCCTGTGGGTGCCCCTCGCGGCCGCCTGCTTGCGGGGCAGCCCAGTCCGGACCTGCACCGTCGTGGGGTTCCCCCTCGGCGCCTCCGCCTTCCGCGCCAAGGCCTTCGAGGCCGAGACCGCCGTGCAGGAGGGCGCCCAGGAGGTGGACATGGTCCTCGCCATCGGCGCCGCCAAGGCCGGTGACTGGGCCGCGATCCAGCGAGACTTCGAAGGCCTCCGGCAGGCCGTGCCGACCCCCGGGACCCTCAAGGTCATCCTGGAGACCTGCCTGCTGAATGACGCGGAGAAGACCCGCGCCTGCGAGCTGGCCCGGGAGGCTGGCCTCGACTTCGTGAAGACCTCCACGGGCTTCTCCACCGGCGGTGCCACGGAGGCGGATGTGGCCCTCATGCGGGCGGCCGTGGGCCTCGCCGTGGGCGTGAAGGCCTCGGGCGGGATCCGCACCTACGAGGTCGCCCTGCGCATGGTCCAGGCCGGTGCGACGCGCCTTGGCCTATCCGCTTCCGTGGCCGTGGCCAGGGGCGGCGTCGGCGCCGGGACCTACTGAAACTGCGGTATCCTCCAGTAGGAAATTCCCCCGGAGGCCCTCGTGTCGAAACTTGATCTCATGCTGTTCGAGGAGGAATACAAGCTCCTCCAGGAGATCATTGGCCGCCTCTCCAAGGACGCCTCTGCCAAGGTGGTCTTCCTGGTGGATAAAAACGGCCAGCAGATCGCCGCGGCCGGCGACGTCAAGAGCATCGACGCCACCAGCCTGGCCTCCCTCACCGCGGGCAACGTCGCGGCCACGGATGGCTTGGCAAAACTCATCGGGGAAAAGGAATTCAGCCTGCTTTTCCACGAAGGCGAGAAGGACAACCTGCACATCTCCATCGTGGGCAAGCGCGGCATCCTGGTGGTGATCTTCGACCAGAACTCCAGCCTCGCGCTGGTGCGCCTGCGGGTGAAGAAGGCCAGCCGAGAGCTGCAGGAGATCTTCGATCAGGTGGAGCTGCGGGCCCAGAAGGAACTGGATCCCGGCAGCCGCTTCGAAAGCCCCTTCTCTGAGATCACCGACGAAGACATCGACCGCCTCTTCGGCGATTGAGGCCCTGGCGCCATGACCTTCATCAACTACGCCTCGCGCGAGATCAACTGCAAGATCGTCTACTACGGTCCGGGCCTGTGCGGCAAGACGACGAACATCCAGTGGATCTACGAACAGGCCAACCCCGAGAAGCGCGGCAAGCTGGTGAGCCTCGCCACGGAGACCGACCGCACGCTGTTCTTTGATTTCCTGCCCCTCGACATGGGCACCATCAAGGGCTTCAAGGTGCGCTTCCACCTCTACACCGTGCCCGGCCAGGTCTTCTATGACGCCAGCCGGAAGCTCATCCTGCGGGGCTGTGACGGCATCATCTTCGTGGCAGACAGCCAGCGGGCCCGCATGGAAGCCAACATCGAGTCCATTGCGAACCTGGCCACCAACCTGCGCGAGAACGGGTTCGACATCCGCACCATCCCCTACGTCCTCCAGTTCAACAAGCGGGACATGCCCTCTGCCGCCTCCCTCCCCGACCTGGAGCGCCTGCTGCGCTTCCGCAACGAGCCCATGGTCGAGGCCGTCGCCAACCAGGGCGTCGGCGTCATCGACACCCTCAAGGCCGCCGCCCGCCAGATCCTCATGGAACTCCAGCGAGCCTAGACGGGCGTCACACCCCCAAGCCTGCCGCTTGAATCCCCGCCAACCTTCGGTAGAATAGATCTTTGCCCTTCCGGAGTAGCTCAGGGGTCAGAGCGGGTGACTGTTAATCACTAGGTCGGGGGTTCAAATCCCTCCTCCGGAGCCAGAACGAAAGCCGCGTAACCACTGGGTTTCGCGGCTTTTTTGATGCCCCAGGAAGCCATGAAACAGTGACCATTTTTTACTGATTTTTCATGCTTTTTCACCGTTTTTTGGGGATCAGCCAGTACAAAATCCGGTACAGTCCACTCCCCTGGAGATGACATGGCTCGTAAGCGTGGCACAGGCATCCCTGGGGTAGGGGCCCTACGAGCGCGGTCGGGTCGCAAACCAACCACAAGTTTTGAAACGATAGGACAAGGGGAGAACATGCTTCAGAAAATTGCCATAGCCCTATTCATGGCCATCTCGGTTCTTCAAGCCCAGATGCCAGTGGAAACAGCCAAGCCAACGGAATTGGAGGCTCCTCGGGGTCCGGCTGTATTTGCTGAGCCGATGACGCCAGAAGCAATCAAGGCAATCAGGGAACGGCTCTCCGCCTTGAAACTTCAGAACTATACCTATAAGCACATCAGTGCTTCTATGGAGTTCCTGAACTACTGCTTTAACCAACGCGGTGAAGCTCCGCCTGATGTGACCGCAGAGATTGAAAAATGTTTGCAGGATGAAAGGCGAAGTATTCAACAGAATTATGGAAGTGGTTTTGACTTGCTGGAGAGTTTGGAACCAGTCAGTGGAAACAATGACTCCACTTATTGGGATTGGAGTGAAGCCGTTGTTGCAAACAGGTATTATGGGAATACATTTCATCGGTTTATGGAGTACTTCAGATATGCTCCACCAAAAATCCAATGGACTACCATTGGACCAAACACACTCCCGAAATTTGATGACGACACCATTCGAAAATACAATTCGATGGGCCGTGCGCATGAACTGACTTGGGTTTGGCATAGAAACAATGAAATAATCAGCGTTGATCGATTCTTTGAAAACGCGATATTTCACATTACCGATGTTTGTTATAATTTGGCCCTATACGCTCCAGGTTCGCGTGCCGACAGCCCTTACCACTATCGAACCCACAAGGACGAATATGCAAAGCTCGTGATCGAGCTGCGTCCTTCGAATCAAAGATTGGACGCAGAGTTTTGGGCCGTTGTGAGAGAAAAGGTCGAGATCTATCGCGGTTTGTGGCCGGTTTACGAAAATGATCTCTATCATCAAAAGATGCTGGTTGAATTGAACCGAATCAAACGGGAAATCATGCCAGCCAAGGTCAGAACGAGTAAGCCCAAGGTTGCCAAAAAAGCAAGGTAATCCGGTCGATTGGCAATGGCCTTGGATCTGCTCCCGAGGCTCAAAAAACTTTGGATAGTGGCCCTCTTGGTAACGGTGGTTATCAAGAAGGCACCGTCCATCGGATTGCCTTCACGCAAAATCAGGCCCTTTGGGTTCTCGAAAACTATTCTGGAATGATCCTTCTCGATTCCTAGTATAATAATGAGTATCGAGAAGGAGCCGATCTGCGACTTGGTTATGCGCGTGTTTCAACTGACCTCCAATCCCTGGACCTTCAGACTCAAGCCCTTGAGCTAGCCGGTTGTGAGCGGATCTTCACCGATCGAATGTCCGGTGCTCGTTCAGATCGGCCTGGGCTCCAAGAGGCGAAGTCGCACCTGAGGGCGGGAGACACCCTTGTGGTCTGGAAGCTGGACCGGCTTGGTCGGTCTGTGAAGGGCCTGGTCGATTTCGTGACGGACCTGGCAAAGGAGGAAATCCACTTCGCCAGCCTCACAGATCAGATCGACACCTCAACACCGGCTGGACGGTTCTTCTTCCATGTGATGGCTAGCCTAGCCCAAATGGAACGCGAGCTTGTGGTTGAGCGCACCCAGGCTGGCCTTCAGGCCGCTCGCCGCCTCGGGAAGATCGGTGGTCGAAAGCGGAAGATGGACGCTGGAAAGATCGAAGCAGCCAAACAGCTTCTCTCCTCCGGGGCTCTTCCAAAAGAGGTGGCCAAGAATCTGGGTGTGTCAATTCCTACGCTGTATCGTTGGGTTCCAGCGACAGCAAGAACTTAGCTCCAGCCATCCGAGGCATCGGGAATTGTCACCAGACCGCCTATTTGGTGATCTGTATAACTGGGTGGTAATATTTAAAAACCCATAGAAAATTTTTGAAATGAAAACACTGGTCGGAGGAGGGGGTTTTGGAACTCTACTAGCCAAGGAGGGCAAGGCGATTTGGAGGGTCCACCTCTGGTTGTAGCTACGAAGGACAACACCGGAGGCTTGAAAGCAGTGACGGTGGTCACCTTAACAAAAGTTAACAATTATTTAGTCAATAGGGTTGGTTGAGCAAGCCTAAGAAATATTGCAGTAGGAGACATGAATGCGATATCTGACAGGTCTTCTCTTAGTGGCTATGCCGCTCATTGGTCAATCGAAAATGAACGACTCCATGTCGAATCAATCAATACCAAGAGACTTAGTAAGCCTCCGTGCATTTGCAGAGAACGGGAACCCAATTGGGCAGGATGCTCTTGGAATTCGTTATCGAGATGGAATGGGAATTCAAGCGAATGCTCAAGAAGCCGCAAAGTGGTTCAGGAAGGCCGCAGAAAAGGGCTTTGCCCCGAGCATGGCACACCTTGGAGACTTATATCTGAGCGGCAAGGGAGTGGCAAAAGACGAGGCAGAAGGTATTAGATTGATCCGTCTATCTGTTGACAAGGAGGACCCAGATGGGTACCGATACCTAGCCAATTCTTACGAGGAAGGGACGGGAGTAACAAAAAATGCACTCTTAGCCATAGAATTTTATCGAAAGGCACTAAATAAGTATAAAACCTTAGCTGAAAATGGTGATTCGACTGCCCAGACAAGCCTCGGTGTTATGTATCAGTTCGGCCAGGGCGTTGGTGTCAATTTTACTGAAGCGTCAATTTGGTATCAAAGAGCCGTGGATCAGGGAGATGCAAATGCTCAATACAGGCTTGCGAATCGGTATTTAGCTGGGGAAGGCGTTCCAAGAGATACCGAAATGGCAATCAATCTTTGGAAGAGAGCAGCAGATCAAGGGCATGCAGAGTCTCAAGAAAAACTTGGTTCCGAGTACTTCAAAGGAAAAATTGTCACTAAAGACCTGCCTGAAGCAGCCCGTTGGACCCTAATGGCTGCAGAGAATGGTAACGAGACTGCAATGAGTAACATGGCCTTCTTTTTCTATTTCCAAGGGATAGGGGTAACTAAGGATTTAACACTATCATTTAAATGGGCACTGAAATGGGCGGAATCCGGTTCTGCTGAAGCTCAGTTTCGGCTGGGTTGGCTATACGACGAAGGAATTGGCATTCCGAAGAATTATGTAGAGGCTGTGAAGTATTACAAAAAGGCAGCGGATCAGGGGGATAAGGCTGCTCAAGTAAATCTTGGGAATAAATATTTTTTAGGTCAGGGTGTGTCTCAAGACCATTCCCTCGCAATGCTGAATTATCAGAAGGCAGCAGAACAAGGTGTCGACCTAGCCCAATTCAATTTGGGCTGCGGGTATTTTGACGGAAACGGAGTTGCACAGAGTCACAGCGAGGCCGCTAAATGGTTTCTGAAAGCTGCAGAGCAAGGGAATGTGAAAGCTCAAATTCGACTCGCCGGCTGCTACGCGGAGGGAAGGGGTGTAAAACAGAACTTTCCCGAGGCCATAAATTGGCTCAAAAAGGCTGCAACGCAGGGGGAGCACTTTGCTGAGTACCTAATTGGGCAGACTTATGAAAATGGAGAATGGAGTTCAAGGGATCTCAAAGTAGCTATTGACTGGTATCGAAAAGCTGCAGACCAAGGCCTTGCCGCAGCACAAACAGCCCTTGGTAACTGCTATGCATTTGGTCGAGGCACTAAGAAGGCCCCTCTGGAAGCTTTGATGTGGTATCGAAAAGCCGCAGAACAAGGGGATGCTCATTCACAAAATGAAGTGGGCAACTCTTATTATCACGGGAAGGGAATTAAAAGAGACACTACACAGGCAATGATTTGGTACAAGAAGGCGGCAGATCAAGGGCATGTCCAAGCAATTGAGAACTTGAAGCTAATAGCAGCCGCATCCAACCCGGAACTTCAAGCCCTATCCCGCCTCGCACACAATAAAACAGGAAAGGTACAACGCGAGATTCAAACTTTAGGCAAACGGTGGAAACTAGCCACAGTTAGTAATGACCGAAAGCAGGTGGTATACATCGATGGTGACAGCCTCACTCGGGACAATCTTAGATATACGGTTTGGGGATTGTGGGCAGATTACCAGTACTCGTCGCCATCTGTCCAAATACGGGAGGTATCCATTTCTGGCAGTAATAACGGTTTACTATGGAAATTCGGAACCATCAAAGATATCGACCCGGTGACTGGTGATGTTAGGCGTTCGACTAGTACAGAAATGGATTGGGATACCCTCCTGGAAGAAACAATAATTGGTCAAATTTGGGAATTCTTGCGAATTTCTTACAGACTCCCCAACTGAGGTTGAACGGTGAGCACTAGATAGACCCGTCCACTTGCTGTTCTAGAAGCAGCTTTGCCCTGAAATCAAACATCCCTCGGTTTTCTCTGCCAGGTGCGAAATGAATAGTTGGGGGTTCAATATTTTCTTCTACCTTTACTAAATCAGGTGCCTGGTCGGTTCTCGGGCGAATTTTGATTAGTGGTTGTTCTGGAATGTTCATGTCTTGCATGGCTAAACCCCCTTTAACTAGGGCTTTGCTATTGGATTTTTCATTCCATAATATAAAAATTGTCACATCACTTTAATAAGTCAGCAATCTTGGCCTTGGTTTCATTAAATTTCTTTTTCAAACCTGAGATTTCTTTTGCGATTTCGGCAACCTCTTCTTTAGCTTCATCTAATTCGCGTGGTGCACTTGCATAAAACATATTTCCTAATTGTTGACTATATGCAGCAATTTCTCTAATTGTCTGGTCTCTCTTTCCGGAAGTGATGTTGTGTAACCGTTTGACCGCATCATCGTATTCCGATTTTTTGTTTTCAATATTTCTAGCAATCGTATTCAATTCGTCCATCAAAATTAATATCTGCCTAGAAACTCCAAAGTTTAACCCGACCTTCTGAATGAACCCATTGTATTCATTGCGATTATCGACTGTAATGCCATAAACCGATTCAGCGGGGAGAGCTTTGGCAATTTGAATAACTATCTGATCAAATTCTTGGTAGATAGCTCCACCGTTATTAACGGAGGAGGCTAAATTGGAGATTAAGGCATAATTATCTACTATATCTTGAAAATTTTCACCTTTCATGGCTTTAATTTTAAAATTTTCTGATTGCTCTTTCATATCTTTTAAAAGGTCTTCAATTTTTATATTTTTAACAATTGGTTCTAGGGCCTTTGAAGAATTTTTGTCTATTTTTGATGCAAAATATAATTTTTTCATTAATGAATAATCATAGAACCCATTATTGGCGAGTAACAAGGCTAATCTGGACATGGATTCTTCGTTATAACTTGTAGGATTTACCATGTAGTGATCAATAACGGATTTGAATTGATTGATTGATTTGTTTTTGGATACAAAATCAACTGCTAGGGCTAGGAGATTCCTATTCGCCTCATCGTTTCCAGAAGTCTTAGGGATAAGTATCTGTTCTTCTACAATTTTGATTACACCAGTGACATCGTTATTATTAATTCTATTCTTGATGTCCTTCTTCGTTTGAGAATCACAAGCAACCAGGATCATAAGGCTGGAAATTAACAGCAATCCTGTTTTCATTTTTTCTCCTTAGAGATTTAACACAAACCTATCGTCAGGCATTGGAATATGACAAGAGGCTACCACCAGTTACAGGCCCTTGCACCATGGAAGTCCCAATAGATCCTCGATGGTGGTTAGAGAAACCGGGGTACGACTACCAGCCTAGGGGGAGTCCCAGAAACTCCCCCCCGCCACCAAGCGTCCAATCTCTAGGACACGGGTAAAGTCCTTCTCCCATTCGAGGATTGCGTACCCGGTGGCAACATTCAGAATGGTGGTGGCTCCAGCTTCCTCGACTCCAAAGCCGTTGTGCACATGGCCGCATAGAACCAATACCCTTGGCCAGTCACGATCTTGGAGATGCCGAAAGAGTGGGCGATGGCCAATGTGATCCCCTCGATGTGACTTGTCACAGCTCCCGTAGGGTGGTGCATGGCTCAGGTAGATTAGGGGATTCGAAACAAGGGTGAGTTGGTCCTGAAGTTCCTCTTCGAGTTCTTCCTCAGGCAGACCGTTGGCGAAACTGTATGGTCCAGAGTCGCCAGGAACTCCTTCAAGCCTCACAACACGGTCCTCGAAACCTGCCGGGAGGAGGTCCATGCCTGGAAACTTGAACCCAGGCAGCTCATGGTTCCCCACGATCATGGTGGTTACGGACTCAGGCCGGACGAATAGGTGTCGATGGTCACGCCAAAATTTCTGTTGGGCCAAGAGGCGGAATTTTGCTGGGCGCTGAGTGAAATCAGGGAGTAAATCGCCGACGCAAATGACCCAGTTGGGCTGATGCCTATCAATCAGAGCGGAAGCCGCCAAAAATCCACTCCCATGCAGGTCAGAGAAGGCCAGGATCCTCAAAATTTCCCTTCCTCCCTGGGCGTTCCAGGATGAGTGGACGGACCCTCCACTGCCGAATCACTGGCCTCAGCCAACAGGTCTGAGAGAGTCCCCTTGTCCATGGCTTCGCTCAGATCCTTGTAGCAGCATCCGAAGGACTGACCCTTCTCCAGGTCGTTGAACTGGACCCAGGTCATCGGGCCGAAATTCTGGTCCATGAAGGGTCTGACTGATTGAATCGCAATCGCCATTGGAATGGTGAATTCAAAAGTTACATTTGCTCCATGGCCTCTCATTCGGATTAACCCAGCACCCATGGCTACGCGGAGAATGGCCTCTCTCCCGACTCCATTGAAGTCCCACCGGAGGTCAAAAAGCTGGGCCTGAATCTCTTCCGGAAGTCCCAGCAACCTCGCGTTCTCTGGTTTCTGAACCCATGAGGCATGTTCGTTGATCCAGGTCCATTCCCCCGAGGAGCGAATCCAACAGCCTTCACGCACAATGGTCCAATTCTAAGTGTGGATAGTTGTCGTCGTTCTCTGATTCTCTACGCCTGTAGTGCAGATACACTCCGTTCCTTCATGACTGCATCAGGATCTTTCATGCATTGTTCATGTACCTCCTGTATCGGCTTCCTACGCTCTGTAGCATGCTGACGACCACGAACGCAGCACCTACAAGACCCATGATTCCGGCAAGAGGCGAAAGACATTTTTGCACCCCTGTAGGGTTTCCGATGTTCTTTGCCTCTAATGTAGGGTTTATCAAAACTCATGTGATTCTCAAGGAAGTAAGAATGCCTAGAAACAGGTTCTGGCGTTTGATGTCCATTCCATCTCTGTGCTGGGTGTATTCACGATCTTGGGTCATCGGGTTTCCGTGAACTATCGCGTCCGGCTTGGTTCATCCAAAAAAACTCACGCTGATTTCCATGCATGCTTTCAATCGCTTTATCTGAGCCGAGGTGTTGAGCATTTCTACTCCAGGCTTGAAGGCTGTGGTGTTTGCCAAGGATTAGGATCTCTGGAAGGGTGGCCCACCACTTTGAGAGCCTCAGAATTTGGTCACTAAAATTCTGCCAGCATGATCCTCCAAAACCATGTTCTTGAACCACAAGTGCCTTGGGAGCAGAGTTTGGAAACAATGCGGCGAGGGCCTGTATCGCTTCAACACCCATGTACATGAAGCTGAATCGTTCGGTTGGGTCTGCTTTGCTCTCGTATACCGCCCAGATTCCGAAGGGAGGTTGCGTCTGATGGAAAAGCTGGCCTCGATAGATGAAATCAGGATCAGCGTCAATCACCAGAGGGAGAGGATCGAATGCTGCTAGGGCAATGAGCCGGTGAGCCTTGAATACCACACCGGTCTTCATCTGCCGATTCAGCTCTGCAACGACATCGGTTTGGATTGTCCCGTAATCAAATAATATAAAGGAACTTACGGCTCCGTTGCATTGCCTCACGGGTGAAAAATCGAGACCCGCACCGAAATAGACCAATGCGTCTTCTACGAGGTAATTCATCCACGAACCGGGACCCTGCTGAATATCAGATGGGCTGATGTCCTTGAGCCAGGTGGGTGTGGTCCGAGTGAGGTGTTTGAGAATAGGAAGCATGGTTCTCCTGGTGTACGAGCTGGGGATACGGCGATTTGAGTGGTGTGATCAATGACTTAGGCCCCGAAACCCTTGATGGTGCGTAAGGTCTTGGTGATGGATGACCGTTGCTCCTCCTCACAGGCGTCGATAAGAATTTCCTGGCTGATGGCACCGGTCTCGGCAGCTCGTTGGCAGGCGTCCATAAAGGCATTGCGGATTCGACCACCGCTGAGGTCATAGAGAGCAGCCACTGTGCTGAAATCCAGGGATTCACGACCTGGAATGGGTGCGTCTCCCAGGAGGGTCTTCCATATCTGAGCCCGGACCTCGGCTGAAGGAGACTCGAAAACCAACCGGAACTGAATCCGACGCTCCACGGCGGGGTCCAATGAACCAGGGTGGTTCGAGGTGAGGACCAGGATGCCTTCGAAACGATCGAGTTCCCGAAGGAAGGTATTCACGAAGTTGTCCTGATACCGCTTGGTGCTACCTGTCGTGGTGCTGCGATTCATGAGAACCGTATCGACCTCGTCGAGGAGCAGGACGGCAGGTTTTCCCTTCACGCTGGCGAAGAACTGTTGCAGGCGAGATTCTGATTCGCCGACATAAGGGGATTCGATCTCAGCGGCCTCCATACGCAGCAGAGGCAATTCCAACTCATGGGCCAGGACCTCGGCAGCCATCGTTTTTCCAGTGCCGCTGGGACCATGGAAGAGCATGACGCCCTGTGCGCGGCCCACCAGACCTGGATCGAGCTTCCAATTGGTTAGCATTTCTTTCCGACCACGGATGGTTTGGATGATCCGCTTGTAGCGGGTCATGGCCTCAGGCGATAGGCATAGCTCATCCAGGCAACGGATGGGTTTCAGCTTCTCGGCGTAGGTGGTCTCGGAAGCCTTGGGCTTATTGGGTACGAGAGCGACCTTCAGATGCTCCACAACCGACTGAGGACTAAGTTCCTCCCAGGCAGAGTTGCGTGACAACCGTTTCACTGCCTCTACGATGCGTCCCGGAGGGGTTTCAAGGGTTACCAACTCTTTGGTCTCTACTTCAGTAAAGCCAGGACCCGCCTCCTTCAACAGCCGGCTCCAGAGATCGGTTCGTTCCTCCGTGGAGAGGGGGCCGAGGTCTAGCACCAGATCGGCCCGGGATTCGGGATCGAATGACATGTCTCTCTCTATCGGCTTGAGGAAGAGCCAGGAGGGATGCTCTTTGAGTAGCTGAAAATCCTGAGAATCGAAGTGAGAGGGTATTTCGGCAATGGCGAAGGCCCCTGGCTGAGGGCCATCGCTTGGGCGGATGCTCTTGAGAGGAAGGTGGAAGTGCTTTGCCAAGGATCGGGCGAGAGAGTGACGACCACTCTGCTCAGCCCCTTTGAGGTAGACCAGGAAGGGGCGATCGAGTTGAGGAGGGTTTTTCAGCAGGCGTTCCAGCTGGGAACGGACGGCATGAGGGAGGGCCAAGTCCTCCAGAGATGGACCGAGATCCTCAGTTTCTATCTTGTCGAGCCCAAGCAAAGCACCAAGGCATTGCAAATTGAGCGAAATTTCGGTTTTGAGGAACCGGGCCACGCTGATGGGATTCGAGCCTTTCCGTTTCTGGTGGGGGCTCCACTCGCGGTCCACCTCCAGGAAGCCACGGGCACGGAGCGGAGCGTCTGTCGCCAGGCATGTGGCCAATTCCCATAGGCCATTTGGCGACTGGAGGTTCAAAAATTGAATCAGGCAGCCGCCATCAAGGTCCTGTCCTGGCTGGAATGGCGAATCCTCCAGGCCACCTTGGAGGTGCACCAAATGAGCCAAGGCGAGGCCCAGAATTTTATGGCTGAGCGAGTCCAGGCCCAGAGCTTCAGCCTTCAACCAGGTAGGAGCACCCGATTCATCCTTCCGGCTGATCAGAGCTTCCCAGGCCAACTGCTGGCAACCACCAACCACCCATGAGATCAGGTCGGCGGTGAAGCCATCCAATTCACTCTGCCTGAGCCGGATCGGGCTCGGTCCATCCTTGGGACGACGCGAAGGGCGTTTGTACGAACCTTCAGGCTTTGGTGCCGGGTTGAAGGGTTGGGAGGGCTCCCGCTCCTGTTTCCGCTCTTCCCTCTGCTTCAGGCCAAGAAACCGGCTGAGGGGAACGCTGTAAGGGCGTGGCATGGGTCTCCGGGGGGAGGCGGAAGTGCCTCCATGGACTGTTATACCGAGCCAATGCTGATTTCTTACCTGGGAATTTAAGGATTATTGCTGATTCCACCATGCAGCAATAATCGGTAAATGAGAACCTTGGGAAGTATTTATCAAAATAATATAATAAATAAATTAAAAAGAAACTAACCACATCTATTGGTAAGCAGTCATCGCTGCGATTTTATATAGGAGAATTAGATGCAATGCAATCTTTCATCTCTCAAGGAAATTGGTAAAATTTTCCCGGAAATTGAGCAAAATCTTAATCGTATTGCTATAATTAATCAAGAATCTATTGGATTTTTAGGGTTCTGTGATGACGACCTAATGCCTCTCTTCAGGGCCTACTCGTCAGCATTAATTCAGAAGGTTTGTAAACATTATGGATGGAAAAAACGCCAAATAATGTTTGGTGGCCTTAGAACATATGCCTGGCGCAAGTAATCATTCAAAAATTCCCAACATGATAATCAAATCCGTAGATTTATGTTGGGAATTTGATTTTTTAAATTAATTAATCAATAATTTTTATAAATTGCTACTAGGTGGCGCCCAAATTTCTATGTAGCTGGTAGGCCATCCTGGGGGAACAGTGATTTCATGGTTTTGTTTTACCCAACCAGTAGCCAGACAAATCCAATGAATTGTTTCAATAGAATACAAATCAAAACCATACTTTTCATTGTCAATTATTGTTAAATCATCATCAGTAAAACCGTAATAACCCAATAATCCTGATTTTTTGTTTTTATTGGCAATTTTAATGAGATTTTTTTCAAGTAATGGAGCAAGTTTTTGATATATTTTTAATTTTATGCTAGTTTGATCATTGAGATAGGATAACCATTCCTTTTTGGCATCATCTATTTCAGGTTCAAAATTCAGTTCATTGATTGTTTGCAATAAAGTAGTATTAATTGTCATAATATCTCCAATTTTAAGTTGTTATTAATTCTTATCTTTATCATTCTTGGATAGGCCAATTTTTTTAAGAAATGATTCCGACCACTCTATATTAAAAATAGTATTATCTAGGTTAATTTCAGGTTTTGTTTTAGCGGCTTTTTCTGTTATTGGAATAAGTTTGGCCCAATTCCATATATTAAGCATGGATATAACCTTTTCAAGGGATATTTCTCCAATAAAACAAGTTTGCGGATTATCACGAATGATTTTAGTAATTTGATCTACAAAGACACCCGCTCTGTCGATTTTAGACATACCCTTTTTATATCCAGGATTATCACCTTTGGAAATTTTTAGATTCCCAACTTGTTCAATAATATCGGGACAAAATAACCTGCCTTTATAGTCTGTCAACTTGGGATATTCTGATTTAATAATAGCTTTATGCTCTTCGGCTAAAGCGTCAAAATCGCAAAAGTATTTATCTATTATACTTCTGTCCTGTTTGGTTTGTGATCCATGATCCATCATGGTCCAAAATAATGACTTATCAGATGGAATAGAGCCTAGTTTGAATGCGAAGCATCTTGCCTTGGTTAATAGTCCAAAATCCTGGTATGACATCCTATTTTCCCAGCATAGAGGTTCATCTACTGGTACCTGTATATAGAGGCTTTTCATAGGATCACCTCATCGGTTAGACAAATAGGTCCCTTTTCGAAGGTCCTAGTTATAACTCTTTTCATGCTCTTTCTCCTCAGAATGGGAAACTCGGTCCCATGATCTAATAGAGGGTTGCGAAGATATTTCATTTTTTTACTTTATTTTTTACTTATATCCTGCCAAGTGGCTGTAGCACTTTAAGTAAAAAAGCTTTGTAACATATGAATTTTACTGCACCCATAACATAACCAAGCTTAGCTAAGCGAAGCATAGCTAAGCAAAGCAAAACAAACTCTATATAGTATAAGTACCTCCCTTTTTCTTATCTTCTTCCTTAGGCTTCGCCAGGAAGAGAAAAAGGTAAGTTAAATTAACTGCCTCAAATCTGTCTTGAGGGGCCGTTTTTAGAAATTCTTTCTATTGGTTGGCCCTGGATCACCAGCTTTACGGTTTTGGCCAAGCCTCTCAGTCCAGATGCACATGTGCACCCGCAACGCCTGGCGAGAAAATTCAGCCGAGCTGAACATTTTTGGCAGAAAAGAGTCGCGCGGTCGGTATATCAATCCTGAAGGTGCCGTGGGCCACTTGAACTGCAAAGCTCACATGAACAACCGGTATCGTCCCGCCGCCGAGTGGACCCAATGGGAATCATCATGAAGTGGAAGGGCAAGTTAAGGGCAGTCGGCTTACATCCTTTAGAAGATGTAATTCATGAAATTGAAAGGGCTATCGGGTTAATTGCCAACGATGCATCAGGCAATTTGAACTTCCAGCCAATCTTAAACGCGTCACCTGGCCTTGCCTGCGACTCCGAGTCGTTGCTCATTGAGCCTGTGAACCCTCGAATTGAAGGGCAGGGGGATCTGACTCCTGGGCTGGAGGAGCAGCGATGATCCTCTCTCAGCAAAAGCTCATCCAGCAGCTTCGGGACTATGACATCTGTGTTTCCAGCACAACCATCCATGCATGGGTCCGGTCCGGATGCCCCATTGTTCCGGGCTGGAAGAATCCAAAGTTCATCTTGGCGAAGGTAATGGAGTGGATTCAGGCCGTTCACCAAGTTGATCCCCTCGTCATGGAAGTAAGGGATAGGGTCTACAAGCGCCGCCTAAAGAGGTCTGCATGACTCAGTGGCTCTTCAAACGCGGGAAGGTTTATCACTACCGATTCGAGATCAATGGCGCTCTTCACTCAGGCACGACCAAGGCTCGGGACCTAGAGACTGCCAAGCGGGTTCTGGAGATTGTTCGCCAGGATTGCATTCTGGGAGGGCACGGCATTCGTGTGGCCCCGACTCTTGGAGCGGTGATTGATAAGTGGCTTGATACCCGTGGTCGCTCCGTCTCCGATGAACATCGGATTGCCGCTGAGAAGAGCCGCGAGGTCTTGAAGCCACTGCTCAAGCTGCCGCTCCCGCATGTGACCACGGCACGGGTCGAGGACTGGCGTTCGGACTATCTGAAGGGTCGTAGCCCGGCAACTGTGAATCTGGCCATGCGCTACCTCAAGTTGTTCTGCCGTTGGGCTATGAAGGACAAGCTGATCAAAGAGATGCCCTACTCCGTCAAGATGCTCAGGGAGGAAGAGAAGGCTCGGCCAATCGTGGAAAAGGACCAGCGTGAAATCTTCTTCACCGCCTTGACCAGACTGAATGCCCAAATCCCTGCTGCCGCGACCTTTACCATGACGCTTGGCGTCCGCGAGGCCGAGATGCTCAACGCCCGTTGGGAGTGGCTGACTACAGAGGCATACGATGTCCGTAGCCGCACCAAAGGGAAGAAGCACAGGGTCATTGCCGCGCCTCCAATCCTCCACACGGCGCTGGGCTGGATGCTGACTCACCAGGCCCTGGCCAGGAAGGAACCTCTTCCGGTCCACCGGCCGGAATCGGGCCTGATCTTCCCCGGCGAAAAAGGGAAGGTTCATAGCCGTGGTTGGCTCAATAAGGCTCTGAAGCGTGGAGCCAAGGCTATTGGTGTTCCAGCATTGGGCATGCACCGGCTGCGGGCCACCTTCGCCACCCTGCACCTACGCAACAAGGCTCCGCTCAAGGAAGTCCAAACCATGCTGGGCCATCAGAACGCCATGACCACCCTCCGGTACCAGGAGACCTCAACTGAGGAGCAGAAGAAGCACCAGGACGAGCTTTGGGGGTGATCAGGGACCTGGGTCCGCTTCCAATCATTGTCCTTGCCCGAATCGAGGGAATGCCCTGTTGAAGTTCATGGGGTGATGAACTCAATCTCGACCCGCTGGTTCTTGAGGCGCCCATCTCGGGTTCCATTGTCTGCGACGGGGTTGTCTCCGCCATAAGCCTTAACCGAGATCTTCTCGATTGGGATGCCAGAATCCACCAAAGTTTTGACTATGAAGGACGTACGGCGATGGTTGACTGCGAGGACCCACGGCCGAGTGCTCTTGGATGATGAATACCCCGACACCAGGACCTTGTATGGAGACTGGGAATCGTGGACCTGCTTGACAGCGTCTTGGATGGCCTTGATGCCCGAAGGACCCAACTCCCATTTCCCTGATATAGACCTGAGCACCCTGCCGTCGAGGATCACCTTTTCAGGCAGCCTAGGCTTGGGGGGAACAGGAACTTGAACTGGTACCTTTGCCGTTGGCGCTTCACCCGAAGTGGAAGTCGGTGAATTACCTGGATCGACGCGTGGGAAGGAACTGGGCTGGTTCGGGGTAGTGACAGTCGGCCCACAGGATAAGGCTTCCCCGAGGGCGATCATGGCAATGAGGAACAATAAGCCGCGAATGTGGTTCCTTTGCATAGGCTCCTCACGATGACGAATGCGATCGGGATGATTCCTGTGGACCGCGAGATTAGGTTTTAGGTCATCCCTTGGGCTCAAGGCGAACCTTTCCCGTGCCGGATGAAACGCGGCCAAGCCGTCATGGACTGTTCGCGTTTCCCCAGCGACAGGTGATGAACTGCTACTTCAGTTCAAAATGAGCCCTGCGATTCTTGCTCATGCAGGCTTCGGTGCCATCAGTGCAGAGTGGCTTCTCTTTGCCGAAGCTGATGAGCGTGAACTTCTGTTCAGAGCTTCCGAGGGCCGTCAAATAATGCATGGTGGCCGCAGCACGACGGTTCCCTAGGGCGAGGTTGTATTCGTTGGTGCCCCTCTCATCGCAGTGGCCCTGAATCTCGACCTTCAAGGCGGGGTAGACCCTGAGAAGTTCCGAAATCTTCTGAAGCTGGGCCCTGTCCCCAGACTTGATTTCCGACTTGTCATAGTCGAAGTGAATGTCCTGGAGGGCATCAGCAGCGGCACGGCGGAATGCGGCCTCCTTCTCTGCCGCGAGTCGCTTGGCTTCTTCAGCCTGCTTCGCGGCATCAAGTTCCGCTTGGTGCTTCTTAGCCGCCTGGTCATCGGTTGGCGCGACAGGAGTGGCCGCCTGCTTAACCGGGGCGGGTGCCGCCGCCTGGATCGGCTCAGGTTTCTTACAGGCAGAACCGACACCCAGAAGAAACACGGCTGACAGTATCGCCGCGGAGGTTGAGAAGGAGCGGGTCATGAGACCTCCAGAGGTAGCGGGATCAATAGCCACATGACCCAGAACTGTTCTGGGTTGTAGCTGGTACCCCGGTGAGTGAGAAGAAGGGGCCGAACAGTTCACTGCTCTGTCGGTAGCTGCCTACCTGACATCCGAGAGGCGAAGAAGGTAATGTCCTTGGCATAGATCCTCAAAAGAAGGAGTGCCGCTTGACAAGAAATGATTCGACACCCAAATTATTAGGTATGCAAATTAAAAAGCAAGACCCTTCTGTGGACCTCCTCATCGAGGGCTCCATGCAGAACCTCAGGAGGATCTTCAAAGCAGTCGAATCCTACTCGCGCACGGTTGAGACAAAATTTGGAATGACTGGACCTCAGCTATGGGCACTCTGGGAACTGGGCCGCAACTCACCCCTGTCCCTCAAGGATCTGGCGGCCAGCATGCACCTCAGCCCGAGCACGGTAGTTGGGGTGATCGACCGGTTGATCGCCAAGGACCTCGTTACGCGTGAACCCGATCAGGCGGACCGCCGGAGGGTCTGTCTCAGTCTTTCCACCAAGGGCAAGGAACTGCTCGACCAGGCCCCCAACCCTGCCCAGGACCAACTCATCAAGGGGTTGAAAAGCCTTAATCCAGGGCAACTCAAGACCCTGTCCCTGAGCCTCGAAAGCCTGGTCAAAACCATGGCCGCCGACAAGCTTGAAGCTCCATTCTTCTTCGCAGAGGAATGAACCCCGGCACTGTAAGCGAAAGGACCAAACCGTTCTGGGTCCCAGGCCAACGACCATTTTCTTCCATGAACTTGAACTTCAAGGGACCAAGCGATGACCGAGGACCAGGGGACCAGGCCGAAAGAGAAACCTCTAGGGTCCCAACAGCAAGAAACTCGGGACCCCATTCCGCCCCAATTGGCGGATGAAAGTCGGTGGTACTCCGAACACACCGCCCTTTTGGTCAGTACAACGAAATGGGCCTTCCTCGGGGCTGGGGCTGGCATATGCGTCGGGTTGGGAACACGGGGATTCCTATGGTCCCTGTCCGCCTCCGGGAATTATGTTCAGGCCTTGGCGAAGGGGGCCTTCTCTCCCTACTGGCTTCTGCCTCTTGCCCTGCCGTTGTGTGTCTGGTTGATCCGTACCTTTGCGCCCGAGGCTCGCGGCCACGGCACCGAGGCTGTCATCACGGCTGTTCATCAACGATCTGGGAAGATCAACTGGAAGGTGGCCCCGGTTAAGTTGTTGGCCACCGTGATCACGCTTGCCTTTGGTGGGTCTGTCGGCAAGGAAGGTCCGGCTGCCCAGATCGGCGCCTCCATTACCAGCCTCTTCGCGGACCTGCTCCGGCTCAGCGACGAGGACCGCCGCCGCCTGGTGATCTGTGGTATCAGCGCCGGGTTCGCGGCAGTGTTCGGAACGCCTATTTCAGGCGCCATCTTCGGTATCGAGGTCCTCTACCTGGGTCGTCTCGATTACACAGTGCTTTTCCCGAGTCTGTTGGCTGGCATCGTCGGGCATCTGGTATGTGGCGTTCATGCACCATTCCCTGTCTTGCAGGAGGCCTTTTCAAACATCGGCCAGATGAAGATGATCCTGGTAACGCTGTTTGCCGGTGTTGTCTTCGGTTTGGTTGCGCTGATGCTCATCGAGTCGATGAGGGGCCTGGAGAAGCTGCTCCGACCATTCAAGGAACACCCATATTTGGTGGCGCTGGCTGGCGGGTTGTTTCTGGCAGCCCTCTACAGCATTGCCGGTGCTCGATACTCGGGACTTGGTGTCGAGACCATTGAGGGAACGCTTACCGGCACCCTTCGCATCGTGTCAGCCGCCTTCATCCTGAAAATCGTGGCGACCTCAGTGACCCTTGAAACTGGAGGGAGCGGAGGCATCATCACCCCAATATTCTTCGTTGGAGCCACAAGCGGTGCTGCCTTGGCTCACCTGCTTGGCCTCCCCCAGCCACTTCTCGCAGCGTTCGGTTTCGTGGCGCTACTCGCGGCAGGCGCAAACACACCTGTTGCCGCCGCCATCATGGGCATCGAGTTGCTCCCACATACAGAAGGCGTCTATGCGGCGCTTGCTGCTGGAACGGCCTTCTTGATCGTTGGACACCGCAGCGTATACGCGAGTCAGAAGCTGGGCCTTTCAAAGTCTGCAGGACTGGAAGTGACCTTGGGTGGAACGATAGGCGAGATGGACCGAACAAGAGTTCGCGTCAGGAAGGGATCACTGACCGAGCGCCTCCATAATTTTGGGAAAGACAGACAGGCTCCCCCGAGAGAATAATCGTCAGGCACTTATCTAATTGATATGGTGATTATTATCAACATATAATACCAGGGGTGAGCCGGGGTGCCGACACAACCTTGATCCAGTCAGGCCCACTAGATAGTTGGTTCACTCCGTACAAAATCCTCACAAGTGAAATGACCGACACGCTGAAACCTGCACTGCTACTATGTTTCTGCGAGTGGTCTTTCTGGACTGTTAATCACTAGGTCGGGGGTTCAAATCCCTCCTCCGGAGCCAATACAAAAGGGGTCCCACCGGGACCTCTTTTGTATTGGCTGTGAGAAAAGGAGGATTTGGACCCCCGAGGAGGCTCCGACTCCGCGACCGAGCG
>CAIZZF010000007.1 GCA_903937385.1 uncultured Holophagaceae bacterium | reverse complement strand
CGTTCGGCTCGGTCGTGATCACGGTCGCCGTGTCGTAGGTGCTGCCAGTCTCGGGGGTATTGACGGGCCGCTGGTCTCGGGGCAATGTGCCGTTCTCATCCATCAGGAGGACACCGATGAGCCCACGACACCGAACCTACTACTCCACCCCCGCCCACGGAGGGGACCCTGCTGAGGTCTCTCGCCGCAGGTTGGAAGAGGCGAGGGCCGCCATAGAGCGGAAGGTGGCATGGATCGAGAAGGCCAACAACTTGGCCGACCTCCACACCGAGCTGAGAACGATCCGAGAGCGACTCACCTCCCTGGAGGCGATGGTCCTCGGGGTCTTCTCGTCTATGGAGGCGCGGCCATCCCTGGTGCAGCCGGTGCCTACGGATGTGGAGCGCCACTGCATCGGGAGCAAGGAGGCTGCGAAGTTCTTGGGGTTGTCCCGATCTACCTTGGCCCAGATGCGGATGCGCAACGAGGGACCGCCTGCCATCAAGATGGGGATGCGGAGGGTCCTGTACCGGGTGACCGACCTCGTGGCTTGGATAGATGCCCGGTTGGAGCCGGTCCCCCGTCACTGAGAGACTGGTCCACCTCTACGAGGAGGAGGACAGAGTTGTTTGCCTCACCTGGGAGCCGTCTATGCAAGGGCTATCTTTAACCTGGATCCGTGAGGTCAGAAGGTGTGAGCTTAGTCCAAGGCATACAATATCAACAGTAAAAACATCAAAACCATGCTGCCCAGCATCACAGCACCTGTGAAAAGCGCCTCACCCCAGTCCAATGTTCTCAAGGTGCTTCTGTAGCTCTCTCAGCCCGAAGGGTTTGGACAGCAAGGTGACGCCCGGATAAGCATCGGCCAGGGCCAGTGCGGTCTCGTCGGCTCGGCCCGTGGAAAGTAGCACGGGCACCACGGGGCGCAGGCCGCGTAGCCGGGGCAGCGTCCCATACCCCCCTAGGCCGGGCATGTTCATGTCCAGGATGACGAGGTCAGGCTCCAATCCCGCCTCAAGCAAGGCCAGGGCCTCCTCGCCGCTCATGGCCGTGTTCACTGCCGTGTGGCCCAGGACTTCCAGGATCGCCTGGACGGAACTCTGGATCAAATCGTCGTCATCCACCAGCAAGACCTTCAGTGATCGATGGTGGCTATTCGTGGCATCGGCAGCCACGGTGACAGCGACCTGGATTTCATTCTTGCAGGCGGGGAACCGCATCCTCACGCGGGTGCCCTTGTTCGGCTCACTCTCAATGGCCATCTGGCCCCGGTGCGCCTTCACTGTGCTGAAGACCATGGACAGGCCCAGACCCGTGCCCTTGCCAATGCCCTTGGTCGTGAAGAAGGGGTCGAGTGCTTTCTCCAGGACCTCCTTCGACATTCCACGACCGTTGTCCTCCACCTCGATCTCGATCCAGTCGTTGTCGACATTGCGGGTGTGCAGGGTAAGGGTGCCGTTCTCAGGCATGGCATCCACGGCGTTGACGCAGAGATTCATGAAGGCGTGGGTTAGGGCGCTCGCGTCTCCCTGGATGGGGCGCAGCCCCGCCTCTAGATCCATTTGCAGGCGAACCTTCGCCAGGGTCGTCCGCTCCAGGAAGCCAACCTGCTCTTTGAGTATCGCGTTCATGTCGAGTCGGTTGTTCTCTGCCGGGCTCTGACGGGCGAACCCCAGCAGGCTCTTGACCATCTTGCCACCCCGTTCGGTGGCCTTGCAGATGGTGTCGAGGGCCTGGTGAAGGGGGCTGCCGTAGGGCTGGCTGCCGATGTGGGCTGAGGCCAAACCCAGGATGGCCCCGAGCACATTGTTCATGTCGTGGGCGACCCCCCCGGCCAGGGTGCCGAGGCTTTCCAGTTTCTGGGATTGCTGAAGCTGTTTCTCCAGCAACTGCCGGGCCGACTCTGCCCGCTTGAGCTGCGAGATGTCTTCAAAAACAACAATGGCCGACACCAACACTCCGTCGGCATTCCGGATCGGGGCTGCCACCCCCCGCACGGTCACATGTTCACCGTCCTCCCGGTGAATCATGAACTCCCTGGTGCTGGGCTCACCGAGGAGGACCGCCCGGGCCAGAGGAACCTCAAGCGCCTCCAGAGGCCGCCCATCCAAATCCAGGAGACGCCAGCTCTCCACATACTTGAGGGCTCCGACTCCGTGGAGGATGGTATCTAGCTCGCCTCCGCGCATTAGCACTCCGGCTTGGTTGACATAGCGGAGGTTGCCGTGCGGGGCATCGGCGATGGCGATTCCCACGGGGCTTTGATCCATGGCGGCCTGGAGGATCGCCTTCGTCTGGTTCAGGTCATCCTCGGCCAACTTGCGATCAGTGATGTCCACGGAAGTATTGATGACGCGCCAGTCCCCGACATTGAGGGGCGTCGCACTGACGCTGAGCCACATCCTGGTGCCGCCTTCCTTCAGCACCTGGATCTCGACATCGGCAATAGCCTGCTCCTCCCGGAGGGCGCGGCTGCTGGGGAATTCGTCTTCCGGCATGGGTGTGCCATCGTCATGAAGGTAGGCCCGCCGCCGGTAGTCACCAGTCAGCAACTGCTCCTTGGAAAGTCCAAGGATGCCTGCAAGGGCAGGATTCACGTAGGTGATCCTTCGGTCCGTATTCAACACAGAGATGCCGACCGGCAGCGCCTCGAACAGGGCCGTGAGCTTCCCCTCACTCTCCCGCAGCGCCTCCTCGGCCTGGTGGCGCTCAAGTTCGGCAGCAGCCCGCAGGGACACGAGATCCAACGTGGTTTTCGCCAAGTCGGTGTCGGCCATGGCGTGGCGTCCGATCAGGGCAATCAAACCGATGGGCTGCCCCTTCGCCCCCCACAAGGTGACGCCCAGGTAGCTCTCGGCGGTCATGTCCTGGAGCACCTGATCCTTGGGGAAGCGATGTCTTACCCCACTGGGGAAGCAGCAGATGGACTTCCCCACCACGTCGCCACAGGGCGTGTCCTTGAGTGCGTAGGTCACGTTGTCTTCAAAGTGGCCGTCGAACCAGATGGCCAGGGTCTCAGCTTCGAGATAATCTCCCGCAAGACGATCAATACAGACGTAGTCCATGCCCAGGTCATCGGCCAGAAAGCGGGCAAGGGCCTGGAAGAAGCCCTCGCCGCTGGTCAGCCATTCCGCCTTGGCGAGGAACGCCTGTGCCCGTGCCGCCCATACCCTTTCGGTCACATCGGATACCACGAGGCGAATCACATCCTCGCCTTCGGCGTCCTGGGCGACTCCAGCCTCCAGATGCCCCCAGAAGGCGGTGCCGTCCTTCTTCACCATGCGCATGTCCCAGGCCAGCGTGTCTCCTGCTTCCAGGAGCCGCTGTCTGTGAAGGTAAAACAGGTCCATATCCTCTGGGTGGATGAACAGCGAGATCGGCTGCTTGACCATCGCGCCCCGGGGCACCCCCAAGAGGGTTGCGGCGGTGAGGTTGGCTTCGAGAACCAGCCCCTCCTTGCTGAGGGTGCAATAGCCCACCGGGGCCAGGTCGTAGAGGTCAAAGTAGCGGTCCCGTGCGGCATCAAGTGCCGTCTCGGCACGGCGCAGTTCTTCGTTCTGCATTTCCAGTTCGATCTGATGGACTCGAAGTTCATGAAGGAGTAGCTGGTTCGCCTCCGGCGACAGGGGCTCCAGACTCCCCTGGGTTGCGGCATCCTGGTGGAACCTCTCCTCAGCCCGGCTGCGCAGAGTGGCTGATCCTGCAGTGCCTGTATCTGGATTAACCATGGTGCACCCCCAGCAATCAGTCGATCTTGGTGCCTATCAGCCGCTCCGTCGTAGCGAGCGCATACACCTTCCCAGCCTCATCCACCAACGCCGTGGAGATCATCGAAACCTCCACGACCTTCCCATCTCTGGTGATCCGTTGGGTCTGATAGGGCCGAAGCACTCCAGCCAGGCTAAGCTCATGCACCCTGGCCAAGGATTCTGCTCGGAGGTCTGTCGGGATACGGTCACGGACGTTCATCTTCAGGGCCTCGGCTTCGCTCCAGCCATACATCCTGACTGCCCCAGGGTTCCATGCCAGGATGCGGCCCTCCATGTCCTGCAACGTGATGGCGTCATGGGCATCACGCACCACTACAGCAAGGCGGAGGAGATCATTGGCCTTCCGCAGCGACTCCTTCACCTCCGTCACCTCGGTGATGTCCACAAAGGTGATCACCGCCCCTTCGATCACATTGTCGAGGGTGCGGTAGGGCTGGATGCGCATGGTGTAGGACTTCCCCTCGGTGGTCTGCACCTCGACTTCCCGGGGGATCAATGTCTCCAAGACACCTTTCGTATCTGCCACCAGTTGGTCGTAGCCAACCAGGTTGGAGACGATGTGGCCCACGGGACGCCCCACATCGCTCATGATCAGGTTGATGATCCTTGAGGCCGTGGGCGTGAACCGCAGAATGCGTAGGTGCATATCCACGAAGACCGTGCCGATGCCGGTGCCTGCCAGCAGGTTGTTCATGTCGTTATTGGCCCGGGACAGATCCCCCACCTTGGTCTGCAACTCGCCATTGACGGTGGCCAGTTCCTCGTTGACCGACTGGAGTTCCTCCTTGGAGGTCTCCAACTCCTCGTTGGTGGATTGCAGTTCTTCGTTTACCGACTGCATTTCCTCGTTGGAGGATTTGAGTTCCTCATTGGAGGTCTCCAGTTCCTCGTTGGCGGTCTGGAGATACTCCTCCTTGGCCCGCAACTCCTGATGGAGCGCGGTGATGCGCAACTCGCTCTCCGGAGACGGACCCTCTGCGGCCCCCGACGAGGGCTCTTGGCTTACTGGATCCAACGGCGGGGCTTCCTCTAGGTTGACCAGGTAGAGGCGGGTTTCCGGCAACCCGGCGGTGTCTGCCGCCACCGGGTAGATGCTCAGGTTGACCCTCGTGAAGTGGCCGTTGGTTTTGACCCGGAGCCCGGGGCAGTGCACAGTCTCCGTCGTTCTCGTGGCTTTGTGCAGGGCCATGGTCAGGTCGCGCCGCAAGCCTTCCCGGGCCATCTTCAGGATGTTGCTGATGCCGATTTCCCCTGGAGTTGGCTCCAGATACATGCCGGTGCGGCCATGGAGGTAGAGGATGTCGCCCTGGCCGTTGACGAGCGCCCCTGCCGGAGAGACCTGCTGAAGCAGCACCTGTTCGGTCAACTCGCGCAACGGCAACTTGGCGGGTGATGGCCTTCTTCCAGCCACCCGAAGGGGGGGCACACCCATGGCGGTAGTGGGTGGATAGAAGTGGCCCAGGGCCATGCGCTGCACTGCGTGAAGGTCCTCCTTGCGTTGGAAGAGCTTCGATTTGCGGTCCAGGGACGCGAACAGATCCCCGAACTCCCCCACAGTCTCTGAAGTGCCCAGGAAGAGCATCCCGCCCGGGTTCAGGGCGTAGTGGAACAAGGGGATCAGCTTCTTTTGCAAGTCGCCACTCATGTAGATCAGAAGGTTGCGACAACTGATGAGATCGAGCTTGGAGAAGGGTGGATCCTTGATGACATCCTGCTCAGAGAAGACCAGCATGTCGCGGATGCCCTTGTTGATGCGGTAGGCACTGCCATCGGGTTCAGCCGTGAAGAATCGCGCCAGCCGTTCTGCCGAGAGGTCGGCGGCGATGCTGGCCGGATAGACGCCGCTCCGGGCCGTCGCAATCGCCGAACTATCGATGTCGGTGGCAAAGATCTGGACGGTGTAGCTCTGCTTCACCGCTTCCATGCGCTCCTGCAAGAGGATGGCGATGGAATAGGCTTCCTCTCCCGTGGAACAACCCGCCGTCCAAACACGGATGACTCCGCCCGTGGGCTTGCTGTCGAGAACCTTGGGGATGACCTGATCTTCCAGCACCTGGAAGACCTCCCGGTCGCGAAAGAAGTTGGTGACCCCGATGAGCAGATCGCGGAAGAGGGCATCCACCTCAGTGGGTGTCTTCTGTAGGAATTTGACGTAGCTCTCCAGCGCCCCAATCTGATGAACGGCCATGCGACGCTCGATGCGTCGATGAATGGTGCTGGGCTTATACAAGGAAAAGTCGTGGCCGGACTGGGCGCGTAGCAGGATGAAGATCTTCTTCAGGGCGTTCTCGACCCTGGGCTGGGAAACAACCGCAGGTCGGGGCGACCTACCGAAGGCATGTGCCGCGTAGGTCATCAACTGTGCGGCCATCTCGGCGGGCGGGAGTTCGTAGTCCACCAGCCCTGTGGCGATGGCGCTGCGAGGCATCCCATCATATTCCGTAGACTCGGGGTTCTGGGCCATGACCATGCCACCCTCGCCCTTGATGGCCCGCACCCCCAGGGTGCCGTCGCTGCCGGTGCCCGATAGCACGATGCCAATGGCCCGCTCCCGCTGATCCTGGGCCAGCGAGCGGAAGAAGAAGTCTATAGGCAGGCGCAAGCCCCGGGGCGCAGAGGGCTCCAGCAACTGTAGGGTGCCATTCAGGAAGGCCATGTCGCGGCCCGGGGGGATGATGTAGGCGCAGTTTGGCTGGACCACCATCCCGTCCTCCACCTCGAAGACCTCCATGCGGGTGTAGCGCCGGATCAGGTCGGTGAGAATGCTTTCGTGGTCCGGGGCCAGGTGCTGCACCAGCACGAAGGCCATCCCAGGATCCACCTCGGCGGGCATACCCGAGAAGAAGGCTTCAAAGGCTCCCAGGCCCCCGGCGGACGCCCCGATACCGACGATGGGGAACGGTCCGGATGGCAAGATCCCTACAGGTGCACCTATTTCGACCGGCGTGGCAATCTCAGCCGGTGGAGGCGGTTCGACTAAGTGCTGGGGGGGGGGGACTTCCTGTGCCCCATTGCGGAGGCCACTCTTTGGCTTGGTCATGGCGGTTATCCCCAGGCTGATGATGCTCTTAATTCCCTTGGAAACCAGGGGGAAAGAGCGCCCTTGGTTGCAATCTTGATTCGTAGGTCTTCAAGATGATTGGGACTGAGGATACCGCGCTTGAACTTGATTCGAGGTCGAGGGGTTGCCTCAGGTTCCTCCGCCAAAGGCTGAACCTGGTCGGCCATCGCCCTGGTGGAGTTCACGCCTGCCTCCACCGAGTCCCCGGTCTGTCAGGCTTAACGCCGTCCCCCAATGGAGTCCCACATGGAAGCCCCTGAGACCCTACCAGAATCGCCACCAGGTCCGCTTCGTCACCTTGCATTTCGCCTGGACGGTGCCCTTGCCTGTCTCCTCCCAGTGCCAGCAACCGCCGGACTGAATGGAGGGAATCTGGACGGTGTTATCGCCCAGAAGTAGGGTCAGTCCTAGATCCTTGTGGGTGATGACGCCATGAGTCCTGCGGCGCAACTGGCCGAAGTAATCACCGCCCGGATCCGAGTTCTTCAAGGTCACGTCAACGGGGATCCAGCCCCACTTCTCCAGATAGAACTCCGACCAGGCATGGGGCGAGTTTGACGGGATGACACCCACGTTGTGGCGGGCCGGAATGCCCTTCATTCGCAGCAGGGTGATGAAAAGGGAGCTGAACTGACCACAGTCGCCCCCACCCTGCTTCAGCACGGCCTCGGTGGAGTGCCAGCCGGTGCCTGGGTTCTGGTAGCGGAAGGTCCTGGCCACATGCTCGTAGGCGGCGCGGGCGTAATCCAGGACTGACGGCCGGGACCTGAGCCAGAGGTCATCGGAAACGGCGAGTAGGTCCTTGTTTTCCAGGTCGAGGATGGGGGGATCGTTCCGGGTGTAGGTTCTGTAGAGTTCGGATTCCCTATCGTAGGGAAGGATCTCAGTGATCTGAGTGAAATCGACGCTCAGGTCCCAGAGCTTCACGTCATACGTGATGGAGTAGGTCCTGGATTCCCCGACCTTCGGGCAGGACTCTGGCCCCAGGTTCAGGAGGGCGTAGGTGCAGCGTCCCTCGGTGCTTTCTCGGACCTGGGCACCATTTAACTGGAGGTTGGTTAGCTCCTGCTCGATGCCGTTCCTTGGTATGGGGAAGGCGATGGCCATGCGGCTAAGCGTTAGCCCCTCGCTCGTGACCTTCATGCTGACGGTGATCGACTCCAAGGTGGGGTTCGACCGCTTGAGCAGCTCCTGCTGGGCCGAGGCAGGCCAAGCCAGGATGATGAACATCGCGCTGGGCCATATGCCGATGTTCATGAGGGCCTTTCGGGTTGTGGAGCGATAAGCGGGCAGTGGATACGGAAGGATACCGTCCTCCGACGAACCGGAATCTTGGGCACCTGGCAATAGGCGATTACTCCTCTAGGCCCAGCAACCAACCAGGCTTGACCCCGAGCGCCGTAGCCAGCTCGGCGAGGACTTCCAAGGATGGGCAGGCTCTACCCGCCTTGACCTCCTGGTAGAGGGCGGAACCAAGAACCTCCTCGACCTTCCCCCCCTCGTGCATCGCCAGCAAGGCCAGGACGCGCTCGCGGGCGGCCTCCAGCCGAACTTGCCGCCCTCTCCCCACTGACGAAGTGAGGGCAGGAAGGACAGTGCGACGGAGAGGATAGGAACCCCCACTCGTGGCGTTACCGCCGATGCCCTGCCCTGAGTTTTTCTGGGCAGCGGCTGCGGCCTTGGCTTCCAGTGTGCGGCTCGCATTCGGGTTAGGAGCCTCCCCGACCCCCTCAGCGAGCCACCCAAGGTCGCAGGGATACATCGCCGCGATCTTTTCAAGCCGAGCCTTGGGGACGTCGCGAACCCCCTTCAAGAAGTCGTAGAGCGTCCCCCTGTGGATCCCCAACAACCCAGCGAGGGATGAGGGGCCACCGACCTGGCTGGCGAGTAGTTGTAGCCGGTCCTGAACTGTCGCCTTCTTGGTGGATGACACGAGATACCCCTTAATAAGACGTAATTTAGAGTGATCTTGAAAATATCCCTTGTCAAGTGGTGTCCATTACGTAGTATTATGTAGCAAGCGAGGACTACGACATGGCAATTTTGAATATCAAAGCAGCCCGGAAGTGGCTTGGTGAACTCCTTCAGCGTTCTGGCCCCATCACCCCCAGGACCTGGCGGGGCATGGTGGACCAGGGGCTGCCTATCGGCCTTATTGGCGGTGCCCCCTTCGTCAGCACAGATGCCGTGCAGGCGTGGCTCGAAGCGCGAGCTGGTCTGCCGCTCTCCCACAGCCCGATGCCCATCCAGGTGACACGCCCCTCGAATGTTGCGACCCAACGGCGTGTCGGTCGTCCGAGGAAGCAGCCCCTGTAATTCCCCTTCAGTAGCCATGAAACGAGGCCGGTGAGGGCCTCAGCCACAACCACCTTCCAGCAGTCACGAGAGTCATCAAGATGGGTTACAGCAAGGGCCTCATAAAAATCGGCAACTTCTGGCACTACCGGATCAGCGCCCAGGGAGAACTCCTGCGCGGATCGACCAAGTGCTCTTCTCGTGCGGACGCCGTGCGGTGGCTTGAGCGATTGCGGGCCAAGATTGCGCTTGAGGGCATTGGCATCCGCGAGGTGCCAACCCTCCGGTGGACATTGGAAGGGTGGTCGGAGTCCGCCACCCTCACCAATCAGAAGGGCCAAGTTGATTCCATGCGATCTGCGATCCTCAACCACTTCTTCTCTCTGCTTGATGTTCGGATCGACCGCCTCACCACTGACAAAGTCCAGGCCGTTCTCCTCAGCTACATCCGGGGAGAAGGCAATGGTCCGGGGCGTCAGAAGCACACAACAGGGGGTGCGAATGCCCTTCTTCTGAGGCTCAACACCCTACTCGGGTGGGCGCTTCGTTCCGGACTCATCACGAAGAAACCCCACCAGGTGAGGCGTTTCAAGCGCCAGGAAAAGCCCCGGCCTGTTGTGCGGGCAGACAAGGCCAAGGACTTCCTTGCGGCGGTGGAAGTCGGCACAACCTCCAAGGACCTTCAACTGGCCGTGGCTCTGATGCTCGGCCTTGGCCTTCGGGAGAGTGAGGCCCTGGGAGCCCGCTGGGAGTTCTGGGACCAAGTCCGTGGACATCTTGTGATTGGCAGGCTGGAAGATGGGGAGTTCTTCACGAAGGGTGGTGAAGCGCGGCGGTTGCCACTGCCGCCTTGGCTCCTGGAGCGGATGAACACCCGCTGGGAGGCGGATGGAAAGCCTACTGAGGGCCTCATCCTGCCTGGGGCAACCAAGCTGGTGAAGCGTAAGAAGGTCGTCTTCCCCCACCAACCGGGGTTCACGAAGAAGATCGTGGTTAAGGCTGGTTACGCTATCGGGCTCCCTGGCCTGACCCCGCACCGGCTGCGGGCCTCCTTCGCCACGGCCCTCGTCCTGGAGGCCGGTGTCAGCCTTCCTCAGGCCAAGGAGATGCTTGGCCACAAGGACATCCAGACCACCATGAAGTATGTGGCCGTCGCGGAATCACACGCTGCTGCGATGAACGCACTCGCAGTCGTGCAGAACATCTAAATGGAAAGTGCTCAATTCCGGATTTCGTGATGATGTAATAGGTCACCACAACTGCCATGATGTATGTAGTTACCATGCAATTATGGCACTCATAACCCAAAGGTCGCAGGTTCAAATCCTGCCCCCGCTACCAATGAAAAGGGACCCAACCGGGTCCCTTTTCATTGGTAGCGGAAGCTCGGGCAGGCTTTGCACCTGCGAGGTGGCTCCGACTCCGCGATTGAGCGCAGCGAAGTGATCAGGCGCATGATGCATGCAGCGGAGGCTTACCGTGGCCAGGAAGAAAGTTGTCGATCCAACACGGACGCCCAGGACCGGGGCGGCAGCCCCCAAAGCGATCCGCCCCCCTCCGCAAGCCGAGGGCCCGGCTGCGATCCAGTCCCTTCCTCACCCAACAAGTCCCTTCCCCATCGTGGGCATCGGCGCCTCCGCTGGTGGCCTGGGGGCTTTCGAGGCGTTCTTCTCGGGCATGCCCGCCGAGGTGGATCCCGGCATGGCCTTCGTGCTGGTGCAGCACCTGGCCCCGAACCACAAGAGCATCCTCACCGAGCTCATCCAGCGCTACACCCGCATGCAGGTCTTCGAGGTGGTGGACGGGGTGGTGGTCCAGCCCAACTGCGCGTACATCATCCCGCCGGGCCATAACATGGCCTGCCTGAATGGCACGCTGCAGCTGATGGAACCCGCCGCGCCGCGCGGCCAGCGCCTGCCCATCGACTTCTTCTTCCGCTCGCTGGCCCAGGACCAGCGCGAACAGGCCATCGGCATCGTGCTGTCGGGCACCGGCAGCGATGGGACCCTGGGCGTTCGGGCCATCAAGGGCGGGGGCGGCATGGTCATGGTGCAGACCCCTGAGTCCACCGAGTTCGATGGCATGCCGCGCAGTGCCCTTGCCACGGGTCTGGTGGACTATGAGCTGCCCGCCGCCGAGATGGCCGCCCACCTCATGGCCTATGCCGTCCATGCCTACGGCCACCCCACCTCCCGGGTTGCGGGCCTGCTGGCGCCCATGCTGGAGAACGCGCTGAAGAAGGTCTTCGTCCTGCTCCGGGCCCAGACAGGGCACGATTTCTCCCAGTACAAGCCCAGCACCCTCCAGCGCCGCATCGAGCGGCGCATGGCCGTTAATCTGATCACTTCCATGGAGGGCTACATCAAGTTCCTCCAGGGGGCGCCCGCCGAGGTGGAGGCCCTCTTCCGGGACCTGCTGATCGGCGTCACCAACTTCTTCCGGGACACCGAGGCTTTCCAGGCCCTCGAGGAACTGGGCATCCCCAAGCTCTTCCTCGACAGACCCGCAGGCTCGGTGATCCGGGTCTGGTGCCCCGGCTGCTCCACGGGCGAGGAAGCCTACTCCATCGCCATTCTGCTGCAGGAGCGCATCGAGGCCATCAAACAGGGCTTCACCCTCCAGGTCTTCGCCACGGACATCGACAGCCGGGCGGTGGATACAGCCCGGGCAGGCATCTATCCGGCCAGCATCGCCGTCGATTTATCCCGGGAACGCCTGGAGCGCTTTTTCGTGCCTGAGCCTGATGGGTTGAGCTACCGCATCCACAAGGCCATCCGGGACACGGTCGTCTTCTCCACCCATAACCTCATCAATGATCCGCCCTTCTCCAAGCTCGATCTCATCAGCTGCCGGAACCTCATGATCTATCTGGGCAGCGCCCTGCAGAAGAAGCTCATTCCCTTGTTCCACTACGCACTGAACCCCGCCGGCGTGCTCTTCCTGGGCACCTCGGAGACCGTGGGCGAGCATGCGAATCTCTTTGTCGTGGTGGACCGCAAGGCGAAGCTCTACCAGCGCCTGGAAGACTTTCGCGGGGGGCATCGCTCAGCCATCGGTCATTTCATCCCGCCCATGACGGCGATCCACGCCTCGCTGCCGCAGGCCTCGGCCAAGACGAGCTTCCCCATCAAGCTGCCGCTGAAGGAACTGACGGAGCAGGCGCTCCTCCGGGAGGTCACCCCGGCGGGTGTGTTGGTCAACAGTCAGGGCGATATTCTCTACATGCATGGCCGCGCGGGGATGTACCTGGAGCTGCCCACTGGGGAGGTCAGTCTCCCCAATATCCTGAAAATGGCACGCGAGGGCCTGCAGCGCGAGCTGGCCATGGCCCTCCGTGCGGCCGCAGCGACCAAGGAGTCCGTCGCTTGTCCGGGCCTGCGCGTCAAGACCGACAGCCACTTCACCCACGTCAACCTGAGCGTTCGCCCCTTGGCGCCCCGCCAACCGAGCCTGGTGGCTTCGGCGCTTGAGGCGGCCCTGTTCCTGATCGTGCTGGAGGAAGCGCCGCCCACGGTGGTGGCTGGGCCTGACCTGCTGTCTGAAACCACCGACGCGTCGGAAGTTCTCGATGCCCGGCTCCTGGCACTCAAGCAGGAGCTGAAGGCCAAGGATGAGTACCTCCAGACCACCCGGGAGGAGTTAGAGACCTCCAGCGAAGAGCTCAAGTCCTCCAATGAGGAAATGCAGTCGGTGAACGAGGAGCTGCAGTCCACCAACGAGGAGCTGGAGACCTCCAAGGAAGAGCTGCAGTCGGTCAATGAAGAACTGTCCACGGTCAATGGCGAGCTGCAGACCAAGGTGGCCGACCTGTCCCGGATCAACGACGACATGAGCAACCTGCTGGCGGGCACCGGCATCGGCACCATCTTCGTGGACCAGAGCCTGCGCATCCTGCGCTTCACCCCCCGAATCACCTCGATCATCAACCTCATTCCGAGCGACGTGGGACGGCCCGTGGGCCACCTGGTGACCAATCTGGTGGGCTACGACGCCATGGTGCCCGATGTCCAGGCGGTGCTGGACTCGCTGATCCCCAAAGAGGTGGAGGTGCTGAACACGGAGGGCCTGTGGTTCACCATGCGCATCCAGCCCTACCGGACCCTCAACAACTCCATCGAAGGCGCGGTGCTCACCTTCGTGGACATCACCGCGCGCAAGCGCATGGAGAGGGAACTGCACAAAGCCAACAAGCTGCTCCGTCTTGCCGTGGTGGTGCGCGACTCGAACGATGCCATTACGGTCCAGGACCTGGATGGCCGGACCCTGGCCTGGAATCCCGGCGCGGAGCGACTGTATGGCTGGAGCGAGGCCGAGGCCCTGGCCATGAACGTCCACGAACGGATTCCCGAAGGTCAGCGGGAGAATGCCGTGGCCATGCTGACCCAGCTCAGCCGCAGTGAAATCCTGGCAGCTTACGCCACCGAGCGACTCACCAAGGACGGCTCCAGCCTTGCGGTCTCGATCATCTCCACCGCGCTATCAGGGGAGGACGGTGAGGTGTATGCCATCGCCACCACCGAACGGAAATCAGCCAAAGGGCCAACCTAGTCGATAGATAGGGACCATGGGCCCTAGCGGCAAGTCACCCAAGAATGCCAGCAGCCTCCGCCAACAGGCTGAAGCGGTGGCCCGGGAGCAGGTTCTGGCCTCGCCTCCAGCGACAGAGCCCCTGTCTCCTGAAGCCACTCAGAAGGTGCTCCTGGAGCTCCAGGTGTACACGATTGAACTGGAACTCCAGAATGAGGAGCTGCGGCGGGCGCAGCTCGAACTGGGTTCCTCGCAGGCCCGCTATTTCGACCTCTACGACCTGGCCCCCGTGGGCTACTGCACGATCAGCCGACAAGGCCTGATCCTCGAAGCCAACCTCACCGCAGCCGGCTTATTGAGGGTGAGCCGCGCGGCCATGGTTCACCAACCCGTCTCCCGCTTCATCCATGCCGACGACAAGGATCTCTACCATCTGCACAGCAGGCGGCTCCTGAACACCGGGGGACCGGCCACCTTCGATTTGCGTATGCGGAGAGGGGACGGGACTTCCTTCTGGGGCCACCTGGTAGCCACCTCCGATCAGGACACCGAGGGTTCGAGGGTGCTTCACCTGGTGCTGTCCGACATCACGGAACAGAAGCAGGCCGAGACCGAACAGGCCCAGCAGCAGGCGAACTTGGAGCGGCTGAACCAGACCCTCGAAGAGCGGGTCCAGAACACGGTGGCTGAGCTCAGGAGGAAGGACCAGCTGCTCAGTCATCAGAGCCGCCAAGCAGCCATGGGCGAGATGATCGGCCACATCGCCCACCAGTGGCGGCAACCCCTTACCGGGCTGAGCATGGCGCTCGCCAACCTCAGGGATGCCTGGAGGACGGGTGGCGTCCCTGCCACCGAGGTCGAGAGAGACCTCCGGGCCGGGAACGAGCTCATCCAGAACATGTCTCAGACCATCACTGATTTCCGGAACTTCTTCCAGCCCGACAAGGCGCGGGAGGCGTTTTCCCTGCTGGGGCAGGTCAAGGCTTCCCTCTCCCTTATCGATGCCAGTTTCTCCACAGCCCGGATCAGCATCCAGATCGAGGCTGCCTCCGACCTCAGGGTCATCGGCTTCCCGAACTAGTTCTCCCAGGCCCTCTTGAACCTCTTCATCAATACCAGGCAGGCCATCGTGGAAGCTGGCCGACCCTCCGGGAGGCTCTCGCTCTCGATAGGGAGGTCCGGCGATTTCGGCCAGCTGACCATCCTTGATGATGCAGGGGGGATTCCAGAGGAGGTCATCGGACGGATCTTCGACCCCTATTTCACCTCGCGGCCGATGGGCTCCGGGGTCGGGCTCCACATGACCCGGCAGATCATCGAGGACAGCATGAATGGAAAGATTTCAGTCCGAAACGTGGAGGGAGGAGCGGAATTCACGATCCAACTCCCCCTTTCCGGAGGAGACGCGTGAACCACCCTCCCGAAGCCTCGGTCAGCCCTGAGAGGCCACGCTAGCCTCTAGGTTCACCAGCCGCCTCTCCCTGCCTGCAGTCGTCGCCGTCTGCCTCCCGCAAGGTCCGGGGTCCGATGGGAAGGCGGGAGCGATACCTCGAATGGATGCGGTCAGTAGCAGCCACGTGGGTCTCTGACGCTCACCGGGCAACCCCACTGGAGGTTCCCGGAACGGGGAGGTAGAGGTGCAGGGTGGCGCCGCCGGTCGCGGCATTCTCAGCCACCAGCGCCCCGGCGTGCAGCTTCAGGATGGCCTGGGCGATGGCCAGGTTGAGGCCCATGCCCCGCTGACTGCCGCGCTCCTTGGTGGACGTGTAGGGTTTGAACATGAGCGGCAGCATGGCCGGAGCGATGCCGGGCCCCTGGTCGTGGAAGCTCAGCTCCAGGTAGTCGCCCTCTGGCAGGGGCAGGGCCAGTTCCTTGCTCAGGCGCCGCACCTGGCCCACGATCTGCAACCTACCCGTGCCGCCCATGGCCTCGAAGGCATTGTTGACCAGGATGGTCATCACCCGCTTCAGCTGGGGAGGGTTGAACTGGACGAGCGGCAGGTCCTCAGGCAGCTCAAGGCTCACCCGGCCCGCCTCGTGTTCGATGGCCTCGGCCAGGCTCGCCTGGAGGACGGGCTCGAGGCGGTCCGCGAGCCGGTTGGCGGCCCGCCGCTGGCCAAGCAGCTCGAGGTTGGTACTCAGTTCCTTGATCTGGCCCCAGGCGGCCTCCGTGGAGTCCAGCAGCGCGAAGGCCCGGACGGGATTGTCGCGGAGCAGCTGTGCCGCGGAGGTGGCGGCCAGCACCCCCTGGAGCAGGTTGTTATAGTCGTGGGCCATGCCACCCGCGAGGAGGGCCAGGGTCTCCTCGTGCTGGGCCTCGAGCAGCGCCAGCTTCTGCGCCTGGAAGGCCGCCAGCTCCTGGCCCACCCGCAGGTTCTGCGCGCAGTGAAGCAGGGCCGCTTCCAGCTGGTCCGGATCGATGGGCTTGAGGACGAAGCGGTCCACGCCCAGCGCGATGGACCGCAGCAGGAAGTGGGTCTGCTCGAAGGCGGTGGTGATGATCACCGGGAGCTCAGGCGCTTCGGCGCGAATGGCCTCGATCATGGCGAGCCCGTCGCACCTTGGCATCATGATGTCCGTGACCACCAGGTCGGGGGGATCCTCGTGGAAGAGCGCGAGGCCTTCGACGCCGTCCTCGGCCACCAGGACCCGCTTCGCGCGGCGGTGGAGGAAGGAGGTGGTGAGGCCCCGGATGGTGGGCTCGTCCTCCACATAGAGCACGGTCAGGCCGGAGAGATGGGCCCGGTCAGCTGGGTTGGAGGGCATGGCTGGTCTCCCGCAAAGGCAGCGTGATGAGGAACTCGGCCCCGCCAGGTATGTTTCGGGCCTCGAGGGTGCCCTTCAGGCTCTGTTCGAGGATCATCCGGGACATGTAGAGCCCCAGGCCGGTGCCGCCGGGCTTCCCGCTGAAATAGGGCTCGAAGATGCGCTCGATGGGCTCGGCCTTGATGCCGCCGCCGTTGTCGCTGAAGCGGACGAGCGCCTTGTCCCCGTCGGCGAGGATGCTGACTCGGACCCGGCCTCCGGGGATGCCGGAACCCTCGATGGCATCCCGGGCGTTTCCGAGCAGATTCAGGATCACCTGGGAGAACTCATTGGGGTGGCCGAGGACCCACACCTCCGGGCCATCCTCGATCTCAACCACCCAGGGGGATGCCTGCAGGCTGGGTAGCAGGAGTCGCAGGGTGTCCTCGGTCTGCTGGCGCAAGGAGAAGAGGCTGGCGGCCTTGTCGGGGTGGGAGAAGTTCATGAAGTCGCTGATGGTCAGGGACATCTTCTGGATGAGCGCCTGCCCAGTCTTGATGGACGTCTGCACGTGCTCCTCCGTGAGCTCCCCGGCCGCCTGCGCATCCTTCATGTCCCCGAGCAGCATGGCGAGGGCACTGAGGGGCTGGCGCCACTGGTGGGCGATGTTGCCGACCATCTCACCCATGGCGGCCAGTCGGGACTGGTGGATGAGTGCGCGCTCCTGGTCCAGGTTCCTGGCTTCCTCCCGGTGGATCTCCTGGATCCGACGGGCGAGGGCCTCGGCCATGCCACGGAAGTTATCAATGAGCTGGGAGATCTCCAGCAGGCGACTGTCCGGCCAGGAGATGGCCTGGCCACTCTCCACCCGGGCAGGCAGGTCCCTCGAAATGGCCACCAGGCCTGCCGGAGCCTGCGCGAAGAGGCGGCTGAGGATCGCCCCCAGCCCCAGGGCAACCAGGTAACAGACACCGAGCAAGGCGAAGTTGCGGATGGTGGACTGATACAACCGGTCCCGGAGCGGAGCCATGGGGTATTCGGTCAGCAGGGTCCAGTCCGTACCCTGGATGGGGAGCCGGGTCGAGAGGTAGGCCGTCTTCCAGGCTTCCATCACAGACCTGCTCTTGATCTTGCTGGGCAGGTTGAGGATCACGTCTGGCGCTACCGTCTGGACCCGGAGCCCTGCGGGGGCAGTCAGGAGTTCCAGTGACTTCCGCTCGGGCTGTGTGCTGACCAGGATGCGGCCGTGCGAGTCCAGGATGGTGGTGACCAGGCGCGGGTCCTCGTGGTACATGAGGCGCGTCTTCAGCTTCTCCAGGTTCACGGCCCCGCCGCCGATGCCGCCGAAGCCAGCGAGGCCCTGAATCGGGGCGCTGATCGTGAAGATGGGCTGGAGGGCTGCCGCCCGGCCCATGAACACATCGGAGACCACGGGACTCTTCCTCAGCCTCGTGGCGTGGAAGTAATCGCGGCTGCTGAAGTCGACGCCAAGGGTGGATTCGCCACGGTCATTGAGCGGGGGATCGAAGGCCACGGTCCTGCCCTGGGCGTTCACCAGGAAGAGGTTGTGCAGGTCCGGCGAGACTTGGCGGAACCGGGCAATCTCTTCTTGCAGCCGGGCAGAGGGGACCATCGGGTAGGCCGCACCCAGCTCCGCGACGGCCCGGGCCGTGCGCACCTGCTCGGCGATCCAGCGCCCCAAGGCCTCGTCGTTCTGCCGAGTCTGGGAGCGCAGGGTGCTGGCCAGCGTCTCGATGGCCAGAGCCGCCTCCCGCGCATTCGCGACGCGGATGAGGATCAGCGTGGGCAGCATCAGGAGGAGGACCGCCAACTGGAAGAGGACGTTGGTGAAGGAGACCAGGCGCGGCCGGTCACTCTCTCCCAGCCACCGGCTCAGCGGCAGCAGCGTCAGCAGCACGTCAGCGACCAGGGCGTTGAAGATCCCGTTGAGGGTCTGCTTCAGGATGATGAGTGTCGTACCGGAGTAGTCCAGATGCAGGAGCCCCCCGTAGAAGACCACCACGAGGGGGATGCCCAGGCAGAGCCAGAAGCTGCTGGCCGCAAGGAGGATGCTGGTGAAGCCCCGCCGGAAGGCCAGCCCCACCCAGAGGGCCTCCGCCGTGAAGATGACGATCGCATAGGGGTGGTTCCAGAGGACCCAGGTGGGACTCGAGGCCAGCAAGGCCGCCAGGACCCCAACCCGGGGTCCCGCCAGCACGGCCACCAGGAGGGTGAAGATGCTGCCGAAGAGGAAGTCCACGCTGAAGGTGATGGGTAGCGCGAGGAAGTTGCCGACAAACCCGAGCAGGGTGAGCACGGCGACCGCAATGCCCAGGGGAACCCTTGATCGGAGTGGCAGCAGGGGACCTGCTTCGGGTCGGTGAGAGGTGAGCTTCATCAGGATGCTTCCCGGCTAGGTGGTTCGTGGTTCTGGTTTGCGCTCGAGCGGCGCCCGGAGGAGGATCTCGGCGCCGCCGGGAATGTTATGGGCTTTGAGGGTGCCCTGGAGGCTCTGCTCGGCGGTGACCCCGGGGGGCCGCCTCCAGACGGATCCACGCCCCCCGGCCCAGTGCCAAGCCGGGGGCCAGGGCGTCGCCACAACCTTCCGCCCCGCACCCAGGAGGGGTTGGAGTCTGGGGTTGGCGGGCCCGGCTGGCCATGGGGGTGATTCCCTTTGCTGCATTTGGCGCTACTCGGCCAAGGGATCATTAGCTGATGATCCCATCCTCTGATCGACTGCTTCCAGGAGGAGGTAAATATTGGCATTCATCAACACTCAGCCACGACCAGGTCATTCCCTCCCCCTCGCCGTGCTCCGCTAACCCAACTCGGTAAAAACCGGCAAAGGTCCCTTTCATGGGCCTGTTTCCTGCCTAAATTCGCCTTCAGAATTTGGGGCTTCGTCCGCTCCTGACGATGACGTCTGCAGCGGGTGATGTTCGCCTGCCCCGACCCACCCAGCGGGATTTCTCTCATGGCGACTCTGCTCGTAGGCACCCCCAAGGGTCAGCATTGGCTGACCGTCGAGGGTGCGCAGTCGCTTCGTGAGGCTTTGGAGGAGACAGAAGCCCGGGTGCCCACCGCCTGCGGCGGGGTGGGCACCTGCGGCGCCTGCGTGGTCCGCGTGGTGAGCGGCCAGACCAACCCTCCGACGGCAGCGGAACGTCGGAAGCTTACCGGTGAGGAGAGGGCCCGCGGGCTGCGTCTGGCTTGCCAACTCAGGGTAGAAGATGACCTGGAAATTGAACTGGAGCAGCCCGAGAAGCCTACGTCGTGGGTGAGCATCCCGCTGGAGGAACTTCCCCCCTGGCCGGGGCTGCGGCCCGTGGCGGGGCCCGCCAGCTATGGCGTGGCTGTGGACCTGGGAACAACCCGAATCCGGGTCTCACTCTGGGACCGCAGGCAGGGGCGACGGATCGCGTCCTGCAGCGGCCCGAACCCCCAGGAGGTCTTCGGGGCCGATGTGCTGAACCGGGTGAGCACGGCCCAGAAGGATCCCCAGCGCGGCCTGGAGCTCGCCGGCCTGGCACGCGGGGCCATCCTGAAGGCCATCGGCACCATTCTGGCGCAGGAGCTGGGGGACTCCGGGGTCCAGCCCGCGGAGATCGGCCGGATCGTGGTGGTGGGCAATACGGCCATGCTGGCCCTGCTGACGGGAACAGGACTCCCCGCACTCCTCGACCCCGCCCAGTGGCAGCGCGCCATCGACATCAGCCCCGGGGATCCCTCCGCCTGGCAGGCGGACTGGCACCTCGGCCGGGCGGAAATACTGCTGCCCGCTCCCCTGGCGGGCTTCGTGGGATCAGACCTGCTGGCCGCCGTGGTGGGAACGGGCCTCCTGGAAGGACCGGCCGGCTCCTTGCTGGTGGACGTGGGGACCAACACGGAGCTGGCCCTCTGGGATGGGTCTGTGCTGCACGTCTCCTCGGTGCCTGGCGGCCCGGCCTTCGAGGGAGCCGGACTCCGCTTCGGACTCCCCGCTGGACCGGGCGCCATCGCCCATGTGCTCCCCTGTCCGGAAGGCGAGGGGTTCACCTGCGAGACTTTGGGTGGACTGCCACCGCGGGGCTTCTGCGGATCAGGCCTCGTCGACGCGGTGGCACTTCTCCTCGGAGCAGGCCTGCTGAAAGCCTCGGGTCGCTTCTCGCGGCCAGCCGAGCCCGGGGGTTACCCACTGGATCCCGCCATTTCACAGAGCGCGCTCAGCGCGGGGGATGTGGACACCTTCCAGCGGGCCAAGGCCGCCCAGGCCTCTGCCATGGAGGAGCTGCTGGAACTGGCCGGTCTAGGTTGGCGGGACATCCGGCGCCTCTGCGTCTGTGGCGCTTTCGGGCGGAGCCTCCATGTCGGTCATGCCCAGGCAGTGGGCCTCTTGCCGCCGGTGGAGGAGCAGCGCATTGAACTGCATGGCCACGCGGCGCTGGCTGGCTGTGAGTGGGCCCTCCTTGCCACCGATGCCAACGCGGTCCTGGCTGAGGTCGCCAGCCGGGCCCGACTTGTGAATCTGTCCTTGATCCCGGGCTGGGAGGATCGCTATATGGCGCACCTGCGCCTCGCACCCATCCCACTCGAATCCTGTCGGAGGGTCTCCCCATGAGCCGTGCCGAACTGTTCAGAACCTACATGGAGGCTGTTTTCGACACGGACAAGGCGGCCGCCTTCGCTGTGGTGAGGGCGGCACTCGAAGAGGGGATGACGCCCGAGCAGATCGTATTTGAGCTGGTCGTGCCGGCCACGGAGGACACCATGTCCGCCATCACCAAGGATCCGGACGCCAATCTTGCCCAGCACTTCATGACCGCCCAGATCGCCTCCGAGGTCACCGAGTGGATGTTGGAGCGGTTCAGCCAGCCACCGGAGATCCTTGGCCGGGTGGTGATCGGGACCTCCAGCGGGGACCTCCATTCCCTTGGGAAGCGCATCGTCTCGGGGTGCCTGAAGTCGCTCATGGTCGATGTCATCGACCTCGGCGTGAATGTTTCAGCCGAGCAGTTCGTTGAGGCCGCCCTCAAGCATGACGCCCAGGTCATCGCCATCTCCTCGATGATGGTGCACACCGCGACCGGCGAGAATGGCTGCCAGAAGGTACGCAAGCTTCTGCAGAGCCAGGGACTGGAGGGTCAGTTCAGGGTCATCGTGGGTGGCGCACCCTTCCGCTTCGACGAGGAGCTCTATCAAAAAATTGGGGCCGATGCCTGGGCGGCTGACGGCATCTCTGCCGGGAAGGTGATCACCGACCTGATCCGAGGGGTGAAGCCATGACGCCCCTGGAGATCCTCACCGCCGCGGCCACCGGACAGCCGGCGCCGCGGATCCCCGTCTTCTGCAACCTGCTCGACCAGGGAGCCCGGGAGCTGGGCCTGACCCAGCAGGACTACTACGCCAAGGGCGAGCATGTGGCCGAGGGGCAGCTCCGGATGCGCGAGCGCTATGGCCACGACAACGTCTGGAGCCTCTTCTACGTGGGCAAGGAGGCGGAGCTGCTGGGCTGCCGGGAGATCCTGTACTCCGAGGACGGCGTCCCCAATGTGGCGGACTTCGTGATCAAGTCCCTGGATGACATTGCCAGGCTTGAGATTCCGGAGGACATCAGCACCCACCCAGCCTGGGGCGAGACCGCCCAGTGCTTGCGCATCCTGAAGCGGGAAGTCGGGGCCACCCATCCCATCTGCGCCTATCTGACCGCCTCCACAGCCCTGCCTGCGCTGCTCATGGGCATGGATGCCTGGATGCAGCTGTTGCTCATGGGGCCCGAGGACCTGCGGGATGAGCTGCTCCGCAAGTGCTCTCTGTTCTTCCAGCGGGAGGTGGCAGCCTACCGGGCCGCGGGTGCCAACGTCCTCGTGTACTCGACGCCCTTCGGGTGCCCGGCCTTCGTGGGCATGAAGCGCTTCCGGGAGCTCATCCTCCCCTGGATGAAGCGGGACCTGCTGCCTGGCGGCGTAGAAGGGATCGTCTACTACTGCGGGATGGCGCCCTTCAATGCGGTCATCGAGCAGGTGCAGCAGGAGCTCGGCATCGGCGCATACTACATCAGTCCCCTGGCTGATCTGGCGGAAGCCAGGGCCACCATCGGCCAGAAGGGACTGACCTGTGGTGTGATCGATGACATCAAGATGATCCAGTGGACGCCGGAGCAGACTCGCGCCGAAGTGCGGCGGCTCTGCGGCATCGGCATGCCGGGCGGCCGCTTCCTGTTCGGCACAGGAGTGATGCCCCAGGCCATTCCCGAGGCCAACATCCACGCGATGGTCGAGGAGGCCTTCCGCTGTGGGAGCTACTCATGACGGCCCGCACGCGCGTCCTCGTGGGCTGCGGCATCCTCCACAGGGAGGTGGACGCGCTCATCGCGAAGAACGGCTGGCAGCTGGAGACCCACTACCTCGCCTCGGCCCTGCACAACTACCTGGACCACCTGGCGGCCAAACTCGAATCCGCCCTGGCTGACGACGAGGCCAGGGGCATGGATCCCATCGTCCTCTACGGCGCCTGCCATCCACGGATGGATAGGATCCTCGAGCAGCATCAGACCCATCGCACGCCCGGACAGAACTGCATCGTGCAGCTGATCGGCTATGACCGGTTCATGGAGGAGCTCGGCAAGGGAGCCTACTTCCTTCTCGAGGACTGGGCCCTGACCTGGGAGCCCATGATCACGGCGGCCTTTGGCAAGAATCTGACGGTGGTGAGGGAGATCTTCCACAGCAGCCACCGCTGCATGATCGCCATTCGAACGCCCTGTTCTGGGGAGTTCACCGCGGCGGCGGAGGCCGCGGCGCGATTCGTAGACCTGCCCCTGCAGTGGATGGACGCCGACCTCACTTACCTTGAGGAGGTGTTGGTGCAGGCGCTTGAGCAGCAGGGGCAGCCCAGGGAGGACTCCCGATGACCGAGCTGGAAAACACCGAGCTGAGGCGACTCCAATCACGCCTCCAGCAAGTGGCAGGGGAGAAGGCGACCCTCCACCTGGTGCTCCAGCTGATCGAGCGGCTCAACCCGCTGGCCAAGATCGACGACATGCTGCGCGAGGTCCTGAGCAGCATCATGGACACCATCGGCGGAACGAACATCAAGCTCTACTACTGGGAGGCCGAGGACCTCCACTACCTGGACTTCCTGGGTGGCAACCAGATTCTTGCGGAGATCGACGATCCCTTGGCCCGGCAGGTGGCGGAGCTGAGGGCCTTCATCCAGCAGGAATCCCCCTTCGAGGCGGGCCGGCTGCTGAATGGCGTGGTGCCAGTCGTCTGTTCATGGGGCTACCCGCTCCTGGTGGATGAAGAACTCATCGGGATCGTCACCCTCGAAAATCTCCACCTGAGCAGCAAATCCCTGGGAGCGCATCTGCCGGTCTTTTTCCACCACATGGCACTCATGCTCAGCAACGAGCTCCGCCGGCGGGCGCGTGAGGTGGCGGAAGCGGCGCTGGGCAGGAAGAGCGAGGAGCTGGACAGCTACTTCAACACTGCGCTCGACCTCTTTGCCATCGCCGACACGGAAGGCTTTTTCCGGAAGCTCAATCCCTCGTGGACAGCCGTACTGGGCTATCCCCTGTCCGAGTTGGAGGGGGCGCCGTTCCTTCAGTTTGTCCATCCGGATGACCTTCAGGAGACGCTTGCCGCCGTCGACACCCTTGCCGCGCAAAAGCCCCTCATCAACTTCGTGAACCGCTACCGCCACCGAGATGGATCCTGGCGCTGGATCGAATGGCGCTGCACGGCCAAAGGAAACGTCATCTATGCAGCAGCGAGGGACATCACGGAGCAGAAGGCCTCCGAGGAGGCGCTTCGTGCCAAGGACCGGGCCCAGGACGCCAGTCTCACCGGCATCGCCATCGCGGACCTCGAGGGACGCTTGACCTATATCAACCCGGCCTTCCTGCGGATCTGGGGCTACCGGGATCCTGCTGAGGTCCTTGGCCGCTCCTCGGCCTCCTTCTGGCAGTCCCCGGAGCAGGCGGAAAAGGTGAGAGCCGCCCTGAATCACCAATTAGGCTGGTCCGGGGAGATGAAAGCCCTCAGACGGGATGGCATACCCTTTGACGTGGAGGTTTCCGCCAGTTTCATCCCAGGGAAAGAGGGCGCTCCCGAGGGTCTGGTCGCCGCTTTCCAGGACATCACAGAGCGGAAGCGGGCCGAGGACGCTCTTCGGGAGAGCCAGGAGATGTTCTCGTTGGCTTTCCGCAACGCGCCAATGCTGTTGACGCTGAGCAAGGCGGACTCGGGTGACTACATAGAAGTAAATGAGGCCTTCCTGCGGGTCTCGGGCTTCGAGCGACAGGAGATCCTGGGCCACTCTCCCGTGGACCTTGGCTGGATGACCCGGGAAGATCGAGCGGGGCTCCTGGAGCAACTGGGCAACAAGCAGCGCATCTCCAATGTGACCTTGGAGCTGCACGCCAAACATGGCCGGGTCGTGACCTGCCTCTACAGCGCCGAGTTGATCACGATCGAGGGGAGCTTGTGCCTTCTGGCCACCTCCCAGGACATCTCGGCCCTGCTGCAGGCCCAGGAAAGCGTCAAGGAAAGTGAAGCCCGCCTGCGTGCCATCTTCGAGAGCTCCCAGGATGCCATCGGCGTGGCTGCGCACGGACTTCACGAGATGGTCAACCCCGCCTACCTGGCCATGTTTGGCTTTGATCGGCCGGAGGAACTCCTGGGAACCCCCCTCCTGGAGCTCATCGCCCCCGAGAGTCGCGCGCAAATCGTTGCCAACATGCGGTCGCGAGCTGCGGGCGAGTTCGTGCCCTCCAACTACGAGGTGATGGCCCGGCGGCGGGACGGCAGCACCTTCCGCATGGAGATCCATGCCGCCTCCTATGAACGGGAGGGCTGCGTGCACACCGTGGTGAGCCTGCGAGACATCACGGAGCGCCGCCTGGCCGAGGAGCGGCTCCGGGATAGCGAGGCCCGCTACGCCTCCATCACGGAGAACTCTCCAGTGGGGATCTATCGCTTCTCCGATCGGCGGGGCGGGGTCTACTACTCACCACGGGTCTACGACCTCCTGGGCTTCACCGCAGAAGACCTGCTGGCAGATCCCATGCGCTGGCACAACGCCATCCACCCGGAAGATCAGCCCTGGGTCGCCGAGGCTATCGCACAAGCCACGGCCACGCGCACCAGCCTGGACCTTGTCTACCGGGTCCGCCACGCCTCCGGCGAAGAACGTTGGCTCCGGGACCGCGCCTCCTGCCACCAGCAGCCCGATGGCGAGCTCATCATCGACGGTGTGGCCCTGGATGTGACCGAGGCCCGGAAGGCCGAGGAGGAACGCAAGCGCCTTCAGAGCCAGCTGCTGCAGTCCCAAAAGATGGAAAGCCTCGGCAGCCTGGCGGGGGGCGTGGCCCATGACATGAACAACGTGCTGGGCGCCATCCTCGGCCTGGCCTCGGCCCACATCTACGCTGAGCCCGAAGGCACCGCAACGCATCGGACCTTCAAGACCATCATGAAGGCCTGTGAACGCGGTGGAAAGATGGTCAAGAGTCTGCTGAGCTTCGCACGCCAGAGCCCGGCTGAGGAGCGTCAGCTGGACGTGAATGCCCTGCTCCGGGAGGAGGTCCGGCTCCTGGAGAGAACGACGCTCGCCAAGGTGCATCTCGAGCTGGACCTGGTGGAGAAGTTGCAGCCCGTGCGAGGAGACGCGGGGGCGCTGACCCACATGTTCATGAACCTCTGCGTCAACGCTGTCGATGCCATGCCCAGGGGAGGCAAGCTCACCCTTCGGACTCGGAACGAGGGTGCGTGGGTGGCCATAAGCGTGGAGGACACAGGGAGCGGCATGAGTCCGGAAATCCTGGAGAGGGCGCTCGACCCCTTCTTCACAACCAAGGAGCCTGGGAAGGGGACCGGGCTGGGCCTGTCCATGGCCTACAGCACGGTGAAGGCCCACCACGGGCGCATTGAACTCCAAAGTGAACTTGGCGCCGGCACCTGTGTGCTCATCCACCTGCCGGGATGCCAATCAGAGGCAGAGAGAATCGATGCCACTACCACCAGCTCACCCTCAGTGGGGACCCCGTCTCTCCACCTGCTGCTGGTGGATGACGATGAGTTGATCCAGACCTCCGTACCCGAAATGCTCAAGGTCCTGGGGCACAGAGTCTCTACCGCCAGGAGCGGCGAGGAAGCACTGGCCTGGTTGGAGAGAGGCCTGCACCTCGATGCCGTCATCCTCGACATGAACATGCCGGGACTGGGTGGGATGGGCACGTTGCCTCTCCTGCGGTCCTTGCGCCCCGGCATCCCTGTGCTCCTGAGCACAGGTCGAGTCGATCAGGTAGCCTTGGACCTTGCCGCGAAGCATCCTGGCGTCACCCTTCTGTCCAAGCCCTTCACCATGGGAGAACTGCAAGGGCACCTCGCGCAGCTGGGGCCGGGCCCGCAGTAAGGGACCTCCCCGCCCGGTGGAGGTACTCGGCGCGCTTGGTCTCGGAAACATCCAGGCAGGGCATCAGGTCGTGAAAGTGCCAGGGGTGGTGAAATCCGCTGCCTAGACTTGGCCCGTGAGGTGTCCCCCGTCTGATGTCACCCTCTCCTGGTCAATCAGAGGCCGTTGTTGCCCTGTCTATCTACCCCTCAAATCCCGGAAGAACCTAACTTTATTCATCCCCACGGAGCCCCACCCCATGCCCCCCACCCTCAAAGCCCAGGCCATCCTCTCCCTGGGCCTTCTCAGCAACGGGCTCTTTGTGATTGCCTACAGCCATTACGACTTTGTCCGCAACAGCCGGGTCAGTGGCGCCTGGTGTGCCATCTCTCTCGCCCTCATTGTCTGGGGCGTCACCCTGCATCGCAAAGCAAAGCGCCAGCAGTCGGCCTGACCCGCCCCTACGCCTTCACCCCTTCCCTCCCAAACCGCCGCCCCACCTTCTTCTCAATCACCGCCAGGTGCGCCTCTTCGTCCGGCCCCACGAGGCTGATGGCGACTCCGCCCAGACCCGCCCGCCCCGTGCGGCCGCTGCGGTGCACGTAGTCCTTGGGCGAGCGCGGCAGGTCGTAGTGGATGACGCAGGCCAGACCGCTGACATCGATGCCCCTGGAGATGAGATCCGTGGCCACGAGGATGCGGAGCCGGCCGCTGCGGAACTGGTCCAGCGCATCGGTGCGGGCGCTCATGCTCTTGTCGCCGTGCAGCGAGAGGGCCCGGATGCCGCTATTGCCCAGCTTGCGCACCACGTTGTCCGCCCGCCGACCCGAGGCCACGAACACCAGCACCTGGGGCCAGGTTTCCAGGGCCAGCAGCTCCCGCAGCAACGGGCCCTTCTGCTCCTGGGGGACGAGGTAGGCCCGCTCCTCGAGGACCACGGCCAGCTCGGGCGAGGCCTCCACAAGGACCTGCTGCGGCACCTTCAGGAAGAGCTGGATGACCTCCTCCACGGCGGCGTTCATGGTCGCGGAGAACATGAGCGTCTGCCTCCGGACGGGCAGTTGCCGCAGGAGATCCTGCATCTCATCACGGAAGCCCAGCTCCAGCAGCTTGTCCGCCTCGTCGAGGACCAGGTGCTGCAGGCCCGCCAGGCTCAGCGCGTTGCTCCGGACCAGCTCCAGCAGGCGCCCCGGCGTGGCGATGACCAGATCGGCTCCGCCCCGCAGGGCCAGCATCTGCGGATTGATGGAGACGCCGCCGAAGGCCGCCTGGATCTTCAGGGGATGGGACAGGTGCTTCGCCAGCTCTGCGGCCCGGTCCCGCACCTGCGCCGCCAGCTCGCGGGTCGGTACCAAGACCAGCGCCCTCGTCTGGTTCCCCGGTAGGCGCCCAGGGCCGCCCTTGACCAACACGTGCAGGAGGGGCGCCAGGAAGGCCACCGTCTTCCCGGAGCCTGTCGGCGCCTGCACCACCAGGTCCTGGCCCGTGAGCACCCGGGGGATGGTCTGTTCCTGGACCGGGAAGGGCTGGGTGTAGCCCAGGGCCAGGAAGGCGCGTTCAAGCTCGGGGCCGAGCAGCAAGGGGGAGAAGGGCAACGGGAAGCCTCCGGAGACAGACAAAGATCGGTGGACCTAGCTTCCAGTATCCCCGGTCTCGCCAGGGAAGGGGCTTCAGGAACGCGCTGGGCCTTGCACCTCCCTGGCCCCTACCAGCCCTCCAGCACCTGCCCCGCCTGGGCGGCGGTGATCCCCAGCACCGTCGCGGCGGCCTCCGTGGTCCACCCGGCAGCGATGGCCTCGGCCAGGAAGGTGCGGCGGGCGTCACGCAGGGTGGTGGCCGTGTGCCCATCCCCCTGCCCGTCCTCCGCCAGCATCGCCTTGAACAGCAGCCGCTCCAGGGGGACGCTCAGCAGGGGAGGCACCTTGCCCCTGGCCTTCGCGGCTACCGCCAGGGACCGCACAACTCCGTCCTCTTGGTGGATCAGGCCCCGGCGCTGGAGCTTCAGCAGCGTGCCGTAGAGCCGCCGCGCAAGGCGGCCCTTGGCGCCCCGGCTGGATCGCTTGGAGACCAGCAGCGCCGCGAAGTGATCCAGCAGGGCCCGCCGGACCACCCCATCGGGGTAGACCTCGGCCAGCACCTGCCGCACCCAGGCCCCGCTCAGTCGGCCGACGGCCATCCCGCCTCCCGCAGGGCTACCACCCTTGGCACCGGTGGTTCCTCATGGCTGCGGCCGCCGCTCACCCCGGTTCGCCAGCTGGTAGAAGGGCAGGCCCAGCAGCACCAGCACGAGGCCGGGCCAGGTGTAGCTGGGGCGGTAGAGCAGGAGGCCCACCAGGATCGCGACGCAACCGGCGATGTAGAGGGCGGGCGTGACGGGATAGCCCCAGGTGCGGTAGGGGCGGGGCAGATCCGGGCGGGTGCGGCGCAGGATGAAGACGCCGACCACCGTGAGGACGAAGAAGAGGAGCTCGGCAAAGATCAGGAAGTCCAGCAGCTGGTTGTAGGTGCCGGAGAGGGCCAGGACGCCCGTCCAGAGGGCCTGGATGACCAAGGCGGCCGCGGGCACACCCCGAGCGCTCAGGCGCTCCGCAGAGCGGAAGAAGAGGCCGTCGGCGGCCATGGCCTGGTAGATCCGGGGCGAGGCGAGGATGGCCCCGTTCAGGTAACCCACCATAGAGACCAGGATGGCGCCAGCCATGATCATCCCGGCCCGCGGACCCAGCAGGACGCGGAGGGTCTCCGTGGCGACCCGGCCGGCGGGGGCGGTGGCGATCCCCGTGGGACCTAGGATGTGCAGGTAGGCCAGGTTCGCCAGCAGGTAGAGGCCCACGACCATGCAGACCCCCAGGACGAGGCTGAGGGGGAGCGTTCGCCCGGGATCGCGGACCTCGCCCCCGATATAGGGCAGGTAGTTCCAGCCGCCGGTGGCGAAGAGGCTGCCCACCTGGGCCACCAGGAAGGCCCCCAGCAGGGGGAGCCCCGGCCCGCCGCCGGTGAAGGGGCCCGGGTTGGGCGCGGTAGGCGGGCTCATGAAGAGGCCCAGCAGGATCAGGCCCGCAAGGGCCCCCAGCTTGGCCATGGTGATGATGCTCTGCACCCGGGCGCCCATGCGGATGCCCTGGAGGTTCACCCAGGTCAGCAGCACCACCAGGACCAGACCCACGGCCCGGGCGGAGGTCAGCCCCAGCGCCCAGGGGCCGAGGAGGAAGCCCCCCACGTGCATCTCGCCGATGCGGACGGGCGGCAGCAGCCAGTGGGCATCGCTGAAGAAGGGCAGGAAGCTACCCAGGACGTAGCCGAAGGCGCTGGCGACAGCGGCGATGGACCCGCACTCGATGATGGCGAAGGTGGTCCAGCCGAAGAGGAAGGCAACCCGGCGGCCAAAGGCCTCCTTCAGATACAGGTAGGGGCCGCCGGCTTCTGGATACATGGCGGCCAGCTCGCCGAAGGAGAGCACCCCCATCAGGGTGAGGAAGCCCGTGAAGGCCCAGGTGACCAGCAGGAAGGTCCCGCTGTGGCCGGTCTGCACGATCTCGGAGGGGACGACGAAGATGCCGCTGCCGATCATGCACCCGGCGATCAGCATGGTCGCCGCGAACAGGCCCACTTCCCGTCGGTAGCCCGTGGTCATTGACGCCTCCGCCCATCCTGAAGCGGGATCCCACCATGGGAGCCAGGATCGTGAGGGGTTGGTCTCAGGATCTGGTCAAGGTCCCGAGCGCGTCAAGGAATCGCCGTGTCCCCCGCCAGGAAGGGCAGGACCGCCGCCAGCAGGTCCTCCGGGACTTCCTCGGGCAGATAGTGGCCACAGGCGAGGGGTCCACCCCGCACATCCAGCGCGGCCTTGTGCCACTCCGCCAGAGGCTCGAAGCAGCGCTGGACGGCCCCCTGGGTGCCCCAGAGGGCCAGCAGAGGCGCGGCCACCCGATGGCCCAGGGCGCGGTCCGCCCGGTCGTGGTCGAGGTCCACCGAGGCCGAGGCGCGGTAGTCTTCGCAGAGGCCGTGCGCACTTCCAGGCGCGCTCAGGCAGCGGATGTACTCGGCCAGGGCCCGGGGATCGAAGGGGGCCAGGCCGGCGCTGCGGCGACCCATGACCTCGCGGATGTAGGCCTCGGGATCCGCCTCGATGAGCCGCTCAGGCAGCGGGGCCGGCTGGATGAGGAAGAACCAGTGCCAGTAGGCCCGGGCGAAGGCCTCCGTGGTCTGCTCGTACATGGCCAGGGTGGGGGCGATGTCCAGCAGGACCAGATGGCTCACGGCGGTCTCAAAGTCCAGGGCGAGCCGGTGCGCCACCCGGGCACCGCGGTCATGGGCCAGCACGGCGAAGCGGTCGAAGCCGAGGGCCTGCATCAATCTGACCTGATCCCGGGCCATGACCCGCTTGCTGTAGGCGAGGTGCTGGCTGTCGCCAGGGGGCCTGGAGGAGTCGCCATACCCCCGCAGATCAGGGAGCACCAGGCTGAAGCGCTTGGCCAGCTCGGGAGCCACCTTGTGCCAGATGGCATGGGTCTCCGGGTGGCCGTGGAGCAGCAGCAGGGGCGGCCCCGAGCCCCCCGTGAGGGCGTGGATGCTCACACCTTCGTCCGTCGGCACGGACAGCGACTCGAACCCCGGAAAAAGCGTTGGATCGCCCACAACCATGCCAAGACCTCTGAGGAGTGATTCTCTCCCCTCGGCGCTGCTCAAAGCAGGAGAAAGAACGCTTTGCCGAAGGGTCCGCCGGAAACCTCCGCGAATGGATTGTGGAGAGGGCCGTCCGAACCGACATTGGTCCTGCCCTTTCCCCGAAGGAGGCAGCGATGCTCACCCCCCGCCTGAAAGCATTCCTGGAGAACCACCACGTGGCCTACAGTGCCATGCCCCACCGCCCCGCCTACACGGCCATGGAAGTGGCCCAATCCCTGCACGTACCGGGGCAGGAGATGGCCAAGACCGTGATCGTGGACCTGGACGGTCGCCTTGCCATGGCCGTCATCCCGGGCACGCGCCACGTCAGCCTCGCCAAGCTCGAGCAGTCCACCGGTGCCCAGCACGCCCGCATCGCCCATGAAGGGGAGTTCCGCTTCGACTTCCCCGACTGCGAAGTGGGTGCCATGCCGCCCTTCGGCAACCTCTTCAACATGGAGGTGCTGGTGGACCCGCAGCTGGCGGAGGACAAGGAGATCGTCTTCAACGGCGGCGACCACACCGAGGCCGTGCGGATGTCCTACCAGGACTTCGCGCGCCTGGTGCAGCCCCGGCTCATGGAGATGTAAGCGGATGGGGGGCCACGATTCCCCCTGACGCATGAGCGACCAGATCCGAAAGAGCAGGCCCGATCACCTTCCCCCGCGAAGGATGGTCGGGTCTACACTCAGCGGCGGATGGTAGCCGAGGTTTGACACTGGACATCGGCCCCGCGACCATTCCCTTCCGTCGCCTCCAGGAGTCCCACCATGAAATACAATCAGTTTGGCCGCACCGGTCTGTTCGTCTCGGAGATCTGCCTGGGCGCCATGACCTTCGGGGGCAATCCCGATGCCGGCTTCTGGAAGGCCATCGGCCAGCTGGGCCAGGCCGAGGTGGACAGCCTCATCGCCCGGTCGCTGGCGGCGGGCGTGAACTTCTTCGACACCGCCGACGTCTACTCCTTCGGCCAGTCCGAGCGGCTGCTGGGTCAGGCCTTCAAGAACCTGGGGGTGGCCCGCAAGGACGTGATCATCGCCACCAAGGTGTTTGGAGATATGGGTCCCGGCCCCAACGACCGGGGCGCCTCCCGGGGCCACATCATGGACTCGGTCCAGGCCAGCCTTGAGCGCCTGCAGACCGATCACATCGACCTCTACCAGATCCACGGCAACGACAGCGTCACCCCCCTCGAGGAGACCCTGCGGGCCCTGGACGACCTCGTCCGCCAGGGGCTGGTGCGCTACGTGGGCGTCTCCAACTGGGCCGCCTGGAAGATCGCCCGGGCGCTGGGGATCAGCGAGGCCAAGGGCTACGCGCGCTTCGAGACCCTGCAGGCCTACTACTCCATCGCCGGCCGGGACCTGGAGCGGGAGCTGGCGCCCATGCTCACCGAGGAGAAGCTCGGCCTGATGGTCTGGTCCCCCCTGGCGGGCGGCCTGTTGTCGGGCAAGTTCGGCCCCGGCGCTCCCACCCCCGAGGGCGCCCGCCGCACCGCCTTCGACTTCCCGCCCGTGGACACGACCCGGGCCTGGGCCTGCGTGGCGGTCATGCGCGAGGTCGCGGCGGCCCACGGGGTGTCCGTGGCCCAGGTGGCCCTGGCCTGGCTGCTGGCCAAGCCCCAGGTCATGAGCATCATCATCGGGGCCAAGTCCCTGGCCCAGCTGGAAGACAACCTCGCCGCAGCGGACCTGGTGCTGACTGCGGAGGAGCTGACCCGCCTGGACGAGGTCAGCGCCCTGCACTCGGAGTATCCGGGCTGGATGCTCGAACGACAGGGGGGCACCCGCCGGCCGAAGCCATTCCTGCCCGCCAAAGCCTAGGAGGCCCGTCCGCCCCCCGCCCCCCCAGGGAGCCACTCGCGGTCCGAGGTGACCGGCCTGTCTCGCCGAGGCGCGAAGCGGGGCGGCGACCCATACTTGGGTGGCTGGGGGAAGGGATCTTTGGCCTGACGGGTTTGTGACGATTTATTCATATTTCAGACCGTCGCATCCTAGATATACTTCCCCCCAAGGAGGCCCTCATGTCGCTGCAGCTCACCAGGCGGACTTTCCTCAAGGCCGGGTTCACCACGGCCGCCGTCGGCGCCACCGGCCTGCCCCTCGAGGCGCTGCCGGCCGAAGCCAAGGGCTGGAACTGGGAGCGCGGCGTCTGCCGCTTCTGCGGCACCGGCTGCGGCATCCGCATCGCCTCCAAGGAGGGCCGGGTCGTGGCCGTGAAGGGCGACCCCCAGAACCCCGTGAACCGAGGCCTGCTCTGCGCCAAGGGCTATGCCTGCGCCCAGATCCTCTACGGCGCCGACCGGCTGAAGCGGCCGCTCCTGCGCAAGAAGAACGGCGTGTTCGACAAGCAGGGTGACTTCGAGGAGGTCTCCTGGAAGGAGGCCTTTGACGTCATGAAGACACAGTGGACCAAGGCCCACCAGGCGCTGGGACCCACGGGCGTGGCGGTCATGGGCTCGGGCCAGTACACGATCATGGAGGGCTACGCGGCGGTGAAGCTGGTCAAGGCCGGCTGGCGCTCCAACAACCTGGACCCCAACGCCCGGCACTGCATGGCCTCGGCGGTGACCGCCTTCATGCAGACCTTCGGCATCGACGAGCCCTCCGGCTGCTACGACGACATCGAACTCACGGACGCCGTCGTCACCTGGGGCGCCAACATGGCGGAGATGCACCCCATGCTCTGGGCCCGGGTGATGGATGAGCGGCTCCGGCGGCCGGACTACCGGATCATCAACCTCACCACCTATGCCAACGCCACCTCCGAGGGCGCGGACCTGGAGATTGTGTTCAAGCCAAATACGGACCTCGCGATCTGGAACTACCTGGCCCGGGAGATCGTCAAGCGCGGCGCGGTGGACCAGGACTATGTGACGAAGCACTGTGTGTTCGCCGCGGGCGCCACGGACATCGGCTTCGGGCTCCGGGAGGACACCCTGAAGGCCTACCCGGCCGAGAAGGACACCCTGGCCCGGCAGAAATCCGTGGTGCTGACCCGGGACGAGGCCATCGCCCGGGGCCTGGATCCCGAGGCCCGCCACGAGCGGGCCCAGACGGCCAGCGCCACCCCGCAGCAGCACTGGCTCATCACCTACGAGGAGTTCCAGAAAGGTCTGGAGCCCTACACGTTGGACTTCGTGGCCAGGGTCGCCAAGGGCGATCCGGACGAGTCCCTGGAGGCCTTCAAGGCCAAGCTCGTGCAGCTGGCCGACGAGTATGCGAACCCCAAGCGCAAGCAGGTCTCCTTCTGGACCATGGGCTTCAACCAGCACACCCGCGGCACCTGGGTGAACGAGCAGGCCTACATGGTGCACCTGCTCACGGGCAAGCAGGCCCGCCCCGGCGCGGGGGCCTTCTCGCTGACGGGGCAGCCCTCCGCCTGCGGCACCGCCCGTGAGGTGGGCACCTTCGCCCACCGCCTGCCTGCGGACATGACCGTGGACGATCCCGCCCACCGCAAGCAGGCGGAGGAGATCTGGAACCTGCCGCCAAACACGATCAATCCCAAGGTCGGCAGCCACATCGTTCAGATGATGCGGGATCTCGAAGACGGCAAGATCCGCTGGCTCTGGGTCCAGGTCACGAACCCCTTCCAGTCCTCGGCCAACGCCAACCACACCATCGAGGCGGCGCGGAAGCTCGACAACTTCATCGTGGTCTCGGATGTCTACCCGACGCTCTCGGCGAAGGTGGCTGACCTCATCCTGCCCTCGGCGATGATCTACGAGAAGTGGGGCGGCTACGGCAACGCCGAGCGCCGCACCCAGCTCTGGCGCCAGGTCGTCCTGCCGCCGGGTGAGGCCCGCAGCGACGTCTGGCAGATGATGGAGTTCGCCAAGCGCTTCACCCTCGCCGAGGTCTGGGGACCCCAGCCCGTGCCAGGCCTGGATGCTCCCGGCTACGAGAAGGGGAAGCTTCCGGACGTGCTGCCTGCGGCGGCGGACCATGGCTTCAAGCCCGAGGCCACCCTCTACGACGTGCTCTTCGCCACCAAGGCCGCCAAGGCCGCGGTCTGGCCCGATCCGGTGGCCTTCGACAAGCCCAACTCCACGGTGACCCACGCCAAGATCCACTGGTTCCCGGAGAAGGCCCTCTTCGAGGAATACCGCCGCTTCGGCCTGGGCCACGGCCATGACCTGGCGCCCTTCGACACCTACTTCCAGCGCGACGTGGCAGGCCTGCGGTGGCCCGTGGTGGAAGGCAAGGAGACTCGCTGGCGCTTCAACGACGAATACGACCCCTACGCCAGGAAGGGCTCGGGCATCGACTTCTACGGCAAGGCCATGAAGAAGCTGCCCTCCGGCGACCTCGCGGGACCCAAGCCCGGCGAGGCCAAAGCCCTGCCCGGCCGGGCCAAGATCTTCTTCCGCCCCTGGCAGGAACCGCCCGAATCGCCCGACGTCAACTTTGACCTCTGGCTCTGCACGGGGCGGGTTCTGGAGCACTGGCACTCCGGCAGCATGACCCGGCGCGTGCCCCAGCTGCATGCCGCGGTGCCCGAGGCCCTGCTGTTCATGCACGCCAAGGATGCCGAGCAGCGCGGGCTGAAGGTCGGCGAGCTGGCCTGGATCGAGTCCCGCCGGGGCAAGATCCAGGCGCGGGTCACCGTGGGCGGGCGTAACAAGGTGCCGCGCGGGCTGGTCTACGTGCCCTGGTTCGACGAGGGGGTCTTCATCAACAAGGTCACCCTCGACGCCACCTGCCCCATCTCCAAGGAAACCGACTTCAAGAAGTGCGCCGTCCGCATCACCAAGGTCGTCTAGGGGGTCCACTGTGCGCCATTCCATCCTGCTCCTCACCCTCTGCGCCGCCCCCCTGCTGGCGGATCCCCCGGCCAAGCCCGTCCCTGACCGGAACCTGGGCTTGTCCCGCACCTCGGTCTTCGAGGTGCCCGCACCGCCCCTGTTCCACGACGAGGCCTCCGCGCCCGGCGAGAAGCCCCTGCCGAAGCGCATCAACAGGGACTACCCGCCGGTGATCCCCCATGGCGTGGCGGACGTCCTCCCCATCACCCGGAGCGCCAACGGCTGCGTGGACTGCCACGCCCTCCCGGGGCCCAAGCAGAAGGGCGAGGCCACACCGATCCCCGCCAGCCACTACGTGGACCTACGCCGAGCCCCCGAGGTCAAGGGGGAAGCTCTCGTGGGAGCCCGCTACGTCTGCATCTCATGCCATGTCCCGCGGACCGACGCCCCGCCCCTGGTGAAGAGCAGCTTCCGGCCCTAGCGGTTGCCGCCCTCTCAGTCCTCGTGGAACTGGGCAAACTCCTCCACGGGGACGCGGTCGGTGACCAGCGTGTTCGCCACCGCCGCGGGGTCTGCGTGGCCCAGGGCCATGCCGCAGACCACCATCTGCTCGGGCTTCAGGGCCAGTTCCTCCGCGAGCACGCGGTGGAACTGCGTGAAGGCGGCCTGGGGGCAGGTGTGCAGGCCGCGGGCCCGGGCCGCCACCATGACGTTCTCCAGGAACATCCCGTAGTCCAGCCAGCTGCCCTGCTGCATGATCCGGTCGATGGTGAAGATCAGACCCACGGGCGCGTCGAAGAACCGGTAGTTGCGGGCGTGCTGCTGGTGGATGCGGTCCTTGTCGCCCTTGGCGATGTCCAGCAGCCGGTAGAGGTCCCAGCCGATCTTGCGGCGGCGATCGACGTAGGGCGAGACCCACTCCTTGGGGTAGTAGTCGTACTCGTCCGTGTGCTGGGCGAGCTCGGCGGGATCCTCAAAGATGGCGCAGATGCGATCGGAGACCCGCTGCCGGGCGGCGCCCATGAGCACGTGGACCTGCCAGGGCTGCGTGTTGGTGCCGGAGGGCGCCCGGGAGGCGACCCGGAGGATCTCGGCCACGGTGCCCTTGGACACCGGCGTGGGCAGGTAGGCCCGCATGGACTGGCGGGTGGTGATGGCGGCGTCGATGGCGGCGGTCTCGGTCTCGGTGGGCAGGTCGAACAGGTTCATGGGGCCGGTCCTTTCTGGGCTTGCAGTGCGCAGGGAGGCCGTCGGTCGAGGGAAGCAAGACGGCCACGAGCGCCGCGTGGGCCTAGGGAGATGGTTATACCCGCCGCGCGCACTTTCCGTAAAGGTTGCCTTTGCCAACAACCCTGAGGTTCTGCAATTGGCTTGGGGCGGGAGCGAAGCGGGGCTGTAGGATGGAGGGATTATGCCCTCAACCTATACTCGATTCAGCTTCGACAGAACGACTCGCCGGGGCCTGTCCCTGGCCCTGCCGGTGCTCACCGTGGCCCTCGCCCTGGCCTGCGGCGGCAAGAGCCGTCCCCCGGCAGCCCCGCTGCAGGTGGGCGTGCAGCCAGCCGTGCAGATGGACGTGCCGCTGACCCATGAGTGGGTGGGGACGCTGGACGGCTTCGTGAACGCCGAGATCCGCCCCCAGGTGGAGGGCTACCTGCTCCGCCAGGTCTACCGGGAGGGCTCGGCCCTGCGCAAGGGTGATGTCCTCTTCGAGATTGATGCCCGGCAGCTCGCCGCCGCCGCGGACCAGACCAGGGCCGCCCTGGCCCGGGACCAGGCCACCCTCGACAAGACCAGCCTCGACGTGGCGCGCTTTGCCCCCCTGGTGGCCGAGCGGGCCATCTCCCAGCAGGAGCTCGACAACGCCCGCGCCTCGCTGCGTCAGGCCCAGGCCAATGTGGACGCTTCCAAGGCCGCTCATGACCGGGCCCTGCTGAGCCTGCAGTGGACCCGCGTCACCTCGCCCATCGACGGCATCGCCGGCATGGCCAAGGTGCAGGTGGGCGATCTGGTGAATCCCCAGAAGGTCATGACCACGGTGTCCACGGTGGACCCCATCAAGGTGTACTTCAGCGCCAACGAGCAGGAATACATGGGCTGGGCCCGTCAGTGGGCCGCCAAGGGTGGCGGCAAGGGCACGCTCACCCTGGTGCTGTCTGACGGTACGACCTATCCCTTCCACGGCGACCCCTTCATGGCGGACCGCAACGTGGACGTGAAGACGGGCACCATCATGCTGGCCGGGCTCTTCCCGAACCCCGAGCGCCTCCTGCGTCCCGGTCAGTTCGCCAAGGTCGCCGCAGACGTGGGCCTGCGGAAGGGCGCCATCCTGGTGCCCCAGCGGGCCGTCTGGGAAGTGCAAGGCAACTCCCAGGTCGCCGTGGTGGGCGCCGACAACAAGGTGGAGATCCGCCCCATCCAGATCGGGCCGCGCCTGGGCACCCAGGTGGTGGTGGAGAAAGGCCTCGCCCTCGGCGACAAGGTCGTGGTGGAGGGCACCCAGAAGGTCAGCGCCGGCCAGGTGGTGAAGCCCGTTCCCGCCACCCCACCAGCCTCGGCTCCGGGCCGCTAGCGCATGGTCAAGTTCTTCATCAACCGTCCCATCGTGGCCATGGTCATCGCGATCATCACCCTGATCGCGGGCCTGGTCTGCATGCGCGGCCTGCCGGTGGCCCAGTTTCCGGAGATCGTCCCGCCGCAGATCCAGATCTCGACCAACTACACCGGCGCCGACGCCGTGACCATCGAGCAGTCCGTGGCCGCGCCCCTGGAGCAGCAGCTCAACGGCGTGGACAACATGCTCTACATGCAGTCCACCAACGCCAACGACGGCACCATGAGCGAGACGGTCACCTTCGATGTGCAGACGGACGTGAGCCTCGACCAGGTCAACGCCCAGAACCGCACGGCCCAGGCCCAGCCCTTCCTGCCGACGGACGTGACCCAGAACGGCATGGTGATCCGGAAGTCCACGGGCATGGCGCTGATGCTGATCACCGTCTACTCGCCCAAGGCCACCTACGACTCCCTGTTCCTGGCCAACTACGCCACCATCAACATCGTCGATCCGCTCTACCGCATCCCCGGCGTGGGCCAGGTGATCATCTTCGGCGCGGGCGACTACGCCATGCGGATCTGGGTGAAGCCCGACATCCTGGCCAAGCTGGGCATCACGGTGCCCGACATCAACCGGGCCGTACAGCAGCAGAGCTCCGTGAACCCCTCGGGGCAGATCGGGGCTGAGCCCCTGCCCAAGGGCCAGGAGATGACCTACACGGTCCGCTCCCAGGGCCGCCTCCAGACGCCGGAAGAGTTCGCCCGCATCGTGGTGCGCGCCAATCCAGACGGGTCCGTGGTCCGCCTGGGCGATGTGGCCCGCATCGAGCTCGGCGCCATGAGCTACAAGCAGATCAGCCGCTTCAACCAGCAGCCGGCCTGTGTCATTGCCATCTTCCAGGCCCCAGGCTCCAACTCCCTGGCCGTTGGAGATGCCGTCAAGAAGGAGCTGGAGAACCTGAAGCTGCGCTTCCCCACGGACCTGCAGACCACCGTGGCCGTGGACACCACGCTCCCGGTGCGGGAGGGCATCAAGGAGATCCTCTGGACCCTCGGTGAGGCCATGCTGCTGGTGATCTTCGTGGTCTACATCTTCCTGCAGAACTGGCGCGCCACCTTGATTCCCATGATCGCGGTGCCTGTGTCCCTCATCGGCACCTTCGCCGTGTTCCCCCTGCTGGGCTTCTCCATCAACACGCTGTCCCTCTTCGGCCTGGTGCTGGCCATCGGCCTGGTGGTGGACGACGCCATCGTGGTCGTCGAGGCCGTCGAGCACCACATCGAGCAGGGCATGTCGCCGCGGGAGGCCACGCTCCAGGCCATGCGGGAGGTGGCCGGTCCGGTCGTGGGCATCGCGCTGGTGCTGTCCTCGGTGTTCCTGCCCGTGGCCTTCCTGGGCGGCATCCAGGGTCGCCTCAACAAGCAGTTCGCGGTCACCATCGCCGTCTCGGTGCTCATCTCGGCCTTCAACGCCCTGACCCTCTCGCCGGCGCTGGCCGCGCTCATCCTCAAGCCCCGGGAGCAGATGTACGGCCGCATGGCCCGCTTCTTCGACGGCTTCAACCACTACCTGCACCGGGCCACCCACGGCTACGTGACCCTGTCCCACCGGCTCATCCGCAAGGCCGCCATTCCGCTCGTGATCCTCCTGGCCTTCGCCCTCCTGGACGGCGTGCTCGGCAAGACCCTGCCCAGCAGCTTCGTGCCCACGGAGGACAACGGCTACTTCTTCCTCAACATGCAGCTTCCTCCCGCAGCCAGCCTGCAGCGCACGGACGAGGTGGGCAAGAAGGTGGAGAAGATCCTCTCGGAGACCGAGGGCGTGCGCTACATCACCAACATCGAGGGCTTCAGCCTCCTCAACCGTGTGTCCGCGCCCTATTTCGGGTTCTGCTACGTGGCCCTGAACCCCTGGGATGACCGGAAGGAAGCCCACCTGGAGGCCGGCGAGATCCTGAAGCGGCTCAACGGGCGCCTCGCCCGGGAGATCCCCGAGGCCAACGTCTTCGGGTTCCTCCCCAGCGCCATACCTGGCCTGGGCACCTCCAACGGCTTCTCGCTCTGGCTGCAGGACCGCAGCGGCGGCAGTCCGGAGTACCTGGACAAGCACCTCAAGACCTTCCTGGCCGCGGCCCGCAAGCGCCCGGAGCTGGCTGGCGTCACGTCGCTCTACAACACAGGCACCCCCCAGATCTTTGCGGACGTGGACCGGGACAAGGCCCTGAAGCAGGGCGTGGCCGTGGGCGATGTCTACCAGACCCTCCAGGCCTACCTCGGTGGTCTCTACCTGAACCAGTTCAACCGCTTCGGCCGGCAGTGGCGCGTCTACCTGCAGGCCGAGGGCGATGAGCGCCGCAGCGTCGACGACATCGGCCGCTTCCACTTGCGCAACGCCGAGGGCACCATGCTGCCGCTCTCGGCCCTGGTCACTCCCCGCAGCATCCAGGGGCCCGAGTACACCAACCGCTTCAACCTCATGCGTGCAGCGCAGGTGCTGGGCTCGGCAGCTCCGGGCTACAGCTCCGGCCAGGCCTTGACTGCCCTCGAGCAGGTGGCCAAGGAGGTCCTGCCCCAGGACATGAGCTACGACTGGGCCGACCTCAGCTACCAGGAGAAGAAGGCCGAAGGCACCACCGGCCTGCTGTTCGGGCTCTCTCTCATCTTCGTGTTCCTCATCCTCGCCGCCCTCTACGAGAGCTGGTCCCTGCCCTTCTCGGTGCTCCTGTCGGTGCCCATCGCCATCTTCGGGGCCTTCCTGGGCCTCTGGCTGCGGAAGTTCGACTTCGGGGTCTTCGCCCAGATTGGCCTGATCATGCTGGTGGGCCTCTCGGCCAAGAACGCCATCCTCATCGTGGAGTTCGCCAAGGATGAGCTGGAGAAGGGCCGCGACCTGGTGGATGCGGCACTTGAAGGCGCGCGGCTCCGCCTGCGGCCCATCCTCATGACCAGCTTCGCGTTCATCCTGGGCTGCGTGCCGCTCTGGACCGCCTCAGGCTCCGGCGCCGTGGCCCGGCGCATCCTGGGCACCGTGGTGATCGTGGGCATGCTCGGCGCCACCCTCATCGCCATCTTCGTCATCCCGGTGCTGTTCGTGGTGGTGGAGCGGCTGGCGGGCACCAAGGAACCGCCCTCTGCCGAGTCCGTCGAGAATGAAGGGGGGGCCTAGATGCGCGCCTTTGCGTTGCCCCTCCTCGCGCTGCTGCTGGCCACCGGCTGTGCGCTGGGCCCGAACTACCGGCGGCCCACCCTCTCGGTCCTGGAGGGCTACCGCGGCCAGGCCAAGGCCGAGGCCGCCTCGCTCGCGGACCAGCCCTGGTGGGAGGTCTTCGGCGACCAGACGCTGAAGGCCCTGATCGCCCAGAGCCTGGAGAACAACTTCGACGTGCGCACCGCCGTGTGGCGCGTGGAGGAATACCGGGCCCGGGCCGGCATCGACCAGTCCGCCTGGCTGCCCTCCGTCACCCCCGGGGTCCAGTGGCAGCGGGGCCGGCAGTCGGACTTCGCGCCCAACGGCGGCAAGACCGGCGCCATCTGGGATGTGCGCGCGTCGCTGTCCTGGGAGCTCGACCTGTGGGGCCGCGTCCGGCGACTGAATGAGGCCTCCCGGGCCCAGTATCTGGGTGCCCAGGAGCAGCGCCGCGGGGTCTATCTCTCCGCCGTGGCCCAGGTGGCACAGGCCTACTTCGAGCTGCGGGAGCTGGATGCCCGGCTGCAGATCGCCAAGGCCACCACCGCCGCCTTCCAGGAGACCCGCGATCTCTTCGCCCGTCGACTCACCGGCGGCGCTGCCTCAGCCCTGGAGACCGCCCGCGCGGAGGCCGCCCTGGCCTCGGCCTCGGCCACCGTCCCGAACCTCGAGCGCCAGATCCAGGCCCAGGAGAACCTGCTCTCCTTCCTGGTGGGCCGCAATCCCAGCCCCATCCCCCGTGGCGCAGCCCTGACGGACCAGCCCCTGCCGCCCGCCATTCCCGGTGGCCTGCCGTCGGCCCTGCTGGAGCGGCGCCCCGACATCAAGACCGCCGAGCAGGACCTGGTCGCGGCCAACGCGGGCATCGGCCTGGCCCAGGCCAGCTACTTCCCGACCCTGAGCCTCACGGGCCTCTTCGGCGGGCTCGCGCCCCAGGTGGTGGATCTCTTCGGTCCCGGCAAGGCCTGGGCCATTGCGCCGTCCCTCTCGGGGCCCACGCTGCAGGGCCTGCGCCTGAAGCACCAGAAAGAGGTCCGCGTCGCCCAGTGGGAGCAGGCCAAGACCCGCTACGAGGCCACGGTCACCAGCGCCTTCGGCGAGGTCTCCACCGCCCTCACCGCCTACGCGAAGCTGGCGGAGGTCGAGCAGCGGCAGGCCAAGGCTGTGGCAGCCAACAAGGAGTCCGTGCGCCTGGCGACCCTGCGCTACACCGCGGGCCTGTCCAGCTACCTGGAAGTGCTGGACGCCCAGCAGCAGCTGTTTCCCGCGGAGAACGCCCTCTCCCAGGCCCGCCTCTCCCGCCTGCTGACCATGGTGCAGCTCTACAAGGCCCTCGGCGGAGGCTGGCGCCTGCAGGATGACTTCCGGGCCGCCAAGCCCTAGCAGCTCTGCGGCTCCCGCGGCGGGACCCGGATTGGCCCTATGCTGGAGAGGCCCTGTTTCTGGTGGTCCGATGGCTGAGCTTGGAATCCTGAATGCCCTGTCGATCCTGCGTCTGACGCCGGAGGGGGCTCTGCTGGACGGTGGCGCCACCGGCGAGATCCTGTTGCCCATGGCCCAGGTGCCCAAGGGCTGCGTGGCCGGCCAGGTGCTCAACGTCTTCGTCGCCAAGGATGGCGAGGGCCAAGTCGTTGCCTCCACCCGCCAGCCCCTCTGCCAGCGGGGCCAGGTGGCCTGCCTGAAGGTGGTGGCTGTGAACAAGTCCGGCGCCTTCCTGGGCTGGGGCATGCCCAAGGACCTGCTGCTGCCCTGGAAGGAAGTGAAGCACGAGCAGCGGCACCGGCTCAAAGAAGGCCAGAAGGTGCTGGTGGCGGTCGTGCTGGATGACCAGGGCCGCCTGGCCGCTTCGGGCCGCCTGGACGACTTCCTCGGCGACGAGGCCCAGGACTATCGCGAGGGCGACAAGGTCTCGGTGATGGTCGCGGAGTTCACGGAGATCGGCGTGCGCGTGGTGGTCAACCACCGCCACTGGGGCATGGTGCACAACAGCGACGTCTTCAGTGAGTTGACCCGGGGCGAGGTTCGCGACGGCTGGATCAAGGCGCTGCGCGCCGACCACAAGCTCAACATCGCCCTCACGGCGCCTGGCTACGCCAAGATCGACAGCATCGCCCAGGGCGTCCTGGACGTGCTGAAGCGCCGCGGCGGGTTCCTGCCCCTCACGGACAAGAGCCAGCCCGAAGCCATCTACGAGTCCCTCGGCATCAGCAAGAAGGTGTTCAAGCAGACCATCGGCTCGCTCTACAAGAGCCGCCGCATCGCCATCGAGCCGGAGGGCATCCGGCTCATCGCCGCGCCCTAGGCCCCGGATGCGCTACGCCGAGCCCCTCTTCCGGCCGCCCAGCGAGGCCGAGTCCTTCATCCTCCAGGCCACGCTGGGGTGCTCCTGGAACGCCTGCACCTACTGCGCCATGTATCGCACCAAGACTTTCCAGGTGCGACCACTGGACGAGGTTCTCGCAGACATCACCGAGGCCGGAGTCCGCTTTGCAGACGAGGTGAGGCACGTCTTCGTGGCGGACGGCGACCCGCTGGCCATGGCGCTGGACCACTGGGAGCCCCTCCTCCGCGCGCTCGCCGCAGCCTTCCCCCGGCTCCGGCGCGTCAGCACCTACGCCACCGCACGGAACCTTCTCGAGAAGACACCGGAGGAACTGCGCCGCCTTCGGGAGCTGGGCCTTGCGCTGGTCTACATCGGCCCCGAGTCCGGAGATGATCTGACCCTGCAGCGCCTGGCCAAGGGCGCCACCGCCGCCGAGCATGAGGAGGCCGCCCGCCGGGCCCGAGCCGCAGGCATGGAACAGTCGCTGATCTTCCTGCTCGGCGCTGGGGGCCGCGAGCGCAGCGAGGCCCATGCCCGCGCCTCCGGGCGTCTGGCCACGACCATGGACCCCAAGTTCCTCTCGACGCTGACCCTCACGGTGGTGCCGGGCACGCCCCTGGCCCGGCTGGCCGAGCAGGGCCGCTTCGAGCTGCCGGATGTGCAGGGCCTGCTGACGGAGCTGCGCTGGTTCATCGAGGAAGCCCACCCCACCGCGGCCATCTTTCGCTCCAACCACGCCTCCAACTACCTGCCCATCGGGGGCCGCCTGCCCCGGGACCGGGAGGCGATCCTTGCCGCCATCGATGCGGCGCTCGCCGGCCAGGTGCCGCTCCGGCCCGAGTGGAGCCGGGGCCTCTAGGACCCTGCCCCCCTTCAAAGCCCACCTCAAGGTCGGGAGCTGGCTATAGTGGGTCCTCGGGGGTCGGTGACCCACGCCCCGCTGGAGGACCCATGCGCACCCCCCTCGCCTGCCGCACCTGGCTGGCAGTCTCTCTGGCCGCGGCGCCACTGGCGGCCCAGACCCTGCCCATCGTGGAGAAGACCCTCTCGAACGGCATGCGGCTGGTGATGGTGGAACGCCATGACCAGCCGACCATCTCCCTGGGCTGGATGGCCCGGGTGGGCAGCGCCGACGAGCGCCCGGGCATGACCGGCATCGCCCACCTGTTCGAGCACATGATGTTCAAGGGCACGCGCACCATCGGCACCCGGGATGCGAAGCGGGACGGGGAGCTGAACGACCTGCAGGACCAGATCCAGGTCGGCATCCGCGAGGAGATGGCCATCCTGCGGGAGCGGCAGCGTCGGGGCGAGATCACCAACATGATGGACCCCAAGGCCCGGACGCCCCGGCTTCAGGAGCTGATCAAGGCCTTCGACCGCCTGGTGGAGGAGCAGCGGGGCCTCGTCGTCAAGGACGAGATGGACAAGATCTACAGCCAGGCCGGCGGCACCGGCCTCAACGCCAGCACCAGCCAGGACCGCACCTTCTACATCACCAGCCTGCCCTCCAACAAGCTGGAACTCTGGATGTGGCTGGAGTCCGACCGCCTGGCCAACCCCGTGTTCCGGGAGTTCTACAGCGAGCGGGACGTGATCCTCGAAGAGCGCCGCCAGACGCTGGAGAGTCGGCCCGGAGGCATCGTGGGCGAGGCCTTCAATGCCATGACCTGGGCCGCCAACACCTACCACTGGGAGGTCATCGGCTGGCCCAGCGACATCGCCCAGGTCACCCGGGAGCAGGCCAACACCTTCTTCGCGACCTACTACGCCCCCAACAACATCACGGCGGTGCTGGTCGGCGACTTCAACCCGGCCCAGGCCACAGCCCTGGCCGAGCGCTACTTCGGCCGCATTCCCGCCAACCCGAAGGGCGTGCCGGAGCTCATCACGCTCGAGCCCGCCCAGCCCGCAGAACAGCGCATGCTGGCCGAGGTGGAGACCACCCCCTCGATCCAGGTGGAGTTCAAGACCGTGTCCGCGGTGCACAAGGACGCGGCGGCCCTGCAGGCCCTGGCAGGCATCCTGGGCGGCGCGCCCGCCTTCATGAGCCGGCCCGGCGCGGGCGGCGGGCGGCCGCCCTCTGGCCGCCTGAACAAGGCCCTCGTGCTGGATCAGAAGGTCGCCACCCAGGCGAGCGCCAGCTTCCGCGGCCAGAAGCTGGGCGGCACCTTCTCGCTGCGGGCCACCCCGGCACCGGGCAAGAGCCCCGCGGACCTGGAGCCCCTGCTCCACGCGGAGCTGGCACGGGTGGCCAAGGACGGCGTCACCGAAGAAGAGCTGCAGCGGTACAAGAAGGCCACCCAGGTGGGCCTCGCCAGCCGCCTCGAGACCAACGCCGGCATCCGGGAAACCCTGGCCCAGTACCTGGCCGTAGGCACCGTGGCTGACTTCCAGGCCGCCCAGGACCGCACTCTGGCCGTCACCCGCGAGGATGTGCAGCGGGTCGCCCGCACCTGCTTCCCCAGGGAGGGCCGCAACGTGCTGCTCACGACCCGCAAGGAAGCCAAGGCCACGGTCGATGACCCGCTGAAAAAAGGCCCTGAACGCATGAAGAAGATGGAGGGCAAGTGATGCTCAGCCGCACCGCACTCATCCTCGCCCTCTGCGCCCCCTGCGCCTTCCCTCAGGCCATCCCCAGCCGCCCCGAGCAGCTCACCTTCGCCCCCCTGGCCTTCCAAGTGCCCCGGGCCAAGGAGCACAGGGCCAAGCTGAAGAACGGCATTCCCGTCGTGCTCTCGGTCTCGGAGAAGGAGTCCTCGCCCCTGGTGCGCGTCACCGTCTCCTGGCGGGGCGGCGCCTACCTGGATCCCAAGGGCAAGGAGGGCCTGGCCCAGCTCTTCGGCGCCCAGCTCGCCCGCGGGGGCACCGCAAGCCTGGACCCCGCGAAGCTCGACGACCGGCTGGAGACCCTGGCCGCCACCCTCAGCAGCGCCTGTGGCGAGACCACCGGCAGCCTCTCCCTCCAGGTGCTGAGCCGGGATCTGGAAGCGGGCCTGAGCCTGCTGCTACAGGTCTTCCAGGAGCCCGCCTTCAGCCAGGACCGGCTGGACCTGGCCAAGCGCCAGCAGCGGCAGGCCCTGAGCCGACGCAACGACGCGGTGACCTCCATCGCCGCCTACCAGATGAGCTACCTGCTCTTCGGAGACAGCCACTTCGCCAGCGCGGACACCACCGCCCCCAGCCTGGAGTCCATCACCCGCGAGGACCTGAAGGCCTTCCACGGGCGCCTCCTCCACCCGACCAACCTGGTGGTGACCGTGTCCGGTCAGGTCGACCGCAAGGGCATCCTCGACCAGCTGAATGCAGGCCTCGGCGCCCTGAAGGCCAGTGCCCAGGCCCAGGTAAGTCCAGTCGTACCGGCGCCTGGTTTCACGCGCAAGCCCGGCATCTACGTGAGCGACAAGGACGCCCCCCAGGCCATGGTGCAGTGGGCCTTTCCGGGCCTGCGCCGCAGTGATCCCGACTGGCACGCCGCCCTGGTCATGAACCAGGTGCTGGGCGCCTCGGGCTTCACCAGCCGGCTCATGAAGAAGATCCGCTCAGACGAGGGCCTCACCTACGGCGTCCGCACCACCCTCGGCCCCGGCCCCCACTGGCAGGGCGACCTTACCGGCAGCATGCAGACCAAGAACCGCTCCGTGGCCTACGCCCTGCGCCTGGCCATGGTGGAGATGCAGAAGCTCCGGGAGGTGGCCGTTCCAGCGGAGGAGCTGCAGGTCATCAAGGACAACCTCGTCGAGGCCTTCCCCAGCCAGTGGGGCAGCCGGCAGGCCGTGGCCGGACGCCTGACGGAGGAGGTCCTCCTGGGTGCCCGTGAAGACTGGTGGGTGGACTTCCGCGAGAAGGTCCAGGCCATCACCCCCGCGGAGGTCCAGCGGCTGGCCAAGCAGCTGCTCGTGCCGGAGCGCCTCGTCATCCTGGCGGTGGGCAAGGGCTCGGAGATGGAGCCCGGTGATCCGGACCATCCCGTCCGTCTGGCCGAAGTCGCCAAGCTGCCCCTGGTCCGGCTCCCTCTTCGGGACGCCCTGACCCTCAAGCCCCTGAACTGATCCTGAGCCGCTTGCCCTCCGGGGGCGGCGCCGGCGCCTGGAGAGGACACCCGCTGGCGCAGGTGCCGCAGCCGGAGGCGCAGTCCTCCGCTGGGCGGAGCTCGCGGAGGAGGCCCCGCAGGAACCAGAGGGCGGCGGCAGCCGAGAGCGCCAGGGCGGCAACGGACTGGAAGCTCATGCGAACCCCAGCCAGCGGCCTGCGATGACCGTGATCCAGGCCATGCCCCAGCCAAGGACCAGACCGTAGGCCACCGTGAAAGCGGCCCAGCCCCAGCTGCCGGCCTCGCGCCGGATCATGGCGATGGTGCCAAGGCAGGGGGTGTAGATGAGCGTGAACACCATGAAGGCCAGGGCGGTGAGCGGGCTCAGCCCCGACCCATCCCGCAGGGCCACCTGCAAGGGGCTCAGGCGCTCGCCGGCCTTCGGTTCCTCGCTGGCTTGATGGATCACGGCCATGGTGGAGACCACGATCTCCTTGGCCACGAAGCCCGCCGTGAGGGCGATGACATCCTTCCAGGCCTCGGGACGCTTGCGGTCCGGATCCAGGATGGGGCGCAGCACCGGCTCCACCTTCTGGCCCAGGCGCGCGGCCAGGCTGGTGTTCACGATGCGGCTTTCGTGGGCGAGCTGCAGGACCCGGAGGCGCTCCTCGGATTCAGCAGCGGGGAGGTTCAAGGTGGTGACGGCCTGGCGCTGCTGCTGGTATTCCAGGGTCCACTGCCGGTTGGCGATGCCCGGGTAGCGGGACAGGAACCAGATCAGCGTGGCGCCGGCAAAGATGGTGGTGCCGGCGCGGGTGAGGAAGACCGAGCCCTTCTCCCACATGTGGATGAGCGTGGCCTTCAGCACGGGCAGCCGGTAGGGCGGCAGCTCCATGACGAAGGGCGTGCTGGGCCCCTGGAACAGCGCGCTGCGGAGCAGGCGGCCCACCAGAACCGCCAGCAAAAGGCCGAGGAAGTGCATGGCGATGATGACCACGGCCGCCCAGAGTGGAGTGAAGAAGGTGCCGGCGATGACGATGTAGACCTGCAGGCGCGCTGAGCAGCTCACCAGCGGGGTGACGAGCATGGTGATGAGGCGGTCCTGGCGGCTCTCGATGGTGCGGGCGGCCTGGATGGCGGGGACGTTGCAGCCGCTGCCCATGATGAGCGGGATGAAGCTCTTTCCGTGGAGGCCCATGACGTGCATGACCCGGTCCATGATGAAGGCCGCCCGGGCCATGTAGCCCGTGTCCTCCATGAAGGCGATGCAGCCCATGAGGATCATGATCACGGGCACGAAGACGATCACGGCGCTCACGCCAGGGATGACCCCGTCCACCAGCAGGCTGGTGAGCTCACCGGCGGGGAGGCGCGCTCCCGCGAAGGCCGCCAGGGCCTTGAAGCCATCGGAGATCCAGTCCTGGGGGATCTTCCCCAGGACGAAGGACAGCGAGTAGGTCAGGATCAGCACGGCGATGAAGATGGGGATGCCGAAGACCCGGTGGGTGAGCACCGCGTCCAGGCGGGAGGTGGGCGTGGCCTTGTCGTCGGCGGCCGTGGCCACCTCCTTCACCAGGCCGTGAGCGAAGCCGTAGCGGCGCTCGGCCACCAGGGTGGCGCCGTCCGCGCCCAGGTGCGGCTCCAGGAAGCCGAAGGACTTGCTCAGCTGCTGTCCGATCGCCTCGCTGGCGTGGCTCTCGGCCACCTGCCGCTTGGCCTCGACGTTGTTCTCCAGCAGCTGCAGCGCCAGCCAGCGGGGCGGCATGGCCGCCTCCAGGCGCTCGTCCCGGCAGATCTCCGCTTCCAGCAGCCGCAACTCGCCCTCAATGTCATGGCCATAGTCGACGGTGATCCGCCGGCAGCGGTTGGACTCGCCGCGGGCCATGGCGGCCAGCAGGGTCTTCAGCTCCGTGATGCCCTGCTCCCGGTTGCCCACCGTGGGGATGACTGGCCCGCCCAGCAGGATCTCCAGGGCCGGCACGTCGATGTGGATGCCCCGGTTCTCGGCGTCGTCCACCATGTTCAGCACGAAGGCCACGGGCTTGCCGAGCTCCAGCAGCTGCGTGCTGAGGTAGAGGTTGCGCTCCAGGTTGGAGGCGTCGAGCACGTTCAGCACCAGATCCACTTCGGGGGAGGCCAGATACTGAGAAGCCACCCGCTCATCCTCGCTGCGCGCGGACAGCGAGTAGGTGCCTGGCAGGTCCACCACCTCTAGGGTGCTCCCCTCGTGCTCGAAGGTGCCGCTGCGCCGCTCCACCGTGACCCCGGGCCAGTTGCCCACGTGGTGCCGCGAGCCCGTCAGGGCGTTGAACAGCGTGGTCTTCCCGCAGTTGGGATTGCCCGCCAGGGCGATGGTAAGTGCCATCACACCATCCGTTGGACAAGAATGCAGGAACTCTCATCCCGGCGCAGGGACAGGTGGTAGCCCTTGATCACCAGCTCCATGGGATCCCCCAGCGGCGCGAGCTTCTCGACCCGCAGCTGCGCTCCCCGGATGAAGCCCATCTCCAGCAGGCGCTGACGCACCTGGCCCTGGGCATACACCTGGACAACCTCTCCCTGATCTCCAGGCTGGAGAAGGCTCAGGGGGATGGGGGGATTTTGAGTCATTGTCTCAACTCCTGACCTAAGTGTAGCCCAGAACCGGGGCTTAACAAGGTCCGGACAGTCCGGTGTGATCTGCGTCTAGACTGAAGGGAATGAACCCCTCCAGCCCTCTAACCCTGCCCAACGCCCTCACGCTGCTCAGGATCCTTGCGGTCCCTTTCTTCGCCATCGCGCTGTGGTACGGCCATCACTGGCAGGCCTTCGTCATCTTCGCCGCCGCGGGCCTGACGGACCTTCTGGACGGCTACATCGCCCGGACCTTCGACCAGCGCTCCGACCTGGGCGCCGTCCTGGACCCGGCGGCGGACAAGTTCCTGATGACCACGGCCTTCATTCTCCTGGCCTGGCGCACCCAGGGCATGACCGCGCCCATCCCGGTCTGGGTGGCAATCCTGGCCATCACCCGGGACCTGGTGATCTCATTCTACGCCTTCGCCTCCGTGGACCGCCTGAGCGACAGCAAGTTCCATCCAAGCTTCCTGGGCAAGCTCAGCACGGCCATGCAGCTCATCGCCGTCTCCCTCGGCCTGTTCTTCAACGCCCTGGGCTACCGGCCCTGGATGGACCCCTTCCTGCCGGAGATGTACTGGGTGGTGGCTGGCCTGGTGCTGGCTTCGGGCATCCACTACTTCCTGCGGGCGACGCGGTCGGCACTGGCCTGATAGACTGGAACATCCGCGTCGGGAGACGCCGAAGGAGACGCCATGAGAACACCCGCCCCGAAGGGGTCCAGGACTGCGCCCGCCACCAAGCGATCCAGCACCAGCCGGCCCGCGGCCCGTCCGGGCACCCGACCCGCCGCCCGCGCTGAAGCCCCGGCAGACGCCCGCACCGAGACCCGGTCGGCGGGGCGCACCTCCAGGCCTGCCACCCGCTCCACGGCCCCCAGGTCACCGCGCCCGGACACCCGGCCAGCAGCCCGCCCCGGCGCCCGGTCCACCGCCCACGCGGAGACCCCGGCGGACGGCCACTCTGAGACCCGGCCCGCTGCACGCGGGTCCAGACCCGCCGCCCGCTCCGAAGCGCCGAGGGCTTCCCGCCCGGCGTCCCGTCCCGGCATCCGACCCACCGCTTACGCTGAAGCCCCGGCAGACGGCCGTTCCGAGACCCGGCCAGCCGGACGCACCTCCAGGCCCGCCACCCGCTCCGAAGCCCCGAGGACGTCTCGCACAGATGCCAGACCCGCAAGCCGCCCCGGTGCCAAACCTGCCGCCGGGAGCCGCCCGGGCCGGCGGCCCGCCGCTCCGGTCGCACCGGCCCCGAAGCCCACGCCCGTCCGCAAGGCCGCGCCCCGGATCGTGAAGGCCGGCCAGGAGCGCCTCCAGAAGATCCTCGCCGCCGCGGGCATCGCCAGCCGCCGGGCCTGCGAGACCATCATCCTCGGGGGCCACGTCCAGGTGAATGGCGTGACCATCACCGAGCTGGGCACCCTGGCCGATCCCCGCCGGGACGTCATCACCGTGGACCTGCAGCCCATCCAGCGGGAGGACCCGGTCTACATCCTGATGAACAAGCCCAAGGGCTACGTCACCACTGTGAAGGACGACCGCGGCCGGCCCACGGTGATGGCCCTGTTGAATGGTGTGGAGGGCCGTCTCTATCCCGTGGGCCGCCTCGATTTCAACTCCGAGGGCCTGCTGCTCATGACCAACGACGGCGCCCTGGCCAAGGTGCTCATGGGTCCCGAGCACGAGATCCCCAAGGTCTACCTCGTCAAGGTCCACCGGAACCCGACCAACGAGCTGATCAAGGAGTTCCAGGAGGGCTTCCTCCTCAGCGGCCAGCGCCTGAAGCCCTGCCACATCGAGGTCGCCGAGAAGGGCGACAACCCCTGGCTCAAGGTGACCCTCACCGAGGGCAAGAATCAGCAGATCCGTCGCATGTTCGCCGCCGTGGGGCACCCCGTCAGCAAGCTGCGCCGGGTCCAGTTCGGCCCCCTGGCGGACCCGCTGCTCAAGCCCGGCACCTGGCGCTTCCTCAGCCCCCAGGAGATCGCGGCGATCAAGAGCCTGTAGGCACTCAGCCCAGGTGGAGACTCCTCACCGCGAGGAAGATCTCCCGCAGGAAGAACACCAGCGCGGCCACGAAGGCACCCATCGCGAGGATGAACAGCGTCGCCACGGGAATGGCGATGCTGGCCTTCAGGACAGCTCCCAGGAACACCGTGGCGATGCTGACGCACACCAGCAGCGCCGAGATGGTCCCGGAGGTGATCGCGAAGTTCACGAAGCGCCGCCGAGCAGCCAGGCTCTGCATCTCCTGGTGGATGGCCGGCATCCGGTCTTCCGTGACGGTCTCGAGCCGGTCGTTCAGCGCCCTGGCACGATCCACGATCCGGGCCAGCCGGGTGGAGAGCACCCCGAGGATCGTGCCGATGGCCGTCAGCAGGAAGACTGGAGCCACCGACAGCTGGATGACGTGAGAGATGTCGGAGATGGTCTGGTCGGAAACGGGGATGGACATGGGATATAGCTATCAGCTATCGGCTCTCAGCTGTCAGGAAAAGATGGCCGCTCCAGGCTCAGCGTGTGGTCAGGACTAGGCTCTCAGCTGTCAGCCCTCGGCTATCAACTGCAGGTTTCGGCAATGCACCCAAAGCCCAGCCAGGTCCTTCTTTAACCGACAGCTGACAGCTGACAGCTGATACCCGACAGCCCTAGAGCGCCTCTTCCTCGAAGTCCAGCATGTGCCCACTCTTGCGGGCCTTGGTCTTGAGGTAGCGGAGGTTGTGAGGGTTCGAGGCCTGCTGGTGGCGCTCACGGTCCACATCAATGCCGGCGGACTCCAGTGCCCCGATCTTGCGGGGGTTGTTGGTGAGCAGCTTCACCTTCGTGATGCCGAAGAACTTGAGCATCTCCACCGCGCAGTCGTAGGTGCGCAGGTCATCCGGGAAGCCCAGCGAGTGGTTCGCCTCGACCGTGTCCAGCCCCTGCTCCTGGAGGGTGTAGGCCTTGAGCTTGTTGAGCAGCCCGATGCCGCGGCCCTCCTGGCGCAGGTAGAGCACCATGCCGCCATGCTCGGCCACGTGGCGCAGCCCCTCTTCCAGCTGCTGACGGCAGTCGCACTTCAGGCTGCCCAGCACATCCCCGGTCCAGCACTCAGAGTGGACGCGCACCGCGATCCGGCGGCGGGCATCGATCTCGCCGCTGACGATGGCCAGGTGCTCCTTGCCGGTGGCGTGCTCGAGGAAGCCATAGACTGTGAACTTGCCGAAGACGGAGGGGACGTTCGCCTTGGCGATGAAGGGGACTTTGTCTGCCTGGAGCTTGCAGAAGAGCTCAAGCTTCGGGGCGCTGCTGGGATCGGTGGGAGACATGGGGGGAGTCCAGGGAAGTTGGTTCAACGTCTTGGATGCCACAACGGGGAAAAAGGATCGTCGATTTTTAGAATCGATCTCATTTGAAGATTATTGTATCAGACAATACTTTGTCCCATCTGGGCCAGGACCGCGGCCTCCACCTGGGCGATGAACGTCGGCAGAGCCAGGGCGACCTTGGCGCCGGAAGCCAGCCGGTGTCCCCCGCCGCCGAACTGGCGACAGACCGCATTCACATCCACCCGCTCCCGGGACCGGAGGCTGACCTTGGCGCGGCCATCGGCCGTCTCCGAGAACAGGGCGGCCACCTCCACGCCCTTGAGCTTGCGGGGTTCCTCGACCAGGTCGTCAAGATCTTCGGGGGTCGCGCCGCAGGCCACGAGGTCTGCCTGGGTGACCGCCACGTAGGCGAAGGTGCCCTCACCGCGCAGCTGCAGCCCCCCCATGGCCCGGCCGAAGAGCTTGAGCTTGGCGGGGGTGGCGGTCTGGTAGAGGGCGTTGAAAGTGCGGGAGGGATGGGCGCCCTGGGCGATCAGGTCCGCTGCGGCCTGGTGCACCTTCGGCGTGCTGTTGGAGTGCCGGAAGTTGCCCGTGTCACTCACCAGACCGGCATAGAGCGCCTGGACCATGACCGGCGGCAGCTCACCCCCGACGCGCGGCCGGACGAGGTCGTAGACCAGCTCGGCGCTGGCGCTGGCGGTGCTGTCCGTGAACTCAGCGTGGAAGCCTTCCGGGGCGTCCTTCAGGTGGTGATCGAGGCAGGCCCGGACCGCGCCAGTCGCCAGGAAGGCTGACGTCAGGGGCCCCATGCGCTGGGGTTCGGAGGCATCCACCAGCAGCCAGGCATCGGGCCACTGGGCCAGGTCCGCATGGCGACCGGCGGGCTCGTAGACCTCCGCCCAGCCGAGGGGATCCAGGAAGCGCAGGTTCTCCGGCAGCGAGGGGGTCAGCACGATCCGGACCTCGGTGCCCTGGGCCTTCAGGTAGGCGGCCAGCGCCACGGCCGCACCCACCCCGTCCCCGTCAGGATTCTCATGGGTGGTGAGGAGAATCTTGGCGTGGCTGTCGAGAAAGGCGGCGAAGCGGTCCAGCATGAATCTTGACCTCACAAGTCAGGATACTACAGGTGTTCCCGCTTGCTCTCGAGGCTCTCGGGCTTGAAGGCCTTGAGCTCGTGCACCACTTCCGCCAGTATCGCCCGCTTCAGGGCGTAGGGCAGGAAGGCGCTCTTGAAGCCCATGAGGATGAGCTCCTTGATCTCCTCAAGGTTGAACCCGAGCTCGTCGTGGATGACCTGGAACTCGCGGCTGACGGTGGTGCCCGTGACCATGCGGTTGTCCGTGTTCACCGTGACCCGCAGGCCCAGGTCGTAGAACAGCCGGATGGGATGATCGGCCATCTTCTTCACGGCCTTGGTCTGCACGTTGCTGGAGGGGCAGCACTCCAGCGGAATGCGGTGGTCGTTGACGTAGTTCAGCAGGTCGCCGTCCTCGATGAGCCGCACGCCGTGGCCGATGCGGTGGGCGCCACAGAGGTGGATCGCCTGGTGGATGCTCTCGGGCCCGTAGGCCTCACCCGCATGGAGGGTGCAGTTGATGTTGTTCTGGAGCACTCGGCCGAAGGCGTCCTTGTGGCGCTTGGCGGGGAAGTTCTCCTCGGCGCCAGCCAGGTCGTAGCCCACCACGCCCTTGTTCTTGAAGGCCACGGTCAGGTCCGCCAGCCGCAGCGAGATGTCCGGGGAGATGTGCCGCATGCCGCAGAGGATGACACCGGTCTTGATGTTGTATTGCCGCTCGGCCTTGGCCAGGCCCTCCAGCACGGCCTGCACGATGGCGTGCATGGTCAGGCCCTTTTGCTGGTGGAGGATGGGGCTGTAGCGCACCTCCATGTAGCGGACGTTCTCCAGCGCCGCATCCTCGGCCAGCTCGAAGGCCGTGCGGACCAGGCTGTCGTAGGTCTGCATCACCGAGAGGGTGACGTCGAAGGCCCGGAGGTATTCCACCAGGGACTTGCAGTCGTCGCCCACCTCCACGAAGGGCCGCAGGCCGTCGACCGAGTTGGCAGGGAGCTTCACCTTCTGCTCTTCAGCCAGCTCGAGGATGGTCGGGATGCGCAGACTCCCGTCCAGGTGGACGTGAAGGTCCGTCTTGGGGAGCCGCTGGAGATCCTGGATCGTGAGTTTTGCCATGGTCCAGACTACCGCCAACGCTGGGTCCGTGGCCACCGCACGCCGCGGGCGGCGGGCTATCAGCTAGCAGCAATCAGCCAGCGCCGACCCACTCGGTCGCGCCCCCCCCACTCCGCCGAGCCCCTCTTGAGCCGACAGCCGACAGCCAACAGCTAAGTATTCAGCTGGCTCATGCGGTGGGCCAGCACCGAGTCGTCCGTGGCCCGGCCCTGACAGGCCTTGCAGAGCCCGAAGATGTGGTGGCTGTGGTGCATGGGCCGGAAGGCGAACTCGGTGCAGATCTGGTCCTGTAGGGCCTCCAGGTCAGGGCGGTAGAACTCGATGATGGCATCGCAGTTCAGGCAGATCAGGTGGTCATGGTGCTCGTCGCTGCGGACCGCCTCATAGTGCGCGTGCTGATCCCCGAGGGTGCTCTTGCGAACGAGACCACATTGCACCAGCAAGTCCAGCGTCCGGTAGACCGTGGCCCGGCTGATGGCCTTGCTCTTCTGCTTGAGCGCCATGTGCAGCTGGTCGGCGTCGAAGTGGTGGGGCTGGCCAAAGACTTCCTCGACCAGTTCGAGCCGCTCGCCGGTCAGCTTCAGCTGGCGGGAGCGCAGAAAGGTCTCGAAGCGTTGCTGTTCCTCGGGTCGTTCGATCTTTGGCTTGCGCATGAGGCCCTCGCCGGGAAGTCTACCCGATTAGTCATAAAATAAATATTTATCAGAATTTTCTTAGTGGGATATTATATAGATTGCTTAAACATAGTGGAGCACCCATGGCCGTTGTTACGATTAAATCCCCCTATCTTTCTTCCGACCAGAAGTCACGGATTGGCGAGCGAATCATCACCGCCCTCCAGAATGAAGGTCTGACCCCAGGCTCTGTGGTGGTGTTCTTCCAGGCCGAGCGTGGCGACATGTACCTGGATGGCCTGCTCGTCGAGGCCCAGAGCGCTCCTGCCGCCACCCAGCCCCAGGCCCCTGCCCCCAAGGCACCCGTGGCCGCTCCGATCGCCGACGCCACCCCCGCCTTCAAGACCAAGGCCCGGCGCTCCAAGCCCGAGCTTGAGGACCTGAAGAACAAGCTGAGCCAGGCCCTGCAGGACAAGGGATCCCTGAGCAGCTTCGAGGCCCAGGAGGCCCTGGGCCTGAAGGAATGCGACTGGGCTCCGGCCACCCTGCGGCGCCTGTTCACAGAACTGGAAGAGTCCGAGCAGATCGCCAAGAGCGGCCAGAAGCGCGGGACCCGCTACGTCTGGAAGGGTGTTCCCAGCCCCCAGAGCGTGCCCCAGGTCAAGCTCGTGAAGGCCGAGGAGGCCTGAACCCCAGGCGTCTGCCAGACTGGGCCCATGGACTGGTTCGTCCGGGATTTCGACCATCCCGCCTACTTCACCATCTACGCGGACAAGGCTGAGGAGGCGGCTCAGGAGGGCCCTGCCTTGGCCGCCCTGCTGGACCTTCCAGCCGGTTGCCGGGTGCTGGATCTCCCCTGTGGGTGGGGGCGGCTGAACCCCTACCTGAGAGACCGGGGCCTGCAGGTCATCGGTGGCGACCTGAGCCCCCTGAACCTGGCCCGGCACCACACCAGCCAGCCGACGCCCCTGGTCCGGCTGGACCTCCGGGCCCTGCCCTTCAAGGACGCCGCTGCCGACGGCGTGTTCTGCGCCTACACCAGCTGGGGCTACTTTGCCACCGAGGCCGAGAACCTGCAGCAGCTGACCGAGTTTGCCCGGGTGCTGCGGCCCGGCGGTGCGCTGCTCCTGGATCTGGCGGGGCGCTCCCGCCTCCAGGCGAGCGTGGTTGAGGTCGATGGGTACTGGATGGACTACCAGGAGGGCTACCAGGAACGGGTCACCTGGAGTCCCGACGGTCGCCGCATCCTCACCGAGCGGCTCTGCCAGGGGGAGCGCTTCTGCCACGACATCTGGATCCCGACGGACCTGGAAGTGCGATTCGCCCTGAAGACGGCGGGCTTCCAGGTGGCGCAGGCCTGCGGGGGCCTGGACGGGCGGCCCTGGGACGAGGCGGCGGACCGCTGGATCTACCGGGCAATCAAGCGCTGACGCGACCCACGGCCAGCAGGTAGGCGGCGAAGCCCAGCCCGCAGAGCCCCAGGGCGAGGGGCAGGCCCAGGGTCTGCACCAGGACCCCGCCCACCAGGGGTCCGATCATCAGGCCCACGGAGTAGGCGAGGTTCAGGATGGAGAAGGCCGAGGCGAAGCTCTGGCTGCCCTGCTGCTCCACCTGATCGGCCACCGCCGGGCTACAGGGACTCATGATGAAGCTCGCCGTGCTGCCCAGCCCCATCATCGCCAGCACCACCATCCAGAGCTTCGGCAGCAGGGCCGGCAGGGGCAGAAGCAGCGGGGTCAGCACCAGCCCCATGCGCAGGACCTTGGCCCGGCCGATGCGGTCGGACAGGCGTCCCATCAGGGGCGACGTGAAGGTGTGTGCGAGGGCCATGGCCGCGAAGCAGAGCCCGATGCCCGAAGGGCCGAGGCCCAGCCGGTGGTCCATGTCCAGCGGGACCGTCGACTCCAGCAGACCCCACAGGCACGAGCCCAGGGCCATGGCCCCGGCAAAGACCCGGATCACCGGATTGGCCAGCAGCTGGCGAAAGGGCAGGCGCTCACCCCGGTCAGGCTCGACCTCGGGCAGCAGGAAGGCCCGGCCCGCAGCGTCCAGGGCCACCAGCCCTGCCCCCAGGAGGAAGGGCGCCGCAGGTCCCGCGTGCTGGGCGAGGAAGCCCGAGAGGGGCGGCCCGATCAGCACGCCCAGGTTGGCGGCGGCGAAGGCCGTGCCCATGGCGCGTCCCCTGGATTCGGCCGGGAAGTGGTCCGCCAGCAGCGCCATGCCCGGCAGCCAGGTGGCCGCGCCCGCGACCCCCTGGCAGAACCGCGCCAGCACCAGCAGCCAGTACTGGTTCGACACCGCGAACACCAGCGTGGTCACGGCCAGACCTGCCAGGCCCCAGAGCATGGGCAGCCGCCGGCCGTAGCGGTCCGTGAGCACCGCCACGGGGAAGGTGGCCAGCAGCAGGGCCACTGCGTAGCTGCCGAAGAGCACCCCGACCTGCATCGGGTTGAGGTGCAGGTCCCGCGCGTAGCGCGGCAACAGCGGCACCAGCAGGTAGTAGAGGAGCATGTCCACATGGAACGCGAGCGCCGTCACCAGCAGGGCGGCAGTCTGGGACGAGGGGCGGCGCATCCCTTACTATGCGGCAGTCCCGGGTGGACTTCAGCAGCCTCAGAGAGTCGGAGCCACGCGAGACGTGGCGATACCTGGAGACGCGCAGCGGAGCGGCCCTCATTACGATGGAGCAAGCGCACTCCGGCTCCGCCGGAGTGCGCGCGGGGGTCCGGGGGTATTCGCGCAGCGAGGAACCCCCGGAGAGCATAAGCACGGCCCCCTTGCGGAGGCCGTGGTGGATCGGTAAGCCGGGTTCTGTCGTGGAGCGTCATTCCTCTGGGATGAATGTCACCACCCACCTCGTGCGACCTACCCGCCGGCTCGGTCGGGTCAACCCTCGCCGCTTGCGCGGTGCGCCGGCCTATTTGGTCTTGCTCCCTGGGGGGTTTGCCATGCCCGTCCTGTTGCCAGTCCGGCGGTGGGCTCTTACCCCACCGTTTCACCCTTACCTGATCCGCTTGCGCGGCCATCGGCGGTTTGTTCTCTGTTGCACTTTCCGTCGGGTCACCCCGCCCTGGTGTTACCAGGCCCAGCACCCTATGGAGCCCGGACTTTCCTCTGGTCTTGCGGCCAGCGACGCCCTGATCCACCCGACCACGGTAGCACGCGGCGCCCAGCACCCGGCGCTCAGGGGTTGGGCAGCGGCATCACCCAGCCTTCCCGCTGGAGGTCTTCCAGGAGGGTCCAGGCCGCCTGGTAGGGATCCCCGGAGTCGCCCTTCAGGACCTCATCCCGCAGCCGGGCCTGGTAGGGGATGAGGTCCGGGTGGAAGGCGCCAGCGAGGCCCGCATCCTCCTGAAAGAGGCGCAGGAGCAGCGTTTCGGGGTGGGCATGGCCGATGCCCACGACGCAGAGGGCGACGCCATCCTCGCCTTCCCCGGCTCCCGCCGCCTGCAGTCGATCCCGATAGGGCTCCAGCAGAGCGGCATCCGCCCCAAGTCCCAGGCAGCGCACGGCCACCGGCGCAGGCAGCCGATCCGGCACCAGACCTTCCTTGGCCTGGGGGCAGAGGAGGCGAGGTCCCTCGTGGGGCAGCCAGGGGAGGAACCGCTCATGGTCGGGGTCGTTTCGCACCCAGTGATGCAGCAGATTCAAGCAGGGATGGTGCAGGCCCGCGCCGGGCCCCACCCACAGCAGACACTGGACCTCCTGACGATGGCTGGCGGGCTCGCGGAGGCCCTTCTCCCAGGACGCGGCCTCCACCTCAAGTTCTGTCCCCAGTCCCGCCAGGAAGTGAGGCAGCGCGGGATAGGGAGAAGGCAGCCGCAGCGCCACCCCTTCCGGCGTGAGGCGAATGGCCAGCCCCGGGAAGCAGGCTGGCAGGGGCCCAGCCTTCAGGGTCTCCAGCAAGGTGAGCCGGTGACCTTCCTTCTGCAGGGACCGCTGCAACTGGAACTGCCAGACCTGGCCGACCGCATCGCAGGACCAGGCTTCCAGCGCCGAAGGCTCGGCCCGACCCAGGGCATCCTGCTCCAGGAGCAGGAGCCAGGGCCTTCCCTCTGCATCCCTGCGCCCCGCAGGACCTGGCGCGACCCGCTTGGCCCTCGCCAGGCGAACCCGCCGCTGCGCCCGCGCCCAGGCAACCCGATGCCAGACCGTGTCGGACGCCTCCCGGCAGAGGATTCCGCGCGCCAGTCCCTCGGAGGTGAGCCGTTGGTAGGCCTCGCTGCGGCGGACCGTCTGGTGCCGGGCGAGGATGGCCCAGATCTCGTCCATGTTCGCTTCGCTGATGCGCGCCAGCTCCTCGCCGACCCCGCCCAGATGGCTGCCCGCCCGCGCCAGCCGCTTCTGCTCCGGAACAAGCTTGGCCTCCACCCCCCACTGGCGGCCGTGGGCCGATTCCAGAGCTGCAGCGCGCTCGCCGACCTCGCGGAGGGACAGCTCCGCGCGCTCACTGGCCTGCCGGACCTGATCCACCAGCCCGAGGTGATTCTCCAGGGAGCGCTCCAGGTCATGGCTCTGCGTATCCAGGTGGCTCGCCATGCGGAGGAGCTCGTGGGTGCAGGCGAGCATCTTTACCGTGACTTCCTGGAGATCCCAGAGGCTCATGGTCTCCCGCTCGAGTCCCTGCTGATGGCGGTTCAGGGACTGCTCGAGCTCGGAGGCGCCCTGTGCCGTCTGATCTGCCAAAGACCGGAGCCGAGTCCCGATGGCAGCCAACCCGGCGCTGCCTCCGCCCTGCTGGGCCAGGATCGCCGCGTTCACCGCCAGCAGACCCGTCTGATGAGCCACCTGGTCGAGTCCCTTCAGGTTCGCCTGGGCCCCGCTGAAGGCGCGGATACGCTGCTGGGCCTCCTCCCGGAAGGTCTCGATCCGGCGGCTCAGCGCCTCGGTCTGGTCCCGGACCCCGTCTGCGGCCTGCCGGAACCGCACGAAGGACTCCTGGCGGGCCTGGGTCTCCTCCAGCAGCCGGGGGGTGTGGGCCACCAGACCCCGCATGGCCAGAGTCAGGTGTGCCCCCTGGCGAAGCCCGGTGTCGGCAAGGCTCCCCAAGGCATCCTCTTCCCGCCGCAGCCGCGGGAAGGTGTCCCGGAGCTCTTCCAGGTGCACCTCGAAGTGCTCCAGGCTCGCGCAGACCTGCCCCAGGGTGGCGCGGAAGGCCTGCCCCTGCAGCCGGTGCTGGTCGGCCCTGAGCCGCTGATTGAGCTCGACGTGATCAGGGTGGGCGCCGCCTTCCAGGGCTGCCTTGAGTTCCCGGCCGAGGGCCTCCAGGCGGGCCAGCCCCTGGGCGCGGTCGTTCCGCTCGACCCCGTGGCTCTGCGCCAGGCCTTCGAGCAGCTCGTCCAGTTCGATCCAGTCGCGACCCACGGCCTGGTCCAGCCGGGCCAGCGCCGCCTGGGTGTGCTGGGAGTCAAGCAGGATGAGATTCAGGGCCGCGGAGATCCTGCCGTCCGAGGCCCCCAACCCGGTTGAAGACTCCGAGGGCTCCCGCTCCCCCTGCAGGATCCGCCGGACCCAGTCGCCCAGCAGGCCCTCCACCCGCAGCCCCTGCTGCCACTCCCACCAGTGCCGCCCGAGGCCGGCCAGGGCCACCGCCAGGCTCATCAGCAGGGTGGCTTCCAGAGGCTGGAGGGCGCTGCCGGATCGGAAGAGGAGGTAGGCAACCCCCGCGAGCAGAGGCAGCAGTGCCAGATCCATCAGGATCCGGGCCACCACAGCGTGCTTCCAGAGAGCTTCCTTCCGATCCTCGGCCATGGAAACCCATCGGCCAGCCCGGGGCCAGAGGCAAGAATCAGAGCCCTGAGCCTGGACCCAGGCTCAGACGGAGCGCCACAGCACGTCGTAGCTGCGCAGTCCGCCGCCCAGCTCCTGGAGGAGGCGGGCCCGCAGCAGCGCAGTCACCGCCTGCTGGGCATCGTCCGCGGGGTTGACCCGGGGGGCTACCTCCGCGCCACCGGTCCGCAGGCGCCGCAGGTGCTCCCGGCTGCCAGCGGGGAGGGCCTCCTGGGGATCCACCGGGGTGCAGGCCGTGCAGCACCAGCCCTGGTCCGGGCTCAGCAGCGCCAGCGGGGCGGTGTCGTTGCCGCAGCGTCCACAGACCCGGGGGTGCGGCAGCAGACCCATGCAGTGGAGGAGCCAGTGCTCGGCATAGGCCAGGATGCCGAGGGCATTGTCCGGGTCGGCCTTCAGGGCTCGCCCGCAGGCGCTGAGCAGGCGGTAGAGACGGTCGTCCTCCACGCCCTCCCGGGACACGCGGTCGAACAGGTCCGCGAGGCAGGCCATGACCAGGCTGCTCTCCAGGTGGCCCAGGGTCAGGGGGCTGAAGGCCAGCTCGCAGCGGGTGATCCGTTTCAGCTCAGCGTGTTCCTTGCCGAAGAAGCTCACCCGGACCATGCCCAGGGGTTCGAAGGCCGCCACCCACTTGGCGGTGGGTTTCTTGACGCCCTTGGCCACCCCGGCCATCCGCTCCCCGTGCTCCGAGAGGAAGGACACCACGGCCCCGCCCTCGGCGTAGGGCACGGCTTTCAAGACGATGGCCGCATAGGTTCGGATCACCCCTCCAGTTTGCCCGGATTCAACCCTGCCGCCGGGACCGGGTCTGTTTGTTTGGTAGCCGCCCCCGCCCACTCGAGGAGAACCCATGAAGTCCCTGCTCTGGACCGCCCTGACCCTGACCCTCGCCGCCCTGCCCCTGGGAGCCCAGGCGGGTCCCCGCCGGGAGGGGCCCCGCACCGAGCGCATCGCCCAGGCGCTCCACCTGACGGACGCCCAGAAGGCCAGCATCAAGGCCCTCCGCCAGAAGCACCAGCCCGACCTGCTCCGTCACCGCGAGGCGGTCCAGCAGGCCCAGCAGGCGCTCCGGATGGCCCTCCAGGATGCGGCCGCCCCCGAGGCTCAGCTGCGCCCCCTCTACGACAAGGCCGCGGCCGCGCGCTTTGACCTGCTGCTGGCCCGGCGCACCCTGCAGAAGGAGACCCAGGCCCTCCTGACGCCCGAGCAGCGCCTCAAGGCTGCGGAGCTGCGTGGCTTTGCCCAGGGGCAGCTGCGCGAGCGCCTGCGCGGACTGCGCCAAGGCCCGACCAACTGATCCGACCCGGAGCCACCGGGCGATAGACTGGGGGGATGCGCGCATCCCCCCTTCTCCTGGTGTGCCTGACCCTGCTGGGCCAGGAGGCCCCCCCTCGGAGCTTCCGCCAGTGGCTGGGCGACCTGGAAGTGGGCGGCTCAAAGCAGGAGCAGCGCCAGGATGGCCCCGTCCGCGAGCTGCGTTCCCACGAGTGGATGGCCCTCTCCCGGCTGGGCCAGGAGATCAAGCAGGACCTGAGTGAGACCGCCCGCAGGGCGCGGGATGGCTCCATGTCCTTCACTTGGCGGCTGCAGCTCTCCGCGGAGCCCTTCGAAGGCCGGGCCGAGTGGTCCCCCCGGGAGCCCGCAGTGCTGGCCATCCACGCGGCCAACAGCCCGGCCCTGAAAAAGGACATCCCGGCGGGGGCGATCCTCTGGCCCGAGGAGCTGGAGTCCCGCCTGAAGGAGGCCGCGCGGACTGTCCAGCCCTTGCGGGCCACCACCTTCTCCTTCCCGATTCAGCAGTGGAGTGAGCTCCACTTGCGACCCCAGGGCAAGGCGCCCCTGCCCGGATTCCCCGATGCCGTTCGCTTCACCGGTGAGGAACGCCAGGGCGCGGCCAGTACCTCCGTGGAGGTCTGGATCTCGCCCACGGCCGGCGAGGTGCGGCATCAAGCCGAGCTGGGCGGCCTCCGCATGCTCAGCCAGCGGGCCGAGCTGCCCGCCCCCGTCTTCGCCAAGGAGGAGACACAGGGCTTCTTCGAGCGCAGCCTGCAGAAGCTCCCGCCCCACCCCTTCCAGCCCTGGCTGCCGGAGCTGACCCTGCGGCTGGAGGGAAAGCCCCAGGACCTGCCGGAAGACGCCCAGCAGACCCGGCTCGGCAAGTCCCGCTGGCGGCTGCGTCGGGCCCAGGCCCCCACCCGCCTGGAGGCGACCCAGCCTCCCGTCCGAGGCCTCCCGTCCGCCGGCGAGGCCCGCTATCTGAGCCCGAGCTCCCTGGTGCCCTTCCACGACCCCGCCTTCGACGGCCTGCTGCACCGCCTGGCCCTGCCCGCAGGCCTCTCGCGCTGGGAGCTGGCCCAGCGGGTGAACACCTTCGTCTTCGACTGGATCGTGGAGAAGGACTTCACGGTGGGCTTCGCCTCGGCCCTGGAGGTTTGCCATCACCCCCGGGGCGACTGCACCGAACACGGCGTCCTGGCCGTGGCCCTGCTGCGGCGGCTCGGCGTCCCCGCGCGGGGCGTCACCGGCTGGGTGGGGCTGGGGGAGACCCTGGGGCTCCACTTCTGGGTGGAGGTGCGGCTGAGAGAGCGCTGGGTCCCCCTGGATCCCACCTTCGACCAGGCCCCCGCCTCGGCCTTCCGCATCAAGCTGGGGGACACGGATCTGGCCGACCTGGGCAGTGTCGGCTGGGAGAGCGCCGCCTCGGCCTTCTCGGGGGCGCGGTGGATTCCCGAACGGGAAGGCAATCGGCCCTATGGCGAGGGCATCACCGCCAAGGGCGACCTGGTCTCCGGTGCCGCCGGGATGCAGCTGCGGCTGCCAGGCGGGCGCTGGACGTTCAAGGCTGGCCAGCTCCAGCTGCGCACTGGAACCGGGGGTCCCTGGCAGGCCCAGGCCGTGACCCATCCAGGCGAAGCCCAGACCCGGCCATTCAGACACCTGGCAGGGGCGCACTCTCAGCGGTCGGGCTGGTGGCATCCCAGCCGGAGGCTCCTGTGGATGGACCTTGGCGAGGGCCGCTGGCTGCAGCTTGAGGGTGTCTCAGAGACCGAGGCCTTTGACCTGCTGGATCAGCTGCTGGTGCCGGTCAGTTCCCCCTGAAGCCCCCCCTGCCGTCCGCAGTGCTCCCGCAGTCGCTCGAGTTGCTCGGCCATGGCCAGGCACTCGGCTTCGTCGCAGCAGCTGGTGAGACGCACGGCCATGTCGTGCACCGGCTCGTCCAGGCGCTCCATGAGGCGGCGCCCCTTGGGACTGATCACGACCCGGCTCACCCGCCGGTCCTTGGGGTCCGCCACCCGTTTGAGCAGGCCCTGGACCTCCAAGCGATCCACCAGGCGCGTCACGTTCGCAAAGCGGTAGATCATGCGCCGCTCGATCTCGTAGATCGGGTGGCCCTTGGTCGGTCCGCCCCGCACGATGCGCAGGACATTGTACTGCTGAATGGTGAGGCCGTGCGCCTCGAAGAGCCGCTCCTGGACCCGCACCACCGCCTCCCGGGTGAGCATCAGCTGGAGCATCAGCTGCACCCCCGGAGCGGGGAGCCGGGACATCTGGAGTTCTTCCTGTAGGGACATGCGCACCTCGAGACACTTTGGGGGCAAGCATCTCCACTTCCGTGGGATTCTGGAAGGTCTGAGGAGCCATTCTTGCCGTCCATCGCCCTGAGTTTGATCAATGTCACGAAACGATATGGCGCGACACCCATTTTGGATGGACTGAGCCTCGGTCTCTTTCAGGGCGAGAAGGTGGGCCTCATCGGCAAGAACGGAGCGGGGAAGAGCACCCTCTTCCGCCTCCTGTCCGGGGACGAGAGTCCGGATACCGGCGAGGTCGTGGTCACCCAGGGCCAGCGCATCGCCCGGCTCAGCCAGGAGCCGCACTTCGCCCCGGGCGCCACGGTGCAGCAGGCTCTGGAGGCCGCCCTGGCGGATCACGCCGCCTTCCTCGCCCGCCACCAGGAGATCCACGCAGACCTGCACGGTAGCACCCCGGAGGCCGAAGTCCGGCTGCATGACGAGCTGCAGACCATCGAGCACCACCTGGACCACTGGGGCTGGGATCTCCAGCCCCGGCTCAAGGCTGCGGCCAGCACTTGGGGCCTCCTGGACCTGGACGCCGAAGTGGAATCCCTCTCTGGAGGCTGGCGGAAGCGCGTGGCGCTGGCCCAGGCCTGGCTCAAGGAGCCGGACGTCCTGGTGCTGGACGAGCCCACCAACCATCTTGACCCCGACCAGGTGGAGCGCCTGGAAGCCTGGCTCCAGGCCTTCGAGGGCGCCCTGCTGCTGATCACCCACGACCGCCACCTGCTGGATGCCGTCGCCACCCGGATGCTGGAGCTGGAAGACGGCGCCCTCCGCAGCTACGAGGGCGGCTACAGCGACTACCTGTTGGAGAAGTCCGACCGTGAGTTTCGTGAGTCCCGCCTCACCGAGCACATGCAGAACCGCCTGCGCCGGGAGATGGCCTGGCTCCGCCGCGGCGCCAAAGCCCGCACCCGGAAGTCCAAGCTGCGCATCCAGGAGGTCCTGGACCTGAAGGACAACGTGGACGACCGGACCCGCCTGGAGTCGCGCCAGGGCCTTGCCTTCGCCACCGGCGGCAACCGCAGCGACGCGCTGATCCGGGCTGAGGGGGTCTGCTTCGCGTATCCGGGTGGCGCGGAGCTGCTGGAGGGGATCGACCTCAGCCTGCAGCGCGGCATGCGCATCGCCCTGCTGGGCCCCAACGGCTGCGGCAAGTCCACCTTCCTGAAGGTGCTGCTGGGCGAGCTGGAGCCGACGGGGGGCGAGGTCATGCGCCATCCCAAGCTGGCGATCACGGCCATCTCCCAGGGGCGCGGGGAGCTCGACGGCACGCGCAGCATCCTGGACAACCTCGCTGACCGGGCCGCCCTCGTGGATACCGGCAATGGGGCGGTGCTCGCCCATGTCTACCTCACCCGCTTCGGCTTCCCCGTGGACCAGCAGAACCGCTCGGCCTCGACCCTCAGCGGGGGGGAGCGGAACCGCCTGCTGCTGGCCAAGGCCATGCTCAGCCCCGCGGACCTGCTGGTCCTCGACGAGCCGACCAATGACCTGGACATCCCCACCCTCCAGAACCTGGAGGAGGCCCTGCTGGGCTTCACCGGCACCCTGCTCCTGGTGAGCCACGACCGATTCTTCCTGGATCAGGTCGCCACCCATACGCTGGCCTGGAATGGCGCGGCCACGCCCCGCTGGGAGCTCTACGAGGGCCCGCCCTCCACCGTGCGCAGCCTGCGGGAGGCGCGGGCGGCCGCCCAGGCCCCGGTCCGCGCCGAGCCCTCCCGCCTGGCCGCCCGGACCGAGGCGGCCAAGCCCCGGAAACCCGGCCTCTCGCAAAAAGAGCAGCGCCGCCTGGACGAGGTCGAGCGGACCCTTGCGGAGCTGGCCGAGCGGATCGCCGAGCTGGACCGGGTCCTGGCCGATCCCACGGCCTTCTTGCGCCCCGAGAGTCCGGGCCACGCAGCCCTCCGGACCCGGGAGACCTTGCTCTCTGAATCGGGAGACCTTGAGCTGGAGTGGCTGGAACTCGAAGGGAAGCGGGCGGAGCCCTGACCCGTCACAACTTCACGGGGGGGACTCCTCAGCCCCGGCCTTTTCGCTACCCTGGAACCTGACCTAATTTTGGAGTGCCCATGCGCCCGCTGTCTCTCATGCTTTTTTCCACGGTTGCCCTCGTGGCCCAGGCCCCTGCCGCTGCGGATCTCGCCCAGAAGTTCAATACCGAGCTGCCCGGGATCACCCAGATGCTGAAGGAGCTCAAGGCCAATGAGGCCCTGACCAAGATGCAGGGCCTGGTCCCCGCCCAGCGCCCCGCCTTCAACGCCTCCAGCGCCCAGGCCATCGGCCAGAGCCTGGACAACGCCCAGGGGCTGATGTCGCTCTACCGGCTCTGGGCCAACGTCTACTCCGAGGCGGGCCTCTGGGAGAAGGCCGTGGAAGTCCAGGAGCGGCGCGCGAAGGATGCCCGTGGCACCCTGGAAGACCTGGAGAAGGCCCAGTCGCCCATCGCGGCCCAGTGGCGGAAAGTCGCCCAGGAGTCCAGCGACTACGTGGCCAAGAACACGCCCCGGCTCCAGGAGCTCCAGGCCAGCCTGAAGGTCCTGCAGGAGGATGTGGCGGCCGTGAACTCCAAGCAGAAGAAGCTGGATGCCAAGGGGGTCGAGGAACTCAAAGTTCGCATCGCCAACGCCCCCGCCGACCAGCAGGAAACCGACCAGATCCTGGCCGCCCTGCCCGTCCACAAGCAGAATGTGGGCAATGCCCCGAAGGTGGCCAAGATGCTCGGCGACAACCGCAAGGAAGTCGAAGGCATGATCAAGGCGGCCGACGAAGCCCTGGCCAAGGCCCGGAAGTCCGTGGCAGACCAGAACGAGGAGATCACCAAGTTCAACACCGACCAGATGCTGAAGAAGGTGAAGATCGTCGGCAAGAAGAACTGGGTGGACGCAGTGCTCCGCAACCACGACAACGTAACCCAGCTGGGCAACGCCCAGGCTCAGGCCGCCTTCCTCAACCGCCTGCTGGTGCTGGATCCCGGCAACCCGGGGGCGCAGAAGGCGGTTGAGAACCTGGTCGCCGGCAAGGACGCCTTCGTCAAAGAAGCCAAGCCTGCGAAGAAGAGCGGCGGCAAGAAGAAGTAGCTGGTCCACCCCTACCGCTGAGAGGAGCGCCCATGAGCCGCTTCGCATTCCTGCTCGTCTGCGCCCTTGCCACGAGCCTGAGCGCTCAGAGCCTCACGGACCGCTTCAAGGAGGTCCGGGGACCCTGGGAGCTCCAGCTGGAGCGGGGGGACGCCGCCGCTGTCCGCCGCGGCGTAGAAGCCTTGCTCGGTCGCGAGGGCCTCACGGTGAATCCCTCGGACTACAACGACATGCACGCCCTGGTGGCCCTGCGCGGCCTGGCTGCCCGGGCCTGCGTCTCCGAGGGCAGCTGGGAAGAGGCCGTGGCCCACTTCCAGAAAGCTCGGTCCGCCGCCGAAGAGAACCTGGCCACCGCCGAGCCCCTGCTGGCGAAGACCCGCATGGAGCATGAGCTGAAGCTCCACGAGTTCCGGGAGGCCATGGCCAAACAGGCGCCCCGGCTGAGGGAGCTCGACGAAGCCCCCGGCCTCACCGCGGACCAGCTGAAGCTCCGCCAGCAGCTCAAGATCTTCATGGACGAGCAGCAGGCTGCCATTGCCCACAGTGAGCGGGCTCTGAAGGACATCGAGAACATCCTCACCCGCCTGCGCCAGGCCAAGGAGACCACCTCAAGGGCCGCGGCTGACTGGCAGGCTTTCCTCGCCGCCGAGAAGGCGGAAATGGCCGAGACGGGGGGCACCACCCGCTACGTGACCGAGAAGCTGGAGCAGGTAAAGGGGGATGACGCCCGTCCCCGGCAGGACCGGCTGGCCTATGCCCGCCGCCTGCAGAAGCTGGACCCCGCCAACAAGGACGTCCTCCGGCTCGTGAACGGACTCCTGGGCAAAGAGGAGGAGCCCGCCGCCCCCAAGCCCGCCAAGAAGAAAGCTCCCTCGAAGAAGTAGGCCCGCCCCTGCTTCCCGGGACAGAGAAACGGCCCCCGCGGGGGCCGTTTCCCTTCAGCCTTGGAGCTAGGTCAGAACACCCACCCGAACCCGACTTTCAGGAAGTCCGTGCTGGGCGGATCACCGGCGCTGGCGCTGTTGCCAGTGATGGTCTTGTGGAAGGTGGCCTCCAGGGTGAACCGCATGCCCGAGTCATAGCCGAAGCTGTGACCGATCCCCGCATTGGCACCCAGGCGGCTCTTGCGGGTGGTGTCCGTGTAGTCGTAGAGCGGATCGCCGAAGCTGCGGTCGAACTGCTCGAAGTCAGCGGAGAGACCCGCCACGAAGTAGAGACCGCGGTGCCGGAAGGCGGTGCCCTGCGGGAAGATCTGCAGGTCCCCCCCGAGGTTGAACTGGGAGTGGCGCAGGTTGATGGAGGTCTCGCCCGCAGCCCGGTTGGTGCCGTTCTCGGCAGACCCGCTGAGGTTCAAGCGGATGGCCAGGTTCCGATCCATGGGGAAGCTGACCGTAAAGCTGCCCCCGAGGCCCACGTCGTAGGTCTCCTTCTGGGTCGGGATCGTCCGGGCCGCCGAGGGGCTGTAGTAGGCCGGATAGCTGGTGGAGGCAAAGGCCCCCGTGGGGGAGATCAGGTTGAGGCTGAAGCCCATGTGCGGGCTCTGGGCCAGCAAGGCCGATCCCGAGGCGAGCACCAGGGGAAGCAGGAGCAAGGACGAGGCGTGGCGCATGGAGTCCTCCAGGTTGAACACTGAGGCTACGAGCGAAGGCTGTGCCAGGTTACGCAGAAGGCCGTCATTCCTTGGATGCCAGCCACTACCCTGCGGTTGAATCCGCTAGTTGACTGCGGCATTTTGCCTCTCGCGGGTGCGAGGCTGCAACGGCGGGTCCTGGCCCCCCGGTCAAATTGCAGCCATGCCTGCGCGAGGGATGGCCTACTCTTGACGGAATGAGGACGATGCATGGCTTGGAAGCAGGATCTGGCGAAACTCAAACAACAGCTCGGCCCCGAGGCGCCCGTGGCCCCGAAGCCTCCGCCCCGCCCTGCCCTCAAGCCCGCAGGCACTCTGGACGACGAGGACGCCATGTTCCTCTCCGCCATGGGCCTGAAGGCCACCGCCAAAGTGCGCGCTCCCAAGCCAGCCGATGAGCCTGCGGTTCCCGAGGCAGCGGCCCCGGTGGAGCAGGCCCCCCCTGAGACCTTCCAGGAAGCCGTGAAGGAGCTCAAGGGGCTCAAGGCCCTGCCCAAGGGCATCCAGCACTCGGCGAAGCCCGCCAAGGCCCCTACCAAGAGCGTCCCGGCGCAGCCGCCTGCCCCCCTTGCCGCAATCCCGCCCGCCGAGGTGGCCCCTCCCGTACCGGAAGTCCAGGCCCCACCTCCGCCGCTGGCCGCGCTGGAAGCCCCTGCGCCCGCACTGATGCCCGTGCGCTTTCAGCTCGCTGCCGGCATGGCCCTGGAGGTGGACGGAACCCTGGATCTCCGGGGCCACACCCTGAGCGACGCTCTCCACCGGCTCCAGGATCGCCTGGGGGATGGGTTGGTCCTGGGGTGGCGAAGCCTGCTCGTGAACCTGGGTCCGGATCCGATCCTCCACCAGGGCCTGCTGGATCTGCTGGCCTCGGGGCAGGTGCCCATGGTCGCCCGCTTCGCCCAGGCCCCCGTTCCCATGGGGGGCAACCAGGCCTGGCTCCTCTATTTTGGGCCTAGCCCGACCCATCCCTGAACCGAACAAGGAGCTCCTTCCATGAGTTTGCTGGTAGTCGGCAGTGTGGCCTTCGATGACCTGACCACCCCCTTCGGGCGGCGCGAGCATGCCCTCGGGGGTTCCGCGACCTACTTCTCCCTCAGCGCCAGCCGCTTCCATCCAGTGCGCATCGTGGCTGTGGTCGGCGACGACTTCGGCCCGGAGCAGCTGCGCGTTTTCGATCACCGCCCCATCGACCTGAAAGGGCTCTCGAAGGTCAAGGGCCTCAGCTTCCACTGGAAGGGGGAATACGGCTACGACCTGAACGAGGCCAAGACCCTGGCCACGGACCTGAATGTCTTCGCGGACTTCCGCCCGGTCCTTCCGGCCGGCTACCGGGAGTCCGAATACCTCTTCCTCGGAAACATCGACCCCGTGCTCCAGCTCGAGGTCGTCCGCCAGATGACGACCCGCCCCAAGTGGATCGCCCTGGACACCATGAACTACTGGATCCGGGGAGCCCGGCCAGCCCTGGAGGCCGTGCTCAAGGAAGTGGACATCCTCCTGGTGAATGACGCGGAGATCCGGGAACTCACCCAGGACAACAGCCTGATCAAGGCCTACCGCAAGGTCCAGGCCATGGGCCCCCGGATCCTGGTGGTGAAACGCGGGGAATACGGCGTCGCCATCTTCACTCCTGAAGGCATCTTCGCAGCCCCGGCCTACCCCCTGGAGGAGGTCTTCGATCCCACCGGGGCGGGGGACACGTTCGCGGGAGGGTTCTTAGGCTATCTTGCCTGGATGGATCGGATGGATGTGACGGCACTCAAGCACGCCACTCTGGTGGGCTCAGTCATGGCCAGCTTCACCGTGGAGCAGTTTTCCACAGAACGGCTCGAGCAGATTTCCCAGGACGAAGTTCGCAACCGCTTATCATTATTTTCAGATATGATCCGCGTCGAAGACCTATAATTACCACTATCCATTATTCACTGGGGGATTCCGATGCGCTTGCCCACTCGCCTGAATGCCAGACGGATCTGCGCCTCTGTGGGGGCACCGGGGCTCTTGCTGGCCTTAGCGCTGGTCGCGCCGGGACTCGAGGCCCAGGAAGCAGCGCCTGGCCCGGTCAAGGTGGAGGCCCACGCGTCGAAGTGGGACTACCCGAAGGAACTCACCGTTCCCGAGGGGTCCAAGACTCATCTGGTCCAGAAGGGCGACACGCTCTGGGACCTGGCCGGAAAATACCTTGGCAATCCCTATGCCTGGCCCCAGATCTGGGAGCTGAACCAGTGGGTCAAGGATCCGCACTGGATCTACCCCGGCGACCCCCTTGTCATCGACCTGGCCCGGGCCGTGGCCACGGCAGGGTCCGTCCCCGAGGCCGTCGCGAACCTCAAGCCCGACCAGCGGCGTTTCGATCCCGCAGCTGTCCGGCGAGCCGAGCTCGGCTTCGCCTTCCAGGACTTCATCCAGCTGCCCTACCTGGTGCCCGAGGGCGCCGAGGCCCACTACAAGAGCCTGGGCGCTTTCCGGATCACGGGCAACAAGCGCGACGACCGCCAGTACCTTGGCGAGGGTGAGCCCATCTACCTGAACGGCGGAACCGACCAGGGCGTGAAGGTCGGCGACCGGTTCCTGATCCTGAAGACCGTGGCCCGCAAGCTGGCGCACCCGTTCGGCACCAAGAAGAAGCTGGGCGACGTCGTGAAGCAGGCCGGCGTGGTCCGGATCACCACGGCCCAGGCCAAGGGCTCTGTAGCCGTGATCGAGCGCTGCCTGGACTCGGTGGAGATCGGCGATCGGCTCGTCCGGTTCACGGAACCCGCCAATCTCCCCCTGCAGGTCAGGACGGACATCAGTGATCCCGTCAAGGCCGATCCCGAAGCCGGAGTCGTGGTCTACATCCGGGACGCCAAGCAGTTTTCGGCGAGCGGCGACATGATCGTCATCGACAAGGGCGCCTCGAGCGGCCTCAAGGTCGGGGATGTGCTCCTCGCCCTGCGAGCCCGGACCTTCCCGGTGGGCTCCGAGAATGAGAAGAAGCCCCCCATGGAGGCAGTGAACCACTACCTCGGCCAGGTGCTGGTGGTGCGTTCAGATGCGGGGACGGCCACCTGCCGCGTGCTGCGCACCATCGAGGAAATCCGGAACGGCGACACCATCACACGCTAAGTCCGGTGCGCAAGACCAAGGGCCCCGATCGGGGCCCTTGTCGTTGTCAGAACGGACGCAGTTCCAGGACCACCCGCCGGCCCCGGGTGGGGAGCTCGTAGGGATGCGGGGTGGCAGTCCATCCTGCGGGCAGGTCCTCCCGCTCCCAGTCCAAGCCCTTGAGCGCGAAGAAGGGCGCCCCCGGCCGACCATGACGAGCCCACCAGCCCAGCAGCTGCTCGAGGGAGCCAAGGGCCTTCGCCGTGCCCCAGTCTGCCTGGAGGGGAGGAAGCGCCTCCAGGCGTCCGTGCAGCGCTTTAAGGTTTGGCACGGGCAATTCCAGCGCGGCTTGCCGGAGGAAGGCCAGTTTCTTCGTTGAGGCGTCCACTCCGATCACTTCCAGGTCCGGCCGCGCCAGGGCCAGCAGGACCGAGGGGATGCCCATCCCAGTACCCAGGTCCACCACTCGGCTTCCCGCCCCAAGCGGAGCCAGAAAGGGCAACAGGGCCGAGGCATCCAGCAGCAATTCCTCTCTCCGTTCGGAGATGGGTAGGGCCGTCAGGGCATGGGTCCGGTTCCAGCGGTCAAGCAGGGTCAGGAAGCGGCCGAGGGGGTCCGCCAGGTTTCGGGGAAGGGCGGGGTTCATGCCACCAGGATGCCAGAGGTTCCCACTATTTCTGTGAGAATATTCATTAGTCATTCATTTATAGTTTTTATCTTAAAATTTAATAAAAAATTCTATGCTAAAATTTCAACTCTACCAGCTTGAAAAACATTGATTCAATTCATGCACCTATAAATCTCAGATTGACAGAAGGCCCAATAGCAAGCATCATTAGTCCCCTTTCATTGATTTTGTAGTGGAGAAGGCCATGACTGAGACATCAAAACCCTTCACGGTCGATTGGTCTAGCCGCAGCAAATTACGCGGTCCCGGTGAGCAGTCCCTCGGGAAACTCCTGCGGGGGCTCAGAGATCGACTGGCACCTGAAGCTCAGGGGATGTCGCTGACTTATGTAGATGATCGCGGCATGAGAAAACTCAACCGGGAACATCGCGGGAAAAACATGACGACGGATGTACTCAGTTTCCCTTCGGGCGTCGAGAAGGGCGCCTTTCCGCACCTCGGCGACATCGTCATCAGCCTCCCGACCGCAGAGAAAATGGCCAAGAAATTCGGAGTGAGCCGACGGCGCGAGGTCGAGATGCTGGTGATCCACGCTTTCCTGCACCTCTGCGGCCAGGATCACGAGACGGATGGCGGCGAGATGATGGAACTCCAGGCCCAGCTCGAGCGGGAGCTCCTGGACGAGGAGCCGCTGGCCATGAGCCTCAAGCGTGGGCGGAAGCCCGGCAGCAAGGTGAAGAAGCTGAAGGATGGCAGCCGCGTAGTCGTGACCGGCCGTGCCGCGGCCGCCCTGGTCCGGCGGGAGCGGGTGAAGAAAGAGAAGCCGCTGAAGGTCCGCAAGGTCGCGAAGCCAAAGGATGAAGCTCCCAAGCGGGGCCCTGGGCGGCCGCGGAAGGAGGCGGTACCCGTCGCCACCAAGCGCCCGGTACGCCGCCGCCGAGTCGCGACCTCCCGCAGCGGCGTCCTGGGCTAGGTGGCACCTGGAACGGAATAACCATTGCCCCCAGCAATCCGGATGGCAAATGGAGTCAAGGGCCGATAAAATAGCCCTTTGGCCCGCCTTCGGGCCGCGCCATGCGGAGTCTCCGTGATCAATCTCCTGCTCGGCCTGGGCGCCGCCCTCGCCGTGATCCTGCTCTCCACCCTGCTGAGCATCAAGCTCTGGATCAGCGTGCCCCTCGGCCTGCTTGCCGGGGCGGGTCTCTTCATCTGGCAGGGTCGGAAGATCCAGCAGGACCTCGAGAAGATCTTCACCCGGGCCGGGGACCTGATGAAGAAGCAGCAGTTCGACAAGGCCATCGAGGTGATGAAGGAGGGCTATCAGTTCTCCACCCGTCAGTTCCTCGTGAAGGGCAGCATCGACGGCCAGATTGGCGTCGTCCAGTACCTCCGCAAGAAGAACGACGAGGCCGAACCCCTGCTGGCCGCTGCCTCCATGCAGCACTACATCGCCAAGGCCATGCTGGGCATCATCCAGTGGAAGCGCGGCGAGAAGAAGAAGGCCAAGGAGACCTTCAACCTGGCCCTCAAGAGCGGCAAGAAGGAGAGCCTGCTCTATGCAGTCTATGCCTACGTGCTCATGGAAATGAGCGAGCGCGACAAGGCCATCGAGATCCTCAACAAGGGCCTCGAGATCTGCAAGGGCGACGAGCGCCTCATCACCAACCGCAACCTGCTCCAGAACGGCAAGGCCCTCAAGATGAAGGTCTACGGCGAGCAGTGGTACCAGTTCCTCCTTGAGCGGCCCATGATCCGCCAGGAAGCTCCGTCCTTCGCCCGCGTCTCCCGCCGGGCCCTGCGCGGCTGACATGATCCGGGGGGGACCGCCTGCTCGCTGCGCTCGCGAGGCCCCCCCTGGAAACCCCACGTCTGATTCGTTCCATCCTGTCCTTTCCTGGAGTCCCCATGTCCGGCCACAGCAAATGGTCCACCATCAAGCACAAGAAGGGCGCCGCTGACGCCAAGCGCGGCAAGGTCTTCACCCGGATCCTCAAGGAGATCACCGTGGCCGCCCGCCTCGGCGGTGGCGATGTGGCGGCCAACCCCCGCCTGCGCCTGGCTGTGGACACGGCCAAGGGCAGCAACATGCCCAAGGACAACTGGGAGCGCGCCATCAAGAAGGGCACCGGCGAGCTCGAGGGCGTGACCTACGAGGAAGTCACCTACGAGGCCTACGGTCCTGGCGGCGTCGCCATCCTGGTCGAGGCCATGACCGACAACAAGAACCGCACCACCCCCGAGGTCCGCAGCTACTTCACCAAGTTCGGCGGCGAGCTGGGCGCCCAGGGCTCCGTGGCCTACCTCTTCACCAAGCAGGGCCAGATCGTGGTCGAAGCCGAGGTCTCCGAGGACAAGGTCATGGAGGTGGCCCTGGAGGCTGGCGCCGATGACGTCGTCGACGAGGGCGGCGCCTGGGTCATCAAGACCAGCCCCGAGTCCTACCAGGCTGTGAAGGATGCCGTGGACGCAGCCAAGCTGCCGGTCATCGAGGCCAAGATCATCATGGCCCCCAGCACCAGCACGGCCCTCGAAGGCAACAAGCTCACCAGCTTCCTGAAGCTGGTGGACCTCCTCGAGGACAACGACGACGTGCAGAACGTGTGGCACAATGGCGACTACGACGAGCCCGAGGACTAGGTTCCGCCACACGCCAGCCAGAAACAGAAGCAGCCGTCCGCGACGGCTGCTTCTGTTTCTGGAGGCATTCTCAGTTGGCGGGGCGGAGGGTCTCCACCGTACCCGCGGGGGCGGTCTTGGCGCGGGCGCCGAACAGCCCCTTGTTGAACACCGTGAAGCTGGTCGCCAGGAAGAGCACCAGCACCAGGAGGGCCGAGCCCCGCCTGCTGGCCGCCAGGGCCTTGGGCGTCATCTCGGACAGGCCCACGAGGATGAACACCAGCAGCAGCTTGATGTGGAAGTAGTGGCCGTTCTTCAGGGGGTTCTGCCCCTCCTGCATGAGCATCACCAGCAGGGCGGCGCCAGCCACCAGCGCCAGGCGGAAGGCCCAGGCCACCACCTTGGCCCAGACGGTGGCCGCGAGGCCCTGCAGGTCTTCCCGGCCCTCCTCGAAGCCCGAGAGCAACAGCACCACCACAGCTCCGCCAAGACCTACGCCCAGGGAGAGAAAGTGCAGCCAGCGGACCAGGTTCACAGCTTCGATCTTGAGATTCATAGTCACCTTCCAGAGAGAAACCCCAGCTTAGCAGCCCTGATAGGCTGGTCTGGTCTGGAGAGGGTCATGACCAAGCTGAGAGTCGCCGTCGTCGGAGTAGGACACCTGGGGCAGCACCACGCCCGCATCGCCGCCTCGGCGCCAGAGGCGCTGCTGGTGGCGGTCGTGGATCCCGATCCCGCCCGCGGGCCGGAGATCGCCGCCAAGTTTGGCGCGCCCTGGGCCCCCAGCCTGGAGCAGGTGCTCGCCGATGTGGATGCCGTGCAGATAGCTGCACCCACGGGCTTCCACCACGTCCTCGGCATCCAGGCCCTCAAGGCCGGGAAGCACGTGCTCATGGAGAAGCCCCTGGCCGCCACCCTTGCCGAGGGCGTGGCGCTGCTGGCGGCCCTGGCCCAGGCCCGCGCGGCCAACCCTGCCCTCATCGCCCAGGTCGGACACCTGGAGCGCTTCAACCCCGCCGTCACCGCCCTGCGGGAGCGCGGCTTCAAGCCCCGCTTCCTGGAGGCCGTGCGGGTGTCGCCCTTCCCCGCCCGCAGCCTGGAGGTCGATGTGGTGATGGACGTGATGATCCATGACCTGGACCTGCTCCGCGCCCTGGTGGGGCGCCCTGTGATCGATGTGGAGGCCGTGGGCATCCCCGTCCTGACGCCCTACGCGGATCTGGTGAACGCCCGCCTGAAGTTCGAGGGCGGCGCCTTCGCCACAGTCACGGCCAGCCGCGTGGCCCGCAAGAAGGAGCGCACCCTCCGGGCCTTCGGCGACAAGGAATACGCCAGCCTGGACTTCGCCTCCCAGACGCTGGAGCTGCTGCGCCTCGTCATGGGACCGGACGGCCCCGAGGTGCGCCCTGAGACCGCCACCATCGAGGAGGGCGAGCCCCTGCGCCTGGAGATCGAGGCCTTCCACGCCGCCTGCCTGGGCCTCGGCACCGACGGCGTCACCTGGGAAGAAGGCCAGGAGGCCATGCGCGTGGCCGACCAGGTCCAGAAGGCCGTCGCCAAAAGTCTCGCGGAGCTGGGCCGGGCGTGAGCCGGTTCTACGACCTCGCCTCCCTCACCAAGCCCCTGGTGACGGCGCCGCTGGCGCTGGCCTTCCTGGACCTGGATGCGGACCGGCGCTGGTCCCTGGGCTTCCACGACCGGCCCGAGCCCCTGACGGTCCGCCAGCTGCTGTCGCATAGCTCGGGACTCCCGCCCTGGCGGCCCTATACCGGCGAGGCCGTCGCCCTGCAGCTGCGCCGGCCGGTGCCTGAGCATCCTCTCCTCCGGGCCGCTACGCCCGGGCTGGCCAGCTACTCAGACCTCAACTACCGCCTGCTCGGCGAGCTGCTGGAGGCCGAGACCGGCGTGCCCTTCTCTCGGCTGGGCGCGGCCACCGGGCTGAGTCCGGCCCCGTGGACGACGGCCCCCACCGAGGTTCCCGACGCCCCCGATGCCGAGGCCTGGGCCCTCGCCACGGGCATGGCCCCGCCACCGCGCGGCCTGCACCTGCCCCACGATGCCAATGCCCGAGCCGGCATGCGCGGCCACGCGGGCTTCGGCACCACAGCCCCCCAGCTGCGCGCCGCCCTGGCCCGCTGGGTCGCGGCGGGCTGGCCGCGCCGCATGGCCGTGGCGACCGCCCCCGGCGAGCAGGGCGCCCGCTGGGGCCTGGGCCTGCAGGTGCTCCCCGGGGATCCGGGGTCTTTTGGACAGCTGCTGTCCCATTTGCCCCTGGGTTTCGGCCTGGAGATCCTCGAGGAGCCCACCGAGGCCACGGCTCCCACCGCGCCCCCGACAGCACCCGAGCCCGGACGGCCCTCGGGCTGGTGGTACCACCTGGGCTACACAGGCCCCGCCCTCTTCTTCCGTCCCGCGGACCAGGCTTGCCTCGCCCTGCTCGCGCACCGCCGGGGCCCGGGGGGGGAGCTGCTCGGCGCGGAGCTCCTGCGGGCCCGCCGCTGGCAGGCCCTCGCCCGTTTCGTGGGACAATTCCGCCCATGAAGGCCCTCCTCGTTCCCGCCCTGGTCCTGTCCCTCTCGCCCCTGAGCGCGGCCCAGCCGCCGCTGCGCATCGGGCTCGACACCCAGGCGGTCGAGTGGATCGTGTCCCTGGAAGGGGGCGGTCAGGTCTGTGACCGGGCCGGGAAGCGCCTGTTCAGCCTGGCGCCAGAGGAGAAACTGCGCATCTGGTGGGACAGCCGGGGTGTCTCCGATGCCACCACCGAATACCGCATCCAGGTGGGCCGCCCTCTCGATGCCTCTGAGGCCCAGGCCCTGATGAAGCGCCTGAGGAGCCTGGGCGAGGCACCCGACCAGGTCAAGGTTCCGGATGCCGAGACTTGGCGCGTGGTCACGGGGCACTTCCCCGAGGTGCGGGAGGCCGAGCCGGTACTGCAGAAGCTGCAGGACCTGGGCTTCGACGAGCTGTGGGTGGCCTCGGAGCAGCGCCCCGGCTCGCCCCGGAAGGGTCGCGCCCTGTATGCCATCACGGACCGCTACGAGCGCCGGCCGCTGCCCCAGGCAGGCGTCTGGTTGAAGCCCGCCGGCGAGCTGACCAGCCTTCAGGGCAAGGGCCGCTACCGGGGCAAGATGGAGATCCTGCCGAACGCCCAGGGGCGCCTGACCGTGGTGAACACCCTGGACCTGGAGACCTACCTGCGCGGCGTGGTGCCCAAGGAGATGGGCGCCTGGGAGTTCCCGGCCCTGGAGGCCCTCAAAGCCCAGGCCGTGGCAGCCCGGACCTATGCGGTGGCCAACCGCGGCAAGCGGGCCGCGGACGGCTTCGACATGGGCGACACCGTCTCCGACCAGGTCTATGGCGGCCGGGACGGAGAGCAGGCCCTCACGGACCGCGCCATCCAGGAGACCGAAGGGCTGTTCGCCACCTATGGCGGCAAGCCCATCCAGGCCCTCTTCATGGCCAACTGCGGCGGCCACACCACCGACGTGGCCCACGTCTTCGGCGGCAACGCCCCCTACCTCCGGGCGGCCTCCTGCTACCCCGAGCGACCCCTGACCCTGCCCTTTGCCTCGGGCCTCCCCATCACCCCGGAAATCCAGCAGCCCTGGCTCACCTGGGAGCTGCTGCGCCTGGCCTCCGCGGGGCTGCCACCCGGGTGGTTGGCCGGGGAGCGGCTGGCCCGGCCCGCCACCCTGGCAGAGCTCGCCCAGCCCGTGCGGCTGCTCCAGCAGCGGCTGGCCCTGGACCTAAGCCCCCTGGCGGGGCAGGGACACCTCTTCCTGGCCCTGGCCCGGGCCTTCGGCTTCCAGCGGCTGGTGGAGGGCCAGGAGCGGCCCCAGGATGCGGCCTACTTCCTGCCCGCCAGCCTGCCCCAGGATCGCCTGCTGGCCGCCTTCCTGACCCGGCGGGGCGTGGTGCCCGCCGCCGCCTGGGCCGCCGAGGAGCCCATCACCCTGCGTCAGGCCCTCCAGGTCCTGGGGCGCCTCTGGCTGGAGCTAGAGCCCTTCACCCCCAACGAAGGCTCCCTGCTGCTCGACGGACAGGTCCGACGCAAGCGCGGGGGACCGGAACCCCTGCCGCTGGCGACGACGCTGCTCCTCGCGGAAGAGGGTCCGGATGGCAGCCTCCGCCTGCTGCCCAAGGCCGACATCCAGGTGGGCGACCGGCTCAAGTGGATCACCAGCGAAGCCGGCCCCGCCCAGGTGCTGGTGCGCCGCCTGGACCCGGATGGTGCCGCCTGGGACCGCTACAACCCCACGGCCCACTGGCGCGTGGAATACAGCGAGTCGGAGCTGCTCGCCAACGTGAGCCGCCGCATCAAGGTGCCGGGAATCCGCGAGCTCAAGGCGGACTACAACGAGGAGGGCCGGGTGCTGGACCTGACCCTGGTGGACACCCGGGGCGCGGCCCACCGGGTGCGGGGCATGCACATCCGGGGCCTACTGGGCCTCAAGGACAACGTCTTCCGCTGGCTCACCGTGGGCCACGGGGCCAAGCGCCACTGGATCTTCTATGGGCGGGGCTGGGGGCACGGCCTGGGCATGTGCCAGACCGGCGCCTACGGCATGGCCCTGGAAGGCACCCCGTTCCAGCAGATCCTCCAGCACTACTACCCGGGCATGAACCTTCAACGGGTGGATTGAAACAACCTACCCCAGTTCAGACCATTGACGCCCGGGGCGGGATGCCCGAGGTTTCCTTCATGGGGAGACCGGGCATGACTCTGGAGGGCTGGATACTAGGCGCGCCGCTGAAGGTGCTCCGGCAGGAGGATCATCCCTACCACGAGACCACCCTGGCCACCCTGGGCCGGCACGAAGTGGGCCTCACCCGCCGGGAGACGCCCCAGGGACCCGGCAGTGAGATCTTCCTCGATGGCAGGTCGGTCTATCAGCTGGGCATGGCGGCACCCGCCCGGGCCTGGTTCGACCTCTGTCGCGAGCTCGGCTACGAACCCGCCCGGCACTGGGACTGGGATCCCGCGCTCATCCTGTTTCAGCAGCTGGTGCCGGCCATGGCCGTGGACTGGCACGAGCCGCCCCTGGCCCTGAATGGGCTGGGTCTCCCGGAGGGCGTCCTCAGCCTCGCGGGCCTCCGGCAGACCTTCGCCGAGGCCGTGGCCGAGCTGCATCACAAGCTGCCGGGTCCGGTGGGGGCCAAAGTGGCCGAGGCCTTCGAGTGGCTGCCCCTGCGGGCGGTGGTCTTCCACGATGACGCCCAGGCCGTGCCAGATCCCGCAGAGAGAGGCCCCTGCGGTCTGGTCTCGCTGTGGCTCGGGATCCACCACGACCGCCCGGTGGTCCTCCGGGGCGAGGCTCCTGCGGGACACCGGCACTGGGCCACGGAGGCCACCGGGGGCCGGAGCCCCGGGGAGGTCTTCCTGGCTGCCGCGGGCATGGATCCGGAGCCCCCCGAGGGCTTCGAAGCAGCCCTCCACTCGGCCCTGAGGTTCCTATGCCACCGGTTGGAGGGGCCCCTGGACGCCTACCGCCGCACCTACCCGGTGGGCATCCCCTGGCACCACGGCCGCCGGGAGCGGCTGCTGGGCCGCACCATCGTCGACCTGCGGCCCGGCGACCCGCCCATGCTGGTCCTGGATGACGGCACCGAGGTGGCCATCGACGTGGACCCCGGCGCCGCCTGGGAGCTGGGGGGGATCTAGGCATTCTCCACGGACACCGGCGGGGCCTGGCTTCAATCCAGCTGTTCCCACGCCACAGCGAAGTGCTCGAGGATGTGCTGGCGCTCGGCACGCTCCTGCTCGGCGATGCTGGTGTAGGGATGGCGGAACACCACCCGCCGCACGCCCCGCCGCACCAGAGCCCGGCAGCAGATGAGACAGGGCTCGTGGGTGACGTAGGCCGTGGCCACGGGGCCGTCGCAGAAGCCCAGGGCGTTCTCCTCGGCGTGGCTTGTGTGCAGGCAGCGCTGACCCGGCTTGCAGGTATCGGGCGTGCAGTGGGCCATGCCCGGCAGGGCGCCGTTGAAGCCTGCCGCGGCGATGCCGCCGTCGGCCCGCAGCAGCACCGAGCCCACCTTCAGGCGACAGCAGGTGCCGAGGCGGCTCAGCTCCAGCGCCATGTTCATGAAGACTTCATCCTTGAGCTGCGCACGGGACATGGGGACCTCGGAGGGGGACTCCATCATCGCAAGAACGGATCCCTTTAGGTGCAAGGAGAGCGGCGGGAATGCTCCAATGGACCCAGGAGGCCGGGTGCCAATGGATCAGCTCTGGGGACTGGGAGCGGGCAGCCACCGCGTCGCGCTGGGCTACCTCGCGGCCATGGCCGGGATGCTCTGGCTGCTGAATCAGACCAAGCGGTCCTTCTGGCTGGTCTCGCTGCTGGCCCTGCCGGGGACCTTCTGCCACGAGCTCTGCCACTGGCTGGTGGGCACCCTGCTGAACGGCCAGCCCCTCCGCTTCACAGTGCTGCCCCGTCGAGAGGGGCGCGGCTATGTGCTCGGCTCCGTGGCCCTGGGCAACCTGCGCTGGTATAATGCCTTCTTCATCGGCCTCGCGCCCCTGCTGCTGCTGCCCCTCACCTACGGCCTGTTTCTCTGGCGGCTGGGCGAGCAGCCCCAGTTCGGCTGGCCCGAGGCGGGCGTGGTGTTCCTGCTGGCAAACCTGCTCTTCGCGGCCCTGCCCTCCTGGCAGGACCTGCGCATCGCCGCGCGCTCACCCATTGGCTGGCTGCTGCTGGCGGGCGGCCTGGCCTGGGGCGGGCGGAAGCTCCTGGTTCCGCCCCCGCCCGCGCGGCCCGCCGCGACGGCTCCGATAACACGCTAGAATGAGCGCTGCAGCGTGCAGGTCCCGTAGCTCAGCGGATAGAGCGACCGCCTCCTAAGCGGTAGGTCGTGGGTTCAATTCCCGCCGGGACCACCAGCTGCGGCTCGGCCCTCCGGCGGGTCAGCAGGCAACCATGGCGTTGATTCCGCGCCTGGGATTCGCCCCTGCGGAAGCGTTCCCATCCCTCAGCCTTGTGAGGGCCCAACGCCAGACAGGAATACAGAGGGTGCGGCCAGAGGGTAGTGGGTCAGTTTGAAATGGGTGGGGGTTGACAAACCAATCGAACAGATTAAGCAGCCTCATCCACCTTGTGATTTGTCGAGCAGCTTCACGATGTCCGAGATCAACCAAAGGTGGTCGGTGATGCCAGCCTCCATGGCCGGGGTCACCCGAAGGGTTTGGTGGATCCTCACGAAGTTGTAGTAAACGAAGTGCAGCGCAACAGCAGCCCTGTGGTTTTCAAGCTTCTTCGAGAACGCATTCGTCAAACGCGTATACCGACGCATGGACATCCTGATGGTGAGATTCTGGCGCTCGATGTAAGAGGTCGAGATTTCCTTTTTGTCAGGGTGTCCGGAGATGCGCAGTTTCAGGATGTCCTTGCATTTTGACGGGCTGTATTTCCTGTTCTCCGTTTTCTCCTTTTTGGCAAACTGTTTGATCAACATTGCGTAGTCAATGTAGCTTCCGAAGGACTCCGCCACGGCTTCGAGATAGGGCTTGTGACCATCCGTAGTGAGTTGCACCCGCCCTGTCAGCCTGTGTTCCACGTCTGCAATGAAAGTCTTTGCATCCTCTAGGTCCCTGCTCCCAACGCGCCACGAGACCACCAGCTTTGTGTCTGCATCGATGGCAACCCAGGTCCATACGTCGCCTATTCCCAAGGTGCCTTGGAGATGCTCAGGGACGTTCTTGTTTTTGCAGCCGATGAAGGCCCAAATTTCGTCGCACTGAAGGATCTTGCTGGGCAGCCTGACGGCGAGTTGATCGTGAAGTTCTTGGCAGACGTGACCTAGATCCACGAGGAGTTTTAGCACGGTGTTCTTGGAGACATTGCAGAGTCGACAGGTGGTCCTGACCGACGCCCCTTCGACCAGGTGGGCAACGATATCGCACCGTTTTTCGAGGCTAAGTTGATTCATCTTCAATCTCACACAGGTGACCGCGAGTGATCTTCCTCAAAGAGTCCATGGCTCTAACCGCGACTGAGGAATGCCCCCTTGGTGGCTGAATTCGCTTAGCCCTGTCGCATGAAGGTGGGCGGTGGCCCCAACGAGATCTCATGGGAGGAGTCGGTTACTGGGGTCTTCATAGGTTCTCCATGACAGGCCGAAGGCCATCAACGACCGGTGCGGTCGAATTTCCAGTGCCAAGATTGGCGGGGAACTATCGCGCTAATCGGCCATGACGTGGTTGCTGTGTTGTTGGATTGATCCGGGCCATCGGATGGCATCCACACCGATTATTCTCGTGACAATCCAACCGGTTGGAAGATGGAACTTTTTGGAAAGTGGCACACTCAAAGTGTTTCTCGAAGTACATCGGCAGGATCAGTCGAGATGGCCCGGTTCGGGCAACAATCCACCCATCCCAAAGAAGCTTTCAAAGCCTCTAAGGAACTGTTGGGTCGCAAGCGTGATGGCCGTCTCGGCGTCTTCGGCAATGGATCTTCGAATCAGACTTTGGGCTTGGAAATCGAGTACCGCCGCAAACACAGGTTCTTCCTTCTCATCCGCTTCCTGTGCGGCTTTTAGGCACTCCTTGGCATAGACGTACATGGTGGGTAGGCCGGTGGCATCATCCATCTCGTTGAATAAATCCGGATCACGCTTAAGGGGCAGTCTCGGCCCCAAAGTCCGGCTTCGCTGTCTCTTCGGAAAGGGCGCTTTGATCAAGCCATAGTTGAGGCCAGCAGGGTGCAGCCAAAGAAGGTCGCCTTCGAGACTCACCAGGGCCACGGGGCAGTGCCGAATGACCAGGTGCCTATTGATCAACCTTCGGTGCGAAATGGTCACCAGAACCACCCTGGTCTCATCTTGCGAAAGGTCGATGAAAAAGCGAGAGGCTTCCTGAAGCAGTTGCGTGCGCTGGAGCAGTAGCGGTGAACCCACGGGCATCGCGATGTAGATGGATTCCGGAGGTGCGGGTTGCCCCTTACTCAAGGAGTCATTGGCCATGGGAAGAAGGACCGTGTGTCGCATGATGTGGAGGACCACACCCATCTGGGGATCAAGATCCACGCCGAGGTGACCATTGGGTTCAATGACCACCTGGGTCGCTAGGCGATGAACATGGTGCCTGGGAAAACCCTCCTCCCAGCAAGGAAGGAGGGTGGCTTCGAAGAGTTGGCAGAGCGTCGAAATTCGGAATTTCTTTCGAAGATCCGCGGATTGGTCATTCATGGGTTACCTCTAAAAACGGCGCGAATCGAAATCCGCGCCGGTTGTCCATTGGATCTTGCCTGTGCACCCCAGCCTGGTGGCCCTCGGCTCCCGCGCAATGCAATTGGCATTCTGTTGATGTTGACCATGCTCCATCTCCTTCGCAGCACCTGCTGCTGAAGTAAGAATGGGGTCACCAGAATCCGTGTCCGGAGCGTGAGCGCTGAGCGAGGTTGCTTTGTTGATAGAGCCTGTCGCGCCGGTTTCGGACCCCTTCTGTCGTGCACCAGAAAGGATCTTACTCGCGCCAGACGGTGTCCCTGCCCCGCCTGCGGCGATCACCTTCACTCTGCTCATGTCCAAGCGCGTGGCTGGCTCCTTCATGCGGTCATCAACCAGCCGTCCGAATCTCCGGCGGTGCTCACCCACACGGGGATGAAACGCCAGTAGTCCAGCGCCTTCTTCATCCCCGCCAAGCGGGCCGTTTGGCCGTTCTTCCCCGACATATGCTAATTCTCGGCCTTCAATCGATTGGCCGCCTTGGCGAATCCAGGGCCCACGTCGCCATTGGCCCTAACCTTGAATTCCAGCGTCGTCGATCGTTATGACGGCCCCGAGCAGGTCAGCTTTTGCCACCTGGCCGAAGAAGCCCACGGGTACCCAGATCCTGAGAGGGATTGGCCGTGGGGTCCCAGAGCAAACGGACCCGCGTAGGGGCCAATCTTTGACCATGGGCTGTCAATCGGCGGCAAGTCCTGTTCAGGGGGCGTCAGAGAGGTTGTCCTTGGCGCTCGTGTCGTCCGCTTGGCCGTAACGGAAACGGGGCGCAGCCGGTGTGGCTGAGCCCTGTTGCCGTGTCACCAGCATGGCCTACTTGCCCTTCGCCTGCTGTCTAAGGATCTCCGCCACCTGGGCTTTCAGGGTGTCCAGGTCGTTGGTGAGGGTGAGGATACTGGCCTGCTGGGCGGCGCTTGCCTGTTGCTCAGTCGTCAGACTGGCTTTCAGAGCATCATTCTCGGCCTTCAAATCCTGAATCGCTTTCGTCAGCAGCGGCGTTACCTTGCCGTAATCGACGCTCCACATTTCTTCGGCTTTGGCTGGTTTGGTTACGGCATTGGGGAAAATCTCGTACAGCTCTTGTGCAATAAAACCGGTGGTCAGCGTATGGGCGGCATCGGCTTTATAGGTATAATCACGCACCGGTATTTTCATCAGATCGGCAATGCCAAAGTGGGTGGTTACGATATTGTTTTTCATGCGGCGGTCGGAACCACTTGTATAGGCTCCAGCGACAAGTGTTCCGGTTGAAGTTGAACCAGCAGCATTATAAAATTCATAAACTCCGCTGGCTGAATTCCAAAAATAAACTGAAGAACCTGCATTATGATATATCTGCAAATTAGACCCACCACCAGTTAAGCCTAAACTCACACCGTTTGATCCTAGATCGTTTCTAATCGTACCACCAGATACATGTAGTTTATAAGTCGGTGACGCCGTCCCGATGCCGACGTTGCCTGCAGTGGAAATAGTCAGGCGATTGGTTGGGGAAGTGCTTGTGTTACCAAGTGCGGGCATCTGGGCGAAGGTCAGAGCCCCTGTTACATTGGCGATTGCCCATGGATTTGACGAGGTGCTATCAAGCAGGCCGATGGCATTGTGTGCTGATCCATCCACAACCAGATCGGCACCATAGTTAAAACTACTCCATGTAGGGCCATTTTTGAGATGAAGTAAACCGGATGGTGAAGTTGTCCCGATGCCGACTTTGCCTGTGGCATCAATACGCATACGCTCAGTGTCGGTTGTTCCAAAAACGATCGGTTGGGCATACACAGAATCAATGACCAGGGGTACGGTCGTAGAAATGTTCAGTAGCTTCGCAGCCTTCGCGATGCCTGCGTGTGAGGAGGTGCCCTTCATGTCAGTCCCCAGGTAGACCGCAGCGGTGTTAGTACCATCCGTTGATTCAAAGATGGAGTAGACCAATTTTTGCGAAGCATCTCCGAATAAGTGCAACTTTTGGCCTGGTGTTGTCGTCCCAATTCCGACGTTGCCGTTCAACAGGGTATAGCCCGTGCCGCTCGGCGTCAGGGTGACGTTCTGGTTGGTGCCGCCCGCCGCCAGGCCCAGCGCCCCGGTGCCAGTGATGGAACCGTTGCTGGTGCCGGTACCTCCATTGGCCACCGCCACGGTGCCGGTGAGGGCACTGGCTGGAATGGCTGAAGGGCTGCCCCAAGAGGCGTTGGTGCCGTTGGAGGTCAAGAACAAGCCGTTGGCGCTGCTCTGGCTGGGCAGGATGGCGTTTGCCGCGCCCGCCTGGGTGGTGGCGCCCGTGCCGCCGTTGGCCACGGGCAGGGTGCCGTTGACCTCGGTGCCCAGACCGATGGTGCTGCCGTTGCTGGCGGAGGTGACCCGACCCTGCGCGTCCACCGTGAGGTTGGCTCGCAGGTAGGTGCCCGGTGCTACCGCCGTGTTGGCCAGGGCCAGGGTTCCGCTGCCCGTGATGGGGCCGCCGCTCAGGCCCGTGCCTGCGGTGACGCTGGTGACGGTGCCCGTGGCCGCCGCCGTGGGCGCCCACTTCGTGCCATCCCAGGCCAGCACCTTGCCCACGCCGTTGCCACTCAGGCTCACGTCCGTGAGATCGCTGCTGGCGAGTGCCACGGTGCCGGTCTTCCCGGCCACGCTGGCCACGGTGGCCGTCTGGCTGATCTTCTGCCAGGCGCTGCCGTTGGAGATCAGCCAGTCGCCCACGCCGAAGACCAGCCCGCTACCGGTCTCGGTGCCCGCCACGTTGATGATGTAGTAGTTGCCCGAGGCTTCCACCGCCACGGTGGGGTTGCCCGTCAAGCTGCGGTTGCCCTTGTAGGTGAGGCCGCTGATGGGCAGCAGGGCCGTGGGGATCTTGCCGCTGCCGTCCAGCAGGGGCACGTTGCCGTTGCCCGTGCCGGTGTTCGCCACCGCCGCCGTGCCCAGGCCCAGATTGCTGCGGGCGCCCGCGGCGTCCGTGGCGCTGGTGCCACCGTTGGCCACGGCCACTGTGCCCGTCACGTTGGCGGCGGTGCCGCTCACGTTGCCCAGCACGTTGCCCGTCAAGCCGCCGACGACGTTGCCTGTCAGATTGGCGGTGATGGTGCCCGCCGTGAAGTTGCCCGAGCCGTCCCGGCTCACCAGGGTGGAGGTGCTGGTGCCGCTGCTGGCCGTCATGGTGGCCGCAGGGCTGAGGCCCAGGCTGCTGCGGGCGCTCGCCGCGTCGGTGCCGCCGGTGCCGCCGCTGGCCAGGGGCAGAGTGCCGGTCACCTTGGTGCCAGAGAGATCCACCGCGCCTGTCGCCAGGTTCGCTGCCGTGACACCGCCTGTGGCGATGCTGACGTTGGGCGCATTGAAGGCGAGGCCGCCGCCGAAGGCATAGCTCGACCCGGCGAACTGAACCCACTGGGCGCTGCCGGACAGGTAGACGTAGCCGTTGGAGGGCACTGTGGCAAACACGGACATGCTGTTCGCGGGCGCGGTGAACACCCAGGGGGTGGTGCCGTCGTACTGGGCGATCTTGTTGTCCTGGCCCACCCAGGCCCCGGCGGCGGGGGCGCCGACGATGTAGCGGTCCCCGTTCACGGGCGTGAGCGCCGTGGGATCGGCCACGATGTTGATGACTGGGGCCTGCCAGGCCAGACCGGCGGCGATGCTGTCGACGTAGCTCTTGTTGGTGGCGTCGGTGGCAAGCGTGGGCGGGCCGCTGAGGTTAATGATTTTCTGGCTGCCCAGATCCAGCGCCCCGGTGGCGGCCACGCTGCCGTCGGCCCTGAGGTTCCCGGTGCCCCCGGCGGCGAAGGACGCGAAGTCACTGGCGGCCAGGTAGCCGTCCGCGCTGGCCGTGGCCTTGGTGATGCCGAGGGTGCCCGTGCCGGTGATGGTGCCGCCGGTGAGCGGGCCGGAGGTCGCCACGCTGGTGACGGAGCCGGAACCCTTGGCGGCGAAGGCCGTGAAGTCCGTGGCGGCCAGGTAGCCATCCACGCTGCCTGTGGCCTTGGCCATGCTGATGACCGGTGCCGTGGCACCGGTCACTGTGACCGGTGCCGTGCCGGTGACGCCCGTAACGGAGCCGCTGCCCACCTGGTACCAGGTGGCGCCGTTGAACTGGTAGAGCCCCGCCGTGCCATCAGTCTGGTAAACCACCAGGCCCGCCACGGGGCTGACGATGGCGCTGCGATTGGCGGCGGTCATGCGCGGCGGCAGGAAGCCCTTGGTGGTGCTGGTGAGGTCCAGCAGGGCGCTGGCGTCCGGTGGGCTGATGCCCAGACCCAGTGAACCGGTGGTGAACACCGCGTCCGCGCCATTGAGGGTGAGGGGACTGGCACCTGCTGTGCCGGTTGCGCCCGTGTTACCCGTCAGGCCGATGGGGCCCTGGATGCCCTGTGCGCCGGTGGCGCCGGTGTTGCCTTGCGGGCCGGTCGTACCAGTCGCTCCAGCCGCACCCGTGGCACCCACGATGGAGACGCCTGCGGGCCAAGCCCCGGCGGTCTTGGGGCCGTACATCGTGCTGGTGGCGGTATTGAGGTAGAAGTCCCCATCTACGCCTTGGCTGGCAATGGGGGCCACCAGTCCGTTGAGGATGGTTTTGCCGTCCAAACCGTTCGCGCCGTTGGTTCCGTTCGTGCCCGCCGCACCTGTGGTGCCGGTGAGGCCCGTCAGGCCGATGGGGCCCTGGATGCCCTGAATGCCCTGAATGCCTTGAGCTCCCTGGGCCCCGGTCAATCCCGTGGGACCCGCAATGCCTGCCGCGCCCTGGGCACCCGTGGCACCCGTGGCACCGACCAGCCCCGCAACACCCTGGATGCCCTGGGATCCTGCGGGCCCGACCATGCTGACACCCACCACCGGCCATGTGCTGGAACCCTTGGGTCCCCACAGCACGTTGGTCGTCGTGTTGATGTAGAAGTCCCCGCTGGCACCCACGCCCACGTCAGGGTCGCTGGTGCCGTGCAGCACCGCCTGACCAGCGATGATGGTCTGCCCCGCCACACCCTGGATGCCCTGCGGTCCACTGGGGCCGACGAGGCCCTGCGGCCCCACGGGTCCCAGGGGCCCGACAAGCCCGATGGGGCCGACTGGGCCCGTCGGTCCGGCGACACCCTGTGATCCAGCGGGGCCCGCCGGACCCGTGGGGCCCACAGGACCACCTGCCGGGCCTGCGGGGCCAACCAAGGACACGCCCGTCAGGCCCACCCAGGTGGGCCCGACTTTTGGGCCATAGAGCAGGCTGGTGGCGGTGTCGAGGTAGAAGTCGCCCGCCGCACCCGCCGCAGAGGCCGCCACGGGGCTGCCTGCGCCACTGAGGATGGTCTTGCCATCTAGGCCGTTGAGGCCGGGCGTGCCGATGGCCCCGGTGAGCCCCATGAGGCCCTGGGAGCCGATGGGACCTTGGGCGCCCGTGGCACCAGCGGGCCCCTGCGGACCGGTCGGACCTGCGGTTCCAGCTACGCTTCCCGCCAGCCACTTGCTGCCGTTGAACACCAGGGCCTGACCCGCGCTGGGCGGCGTGGTGATCAGGTCCAGGGGCAGGCCCTGGAGTTTCATCACCAGGGTCTGGTTCTGCGTCCCGGTCACGTCGCCATTGAAGGCACCCGCCAGTTCCCAGGCGCTGCGGGCCTGGAAGGCGGGCACGATGTCCACGTCCGGCGTCAGGACCTGCCCTGAGACCGTGACGTGCAATTTTAGTTCGGCTTTGCCCAGCAGGGCGATGGGCAGGGCAGTCATGCCAGTGGTGCCGAGCACCACCGAGTAGAGGCCCTCAGTCACGGTGAGAGTCTGCGCCGTGGAGTTCCACTGCTCGACGCCAGTGCTGTCGAGGATGCTGAACACGAACTGGCGCACGCCCGTGACGCCCACGCCGCCTTCCATGAGCCGCCCTTGGTAGGCGATGGTCGGCAGTGGCGCCACATCGGCTGCCGCAGGCGTGGCCTGGCCCCGAAGGGCTGGCAGCGCGGTGCAGGCGATGAGGGCGGCGGTGGTGGGGGTCAGGAAGGGATGTCGCATGAGATTCACCGGAAAAGGAGAGTGGCGGATTCCAGAACGGGGGTGGTCAGCGCAGCGGCATCACTTGGGCGGATCAAAGCCGTGGCGGATCTTGGTGGCCTGATCAGCCGTAGTGGCCGTGGTCGCAGGCACGGATTCGCCCACCACCGCACCGTTGGCCGTGGTGGTCCCCGGCACCGCCTGCTGGGCCCCAAAAGCCTGCACAAGGCTGGGTGAGATCACCGCCGCCGCAGGCAGAGGGCGGATGGTGACCATCGTACTTGCGGTGTAGCGCACATCCTTCGACCACACGGCGTAGACCGTGCAAGGGCCTGGTGTGTTCGCTGCGGTGAACAGACCACCGGGCGTGATGAGGCCCGCCGTGGCGGGCAGCACCGACCACTGGGCTTCGTTGCCCCAGGGGGTGCTGGCGCTGAACCGGATCGACTGGCCAACCACCAGGCTTGGGGTGCTGGGCTGGATCGTCAGGGTCCAGTTGATGGTTCCAGCACGGTCGCCGGAGTTGTGGCCGCCGGAACAGCCCAGCAGCAGCAAGGCGAGGGGGAGAAGTGCGAGGCGGGGCAGCAGGGTCATGGCGGCTCCCCTAGAAGTGCAGCAGCAGGTTCAGGGAGGCGACTCGGGCTGGCAGGTTCTGCTGGCCGAAATGACTGGCCATGAACCTGAACTCAAGCTCGGCTCGGTCCGACCACTGGTAGTTCGAGAGCACACCCCATTGGGCCCGGGTCCAGTGGCTGGAGCCGCTGGGTGCGAACACGCCCGCAGGCGTCTCAAGTCGATTGGTGCTGTCCACGGTCCAGCGGACCAGACCGGCGCTGACGCCCAGGGACCAGCGGCGGTTCAGCCAGGAAGGATGAACGAGGTAGTCCACCGCCAGGCTTTCGGACATCACGCTGGTGTCGAGTTGCTGGCGCAGCCCCGGGTTGTCGCTGACCTGGGTCCCCTGGGGGAAGAAGGTCCACTCCACCCGCGCCCGGAGCGCCTGCCTCTCTCCCAAGGGATACTCACCATAAGCCCCCAGGGAAGGGGCCGGGCTTGGGCCTGTTGTCAGCTTCAGGTCGCGGGCGGCGGGGATGGCCAGACCCAATTCCAAGCCCAAACAGGGTATCGTTCCAGCCTGCATCGGAACCTGACAGGCCAAGAGGGTGAGGAGTAACCGACTCCCGCTGGTAAAGAACTGGCTGTGCACGACAATCTCCGCTGACAGTGGGATAGCCAGGCTCCAAGGGAAAGAGACCGGGTCAAAACCTGTTATCGGATGTACTGGTTAGTTTCGCAATTAATTGTATAGAAAAAACTTATAGTAGGTAATCTGCCCCAGGGAATTTCCCCTATCGTAATAAGAGGCATAAGTGACCCTGGGACCTGACGTTCCCGCCCAGGCCTCAGCCCTGTGGGGCTTTGGGCCTCCTAGGGCTTGGCACGGTCCACCAGGCCAGCCCGAGTCGCGAAGGTGGCGATGGCCTGGGCGTTATGCAGGGCCAGCTTGAGCATGATGTGGGCCCGGTGGCCCTGCTCGGTTTTCGGGCTGATGCCCAGGGCTTCACCAATCTCCCGGGAACTTTGGCCCTGGCCGATGCGGATCAGAACCTGCCGCTCACGGTCGCTGAGCAAGGTGTAGCGCTGGGCCTCCTCGGGACTGAGGCCCGAGGTGGCAAGGGCCAGTTATCGGGCGACAGCCAAAACTGACCCCCTGGCGACAGAACTATTAACCCCCTGAGTCGCCGAGGAGGCGACGTGGATAGGGAATGGAGGACGCTGGGTCCCAGACAACTGGGGGCCGAGGTGTTGGACGCACGCGAGGTT
>CAIZZF010000006.1 GCA_903937385.1 uncultured Holophagaceae bacterium | reverse complement strand
GGGGCTCACGGTCAGGGTGGTGGTGGCCGTGCTGCCCAGGCTGTTGGTGACGGTCAGGGTGAAGGTCTTGGCGGCGGTGATCACGCCGCTGCTGAAGGCCGTGCCGCTGGTGACCGCGCCCACGCCGTTGCTCACGCTGCCGGTGCCGCCGGTGAAGGTCGGGGTGATGGTGGTGCTGCCGCCGTAGGAGACGGGGTTGGCGGCGGCGAGCAGGCTGGTGGCCACGGGGGCGGCCACGATGGCCGGACTGGCGGTGCCGGCGGCGGAGGCCGCGCCGAGGCTGTTGGAGGCGACGCAGCTGAGGCCCACGGTGCCGGTGGCGCCCGCGGTGAAGGTGACGCTGGCGGTGCCTGCACCCGCCGTGAGGGTGCCGTTGGTGATGGACCAAGCCAGGGTCATGCCGGCCTGGGCGGGCGCCGAGGCGACATAGCCCCCCTGCCCGGCCGTGACGGACGCGGGCGCCGTGACCACCGGGGTGACCGGGGCCGCGATGATGGTGACGGTGGTGGTGGCGGACTTTGTGGGGTCATCGCTGGAGGTGGCGGTAATGGTCGCGGTGCCCGCAGCGGCCGGGGCCGTCCAGACGCCCGTGGCGGCGACGATGCTGCCCGCGCTGGCGGTCCAGGTCACGCTGCCCGTGGCGCCGCCAGTGACGGTGGCGCTGAAGGTGGTACTGGTCGATGCCGTCCGGGACGGAGCCGCCGGGCTGATGGCCCCCACCGCCACGGTCTGCGGCGTCAGGGTCAGCGGCAGGGTCGCGGTGCTGCCCGCGCCGTTGTTCACGGAGAGGGTGTAGGTCTTGGGGGCGGTGATGGCAGCGCTGGTGAAGGCGGTGCCGCTGGTCACGGAGCCGATGCCGTTGTCCACGCTGCCAGACCCGTTGCTGAAGGTTGGCGTGATGGTCGTGGTGCCGCCGAAGGGCACGGGATTCGTCGCGGCCACCAGGCTCGTCGCCACCGGAGCCGGTGGCGGCGGGTTGGAGTGGCTGCCACCGCAGGCGAGCTGCAGGACCAGGCCGGCAAGGCCAAGGGCCGAAAACAACCGGGTGGCGCGGCGAAGAAGACTCGGGAGGGACATGCAGGACTCCTGGCAAGACCTTGTGGGATCGACGGCTGCGGGACAGGTGCGGGTGAATGCTTTACAAGGCAAAGGGAGGGACGAGTCCCTCCCCTCACCAGGTCATGGTGGCAATGGCTTGGTGCGGAGAAGCGGGGTAACGGTGCCGGAACCCCACGGACGGATCACTCCGCCCGTGGGTCTGGGATCAGTTGCCCTGGAAGTTATCCGTCAGGTTGGTGAGGACGGGGGTGGTCGCGGTGTAGGTATAGGTGGGCGTCCAGGTGGTCAGGAGTCCCCCAGAGGCCTTCACGGTGCCCTGCCAACCCGTAGGAACCTGGAAGGTGTAGCTGCCGTTGCCGCTGCTGGTGGCACTACCGCTGGGGAACCCGGTGGCGCCAGTGAAGGTGATGGTGACGCCACCGACATTGTTCCCGTTGGACAGGCGGGTGGTCCGGCCACTGATGGTCTGGACCGTGATGAAGTCCTTGGTGACCGGCGCCGCCACCGCGCTAACCGTGGTCGAGGCGGGGCTGAAGACGGTGTTGCGCGCCGTGGGGGTAATGGTGCCCGTATAGCCGGCGTTGACGTTGAAGGTGTAGAAGCCGGCCGCATTGGTGGTGGCCGTGCCGCCGCCGTTGCCACTGAAGTTCACCGAGATGTTGTTCAGGGGGTTGCCATTCGAGGTGATGTGTCCCGAGATGGCATAGACCACGCGAGCCGCGAAGTTCTGGGTGGTGGCATTGGTGACGTTGAACAGGTTCCGGGCCGCCGGGCTGAAGGCATAGCCGGCGAGGGCGGGTGTGAGGGTCCCGGAGTAGTTCGGGAAGACGTAGTAGGTGTAGACACCGGAGCCATTCGTGAGCACCGAACCGGCGCCGCTGAAGGAGACTTTCACGCCGGGCAGGGCCGTGGCGCCGACCGTGATGGTGCCGGAGACCTGGACGCCAGTGCTGGCGGTGAAGTTCTGGCTGGCCTGGTCTGTGGTCGCGGCAGTGAGGGTCCGCAGGACCGGGGAGAGGTAGAAGCCGGTCTTGAAGGCGGCGAAGGTGCCGGTGTAGGGGGCGGTAAGGATGACACTGTAGTTGCCGTTGCCATCCGTGGTGGCGGTCTCGCCCGTGCTGAAGGTGATGGTGGCACCCGAGACGACGGTGCCGTTGCCCTGACGGACCCGACCGGAGACAGTGATGATCGGGGTGGCGTTGAAGTTCTGGCCGGTCAGGTCGGCACTCTGGGCCGAATAGGTGCGGGTGGTGGGCGCATAGAGGTAGTGCGCGGTGGTGGGGGTGATGCTGCCGCTGAAGGGGCTCAGGAGGTTGAAGAAGTAGTTGCCGCTGGCATCAGTTAGGACAGCCTGGCCATCGCTGGCGGTGACCATGATCCCTGGCTGGGCGGTGGCGCCGTTGGCGACGGTCCCGGAGATCTTGGCAACGGGGATATTGATGAAGCCCGAGTTGCTCGGCAGAGCCTCGCCCTTCTGGTTGTAGGCAACCACGCGGTACTCGTAGGGCATCCCGGAGGTAACCGTGAGGTCGCTGAAGCTGCGAACGTTGGGAACCACGCTGGCGATGGTGGCAAAGGGCGTGGTGCCGACGGGGCGGCGCTGGATGGCGAAGCCGGTCTCATCCGTGGAGTTGTCGAACCAGGCCAGGTCGGCGCGGGTGAGTCCGGCACTGGAGACGGCGGCGGTCAGTCCGGAGGCCGAAGCCGGCACGGTGGTGGCAACGTTCAGGACCAGGGGCCGCATGAAGTCGTTCTCTTCGTGGCCGAGGATGTGGCAGTGCCAAACGTATTCCCAGCCGTAGTCCAGGACCGTGTTGGTGATCACCAGCGGGTTGCCGTCCGCGGGGTTGGTCACCGTGATGGAGGCGCTGGCCGGGGAGGTGATGTTCGGTGAACGGCGGCTCAGGGGCAGTGTGAAGGGCAGCCGGGGAGAGATGGGCCGGAAGGCGACAATGATGTCTTCCAGCGGGTTCATCCTGAGCGTTTCCTTCCAGCCGAGCTCGTTGGGGTCGGGGAAGCGCACCGCACCGTCCCAGCCCACGCGGTTGATGACCTGCACGTCGAAGAGATGGAAGTGGACGGGGTGTGTGTCCACACCGTTGTGGGTGATCTTCCAGAACTGGGTGGTGCCATCTGTGAGGACCTCAGTGGTGGGGTCCTGGTAGCCGAGGGGAATGGTGGTCTGGATGTTGAAGTTGGTGAAGGGCAGCTCCACGCCGAGGGTGGCGTTCATGCGGCCGTAGTCCAGCTCGAAGAGCTCCTGGATGGCCTTGGGCTCGAGACCGGGCGTGATCAGGTCACCGTTCTCCATGGAGGGGAAGGACCTGATCGCGTTGTCCTGAATGCGGACGAACACATCCGTGGCGATGGCTTTGTTCAGGGCGGCACCGTAGGCAACCTGGGGCACGATGGGCAGGTGCTGGGCTTCGGCGAAGGCGCCGTTGGAGGTGGCCGATGAGTTGAAAGCCGCTGTCAGCGCATTCACGTTAAAGGGTGCCGCCGGGGTGGCTCCGGCCACCTCGAAGAGCATGATGGTGCGGGTATTGGGGCCGAAGCCAGGCTGCGTGGTGTCGGCGCCGCCAGAGTCGCGCTGGTCGGGGTCACCGGTGTAGTAATCGAGACGGGTATCGAAGGCCGGTACGGGTGCGCCAGCATCGTTGTAGAGGATGAGCTTCTGGCCGGCATAGTTCGAGAAGTCTACGATCACGTCCGCGCGCTCGGCGGGTCCGAGGAACAGGCCGTGTTCTGCGATATTCAGCACGACGATGTCGCGGCGGTTGTAGTTGTAGGCGATGGGCTGGGGGGCGATCACCACGGGAGCGGGCAGGAAGCCACTCTCGTTGCCGATCTGGATGAAGGAAGGGCCCGCAGTCCAAGGCACAGGTACGCCGCCGGCGCGGCCATCGGTCGGCCAGTTGGAGGGCCAGTTGGGGTTGGTGCTCGGGGCGGAGGGGGCCATGGCCACCTCCGTGCCCGTGGAATCCGCCTTGAAGAAGCTCAGGTTCCAGAAGCGGTCATTGGCCGCGTTCAGGATGCGGAAGCGGTAGGCCTGGGGCTGGACAGTGATCTTGGGATAGGCGGTGCCGTTCACCACGGGGGTGTCCAGGAAGGCTTCGGGCACCAGCGAGGGATTGGGCGTGCCGGGGATCTCGGCGCCGTTGGGATCATTGGGAACAGGCTCGGCGCCGTGCACCAGGCCCGCAGCAGCGGTCAGCGGGGGCCAGAACCACGGGCCGTAGTCCCACCGGCCCATGGCATTGGCGCCGGACAGGTCCGTGGGGTTCTGGTTGACCATGTAGACATGGGGATACCAGAGGGCGCCATCGCCGCCGTACTTGGTGACATCCCAGGTGGGATCCGTGGCGGGCGTAGGCAGGAGCGTCACAGGGTCGATGTTGGACACGCCGACGGTCCCCAACGTGCTGGTGTCGACGAAGGTCTTGTCCTGGATGACGAGGGGGATGCCGTAGTTGTAGACGCCGCCGCCATTGTTCGGCAGGATCCCGGCGTTGATGAGCTTGTCATCGACCGGGTCCACGATGAGGTAGCCCGCAGCTTCACCGGCGTAGACGTTCAGGCGGGTGAGTCCGAAGGAGTGGTCGTGGTAGAACATGAACCGGCCACTCTGCTGGTTGGTGTAGTAGTAGGTGGCGGTGCCATCATTCGCGTTGCCGGCGCCCATGTCGGGCACGTTCTGAAAGGCGACGCCCTTCTTGTAGCTGGTGATCTCGTTAGCGGGAGTGATCCACTGGTGGGGCGTGCCGTCACTGATCCAGGGGTTGAGGCCGCCATGGAGGTGGAGCTCGGCCCGGTTCTGGGTGTAGAGCTTCGTCCCGAGGGCGCTGCTGCCCAGGGGGCCGAAGCCGGCGCCCATCATGGTGGTGTCCACGGGGATGAACAGGTCGCCGGCGGCGCCCGTGGGAAGCAGGTTGGTCAGCTTCACGCGCACGGGGCGATCCCGGTGGGCGATGATGACGGGGCCGAGGTAGTTGGAGGCGCCACCCGAGACCGTGTTGACCCCCGCCGCGCCGTGCTGGACATAGCCACGCAGCTTGGTGGGATTCAACTCACTGTGGAACTTCTGTTGATACTCGACGACATCGATCTGGTAGTAGTCGGACCCTGGATAGGTCAGCTGGTCAGGCACGCCAACGGGGATGTAGTTCCCCAGGTTGTTTGCGTTGGCCGCGCCCAGACCCGGGAGCGTATCCACGAACTTCGGGATCTTCTTGGTGTAGTGCCAGTTGCTGGCGGTGCCATTCAGGTAGTCAGGCTGCGCCAGCTGGAAGCCGGGGCCGGGAACGGCCACGGAACCTACCGGGGCGCCGGCCTTGGCGGCCAGGGCCGTGTTCTTGACGGCGGGGTTCACACCCAGCAGCTTGGGGTCGATCTTGCCCCCCTTGGCCGCCAAGGCCGCCTTGGTCCGCGCTGCCGCTGCCGCCCGGGCATTGTTCAGCACCGCCCGGCGGGTGGCCCGCTCGATGATGGCGGCCTGGTCGCCGCCGGGGGCGGGAGCCGACGTGCGGTTCGCCACCTCTTGCGCCTGGGCAGGCAGACCAAAGCCTGCGAACAGCGTGACTGCCAAACTTAACAATTTCCTTAACTTGCTTTGCATGCTGCACCTCTTCCTGAAAAATGGGGAACTCAGGGGCTATAACAGACGTATCGGTGTGATAAACCGGGACTGGAATCAAGAAACAAAAGCCCATCAGGTCGGCAGGACCCTGGGCCAAGTAAGTAGAAAAACTTAGTAGACACCATGCTCGATTGATTACCGGGTTCTGGGTATGGGTAGTTCTACCCATTGGCTGGGTAGGAACTACGTAATTTGGTGTAGGCGTACGCTCCGAGGCCCGGAATCGGGATTCCGGGCCTCGGGGCGGGCTCGCCTGCTAGGGGCGCTGCGTCAGTAGTAGAGCTCGGCGCTGGTGAGGTAGCCGGCGCCGGCGCCTCCTGCCAGGAGGACCTTGCCCGTCGCCAGGGTCGTGGCGGTGTGGGCTTCCCGGCCCGTGGTCAGGCTGCCGGTGGCGGTAAAGAGTCCCGTGGCGGGATCGAACAGCTCGGTCTCCGAGAGCAGCACCGCGGGCGTGCCGGTGCCAAGGCCACCGGCAATGAGGACCTTGCCTGAGGGCAGGAGGGTGGCGGCGTGCCAGCTGGCCCGAGCGATGAGCAGGCTCCCGGTGGTGACGAAAGCGCCCGTGGTCGGGTCGTAGAGCTCGGCGAGGCCCGTGGCAGCCCCGCCCACGACGAGCACCTTGCCGTTGGCGAGGGTGGTGGCGGTCTGATAGGCCCGGGCGACGTTCAGGCTGCCTGTCGCCGTGAAGGTACCGGCGGTCGGGTCGTAGAGCTCGGCCGTAGCCAGGGCGCTGGCGCGATAGCCCCCGGCCAGGAGGACCTTGCCGCTGGCGAGGAGGCTGGCGGTGTGGGTGGCCCGGGGGCTGATGGGAACTCCGGTGGTGGCCGTGAAGACGCCCGTGGCGGGATCCCAGAGCTCGGCCGTGGTGGGATAGGCCGTGAGATCTCGGCCGCCGACCACCAACACCTTGCCGCTGCCAAGCAGGGTGGCGGTATGGTCCGAGCGGGCCGCCAGCAGGCTGCCCGTGGCCGTGAAGAGGCCCGTGGCGGGGTCGTAGATCTCGGCACTGGCCAGGGTCGTGGCAAAACTGACGCCGCCGATGATGAGGACCCTGCCATCGGCCAGGAGGGTCGCGGTGTGGTTGTAGCGGGGGACGCTGAGGTTCCCCTTGGCGCTGAAGGTGCCCGCGGCGGTGCCGTAGAGCTCCGCAGACTGGAGAGAGCTGGAGGCGTTCTTGCCCCCGGTGATGAGCACATCCCCCGTGCTGAGCAGGGTCGCGGTGTGGAAGGCCCGGGCGGCCACAAGGCTGCCGGTGGCGATGGCGGTGCCGGGACCGGAGGCGATGACGGCTACCGTGAGCACGGCGGCATTGCTGGTGACCGTGCCGCCGTAGCTGTCCGAGACCTGCACGCTGAAAGAGCTCCCGTCGTCGGCGAGGACGGCAGCGGGGGTCGTATAGGAGGGGGTGATCGCCCCGGCGATGGCCACGCCAGCCTTCAGCCACTGGTAGCTGAGGGTCCCTGTGCCGGCGGCGGTGACGCTGAAGAGGGCCGTCTGGCCCACCAGGATGGACTGGCTGGCGGGCTGGGTGGTGATGGTGAGGGCGGGGCCACTCACGGTGATGCTGAGGCTGGCCGTGGTGCTGCCGCCGCTGTTGGTGGCGGTCACGGTGTAGCTGGCCGTGGCCGTGACGGCGGTGGGCGTCCCGGAGATCACGCCGGTTGTGGTGTCCAGACTCAGGCCCAGCGGCAGGGTCGGGCTCACACTGTAGGACAGCACGGCCCCGCCCGCACTGGTCGGGCTGTTGGCGGTGATGGCAGTGCCCTGCGAATAGACGGCCGGATCGTCGCTGTAGGTCAGGCTCGAGGGCGCCATGTCCGTGATCGTGATGGACAGGCTCGCGGTGGTGCTGCCCGTGACATTGGTGGCCGTCACGGTGTAGCTGGCGGTGGCCGTTATCACGGTTGGAGTGCCGGAGATGATCCCGGTCTTGGTGTCCAGGCTCAGGCCCGTCGGCAGCGAGGGACTGACCGCATAGGAATCGATGGCCCCGCCGGAGGCGGTCGGCTTGTTCGGGATGATGGTGACGCCGACCACGTGGCTGGCGGGGTTGGTGGCGTAGACCAGCGAAGTGGGAGCCTCGACCAGGTCCTTGCAGCCCAGGCCCAGCAGGGCCAGCCCAAGGACCACCACTCCGAGCATCAGCCGTGACCAGGTCCAGTTCATCGCGCGCATGAGCACCTCAATCCTGTTCACGATTCTAATGGATCACCCACTCGCTCTTCCGGATGAGCGAAGGGGAGGGCCCAGGGCCCACCTGCATGATGAAGCAGCCCTTGGAGGCATAGCGCTGGCCGGGGCCAAAGCTCAGGCGGAGGTAGTCTGGCAGGATCTGGTCCCGCTGCATGCCGATGCGGTCGAGGAGGTTGTCCCGGTAGAAGTGCCGGTCCATGTCCATGAGCGCCTGCCGGAGGATCTGAACCAGGGCATAGGTGCGGGTCGAGATCCGGGTCTCCGGGTGGCGCTGCGTCAGGCCGCCCAGGAGGGTGTCGGCATAGAGGGAGTGCTTGGGTTCAAGGTTGGGCTCCCGGTAGGGATAGGTGATCCAGACCTGGGTGCGGACTGGCTCAGGCAGGCTGGTCAGCTGGCTGCCAAGCAGGCGGGCCGACAGGAAGGCACCCGTGGCGCCGTTGGTCAGGGCTGCCAGGGCCGGGAAGGCGCTGGCACCGGTCCAGAGGAGCACGGTGCTGGGCTTCTCCCGGGCCAGCAGTTCCTCCAGGGTCGCAAGGGCGAGGGGCTTGCCCTCGGGCAGTGGGATCTCCGGCACGGCGGTCTGGCCCAGCTCGGCCCAGGTGTCGCGGAAGCCCTGGGCCAGGGCCTTCCCTTCCGGGCTGTCCTGAACAACCTGAACGGGCTTCCGGGCCGGGGCAGAATCCTCCAGCCCATGCAGGTAGCGGGCAGCGGCCTGCCCCTCCTGGTAGTAGCCCCTGGAGAAGTACTGGGTGTACCAGTCGCTGTCTGAGACCACGGGCAGGTCCGTGATGGGGAAGAGGCAGGGCAGCTGCGCTCGCTCGCAGAAGGCGTGGATGGGCTTCCAGTCGCCCGGAGCGAGTCCTCCCAGCAGGGCGAAGGCCGGCTCCTTGGCCAGGAAGGCGTCGAGCTGCGCTTCCCAGGTCTCCGGCGGACCGGTCAGGCGCCACACGGACAGGGCGAGCTTGCGGTAGGCGCCGCTCATCTCATTGCCGCCGACGCCCAGGTACATCCGGTTGCCGAAGCCCGCCGAGAACTGATTGTGGCGGGCGACGTAGTTGTTCAGGGGCACCAGCATGGCCTGCTGGTCGTCCTCGCTGACCCCGGGCGCGATGACCGTGGCGAAGCGGAGGGTATCGCCCACGACGCCCGGAGAGTGGCGCGCCGAGAGGTTGCGCAGGTAGTGGATGAGGATGGCCATGTCCGGGTCGCTGAGGTGGTAGCGGGGCATGACGGAGTGCATGTCGTAGCCGCTGGGATCCCGGCCGGTGCGCAGCAGGTGCGCCAGGGTCTCGTCGGTGTAGGCCGGGCGGGCGGCGGGGTTCTGGAGCTTGAGCTCGCGGCGCTCCTCGGGGCTCAGGTTCGGGAACTTCCAGTAGCGGGGGATGGCCAGCCGGGCCCCATTGGTGGGCAAGGTGACGATGCCCCCCTCCCAGGAGCCTAGGCCCCCGCGGAGGTGGCAGCTGCTGCAGGAGAAGGCGGTGCCTTCCACGGGCACATCGCCGTTTACCACCGAAGGCATGGACTCACCCGAGGGCAGGATGCCCAGGCGGTACATGCGCTCGCCCAGGGCAAGGGCCTTGTCGGCCGGCAGGCCCGCGACGGTTCCTGGCGCCTTGGGCTTGGCCGGGGGAGCCGCCACCGCGGGCGCGGCCAAGAGCAGGAGCCCGCAGGCACCTGCCAGGAGGCGCGAAAGGAAGGGGATCGATCGCCAGCCGCTCACAGGACACCGGCCTTCCGGCACTCAGCCACGAACTCGGAGGAGCTCATCATGCCGAAGATGCGGATCCACTTCCCGGTCTTGGGGTCCCGGATCAGCGTCAGGGGGTAGTGCGACATCTTGTTCGGGATGTAGGCGTTGAAGGCATTCATGACCTTGTCGATGTCCTCCCGGCGCCCCGTGAGGAAGTCCCAGCCCGGCTTCGCCCGGTAACGCTTGAGGTAGTCGCGCATCACCTTCGGCGTGTCGTTCTCAGGATCAATGGAGACCGAGATGAGGTGGACCTTCGAGGGACCGGTCCCCAGCTTCGTCTGGAGGTTGGCGTAGCCCGCGGAAAGGACCGGACAGATGGTGGTGCAGGTGCCGAAGATGAAGTCCAGGATGACGGGCTCACCCGAGTCCAGCAGGGCCTTGAGCTTCACCTTGGTGCCGTCCTGGTTGACCAGCACCACATCAGGCACCGTGTAGGTCTCCAGAGTTCGGGCGTAGGGAGGCGGCGCCTGCGCGGTGAGGAAGCCAGGTCCGCTGAGCCAGAGACTGGCGGTCACCAAGAGGGTCGCCCACTGATTTCGTCGCATGCAGTCACTCCAGTAGATTCCAGCCATGGGCGTCACCCAGGCTGCGCTGTGGATCCCTCCATCACAGCACAGTCGTGCAGAGCAGAAAGAGTTAGTTCAAGGGGGCCCCGCTTGGCCTAGCAACAACAACTCTTGCACCATGTGCCATGAGCACACAATACAAGAGTCGTTATCACTGTAACTTAGCTTCTATTTGATTCAGTTTTTCCGAACCAGGTGGAGGACCACCGTGTTGGAGTTGACGGCTCCCAGAGAATTCCTGACTGCGACATAAATCGAGGCATTGTTGTCGGAGCGAGCTGTCACGAAGGAATAGTTGGCCGCGGTCGCACCCGTCACTGCTACACCGTTTTTATACCACTGGTAGCTCAGGGGGGCCGTTCCAATGGCTGCCACGGAGAAGGTGGCGGTACTCCTCACCGTCACGGTCTGGCTGGTGGGCTGGGTGGTGATCTGGGGGAGTGACTGGACGGTCAAAGTCGCTGGGCTGCTGGTGACCGTCCCGGCCGAATTGACCAGGACCACATCGAACACGGAGCCGCTGTCGCCGAGGGTTGTGGCGGGGGTGGTATAGCTGGCTCCCGTCGCGCCGGTGATGGCCACGCCGTTCCTGCGCCACTGGAAGGTGAGGGGCGCCGTCCCGGTGGCCACGACACTGAAGCTGGCGGTCTGGCCCGCGGTCACGGTCAGGCTCTGGGGCTGGGTGGTGATCCGGGGAGGGGAGACGACGGTCAGCGTGGCGGCACTGCTGGTCACGGACCCGGCGCTGTTGCTGACGACCACCGTGAAGAGGCTTCCCGAGTCACTGGCAGTGGTGGCGGGGGTGGTGTAGCTGGCTGCGGTCGCGCCGGCGATGGCCGAGCCGTTCTTTTTCCAATGGTAGGTCAGCGGGGCAGTGCCCGAGGCCGTGACTGAGAAAGGGGCGGTCTGGCCCGCGGTCACGGTCTTGCTGAGAGGCTGGGTGGTGATGGCGGGCGCGCCGAAGCCGGGGAGGGCTGTTTCAACCACGGGCACGTTCTTGACAGGCCCTGAACCCACGGTGGCCGTGCGGGTGTTCCACTGGAACTGGTGGGGGAAGTTGGCCTGGATCGGGTTTTGGAAGCCTGTATGGCAGACGTTGCAGGCGGACTGGACCTGGGGGCTGGCCCCCCCGTGCTCGCTCTTCCAGTCGGTGTAACCCTCGCCATGGTTGGAGCTGTGGCAGGCGCCGCAGCTGCCGATGGTCTTCACGGCCGCCTTGGCCCCCTGGTATTTGATCGTGGTGTAGCTGTCGCCGGCTTCGCGCGATGGCAGCATGGCGTGCGGCGAGTTGTGGCAGGCCACGCAGGCCATCTGCCCATGCCCACTGGCATCCCGGAAGCGGGTCGTCCCCGTGTCCACACCGGGAACGTTCGTGTGGCACTGGGTGCAGCCGGGCTCATCCGCCCAGGGCACCCGCCCCTTGACGACGATGCTGGCGGCCACATTGGCCATGGAGCCGTGGCAGTTGGTGCAGGCACCGTTCGAGTCGGTGTGGGCCAGGGACCGGTTGCACTTGGTGGTGGCGCCGGGATGGCAGTCATAGCAGGAGGCGCCGCGATTGGCGTGGGAAGCGTGGATCGCCTGGGACATGTAGCTGCCGGAAGACCCGGGCCCGGTCTGCCCAAGCGCCGGGCTGCCGTGGCAGCTGGCGCAGAGCACGGGGGAGCTGCTGCTGAGGTTGGTGCTGAACTTGACATCGTGCTTCTGCATGATGTCGCCAAAGGGATTGGCGGTGCCATGGCACTTCGCACAGTTGATCTCGTCAGACGTGGGCACGATGATGTTGGTGGAGGCCACGGTGGCGCCGGCGCCATCCTTCACGGTGATGACCCCGGTCTGGTAGGGATTCCAGACGCCAGCATCGTTGATGGGCGTCACGGGAATGCCGTCCACCGCGAAGCGTGAACCCTGCACCACCATGGTCCCCGACAGCCCGTTCGAGATCGTGGGGTCGACCAGGTTGAGACCATGATCAATGGCAGGACTCGCGCCGAACAACTTGTACGCATTGGCCCAGAACTGACCGAACTTGCCCTTGTTGGCCGAGGTGGTGTTCCCCAGGATGCTGTAGGCCACGGTCAGGCCGCTGGTCACGATAACCGGAGGGTTGCCCCGCTGAACAACTTGGGCTTTGACATTGTTGTAGGGCGGAAGGATGACGGCCTGATCATAGGTGGGATTCAGACAGTGCATTCCCAAATCATTCCAGGCGAACACCACATACTTGCTCGAGCCGGTATTGTTCGGCAGGGTCGACTGGGCCGCCAGAAAAGTCGACCAGAGACATAGCAGCGTGAGTACGAGTCTTTTCATCGACTCCTCCTTGGGACAGGGGTTTCAACAGACCACGATGGGATCTATTGACTATCGGCCGCTGTCCGGAGGGAGACAATCGTGACAATGGGGTGTTATTTGTAGTCTTATAGGACTAGTTGCTCATAAAGCTACGGAGTCATAAATCACTTCCCGCAAGGGCAGGCGAGTCCGAGTTGAAGCCATAGAAACGGCCCGCCAAGGCGGGCCGTTTCTTCTTGGGGATGCGATCGGCTAGAGGTCTTCGCCGTCGATCTCGGTCATGCCCTGCAGCTCTTCGACGTGCTGCGCCATGCGGGCGTATTCGTCGTCAAAGTCCTCGCCGCCCTGGAACTCGTTGAGGCTGGGCTCGGGATACTCGCCCTCCTCGATCTCCAAGTTGCGGTAGTGGGCCATGCCGGTGCCGGCAGGGATCAGGCGACCCAGGATGACGTTCTCCTTGAGCCCGCGCAGGTAGTCCACGCGGCCTTCAAGCGCGGCCTCGGTGAGGACGCGGGTGGTCTCCTGGAAGCTGGCGGCGGAGATGAAGCTCTCTGACGTCAGGGCAGCCTTGGTGATGCCGAGCAGGAGGGACTCGCAGGTGGCGGGCTGGCCGCCGTCCTTGAGCGCCTGCTCATTGATCTCCTTGAACCGGTGCTTGTCGACCTTCTCCTCGACGATGAGCGGGGTGTCGCCCACGTCGGTGATCAGGACCCAGCGCATCATCTGGCGGATGATGACCTCGATGTGCTTGTCGTTGATGAACACACCCTGGGCCCGGTAGACCTCCTGGACCTCGTTGACGAGGAAGGCCTGCAGGGCACGGTCGCCCTGGACCTTGAGCAGATCATGGGGGCTGACGGCGCCCTCGGTGAGCTTCTCGCCGGCGCGGATCTCGTCGCCGTCCTGGACCTGGATGTGCTTGCCGCGGGGGATCAGGTATTCGCCCTTCTCGCCCGTCTCAGCCTCGACCGTGACCTTCTGGCTGCCGCGGACGCGGTTGCCATACTTCACGATGCCGGTGACTTCGCTGATGATCGCGGGGTCCTTGGGCTTGCGGCCTTCGAACAGCTCGGTGACGCGCGGCAGGCCGCCCGTGATGTCGCTGGTCTTGGCCTGCTGGCGGCTGGTCTTGGCAATGATGTCGCCGGGCAGCAGCTCCTGGCCCTCGTCCACTTCGATGTAGGCGCCGGTGGGGATGTTGTAGCGCTTGAGCACCTTGTGGTTGTCCCCCTTGACGTTGATGTGGGGGTGGATCTTGTCGTCGGTGGGGTCGATGACCTTCTTGCGGAAGTTGCCGGAGATCGGATCCTTCTCTTCCTGGTAGGAAGCGTTGAGCTCGAATTCCTTGAAGTCCGCGATACCGCCCACTTCCGTGAGCAGCACGTCATTGTAGGGATCCCACTCGGCGAGGACGGTGCGGGGTTCGACCGCTTCCTTGTCCTTGACCTTGAGGATGGCGCCAGAGGTGACTTTATAGCGCTCGCGCTCGTTGCCGTCTTCGTCGGTGACCAGGACATAGCCGTTGCGGGTAAGGGCCACGGTCTCGCCCTTGCGGTTGACGACGGTCTTCTTCTGGTCCTTCGTGTTCTCCAGACCCTCGAACTTCACGACGCCCGCGATCTGGGCCTCGTGGGTGCTCTTCTCGGAAGCGCGGCTGGCCGCACCACCGACGTGGAAGGTTCGCATGGTCAGCTGGGTGCCGGGTTCGCCGATGGACTGGGCAGCGATGACCCCAACCGCCTCGCCGAGGTCCACCCGACGGCCGCTGCTCAGGTTCAGGCCGTAGCAGAGGGCGCAGATGCCGCGCCGGGCTTCGCAGGTGAGGGTGGAGCGGATCTTGACCTTGGCGATGCCGCTGGTCTCGATCTTGAACGCCAGCTCTTCAGAAATGAGGGTGCCGGCCGGAGCAATGGCCTTGGCGGCATCGTAGGGATCTACGATGTCCTCGAGGCAGACGCGGCCCATGATGCGGTCGCGAAGCCGGGCCCGGATGGTGCCGTCGTTGTTCACGATGGCCTCGACCTCGATGCCGCTGATGGTCTCGCAGTCGTCTTCGTTGACGATGACGTCCTGGGCCACGTCCACCAGCTTGCGGGTGAGGTAGCCGGAGTCGGCCGTCTTCAGCGCGGTGTCCGCGAGGCCCTTGCGGGCGCCGTGGGTCGAGATGAAGTAGTCGAGGACGGAGAGGCCTTCCTTGAAGTTGGCCGTGATCGGGGTCTCGATGATGTCGCCGCTGGGGCGGGCCATGAGGCCACGCATGCCGGCGACCTGGCGGATCTGGGTCTTGGAACCACGGGCGCCGGAGTCAGCAAGGATGTAGATGGAGTTCAGGAAGTTGCCGGTTTCGTTGCGCTTTTCCAGTTCCTTCATCATGTCGCCGGCGACCTTGTCGCTGGTCTCGCCCCACACCTGCAGGATCTTGTTGTAGCGGGTGGAGGAGTCGAGGCGGCCCTCGTAGGCTTCCTTCTCGATGGCGCGGACTTCTTCCTGCGCCTTCTTGAGGAGCTTGCCCTTGGACTCAGGCACGACCAAATCGTCGATGCCCACGGACACGCCCGCGCGCATCGCCCACTGGAAGCCGGTGTCCTTCATGGCGTCCAGCATGCGGATGGTGACTTCGGGGCCGTTGAGCTTGTAGGCGCGGTTCACGAGGGAGAGCAGACCTTCCTTCTTGAGCAGGCCGTTGATGAAGGGCAGCTCAGCGGGCAGCGCGCGATTGAAGAGCACGCGGCCGACCGTGGTGGTCTTGATCTGGTCCTTCACGACCTCGGCGGGGGCCTCGAAGACTTCCTGCTCGGAGTTCTTCTTGGGGTCCCTCGCATGCCAGGCCTCGGTGTCCACCCACTCGCCGGTGTAACGCAGCTGGATGATGGTGTGGGTATCGACCACGCCAGCCTCATGGGCGGCGACTACGGCATTGACGTTGCCGAAGACCATGCCCTCGCCCTTGCGGCCGATGCGCTTCTTGGTCAGGTAGTAGCCGCCGAGGACGATGTCCTGGCTGGGCACGACATTGGGTCGGCCGTTGGCGGGGTTGAGGATGTTCTGGGTGGACATCATCAGCACCTTGGCCTCGATCTGGGCCATGGGGCTGAGGGGCACGTGGACGGCCATCTGGTCACCGTCGAAGTCCGCGTTGAAGGCGGTGCAGACGAGGGGATGCAGACGGATGGCCTTGCCTTCGACCAGGACCGGCTGGAAGGCCTGGATGCCGAGGCGGTGGAGGGTCGGGGCGCGGTTCAGCAGGACGGGATGGTCCTTGATGACCTCTTCCAGCACATCCCAGACCTCGGGACGGCCTTCCTCGACCATTTCCTTGGCCTGACGGATGGTGGCGGCATAGCCCTTGTGCTCGAGCCGGTTGAAGATGAAGGGCTTGAACAGCTCCAGGGCCATCTTCTTGGGCAGGCCGCACTGGTGCAGCTTGAGGTCGGGACCCACGACGATGACGGAGCGGCCCGAGTAGTCCACGCGCTTGCCGAGCAGGTTCTGGCGGAACCGGCCCTGCTTGCCCTTGAGGGCGTCGCTGAGGGACTTCAGGGGGCGGTTGCTGACGCCGCGCAGGAGACGACCACGCTTGCCGTTCTCGAAGAGCGCGTCCGCAGCCTCCTGCAGCATGCGCTTTTCGTTGCGCACGATGACGTCGGGGGCCTTGAGTTCCAGAAGCTTCTTGAGGCGGTTGTTCCGGTTGATCACCCGGCGGTAGAGGTCATTCAGATCGGAGGTGGCGAAGCGACCGCCGTCGAGGGGCACCAGGGGGCGCAGCTCGGGGGGCAGCACGGGGATCACGTCCAGGATCATCCACTCGGGCTTGTTGCCGGAGCGGACAAAGGACTCGGTAACCTTGAGGCGCTTGGCGATCTTGCTGCGCTTCTGGCTGGAGGTCTCGAGCAGCATCTGCCAGCGCAGCTTGTAGGCCAGCAGCTCGACGCCGATGAGACGGCCGCGGGAGATGGCCTCCATGAGCCTTGCGAGCAGTTTCTCACCGGCCTTATCAGCGCGGGTGAGCTTCTCGACCAGCTGGTCGACCTCGGGGGCAAAAGCCTCCTGAGAGAGAAGCTTGAGCAGCTCCTTGATCGCTTCGGCACCCATCTGGGCCAGGAAGTCGGCGACAGGGTTATGCAGCCGCAGGTCGCGGATGAGGTCCTCGGCGAGGATGTCGCCGGGCAGCAGAGCCATGTAGCGCTGCGTCCCATCGTAGATGAACCGCTTGATCGGGGTGCCGTCGGCACCAACGTCCTGGTTGGCCCGATGCAGAAGCAGGGTGCCACCGGAGGTCGGTAGCGTCTTCTCGTCGAAGCTGATTTTCCAGTAACAGACATTGTTCAGGGGGTCGTAGTTGAAGCCGGTGCGGCCGCCGTTGGTGACCGCATAGGCCTCGAAATAGAGCACCCGCTCGAGGTCCTTGAGGGGGATGTCCAGCAGGTAGCCGATGCGGCTGGGCACGCCCTTGAAGAACCACACGTGGCTGACGGGGCTCGCCAGCTGGATGTGGCCCATGCGCTCGCGGCGCACAGACTTCTTGGTGACTTCGACGCCGCACTTGTCGCAGGTGACGCCTTTGAACTTCTGCCGCTTGTACTTGCCGCAGAGGCATTCCCAGTCGTTCACGGGTCCGAAGATGCGGGCGCAGAAGAGGCCATCGCGCTCGGGCTTCAGGCTGCGGTAGTTGATCGTCTCGGGCTTGGTGACCTCGCCCTTCGACCAGGACCGGATCTTGTCCGGGCTGGCCAGGGTCACGCGGATGCACTCGTAGGCGTTGATGTTTTGCTGCTCAGGATACATAGAGACCTCTCGGGATTCGTCGGAAACGGATGCGGAAGGAGATCAGCCTTCGATGGAGAAGGCAGCGGGTTCTTCCTCCGCCATGCCAGGGTCCAGCTCTTCGCGGGTGAGCATCTCGACATCGATGCAGAGCGCGTTGAGTTCCTTCTTCACCACGTTGAAGCTCTCGGGCAGGCCGGGCTCCTTGATGGTCTCGCCCTTGATGATGGCCTGGTAGATCTGGGTGCGGCCATGCATGTCGTCGGACTTGTAGGTGAGGAGCTCTTGCAGCACGTGAGCGGCGCCGTAGGCCTCAAGGGCCCACACTTCCATCTCGCCGAAGCGCTGGCCACCGAACTGGGCCTTGCCGCCGAGGGGCTGCTGGGTGATGAGGCTGTAGGGTCCAATGCTCCGGGCGTGGATTTTGTTGTCCACAAGGTGGTGCAGCTTGAGCATATAGACACAGCCCACGTTCACGGGCTGCTCGAAGGCCTCGCCCGTCATGCCGTCGAAGAGCATGGTCTTGCCGGTGACATCGGGGCCCAGCTTGTTGTTCTTCTCCCAGGCCTGGACCAGGTACTTCTTGATGTCGGCTTCCCGGGCGCCGTCGAAGACGGGCGTGGAGAAATGGACGCCGAGGGTCTTGCCGGCCCAGCCAAGGTGGCACTCGAGCACCTGGCCGATGTTCATACGGGAAGGCACGCCGAGGGGGTTGAGCACGATGTCGACGGGGCGGCCATCGGGCAGGTAGGGCATGTCCTCCACGGGGAGGATGCGGCTGACCACGCCCTTGTTGCCGTGGCGGCCGGCCATCTTGTCACCGACCTGCAGCTTGCGCTTCACGGCCACGTAGCACTTCACGGTCTTGAGGACACCGGGCATCAGCTCGTCACCCTTGAGCAGGCGCTCCATGCGCTCGTTCAGGATGTCGCGCAGGACCTTGAGCTGGCTCTCGGTCTTGTCGAGGATGTCCAGCACCTCGGCGTTGATGCGGTTCTTGCCGGCGGCCACCGAGACCTGGCGGAAGCGGTGGTAGGGCACGGCCTCCAACATGTTCTGGGTGAGCTTCTTGGCCTTGGGCAGCAGCTCCTTGCCCTTGTCGTCGGTGAGAACCTCGTCAAGTTCCTTGCCCTTGAGCAGCGTGACGACCTTCTTCTTGGCCTCAGCGCGGATGATGCGCTCTTCGTCGGAGAGATCCTTCTCCCACTTGGCCATCTGGTCGCGTTCGATCTGCTGGGTGCGGAGATCCTTCTCCTGGCCCTTGCGGGTGAAGACCTTGATGTCCACGACGGTGCCTTCGATGCCGGGGGGCACCGTGAGGCTGGCGTCCTTCACATCGCTGGCCTTCTCACCGAAGATGGCGCGGAGCAGCTTCTCTTCGGGGGAGAGGATGGTCTCGCCCTTGGGGGTGACCTTGCCCACCAGGATGTCGCCATGCTTTACGGTGGCGCCGGTGCGGATGATGCCGCTGTCATCGAGGTTCTTGAGGGCTTCCTCGCGGACCTGGGGGATGTCGCGGGTGATCTCTTCAGGACCCAGCTTGGTGTCGCGGGCGTGGACCTCGAACTCCTCGATGTGGATGGTGGTGTAGAGGTCTTCCTTCACCACGCGCTCGGAGATCAGGATCGCGTCCTCGAAGTTGTAGCCGCGCCAGGGCATGTAGGCCACAACCAGGTTGCGGCCCAGGGCCAGCTCGCCGTGGTCGGTGCAGGGACCGTCCGCGAGGATCTGGTTGGCCGTCACATACTCGCCCTTCTTCACGAGGGGGGTCTGGTTGAGGCAGGTGTTCTGGTTGCTGCGGGCGAACTTCACCAGGGTGTAGATGTCCACGCCGGATTCGATACCCTCGGTCTCGGGATCGTCCTCGACGCGCACCACGATGCGGTTGGCGTCCACGGTCTCGACGATGCCGGAGCGGCGGCAGACCACGCAGGCGCCGGAATCCTTGGCGGCCACATACTCCATGCCGGTGCCCACGATGGGGGCCTCGGTGCGGATCAGGGGCACGGCCTGGCGCTGCATGTTCGCGCCCATGAGGGCCCGGTTCGCGTCATCATTCTCGAGGAAGGGAATCAGCGAGGCGGCCACGGAGACCACCTGCTTGGGGCTGACGTCCATGAGGGTGACCTTGTCGCGGGAGACGATCTTGGTCTCGCCGGCGTAACGCACGGTCACGTCTTCGTCCTGGATCATCCCGTCCTGGTCAACCTTGACGTTGGCCTGGGCGATGACGTGGTTGTCCTCTTCCCACGCGGAGAGATAGAAGGCGTGGTGCTCGTACTTGGCGGGGCGCTTGCCGGCCTTCTCGAGCTTCTTGTTCTCGGCGTCGAGGTCCTCGAGGCGGACCACTTCCATGTAGCCCAGCTTCGAGTCGCCCACGCTGGTGACCTTGGCGAAGTGGACAATGCGGCCGTTCTCGATCTTGAGGTAGGGGCTCTCGATGAACCCGAACTCGTTGATGCGGGCGTAACAGGACAGCGAGCTGATGAGGCCGATGTTCGGGCCTTCAGGCGTCTCGATGGGGCAGATGCGGCCGTAGTGCGAGGTGTGCACGTCGCGGACTTCGAAGCCCGCGCGGTCGCGGCTGAGGCCGCCCGGTCCGAGGGCTGACAGGCGGCGCTTGTGAGTGATCTCGGACAGCGGGTTGGTCTGGTCCATGAACTGGGAGAGCTGGCTGCTGCCGAAGAACTCCTTCATGGCCGCGATCACCGGCTTGCTGTTGATCAGGTCGTGGGCCTGCAGGGGGCTGTTGGGATCCTGCGCGATGCTGAACTTTTCCTTGATGGCCCGCTGCACGCGCACGAGACCGACCCGGAAGCCGTTCTCGAGCAGCTCGCCCACGGACCGCACGCGGCGGTTGCCCAGGTGGTCGATGTCGTCCGCACGGACGGGGGCGACCTCGCCGATGTCCTGACGGGTGGTGTCGTACTTCTTCAGGCGCAGCAGGTAGTGCACGGTGCGCACGAAGTCATCGGTGCCGAGGGTGCGGAAGTCGAGGTCCGTCTTCAGGTCCAGCTTGGCGTTGATCTTGTGGCGACCCACCTTGCTGAGGTCGTATTTCTGGGGATCGAAGAACATGCCGAAGAGCAGCTTCTTGCTGGACTCCAGGGTGGCAGGCTCGCCGGGCCGGATCTTCTTGAAGAGCTCCTTGGCGGCTTCCTCGCTGTCCTCGGTGTGGTCCTTGGCCAGGGTCTCGGAGAAGACCTTGCCCGTGGCGTCCGCCTCGGGGAAGCAGACATCGAAGGAACCGATGTCATTGGCCAGGAACATCTCGAGGTGGGTCTGGACGAAGGGCTCGTTCGCCTCCATGAGCACCTCGCCGGTGTTCATGTTGACGATGTCCTGCAGGAGCACGGCGCCGTCCAGCATCTCGCGGGGCACCGACACGTCCTTGACACCGGCCTTCTCGAGCTGCTCGAGGAGGCGGCGGGTGATCTTCTTGTCCTTGGCCAGGAGCACTTCCTTGGTCTTGGGGTGCTTCACGTCCTCGTCGGTCTTCTTGCCCTGGAGGTGCTCGCCAACGGCAACGCTGAGCTTGCCCTTCTTGAGGAAGAAGGTGGCCGGGGTGTAGAAGTGGCGGAGCATCTGCTCGTTGCCGTTGAGGGCCTCGCTGAACAGGCCCAGGGCGCGCATGAAGGTGGCGCCGAGGAACTTGCGCTTGCGGTCAATGCGGGCGTAGAGCAGGCCCTTGGCGTCCAGCTCGAACTCGATCCAGGAGCCGCGGTAGGGGATGATCTGGGCGCTGTAGAGGCTCTTGTCCGAGGAGATGCTGAAGAACACGCCGGGGCTGCGGTGCAGCTGGCTCACGATCACGCGCTCGGTGCCGTTGATGATGAAGGTGCCGCGGTCGGTCATGATCGGCAGGTCGCCGAAGTAGACTTCGGAGTCCTGGCTCTGCTTGAACCGGCGGTTGCCCTTGTCGTCACGGTCGAACTGGTTGAGGCGCACCCGGATCTTCAGGGGGGCGGCGAGGGTGGAGCCGCGCTCGACACACTCGTCCATGCCCATCTTCTGCTTCATGGAAACAGGTTCCTGGCACACGTCGCAGATGGTGGCGGCGTTCTTGTTGCGGGTGCCGCACTTGGGGCAGTCCACCGTCGGGTCCTTCGGGTGGTCCGACACGATGCTGTGGCTGCAGTGCTTGCACTGGGTGCGGAGGTGCTCGAGGCCCAGGTACTTCTCGCACTTGCAGGCCCAGTGGCCCACGGTGTAGTCGAGGAACTCGACCTCAAGCGTGGCGTCGGTGCCATCGGGGTTCTTGCCGTTCTGCACGGGGAACATGGACTCGAACACGGCCTTGAGGCCGCGGGGTTCCCGCTCGCTGTGCAGCAGGTTCATCTGCAGGAATTCGTCGTAGCTCCGCTTCTGGATGTCGATCAGGTTCGGGATGGGAACCTTGGACGCGATCTTCGAGAAGTCGAGGCGCTGGCGGTAGATGTTCTGCTGAACACTCATGGTTCGCTCCAGATGAAGTTGGCGGAACCTTCTATGGACGGCACGCGGCGGGGCAATTCAGAGCTGCGGGCCTTGGGCAAAGACGGCTTTGTCCCAGGGCCGTGGCCCCGGGTCGGGATTTCAAATGCTGATACGCGAGACGCGCAAGTACGCACCGATGGCCACCCCGCCACCGGAAGGTGGAAGGACTGGCCCAGAAACGAGGAGTGCGCTACGACGGCGGGCGTTTGGCAACCAGGGGCCTTTGAGGGGTCGAGGTCCGCTCGGGAATCCAAGCGGAAGGAATAATCGTACCATATTCAGACAAAGTCGCAAAGCGTAAGGTGTGGGACACACCCTACGCTCTGCGTTATTGCTGAAGAAAAAGCTACTTGACTTCGACCTTGGCGCCGGCCGCTTCGAGCTTTTCCTTGATCTTGGCAGCCTCGTCCTTCGCGATGCCTTCCTTGACGGCCTTGGGAGCGCCGTCAACGAGGTCCTTGGCTTCCTTCAAGCCGAGGCCCGCAACGATCTCGCGGACCGCCTTGATGACGTTCAGCTTGTTGGCGCCAGCCTCGAGGAGGATGACGTTGAACTCGGTCTGTTCCTCGACAGCGGCGGCAGGGGCGCCAGCGCCGGCGGCGGGGGCGGCCATGGCGGCGGCGGAAACGCCGAAGCGATCCTCAAGGGCCTTGACCAGGTTGGCCAGGTCGAGGACGGTCATGGTTTCGATTTCAGCGATGAGCTGATCGGCAGTGAGAGCCATGATGGTCTCCTAAAATTCGAAAATGGGGTTATGGATTCGGGGTTGGGTATTACTCGCCGGCCTTCTGCTTGCGGATGCCCTCGAGGACGACCGCCAGACCGGAGATGGGGTACTTCATGAGGTAGAGCAGCTTGCTCAGCAGGACATCGCGGCTCGGAAGCTCGGCCAGGGCCTGCAGCTGCTTTGCGTCGATGGACTTGCCGTCCATGATGCCGGCCTTGAAGGTCGCGGCGGGATTGTCCTTCAGGAAGCCGTTGACAGCCTTCGCCAGCGCAATGACGTCAGCGCTGGTAGTGGCAATGGCGCTGGCGCCCTTGAAGGAGCCGCCCAGGGCTTCGAAGGAGGTGTCCTTCACGGCCAGGCGGAGCAGGGTGTTCTTGCTGACACGGTACTGGGCCTTGCTCTCGCGGACGCTCTTGCGGAAGGCGGTGTCCTTCCCGACCACGAGTCCCTTGAATTCGATCACGACCGCCGAGGTGGCGGACGCGAAGGTCTCCTTGAGCACGGCGACTTCGGCGTATTTCTTGGTCTTTTCCATGGTCAGCCTCCTACTTCTCAACGACTGTGGTGTTGAGGGTGACGGAGGGGCCCATCGTGGAGGCGATATACATCGTCTTCACATACTTGCCCTTCGCCGCAGGCGGCTTGGCCTTGTGCACGGCATCGATGAGCGCCTTGGCGTTCTCTTCGAGCTTCTGCACGCCAAAGGAGAGCTTGCCGACGGGCGCGTGGATGATGCCGGTCTTGTCGACGCGATATTCCACCTTGCCAGCCTTGATCTCCTTGATGGCCTTCGTCACATCGAAGGTCACGGTGCCGGTCTTGGGGTTGGGCATGAGGCCTCGGGGTCCGAGCACTTTGCCCAGTCGACCGACGCCCTTCATCATGTCGGGGGTCGCGACGAGGGCATCGAAGTCGAGGAATCCGCCGGCGATCTTCTCGACCAGCTCATCCCCGCCCACGATCTCGGCGCCCGCAGCTTCCGCTTCCTTGATCTTCTCGCCGCCCGCGATCACCGCCACACGCATGGTCTTGCCCGTTCCGTGGGGCAGGACGATGGTGCCACGGACCATCTGGTCCGCATGCCGGGGATCCACTCCGAGTCGCATGTGGACTTCCACCGTCTCGTCGAACTTGGCAAAAGCCATGTCCTTCACGACGGTGAGCGCGTCCCGCAGCTCGTAGAGGCGATCTTCGATCTTGGCCGCGGCAGCCCGGTACTTCTTTCCAGGTTTGGCCATATTGGCTCCATTCGAACGATCTCCCGCGATGACGGTCGCGGTGGCCGGGATCGCCGCACGTCGCGGCTTTCCAATGAAGTGCAGCCCGCCCGGGCGCGAGGCCCGGGCGGGAAAGAGTGGTCTAGTCGATGACGTCGACGCCCATGGAGCGGGCGGAGCCGGCGATGGAGCGGACGGCGGCCTCGAGGCTGCCGGCGGTGAGGTCAGGCATCTTCACCTTGGCGATCTCGGCGAGCTCAGCCATGGTGATCTTGCCGACCTTGTCCTTGTTGGGGGTGGCGCTGCCCTTGGCCAGGCCGAGCTTCTTCTTGATGAGCACGGCGGCGGGGGGGGTCTTCAGGATGAAGCTGAAGCTGCGGTCGGCAAAGACAGTGATGACGACGGGCAGGGTGGTGCCCTTCTCGACGGCGCTGACGGACTTCGCGTTGAACTGCTTCACGAACTCCATGATGTTGACGCCGTGCTGGCCGAGCGCGGGACCGACGGGAGGGGCCGGGGTGGCCTCGCCTGCGGGCAGCTGCAGCTTGATGTATCCAGTGATCTTCTTAGCCATGTCTTGTTCTCCCGCGACTGATTCCGGCGAATGCCGGCGACGGCCGCCTTAAAGGGTGCGAAAAGGGCGTCAGCGCTTTTCGACCTGGATGAAGTCGAGCTCCACGGGGGTGCTGCGACCGAACACCGTCACCATCACCTTGATGGTGGAGCGCTCTTCGTGGATCTCGTCCACATCCCCTTCGAAATTGGCGAAGGGGCCATCTATGATACGGACCTTTTCGCCCTTCTCAAAGTGGTATTTAGGCTTGGGCTTCTCCTGGGTCTCTTCGGTGTGGTGCATGATCTGGCGGACTTCCTCGTCCGTCAGGGGCGTGGGCCGCTTCTTGTTGGCCCCCACAAAGCTGGTGACCTTCGGGGTGTTGCGCACCAGGTGCCAGTCGGCGTCGGCCATCTCCACGGAGCCATCGGGCTTGTGCTCGACCTGGATCTGGACCAGCAGGTAGCCGGGGAAGGACTTGCGCTTCTTGACGACGCGCTCCTTCTTGCCGGACTTCGCGTCGACCTTCATCTCCTCGTAGGTCTCCTCCGGGATCTGGATGTCCCCGAAGCTTTCCGAGCGCTCTTCCATCTTGATGCGCTGCCGGAGATGCTCCATCACCTTGGCTTCATAGCCGGAGTAGGTGTGGATGATGAACCACTTCAGCTCGCGGCCCTGGGGCTGCGGGGTGGTGTCCTGAGGGGTGTCTTGGGGGGTGCTCACGAGATCGGTCACGGATGCCTCCACTTAGCGCGTCTTCAGCCACAAGGCTGCGAAGCCCTTGGAGAGGACCCAGTCCACGGCCCAGAGATAGACCCCAACGAAGACCGAGATGACCACCACCGTCCAGGCGGACGTCATGACCTTCTCTTTGCTGGGCCAATCCACCCGGCTGAGCTCGGCCGAGAGATCCTTTGCCTGTTGCTTGATGGCACCGATCACGTGGGACCCCGTTGAATGGACATGGATCAGAAAAACCTGGCCCCGAGCGAGAGCGCCGGGGCCTGGGATGTGGCAGGGGAGACAGGCTTCGAACCCGCGACCTGCGGATTTGGAGTCCGCTGCTCTACCAACTGAGCTACTCCCCTGTGGGAACCGCCCGGACACCAGACGGCGCCGGGCGGGAACCCTCGGGACCGGAGGCTACTTCGCCTCGCGGTGAACCCGGTAACCGCCACAGAAACGGCAGAACTTGTTGAACTCAAGCTTGCCCGTGGTGGTCTTCTTGTTCTTGGTGGTGCTGTAGTTCTTGCGTTTGCATTCCTGGCACTGCAGGTGAATGATATCGCGCATCGTAACCTCCTAGTCGGAGGGCGGATCGGGCTTTAGGCCAGGATCTCGCCCACGTTGCCGGCGCCTACCGTACGGCCACCCTCGCGGATGGCGAACTTGAGACCCTTGACCATGGCGATGGGCTGGATCAGTTCGACGGTCAGAGTGACGTTGTCACCAGGCATCACCATCTCACGGCCCTCTTCGAGCTCGATGGAACCGGTCACGTCAGTGGTGCGGAAATAGAACTGGGGACGGTACTTGTTGAAGAAGGGGGTGTGGCGGCCGCCCTCATCCTTGGTCAGCACGTACACCTGAGCGTTGAACTTGGTGTGGGGGGTGATGCTGCCGGGCTTGGCCAGAACCTGGCCGCGCTCCACGTCCTTGCGCTCCACGCCGCGGAGCAGGATGCCGGCGTTGTCGCCAGCCTGACCCTGGTCCAGGGACTTGCGGAACATCTCGACGCCGGTGACAACCTTCTTCACGGTGTCGCGGAGGCCGACGATCTCGATCTCCTCGCCGACCTTGACGATGCCAGCCTCGATGCGGCCGGTCACCACGGTGCCGCGGCCGGTGATCGTGAACACGTCCTCGACGGGCATGATGAAGGGCTTGTCGACGGCGCGGGCCGGATCGGGAATGTAGGAATCCACCGCAGCCATGAGCTCATGGATGCAGGCGCAGTCGGGGTGCTCGGGGGTCTCAGCGTGATCCAGAGCCAGGCGGGCCGAACCCTTGATGATGGGGATATCGTCGCCGGGGAACTGGTAGAGGCTCAGCAGGTCACGGATCTCCATCTCGACCAGCTCGGTGAGCTCGGGATCGGCGATGTCGACCTTGTTCATGAAGACCACGATGTAAGGCACGCCAACCTGGCGGGCCAGGAGGATGTGCTCACGGGTCTGGGGCATGGGGCCGTCGGTGGCGGCGACGACCAGGATGGCGCCGTCCATCTGGGCAGCGCCCGTGATCATGTTCTTGATGTAGTCAGCGTGGCCGGGGCAGTCGACGTGCGCGTAGTGGCGCTTCTCGGTCTGGTACTCGACGTGGGCGGTGTTAATCGTGATCCCGCGGGCCTTCTCTTCGGGCGCGGAGTCGATCTGGTCGTAGGACTTCGTCTCGCCACCGAACTTCTTGGCCAGAACGTAGGTAATGGCCGCAGTCAGTGTGGTTTTGCCATGATCCACGTGGCCGATGGTGCCGATGTTGACGTGGGTCTTGGAACGGTCAAATTTCTCTTTGGCCACGGATACCTCCTGAAAGGTGGAGAGAGAATGAAGGGAAAACAAACTGAGCAGGTGGAGCCCACAACCGGGCTTGAACCGGTGACCTCTTCCTTACCAAGGAAGTGCTCTACCACTGAGCTATGTGGGCTTTGAACCTTGACGCCAACCGGACAGGTCCGGCAGACGGGGAGGGTGGAGCGGGAAACGGGGTTCGAACCCGCGACATTCAGCTTGGAAGGCTGACGCTCTACCAACTGAGCTATTCCCGCGGTGGAAACCCGGGGGACGCGATTCCAGAACTCCGATGGTGCAGGAGGACTGGTGCCGAGAGAAGGATTCGAACCTCCGTAACGCGATGCGTGGCAGATTTACAGTCTGCTGCCATTAACCACTCGGCCATCTCGGCATACTCGTCCGGTGCCCCTCCCGGGGCTTGTCAATGGTTTTCGGGAGAACCCGTAAACCATCCCATTGGAACCCCTGCCGGGGTTTCATGTCAGTGGGCACTGCGAGGCAGGGCTTTCCTGACAGGGAACTCGAAAGGTATCACGGCAACCGAAGCGCCTCAAGTGGAAACTTCCGGAGTGCTGCTCGGCCGCGGCGTTTCCGCACCGCGCCGGGCGAGGACACGGAAGAGCGTCACCGCTGCAGCGGCCGAAACGTTCAGGCTTTCGACCCCGCCGGGCATGGGAATGTGCAGCAGACCGTCGCAGTGCTCACGGATCTTCTGGTGCAGGCCCTCGCCTTCAGCGCCCATGACCAGCCCGGTCGGACGATCGAAGGCTTCCAGCAGGTAGTCGCGGCTGCCCTCGCCCAGAGCAAGCCCGTAGATCCACAGACCGGCTGCCTTGAGGTCTTCGAGGGTTCGGCTCAGGTTCACCACCCGGCACACCGGCACGCGCCCGGCCGTGCCCGCGCTGGCGCGGACCACGGTCTCGTTGACGGCAGCGGAGCGACGCTCGGGAAGGATCACGCCATCCACCCCGGCGGCGGCGGCAGAGCGCAGGATGGCGCCCAGGTTGTGGGGATCGGTGATGCCATCCAGGATCAGCACCAGCGCGGCGTTCCCCCGTTCGGAGACGCAGGCCAGCACGTCTTCGAGCTCCGTGTAGGCGAAGGGACCGCCCTCTCCCAGGATGCCCTGGTGACGCTGCCCGGGGCTGCGGCGGTCGAGGCCCTCCATGGGTTCGCGGTGGATCACGACACCGGCCTGGCGGGCCGCGGCCACCAGCTTCGACAGCCGTCCCCAGGCGGCGGGGGCTATCCAGAGGGTGTGGAGCTCACCTCGGTCAAGGGCCTCTTCACAGGCGTGGGGGCCGGGAAAACGCATGGCCTCATTCCTCTCTAGAACGACTTGCGGAAGCCGAGCGCCAGGAGGTGCCCCATGCCTTCCATCCGGGACCGCGTGCCGACACCACGGTAGCCCGTCGAGCTCCAGACCCCGCCCAGCCGGGTGGTGTCCTGGTCCTCACTCTGGCGGTACTGGTAACCGAAGTTCAGCTCTCCGCCCCAAGTCTTGTAGCCGGCGCCGATCGAGAAGTCCGCCGTGCGCGAACCGCCCAGGAGGGGCTCGGTGGTGGAAGCCTGGACACTGGGCTGGTCGAGGAACAGGCCCGCCCGCAGGGTCCAGTACTTGCCCAGCTCCAGCTCCGAAGAGACCCCGACGCCGAGGTGCCCCTTGGTCGTCGGCAGCTCACTCGGGCTTCGGGTGACGCCCGTCGGTGTCTTCACGCTGGCGAAGGTGGGCACGGTCAGACTCGCCGAGGTCCAGCGGACATCGGTCTCCAGGGTGAGGCCGGGGGTGATGCGATGGCGCACCCCCAAGGCCGTCTGCGAGGGCAGTTCCAGGGTGGAGCTGCCGACCTGGGGCGCGGAGGCCGCCAGCAGCGCCGCGGCGCGAGCGCCGGTGCCCTGCGCAGCACTGCTCAGGCCGTCGTTGGCATAGAGCCCCAGGACCGCGCCCCGGTAGCCAGACTTGAGGCTGAGGTCGCCCTTGAGGCCCGACTGGTGCGTGAAGCCGAGGGTCCAGCGCGGGTTCATGGCCCAGCGCAGCCCCAGGGAGTAGCTGGGCACGATCTTGTTGCCGCTCTCGCCCACGCGCTGCTCCACCAGGCCATCCACGACCGTGGCGACCGAGCCGGGCACGCCCAGGCGCAGCACCGTGCTGGCGTCGAAACCGAGACGCGCCACACCGAGGCCAAGCCCGAGGGAGAGGTTGGGACTGAGGGACCAAGCCAGCTGCCCTTCCAGGCGGCGGGCGGAGAAGTCGAGACCGTCCCCGAGGAAGCGGCTCGGCGCCGTATCCACCAGCTGCCGATGGAAGAGGTAGGGCTCGTCCAGCTTGAGGCCGAGCGTCAGGGTCGGGGACGTCCGCACGGCCAGCCCGAAGCCGCCGATGCTGCGGTTGCGGTTGATGCTGAACGCCGTCTGCTGGTTGGACTCCATGCTCTGCTGGATGCCCGACAGCTCCACGCCAAAGGCCAGGTAGGCGCTGATCTTGTCCCTCAGCGACGACAGCAGCGCAGGGTTGGCGGTCGCGGCCTCCAGGCTGTAGCCGTAGGCCACCTGCACCCCACTGCGAGCGATGCCCACGGGGTCCACGGCCGAAAGGGCCACGCCCTGGGCCAAGGCCGGCAGGGCCCCCAGCAGCAGCCCCGCTCCGATCATTCCACGAACCACATGCACCATATCGCCCTGCCTCCGAGACACGCTTCTTAAATGGCTCGAACCCCCAAAGGGTTCAAGCCCAAGGCTCCAGGATCGCCAAAAGGGGCCATTTAACCAAGCGAAGGATTCCGCTCAGCGCTCCGATTCGCCCATGAACCGCACCAGCAGGCGGTCCACCAGCTCCCACACTTCCAGGAGGGCCGCCAGGCACATCACCAGGCCGAAACCCAGGGCCACGGCCCGTCCCCAGGGCCCCATGAGGGTCCGGCAGAGGCCCGGCCACTGCCAGAATGGGGCCGGCAGACGCAGGCGCCCGTAGAAGGCCAGAGTGGACAGAAGCATCCCGCCCCACAGCAGGTAGAAGAACCTAAGCGCTCTGAAGAGGACGTCCCGGGAGAAGGGACGGGGTCGGGGGGCAGGCATCGAGGGACCAGCATAACCCGGGTCGAGGCTCACCCAGGCAGCTCGATGTGAAACCGGGTGCCTTCTTCCCAGTTGGTCGTGAAGCCGACCTTCCCGCCCAGGACGGTCTCGCCCAGGACCTTCATGGCGTAGGTCCCCAGGCCGCGGCCGCGGGCCGCCTTGGTGCTGAAGGACCGCTGGAAGACCCGGTCCGCGATCTCTGGCCCCAGGCACCCAGGGTTCTGGACGAAGAAGGTCGGATGCCCCGCGCAGACCTGGTACCAGACCTTGGCCTGGCCCCCCTGGGGCAGCGCCTCCAAGGCGTTCTGGACCATGTTGCCGAGGACTCGGCACAGGATCGCCGGATCCGTGTGGAGCGGCGGGGTCTGCGCGGGAGAGGGCAGCCGAAGCATGCGCGCCACGGCCGCCGGGCCCAGGGATTCCTCCAGCTGGTCCAGGATCTGCTCCGGTGAAACCAGCCGGAGATCCACCACCACCTCCCCGCTCTCGGCCAGGAGCAGTCGGTGCTGGGACTCCACCTCGGCCTTCAGGTGGCCCGCGACCTCCAGCACCCGCTCGGCGACCACGGCAGGCTCGGCTCCGGCCCCCTTGAGCATGTCGGCCCAGCCCTGCAGCCCCTCCAGGGAGTTCATGAGGTCATGGATGAAGACCCGCTCCAGGGCGTCCCGCCGCTTGGTCGAGCTGATGTCCTGGAAGGTGACCAGCATGAGCCCCTGCCCCGCCACCGAGAGCGGCATCGCCCGCACGCTGAACTCCCGGGCCTCCCAGCGACCCTCCCGGCGGATGCTGATGAGCCACTCGCTGGTGGCCGCCTTCCCGGTCTGCCGGGCGGCCGTCACGGCGTCCATCATGCCGCAGCGCCCGCAGGCCCGGGCCGTGCCGCAGCCATCGGGGCCTTCCGCCCGGTGGACACACTCGATGGCCTCGCCCACCCGGGCCCCCTGAGGGTCCGCGATGCCTTCGCGCACCAGCACTTCGATCAGGGTCGGGTTCGCCGCCACGATCTGGCGCTGCTCGTTCATGATCACGGCGTAGGTATCTACGGCCTCGAGCACGGCCCTGGCCACAAGATCCCCGAGGCAGAGATCGGCCTGTCCGGCCACCTCCGTGGGCGTCGCCCTGCCCGGCGGAGCAGGGGGCGATGCCTGCTCGCGCAGAAGCCTGTCTTCTTGCATGGGAGCCTCGTGCCGCAAGTATGCCCTGGAGTCGCGGAGGAAAAAACCATTCTCTACCGGCAGGTCAGAGCCTCAGCAACTGCCACCCCAGACGAAGAATCAGGGCGGTCACGACGGCGATGAACACCCCCCGCACCCAGCCACTCCCCTTGGTCAGGGCCACGTGAGCGCCCAGGTAGCCCCCCACCCCGTTGGCGGCGGCCATGCCCAGGGCCACCGAAGGCAGCCAGCTCCCCTGCCCGACGAAGAGGACCATGGCCGTCAGGTTCGAGGCCCAGTTGACGCTCTTGGCCAGGGCCGAGGCCCGCAGGAAGTCCGAGCCCAGCACCGCCACGAAGAGAAAGATCAGCACCGACCCGGTCCCCGGCCCGAAGAAGCCATCGTAGAATCCGAGGGCCAGGGCGATGAGGGCCGCCAGCCCGCGCCGGTGGTTGAGGCCGAAGCGCGGCGCGTGCAGCTGTCCCAGGTCCGGCTTCAACAGGGTGAAGGCCAGCATGGCCACCAGCAGGCCCATCATCACGGGCCGCAGGAAGTCCCCGTGCACCCGGTAGGTGAGCCAGACCCCGACCGAGGCGCCCAGCCCCGAGGCCAGGACTGGCCCCACCATCTCCCGCCAGGCGAGGGTTCCCGAGCGCAGGAACTTTCCCGCCGCCATGCTCGAGCCTGCCACCGCGACGACTTTGTTGGTGCCCAGCAGGGTGGGCAGCGGGGTCCCCACGGGCAGCGCCAGCATCAGAGCAGGCACCGTGATCAGCCCGCCGCCGCCCACGATGGCGTCGATGAAGCCCGCCAGCAGCGCGGCGAGCATGAGGAGGAGCAGGACCGGAAGGCTGGGCACTTGGACGATCAGACTTTCAGGATCTCCACTTCCTTGTGCTTCATGGCCTCATCGATCTCCTTGATGTGGGCGTCCGTGAGCTTCTGGATGTCCTCGAGGGTCTTCTTGGCCAAGTCCTCGGAGATGTGACCTTCCTTGAGCTTCTCCAGCTTCTTGACATCCTCGTTGGCGTCGCGGCGGATGTTGCGAACGCCGGTCTTGATCTCCTCGCCCAGGCGGTGCAGCACCTTCACCAGGTCACGGCGGCGCTCTTCCGTGAGCATGGGGATGGGCAGGCGGATCACATTGCCGTCGTTGGAAGGGTTGATCCCCAGGTCGGACTTGAGGATGGCGGTCTCACAGGCCTTGATGGCGCTCTTGTCGAAGGGCTGCACCACCAGCATGCCGGCCTCGGGCACGGAGACCGTGGCCATCTGGTTCAGGGGCACGGTGGAGCCGTAGTAGTCCACGTGGACATTGTCCAGGAGGCTGGCGTTGGCGCGGCCCGTCCGGATGGTGGCCATCTCCTTCTTGAGGGCCTCCACGGACGAGTGCATGCGGCGCTTGGTCTCCTGCAGGACGGCATCGGTTGTCTGGGCGGTCATGGGCACCTCGAAAGCTCGGGAAGGCTTCCTTTATACCTCAGGATGGCCCTGGTTCCATGCGTGCTAGAGTGATGGCCCATTCCGGAGGTTCCCGATGCGCACCTTCACCCTGCTGGCTCCCCTGGTCTCCCTGGCACTGGCTGCGGCCCCTGCCACCACCGAGATGACCCTCACCAGCGCCGATGGCTTTGCCCTGAAGGGCACCCTCACCCTACCCGAAGCCAAGGGCAAGGTCCCGGTGGTGATCCTGGCCCACCAGTTCGGCGCGGATCGTACCGGCTGGGCACCCCTGGCGGCGCGGCTGGCGGCCCGGGGCATCGGCACGCTGGCCCTCGACCTTCGCGGCCACGGCGCCAGCACCCTGAAGGGCGGTGCTCAGGTGACCGTTTCCGGTGACTTCATGGCCTCAGCGAAGGCTGTGGGCTTCGACAGCATCCCCGGAGACCTCGCCCAGGCCGCAACCTGGCTGCGCAGTCAGCCCGGCGTGGACGGCCGCCGCATCGGCCTCGCGGGCTCGAGCGTGGGCGCCTTTGCGGCGCTCCTGGCCGCTCCGCAGGTGAAGCCGGTGGCCATCCTCTGCCTCAGCCCTGCTGGCACCGGCGCCTTCGGCGAGGGCGCCCGCGAGAAGCTCAAGGGCGCCGTGTTGGGGGCGAATGCCTCGACGCTGGCGCTGGCAGCCGCCGACGACAAGGATGCGTACCAGAACGCCCTGAGCCTGGCGAACCAGCCCGGCGTGGCACTGAGCCTTTGGGAGGGCAAGGACCACGGGTTCGCCTTCTTCAAGGACCACACCGAACTCATGGCCGTTTTCTTCGGCGAGTACCTGACCTACCACCGCACGGGCCAGGCCTACTCCGCCAAGCCTGTGGCAGCAGCGGCCAAGCCCACCAAGTAGTCCCAGATGGAAAGGGCCGCCGACGCGTGGTGCGTCGGCGGCCCTTTCCGTTTCGTCGTGCGGAGCTTCCTAGTGGAACTGCTGGGACTCGGTGGAACCCACCAGGGCCAGGGTCGAGGCCAGCCCACCGCTGATGGCCTGGGCCACCTCGTCGAAGTAGCCGGTGCCGACCTCGCGCTGGTGCTTGGTGGCGGTATAGCCACGCTCCTCGGAAGCGAACTCCGCTTCCTGCAGCCGCGAGTAGGCGGTCATGTGCTCGGTGCGATAGGCATTGGCCAGCTCGAACATGCCGTGGTTGAGGCTGTGGAAGCCCGCCAGGGTGATGAACTGGAACTTGTAGCCCATGGCGCCCAGCTCCTGCTGGAAGGTGGCGATCTCCTCGTCCGACAGCTTCTTCTTCCAGTTGAAGGAAGGGGAGCAGTTGTAGGCGAGCAGCTTGCCCGGGAACTCGGCATGGACACCCTCGGCGAACTCGCGGGCCTCCTTGAGGTCGGGCGTGGAGGTCTCGCACCAGATCATGTCGGCATAGGGCGCGTAGGCCTTGGCGCGGGCGATGGCCATCTGGACGCCGCCGGTGATGCGGTGGAAGCCTTCGGGCGTGCGCTCCCCCGTGAGGAAGGGCTTGTCGCGATCGTCGATGTCCGAGGTGATCAGGCGGGCGGAGTCCGCGTCCGTGCGGGCGATGACCAGGGTCGGCACGTCCAGGACGTCCGCAGCCAAGCGGGCGGCGACGAGGGTGCGGATGAAGTGACCCGTGGGGATAAGCACCTTGCCGCCCAGGTGACCGCACTTCTTCTCACTGGAGAGCTGGTCCTCGAAGTGGACGCCCGCGGCGCCCGCCTCGATCATGCCCTTCATGAGCTCGAAGGCGTTGAGGGGCCCGCCGAAGCCGGCTTCCGCATCGGCGATGATGGGCAGGAACCAGTCGCGGCTGACACCGCCCTCGCCGTGCTCCACCTGGTCGGCCCGCTGGAGGGCGTTGTTGAGGCGCTTCACCAGGGTGGGGACGGAGTTGGCCGGGTAGAGGCTCTGGTCGGGGTAGCTCTGGCCCGAGCTGTTGGCGTCCGCGGCCACCTGCCAGCCGGAGCAGTAGATGGCCTTGAGGCCGGCCTTGGCCATCTGGACGGCCTGGCCGCCGGTCATGGCACCCAGGGCGCGGGCGGGCTCCTCCTGCTGGACGAGCCTCCAGAGCTTGCGGGCGCCCATCTGGGCCAGGGTGTGGTCGATGCGAACGCTGCCGCGAAGCTTCTTCACGGTGTCGGCGCTGTAAGGGCGAGTGATGCCTTCCCACCGGTTGGCGGAGAAGTCGTCTTCAAGAGCAGGGATGGGGAAGCGGGGGGTCATGGGTCACCTCAGAAAGGGTTGGGGAGGGTTGGGGACTGGTGCTATGTCAAAGATTGACCTATTCTGGATGAAGTCAATGAACCTCAGCATTGATAGGGGTTAAGTAGATAATTTTTGTCAATTGTCAGCATTGATTTTGTAAATTGATGTAAAGGAATGACCATGCCCTCCTCCCCTCCCAGCAAGCCCGCCTCGCGCCTCGGCGCCAAGATCCGCCTCCTCCGCCGCCAGGAGGGACTCAACCAGGTCCAGCTCGCCGAAGCCCTGGGCATCAGCCCCAGCTACCTGAACCTCATCGAGGGCAACAAGCGTCCTCTCACCGCCCCGCTGCTCATCCGCCTGGCGCAGCGGTTCCACCTGGACCTCACGGCCCTGGCCCCCGAGGAGGATCAGCGCCTGTCGGATGACCTCATGGAGGTCTTCGGCGACCCGCTCTTCGAGACCCTGGGGCTCCAGGCCCAGGACGTACGCGAGCTTGTGCAGAACAGCCCCCAGCTGGCCCGGGGCGTATTCGAGCTCTACCGCGCCTACCAGCACACCCAGGACAGCCTCGGCACCCTCTCCACCAAGCTCAGCGATGGCCAGGGCTTCGACCCCGAGGCCACCCGGCTGCCCTCCGAGGAGGTCGGCGACTTCATCCAGCAGGCCATGAACCACTTCCCGGAGCTGGAGGTCGCCGCCGAGACGCTGTGGACCACCGCCGCCCTTGATCCGGACAACCCCTTCCCCGGTCTCGTGGCCGCCTGCGAGGCCCGGGGCCTCCAGGTGCGCGTCCACCGCGTTTCCGAATACCCGGGCCTGCTGCGCCGCTACGACCCGGATCGGCGCACCATCAGCCTCTCGGAGCTGCTGACCCAGCGCAGCCGCAGCTTTCAGCTGGCCCACCAGCTAGCACTGCTGGAGCACGGCGGCCTCCTGGACCGCCTCGCCGAGCATCCCCTGCTGCGCACGCAGGCCTCCCGGGCCCTGGCGCGGGTGGCGATGGCCAACTACTTCGCCAGTGCCGTGCTGATGCCCTACGAGCCCTTCCTGCGGGCCGCCCGGAGCGAGCGCTACGACATCGACATCCTGGCCCGCCGCTTCCAGACCAGCTTCGAGCAGGTCTGCCACCGCCTCACCAGCCTGCGTCGACCGGGCCTGGAGGGCGTGCCCTTCCACTTCCTGCGCATCGATATCGCCGGCAACATCTCCAAGAGCTTCTCGGCCTCGGGCATACGCTTCGCCCGCTTCTCCGGCGCCTGCCCCCGCTGGAACGCCCACGCAGCCTTCCTCACGCCGGGCCTGATCCGCACCCAGATCAGCGAGATGCCGGACGGCCGCAAGTACTTCTGCATCGCCCGCACCCTCCAGAAGGACACTGGCGGCTACCGGGGCCAGCACGCCATGCAGGCCGTGGGCCTGGGCTGCGAGATGGGCTACGCCAAGGACCTGATCTATGCCGACGGCCTGCGCCTGGATCAGCCGCCGGTCCCCATCGGCGTCACCTGCCGCCTCTGCGAGCGCACGGACTGCGAGCAGCGCGCCTTCCCGCCCATGCAGCAGGCCTTCAAGATCGAGGAGAACCTGCGCCGGACCAGCTTCTATGCCCGCATTGAGGGCGAGTCCTGATCGAGGAACGAGTTGCCTGTTGAAAATCTAACTTTCGAAGTTTGATTTTCAACGGACTCAGCCTCGTCCCAGCCGCCCGGCCGGCTCTTCGATCCAGCGGTGCACCGCCGCGGCGGCCACCAGGGCCAAGCCCAGGGCCAGCCCGAAGCCCAGCTGCCCGGAGACGTGCGGTGCCACCAGCTTCATGGTGAAGGGGTGCAGCAGGTACAGGCCGAAGCTCCAGGCGCCGAGCCGCGTGAGGACCTTGCCCAGCCAGCCGGGTTCCTGGTGGCGGGTGAAGGCCGCCAGGGCCACGAGGATCGTGACCACCAGCAGGTAGCGGTAGCGCAGCCACCCGGTGAGGGCCGTGAGGTGGTCGAAGAACTGGGGCGCGGGCCGCAGCAGCAGCCAGAGCATGGGCAGGGCCAGCAGCAGCGCGACCTTGGGCTCCAGGCGCTCCTCGGTGCGCTCGTGGAGCCCCGCCAGCAGGCCGCCCCAGGCCAACAGGAACAGCTGGTTGGGCGCCAGGACGTAGGTGTGGAAGCGGTTCCACTGGGGCTCGGCCATGATGCCGTGGAGCGTCGAGGGCAGGCTCCACAGCCAGAGCCCGAGGGCCAGCGCCACCAGGAAGGTCAGGCCGCCCTTGTCCCGCAGCCAGGCCAGGGCCGGATAGACGAAGTAGAGCAGCGAGACCAGACCCACGTACCAGCCGCCGGTGACGAGGGCGTGGTTGGGATGGAAGGCGCCAAAGGTCAGGGTGAGGTTCTCCAGCAGGAAGCGCGGGGTGGGATCAGGACCCATGCCTAGGTGGAAGAGGATGTTCAGGCCGCAGGCCAGATAGAAGACCGGCGCCAGGCGCAGGAACCGCCGCAGCCAGAAGCGGCCCAGTCCTTCTTTCTGAACGCGCTGCCAGGATGCCGTCCGAAACAGCAGGAAGCCGCTGAGGACGAAGAAGGCCGACACGCTGTAGTTGCCGATCTTGGCGGTGGCCATGTTCATGCCGGAACCGGACCGCGACAGGTCGAACCAGACGCTCAGGTGATAGACCGCCACGCTGAGCGCGAGGATGCCCCGCAGAGGATCCAGGAGGCCTAGGCGAGGGGGTGAAGCTTTCCCTGGCATCGTTGCCAAAACCGCCCTCCCCTGTCGACAGGTGCCAGTGGAACACCGAATGGGACTTCAGACCAGGGCTGGAGCCAGCCGGTCCTCCTCGGTGCCACTCAGCGGCGCGGGATCCGCGGGCAGGTAGTTTGGGTTCCACATCGCTTCGGCAATGGCCTGCTCGAGGGCGGCGTCTTCCAGGGGATGCTGGGCCACGCCAGAGTCCCGGGCCTCGCGCGCCACGGCGGCAGCGACATGGGTGGTGACTTCCCGGATCCGCCCCGTGCACGGGAACAGGCTCCCGCCCTCTAGATCCTCGAGAAGGACTTCTTCGGCCAGCTGCCGAGCTGCTGCCATGAACATGGCATCAGTCACCTCGCGGGCCTCAGAGACCAGGACGCCCAGACCCACGCCCGGGAAGATGAAGACGTTGTTGCTCTGGCCGATGCGATGTTCCTTGCCTCCGACAATGACGGGCTCGAAGGGACTTCCGGTGGCCACCAGGGCGCGCCCCTCCGTCCAGGCGAGGATGTCCTTGGGCTTCGCCTCGCTCTTGCTGGTCGGGTTGGACATGGGGAGCACCAGGGGGCGTTCCACATGCAGGGCCATCTCACGGATGGCCGCTTCGGTGAAGGCGCCGGGGCTGCCGGAGGTGCCGATGAGCATGGTCGGCTTGAAGGCGCGGACCACCGAGAGGAGATCTCGTTTCTGACCTCGTCCCAGACCCATGCGCTCTGCCAATGCCACGGGCCAGGCAAAGGGCTTCTGCAGGGGATCAAGCGCGGGATCGTCCTCTACCAAGAGGCCCTGGACGTCCAGGCTGGCGGTGGCGGCAGTCAGCGCCTCGCCCTCAAGGCCCTCCTGCGCCAGGACTCCGCGGATGAGTCGGGCAATGCCGATCCCGGCGGCTCCCGCACCCAGGAAGAGGATCCGATGCTGTCGCAGCGGGATGCCCGTGGCCCGGGCCCCGGCCAGGAGCGCCGCCACACCCACAGCAGAGGTTCCCTGAATGTCGTCGTTGAAGCTGGTGATTTCCTTGCGGTAGCGTTCCAACAAGCGGAAGGCATTGAATTTCTTGAAGTCCTCCCACTGCAGCAGCGCCTTGGGGAAACAGGTCTTCACAGCCTGGACGAACTCGTCCACCAGCGAGTCATACTCGGGGCCCCTCAGCCGCGGCGCGCGCCAGCCGAGGTAGAACTCGTCTTCCAGCAGGTCCAGATTGTCGGTGCCCACATCCAGGCTGACGGGGAGGGTCTGCCAGGGCGGAATGCCCGCGGCCGCGGTGTAGAGCGCCAGCTTGCCGATGGGGATGCCCATGCCCCCCGCCCCCTGGTCGCCCAGTCCCAGGATCCGCTCGTTGTCGGTGACCACGATGAGTCGGACGTCCTCGAAAGGCGCGTTCTTGAGCATTTCCGCGACGTGACCGCGGTGTTCCGGTGTGATCCAGAGGCCTCGGGACCGGCGGAAGATGTGGCTGAACTCCTGGCAGGCGCGGCCCACCGTAGGCGTGTAGATGATCGGGAGGAACTCCTGGATGTGGTCGATCAGCACCCGGTAGAACAGGTATTCATTGCGGTCCTGGAGCCCCGCCAACCCGATGTACTTCTCGAGGGGATCCTGTTTGCACTGGATGCTGGCGTAGACCCGCCTGGCCTGCTGATCCAGCGTGGTCACCCCGTGGGGCAGCAGGCCCCCCAGCCCAAGCGCCAGTCGCTCTTCCTGGGTGAAGGCGCTCCCTTTGGTATACATCGGGTTCCTCAGGAGGCGGATGCCGCGGTAGGGCACCGCCACCCGCTTCTTACCACTGGCTTCACCTTTCAGGCCGTAACGTTCCATGCCCGCACTCCCTCTACAAAAAGGGCTCACCGCGGTTTGAACCGCAGGAAGCGTTGACCACCTTCGCTCTGAGCCGTGATCTCACACTGGACAGGGAGATGGCCTCTAGACGTAAGACTGCGAAACGAATATGGGCTCCACGATGGAGCTTGTCCAACAAAGCGCCTCACGGCTGACAGAACGTCGCGGCAAGGCAGCCACGAGGGCACGAGAGTTTACACACCGGCAACGGGACGCCCGGTAGTCCAACCTCCTCAAGAGACATGATTGCCGCTTAAGGCACCGGCAGGCTCCCACCTAAGCCTCGCAGAGCAGCCCCCTTTACAGGTAGGTCACCCGGCCAGTCCCCCGCACCAGGCGCCCCAAGATCCAGGCGGGTTCTTCGCTCTCGTGGAGGCGGTCGAGCACTTCGGCCGCAAGGTCAGCCTTGGCCACAAGCACCATGCCCACCCCCAGGTTCAGGGCCTGGCGGGCATCATCGATACCCAGGCCGCCCTTCTCCATGAGGAAGCGGAACAGGGCCGGGATCTGCCAGCTGGCGGTGTCGATCTCGGCGTCCAGCGACTTCGGCAGCACGCGCGGGAGGTTGTCCGTCAGGCCGCCGCCAGTGATGTGGGCCATGGCCACCAGCTTGCCCGCCTTGACCAGGGGCATGACCGGCGCCAGGTAGCTGCGGTGGATGGCCAGCAGGGCCTGGCCCACGGTCAGGTCGGTGCCGGGCATCAGATCGTTCACCTCGAGCTTCTCGAGCTCGAAGCAGACCTTGCGGGCCAGGGAGTAGCCGTTGGTGTGCAGGCCCGAGCTGCGCAGGCCGATGAGGACGTCACCTTCGCCCATGGCCTCGAGGCGGGGCAGCAGGTCTGCCTCGTCCACGACCCCTACGATGGTGCCCGCCACGTCCACCTCGCCTTCGGCATAGACGCCCGGCATCTCGGCCAGCTCGCCGCCGATGAGGGCCGCGCCCGCGGCCTGGCAGGCGGTGGCCATGCCCAGGACGATCTGCTCGATGACCTCGGGCTCCAGCTGCTGGGCGGCGATGTAGTCCAGGAAGAAGAGGGGCCGCGCGCCCTGGACCAGGATGTCGTTGATGCAGTGGTTCACCAGATCCTGGCCCACCGTGTCCCAGATGCCGGCCCGCCGGGCCACCTTCATCTTGGTGCCCACCCCGTCCATGCTGCTGACAAGGATGGGCTTGGCCTCGGGAAAGCGGGCGTCGAACAGGCCGCCGAAGAGCCCGATGTCGCTGCGGACACCCGGGGTCTTGGTGGCCTTCACATGGGGCTTGATGCGCCTGAGGGCCTCGTCCTGGCGGCTGATATCGACGCCGCTGGACGCGTAACTGACCTTCTTTTCGCTCATCGCCACTCCCGGGTCCCCCATGATCCCATAGCCATCTCATGGGACCGGGGGCAAACCTTCCGCTCGAAAAGGCCTATCCTGGGAGTGTCATGGACGCGTTCGCCATCAGCCCCCTCGGCACCTATGCCCTCAAGCCGCCACCAACCGTCCTGGCGACTCCGAAGGTCCAGACCAACGCCCAGGATGCCGCCGGCACCTCAGTCCAGCGTCTGGCGCAAGATCTGGCCCAGGGGTTGTTCCGCCAGAGCCTCCAGGCGGTGGCCCTCGCCCCCGTTGCCGAGCCGGCCGCAGTCAGCCCGAGCTTTGACTCCACCGCCACGGCCTCCCTGCTGGCAGCGCTGAGCGCCCCGCAGGCCACCACGGACACCACCTCCGCCACCCAGGCCACGGAGTCCACCCAGCCCACCACCACGGCCAGCCAGACGCTGCCGCAGGACCTCAGCACGCTCCAGGACACCTTCCAGACCGGAGCCAGCGTGGACTTCGCCCTCCAGACGGCGCTGCGCTTCGGGGCTGGGGTGGTCACTCCGGCGGGCCAGGCCAGCCTGCCGGGAGAGCTGAGCGCGGGTCTGGTCCGGGACGCCGCGGCCGTCCCCCGGCTAAGGAACCTGCAGCCCAATGCCGGTGGACCGGGACCCGAGGCCTTCGGCCAGACCCAGGCCCAGCTCGATCGGGTGCTGCGGACCTACACCCCGCCGCCGGTCGCCGAAGTGGCCACCCAGCTGGACCTCCTGGCCTAGGCTAGACCTGCTCCAGGTGCTAGGATTCAGGCATGTTGTCCCGCGAAGTGACGCGCAGCCCGGGGGTTGGTCCATCGCTGGTCGTGGGTCTGCTCCTGCTGTCAGGCTGCTGGCGCGCCCCGCGTCCGGCCCCGGACCGCCCGCTTCCCACAATGGAGCCCACCCCGAAAGCCAAGCCCCTGCCCCGCCTGGGGTTCACCTTGCAGGCCGGCGCCTTCGCCAAGGCCGAAAATGCCGCCCGGTTCTCGGAGTCCCTCCAGGCCCAGGGGCTGGAGGCCACTTACTATGCCTCCGGGGACGGCCTCTACCGGGTCCGCTTCGGGGACTTCAGCACCCGAGAGAAGGCCCGGGACCGGGGTGCCGCCCTGAAGGCCGCGGGGGTGATCGAAGCGTATTGGGTCGTGGCACCCGATGGCTCCGCGCCCACGGCCCCCGGTCCCAGCCGGTTCCGACCCACGGATGAGCGAGGGCTGCGCGGCAGCCTGGTGGAGACGGCGCGGGGCTACATGGGAGTGCCCTACCTCTTCGGCGGCACCACGGACCGGGGTTTTGACTGCAGCGGCCTTACCGGGGCGGTCTACCGGCTCAACGGTCTGCGCCTCCCCCGCAACTCCATGGCGCAGTTCGAGGCGGGAACGCCTGTGGAGCTGGACCGGGCCCGCCCGGGAGATCTGCTCTTCTTTGCCACCAAAGCTGCCGGCCGGGTCAGCCACGTCGGCCTCTACCTCGGGAACGGGACCTTCATCCACGCGCCCAGTCCGGGGCGCACCATCCGCCAGGATGAGCTTGCAGACCCCTACTTCCGGAAGGCCCTCCTGGGAGCGAGGACCTACCTCTGAGCCCTCCTTTCCCGTGGGGATCGGATTTTTTTCGAAATCAGATCGATTTTTTGAAAACTGAATCCCGAAATGGCCTACACTGACAGTCTCCCGTCTGTCGTACGGGCCAAATAAGCGTTGCCACCTCGCCTGGAAGGGTCAGCGCATTTTCATCCAGGACGAAGAAAAGTAGGAAGTCATCATGGCTCAAGGCACCGTTAAGTGGTTCAACGCCGAAAAGGGTTTCGGATTCATCACCCCCGACGAGGGAGGTGCGGACCTGTTCGTGCATCACTCCGCGATCGAGACCACGGGTTTCCGTACCCTGGACGAGAATCAGCGCGTCAGCTTCCAGGTCGGCCAGGGCCAGAAGGGCCCCCAGGCTACCAACGTCCAGAAGATCTGAGCCCTACCGCTCAATCTGAATCGGCCTCCTTCGGGAGGCCGATTTTTTTGGCATCCCTTTGGCGGTAGTCCCCTCGTCCCCGCCGCTGGCTGGGCGAGAGGTGCCCAATGGATTCTGGATACTATGTCGCTGCTGGCAGCTTGAAGGCCCGGTCCTTCCAGCTGGACGTGGTGGCGAACAACCTGGCGAACGCGGCCACCGTGGGCTACAAGCCCGATCAGGCCTTCTTCGCCGTGTTCAACAAGGCCGAGAGCAGCGCACGGAAGCTGCCCCTGAGCGGCAGCCTGAACGACGGTGTGATCTTCGCCGGAACCGGCGTGGTCACCGAGCAGGGCACCCTGCGCGCCACCGGGCGCCCCCTGGACGTGGCCATTGAAGGCAATGCTTTCCTGACCATCAAGACCCCGGCCGGGGATCGGGTCACCCGGGACGGGCGGCTCCAACTCGGGAAGGATGGCCAGCTCCAGGCCATGGACGGCAACCCCGTACTCGGCAAAAACGGCCAGCCCATCGTGATCGACCCCAAGAATGGGAATGTGTCCATCTCGGCCGACGGCTCCGTTTCCCAGAAGGAGCAGGTGCTGGGTCAGCTGGACCTGAAAGCCTTCGAGAAAGCCGGCAGCCTCAGGCGCACCGGCGCCCTGCGGTTTGATCCCACCGGGGCCACCGAGGCGCCCCTCAAGGGCACCGTCACCCAGGGACACCTGGAGCAGAGCGGCGTGGATGCCGCCTCCACCATGGTGGAGATGATCCGGCTGAACCGGCTCTATGAGCTGAGCCTGAAGGTGGCCTCCACCCTCTCCAACGACCTGGACTCCAGGTCCATCAACGATGTGGCCATCTCGAGGTAGTGACCTGTCTTCCCCTCACTTTTCCTGTCTTCAGTGATTCCCCCAGGAGGTTCCCATGATGCGTGCGATGTGGTCGGCAGCGGCGGGCATGAATGTCCAGCAATACAACATGGACACCATTTCCAATAACTTGGCGAACGTGAACACCACGGGCTACAAGAAGGCCCGGGCCGAATTCCAGGATCTGCTCTACCAGACCGTGAACCTGGCGGGCACCAGCTCCAGCAACAGCACCTCAATCCCCTCGGGCATCCAGATGGGCCACGGCGCCAAGCTGCAGAGCCTCATGCGGCAGTACAGCACGGGCAACCTGAGGCAGACGGGCAACCGCTTCGACATGGCGATCGAGGGGGACGGCTTCTTCAAGGTCACCATGCCGGACGGCACCATGGCCTACACCCGGGATGGCGGCTTCACCACCGATCAGAACGGGGCCCTCGTGAACTCGGCTGGCTTCCTGCTGGACCCCCAGATCACCATCCCCCAGGACGCCCTGAGCGTCACCGTGGCACCGGATGGCACCGTGAGCGTGACCCAGACCGGCCAGACCCAGCCCCAGCAGGTGGGCCAGATCACCCTGTCGCACTTCATCAACCCCACGGGCCTGAATCAGCTGGGCCGCAACCTGCTGCAGCCCACCCTCGCCAGCGGCGATGCCATTGACGGCGTGCCCGGCGCCGACGGCCTGGGGACCCTCGCCCAGGGCTCCCTGGAAGTCTCCAACGTGGACGTGGCCGAGGAGATGGTGAACATGATCATCGGCCAGCGGGCCTATGAGGCCAACTCCAAGACCATCCAGACCGTGGACAACATGCTCAGCCTCGTGGCCAACCTCAAGCGCTCGTAAAGAGGCTCGACCATGCGCACCGCCGCCTACCTCCTCCTGGCCCTGCCGGCCCTCGTGGCCCAGGCGCCCTCCGCCTCGCCTTCCGAGAAGCTGGCGGACGCGGCCCTGGCCTTCGCCCAGCGCGAGGCCAAGGCCTTCGGCGGCGAGCACCAGTTCAAAGTGGCCCAGATGCCACGAGTACCCGTCGTCCGGGCCGGGACGCTCACCTTCGAGCCCACCCACCTGAGCAAGCGCGAACCCCTGGGCCGCTTCTTCGTTGTGGTGACCCTGAAGGTGGATGGCGAGCGGGTCGGCATGGTCCGGGTGGATCTGGAAGGCCACTGGGTGGGCAACCTGCTGCGCGCCAAGCTCGACCTCAGCCGTAAGGCGGAGCTGACCGAAGACCAGGTGGAGTCCAGCCCCTTCGAGGGCGTGCCCCCTGAGGGTGCCCTGACCGAGCTCCCCACGGGCTACCGACTCATGCGCTCCGTCGTCTCCGGCAAGATCCTCACGCGGGGGGATCTGGAGGGCGTTCCCCTGGTGCAGATGGGCGACAAGGTCCGCCTGACGAGCTCCCACGAGTCCCTGACCATCAGCGTTGACACCACCGCCCGCAGCCGGGCAGGCCTCGGCGAGCGGGTTCGGCTGGAGGCCCCAGGCGCCAGGCGCACGGTCAGCGCCATCGTCACCGGCCCCGGGGAAGCCAAGCTCCCATAGCTTCTGGCAGAGTGCTTATTCCCTTGGCCGGACAGGCGTTCGACCGTATTCTTGACCCTTGCGCAAGGAGGAGCCCATGGCTCATGAAGGTCACGAACACGGACCAGACTGCAACCACGACCACGATGATTCCTTCGAGATCGAAGTGGTGGAACTCGAAGACGAGAACGGCGAAAAGGAAGAGTTCGCCATCCTCGAGGAGCTCGAGTTCGAGGGCCGCAACTTCGCCATTCTCGCCCCCCTGGCCGAGCTGCAGGCCCAGGAAGAGGGCACTGCCGATCCCGAAGAGGGCCTGAGCCTCGAGATCTTCGAGGTCAAGGACGACATGTTCACGCCCCTGGACGACGAGCCCCTGGCTGAGCGTCTCATGAAGCACCTCGACGAGCAGGAAGCCAAGCTCAAGGCCGAGGAAGAGAAGGACTAGCCTGCTCCCAGACACACGAAGGCCCCCGGACGGGGGCCTTCGTGTGTCTGGGAGAACGAAGTAGGCTGGAGAGATGCTGCCCGACTCGATCCGCTTCGCTGGCCGAATCCTTTTCCTCTCGGAGGATCCGGCACGGATCCTCCGCCAGCTGGCGGGTGAGGACCTGACGCTGGAAGCGGCGGGGCCGCTCAGGGACCAGATCAGCACCGACGAGATCACCCCGGCCCACATCTGCTACCACTACGACGAGAAGCTCGGCGACTTCCCCTATATGGGCCTGCGCTGCGGTGGGGTGTCCCCCATCGGGGAGGGCGCCGTGCGGGCCGGCGGCTTCGCCGTGAGCGTGGCTGGCAAGCGGCGGGGCAAAGGCAGTAGCCGTGAGGCCAGTCCCTACGCCGAGTGGTGCGCGGGTCTCCGTCTGGTGATCGGCGAGAGCTTCGAGCGGATCTACCGTCAGAACTGCCAGAACCTGGGCCTCCTCACCAGCACCGACTTCGGCCTGGTGCCGCGCCTGCGCCGGAGCGAGGCCATCCCCCTCGCGGAGTTCACGGAGGGACTCGATCCGGTCACCGCCGAGATCGTGCGGCGCGGCGGCCTCTTCGCCTACAACGCGGCGCGGCTGACGGGCGAGGTGGCGCCGCCCCTCCCAGCCCATGCAGCCCACCCCATGACCTACGCGGAGAAGCTGCTGGCCCGCCACGCCGTGGTGGATGCCGCCGCCGGCCAGACGGGACTGCCGATGGTGCGGCCCGGCGACGGCCTCTTCGTGCGGGCGGACTGGCGCTTCAGCCACGAGTACGTGACCCCCATGGCCGCGCGGTTCCTGGAACAGGCCCTGGGACCCGAGGCGGTCGTCCGCGACCCGGCGTCCATCCTGGCCTTCCGGGACCACCTCACCTTCCTGCACCACAGCATCCACCCGGACCATCGGGCCATGGGCCTGCTGGCAGTGGCCGAGGGCCTCAAGCCGGCCCAGGAGGCCTTCTGCGCCCGGCATGGCATCCGCCTCCACGGCGAGCTGACCGATGGCTCTGGCAGCGAGGGCATCTGCCACGCCCTCATGACCGAGCGCTATGCCTGCCCCGGCCAAGTGGTGGTGGGCACCGACTCGCACACGCCCCACTCAGGCGCCCTGGGCTGTCTGGCCTTCGGCATCGGCACCACGGACATCGCCTGCGCCTGGGTCACCGGCGATGTGCGCGTCACGGTGCCGCCCACCCTGAGGGTGCGGCTGCGCGGCCGGCTCCGATGCGGTGTGTCCGCCAAGGACCTGGTCCTGCACCTGCTGGCCCAGCCCCTCATCCGCGAAGGCGGCGCCCTCGGCCACGTCATCGAGTATCAGGGCGAAGGCCTGCGGGACCTGGACACCGACGAGCGCGCCACCCTGACCAATATGGCCGCCGAGATTGGCGGCTTCACAGGCCTGGTGGCCCCGGACGCGGAGACCTGCCGCTTCCTCAAGGAGCGCCGGGGAGTGGATCTTGCCCTGGAGCCCTGGATGCATGGCGATGAGGACGCCGACTACGCCCAGACCCTGGACCTCGACTGCGCCACGCTGAGCCCCATGCTGGCCCGCCCGGGCGACCCCGGCAACGGTCTGGCCCTGGCGGACCTCGCCGAGGCGGTGCCCATCGACATCGCCTACCTGGGCAGCTGCACCGGAGGCAAGCGCGAGGACCTGCGCCGGGCCTACGAGGCCATCCGCCCCGCGGCCCTGGCGGGCCGCCGCGTCCCTGAGGGCGTGCAGTTCTTTGTGCAGTGCGGCAGCGAGGACGTGCGCCGCCACGCCGAAGCAGAGGGCTGGCTCAAGGCCTTCGAAGCCGTCGGCGCGGTGGTGCTCGGCAGCTCCTGCGGGGCCTGCATCAACGCCGGTCCCGGCGTGTCCAGCCGTTCGGACCAGGTCACGATCAGCGCCATCAACCGGAACTTCCCCGGCCGCAGCGGGCCGGGCCAGATGTGGCTGGCCAGCCCCGCCACCGTGGCCGCCAGCGCCCTCGCAGGGCGGATCGTCGTGGCCGAGTCGTGATCGATCCAGTCCTCGCCGCCCGCTACCGGGCCCTGATGCTGGCAGCCTTCGCCCGCCCCGGCGCCCCGGACTTCGCGGGCAGGCGAGTCCTGGTGGTGGACGCGCAAGCCCAGCGCCTGGGCCTCCTGGAAGGCGGCCGCCTGGTCTTCGAGGCCGCCATCTCCACCGCCCTGAACGGCCTGGGCTGCGAAGAGAACTCCTACCGCACGCCCACGGGCTGGCACCGCCTCCAGGCCTGCCTCGGCGCCGGAGCGGAACCTGGTACCGTGTTTCGCGCCAAGGTGCCCACGGGCGAGGTTTGGCGCGGCGAGCCCCTTACGGAGGACCTCATCCTCACTCGGGTGCTCCCCCTGGAGGGCCTGGAGGAAGGCTGGAACCGCGGCCCCGACCACGACTCCTTCGAGCGCTTCATCTACTTGCACGGCACCAACCAGGAGGGCCTGCTGGGTCAGCCGGTCTCTCACGGCTGCGTGCGGCTGGGCAATGCCGACATAGCGGACCTCTTCGACCGCGTGGCGGCGGGAGATCCGGTGCTCATCACGGAGGGACTGACTGAAGATGGACTGGGGCTAGGACGATTGCACTTCGCCGGCGTGGCGGGCAGTGGCATGAGCGCCCTGGCCCAGTTTGTGGCCATGAAGGGAGGCCGCGCCAGCGGCAGCGACCGCAGCTTCGACCGGGCCCAGCGCCCCGAGGACCGCGCCCGCCTGGAGGCCCTGGGCGTGGCGATCTTCCCCCAGGACGGGGCGGGCCTCGCCGGTGACTGCTCGGCCCTGGTGGTGTCCACCGCCGTGGAGGACGAGGTGCCGGATGTGGCGGCGGCGCGGCGCCTGGGGGTCCCGGTGCTGCACCGCTCCGAGCTGCTGGCGCACCTGGTGGCGCGCTACCGCACCGTGGCGGTGACCGGCACCAGCGGCAAGTCCACCACTGCCGCCATGGTCTTCGCCATCCTCCGCGGCTCGGGCCGCGATCCTTCGATCATCACCGGCGGCGAGCTGGTGGAGCTGCAACAGGAAGGCCTCTGGGGCAATGCCTGGGCCGGGCAGTCCGACCTGCTGGTCATCGAGGCCGACGAGAGCGACGGCTCCGTGGTGCGCTACCACGCCGCTCTGGGCGTGCTGCTCAACCTCCAGCGGGACCACAAGGAGATGGACGTGGTGGCGGAGATGTTCCGCACCTTCCAGGCCCAGCTCCGAGAAGGCGCCCTGGTAGGCGAGGCGGAGAACCTGCGGGAGTTCGCGGCGGGCGCCACAGTCTTCGGCTGCGGACCCGAGGCCGCCTTCCGGGCCGCGGCCATCCAGATGGGCCCCGAGGGCAGCACCTTCACGGTGCGGGGCCAGTCCTTCCACCTGCCAGTCCCGGGCCGGCACAACCTGGAGAACGCCCTGGCGGCCATGGCGGCCTGCGAAGCTCTGGGTGTGCCCCTGGCGGCCATGGCTGAGCCGCTAGCCGCCTTCCAGGGCGTGGCCCGGCGCTTCCAGGTGCTGGGCATGGCCCGCGGCGTCACCGTGGTGGACGACTTCGGCCACAACCCCGCCAAGGTCGCGGCCTCCCTCCGGGCTGCGCACCTGCGGGTCGCGGGCACCAGCGGCCGGGTACTGGCCATCTTCCAGCCCCACGGCTTCGGGCCCCTCAAGTTCCTGCGTGCGGACTTCGTGGAGGCCTTCGCCACCGAGCTACGGCCGCAGGACGGGCTCTGGTTCCTGGATGTCTTCTACGCCGGCGGCACCGCCGCCCGGGACATCAGCAGCGCCGAGGTGATCGCGGATATCGCGCCGCGCCTCGGCACCGCCGAGCACGCCCCCTCCCGGGACTGGCTGGTGGCGCGCCTGGCCGCGGAAGCCCGTGAGGGCGACCTGATCCTGGTGATGGGCGCCCGGGATCCCTCCCTCACGGAGTTGTCCCGGCAGATCCTCGCCCGGGTGGCGGAGCCTACTTATCCAGCTCCAGCATGAGGGCGTAGCACCGCTCGAGACGCACCTTCTGGATGCCTGCGGCGATCTTCTCGGCCTTCTCCTTCTCGCCCGCCAGGATGGCGGGCACCAGCTCCGTCTCGCGGGTGTGCTTGAAGGCCTCCCAGGTCTCCTTGAGCTCCTTGAACTGGGGCCCTCGGCCCGCCGGGGCCTTCAGCTTCGCGAGGTGGGCGCTGACGGCGTTGGCCGTGTCCTTGACCAGTTTCTGCTGCTCGGGACCACGCTTTCCGGGGTAGAGCACCATGGTCACCAGCTCCTTGCGGGCGGTTTCCGTCTCGCTCTTGAGCACCGCAAAGTCGCCGGCGGAAAGCGGCAGGACGGCCCCAATCAGCAGGGCGAAGGCAGGCAGTGCGAGGGACCTTCTCACGGGACCTCCATGGATTCAGCCGGGCCTCGAGCCCGGGGGTTAGGCTCTGATCGGCCCCTGGGGCTCATTCTTGAGGACAAGCAGATCCTTTGAATCCGGGCCGAGCTGCGGGAGCGGCTCATTCCCCCTGGACGGCCGCTATACACTGAGGCCGTGAGGAGACGTCATGGATGAGGCGAGGACAGCCCGGGCGGTGCGGGAGCTGCTGGCCAGCCTCGGTCAGGACCCGGACGCGCCGGAGCTGCAGGCTACTCCAGCCCGGGTGGCGGACTTCTGGCGAGAGCGACTGGCAGGCTACGGCACGGATCTCGGCGCGGAGCTGAAGCCCCTGCCCGGTGTGCTCGCCCCAGTGCCCGTCATCCTGGAGCGCATCCCCTTCGTCAGCACCTGTGAGCACCACCTGGCCCCCTTCGAAGGCCATGCCACCGTGGGCTACCTGCCGGGTAGCGGCGGCACCGTGGGCCTCTCCAAACTGGTCCGCGTGGTGCAGGCCTTTGCCTGGCGCCTGCAGGTGCAGGAGCGCATGGCGCAGCAGATCGCCGAGGCCCTGGAGACCCACCTCCGCCCCGCCGCCTGGGGCGTCCAGCTCGTGGCCGTGCACACCTGCATGAGCCACCGGGGCGTCCATACCCCCGGCGTGCCCGTCCGGACCACCCTGCTGGGCGGGACCTGGGCGACGCAGCCCCCACCGCCCTTCCAGGTCTAGGGGCAGCCATGTTCGAAGTCCGCTCCGACCCTGACCGGAACCGGCTCTACCTCACCATGGCTGGGCGCCTCGACAGCGCCGAGCGGCAGACGATCATCAAGGCCATCCTGACCGAGGCCGGCAAGCTCACCGAAGGTTTCGGTGTGGTCTCGGACATCTCGGGCCTCTATGCCTCCGATCAGGAAGGGTTCAAGGATTTCCTGCGCGCCAAGTCGGGGCTCAAGCTCAAGGGCGCCGGCCCCGTGGTCCGGGTGGTGAAGATCCCCCTCAGCCGAATCCAGGCAGAGCGGATCAGCACCGAGGCCGGCTACGAGGCCGTGGAAGTCTCCAGCGTGGAAGAGGCGGACCAGTGGCTGGATACTGCGGGTGGAACGCCTTGACGGCGGATCCTGCCACGCCCGCCATCCGCATCTTCGTGGACGCCGATGCGTGCCCCGTGAAGGACGAGATCTTCCGCGTGGCGCTCCGCTGCGGGCTCCGGGTCTTCGTGGTCTCCAACTCGCTGCTGCGGATCCCGCGCAATCCGCTGTTCGAGGCCGTGGTCGTGGCCCGGGGCATCTTCGACGGGGCCGACGACTGGATCGCCGAGCGAGTCACCCCCACCGACATCGCCGTGACGGCGGACATCCCCCTGGCCGCCCGCTGCCTGGAGCAGGGCGCCCGGGTCCTGGATGCCAAGGGCCGCGTCTACTCGCCCGAATCCATCGGGGACGCACTGGCCAGCCGCGAGCTCATGGCCAACCTGAGGGCCATGGGCGAGATGGGCGGCGGCCCAGCGCCCTTCACCGCCCGAGACCGATCGACCTTTCTGCAGCGGCTGGACGACCTGATCCAGGCCATCCGGCGTGGCTCGCGGTAGACTGGCAAAAAGGCAGGAGTGGATCCAACCTTCGTGATGATCGGATAAGCCATGGCCAGGAAGCCCAACTACAACTTCGAGAAGCGTCAGAAGGATCTGGCCCGGATCAAGAAGAAGGAAGAGAAATTGCAGAAGAAGGCCCTCAAGAAGGATGCCCTTGGCAATGACATTCCCGAGGGCGACGAGCCCGAAGACGAGACCACCGAGACCCCCTCGGAAACCGATCAGGCCTGAATCGACTCTCGACATATCGCTATAATGCCTCGCGGCCCGTCGGGAAAACCCCCGGGCCGCGAGTCTTGTAAATTCTGAAAATCATTCAATGATTTGACTTATTGCTTTGGCACGGCAATGGCTCTACCTTGAGGCCGCCGCACTGCGGCCCCCCAAGGAGACACCATGTCCTTCACCGAGTCCAAGACCCATCAGAATCTCAAGGCCGCCTTTGCTGGCGAGAGTCAGGCGAACCGCCGCTACACCTGGATGGCCCAGGTAGCCGAGAAAGAGGGCCTGCCCGAGGTGGCCGCGCTCTTCAAGCACAGCGCCGACGGCGAGACCGGCCATGCCCTTAAGCACCTCATGTATCTGGCGGCCCAGGCCAGCGATCCCGCCACGGGCCTGCCCCTGGGTGACACCCTGACGAACCTGAAGTCCGCAGTGGCCGGCGAGACCTACGAATACACGGATATGTATCCCGAGTTCGCTCGCCTGGCCCGGGAAGAGGGCTTCGCCGAGATCGCCGCCTGGTTCGAGACCCTGGCCAAGGTTGAGCGCTTCCACGCCGGCCGCTTCCAGGATGCCCTCACGCGGCTCCAGACCGGCACCATGGCCGCCCCTGACGCGGACATCGCGAAGCACGTCTGAGGCTGTCATGAACCTGGCCTTCGACCCCACCACGGAGCGTGAGCGGTTCCTCGCTCGGAAGGGCTTCCTCGCCCGCCAAGCGGAGCTTCGTCTGGATCTGGCCGAGGGCATCAGCTTTCAGCCCGAGACCGCCGAGAGCGTCGAAGACCAGGTGATTGAGACGCTCTGGGCCGAGGGCAAGACCCCTGAGGCCACGGACCCGGAGGAACTGGCCGAGGCCAGGGCCTCCTTCGCCGTGCTCGCGCCCCGCCGAGAGGCCGGCGGCTGGTCCCTGGCCGCCACCCTGATGCTGGGGTTCCCTGATGCCATCCGGGACCAGCGCCTGGCGGTGCTCCAGGACTTCCCGGACCGCCTGCTGCTTGAGTTGGCAGGCGGCACCCGGATCGCCCCGGACGTGGACCGGGGCACCGCCGGCCCTGAAGACCGCCTACCCGCCGTGCTGGCCCTGCGCTACCTGATCCCGGACGGCAGTTCCATCGCCGCCCTTGTCTCCAACCACGCCGAAGTCCCCGGCCGCTGGCCTGCGCCCGCAGCCTGGAGCCTCTGGCCTTCCTGAGGAGATGCGCATGAACCGATCTGTCATCGACCACCTGAACACCGAGCTGGCCAGCGCCTTCGTGCTGGCCCTGAATGCCAAGCGCTACCACTGGACCGTCACCGGCCCGCACTTCCGCGACTACCACCTGCGCTTCGAGGAGCTCTACACTGCCGCCGATGGCACCGTGGATGAGCTGGCGGAGCGGATCCGCATGCTGGGCGGCATCCCCCTGCATAGCCCGGCCCAGATTGAGGCCCAGACAGCCGCCGCCATCTCCAGCCCCACGGCTCGGCTGGACCCGGACGCCATGCTCCAGGAGGCCCTTGAGAACGAGGAGGCCACCGTGGCCCTGCTGCACACCGGCATCGAACTGGCCAGTGCCGCCGGGGATCCCGGTACGGCCGACCTCCTCACCCGCTTCCTGCAGGTCCACGAGAGAGAGGCCTGGTTCCTCCGGGAAATGGCCTCCTGATTACCCCTTTTACCTAATCCCGACTTTTTTGGTAAACTACCCACTCAGCGCCCCGCGCTCCCAAGGAGAATTCCCATGGCCTACACCGCCAAGAGCTATGACCACCTCAAGGGTGGCGCCGTCAAGGGCCTCAGCGATGCCCAGCTGGACCAGCACTTCACGCTCTACAAGGGCTACGTCGGCAAACTCAATGAGATCGAGGAGCGCCTGGCCACGGTGGACAACACCAAGCCGAACTACTCCTTCAACGAGTTCAGCGAGCTGAAGCGCCGCGAGGCCGTGGCCTTCAACGGCTCCTTCCTGCACGAGCTCTACTTCGAGAACCTCGGCGCCGACAGCACTGTCAGCGCAGGCCTGAAGGCCGCTTTTGATGCCGCCGGCGGCCAGGACAAGGTCATCGCCGACCTCAAGGCCACGGCCATGGGCGGTCCCGGCTGGGCCCTGCTCACCCGCAACCGCCGCGACGGCAAGCTGCACACCTACTTCGTTGCCGAGCACCACCTGGGCCTGCCCATCGAGCAGGACCTGCTCGTGGTCCTCGACAGCTGGGAGCACGCCTTCATGGTGGATTACGGCATCGCCCGCGCCAAGTACCTCGAGACCTTCGTCGAGAACATCAAGTGGTCTGAGGTCTCCAAGCGCTTCGACGCCTGAGGACAAGACTCACCACGAAGACGGGAAGACCACGAAGAAGAGACTTCTCTTTTTTCGTGGTCTTTCTGTCTTCTCGGTATCGCCTGCGGCGATACGCAAGGCAAACAGAAATATTGTCGTTAGGTTTTTAAGCTACTTCCCCTGCGCGGCGCGGGAGGCACGGAGGACAGCGCGGAAGACGTCTTCGACGCCCTGGATGTCCAGGCCGGCTTCCTGGGCCCAGGCGCGGCGGGCCTCAAGCTGGGCGCTCTCGCGCTCCGGATCATGAATGGGGAGTCCCAGCTCGGCCTTGGCCCGACCCGCCCGCAGGCCCAGCTCCGTGCGCCGGGCCAGCAGCGCGACCAGCTCCTGATCCAGCGTGTCGATGTGGTTGCGGGCCTCCTGCAGCATCGGCGACCGGGCCCCCAGGTCGGGGATGGCCAGCTGTTCCTCGCCGCCGCTGATCTGGGCTTCCGCCAGGGACTGGTGGATGGCGGACAGGGCCTCCAGGAGACCCACCCGGGCGCCCTGGGCGAAGGGATTCTGGTTCTGCAGGACCGCGAAGAGATGACCGGCATCCTCGCGAACCGATTCGAGGGTGTGGGCGATGGCGTGGAAGGAGGGCGGCGTGAAGGGCAGCTCGGCCCCGGCGCCCACCGCCAGCAGCCCCTTGGCGATGAAGAACGTGAGAGCGTGGGTGGTGGCCATGACGCGGTCATGGTCCTCAGCACTCTGCTGCAGCACCTCACAGCCCAGCCGCTGGAACAGGGACTCCACCTGCGCAGCAGCAGCGGGATGTTGCGGCGCCGCGCAGAGCACCACGCGCAGAGGCCGCTCGGCCCGGGCCAGGCTCACGGGTCCGAACAGGGGGTGGGTGCCGGCGTAGGGGATGGTGGAGCCCAGGTGCTGAGCCATCAGGGTGCAGGGACCCACCTTCACGCTGCCCACGTCGAACAGCAGGTGATCGGGCCGCAGGTGCGGCCGCAGCTGCTTGAGGACCCCCTCCAGGGCCGGGATGGGCACCGCCAGCACCAGGATCTCGTGCCCCTCGACCAGATCCAGCACGCTGGCCGCCTGGCACTCGGCCGGGACCGGGGCCACGGGATCCCAGGCGCGGTAGGAGAGACCCGCTTCGCAGAGCAGCGAGCCCAGGGCCACCCCGAAGCGGCCGTATCCCAGGATGCCGATGCGCATGGAGCTCCCTCGCTAAGTGGTTTGATCCTACCGCAGCAGGTCCGGAATGGCCGCCCCTGGGACCCGTGGCCCTGGGCGGAGCCCTGGCCCGGTGCTGGGATCAAAATGATGTTTCGATAATTTCCGATATATACTAATACCTGCCCCCCCGACACCCTGGCAGGTGCGTGGAAGGCCAAGAGGAGGAGCCCGCCATGGCCGAGGAACTACGAACCCTGGTGGAGCGTCTGAAGGCAGTCTCCCACCCCCTGCGCCTGCGGGTCCTGTCCCTCCTCGAGCCGGGCGAACTGTGCAACTGCCAGATCGCCGAGACCCTGCAGGTGCCGGCCTCCTCGGTGTCCGAGGCGCTCCGGGAGCTGCGCCGGGCGGGCTTTGTAACGGAACGGAAGGACGGCCGCTGGGTCTTCATGTCGCTAGTCTCCCGGGAGCTGGCCGCCCCCTTCCTCCAGGGCCTCCTCGAGGAGGCGGCCGCCCTCCCCGAGCTCCAGCAGGACCGGGCCCGGGCCCAGGCGGTGAAAGCGTTGGCGATCCCCGTGGTCTGTTCCAAGGTGCAGCGGGATGCGCCGACCGAGCGCGAGGCCACCCATGTCTGACGGATCGGTTCAGGCCTCCGCCTTCCGGCGCGGGGGATGGCTCCTGCTCGCCCTGCCCCTATGGGTATTCCTCTACGCCGTGAACCACACGGTCTCGGAGTGGATCGCCTTCCACCTGCTCGGGCTCACCTCGAAGTCGCACCTGGGCGAGGCGGTCGCCTTCCTCTTCTACGACACCCCGAAGGTGCTGCTGCTCCTGACGCTGATCGTGTTCATCGTCACCTTCATCCAGACGTTCGTGAACCCGACCCGGGTGCGGGACGCCCTCTCCAAGCGGCGCCCGGGGCTAGGCAATGCGCTGGCATCTCTCTTCGGCATCGTCACGCCCTTCTGCTCCTGCTCCGCCGTGCCGCTGTTCATCGGCTTCCTGCGGGCAGGCGTGCCCCTTGGCGTGACGTTCAGCTTCCTGGTGGCCGCGCCCATGATCAACGAGGTCGCGCTGGGGATGCTCTTCGCGATGTTCGGCTGGAAGATCGCCGCCCTCTACGCCGGAACCGGCCTGGCCATCGCTTTCACGTCGGGTCTGATCCTCGGGCAGCTGAAGATGGAGCGGCACCTGGAGGGCTGGGTGCAGGACGCCCTGAAGGGTCCCGCCCTTGGTGAACTCGAGGAGGAAACCCCCACCCTGCCCGTCCGCATCGAGCTGGCCGTCCAGGGCGTGAAGGAGATCGTGGGCAAGGTCTGGCCCTACATCCTGGCGGGCATCGCCGTGGGCGCGTTCATCCACGGCTATGTGCCCGAGAGCTTCATGGCGGGCCTGCTCGGCAAGAACCACTGGTATAGCGTGCCCCTGGCCGTGCTGATCGGTGTGCCCCTCTACTCCAACGCAGCAGGCGTCATGCCCATCGTGGAGGCCCTGCTGGGCAAGGGCGCCGCCCTGGGTTCCACCCTGGCCTTCATGATGGCTGTCATCGGGCTCTCCCTGCCCGAGACCATCATCCTCAGCAAGGTCATGCGCCCCCGGCTCATCGCGACCTTCGTCTCTGTCGTCGCCCTCGGCATCCTGCTGGTGGGCTATCTCTTCAACGCCATCCTCTAGGAGATCCCATGCTCATCGAAGTCTTCGGTCCCGGTTGCATGAAGTGTCAGACCATGGAGAAGCACGCCAAGGAAGCCGTCGAGCAATCCGGCGGAGAGCACCAGGTCGTGAAGGTCTCGGACTATGCCGCCATGGTCGCCCGAGGCGTCCTCAGCACCCCCGCGCTCGCGCTGGATGGCCAGCTGAAGTTCCAAGGCCGCGTGGCCAGCGCCGACGAGATCCTGGCCCTGCTCAAGGGCTGAGGTCGCGCTCGGATCCAGCTTCTCTCTGCCAGCCATCAGGAGCTCCCATGCCCTCGCCGCGCCTCGCCGCCTTCGTGTTCGCCCTCTCCGGTTCCCTCTTCGCGCAAGGCCATGTCCCCACGCTGGAGCCTGCGGGCCTGAGCCAGATCCTGACGTCCAAGAAGTGGACCGTCATCGAGTTCGGCGGTCCCACCTGTGTGCCCTGCGTGAAGATGCAGCCGGTCCTGGCAGAGCTCCAGCAGACCTTCGGAACCCGTGCCCAGATCCGGAACTTCTACGTCACCGAACACCCCCGGGAAGCCCAGGCCCACAAGATCATGGTCATGCCCACCCAGGTGGTGTTCGATCCCTCCGGCAAGGAAGTATCCCGCCACATCGGCTACTGGCCCAAGGAGGAGTTCCTCGCCGCCCTGGCCAAGGTACGACTGAAGTAATGGACACCTGGATCGGCCGCCTGGCGGATCTGGTGGCCCAGGCCCCGGCCTATCAGCAGCTGGGCCTCGTGTTCCTGGGTGGCCTGCTCACCTCGGCCAATCCCTGTGTCCTCGTGGCGGCACCCTTGGTGGTGGGCTTCACCGGTGGCTCAAGGGAAGGCCGACACCACCCGATGCTGCTCTCCGCGGTATTCGTCCTGGGCCTGGCTGCGGCCTTCACCCTCCTGGGACTCGTCGCAGCCCTGACCGGCAGCCTCATGGGCGATGTGGGCTGGGGCTGGAAGGCGTTGCTGGGGCTCATCCTGCTGGCCATGGGGTTGCACCTGCTGGGACTGTTCGCGCTCCCGACGCCCTCCCACAGCCACCTGGCGCGTTTCCAGGGCGCGGGGCTCCTGGGTGCCTTCGCCCTGGGTGGCCTCACCGGCACCCTCTCGGCCCCCTGTGCCACCCCAGCCCTGGCGGCCGTGCTCACCATCGTCGCCTTGCAGAAGAAGGTCCTCTGGGGTGGCCTGCTGCTGTTCACCTATGCGCTGGGACATGTCCTGTTGCTGTTCCTGGCCGGCGCGTCCTCCGGGTGGGCCAGCAGGTATGCCGAGAGCCACTTCTCCCGTGTCCTGGGCCGCTGGCTGCCCCGAGGGATGGGCCTGCTGCTGACGGGCTGTGCGCTCTGGGTGCTGACCCTGGCCTGGAAGACAAAGTTCCAGAACTGAACAAGGCCGCGCGGCCTTCCTGCCACCAGGGATTGGCTTCCACCTGACACCGAGGAACTCTTGCATGCGAACCGCACTCCCACTGCTGATGCTGCTCTCGACGAGTGCGCCCCTCCTGGCCCAGGACGCCCCCCTGTTCACGCTCGAGCAATACCTGCTCGACTTCGACTACGCGGAACGGCGCGACATGAAGATCGGCAGCAAGGAGCTCCTGAAGCTGCTGAAGGAGAAGAAGGCCGTCCTGGTCGACATCCGGTTCCAGGAGGAATACGCAGCCTGGCGCATGGGCTTCGGGCTGCACATCCCCTTGAATGAGCTGCCCAAGCGGCTCAAGGAGCTGGACCGGACAAAGCTCGTGGTGACGGCCTGCCCCCACAAGGACCGGTCGGCCCTGGCCATGGCCTATCTCAAGACCCGAGGCTTCGACGTGAAGTATCTGGAGGATGGGCTGCTGGGGTTGGCCGAGCTGCTGCGGGGCGACAAGGCCCTGGAGCTATCCCGCTGACCCAGCGCCGAGCCAAGCTCGGGCTCAGAACCGCTCGGCCTTCAGCTGCTCCAGCCGCCGCCGGATCTCGTCGCGTCCCGCGCGGAAGCGCGCCCTCAGATCGTCGGGGGTCAGGCTCTGGTCGTCACTGGCGGGGTCGGGGATTGGCCAGTGCAGGCGCTCTGCCTTGCCCAGGAACAGGGGGCAGACTTCCTCAGCGCAGAGGGTGATCACCAGGTCCACGGTGGCGGGATCGATGTCCTGGACGCTCTTTGAGGTGTGGGCGGTGGCATCAATCCCCTGCTCCGCCAGCACCTCGATGGCGTAGGGATTCACGTGGCTGGGGCGGCTACCGGCGCTCTGGATGCGCAGGTCGGGCCATAGCTGCCGCGCGATGCCTTCACCCATCTGGGACCGGGCGCTGTTGGCGACGCAGAGAAACAGGATCGAGCGGGTCATGGGTCGCCTCTTCTTGCGGGACGTCATCACACAGGCGCACTCGCCGTGGAGGATGGCCTCGGGATCGGTGTCAACGGGAAGGCCCCCCTGGTCCCAGGCGAGCATGCCGCCGTTCAGGCAGGCGACGTCGCTGAAGCCATGCTCGAGCAGCAGGTGGGCGGCGTCCTTGGTGAACACGCCGGAGGTGTCCGCCAGCAGCAGGGGACGGTGGGCGGGCAGCTCCGAGAGCAGCCCCTGCAGCTCCTCGTGGGGGATGTGGATGGCCTCGGGGACATGGAAGGCCTTCACCTCAGCGAGCTCATCCGTGCGCAGGTCCACCAGGAGCGCCCCGCCCTGCAAGGCGCCAAGCGCTTCCTTCGGGCCGAGGAAGCGCAGCCCCTGGATGACCATGCCCTTGCCGTCGAAGGCTCCCATGGCTCACCTCTTGTCGGGGTCGGCCGCCGGGCAACAGGTCGCCCCTGACACCTCCTCAGGGCTGCCTGGATACCACTTGGCCTTCAGCCAGAAAGCAACGCTGACGAGGCTGATCAACACCGGCACCTCCACCAGGGGCCCGATGACGGCAGCGAAGGCGGCGCCATGAGCGATGCCGAAGGTCGCCACAGCCACGGCGATGGCCAGCTCGAAGTTGTTCGAGGCGGCGGTGAAGCTCAGTGTGGCGCTCTGCGGGTAATCGGCCCCGGCCTTCTTGGACAGCCAGAAGCTCACCAGGAACATCACCACGAAGTAGATGAGCAGCGGGACTGCGATGCGCAGGACATCGAAGGGTAGCTTCACGATGGTGTCGCCCTTGAGACTGAACATCACCACGATGGTGAAGAGCAGCGCGATCAGGGTGAGGGGGCTGATTCGCGGCACGAAGACCCGGTGATACCAGTCCAGGCCCTTGAGCTTGCCGAGGCTGAAGCGGGTCAGGAACCCCGCAATGAAGGGAATACCCAGGTAGATGAAGACGCTTCTAGCAATCTGTCCGATGGTGATGTTGACCACCGCGCCCTGCAGCCCCAGCTTGGCGGGCAGCACGGTGGCGAAGAACCAGGCGTAGACGCTGAAGAACAGCACCTGAAAGATGGAGTTGAAGGCCACCAGCCCGGCGCAGTATTCCGTGTCGCCCTTCGCGAGGTCGTTCCACACGATGACCATGGCGATGCAGCGGGCCAGGCCGATGAGGATGAGGCCCAGCATGTACTCCGGCCGGTCCCGTAGGAACAGGACGGCCAGACCAAACATGAGCAGCGGACCGATGACCCAGTTCTGCAGCAGGGACAGCCCCAGCACCTTCTTGTTCTGGAAGACCAGATGCAGTTCCTCGTATTTCACCTTGGCCAGGGGCGGATACATCATGACGATGAGGCCGACAGCCAGGGGCACACTGGTGGTACCGACGTTCCAGGCGTTGATGGCGCGGTTGAAGGCGGGCACGGCGTAGCCCAGGAACACCCCCAACCCCATGGCCAGGAAGATCCACAGGGTGAGATACCGGTCCAGGAAGGAGAGCCGCTTCGCGTCGCTCATGGGAGCCTCCGGCTAGGCCGATTTTCGGGCGGAGATGATCATGCTGGTGATGTAGTCCGACGGCTTTGTGCCCGCCGGGAGCAGCTCCAGCAGGTGGTCGATCAGGGGATCGTCCACAGGAAGCATCGCCTCGATGGCCTCGCCCTTGGGGGTGAAGGCCCGGTCCACGAGGCCCGCGGCTGCGGTCATGGCCTGCAGGTCCGTCAGGAGGGGCGCGCCGGCGATGCAGCCCACCAGGGCCGTAACACTTTCCTGGATGGCTTCGGGCAGGGGCCGCAGCAGCACCATGTCCGAGATGGACACCCGGCCCCCGGGCTTCAGCACCCGGGCGATCTCCCGCCAGACCCTGGGCTGGTCTGGGCTCAGGTTCAGCACGCAGTTGGAGAGCACCACATCCACGGAGGCATCCGGCAAGGGAATGGCCTCGATCTGCCCCTGGTGGAAGGTCACGTTGGCCAGGCCTGTGCGGCGGCGGAACTCCGCGGCGTTGTGGCGGGCCTTGGCCAGCATCTCCCGCGTCATGTCGACCCCGTGCACGTGGCCCTCGGGCCCGACCCGCTGGGCCGCCAGGAAGGCGTCCATGCCAGCCCCGCTGCCAAGGTCCAGCACCACCTCCCCGGCCTGCAGCTCTGCCAGCGCCGTGGGGTTGCCGCAGGACAGGCCGAGGTTGGCACCCTCGGGGAGCGAGGCCAGCTCCGCATCCGAGTAGCCGACACCCTGGGCGACCTCCCCGGACCGGCCACCCCCGCAGCAGCCTGACTGCGGTCCGCAGCAGCCACCGCCGATGCTCGCGATCTTACCGTAGGCGTCCTGGATCTTCAGGTGGGTGGGGTGCGGGGTCGCTTCCATGAAGGCTCCTTGAGTCAAAGACAGTGGGAATCCCGACAGCCGCCGCCGCAGCAGTCCTGCCAGAGGTAGTCCGTCAGGGCCCGCAGCTGATCGAAGCAGGCCGCATAGCGGATGGTCGTGCCCTGGCGGCTGGCCCGGAGCAGCCCGGCCTCGGTGAGGTCCGCCAGGTGATGGCTGAGAGTCGAGGCGGGCAGGCCCACCCGGGTCTGGATCTGCCCCGCCGGGGTGCCTTCGACGGGTCCCTGCACCACGGCGCGGACGATGGCCAGCCGGCCGCCATGGGCCAGGGCCTTCAGCTGCCGGGTGATGTGGGAGAGGACGGGGTCGGGGGAGGTCATAGCACTTAATTCTAAATTTCTAGAAATAAGAAATCAAGGCCCCGATTTTAACCAACCCAGGCTTTTCTGGTGTTCGGAGTGCCTACTTCGAGCAGCCGCAGTCGTCGCCGCAGTCGCCCTTGGCCTTGCCCTCGGCTTCGCAGGCACAGTCGTCGCCGCAGTCGCCCTTCTCTTTACCCTCGGTCTCACAGCAACCGCCGCCGCCGCAGCAGCCGCCGCCCTCGGTGAGGGTGGTCTCCGCCAGGGCCAGCATCATCTGGTGGGGATCGCCCTTGACCCGCAGGGCCATGTTCACGGCCTGGATCATGTCGTCCTTGGACACGCCCAGGGCCTCCAGGCGGGACGTGTGGGCCCGGAAGGCCCGCTCGGCGTTGGCGCCCACCGCCGCGCCGAGGGCGACGAGGTTCAGGGTGATCTCGGCAAGCCCGGTGTCGGCCTGGGGGGCAGTCTGAGTGGTCATGGAGGCTCCTTAGAGGGGTTTCAGTGAAGGTCAGACAGGATCTGCGACCGAGTCGGAACAGGGGACAGGAGCACTGGCGTGGCAGCGGAGCTCACGGGCGTGAGTCTGGTCCCGGTCCAGTTCCGCGGCAGCGGAGGCCATGAGCGGCCAGAGACTCTCGAGCACCGAGCGGGAGGCGGCGGCGTCCGTCAGGGCGACGTGCACCCAGCGGCCCACCTTGCGCTCCTGGACCAGGCCGGCGCGGCGCAGGTCCGTCAGGTGCTCGGAGACGGTGGAGGGGGCCAGCCGCAGGATCTCCGCCACCTGGCAGACGCAGAGCTCCCCGTCCCGCAGCAGGGCGAGAATGCGCAGGCGCACGGGATGCGCCAGGGCTTTGAGGAGCTCGACCAGAGGCCGGAGTGAGTTCATCGTCATTTCTCGTATTTGCGAATAGAACCAGTCTACCGCCGCGATAACTCCTTGTCATGCCTCACAACATGAGGTTTGCTGGAGTGATCTCACCCGGGAGTTCCCCATGCGGCCCAATCCAGTCCTTCTGACCGTTGCCCTGACCGCCGCCCTCCAGGCCCAGTCTCCCTTCCAGCCGGCCACCCCGCCCCCTTCCCCGGTGCCCGTGCTGGCCAGCTATCCGGACACCCCCGCGGGCAAGCTGTTGCGGGAGATCAAGGAGCATTCCGGTGTGGTGGCGCGGGTGGAATACCTGGCGGATATGATCGGCCCCCGCCTCACGGGCTCGGAGCCGCTGCGGCGCGCCCAGGCCTGGGCCATGGCCGAGGCGAAGGCCCTCGGCGCCGTGAACGTCCACGAAGAGGCCTACGACTTCGGCCTGGCCTGGACCCGGGGCACCGACAGCGCCCGCCTGCTCACCCAGAACGGCCTCCGCTTCCGGGTGGACCAGCTGGCCTGGTCGCCGGCCACCAAGGGTCCCGTGCAAGGCGAGCTGCTGCTGGTGGACGCCCGCAACCTGGAGGAGCTGCAGGCCTTCAAGGGCCGCCTTAAGGGGCGGATCCTGCTGCGCAGCAACCCCGATGACAAGCGACCGCCCCTGGGGCGTCGCGGGGGTGGCGACATGGCGGCCTTCCAGGCTGAGCAGACCGCCATGACCCAGTTCCTCATCGACGAAGGCGCCCTGGCGACCCTGTCCATGTCCGGCCGGAAGAACGGCCTGAGCTTTACCACCGCCGGCCCGGGCCGCGATCCCAAGAAGCCCGCCCTGCCCGCCGCCTACGTGCCGCAGGAACCCTACCGCATGCTGCTGCGCCAGGTCGCGCGGCAGGAGCCGGTGCGGCTGGAGCTCTCTCTCGGCGGCGCCTTCTCGGCCAAGCCGGTGCAGGCCCACAACGTCGTCGCCGAGATCAAGGGCACGGACAAGGCGAACGAAGTGGTCATCGTCGGCGGCCACCTGGACAGCTGGGACCTGGGCACTGGCGCCACGGACAACGCCACTGGCAGCGCCGTGTGCCTGGAGGTGCTGCGGGCCCTGCAGGCCACGGGCCTCCAGCCCCGGCGCACCCTGCGCATCATCCTGTGGAGCGGCGAGGAGCAAGGCCTGCTGGGCTCCCGGGCCTACGTGGAGGCCCACAAGGCCGAGCTGGACGCCATCCAGGCGGTCCTCGTCCACGACATGGGCACGGGCATGGTCAAGGGCTTCGAGCTCCAGGGCCGTGAGAACTGCCGGGGTCTCATGGCCCAGGCCATTGCGCCCCTCAACGACCTCGGCGTGCGCGAGCTGCCCCTGCGCACCATGAACGGCACCGACCACGCCGCCTATGACCGCGCCGGGGTGCCTGCCTTCGCGGCCATCCAGGAGTCCGTGGACTACTTCGAGGGCACCCACCACAGCCAGATGGACTTCCCGGATCATGTGCGCCCTGACCAGCTGATCCAGGGCGCCCAGGCCATGGCCGTCACCGCCTGGGAGCTGCTGAACATGGAGGGCCGCCTGCCCCACGGGATCGTGGCCCGGACCCCGGCCCCACCGGCGCCCGCAGCCGCCAAGCCCTGAGCGGGATTCCCGCCTAGACCTTGCCCTCGGCCAGCTTGGTCAGGATCTCCAGGGCCTCGGCAGGCCCCATGATCAGGATCTCGTCCCCCGCCTGGAAGCGCTCGTCGCCGGAGGGGTTGAAGCGGAGTCCTGCGCCCGGGTGGACGAGGCCCACCAGCAGTGCCCCGGTGGCGTGGCGGAGCCGCGCTTCCCGGAGGGTCTGGCCGACCAGGGGCGAGGCGGGCGCGATGGTGATGCGCTCCAGGCCCAGTTCCAGCTGCTCCTGCTGCAGCACCACGTCGAAGAAGTTCATCATCTCGGGCTTCAGGAGCAGGCCCGCCATGCGGCGCCCGCCGATCTCATAGGGGCTCACGATGTGGTCGGCGCCCGCGGCCCGCAGCTGCCGCTCGGTGCCCAGCTTCGCGCTGCGGGCCACCACTGGCATGTCGGGGCGGATCTGCTTCACGGTCAGGGTCACGAGGACGTTGTCCGCGTCCGTGGTGAGGGCGGTGATCAGCCCCCGGGCGTGACGGACCCCGGCGCGCTCCAGGGTGAGGTCATCCATGGCGTTGCCGTAGAGGATCAGCTCGCCGGAGAAGCGGGGGCTGCGGCCCTTGGTCTCGTCCTGCTCGATGATCACGAAGGGGACACCCGCCTTCTTCAGCTCCCAGGCAGCCTGGAAGCCCATCTTGCCGAAGCCGCAGACAATGACGTGGTCCTTGAGGTCGTCCAGGCGCTTCAGCATGCGGCGCTCCATGAGGTAGCCCCGGAGGTCACCCTCGAGGAGCAGGGCCGTGAGGTTCGAGAGGGCGTAGGTGGCCACACCCAGGCCGACGATGAGGTAGAAGATCGTGAACACTTTGGTATAGGCATTGACGTCGCCCATCTCGCGGAAGCCCACCGTGAACAGGGTGGTGATCGCCATGTAGAAGGCGTCCAGGGTGCCCAGGTGGGCCAGGAGGTGATAGCCCAGCGCGCCCGCCAGGATGACCACGGCCAGCAGCACCATGGTGTAGCGCAGCCGCACCAGGGGAGCATCCGCATCAGGGTTCCGGGACGGCAGGGGAAAGGGCCCGTTCAGCCGCATCTCAGCCGCCCAGGCCATGCTTGATGGCGAAGTTGGCGGTGCATAGCGCGACCAGGCTGCCCCCGCAGGTGAGGCGGCACTCGACGATGGCGCCGCGACCCGAGAACCGGATCACCCGGCCCTCGCCCATGACCTCGCCCTTGGCGGGCTCCAGGTAGCGGATGTGCAGGTCCGAGGTGGCGAAGGGCATGGCGCCGTCGAAGGCCGTGCTGAGGGCCATGGCCCCCACCATGTCGGCCATGGTGGCCAGCACCCCGCCGTTCACGATGCCCCTGGAGCTGTTCAGGACTGCCTTGGTAGGCAGCAGCCGCATGATGGCGCCGCCGGGCTCCGTGGACTCGACGGTGAGGCCCCAGTCCTTGATGAGCTCCCAGGGATGGAATCGCGCGCGGAGACGCTCCGTAAGATCCGGAGCCAAAGTCTCGGGGATCAGCGGTCGAGGCATCGGTTGAGTCTACCTCAGAGTCCCAGGACGCTCTTCAGCGTGTCGGCCATCCCCTTGAAGACCTTGGTCTGGGGGCTGTCCGGGTGCTCGACCACCAGCGGCTTGCCGCTGTCGCCGCCCTCGCGGATGGCCAGGTCGATGGGCACCTCGCCCAGGAAGGGCAGGTCCATGCGCAGGGCCGCGGCCTTCACGCCGCCGTGGCCGAAGATCTGGGTCTCCTGGCCGCAGCCCGGGCAGATGAAGCTGCTCATGTTCTCGATGATGCCGAGGATCGGCACCTTGACCGTACCGAACATGCCGATGGCCTTGCGCGCGTCGAGGAACGCTACGTCCTGGGGCGTGCTGACGATGACGGCTCCGTCCACCTGAGCGTTCTGGATCAGGGTGAGCTGCACATCACCGGTGCCCGGGGGCAGGTCGATGAAGAGCACGTCGAGGTCGCCCCAGGCGACGTCCTTGAGGAACTGCTGCAGGGCCTTGTTCAGCATGGCGCCGCGCCAGATGACCGGGCGATCCTCCTCGATGAGCACACCCATGGACATCACCTTCAGGCCGAAGGCATCCAGGGGGAGGATCTGCCCCTCGGGGGTCGCCAGGGGCGAGTCCTTGAGGCCCAGCATCATCGGTACCGAAGGGCCGTAGATGTCCGAGTCCAGCAGACCCACCTTGAGGCCCAGCTGGGACATGGCCAGCGCCAGGTTGATGGTGACCGTGCTCTTGCCGACGCCGCCCTTGCCCGAACCGACCACCACACAGCGCTTGATGCCGGGGATCAGGTTCTTGAACTCCACCTGGGCGGTCTTCTCCCAGCCGATCTCGATCTCGGCGGCCTCGACGCCGGGCTGGTTGAGAATCAGCTCCTCCAGGGCCTGCTTGATGGCCTGGACCCGGTCCTGGTAGGACTCCATGAGCTGGAGCAGGACCGTGACCTTGCCTTCGGTGACATCAATGCCCTTCAGCGCCTTGAGGTTGGCGAGGGTGCCCGTGGTCCCGGGGACCATGTAACCATTGAGGGCTTCGAACAGGGCGGCGCGGCTGATCTTCGTCATGCGTGTCTCCAGCCCCCCAGTCTGCCACGGGCTGGATAGAAGTCGAAACAGGCATCAGGCTTCAGCCAGTTATAGTGTGGGGATGCTCCAGAACGATACGACGAGGCTCTGCCATGGCACCGGGTCGGTGCGTTGCGCCGCCCTGCGGCCGGGAGGCACGCTGCTCGGGCTCCGGGCGGGACTCCGTGGAACCATCTGGGCCCGGGTGGCGTAGCCCATGGAGTTCCTTGCCGCCGATCCTGAGCGACTCTCTTCCGCCGCCCTCCGGGCCCAGGCCGAGGAGCTCGGCTATCTCTTCGTCCGAGGGCTGCTGCCTGCGGAGGCCCTGCTGTCGGTGCGCAGGATATTGCTGCAGCAGGCGGCCGACCTGGCTTTCCTCGATCCCGGGTGCGAGGTCAACGAGGGCATTGCCCGCCTTGGTCTTCAGACCCCGAGCTACGACGACCCGCGCTTTGTGGCCTTGCAGGTGGGCGTGCAGAGCCGAAGGGAGTTCGACGCCCTGCGGGAGCACCCGGCGCTGATCACGCTCCTCGAGCGCTGCCTGGGTGGACCGATCCAGTCCCGCTGCGGCGAGGTCTGCCGTCTGGCCTTCCCCGCTTCGGAAGCGCACACCACCCGCCCGCACCAGGACCAGGCCTATTACCACCAGGCCGGGTCCGGCTCCTGGACCGCCTGGATCCCCCTGGGCGACTGCCCCGGCAGCCTCGGTGCCCTGCGCTTGATTCCCGCCAGCCACCTCAACGGGTTGCTGCCGCACGGACCCGGCGTCAGCGGCATGGCGGTACCCGAGGAGACCGACTGGGCTGGTTCGGATTTCCGCCTGGGAGACGTGCTGCTCTTCCACCCGCTGACCATCCACGCCGCCCAGCACAACCGGGATCCAAGGCGGCTGAGGGTATCGGTGGACTGCCGGTATCGGAGGCAGGCGGGCTAGAGGGTGAGAAGGGAGCAGGGGAAGCGCACCTCGCCACGACCCAACTTGACCCAGGCATCTCTGGCGAGCTGCACTAGACTTCCCGGATGGCACGCGTCTTCCTCCTGAATCCGGCCACGGCCGAGCCGATCCGAGCCCCTCTGCTCGCCTTCGCCTACCTGGCAGCCGCGTTGCGCCGAGCCGGGCACGAGGTGGCCCTGCTAGATGCCTCTGCGCCCTTCGCGCCCAAGGCTCCCGAAGCCATCGCTGAGCGGATCCGCGCCTTCAAGCCCACCCTCGTGGGAATCCACGCCAAGACCCTCTTTGTGCAGGACAGCTACGCCCTCGCCGCAGCCCTCCGCACTCATGGCCTGACCGCACCGCTGGTCTGCGGCGGCCCCCATCCCACGGTTGTTCCCCGGGAACCCCTCGCCCACGGCTTCGATTTCGCCGTGGTCGGAGAGGGGGAGGAGACCCTCACGGAGCTGGCGGAGGCTCTTGATGGCCTCCACCCTCTCTCCAGCGTCCGGTCCCTGGTCTGGCGCGGGCCCGAGGGCGTGCCGGTGGTCAATCCCGCCCGGGGCCTCCTGTCCGACCTGGACGCGCTCGCCTCCCCTCTGGACGCCCTCAAGCTCTTCGACCCGGCCTGGTACGGCGCGTCCCACCCCGTCTCCCCGGCAGGCATCCTCTCCAGCCGCGGCTGCCCCGCCGCCTGCACCTTCTGCAGCAACAACGTCACCGGCCGGGTCTTCCGCCACCGCTCGCCCGGGGCTATCTGTGACGAGATCTCACGTCTGCAGGAGACAACCGGCCTGGCCTCTTTCAGCTTCTTCGACGACTCCTTCGCCGTGGGCCGCCAGCGTGTAGAGACCCTGTGCGCGGCACTCGAGGCCCTCCCCCAACGGGTGCTCTGGAGCTGCACGGCCCATCCCGCCCACCTGCACCGGGATCTCCTGATGCGCATGCAGCGCGCCGGCTGCACCTCGGTCGATATCGGCATGGAGAGTGGCGATCCGGAGATGCTGCTGCGCATCGGCAAGGGAGTAACAGTGGAGCGGGTGCTCCAGGTGTTGCGGGACGCCCAGGAGATCGGGCTGCACTGCATGCTCAACCTCATGTTCGGCTGGCCGGACGAGACGGACCAGGAGCTGCGAACCACCCTTGCCTTCCTCCAGGAGGCGGCTCCCCTGGCAGCCTCCTTCAACGCCCGAGGCGTGCTCGTCCCGTATCCCGGCACGGAAGTCTACGAACGCCATCATGCGCAGTTCGGGTTCACGGAGTGGTGGCTGCGGGAGCCTCCCCTGCGCTACGAGCCCTTCCCCGAACAGTGGTCGCTCGAAGGGGTGCGGCGGGCCTACGCAACGGACGCCGCCCTGGCGCGCAACTTCTTCCGGCACCCGCCCGCCACCTTGGCGCTGATCCAGAGAGGTCTCGATCTCAAGGCTGAATTTACCTATTCCAAGATCGCGACTGGATGCTATGGTTTTTCCTAATTTCACCAAGAGAGACCATGCATCATCCACGCGTCGGGCTCGCCCTACGCTCACATGGGGGTAGTCGAGTGAAGCCATTGGGAGTGTTCCTCGCCGCCACGCTAGCGCCCGCGGCTATTGGGTCGGATCTGCTGGAGGAAGCAAAAGGCATCCTCCAGCGCCTCGGCAATCCGGGCGACTACGGCCGCTCGTTGGCAGAGAAGGGCGTGCGGGAGGCCCGGACGGCGGCGGAAGGCCTCTGGCCGAGCCTCGACCCCATCTACCGCCAGCGCTGGAACGAGGCGCAGGCGGGTCTCGCGGAGGCGCGTCGCCTCTGGAGCCTGCCCATGAGCCGACCAGCCCTCGCACCCACCTGGAGCAGCCTCGAGGCAAACCTGACGGCCTACGGAAGTGCCATGGCTGCGGTGACCTCCGCCCGCTCTGCTTACAGTGCAGCCGCCAACACCCGCGCCACAGACGCCCTCAACACGGCCATCGGGGACCTCCGCCGACACGGCGACGAGGCCGTGAGTGCCCTCCGCGCCCTGCTGCCCAGCCCCGTGGGGAGTCGGCCGGCCACAAAGAAGGGGCGCTGCCGGGACCCTCTGACCAAGATCGAGGTCGATTGCCAGGTACCGAACGGCCCCCCCAGCGAAACGGAGATCCGGGCAGCCATTGCGACGGGGAATGCCGTGCTCACGGGCATCGCGAAAGCCTCCGCGGTGGGGCGCAACGAGTTCGAGAAGCGCCTGAAGAACGAGATGACGGCCATGCTGGAGAAGGTCACTCAGGCCACGGCTGCACTCACTCAGGTCACGAAGGCCGTCCAAGACGCGCAGATCCGCGCCATCCAGAACCTCAAGTGAGGCAGCCATGAGCCCGCACACGACCCCTCCCGACTACGGCATTCCCTCCGAAGACGCTCCCGAATCCATTGCCCGGCGGGAAGCCCTGGCCACTCTGGCCGCGCTGGCGGCCGGATTCATGGGAACCTCCCTGACCGCAGCCCAGGTCGTCGGTCCCCAGGTAAAAGCGGCCGGCACGCCCGCCCCCCAGAAGCTCCCCACGGGGCCGCACACCGATGCCGATATCGCGGCGCGGGCCGTGCTTGATGGCATGGTCAACGCGCACAACAGGTACAGACTTCAAGCCCGTTTCACCGGCGTCACGGTCATGGGAATCCAGGCCTTCGGGGGTCGTCTCGACGGTCCTTCGCTGGCGGGCCTGTTCGCCGTGCCGGCCCAGTCGCCCTCCGTGCAGCCCTTGATTGCGGCCTTTCAGAACGCCGCTGCCACCGCCTGGGACCGCCTGGCCGCCAGCGTGAAGGTCCCTGGCCTGCCCTGGTATCCAGCCTTTGCGGCCTTCCCAGGACCCCAGGCCCCGCCGATGCCGAATGTCCCGATGCCGTTTCTCACGCTGTGGTTCGACCCCACCCCGATCCTCCCCCCGAACCTCGCCGCCGCCGTCCGTGCCGGTCTGGGTGCGCGCGCCAATGACCCTGGCGCGGCCCAGGCCATCGATCGGTTCGCGCGCGAGTTTGCAGCGAAGTTCTACATCTTCGCCGCCTCCGCCCAGGTGATGTTGGTGCTGGGCAAGGGACCCATCCCGGCTTTCGCCCCACCCTACGTACCTGTCGGCCCGGTCATTGGCGGGACCGCCGAAGGCATCTGTCTTGCGGCCGCCCCTGCTTGGACGAGTTGACCGCCCAACGGTAGGGATTCCAATTTTTTAGATATCCGAATCCAGCGGTCCCAGTTTCTGCGTAAGGTTGCCGACGCCACTGGCGAGCAGGGTGTGCTCGTAGATGCGGAGCTGGCTGCGCAGGGGCGGGTCCTGCAGGTCCAGACCCCGGCGGAGGACCGCGCCGTCCTCGCCAATGACCCGGCCCTTGAGGGTGTCGTGCAGCTGCAGCTCCAGCATCTCCACCACCTGGGCCGCCAGGAGGGGGTCCGTCAGGGGGAAGGCCAGCTCCACCCGGCGCTCCAGGTTCCGCGGCATGAGGTCTGCGCTGGATAGCAGGGTCTCCGGCTGGCCATCGTTGGCGAAGTGGTAGATGCGGGCGTGCTCCAGGAAGCGGTCGATGATCGAGATCGCGCGGATGTTCTCGGACAGCCCCGGAACGCCGGGACGCAGGCAGCAGGTGCCCCGCACGATGAGGTCCACCTTGACGCCCTCGCGGCTGGCTTCGTAGAGCAGCTGGATCACTTGCGGATCCACCAGCGCATTCATCTTGAGCACCATGCGGGCGGGGCGGCCCTCCCGGGCGTGGGCGATCTCCCGCTGGATGCGGACCCTGAGGGCCTTCTTCAGGTACTGGGGCGCCAGCAGCAGCCGGTGGAACCGGGGCGGCCGGGTGTAGCCCGTGAGCATGTTGAACAGGTTCGAGAGATCCTCGCCGTACTCCGGCCGGGCCGTCAGCAGGCCCAGGTCAGAGTAGAGGCGGCTGGTGCGCTCGTTGTAGTTGCCCGTGCCGAGGTGGCAGTAGCGCTTGATGACGCCACCTTCCTGCCGCACCACGAGGCAGGCCTTGCAGTGGATCTTGTGGTTGGGCAGGCCGTAGACCACGTGGACGCCGGTCAGCTCCAGGCGGCGCGCCCAGGCGATGTTGGCGGCCTCATCGAAGCGCGCCCGCAGCTCCACGATGGCCGCCACTTGCTTGCCCCGCTCGGCGGCCCGCTCCAGAGCCGCCGCCACGGGGCTGTGGGCGGTCACGCGGTAGAGGGTCATCTTGATGGCGAGGACCTTGGGATCTTCCGCCGCCTCGCGCACGAAGCGCACGACGCTGTCGTCGAAGCTCTGGTACGGGTGGTGCAGCAGGATGTCGTTCTTGGCGATGGCCTCGAAGATGCTGCCGCCGTGATCCAGCTGGGGCGCAGGCAGGGGTGGCAGGGGCGAGTCCTTCAGCCGAGGGAAGTCCAGCTGGCCGTAGAGCTGCATCAGGTCCGAGAAGGCCGTGAGTCCCTTGGTGGGATAGAGATCCTCCGGGCTCAGGTCCATCTCCTCGATGAGCATATCCAGCACCTTGGCGGAGATGCCCTGCTCGTACTGGAGGCGCACCACCGCACCCCGCCGACGATCCCGGAGGCCCTCCTCCACCGTCTTCAGCAGGTCTTCCGAGGGATCTTCCTCCACCGGCAGGTCCGAGTCGCGGGTGACGCGGATGGCGTGACAGCTCTTCACGGTGTAGCCCAGGAAGAGGCGGGAAAGGTGGTGCTGGACCACATCCTCGAGCATCACGAAGGCCTGCGTGCCCGGCGTCGAGGGCACCCGCAGGAAGCGGGAGGCCTGGCCCGTGGGCACGTGGATGAAGGACAGCTCCGAGGACGGCAGGTGCCCATCCAGCTGGTCCTCGTCCGGCTCCAGCTCCACCACCAGCACCAGGGCCCGGTTGCCCAGGCGAGGGAAGGGATGGCCCGTGTCCACGGCCAGGGGCGTGATGAGGGGCAGGAGGCTTCGCTCGAAGTAGTCGAGCAGGAAGGTGGCCTGGGCCTCGTCCAGGTTCCGGGGGTTCAGGATCTGGATGCCCTGGGCCTCCAGCTGGGGCTCGAGGATGGCGTGGAAGAGCTCGTGCTGGCGGGCGGAGTAGGCGTGGATCTTGGAGGACACCCGCTCCAGGAGCTGCCGGGGGGTCAGGCCGTCATGGCCCGGCTGGGTGATGCCTGCGTCGATCTGCCGCCAGATCCCGGCCACCCGCACCATGAAGAACTCGTCCCAGTTGCTGGAGACGATGCTGAGGAACTTCACCCGCTCCAGGAGGGGCACTGTGGGGTCCTCGGCCTCTTCCATGACCCGGGCGTTGAAGTCCAGCCAGCTCAGCTCGCGGTTGAGCAGTTCCTCGGGGCGGGGGATGGGATGGAACACGGGAGTCCTCTTGGCCGAATGGTAACCACCTGCTGTAACAAACTGATGGTACGCCTTACCCATCGGCCGGCACGAAGATCTTCCTTTGATTCCAAGGGTTTTTCGGGCAGAATCACGGGTTCGGCCCTCCATCGGGAGGGCACGACCGGTCCGCCCGGACCCATCCCAACGAGAGGGCAGCCGACGCTGCCAGGTAGGAGGAACCAAATGTCCCAGGAAACCCTGATCGTTCCCAAGCGCGAGTCTTTCGGCAAGGCCGCCATCCGCGACCTCAAGGCCAGCGGCATGATCCCCGCCGTGGTCTACGGCCTCAATGAGCCCCCCGTCGCCATCGCCATCAGCCCGAAGGTCGTGGCCCGGGTGCTGGCCAGCGACACCGGCATGAACTCCGTGATGTTCCTCCAGCGCGAGGGTACCGACATCAAGCGCCACGTCATCATCAAGGACCTGCAGCGCGACCCCATCACCTCCCGCCTGCGCCACGTGGACTTCATGCGTGTCGACATGACCCTCAAAGTCCGCGTGAAGGTGCCCGTGCGTCTCATCGGCACTTCCATCGGCGTCAAGGCCATGGGCGGCGTGCTTGACTTCGCTCACCGCGAGATCGAGCTCGAGTGCCTGCCCAGCATGATCCCTGCCCACATCGACGTGGACATCACCAGCTTGGCCGTGGGTGACAGCGTCCGCTTCGAGCAGATCAACCTCGGCCCCAATGTCACCATCACCGGCGATGCGCACCAGGTGGTCTGCTCCGTCCACGGCAAGGTCGCCGAGGAAGAGGTCGCAGCCGTCGCCGCAGCCGAGCCCGAGGTTGCCAAGAAGGGCAAGAAGGAAGACAAGAAGTAGCACTTTTAGCTATCAGCTGTCAGAAGCGGGCGCCGAAGGGCGCCCGCTCTGCATTTACTGACAGCCGACCGCTGACAGCTGATAGCTTAAAAAGCCATGTGGACTCTGGTACCTCTAGGCAATCCCGGTCCTGAATACCAGGACACCCGCCACAACCTTGGCCGGCTGCTGCTCCAGCGCTGGATGGCGGAGCGGAACCTTGTGCCGACCCCCCGCAAGCGCTTCCCCTCCGGCACGCTCTACCCGCTGGCGCCGAACCTGCAGGCACTGGTGCCGAGCACCTACATGAACCTCTCTGGCGAGGTCTGCGCCCAGGCCGAAGCCGCAGGGATCTACCCCCGCCGCCTGGTGCTGCTCCACGACGACAAGGACCTGCCCCTGGGCACCGGCCGCTTCCGCCTGAATGGCTCCGACGGCGGCCACAACGGGCTGCGCTCGATCTTCGACTGCCTCGGCACCCCGGACCTCGCCCGCCTGCGCCTGGGCATCGGCCCCTTCCAGCGCCCCTTGGTGGACTTCGTGCTTGAGCCCTGGACCGACCCCGAGTGGGCGGTCATCGGAGAGATGGACACCCCCTTCGCCCGGTTCCTGGAACTGCTCGGCGCCGCGGAGACCCTCGACGGGATCGCGAACCAGGTCAACGGTGCGCAGTTCTGGGGCGACGAAATAAGGAGTTGATGCCCGGCTATTCAAGATGCGGGTGATCACTTGAAGGGTCCGACCCAGGGCGCTGGGGGAGGCCGTCGCAGCAGGCCTCTGCTCTTATTGGGCAAAAAATGCCAACGATCACTCTGTTGATCTGAAATATTAGGCAGAAAAGCCTGTTACAAGATTCGGATCAGCCCGACAGCACACATGCTGGTCGGCGTGGCGAAGGTCCTGGAACGGCCCAACGTGACGACTTTCACTCCCCCTTCGGATCCGAGCCCCTGCCACCCCCGGCCCCAGGGTTAGTCTTCCCCCACGCTGCGGTTGAAGAAAATCAGCGCCCCCATCACCAGGGTGATGGCCAGGGCGAAGTACAGGGTGGCGAGGGGATCCTTCCACTCCACCAGGTGCTCCAGGAACGTGACGGCCATGAAGAGGATCAGGATCTGGCTCAGGCGGCTCTTGATGTCGTGCAGGTCATGGATCACCAGCCAGCCCGGCAGCTCCAGGTTCCCGATGAACAGCTCATAGAGGCCCACGGCAAAGATGTAGAGCCCCACAGCGATCAGGAACTTGTCCATGAGCTCGATCAGCCGCACCACGGTCAGGGGGTCCTTCCCCCCGGTCTGGACCAGGCCCAGGATTACCACCCCGGTCTTGGCCATGCCCCAGAGGAAGACCGCCAGGGAAGCCGCCAGGGACGAAAGCACCCCCAGCACCACCAGGTAGCGACTGCTTTCCAGCATCCGTTTCAGCACAGGACCCCCGTTTGAGGTTGGATGATACCTGCCAGGAATCCGTTGGGACAGGAAGCGCTGGCCCAAAGATGAGAGGATGGTCCTCTACCTGACCCCGGAGTTCCCATGGCCTCCCGTGCCCTGCTGGTTGCCCTCATGACCCTGCCTGTCCTCGCCGCCGATCCTTCCCCCGTCCCCAACCCGTTCTTCACGGAGTGGAAGACCCCCTTTGGTGTGCCCCCCTTCGCTGCGATCCAGGAGGAGCACTTCCTGCCGGCCCTCAAGGAAGGCATGGCCCGCCAGAAGCGGGAAGTGGCGGCCATCACGGCCTCCCAGGAGGCTCCGACCTTCCCGAACACCCTGGTCGCCCTGGACCAGACCGGCCAGTTCTCCGAGCGGGTGATGTCGGTCTTCTCGAACCTGGTGGGCGCCGAGACCACCCCCAAGCTGCAAGCCGTGAACCGGGAGGCCATGCCTCTCCTGTCGGCCCACCGCGATGACATCCAGCTCGACCCCATGCTCTTCAAGCGGGTCAAGGCCGTCTGGGAAGCCCGGACCGACCTGAAGCTGGAGCCGGACCAGGCCCGGCTCCTGGAGCGCACCTACAAGGGCTTCGTCCGCTCCGGGGCGGCCCTGGATGCCCCGGCCCAGACCCGCATACGGGCCATCAACCATGAGCTCAGCCGGCTCGGCGTGGACTTCGGTGACCGCCTTCTCAAGGCCACCAAGAGCTTCCAACTGGTGGTGGAGGATCCCAAAGATCTGGCGGGCCTGCCAGAGGGCACCCGCATGGCCGCTGCCGGAGCCGCAAAGAAGGCAGGGCAGGCGGGCAAGTGGCTGTTCACCCTGGATGGCCCCAGCATCTGGCCCTTCCTGGAATACGCCCAGAACCGGGAGCTGCGCCGGCGCCTGCTCACGGGCTACCTGGAGCGCTGCAACCAGGGCGGGGACATGGACACCAACGCCATTGTCGGCCGCGTGGCCGCTCTTCGCGCGGAGAAGGCCAAGCTGCTGGGCTACCGCACCTGGGCCGACTTCGTGCTCGAGGAGAACATGGCCAAGGACGCCAAGGGCGTCTACGGCCTGCTGGACCAGATCTGGAAGCCCGCCCTGGAGGTGGCCAAGCGGGAGCGCGCTGAGCTCCAGGCCATGATGGCGAAGGACCTCCCGGGCCAGAAGCTGGAGCCCTGGGACTGGCGCTACTACGCCGAGAAGGTCAAGCAGGCCAAGTACGACTTTGACGAGGAGTCGGTGAAGCCCTACTTCGCCCTCGACGGCGTGCGCCGGGGCGCCTTCACCGTGGCGACGAAGCTCTACGGCCTCTCCTTCAGCGAGGTGAAGGACATCCCTGTCTACCAGAAGGATGTCCGCTGCTTCGAGGTGAAGGAGGCCGATGGGCGCCACCTGGGCCTGCTCTATCTGGACTACCACCCGCGACCCGGCAAGCGAGGCGGGGCCTGGAAGAGCAGCTACCGGTCCAGCTGGGTGAAGGACGGCACGCGGGTGGATCCCGTGATCGTGAACGTCTGCAACTTCACGGCCCCCTCGGGCGACCGGCCGGCACTGCTCACCTCCGATGAGGTCACCACGCTCTTCCACGAGTTCGGCCACGCCCTCCACGGCCTCTTCTATGCCGGCCGCTACCGGGCCACGGAAGGCACTCCCCGGGACTTCGTGGAGCTGCCCAGCCAGGTCATGGAGAACTGGGCCATGGAGCCCGAGGTGCTGCGGCTCTATGCCAAGCACCACCAGACCGGCGAGGTGATCCCGGATGCCCTGGTCGCGAAGATGCGCCGGGCGGCCACTTTCGGGCAGGGTTTCGCCACCGTGGAGTACATGGCAGCCTCCCTCCTGGACATGGACTGGCACACCCTCACCGACACCAAACCCCAGGACACCGCCGCCTTCGAGAAGGCCTCCTTGGCCAAGTGGGGCCTCCTCGCCGAGATCCCGCCCCGCTACCGCAGCCCCTACTTCAACCACATCATGGGTGGCTACGCGGCGGGCTATTACAGCTACATCTGGAGTGCGGTGCTGGACAGCGACGCCTTCCAGGCCTTCAAGGAGAAGGGGAACCTGTTCGACCCCGCGACTGCGGCGAAGTTCCGGGCCGAGGTGCTCTCCCGGGGGGGCACAGAGGACCCGGCCCTGCTCTACCGGCGGTTCCGGGGGGCCGACCCCAAGGTGGGCCCCCTGCTGGAGAAGCGCGGACTCAAGTAGTCGAAGCACCGGAACGCAGGGGACGCCAACCCTCTAGCCCATTACTTTGTGTTGATCTACAAGCCCTTTCGCGCGAAACTGGTCCTTCGCGTCCTCCGCTGGAGGGCTCTTCCTTGCTCCCGGAATCCAATGGGGGCTTCACATCCACAAGGAGGACAGATGCGTCACTACGAGACCATCTTCATCGCCTCCCCTACGCTGACGGACGAGCAATCGGATGAGCTCGTCAAGCAGTACGAGGGGATCATCGCCGAGCAGGGTGGCGAGCTACTCAAGACCGACAAGTGGGGCCGCAAGAAGCTGGCCTACGAAGTCCAGAAGTTCAGCGAGGGCTACTACACCCTGTTCGAAATGAACGCGGGCCCCACCCTCATCGCCGAGCTCGAGCGCCGCTTCCGTAACAACGACGCGGTCATCAAGTACATGAGCGTTCGCCTGGACGAGGCCGAGAAGTCTGCCGGCCGCACCAAGCAGCGCATCGAGCGTGAGGCCAAGCGCAAGGCCCAGGCCGGGATCAAGGAACGTTCCGCTGAAGAGGTGATGGGATGAAGCGCCGCGCCGATGCCAAGAAGGGCAAGCCCAAGAAGAAGAAGGCTTTTGGGGGACGACGCGCCAAGTTCTGCAAGTTCTGCGTCGAGAAGTCCCTCATGATCGACTACAAGGACGTGAAGACCCTCCAGGCCTTCACCCCCGAGCGCGGCAAGGTGCTGCCCCGCCGCACCAGCGGTGTCTGTGCCATCCACCAGCGCGAGCTCGTGGAAGCCATCAAGCGCGCCCGCAACATCGCGCTGCTGCCCTTCGCCACGGACTAGTCTCCGCTGGCACGCTCCGAAAAGCCGCCTCCGGGCGGCTTTTCGCTTTTCAGGAGGAGCCGCGGGCTCCCGGGAAGGGTCCAGCATCGGCTGTGGTCCATCCGATTGTCATAAAAATGTCACAAAATCTACCATGACAGCATTTAGTAGACATTGATGACCCGTTTCTGTTCTATTACTCGAAGCCCCTGGGTCTTCCTGAAAGCACAAGGAAGGACGCTGTTGATCGCTGATCAACCCCGACCAGTCTGCCGCTTTGCTCAATCTGGCCCCGCCTTCACCCCCAAACCTGCGAGAGGATCATGCGCCGACACTCCACCCTTCCCGCCCTGCTCTCCGGCCTCGCCCTCGTGATGGCGTCCGCCGGCCTCCACGCCGAAGATCCCGCCCCCAAGAAGGCGGAACCGGCCCCCAAGAAAGCGGCCGAGAAAGCCAAGAAGCCCAAGAAGGAGGACATCCCCTCCGCCGTGGTCGTCGTCTCCGCCACCCGCACGGAACGCGCCGAGAAGGAGACCACCACCACCGTGACCGTGAACACGGAAAAAGAGCTGGAGCGGCAGCTGGTGGGCAACATCATCGACCTGACCCGCTTCGAGGCGGGTGTGGAAGTGGGCAACGATCCCAGCCGCAAGGGGGCCTCCACCTACAGCATCCGCGGCATCGGCGGCAACCGCGTGCTGATCCAGGTGGATGGCGTGACCCTTCCGGATGGCGCCGAAGCTGGGCGCGGCATGAGCCGGGACTACGTGGATGTGGATGCCCTCAAGCGCGTGGAGATCCTGCGCGGTGGGGGCTCCGCCCTCTATGGCAGCGATGCCTTGGCCGGCGTGGTGACCTACACCACCAAGGATGCCTCGGATGTGCTGAGCCCCGAGGGGCGCTTCGGCGGCGGCCTGAAGGTCGGCTACGCAAGCGTCGACAACCAGAAATCCACCACGGCGACTGTTGCGGGACGCTCCGGCAACCTGGACGGCATCGTGGTGGCCACGCGGCGTCAGGGCAACGAGTACACCCCGATCCTGGGCACCCCGAACCCCCTCAACCTGGAGACCAAGAGCGTGCTGGCCAAGCTGGGCTGGAAGCCCAACGAGGCCAACCAGCTGCGCCTGGGCTTCCAGAGCTACCGCCGCGATGCGGAAACCAACCTGCTGAGCCTGCGCGCACTGGCTTTGGGCAGTACGACCACCTGGATCATCGATGACCGCGCCAAGGACAACAACAAGCGCGACCAGGTCAACATCGAGCATGTGTTCGAGGATGACTCCGCCTTCCTGCAGCGGGTCGAGTGGCGCGCCTTCTATCAGACCGCCAAGAGCCTGGAGCACACGGATGAGTTCCGGGAGCGCCGCACGCCCCTCCCCTTCCTTGAGACGGTGCGCTACAGCGACTACACCTTCGACCAGACCCAGTGGGGCTTCCGCTCCCAGGCGGAGCGGCGCTTCAGCCTCGGCGGCTGGGCCCATCGCCTGCTCTTCGGCTTCGACCTGAACCGCACAGAAGTCAAGGAGCCCTATGACCGCACCCAGGTAACCCTGAGTGGCCCCACCGCGGGCACCAGCACCAAGAACGTTGTCGGGCAGCTCTATCCCATCAAGCTCATTCCTGATTCCACCACCTCCACCACCGGTGCCTTCCTCCAGGCGGAAGTCCTGAGCCCCGATGGCATGTGGTCCGTGGTGCCCGGCTTGCGCTTCGATCGCTATTCCTTGACCCCCCACCCTGATGCGGACTACCTGCTCGGCAATGCCCTCAATTCAAAGCCGGCCGAAATCACCAACTCCGTGGTCACGCCCAAGCTGGGCGTTGTCGGCAAGTGGAATGACACCTGGAGCAGCTACGCCCAATTCGCCCAGGGCTTCCGCAACCCGCCCTACGACTACACCAATTTCACGATGTTCTCCCCATCCTCGGGCTACGTGATCATCCCCAACCCCAACCTGAAGCCGGAGCGCAGCACGAGCCTCGAGCTCGGGATGCGCGGCGAGGGCAGCTCCTGGAGCGCCAGCGTCGCGGCCTACCACAACCGCTACCGCAACTTCATCACCGACGTGATCCTGCCGGACCCGGACCCCATCTATGGCCTGCAGCAGTTCCAGTATCAGAACGTGCAGGATGCCAAGGTCCAGGGCGCGGAGCTGCGCGCGGGCTGCGTATTCCTGGAAGGCTGGCGCTCCAACGTGAGCGTGGCCTACGCCAAGGGTGAGAACCTGAACACCGGGAAGCCCATCAACAGCATCGCACCCCTCAAGAGCGTGCTTGGCATCGGCTACCACAAGGGCGACGCCTGGGGTGTGGACGCCACCATGACCACCGTGACCGCCAAGGCCGGCAGCGCCGTGGACCAGGACCTACTCGACAGCAGCTACAACCCCAAGCCTCACTTCCTGGCCCCCGGGTTCAGCAAGCTGGACGTGCTGGCCTTCACCTCCCTAAAGTGGAAGGGCAGCTGGCGTCTGCAGGGCGGGGTGTTCAACGTGCTGAACCGCACCTACTGGCGCTGGGAGGAAGTGCGCAACCTGTACCAGGGCGACTCCTACCTTCCCCGGTTCTCGCAGCCCGGCCGCAACTTCAGTGTGAGCCTGACCTACAGCTGGAAGTAGGCCCATCCCTTTTCACCCAAACGCGGGGGCTTCGGCCTCCGCGTTTTTCCTTTAAGCTAAGGCATGTCCGAATCCACGCCCACGCCAACCCCCAGGCTCCCCCTGCCGCTGCGCAAGCAGAAGGCCGTCCAGGCCGCCTGGAAGCCGCTGCTGCTGCAGTGGCTGGTGCCCGGGGCCGGCTACTGGCTGATCGGCGAGAAAGGCCGGGCCAAGGCCTTTGTTTCGGTGTGGGCGGCGTTCTGTCTGCTGGGAGCGTTCCAGATGCAGTTCGGCGCTGTGGACGGCGTCAAGGGCGGCATCCTGGTGCCCGTGTTCGGAGCCTGGCTGCCCACCCTCGGGGCCCTGGCCACCGCAGGCATCGGACCGGTCTACGGCATCTTCGCCTGGACCTTCGGCGGCACCGGCACGGAGCCCGTGCGGACCCTCACCCAGGAGTACGGCGCCACCTACGTGATGGTGGCGGGCCTCCTGAACTGGCTCTGCTGCTTTGACCTGTGGGACCGCATCACGGGCCGCTGGGTGTTCCGGTTGCCGAAAGATGAGCAGGCTCAGCTGACCAAGGCCGAGTAGGCCCTTGACCCCCACCGACGCCGAGGCCCCGAAGGTTCCCCTGGGGCTGGCCGCGGCCACCATCTTCCTCAGCGCCTTCCTGCTCTTCCAGGTGCAGCCCCTGGTGGGGAAGCTCACCCTTCCCTGGTTCGGCGGCAGCGCCGGGGTCTGGACCACCTGCCTGCTCTTCTTCCAGGTGCTGCTGCTGCTGGGCTACCTCTACGCACACCTGGTGATCCGCCACCTGCCCCACCGCCGCCAGATTCAGCTGCACGGCACGCTCCTGGCACTGGCGGCCCTGGCCCTGCCCCTCCGCCTGCATGCGGCCTTCAAACCCGGCGGCACGGGGGACCCGGTGCTGCAGCTGCTGGCGCTGCTGGGCACCACAGTAGGGCTCCCCTACCTGCTGCTCTCCACCACCGGCCCCCTGGTGCAGGCCTGGGTGGCCCGAAAGGGGCACGTTCCCTACCGCCTCTTCGCGCTGTCCAATGCCGCCTCGATGGTGGCCCTGCTCTCCTACCCCCTGCTGGTGGAGCCCTGGCTCAGCCTGCGGGTGCAGTCCTGGAGCTGGTCGGCCGGATTCTTGCTCTTCGGCGGCCTGATCCTCAGCCTGGCGCTACGGAGCCATCCGGATCTGCCGACCCTCCCCGCGGAAGCCCTCGAGGAGGAGGCCCCCACCCTCACCACCAAGACACTCTGGATCCTCCTGGCGGCGGTGCCTTCGGTGCTGCTCATGGCGGTGACGAGCCACCTCAGCACCAATGTGGCCCCCATCCCGTTCCTCTGGGTGCTGCCTCTGGCCCTGTATCTGCTCACGTTCATCCTCTGTTTCGAGGCGGACCGCTGGTATCACCGCGGTGTCTTCCTGGGGCTGCTGCCCCTGGGTCTCGCGGCCATGACGTTCTTCCTCACACCGGGCTACCGGCACTTGGCCGTACAGCTCCAGATCCTGGTGTTCGCCGGCGGCCTCTTCCTTGGCTGCATGGTGGCCCATGGCGAGCTGGCGCGCCTCCGGCCCCACCCCCGCTTCCTCACAGGGTTCTACCTCCGCCTCAGCCTGGGCGGCGCCCTGGGCGGTCTCTTCGTCGCCTGGGTGGCGCCGCGGATCTTCCGCAGCTACCTCGAGCTGCCCCTGGGGCTCGCGGCCTGCGCCGCCGCGGCGCTGCTGACCCTCAGCCGCAATCCGGGACCGCTGAAGCAGCTCTGGCTGCGGGGCGCCCAGACCCTGTTCCTGCTCCTGATCCTGGGCATCGGCGCCCACACCCTCTACCTGGGGCTCTCTGCCGACGGTGTCGTGCTGGCCCAGGGCCGCAACTTCTACGGCACCCTCTCGGTCTTCGATGACGAGGGACGCCACTGGCGCACCCTGGCCCACGGCACCATCACCCACGGCGGCCAGTTTCTGGACCCCGCGAGGGCCCGGAAACCTGTGACCTACTACAGCCCGGATTCCGGCGTGGGCCTGGCCCTCGCGAGTCTGCCGGAGGGCCCCCGTAAAGTGGGCGTGGTGGGCCTCGGCACCGGGAGCCTCGCGGCCTACGGGCGCCCGGGAGACCTCATCCGCTACTACGACATCAACCCGCTGGTGGAGGACTACGCCCGCCGCTACTTCACCTTCCTGAAGGACTCCCCGGCCCGGGTCGAGGTGGTCATGGGGGACGCCCGCCTGAGCCTCGAGCGGGAGGCCCCGCAGGCCTATGACCTGCTGGCCATCGATGCCTTCTCCAGCGACGCCATCCCCGTGCACCTGCTCACCCGGGAGGCCTTCGGGGTCTACCTCCAGCACCTCCGGCCCGGCGGGGTCCTCGCGGTGCACGTCTCCAACCGCTACCTGAACCTGCACCCCGTGGTGAAGGCCGCCGCAGACCACTTCCACCAGGGCGCCCGGGTGGTGGACACGGAGTCGGACGAGGCCACCGGCGCCTACGGCTCCACCTGGCTCCTGCTCACGGCCGACCACGCCTTCTTCGACCGGCCAGCCTTCCAGGACAACCAGGACGTGAGCCGCCTTGAGGGGTCCGTCCTCACCTGGACCGACGACTTCAGCAACCTCTTCCGGATCCTGAAGTGATCAGCCTTCGGGCTTGAGGCTCTTGGCCAGGAGCTGAGTCCGGATGAAGGCGTCGATGTCGCCGTCGAGCACCTTCTGGGTCTGGCTGGTCTCTTCGCCGGTGCGGTGGTCCTTCACCATCTGGTAGGGCTGGAGCACGTAGCTGCGGATCTGACTGCCCCAGGCCACGTCGGACTTCTCGCCACTGGCGGCGGCGACCTTGTCCTGGAACTTGCGCAGCTCCACTTCGTAGAGGCGGCCCTTGAGCACCTTGAGGGCGGTGGCCCGGTTCTTGATCTGGCTGCGCTCGTTCTGGCAGCTCACCACGATGCCCGTGGGCAGGTGGGTGAAGCGCACGGCAGACTCGGTGCGGTTCACGTGCTGGCCGCCAGCGCCGCTGGCCCGGAAGACGTCGATCTTCAGGTCCTTGTCAGGGATCTCGAGGTCGATGGTGTCGTCCAGCTCGGGGCTCACATAGACTGCCGCGAAGCTGGTGTGGCGCCGCTTGGCGGAGTCGAAGGGGCTGATGCGCACCAGCCGGTGCACGCCAGCCTCGGCCCGCAGGTAGCCGTATGAGAAGGGGGCGTCGACGATGAAGGTGGCGCCCTTGATGCCCGCCTCCTCGCCGTCCTGGTAGTCGATCATCTCCGTGGCCCAGCCCTTGGCCTCGCAGAACCGGAGGTACATGCGCAGCAGCATGGCCGCCCAGTCCTGGCTCTCGGTGCCGCCGGCCCCGGGGGCGATGGCCACGATGGCGTGGCTGCCGTCGAGGTCGCCGCTGAGCATCATCCGCAGCTCCGCATCCTCCAGGGCCTTGCGCAGGTCCCCTTCGACGGCCTCCACCTCGGCGAGCATCTCTGCGTCATCCCGGGCCAGCTCGAGGCCGGTCTCCAGATCCTCGATGGCGCCGCTCAGACGCTTGGCCAGGGTGATGTCGTTGCTGAGGGCACCCCGCTTCTGCAAAAGGGGCTTGGCCGCCTCCGGGTCGTCCCAGAAGCCGGGGACCGTGGTGCGCTCTTCGATTTGTTCCAGTTCCAGGGCTTTGCGTTCGGGGTCCAGATGGGCGACCAGCTGCTGGACCCGGGGCTCCAGCTCGTTCTTGGCCCGCACCAGGGTGTCGAAATCCATCGTCTGCCTCTCAGGCCCCGGCGCCGGGGGACCGGCAGGGGGAACCTTTGAGTTTAAAGCAAACCGGGAGGCCGAGTCCCCACGCTATTCTGATGGGATGCCCGGATTCGTCCCAGTGATCCCTGCCGACCTGGAGCCCACCACCCGTGGGGTCCTGACCGGTCATGGGGGCATTCCCCTCGCCTGGGCCCGCTGGGAGCACCCCCAACCCAAGGGCCGCGTGGTCATCTCCCATGGCTACGGAGAACATGGCGAGCGCTACCGCCACACCGCCCACTGGCTGAAGGGCCTCGGCTGGTCCGTCTCGAGCCTGGACCACAGCGGGTTCGGCCGGTCCGGGGGCGTCCGGGGCGATGCCACGGGCATCCGGCCCTTCGTGGATGACCTCGCCCTCTTCCTGCGCCAGGAGCGCCGCTTCGACGCCCAGCGCCTGGGCGCCACCGCCCGCCTCGTGGAGGGCGTCCCCATGCCGCCCCTGCCAGTCTGCCCCCAAGTGGTGCTGGGCCACAGCTTCGGCGGGCTGGTCGCCCTGCTGGCCCTGCTCTGGCATGCGGACACCCTCGACGGCCTGATCCTGTCGAGCCCCGCCGTGGCCCTGCATTCGAACTCCAAGGCCCTGGTGGTCATGGCCCGCCTGCTGCGCTGGCTGCTGCCCCACTGGCCCATCCACCTGCATGGCGACAAGAGCCGCGTCTGCTCGGATCCCGTCCTGGTCCAGCGCTACGAGCTGGACCCCCTCTGCCACCGCCTAGCCACCGCCGCCTTCGCTGCGGCCCTGGACGAGGGACGCGCCGAGCTCCTGCCCCTGGGACAGGAACTGGACCGCCCCATCCTGCTGCTGGACTCGGGGATGGATACCGTCGTCGACCCCGATGCCTCGGAACAGTTGTGGTCTGCCGTGCGTCCGGAGATCCTGGAACGCCACCGACTGCCCGAGGTCTTCCACGAGATCTTCCATGACCGGCACCGGGCCCAGGCCCAGGCCCTCGTCGAGCCCTGGCTCGAGAAGCTGGCCCAGGCATGGAACCCTTCCCACCGTCCCGTCATGACTGAAGTGCTGTCTATGGAGTCTGCATGAAGCGCATCCTCACCGCCCTCACCCTGATCGCCGTCCTGGCGGGTCTCGGCCTGGGCTGCCGCAAACCCAAGGCCGTGGAGAAGGGCATCTCGGCTGAAGAGCTGATGACCACCGCCGACAAGCAGATGAAGCAGGGCAACTTCAATGAGGCCCGCCTGACCCTGCGGCACCTGGAGCAGTATCTGCCGGGCTCCCCGGAGTTCCCCAAGGCCAAGCTCATGCTCGGCGACAGCTACTTCTTCCAGCCGAGTCCGAGCTTCCCCGAAGCTGAGGTCGAATACGCCAGCTTCCTGAACTACTTCCCCCGCCACGAGCTGCGGGACTACGCCCTCTATCACCGCGCCCTCTGCCACTTCTCGTCCATCGAGAGCGCCGAGCGGGACCAGGCCGAGACCCGGAAGGCCCTCGAGGGCTTCCAGCAGCTGCTGACGGAAGCCCCCGGCAGTCCCTACGCCCGCGAGACCCGCGCCAAGATCCTGCAGTGCTGGCGCCGCATCGCCGAACACGAGCTGGTCGTGGCGGTCTTCTATGTGAACACCTACTACTACATCGGCGCCGAGCGGAGGCTCAAGAACCTGCTGGAGACTTATCCCGACTTCGTGGACCGGGAGCGCGCCTACTTCTACCTGGGCGAGGCCATGCGCCTGCGCCTCCTGTCCGAGGAGGAGCTGAACCAGTTCGCCAAGGACCATGCGGCCAAGCTCCAGAAGGAGGATCTGAAGAGCCTCAACAAGGAGGAGATCGCCCAGTACACCAAGGACGTCACGGCCTACAGCGCGGAGCGGGTCAAGGTCTACCGTGGTGAAGCCAAGAGCTACTTCCAGAAGCTGGTGGAGAGCTATCCCGGCTCCGAGTGGTCCCGCCGTGCCGCAGACCGCCTGATCACCATGGGCACCAGCGGTGTCAAAGAAGAGCTGGACAGCTAACCCCATGGAGCTCAGCAGCCTGGGGCTCGGCACCTATCTGGGCCCGACTTCCGACGTGGCCGACAGCGCCCTCCAGGAGGCGGCGGAGACCTTTCTCGCCGCCGGGGGAACTGTTTTCGACACCGCCGCCAACTATCGCGGCGGCCGCTCCGAGCGCGCCCTGGGCCAGGTCTTCCGCGTGCAGCCCCGGGAGGCGTTCTTCATCTCCACCAAGGCGGGCTACATCCCCATGCCTGAGCCCGACCCTGACGAGAATCCCCGAGCCTGGTTCCACCGGGTGCTGGAGGGACCCGGCATCCTCGCGGTGGAGGATCTGGTGGATGGCTGCCACGCCATGACGCCGAAGTACCTGGCCCATCAGCTCGAGGTGAGCCTCGAAGCCCTGGGCGTCGAGACCCTGGACCTGTTCCACCTGCACAACCCGGAACACCAGCTCGTCCACCTGGGCGTCGATGCATTCTATGAAGCCGTGGGCCGCGCCTTCGAGGCCTGCGAGGGCTTCGCCGCAGCCGGAAAGATCCGCAGCTACGGCCTAGCCACCTGGAACGGCTTCCGCGTGACCCCAGACCAGGCTGAGCACCTGAGCCTCGAGCGCCTGCTGGCCCTGGCCACCGCCGCCGGCGGGAAGGACCACCACTTCCGCTGGCTCCAGCTGCCCCTGAACCTGGCCCTGCCCGAAGCCTTCCTGCTGCGGACCCAGCCCTTCGGGGGCGAGCGCCTCACGGCCCTGCAGGCCGCCCAGGCGGCGGGCCTGTCCGTGCAGACCTCCGCCTCCCTCATGCAGGCCCGCATCCTGAATCAGCTGCCGGACGGCCTCGCCGAGGCCCTGGGCGGCGCCACTCCGGCCCAGGGGGCGCTGCAGTTCGTCCGCTCCTGTCCCGGCGTCACCGTGGCCCTCTGCGGCATGGGCCAGCGGGCCCACGTGGTGGAGAACGCCGCCGTGCTGCGCCTCCCCAAGGTGGATCCCGTGGCGCTGGCGAGCCTGTTCGGATGATCCTCCTGGCCATCACCCCGGGGACCGGCTTCGATGCCGGCCGCTGGAAGTCTGTCCTGCGCTCCGGCGTGGACGCGTTCCTGATTCGCGAGAAGGAGCTGCCCACGCGGCAGCTGCTGGCGGCGGCCCGCTGGTGCCAGGACACGGCGCCCGAGGTGGCGCTCTGGGTGGCGGGGCGGCTGGACGTGGCCTGGGCGGCGGGCTGCGGTCTCCACGCACCCGAGGCCTACCCGGACCTGGAGACTGGCCAAGTGCCGCTCTCCCGGCCCCTCCACGCGGAGAGCCAGTGGGCCGATCGCAGCGCCGTGGCACAGCTGCTGGTATCCCCAGTGTTCAGCAGCCCTGGCAAGGGCGCCCCCTGGGGCCCCGGGCGGCTGCGGCGGTTCCTGGACAGCCTGCCCCCTGCAGGTCCCCGGCTGCTGGCCCTGGGCGGCGTGGAACCGGCCAACGCCGCTTCCATCAGCCACCCCCGCCTCGGCGGATTTGCCGCCATCCGGCCCTTCTGGGATGGCGCACCCGAGCGGGTGGTCTCAGCGTTCCGCCAGGCAGGGACTCAGCCTTCTCCTGGACTGTGACTCCCTGAAGGCTTCGGCCGACCTCTTTTCGCACCCTCCTATGTGTTTCCAGATGCCGAACGCTTATTCGAGAGATAGGCCCCAGCTTCCTGTTTAAGGGATTCGAGATAGCCGGGAGCGCAGCTGGGGCAGAGCCCGTGGCTGAAGTCGGCCGCGGAGTGATCCGAGATATAGCGCTCCAGCACTTCCCAGTAGCCCTTATCGTTCTTGATCTTCTTGCACATCATGCAGATGGGGAGGAGCCCGTGGAGGGTCTGAATCTGCCTCTCCCTGGCCTTGGCCAGGGCCTCCTGGGCCTCCACACGGTCGGTGACATCTATGCAGCTGCCCACGAAGCCGAGGAATTCGCCGGAGGCATCGAAGGCGGCCACGCCCCGGTCGAAGATCCACCGCCAGGCACCATCATGCCGACGCAGACGGTATTCCATCTCGAACGTCTCATGTCGGCGGAAGTGCTCGAGGTAGTAGTCCACGCAGCGCTGAAGGTCCTCGGGGTGGACCCCCTCGGCCCAGCCATTGCCGACCTCCTGGGCCAGGGTCCGGCCCGTGAAGGCCAGCCACCGCTCATTAAAGTAGTTGCAGAGAGAGTCGGTGCCGGCCCGCCAGATTAAGATGGGCGCCTGCTCCACCAGCAGCGCATATTCAGGCAACGAAAGATGCGCCTCTCCACCATTCATAACCAGCTCCGAAAGATAGGAAACCTATCGGATATTTCATGGCGGGCTTGAGCGTATGCTTCCCCTATGTTCCGGGACTTGCGAGAGAAGGTGAGCACGCCGCGGCGGGTGGTGGCCTGGGCCGCCCTGGGTCTGCTCCTGGCAGCCACGGCCTTCCTCCTGCCCCGCCTGTCCCCCCACCCCCTGCTCCGGCTCACCCGGGATGCGCTCCTCTGGTCCCTCGTCTGCTATGGCGCCATTCGGCTGATCGCCTTCCTGCTGCTGGACCCGCTGCTGAGCCAGCGCAAGACCGCCACGCCGGGCTTCGCGCGGGACCTCCTCATGGTGGCTCTCTACCTCCTGGCTGCCGGCGGCATCCTCCGCGAGGTGCTGCAGGTGGGGCTGGGCCAGCTGCTGGGCACCGGTGCCATCGCCGCCGCAGTCGTCGGCCTCAGCCTCCAGGAAGTGCTGGGCAACCTGTTCGCGGGCATCTCCCTCCACCTGGATCCCGCCTTCCAGGAAGGGGACTGGGTGGAGATCACGGGTACCCTCCGCGGCGGCCCTGGCCGGGAGACCCTCATCGGTCAGGTGGAGGCGATGACGTGGCGGACCGTCCAGCTGCGCACCGAGAACGGTGACATGGACATCCTGCCGAACCGGCTCATCGCGCAGGCCGTGGTGACCAACCTCTACGTGCCCTCGGGCCTCCACCGCCGCACCACCAGAGTCGTGGTTGAGCCCCGCCCCGACCTGCACCAGGGCATGGAGAAGCTCAGCCTGGCCTTGGCGGGTCTGCCCCACCTGCCCCAGCACGCCCCCGAGGTCGTGGTCCACAGCTCTGACCTGGGCGGTGCGGTCCTGGAGCTGCGCTTCTGGGCCCTGGGCTTCCGCCACGGGCGCCAGGGAGTCTTCCAGGCCACGCGGCTGGCGGCCACTGTGCTGACCCGGGAAGGCTTCCGGCTCATGGGGCCCCACGGTCCGACCCCCCTGGTGGTCAGCCCGGAGCCCGCCCCCAGCGCCTCGCTCATGGAGGAGCTCGTCCGCCAGTTCGGTCTGCCAGACCACTGGGCCGGGGAGTTGCGCAGCCACCTTCGGCGGCGCACCCTGGCTCCGGGCGAGGGGGTCATCCGGGAAGGAGATCCAGGGGACTCTCTCTTCGCCGTGCACCGCGGCACCCTGCAGGTGGTGCGGGCCGAGGAGCGTCTGGAGCCCTACACCGGGCTGTTCTGGAAGCCGCTGGCGGAGCTTGGCCCCGGGGCGTGGTTCGGCGAGGCGAGCCTGCTCACGGGCGCGCCGCGCAGCGCCACCGTGGTCGCCCTCACCGAGGCCGAGGTGCTCGAGCTGCCCAAGGCCGCCTTCGAAGCCGCCCTGAAGCGGGAGCCGGAGTGGCTGGAGCGGCTGGTGGACCTCATGGAGCAGCGCGGCCAGGAGGTGTCCGAGGCGATGGCCCCGAGAGAGAGCCGCCGGGCCCACTGGACCCGTCAAGTCCGGGCCTGGTTCGGGCTTGCGGGACCCAGCTGAGCCCGCTGGTATCATGGGGGCGCGGAGGCGCCATGGACTTGCCAGAGCACTTGCACAACCTGGTGAGCGAGCTGGGGGATTCCCTTGTGAAGGCTCTGTCCGAGGATGACCACTGCCGCGACCTGGCCTTCCAGATCCAGGCCAAGGGCTATGCGCTGATGCTGATCCTCGAGGCCGCGCCCCACAGCGCCGGGCCCCAGGAAGCCTCTGAGCACGAAGACGCGGAGTCTGCCGCGCCCTTCTCCGAGGATGACCTGCGCCTAATGAAGTCCTTCAAGATCCGGGTGGACTGACCTTGTCCCCACGGTGGGATGCCCCGGCTCCCGAAGCCGGTCCCGCGTCGCGACCCAATGCGGCGGGCCTGACCCGGGCGGCCCTGGGCGACTTGCTTGTCAGCCTCGGGGAACCGGCCTGGCGCGGCAAGCAGCTCTTCACGGGACTGCTGCGCCAGCGGTGGACCCGCTGGGAGGCCTTCTCGAACCTGTCCAAGCCCCTGCGAGCGCGGCTGGAAGCCGAGGTGGATCTTCACTGGCCGGCCATCGTCCAGAGCCAGGCCTCCGCGGACGGCTCCACCAAGCACCTCTTCGAGTTGGGCGATAGTCGGCAGGTAGAGGGCGTACATATGCCCTACGAGGACCGCGTCACGCTCTGCCTGTCGAGCCAGGTGGGCTGCGCGATGGGGTGCACGTTCTGTGCGACGGGCCAGATGGGCATCCTCCGCAACCTCAGCGCCGCCGAGATCGTGGGCCAGGTGGTGGCCATGCTGAACCACCACGGGCACCCCGCCGAGCGCCCCGTCAACCTGGTGTTCATGGGCATGGGCGAGCCCCTGCACAACCTCGACCACCTCATGACCGCCTTCGAGGTGCTGACTGATCCCGAGGGCCTGGCCATCCCGCCCCGGCGCATCACGGTGTCCACGTCCGGCCTGGTGAGCGGCATCGACCGCCTGGCCAGCTATCCCCGGCGGCCCCGGCTGGCCCTCAGCCTGAACGCCACCACCGACGAGCACCGCTCACGGATCATGCCCGTGAACCGGGTGTGGAACCTGGAGGCCCTGGCCGAAGCCCTGGCCCGCTTTCCCCTGCAGTCCGGGGAGCGCATCACCCTGGAGTACGTGCTGCTGAAGGGCGTCACCGACAGCCTGGAGGATGGCCGGCGCCTCGCGGCCTACGCCCGCCGCTTCCCCTCCAAGGTGAACCTCATCCCCTTCAACTCGCACGAAGGCTCGGGCTTCCTGGCACCCGACGAGGCCCGCATCCGGGCCCTCTGCGGCCTGCTTGCCGACGCGGGAATCACCGTGAGTGTCCGGCGCAGCCGAGGTCAGGACGTGGCAGGTGCCTGCGGCCAGCTGGTCCGCCAGAAATCCTCGCGAACGACTCCTTCCAGGGATCAAGACTGAAGCTCTCGGCCTTGTTTCAGTCATGCTTGAGGGGTGCAACCCTCCCCGAAGCCCTTTTTTGAGACCCTCCACGCCCTCCTGGACGCGGAAGGGGAGATCACCCTCGGCGAGCTGCTGGACGCTGCGGGCGAGCAGACCTATGGCCTGTTGGTGCTGCTGCTGTCCCTGCCGAACCTCATCCCGGGGCTGAATGTGGGCCTGGCCCCGATCGGCGGCATCGGACTCATCGGCCTCGGGGCCCAGCTGGCCTGGGGCACGCCGCATCCCTGGATTCCCCGCAAGGTCCAGGCCCAGCCCATCCACAAGGGCCGGATCAAGGACGCCTTGGCCAAGCTTGAGACCCAGCTCGAACGGTTCCGCTGGAGCGGGGCCGAGCGACGCCCCCTCAACCGTCGCTGGATCGGCGCTTGTATCTCGTGGACCGGCTTCCTGCTCGCCGTTCCCGTGCCGCTGCCCTTCGGCAACCAGCTGCCGGCCGCCATCCTCTGCCTGGTGGGCGCAGCCCTGCTGGAAGAACGTCCCACCTGGGCCTGGATCGGCGCGGCCGGTGCCCTGGCCAATACCCTCTACTTCGCTTCCTCCCTCGGGTTCATCGCCAGGACCTCGGTGAAAGCCTTCCACGCCCTGGTGCGGTGATGCGCTTCGACGCCCTCACCCTCTTCCCCGAGTTCTTCGAGACCGCCCGGCTGGGCGTCACAGGCCGGGCCTTCCGGGAGCTGGGCCACGCCCTGCACACCCACAGCTACCGGGCCTTCGCGGACAACACTTTCGGCCACGTGGACGACAGTCCCTTCGGCGGCGGCCCTGGCATGGTGCTCCGACCTGAAGTCCTGCGGGATACGCTGACTTCGGTGCCACGCTCCGGCGCCACCCGCATCATCCACTTCAGCCCGGCGGCCCCGCCCCTCACCCACGCGAAGGTCCTGGAGCTGGCGCGGCTGGATCAGCTGATCCTGGTCTGCACCCGCTATGAGGGCCTGGACCAGCGGGCCGTGGAGCACTGCATCGACGAGGAGCTCAGCGTGGGGGAGGCCGTCCTCAGCGGCGGCGAGCTGCCCGCCCTCTTCCTCATCGACGCGGTCTGCCGCTGGCTCCCCGGGGTGCTGGGCAACGAGGCCTCCGCCGACCAGGACAGCTTCGCCACGGGCCTGCTGGATCACCCGCACTACACCCGGCCCGCGGTCTTCGAGGGGCTGGAAGTGCCAGCGGTGCTCCAGGGCGGCAACCACGGCGCCATCCGGCTCTGGCGCCTGCGGGAGGCCATGGCCCGCACCAAGGCCCTCCGCCCGGAGCTCTGGACGGTCTTCCTGCGGGACCGCCTGCCGGAGCTGGATCGCCCCGCCCAGTGGTGCGCCTGGCAGGTGGAGCACCCCCAGGACTGGGAGCGCCCCAAGCCCAAGGGCTGGCGGTGGGCCCCGTCCCGCTGAGAGACTGAGGGGCCACCCCCGGGAGGCCGGCTCAGGACTTTGGCCTTCCCTTTCCAGGCCTTTCCGCTAGACTGGTGGACTCCCCGTATGGGGACCATCGTGCCATGTCCGCCGCTTCGGCTCGGGACCGCTGGCCCAGGAGCCCACCATGACCAGCATCATCGATCGTCTCGAAGCCACCCTGCTTCGCTCTGACCTCCCCCGCATCCAGCCCGGCGACACCGTCAAGGTGCACGTCAAGGTGAAGGAAGGCGAGAAGGAGCGCATCCAGCTCTTCCAGGGCATCGTCATCGGCATCAAGGGCGGCGGCATGCGCACCTCCTTCACCGTCCGCAAGGTCGCGAGCGGCATCGGCGTGGAGCGCATCTTCCCCCTCAACAGCCCCACCATCGACAAGCTGGAAGTCATCCGCCACGGCAAGGTCCGTCGCGCCAAGCTCTACTTCCTGCGCGACAAGCTCGGCAAGGCCGGTCGCCTCAAAGAGCGTCGCGTCATCGAGTAGGCGCCAACCCCAAGTCCTGAAAGCGCCCGCCAGGGCGCTTTCTCATGTCCGGCCGAAGGCCCCGTCTGTGTGAAAATCGAAGCGGGCCTGCCGTCAACCTTCCCAAACCGGCAGCACCCGGGAGGCGCCATGAAGACCCGAGTCCTCACGACCCTGACCATCCTGGCCGCGGCCCTGTCCCTGCAGGCGCAGTCCTGGCACTACGGACTGCAGGGCGCGGTGAATCTCCCGCTCACGAGCCTCAAGGACTACGTGGACAGCAAGCCCGGCCCGGGCCTCGGCGTCCATGGGACCTACGACCTGGGAGACGGCCACATGCTGCGCCCCCGCCTGGACTACACGGCCTACCCCGAAGCCGCCTTCGGCAGCATCAAGCGGAAGGCCTCCAGCCTCAGCCTGGGCGGAGACTACCTCTTCTTCATCGCCGGGAAGCCTGAGGGCCTCTACCTCACCCTCGGCGCAGCGGGCTCGCGCTGGTCCTTCGGCAACACCGGCGGCCCCGCCACCGTCACCAGCAGCACCACGAAGGTTGGCCTGACTGGCGGCGTGGGCTACCAGTGGAGCGCCACCCTGGGCACGGAGCTGCGCTTCACTCACACCCGCATCCAGAGCGACTTCAAGGGCGATGCCCTGCAGCTGGGCGTCACCGTCCGGCTCTGACCTGCGGCGCTGAGCGCCTAGAGCCCATAGTCCTGCCAGCGCTTCCCGACGCGCGCCAGGATCTCCTCGGGGAAGGCCAGATCCCGCGGCCACTCGCGCGGGTAGCCGTCCCAGGGCTTGTTCTTGCGGGTGGCGTCAACGCCCACCTTGCTGCCATAGGCGAAGCGGTCCGCAGCGTGGTCGAGCACGTCCAGGGGCCCTTCCGTGAAGAGCAGGTCGCGCTTCGGATCCACGTTGCTGGTGAGGCGGAAGAGCACCTCCGTGAGGTCATGGGGATCGATGTCCTCGTCCACGATCACGATGCCCTTGGTGAACATGATCTGGCCCGTGCCCCAGATCGCGCTCATCACCTTCTGCGGGTGCCCGGGGTATTCCTTCTTCATGCTCAGGATCACCAGGTTGTGGAAGGCCCCGGCGGCGGGCAGGTGCATGTCGCGGATCTCGGGCAGCACCATGCGCAGCAGCGGCAGGAAGATGCGCTCCGTGGCCAGGCCCAGGTAGGCGTCCTCCTGGGGCGGGCGGCCCACGATGGTGGCCGGGAACACCGGGTGCTTCCGCATGGTGATGGCTTCCACGTGCAGCACCGGGTAGTCATCCGCCAGGGAGTAGTAGCCCGTGTGGTCGCCGAAGGGTCCCTCGCGGCGCAGCTCGCCGGGGTTCACGTAGCCCTCGATGACAAGCTCCGAGTCCGCGGGCACTTCCAGGTCGTTCGTGATGCAGCGGACGGTCTCGATGCCCTCGCCCCGCAGGAAGCCCGCGAACATGACCTCGCTGATGAAGGGCGGCAGGGGTGCCGTCGCGGCGTAGGTCAGCGCCGGGTCGCCGCCGAAGGTCACCGCCACGGGCATGCGCTCGGTGGCGTCGTAGCCGTGCCGGTTGCGGGCGCCGTCGTGGTGGAGCTGGGTATGGAAACCCAGGGTGCGGTCGTCGTAGACCTGCAAGCGGTAGAGCCCCATGTTGCGGTGGCCGGTTTCCTTGTTGCGGGTGTGGCTCATGCCCAGGGTGATGAAGGGGCCGCCGTCCTCGGGCCAGGTGGTGAGCACCGGCAGATCTGTGAGGCGGATCTGGTCGCCCGTCAGGATGACCTCCTGGCAGAGCCCCTTCCGCACGGTCTTGGGCAGCCAGGAGCCCACTTCCACCAGGGACATCAACTTGGACAGCTTCTCGAAGAGGGTGGCGCCGGGCTTGGGCATGGCCTTCTGCACCAAGGCCTCGATGCGGTCGGCCAGGGCATCCAAGCCCCGGGGCTCCTGGTCCACGCCCAGAGCCATCTCCATTCGCTTTAAGCTGCCGAACACATTCATGGCCACGGGCATGGTCTTGCCCGTGGGTCGCTCGAACAGCAGGGCCTTCCCACCCCCCGGCTGCTTGGAGACACGGTCGGCGATGGCGCCCATCTCCAGGACCGGGTCCACCTCGGGAGCCACCCGGCTCAGCTCGCCGAGGCTCTCAAGTTTCTTCAGGAAGGTCTGGAAATCGTGGCTCATGCGCCATGATCCCATCCCCATTGGTGCGACGGAAGCCGCCGTTCGTCCAAAACCCTGGACCGCGGGAGGAATCCAGACCGATCCTTGGGCATGGCCCGCGCAAGCTTGCTCCTCCAATCGCCCCTGAAGTGGCTGGTCCAGGCCTGCCTCCTGGGCGCGCTCATCGGCCTGGGAGTCCATGTGGCTCTGGGCGGACCGCTCTGGGACCCCCTCAAGTCCGTGCAGATCGGCGTCATCTTCAGTCTGGTGATGTGGGGCGGCTTCGACCTCCTGCACACCCCCATGGAGCGCCTGCCCCGACACTGGTCCGCGGCCCGCATCGGCCTGTTTTCCGTGGCCTGGCTGCTCCTGCTCTACCTGGTCCTGCTGGCCCTTGCCGTCGGGCTGGTCCGGCTCACCACGGGGATCAACTTCCTGCACCTCCGCGCCATCCTGACCTTCAGCGCCCTGGCCGGGCTGGCGGCTTCGGGCATCATCGGGCTGAAGGAGACCGTTGAACACCATGTTCGGGCGGAACGCTCCCTGGCCCAGGCCGAGGCGCGGGCAAGCTTCCTCGGCCTTCAGGCCCAGCTGCAGCCGCACACCCTGTTCAACGCCCTGAACACCATTGCCGCCCTGATTCCCCAGGACCCCGGCCTGGCGGAGGAGGCCACCGAACGGCTGTCGGCGCTGCTGCGGCAGATCCTGGGCGCGCTGGAACGCCCGGAGTGGCCTCTCGAGGACGAGTTCCAGCTGCTGCTCCACCTGCTCCGACTGGAGGAACTCCGCTTCGGGGACCGGCTCACCTTCGACCTGCGGCTCGATCCTGCCATGGCCCAGGTTCACGTGCAGCCCCTCCTGCTGCTGCCCCTGGTCGAGAACGCCCTCAAGCACGGCTTCCGGGCCAAGGTCGGCCCCTGCCACCTGCGGGTCGAAGCGGAGGCTGGCCGCATCCGAATCGAGGACGACGGGGTGGGACGACAGCCTGACGCGCCCGAGGGCGTGGGTCTCCGCACCGTGCGCGAGCGCCTGCTGGCCACCGGGGGCGACCTGCGGTGGCCGGTGGTAGAGCGGGGCTGTGTCGTCGAACTGAGGCTCCCGTGACGCTCCGCTACGCCCTCATCGAGGATGAGCCCCCGGCCCGAGCGCGCCTGAAGCGCCTGGTGGCCGAGCTGGACCCCACGGCCGAGTGCGTGGCCGAAGCGGAGGATGGCCTCTCAGGTCTGGCCCTGCTTGAGACAGCGGGCCTGGACCTGCTGTTCCTGGACATCGAGTTTCCCCCCGAGGGCGCCTTCGGCCTGCTCCGGCGAGCCCGGGAAGCGGGCCTGACTCTGCCGCCCATCGCCTTCGTGACCGCCTTCGACCAGCACGCCCTCGAGGCCTTCCGCTGGGCGGCCTGCGACTACCTGCTGAAGCCCGTCGCCCGCGAGCGCCTGGCCGAAACGCTCAGCCGGATCCAGCCCCAGAGGGCCGGCCTCGACCTCGGCCTGCTCCTGCAGGCCCTGGAGGGCCACGCAGCGCAAGGCGATGCCGGAGCGGTTCACGGTGCTGGTGAAGGGCCGGATCCGGGTCCTGGCCTGGGCGCAGGTGACCCACCTCCGCACGGAGAACCGGCTGCTCTTCGTCCACACCCCGGAGGGCCGCTTGGTCCTGGACCGGACCCTCGATGAGCTGGAGAGCCTGCTGGCGCCGCGATTCTTCCGCACCCACCGCTCGGCCATGGCGTCGATAGACGAGATCCGGGAGCTCCTGCCGGATCCCGGCGGCACCGGAGAGATCCGCCTCCAGGATGGGACCCGCCTGCCCGTGAGCCGGGACCGCATGCCGGAGCTGCGCGCCCGGCTCGGGACCCTCTGAGCCCGGTCCGTCCTGGATTCCCGACCGTTCGTGCGCTTGGCCTCGCGATCCCCCCGAGACCGGGTGATGTTGGGGCTGGCCACCCTGCGCCCTCTGGAGGTTTCATGCGAGTCCTGTTCGCCGCCCTACCCGCAGTCCTGTGCTTCGCCCAGGAGTCCGACCTGCCCGCCCAGCTGGCCCGGCTCCAGCGCCTGCCCACCGACCAGGTGCGCTCACTCGAGGCCCGGCTGGCCGTGGATCCCGCCCCTGCCGACAAGAAGGCCTACCACCAGCTCCACGCCGCCTACGTCCTGGCCAGTCGCCTCAGCACGGAGGACCCCAAGGCCAGCAAGGCCTTGGTGGACCGGACCCTGAAGACCTTCGAAGCGGCGCCAGATCCCGAGTCACGTGCCCTCGTCGCGGGGCTGCTGGGCCTCAAGATCGGCTTCGCTCCCATGTCCGGGATGACCCTCGGTCCCCAGGCCGTCGGCATCCTGGACAAGGCGCTCGCCCTGCGCCCCGGGAGTCCGCGCATCGCCCTGCTGCGGGCCATCCACCTCCTGCATACGCCAGCCTTCGTGGGGGGTGGCGTGAAGGTGGCGCTGCCCCTCATGGAAGCGGCCGTGCGGCTGGCCGAAGCTGAGGCCAAACCGGCAGACCCCTGGCTGCCCAGCTGGGGCCTGATCGAGAGCCTGGGCTGGCTGGCCCTGGCCCAGGTGGAAGCCCAGCAGCTGCCTGCCGCCCAGCAGACCGTGAACCGGGTGCTCACCCTTGATCCCGGCAACGGCTTCGTCACCCGCATGGTGCTGCCGCACCTCCAGGGCAAGGGGAAGTGATGCTGGCCGTCCTGCTGCAGGCCGCCCTGGAACTCAGCGGCGTGGTCCTGGGCCCCGGCGGCAAGCCGCTGCCCGGAGCCCAGGTGGAGGCCGCGGGGCGCCGGACCCAGGCCGATGCCAAGGGAACGTTCACCCTGGCCCTCGACGTCCCCGGTCCTGTCGAGGTCCGCATCAGCGCCCCGGGCATGGAGGCGCAGAGCCGCTCAGGCAAGCCCGGCGAAGCCCTGCTGGTGCTGCTGAGCCCCGCTGTGCAGGGCGCCATGGTCGAGGTGGTGGAAGGCAGCGGCTACAGCAGCCAGGAAGGCAACACCTCCACCCTCTCCCGGCTGGAGATCTACACCACGCCCGGCGCAGCGGCGGATGTGATGCAGGCGGCCAAGGGCCTGCCGGGGGTGAGCAACGCCAGCGAGGGCGCGGAGCTGTTCGTCCGGGGCGGCAAGCCCGAGGAGGTCGGCATTTGGCTCAACGGCGGTCGCCTGTCCCGCCCCTTCCACCACCCCAGCACCCAGGGCGGGATCTTCTCGGCCGTGGACACGGCCCTGGTCACCCGGGTGGACTTCGTGCCCGGCGCCTTCTCGGCCCGCTACGGCGACGCCCTGTCCGCGGTGCTCGACATCTCCACGGAGCAGGCCACCCCGGTGGCCTCGAACACCCTGCTGGTGACCATCCCCACCCAGGGCTTCGCCGCCGAGCGCCCTGTGGGCCAGGGCCTGCTCCGGGCCTCGGTGCGAAGGTCCGACACGACCCTGCTGGACAAGTGGTACGGCCTGGCCCAGACCTTCGAGGAATCGCCGCTGTCCCACGATGCCCAGCTGAACTGGCAGCAGCCCCTGGGGAGCGGTCGGCTCGTCGCCACGGGGCTCTACTCCCAGGATCACCTGGCCACGGACGTGACCATCGCCAACCTCAAGGACAGCTACCACAACCGCAGCGAGACCCGGTTCGGCGGCCTCCAGTGGGCGGGCACCCTGTTCGGCCAGGCCGGCCTCACCCTGGCGGCCTCCGAGGGCCAGTCGCACATCACCTGGACCTTCAACCGTTGGGGCATCGACCAGCAGGAGCGGAGCCGATCCGCGCGCGCCGAAGTGACCTTGCCCCTGGGAGACCGCCTGACCCTGGAAGGGGGCGGGGACCTGGACCGGACCCATGCCGATCCCCAGGGCCAGGTGCCCTTCAGTTTGGCGAACTGGAATCCGGTGGCCGCCGCTCGGACCTTCGCCTACGGCTTCGACGCCACCCGCACCGGCACCTACCTGACCGCCCGCCTGCTATTGAACCCCAGCTGGGGCCTCTCCGTGGGGGGACGGCAGGACCACTACGGCCTAGAGCAGGAGACCACCCGGGACCTTCGGGCCACCCTCTCCTGGCTGATCCGGGAGGGCATGACCTTCCGCCTGGCGGGCGGCACCTTCCACCAGGCGCCCCTGCTCACCCAGGTGGATCCCCACGCGGGCAACCCCGACCTGAAGATCATGCGGGCCACCCATGCCCTGGCCTCCCTCGACGCGGCCTGGAAGGGACCCGTGGCCTGGAACCTGCGGATGGAGATCTACCGCAAGGACTACGATCATCTCGTGGTGCAGGACCCGGTGCTGCGGTTTGTCTCCTCCGGCCGGGGCTACGCCCAGGGGGCGGACCTGCTGGTCAAGGCCGCCACCTCGGGCTGGCGGGGCTGGATCGGCTACGGCTACCTGGACACCCAGCGGAAGGAGGACCTGCAGACCACCCTGGGTCCCGCGCCCACCAGCGTCCCGCACAACCTCACCGCCGTCTCCAGCCACACCCTCGCCCCCGGCTGGGAGCTGGCGGGCACCTTCCGCTATGCCAGCGGAGCTCCGGTCACGCAGGTGCTGGGCGCGACCCCGAACTCCGGCGGTGGCTGGGATCCCGTCCAGGGCCCCCAGTATTCCGACCAGCTGCCCGTCTACCACCGGGTGGACATCCGCCTGACCCACCTGTTCAGCCGCTGGGGGGGGAACTGGGTCGTCTTCGGCGAGGTCATGAACCTGCTGGGCCGCCACAACGCGGCCTCCTATGCCTACACACCCGACTTCAGCACACGCCGGGTCAACGAGAGCTATTTCAGCCGCCGGATCCTGGTCGCGGGCCTCAGCCTGACCTGGTGAGCCCCGCTTCCCCGTGGCCACAGCCCCACTCCAGGGAATTTCCCTTGAGAGGACTGGGCTTCTGCGGCATACTGATGGGCCTTGCCCTGGCCGTGGGCTCCCAAGTGCGTCCAATCGACCGCCGCCCATGCGCCCCAACCAATGAGGTTTTCATGTACGCAATCATCAAGACCGGCGGAAAGCAGTATCGCGTCGCCGAGGGCGATGTCCTCCGGGTCGAGACCCTGGAAGTGGAGCCCAAGCAGCTCTTCACGTTTGACCAGGTGCTGCTCATCGACAACGACGGGGACCTGAAGGTGGGTCAGCCCATCGTCGCCGGCGCCACGGTCGAGGCCGAGGTCATCACCCATGACCGCGCCAAGAAGGTCATCATCTTCAAGAAGAAGAAGACCACCACCTACCAGCGCACCCAGGGCCACCGCCAGTACTTCACTGAAGTCCGCATCAAGGCGATCAAGGCCTAGTTTTTTCGCTCGCGAAAAAACTAGATTAAAAAAGAACCCTGTTGATCAACTCGATATTCAAGCTGAAGAGGTATTCCCATGGCACATAAAAAAGGCGTTGGTTCAAGCCGCAACGGTCGCGATTCCCACTCCCAGCGTCTCGGCGTGAAGGAGTTCGGCGGTGAGCTCGTCACCGGCGGCTCCATCCTCGTCCGTCAGCGCGGCACCAAGTTCAAGGCTGGCATCAACGTCGGCATGGGCAAGGACCACACCCTGTTCGCCCTCACCCTGGGCAAGGTGCGCTTCCAGGACAAGGGCCGCTCCGGCCGCTTCATCCACATCGATCCCGTCGAAGAGTAGCGACTGTGCGGGGGTTCCGCGCTGAGCGCACACCCCCAGAACCCCCGAGCACAGGCCGGGCAAAGCCCGGCCTGTGCTTATTCCTGCGCCCCATCGCTTGAAGGCCCTCCATGTTCCTTGACCACATCCAGCTCCGCATCGCCGCCGGCCATGGCGGCCCCGGTGCCATGAGCTTCCGGCGGGAGAAGTTTGCCGCCGAGGGCGGGCCGGATGGGGGCGATGGCGGCAAGGGCGGCTCCATCTTCCTGCGGGCCAATCGGGCTCTGAACACCCTCAACCCCTACCGCCACAAGCGTGACTTCGCCGCTGGGAACGGCCGTCAGGGCGAGGGCGGCATGCGCCAGGGCAAGGACGGCCTCGACGTGCTGCTGGAGGTGCCCCTGGGCACCGTGGTGAAGGATGCCGACTCCGGCGAGGTCCTGGCCGAGCTGCTCGAGGACGGCCTGAGCGTCTGCCTGGCCCGGGGCGGCCGCGGCGGCCTCGGCAACACCAACTTCAAGAGCTCCACCAACCGCACCCCCCGCCACCACCAGCCCGGTGAGGATGGCGAGGAGCGCACCCTCGACCTCGAGCTGAAGCTCATCGCGGATGTGGGCCTGGTGGGCTACCCCAATGCCGGCAAGAGCACCCTGGTGAGCCGCCTCAGCGCCGCCCGCCCCAAGATCGCCGACTATCCCTTCACCACCCTGGAGCCCCAGCTCGGCGTGGTCAGCCTGGACCGCTTCGGCGGCGACATCCTCGACAGCTGGGTCATCGCCGACATCCCGGGCCTCATCGAAGGCGCCGCGGGCGGGGCGGGCCTGGGCATCCAGTTCCTGCGCCACGTCGAGCGCACCCGCATGCTGCTGCACCTGGTGGACCTCTCGGACCCCGTCACAGAGCCTGAGGAAGCGATCCGCGTCATCGAAGCCGAGGTCAGCGGCTTCAGCCCCGTGTTGGCCGCCAAGCCCCGCTGGCTGGTCGGCACCAAGCTCGACGCCCTGCAGGACGAGAGCCGCCGGGAGGCCTTTGAGGCCCTCTGCGCCGAGCGCGGCCAGCAGCCCATCTTCATCTCCGGCGTCACCGGCGAGGGCCTCCGCGAGCTTACCTTCGCCGTGGACGCGGCGCTGAAGGGTGGCCTCGGCTACACGATCGATCCGAACCCGGACACCTGGGACTCCACAGGACAGGGCCGGTAGTGCGCATCGGACTGCTCGGCGGAGCCTTCAATCCGCCGCATGACGGTCACCTCAAGCTCGCCCGCCTGGCCCTCGATCACCTGGAGCTCGACGAGCTGCGCTTCGTGCCCACGGCCCTGAGCCCCCACAAGCCGGACCCGGGCGGCCCCGTCCCGGAGGCCCGCTACCGCTTGCTGACCCAGGCCCTGGAAGGCTTCGATCGCCGTTGCCACGTGGAGACGCTCGAGCTCGAGCGCGGCGGCTCAAGCTACACCGTGGATACCCTGGAGGCCCTGGGCCTGCGGGAACCCGGCAACGCCTGGATCCTCATCATGGGCAGCGATCAGCTGCCGGGCCTGCCCGAGTGGCGCCGGGTGGAGCGGGTCTTTCAGCTGGCCTCCGCGGCCGTGGCGCTGCGCCCCGGAGCCCCCTTCGAGGTGCCGGGACTGCCGGGACTTTCCATCAAGGACCGCTGGAGCGGGGCGGCGGGTGAGCTGGTGGCCCTGCCCTCCACGGCCCTGGACCTGGCCTCCACAGAGCTCCGCCACCGGCTCCAGGCCGCGCCCCAGGACGACCCCGGTGGTCTGCCCCCGCAAGTTCTCCGCACCATTTCCGCCGAAAAACTGTATCGTTAGCTGCTCTGGAGACCGCATGACCCTTGATTCCCGGCTCGCCACCGTCGTAGAGGCCGCCCGGTCCAAGAAAGCTTCCCGGATCCGCCTCGTGGACGTCGGGGCCATCGCCAGCTTTACGGACACCTTCGCCTTCATGAGCGGTGGCAGCGACCGCCAGAACCGCGCCATCGCCGAGGCCGTCGAGGACGCCCTCAAGGAGACCGGGGAGCGCCCCATCTCCCGCGAAGGCGAAGCAAATGGCAACTGGGTCCTCCTGGACTACGGCAACCTGGTCGTGCACGTCATGGATGAGGAGACTCGCCGCCACTACAACCTGGAAGGGCTGTGGAGCGCGGGCCAGGAGCTGGAACTGCCCGCTGAGACTCACCCCTAGGAGATGACGTCGATGTCGAATGCCCAGATCAACCCCTATGAGGCCATGCAGGCCAGCCTCCGCGTCGCCTCGGAGCTCTACGGTCTGGACGATGCCCTCTTCAAGGTGTTCATGGCGCCCACCCGCTCCATGATCGTGAGCCTGCCAGTGCTCATGGACAACGGCCAGTGGGAGGTCTTCACGGGCTACCGCGTCCAGCATAACCTCACCCGGGGCCCCGCCAAGGGCGGCATCCGCTACGACATGAACGTCACCCTGGACGAAGTGAAGGCCATGGCCGCCTGGATGACCTGGAAGACCGCCGTGGTGGACGTACCCTTTGGCGGCGGCAAGGGGGGCATCGTCTGTGACCCCAACCGCTTGAGCATGGGCGAGAAGGAACGGCTCACCCGCCGCTACATCGCTGAGATCATGGACATCATCGGCCCCGATCGGGACGTGCCGGCCCAGGACATGGGCACAGACGCGCAGACCATGGCCTGGGTGCTCGACACCTACAACATGCATGTCCGCCGCACCGAGAACGCCGTCGTCACGGGCAAGCCCCTCAGCCTGGGCGGCAGCCTTGGCCGCAATGAAGCCACCGGCCGTGGCGTCCTCATCACCGCCCGCGAGGCCATGCAGCGCCTGGGCAAGCCCCTGGCCGGCGCCACCGTCGCCGTGCAAGGCTTCGGGAACGTGGGCAGCCAGGCCACTCGCCTCCTACACGAAGCCGGAGCCCGCATCATCGCCGTCAGTGACTCCAAGGGCGCCATCAAGAACGACCGCGGCCTGGACATCCACGCGCTGCTCAAGCACGTGTCCGAGACCAAGACCGTCACGGGCTTCAAGGGCGCCGAAGCCATGGACCCCTCCGCCCTGCTCACCCATCCCGTGGACATCCTGGTGCCCGCCGCCACCGAGAACCAGATCACCGAGGACAACGCCCCCAAGGTCCGCGCCAAGATCATCGTCGAAGGCGCCAACGGGCCCACCGCCCCCGCCGCCGACCCGATCCTGCAGGAGAACGGCGTCCTCGTGGTGCCTGACATCCTTGCCAATGCGGGCGGCGTCACCGTCAGCTACTTCGAGTGGGTGCAGAACCGCCAGGGCTTCTACTGGCGTGAGCGCGAGGTCAACGAGCGGCTGGTGGACTACATGACCCACGCCTTCCAGGCCACCTTCGCCACCACCGACAAGTACAAGACGAACCCTCGCATCGGCGCCTACATCCTGGCCCTCGACCGGGTCGCCCAGGCCATGAAGTATCGCGGATTCTACGCCTAGTCCGCTTTCTCAGTGCTGAACGAGCCCCGCCTCAGCGGGGCTCGTTCAGTTTTCCGAGCAGCCGCAGCAGCCCATCCAGGATGGTCAGCGGATGGGGCGGACAGCCAGGGATGTAGAGGTCCACGGGCAGCACGCTGCCGACGCCGCCCAGCTGCTCCTCCCGGTGGCAGTAGGGGCCGCCCTGGATGGCGCAGGCGCCCACGGCGATGACGATCTTGGGTCCGGGCACCGCGTCGTAGGTCTTCCGCAGGGCCAGCTCCATGTTGCGGGTGACCGGCCCCGTGACCAGCAGGCCATCGGCGTGCCGCGGCGAGGCCACGTACTGGATGCCGAAGCGGCCGAGATCCCAGGCCAGTGTCCCCAGCACGTTCACGTCGACCTCACAGCCGTTGCAGCCGCCGGCGCTCACCACCCGCAGCTTCAGAGACCGCCCCAGCACCCGCTTGAGCTCCGCGCCCAGGGCCTCGGCGCGGGCGTAGCGGTCAGCCCCAGTCGTGACCAGGGCCTCGCGGCTGGTGGTGGCCAGGCGGTGGTCCCCGGTGAACGCGATGGCGCCTTCGGGGCAGGCCTCCACACAGGCGGGACAGAACACACAGCGGCCCAGGTCCAGACTGGGTCCGCCGGGGCCGAAGCCGATGGCCGCCACGGGACAGGCCTCCGCGCAGAGGCGACACGCCTCCGGACACTTCGCCGCCTCGATCCGGGGCAGGCCCTGGAAGCGGGCCGGGAGGCTCGGCAGCTCCTTGGGATAGGGGAGCGTGCGGTGACCCTGGCGCCAGCGGGAAAGCAGGATGTGCATCATGGCTTCCTCACAGGTCGTGGCCGCAGTAGGACAGGTTGAAGCTCTTGTTGCAGAGGGGGAAATCCGAGATCTGCTCGCCCCGCAGGGCCAGCGCCAGCCCGAACCAGTTGTGGAAGGAGGGGTCCACGATCTTGTAGCGCGCGAAGCGCCCCTCGGCATCCGTGAGCGCCAAGTGCAACACCTCGCCGCGCCAGCCTTCGACCAGGGAGACGCAGAGGCTGTCCGCAGCCAGCCCGGGCAGGGGCCCCGGTCGGGGCTCGCAGGGCTTGTGGCCCAGGTCCGTCAGGGCCGAGGCCAGGTAGCGGTGGCTCTCGGAGAGCTCCCGCCAGCGCACCCAGGCCCGGCTGTGGACGTTGCCGCTCTCAGCCAGCACCGGCACCACCGCATGGTCCCGGTAGGGACCGAAGGGATGGTCATGGCGCACGTCCAGGGAGATCCCGCAGGCCCGGGCCGGGACTCCCACCAGCCCGATCTCCCGGGCCTGGACCGGCGTCAGGTGCCCTGCCACCTCGAACCGGATCATGGCCGAGGCGGCGCCCCAGAGCAGCTCCAGGGCATCCTGGGTCTCGGCCCAGGCCTTCTCCAATCGGGGCAGCAGGCGTTGGGCCAGGGCGTGGTCCACGTCGTGCTGGAGGCCCCCGGGCCGCAGCCAGTTCCGGCCGAGGCGGCTGCCGCAGACCTCGGCGCTCAGGTTCAGCCAGTCACCCCGGAGACGGCCGCAGAAGGAGGCCGTGGGCAGGAAGCCCACATCCCCCGAGAGCGCCCCCAGGTCACCCACATGATTCGCGGCCCGCTCCAGCTCCAGCGCCACGCCGCGCACCCGGTCGGCCCGGGCAGACACCGGCACACCAGCCAGGCCCTCGAGGTTCCGGCAGTAGGCCCAGACATGGGCGATGCTGGTGTCCCCGGCGGCGGTCTCCGCCTGCTTGAGGCTGAGAGGATGGGGGCCGCCCTCCAGGGCCTGCTCCACGCCGCGGTGCTGGTAGCCCAGGGCGATCTCCAGGTGGAAGACCGTCTCGCCGTGGCACTGGAAGCGGAAGTGCCCGGGCTCGATGACACCCGCATGCACCGGGCCCACGGCGACCTCATGCACCTCGTCGCCCTCCACCCGGTAGAAGTCCATCACCCCGGGCAGGGGCAGCGGCTGGGACTCGCCACCGGTCCAGGGGCGGTGGTAGCGCACGGGCTTGAGCCAGGGATGCCCCTCAGGGACGATGCCGTACTGCTCCGCCAGCTCCCGCTCAAAGAGGTGGGCCTGGGGGCAGGCCGGCGTCAGGGCCGGATACCGGGGCTGGTCCAGCTGGGTGCAGGCCACGCGCAGGGTCTTGCCCGCATCGTCCGCCAGCACCGCGAAGAGCCGGAGCTGGCCATCCGCGCAGAGACAGGCCAGGCGATCCCCCTCGTGCACCGCCGCGAGGATCGCATCCCGGAAGTCGGCGACGGACAGCGGGGCCAGCTCGGCCAGGGCCAGGGGCTGGCCGTTCTTCACAGCCTTCAAGGCGCGGCGGGTCATGGGCGCACCTCCGTCAGAGCCAGACCCCGCGGGACCTCGACCGCCTTCACGGTTGTGGCGGGGGGACCTCCCTCAATCGTCTGGGAAGCGGCCTCCAGCATCGCCCGCAGGGGCGCTGGCAGGTGGAGGCCCAGGCCCAGCGCCAGCACCATGGCGACCACCAGGGGCGCCGTGGTGGCGAAGGTGTCCTTGTAGGGGGTCCGTACCCGCTGGGGGCTGGGGACCCCAAAGACCACCTGCATCACCGTGTCGCTCATGGTCAGGAAGATGCCGCCCAGCAGGAGCAGGAACAGGGTGCCGGCGAGGGGGTGCCCCAGGGTGAGGGCGGCGGAGGCGATGTTGAACTCGCTGATGAACGGCGCGAAGGGTGGCAGCCCCGTGATGGCGAGGAAGCCCAGGAAGAAGAGACCCGCCGATACCGGCGTGCGCCGGATGGCGCCCGTCACCTGGGGCAGCTGCTTGCTGGCATAGCTGCGGTGGATGTTGCCTGCGGACAGGAAGAGCACGCTCTTGACCAGGGCGTTCGCCGCCAGGTGGAACAGCGCGAAGCGGGCGGCCAGGCCGCCGATCCCGATGCCAAAGACGAGGATGCCCATGTGCTCGACGCTGGAGTAGGCCAGCAGCCGCTTGAAGTCCAGCTGCCCCACCATGAAGACCAGGGCCCAGGCCATGGAGAGGATCCCGAAGCCCAGGAAGAGCTCCCGGGCGAAGGCCCCCTCCCCTGCGGCAGCCACCACCCCGTAGATGCGGAGCAGGGCCAGGAAGGCGCAGCTCGTGACCCCGCCCGCCAGCAGGGCTCCCACGATGCCCGGCGTCTCGCCGTAGGCATCGGGCTTCCAGCTGTGCAGCGGGGCCAGGCCCATCTTGGTGCCGTAGCCCACCAGGGTCAGGACAAAGCCCGCGCGGAGCCAGGGCCGCGAGAGCCGCTCCCCCTCCGCCATGAGGCGGGTGTAGTGGAGGGGCTCCTCTAGGTTGCCCATGTGGGCCGCATAGGCCACGAAGAGCGTGCCCAGCAGCGCCAGGGCGATGCCCACGGAGCCGAGCACGAGGTACTTCCAGGTGGCCTCGACCGAGTGGCGGTTGTGGTTGAAATAGATCAAAGGGGCCGTCGTGAGGGTCATGGTCTCCAGGGCCACCCAGGCCACCCCGGGGTGCCGGGCCAGACAGAGCAGCGAGGCCAGGCCCAGAAAGGCGAGGAGGCAGACGGTGAAGACCCGGTGGTCGCGGTCGGGCCGCAGGGCCAGGTAGGACGGCGCGTAGAGCGCGCAGATGGTGAACAGCACGCTGATCACCAGCAGCACCCAGCCCCCCAGGGCGTCCAGGCCGAGCCAGGCGTTGAGAGGCAGCTCCCGCCAGCCGCGCAGCACCACCAGCAGCAGCCCGAGGTGCACCAGGGCCGTCACCGGCAGCACGCGCACCCGGATCACCGGCACCTTGATGAACACGGCGAGCGCGGCCGCCAGCAGAGGAAGAAGGATGAGCAGCAGGGCCATGGGTCAGTCCTTCAGCTCAGCCAGGAACCCCGTGTCCGTGGAGTCGAAAGTCATGTGGATGTGGTTGATCACGATCCCCATCACGAACACCCCCACGAAGAGGTCCAGCAGGATGCCCGTCTCCACCAGCACCGGCATCTCCTCCACCAGCAGCAGGCCGAAGAGGTAGATGCCGTTCTCCAACACCAGGTAGCCCACCACCTGGGTGAGGGCCGTCCGCCGCGAGACCAGCAGCAGGAAGCCCGTGAACAGCGTGGCAAGGGCGGCGGGCACCAGGAAGGTGGGGGTCGTCCCGGCCTTGAGCGGCAGGGCATGGGCGAGCACCAGGCTCAGGCCCGTCCCGGCAGCGCAGAGCATGAGGGACACGGTGTAGCCGACGTAGGGATCCACCTCGCGGCGGATCTTTACTTGGCGCAGGGCGCGCCGGAACAGGTAGGGGATGAAGCCGCCCTTCACCGCGATGGCGACCAGGGCCAGCAGCAGGATGTGCGTGTGCTTCCCGAGGCCCATGGCCAGGGGGATGAGGCCCATGAGGATGCCCTGGAAGACCGCCAGCTGGATGGCCTTGTTGACGCGGCTGGTGGCCACCAGGGTGAAGTTGGTGAGCATGGTGAGGGCGATGAGGAAATCCGGGGACATCTGATCCTCCTAGACCAGCAGCAGCAGGAAGGCGAAGGCCGAAGCCAGCACCCCCGCCACCAGGAACTGGGGCACCTTGTTCATGCGGAAGCGGGCCGTGGTGCTCTCCACCAGGCCCACCACCACCGCGAGCAGGGCGAGCCCGCCGAGGAGGGCCAAGCCGTTCAGCCAGCCCTTGCTCAGTACCGGCAGCAGGGGATCCACCAGCAGGGCCCCCAGCACCACCAGCTTGAGGCTGGCCCCGTAGAGGATCAGCGCCAGGGGCCGCCCTGAGTGATCAAGCACCATGACCTCGTGGATCATGGTCAGCTCCAGGTGCGTGTTGGGGTCATCCACCGGGATGCGGGAGTTCTCGGCGAGGAAGACGATGCCCCACCCGGCCAGGATCAGCATCAGCGGCCCCGAGAGGTGCCCGGCGGTCCACATGCCGTGGGACTGGAGCATGGGAGTGAGCGACAAGCTGCCCGTGGCCCGGGCCAGGGCCGCGAAGCCGAAGAACAGCGCCGGCTCAGCCAGGGCGCTGAAGGAGACTTCCCGGGCAGCGCCCATGCCCTCGAAGGCAGAGCCTGTGTCCAGGGCCGACAGCACCGTGAGGAACCGCCCAAGTCCAAGCAGGTAGGCGAAGAGGATCACGTCGCCCTCGAAGGCGAGCAGCGGCGCGGTGTGCCCCAGCGGGATCAGCAGCGAGGCCACCAGCAGCGCCGCCACGGTGCCCACGGGACCCGCGAGGAAGACCCAGGTGGTGGTCCGGCTGAAGACCGCCTGCTTGCGGGCCAGCTTGGCCAGATCGTAGTAGAGCTGCAGCACCGGCGGCCCGGAGCGGCCGGCCATCCAGGCCTTGATCTTGGTGATGATGCCGGGAATGAGCGGGGGCAGCAGGAGTACCACGAAGGCGCGGAAGAGGATGTTCAGCAGGGTGGGCAGCAGGGCTTGGGACATCTCAGACCACCATCCAGATCAGCAGGAAGAGGAGCGTGAGCAGCACGTAGAGCAGGTAGACGGGGAGCTGGCCCGTCTGGAAGACGTGCAGAAGCGCGAGGCCCCGGGAGCCCAAGCGGAAGGCGGGATCCAGGACCCGGTCCAGCACGGGATCAGGCACATGGCTCTCGAAGCGGGCGGGCTCCGGAAAGGACCCGCGCACCTGGGCCTCATGGACCTTCGGGAACAGAGCCCAGCGGGCGCCGGTGACCAGGCCATCCGCGAAGGAGGACGCCGTGTACTGCGCCCTGGGCAGTGCTTCCGCATAACCACAGTCCCAGGTGGGCAGCTCCGGCGGGACGGGCTCGGAGCGGCGCCCCGCCCAAACCCAGCGGGTCAGGCCCAGGGCCAGCAGCGCCAGGGTCAGGGCCAGCACCGTCACCAGGGGCAGGTGCGCCAGCCGGGAGCTGGCCGGCAGACCCTCGCCCAGCCCGGCGATGGCCCGATCCAGGGCCGGGGCGATCCCCATGGGGAACACGCCGATCAGGACACAGGCCCCCGCCAGCACCGCCATGGGCAGCAGCATGGTGCGGGGAGCCTCGTGGGCCGCGGCGGCGGCGGCGGTCCGGGGCGTCCCCAGGAAGGCGGTCCCGAAGGCCTTGGCAAAGCAGGCCAGGGCCAGGGCCCCGATGAGCGCCAGCGCCGCCAGCACCCCCACGGACCAGGGCCAGCGGGCCCCCGCCATGGCGCGGAAGGCACCCAGGTAGATGAACCACTCGCTCACGAAGCCATTGAGGGGCGGCAGGCCGCAGATGGCCCAGGAGCCGGTCAGGAAGGCGGCGGAGGTCCAGGGCATGGCCTTGGCGAGGCCGCCCAGCTGCTCCAGGTTCCGGGTGCCCGTGGCGTGCACCACGGACCCGCCCGCCAGGAAGAGCAGCCCCTTGAAGAGGCTGTGGTTCAGCACGTGCAGCAGGGCCCCCGCGAAGCCCAGGGCGGCCAGGGCGGTCTGGCCCGTGCTCTTGCCGATCAGCCCGAGCCCCAGGCCCAGCAGGATGATGCCGATGTTCTCGATGGAGTGGTAGGCCAGCAGGCGCTTCAGGTCATGCTGCCCCAGGGCGAAGGCCACCCCCAGGATGCCGGACACCCCGCCCAGCCCCAGGAACAGCGCCCCCCACCAGAGGGGAGGATCCGGGATCCAGGCAATGAGGCGCACCATGCCCAGGATCCCCATCTTGATCAGCACACCGGACATCAGCGAGGACACGTGGCTCGGGGCCGCCGCGTGGGCCGGGGGCAGCCAGATGTGGAGCGGCATCACCCCCGCCTTCAGGCCAAACCCGACCATGAACAGCAGGAAGGTCTGCGTGCCCAGCCTGGACGCGGCGAAGCCCCGGGGCAGCGCCCCCAGGTCCCAGGTTCCAGCCACCCCGGCCAGGAGCGCGAAGGCGCCGATCAGACAGAGCGTCCCCGTGTGCGTGGACACCAGATAGATCCAGGCCGCCCGGCGGGTCTCCGGCAGGCGGTCCTCGGTGCTCACCAGGAGGAAGGCCCCGATGGCCATGGCCTCCCAGGCCAGCAGGAACAGCCAGGTATGGGCCGCGGCGACCAGCAGCACCAGGGCGGCGGTCAGCCCCCCGAAGACCAGGCGCACCCAGCGGGGGTGACCATGCGCGTCCTCCCAGTAGCGGACCCCGTACCAGGCGCCGCAGGCGGCGAGCAGCAGCACAGGGATCAGGAACCAGGCGGCGATGGCATCGAGAACCAGCAGGCTGGGGGAGGTCAGGGCCAGAGCCGGCAGGCGGAAGCTCGGCACAGGTCCGCCCGCCAGCACCCCCAGGGCCGCCCCGATGCCAAGGAGCGCAGAGGCCGTCATCAGGCCCGCCGACACCTCCGCCCCGCGGCGCCGCAGGAACAGGCCCGGAAGCCCGGAGCCCGCCGCCAGCAGCAGGGAGAGGAGGTAGAGGGTCATAGGGGCAGCCTCGCCCGCAGCAGCAGCCAGAGGAAGACGCCCAGGAGGGTCACCAGCACGTAGAGGATGTAGACCGAGAGGTAGCCCGTCTGGAACCGGTGGAACCGGAACAGCCGGGCGGCCACCCGCTCCAGCCAGGGCGCCAGGAGGCCGTCGCCCACCGCGTCCAGCACCCGAGTGTGAAAGGAGTGGGCCCGCGGAAAGAGGGCCCGGATGGAACGCACCCGCTGGGTCACCCCCGGCAGGAACACCGACCATCCCTCCGCGAAGGAGCTGCCCGTGTACTGCATCCGGGCCGTGGGCGCCGCGTAGCCGCAGTCCCAGGTGGGCGGGGCCTCGGCGGCCCGGGTCCCCGGGCGCAGCCAGGCCAGGGCCAGCCCGCCGAAGACCAGCAGGAGCCCTTCCAGTAGCAGGAGCAGCCGGAAGTCCCGGCCCACCAGGGTGGCCAGGGGCAGCCCCTGCCCCGGTGCCACCACACGGACGACCCGATCCAGGACCGGCAGCAGGGGGAGGCTGAGGAAGCCGATGCCCAGAGTTAGGGCGGCCAGGATTCCCATGGGCACCAGCATGAGCCGCGAGGGGTCATGGGCGTGGGCCCCGGCCTCGGAGCGGGACGTCCCCAGGAAGATCACGCCGTAGAACCGGGCGAAGGCCACGGCAGCGAGGCCCCCGGTGAAGACCAGGGCCAGCAGCGCCAGCCCCGAGGACCAGGCATCACCGCCCCGCAGGGAGGCGAAGAGCCCCCGATAGATGAACCACTCGCTGAGAAAACCGTTGAAGGGCGGCAGGGCGGTGACGGCAAGAACTCCCGGCAGCAGGATCATTGCCGTCCGGGGCATGCGCGCCGCCAGGCCGCCCAGGCCCTCCATGTCCCGGGTGCCCGTCGCGTGCAGCAGGGCGCCCGAGCCAAAGAAGAGTAGGCTCTTGAAGATCGCGTGGTTCCAGACGTGGAAGATCGCGCCGCCAAAGCCCAGGGTCGTGAGCCAGGGATCGCCGAGGGCGCGGCCGGTCCAGCCCAGGCCCACTCCCATGGTGATGATCCCCAGGTTCTCGATGCTGGAGTAGGCGAGCAGCCGCTTGTAGTCCCGCTGCGCCAGGGCGTTCCAGACGCCGTAGACCGCGCTCAGGGCCCCGAGCGTGAGCAGGCCTCCCCCCATCCAGGCGGGCACGCCGGGCAGCAGGCTGGAGACCCGGAGCAGACCGTAGATGCCCGTCTTCAGCATGACGGCGGACAGGATGGCAGACACATGGCTGGGGGCACTGGCATGGGCAGCCGGCAGCCAGAAGTGGAGGGGCAGCAGCCCCGCCTTGAAGGCGAAGCCGAGGACCGCCAGCACCAGGATCCAGACATCCAGGGACCCCAGGGCGCCCGGGGGCAGCGGCGACCAGGCGAAGCCCCCCAGCCGGTGCGCCAGCAGGATCACCGAGGCGGTGATGGCCAGAGTGCCCGTGTGGGTGCAGACGAGATAGACCCAGCTGGCCCGGCGGACCTCGGGCCGGTGGTGCTCGGTGTTCACCAGGAAGAAGGCCGAGACGGCCATGATCTCCCAGGCCACCAGGAAGAGCAGGCCGTTCCGCGTCACGAACAGCAGCGTCATCGCGGTGACCAGGAACCCGAAGAAGAACCGCAGGGAGCGGCCGAAGCCCTTGCTGAGGGTGATGGGCCAGTACTCCGCCCCGTAGACGATGCCCAGCCCCGCGACGAGATGCAGCGGCAGCAGGAAGGCCGCGGAGAGGGCATCCAGCTCGAGGCGCGCGGGCCCCTGCCAGAAGTGGAAATCGAGGTGAGAAGGCACCCCACCCAGCAGGGCGTGGGCAGCCGCAAGGAAGGCGAGCAGGGAGCCCAGGGCGCCCAGCAAGGTGCTGAACCGGCCCTCATTCAAAGGGGGAACCAGGGGTAGGAAGGCCGCAGCCATCCAGCACCCCGCCGCCGCGAGTATGAGGGTGATGTCTTGCATCTCCACCCGAGTCTAGCCCCAGCCGTGACCTCCTGCCTCCTTGAAGAACAAGGCCTTCCCACAAAAGAGCCCCACGGGTGCAGGCGTGGAGGGATTTCAAGCTCAGATCCACCGGCACAAGAACCCGACCTCAGGAGGCTCCGGATTCAGGCTCTGAGCCGGATTGAGCCTTCGCTCAGAGCGCCAAGTTGGCCGTGGCCGTGGCGCCCGCCGCGACCGTGGCCGCTTGCGCCGCCGAAGTGCGGATGCTCGTGGTCCCATCAAGGGCCAGCGTCGTCCGCAGGCCGCGAAGGGTGTAGGCCCCGGGAGGCACCAGGTCAAAGGCATAGGTCTCGGTGGTGGTGCCCTGGGTGGCCATGGCCGTGCGAACGATAAAGGGGTGGCTGCCCGAAGCCGTCGTCAGACTCTGGAGGAGCTGCACCTGATCACTCTGAGTGCCGCTGGCCTGGGGCGTGATGGCCCCCGCAAGACCACCCGTTGCAGGCACCGCTGTGAAGGCCGCGCTGTAGGTGAACACCGACGTGGCGGTGCTCAGGGCAAAGCCCTCGCTGGCCTTGGTTCCGTAGGCTTTGAGGGTGGTCGCGCCCGTCACGGGCTGGCTCACCACGTAGTAGGTGCTCCCCGTGGGTAGGAGATCGAGGGTGTAAGCACCGGTCGCATCCGTGACGGTGCTCCGGGCCAGGACCGGGTTGCCGGTCGGATCCAGGGTCTCCGCAAAGACGGTGGCGCCAGCCAGCGGCGTGGCACCCGCGGCATCAGTCAGGGTGCCGTGGATGGAGCCCGTGACCAGCTTGTCGAAGGCCCACACCGTGGGCCGGAGGTGGTACTGGCCTGAGGCGCCCGCTTGCACCACCAGGAGGGAGTGGGCGGCATCGAAGTCGATCCACACATCCTTCGTGGTGCCCGGTGCCACGTCAAAACTGACCACCAGCTTGATGCCCGTCTGGAGGCCCGAGGGCACCGTGAGCGGCTGAATCGAGCCATCCGCCAGCTTCACGGTGTTGCCCGCGCCCAGGATGAGCCGCATCTGGCCATAGTGCCCCACGGGTAGGGTGGCGCCACTCACCAGGGACTCGTCCACGCCGCCCACCAGCTTGAGCAGGTTGATGGTCCGGTCCGGGGTTCCCAGGGTGATCCAGCCGCCGCTCCCGAGGATCTCCACGCTGACAATGTGGACATTGAGTTCCAGGTAGCCCGCCAGAGGTCCATCCACCAGGTGCACATTCATGGCGCCGGGGCCGGTGGACGAGCTGGAGGAGCCGCTACAGGCCGCCAGAAAGGCAAGCAGGAGACCGGCCAAAAAGAGTTTCGGGGTTCGAGTAACGCGCATGACCACCTCAAAAGACCCCGAGAGCAAGGATCGAAGAAAAGGGTCGGTCAGCGGTGTGGTGCACGCAAGCAAAAAATTTGATTAACATCAATCAATTATTGATATAGACCTTTCGGACTAACCCTTCTCAATCATCAAAAGACCCGCAGCAGCGCCACGTAGCCGTTCACGCCTTTCACGCCGGCGATGTCGCTGTGGAGGCCCACGCCGAGGTCCACCCGCACGGCGGTGAACCACCAGAACCCCGGCAGGTCGCCGGTGATGCCCAGGCCGCTCACGCCGTAGGTCTTCCGGTCATCCAGGCTGCGGGAGCGAGCGTATTCCAGGTCCAGGGACAGGCGCAGGCTCGGCCCCGTGGGGAAGGCCAGGCCGGTCTTGGCGTAGGTGACCTGGTCCGCGGCGATGGCGTTGGCGCGGATGCCCGCAACCCGGACGCTGCCCCCCATGCCGCCCACATCCAGGGCCTTGAAGCGGTCGAAGGCATGTCCCCCGGCCCACCCAGCCTCGCCCCGGAGCCAGACCCCCGGGGCGGCCTCCCGGTCCAGGCTGAGGCTGCCGCCCCAGCGCCGGAAGTCGCCATTCTCGGGCACCTGCTGGGGGTTCGCGGGGGTGCCGTAGCTGCCCTCGGGCCGCTTCCCCCAGCCGTGGTAGGCCCGCACCTGGAAGCCCCGGAACAGCCAGGAGCCCTGGAGCGTTCCCACCCGGGTGAGCCCCGAGGGCGGCAGGACATAGCCCGATGTGCGGTACTTGCTGTCGCCCTGACTGTAGTCGTCAAGCTCGAAGTCCCCGCGCCCCTCGAGGCGGAAGCCGAGGCCCAGATCTCGGCCCAGCTCCAGGCCCAGCTGGCCGAAGCGACGACCCACGCCGTCGTGGTCCGACAGGCCGCCCTTCACCACGGGGCGCTCGGTGGTCTTCAGCAACAGGGCCGTGGCGTTGGCGCCGAAGTCGAAGCTGCCCAGCGCCCGCGGGATGGCGATGCTGGCCGTGTTGAACACCACCGCCGTGAGGGCGTTCAGCTGGACGCCCTTGCCGAAGGCATCGTAGTCGAAGTAGAGGAGGCCCCCCAGGGGCATCACGGGCGGGGTCAGTCCCGGGTCCACCAGCACCACGCCCGCCAGGGCCCGGCCGCTGCTGCGGGGCTTCTCCTCGACCTTGCGGGTGCCGTCCTCCTGGCGCGTGAAGTAGCGCGCCCCCTCGGGTGTCACCTTGAGCATGGTGGCCTTCGAGGTCCGGGCTGCCCCTCGCTCGGCCTCGAAGCGCTCGCCGTTGACCTCGAAGTCGCGATACGTGAAGCGGCGCTGGACCTGGATCACGCCCCCGGCGCTCACCCAGCGCTCGAAGGCCTGCACCGTGACGGGCCGCCGCACCCCGGGAGCCACCTCGCCGTAAGTCAGGATCTCGCGCTCGCTCTTCACGGTGCCCGGCATATCCGAGCGCTCCCGGCGCTCGAGCAGCAGCTTGCCCGTGGCCTCTTCCACCTCCAGCTCGCCGGTGTAGGCCAGCGGATCGGGGCTCACGGGCTCGAAGCGCAGGAGCCGCCGACCCGGTCCCGCCGGACCGCCGTCGCGGTAGCGGTAGCCCTCGGTCAGGGCCAGGGCCACCGGCAGGGACACGGAGCGGCGGCTCTCGATGAGGGGCAGCTGCACCTCGCCCTCGAGCTTGGCCTTCACGCCGTTCAGGCGGACCTCCTTCTGCAGCAGCTCGGGCCACTCCCCGGCCTGCTCGAAGTAGCGGAAGCTGAAGCCGAGGTCCCCGCCGCGCCCGCTCTGGCCCTGGATGTGCAGGTCCAGATCCGCCTTGGCCTGCAGGGTGCGCACCCCGGCCCGGCCCCGGAGCTGGGCCGCCCGGACCCGGGCCAGCAGGGCGCCCACGTCGTAGGCCTCGGCCCCGGTCACGGACACTTCCGTGCGCGGTCCCGGCAGGGCCGCGGCCGACCAGGCGCCGCCGGCGTAGGTCCAGCGGCGGGCCTCGCCCCCCCGGTGGCGCACGGTCAGGTCAGCCAGGCCCCCCTCCACCTCCGTGAAGCCCGGAGGGAGCTGCCGGGCCAGGTCGGCCGCAGGTCCTCCCGCGGGCACCACCAGCCGTCCCCCATCGCCCAGGAGTGCCGAGGCCAGGGGGCCTGGGTCCTTCGGCAGCCACAGGGTCCAGGGACGCCCGGGGAAGGTGCCCTGGGCCTGGGCCAGCTGGGCGCGCCAGGCGCCGGGGTCCAGGCTCAGGTCCGCAGGCAGCAGGGCCCCGCCATCCAGGGCCCCCCAGGCGGTCTCTTCCAGGAGCGGGGCCGCACCGGGGTCATGGGCCAGATAGAGACGCTGGCCCTGGGACTGGGCCTTCAGGGCCTGGGCGGCCGCCAGCAGCAGCGGCAGGCGGGACCCACCGAGGGGCAGCCTCAGCCGCACCGCCGGGGCCTCCTTCAGGCCAGCGACCAGGGCGGTCCAGCGCTGGCGCGCGGCCTCGACCTGGGCCGCGTCCCGGTTGTCGCGGGGCAGCAGGGCCGCCGGCTCGGCCCCGGTCAGGTCCAGGTCCACGGGCAGGGTCGCTCCTACCCGAAGCAGCGGCGTCGGGGTTTCCTGGCCCACCAGGACCAGAGAGAAGGCAGGGATCAGGACCAGGGCACGCCGCAAGGAGCCTCCAAAACTTCCCCGAGCCTAGCGCAGGGACCGGGTCGGCTGGGTTATCAGGTATTCTCAAGGGCTATGAGATTCACGGTCCGGCTCACCCATGCGAACGGCGACGTGCTGGTGCGCGAGTATGAGGCGGACAGCGCCGAGGCCCTCCAGGCCCGCGTCCTGGCCGAGGGCGGGTTCCCGCTCGAGGTCAAGCGCACGGACACAGCCTTCCGGAGCCGGAATCAGCTGAAGACCGAGTCCCTGGTGCTCTTCAATCAGGAGCTGCTGGCCCTGCTGAAGGCGGGCATCCCCCTGCTGCAGTCCCTCGAGCTGCTGGTGGGACACGGCAAGGATCCCCAGCTGCGCCGCAGCCTCGCCCAGGTCGTAGAGCTGGTCCGCGAGGGCATGTCGTTCTCCGATGCCCTGGAGCAGGCCGGCAGCTTCCCGCCGATCTACCGCAGCAACGTGGTGGCCGGTGAGCGCAGCGGCACCCTGCCGGAGGTGCTGGCCCGCTGGCTGGCCTTCCAGAAGTTCTCCCAGACCAGCCGCCGCCGCATCACCGAGGCCCTCTTCTACCCTGCCTTCCTGATGCTCGTGATGGTGCTGGCCCTGGGCGTGATCTTCAACGTCGTGCTGCCCCGCTTTGCCGAGTTCTACGCCGGGGGCGACGTCGAGATGCCCTTCTTCACCCGGATGCTCCTGGGCGCCGGGAAGGTGGTCAGCTCCACCCTCTGGCTGCAGGGCATCGCCACCATCGGGCTGATCGTGCTGATCCGCTGGATGGCCTCTTCCGAAGCCGGTCGCAAGCTGGCCGAGCGCATGCTGCTGATGGTGCCCAAGGTCGGCACCCTCTACCGCATGTACCACTCCAGCGTCTTCGCCCGCACCCTGGGCGTGCTGCTCTCCGGCGGCCTGCCCGCCGTGCAGGCCCTGGAGGTGGTGCAGCGCACCAGCCCCAGCGAGCGCATGAAGGCCAGCCTGGTCACCATCACCAACCAGGTGCGCGCGGGCAGCAGCCTGCACCTGGCCCTGGAGCAGGCCAAGGTCCTGGATCCCCTGGCCGTCGAGATGGTGCGCGTGGGCGAGCAGAGCAGCGCCCTGCCCGAGATGCTCAACCATGTGGCCGACTTCTTCGACCAGGAAGTAGAGAAGGCCACCACCGCCGTCACCAGCCTCATCGGGCCGGTCATGATCCTCTTCATGGGCGTGGTCGTCCTCGCCCTCCTGCTGGCCATCTACGTGCCCCTGTTCAACGCCAGCAGCGTGGTGCACTGAGCCTTAGCGATACCGCTGCTTCAGCCACTTCTGCGGGTCCTGGGGCTGCGCCTGGTGGCGGATCTCGAAGCCGAGGCGGGGACCGTCCACGGTGTCGCCCACGGCGCCCACGGCCTCTCCGGCCTTGAGCACCTGGCCCTTGGTCACGCCCAGCCCCAGCAGGTGGGTGTAGAGCGTGAACCAGCCGCCGCCGTGGTCGAGGATCACCATGGAGCCATAGCTCTGGTAGTAGTCGGCGAAGGCCACCTTCCCCTCCGCGACGGCGCTGACCGGCGCCCCCCCGGTGGCGGCGATGAGCAGCCCACTCTGCAGGGTCTTCGTGCGGAAGCGGGGGTGCAGGTGTTCGCCAAAGCCCTGGGCCAGGCTGCCCTCCACGGGCTGGGGCAGCTCTCCGCGCAGGCCGGCAAAGGCCACGGCCGCCTCATAGGCATCCCCGCGGGGCTTGCTCAGCAGCCCCGCCAGCAGCCGCTCCAGCTGCACCGCCTCCTCGGCGAGCTCCGCCTGGGCCTGCTTCTGGGCGGTCTCGTCCTGCTGGAGGCCGTCCAGGAAGGCGTTGAGCCGGTCTTCCTGGATGCGCAGGGCCGCCTGGAGCTGGGCGGCCTCCCGCTCCTCCGAGGCCAGCCGCGCGAGCACTTCCTTCAGCGACTGTTCCTTCGTAGCCAGGTCACCCTGCAGCTGGTGGATGAGGTCGAGGCGCTTGCGCTCCTGCAGCCGCGCCCAGGCGAGCATGCGCCCGCGCACCAGCCAGGCCTCCAGATCCCGGAACGTGGAATAGAAGCCCACGTCGCCCAGGGGGCCGAGCGCCTGCATCCAGCGCACCTGCCGGCGCAGGTCCCCCTGCAGGCGCAGCACCTCGCCATGGATCCGCGCCTGCTCGCGGCCGATGCCCTGGACCTCGCTCTGGGCCTGGTCCCGGCGCAGGCGGGCGCCGTCCACCTGGGCCTTGGCCCGGTCCCGCTGCAGGGAGATGCCCTGGACCTCCACCAGCACGCCCTTGCGGCGCTTCTTCAGCGAGGCCAGCTGCTGGTCCACCTGGCCCAGCCGGCCCTGGATGGCCGCCAGCTTCTGGCGCAGCTCCGCGGGGTCCTGCGCGCCCTGGGCCAGGAGGACCAGCGGCAGCAGCAGGCCCAGGCCGCGGCGCACGGCCTACTTCCGGCCGCCCGCCGGCAGCAGCATGGCCAGCGCGCCCAGCAGCAGCGGCCCCCCGATGGACAGCGGCAGCGCCAGCGGCGAGAAGGGGTCCGAGGGCAGCTGCGCCATGGGCAGCAGGCGGACGAAGACCTCCAGCACCTTCACCTGGCCCGCACTCCAGCCCAGGTCCTGGCCGAAGTCCAGGAAGAAGCTGAGGCGGGGCCCCATCTCCCGCAGCAACAGCGTCACCAGCAGCGCCAGGCCCGCGCTGGACTTCAGCAGCCGGGAGAGCACCACGACCCAGAGCAGCATCTGCAGCCCCAGCAGCAGGCCGTGCAGGTCGGCCCGCAGCAGCTCCGGGGGCCAGGCCTCGCCGATCAGCCGCCAGCTCAGGGCCCACACCGGGATCAGGGCCACCTGGGACAGGAACAGGCCATGGGCGAACCCCAGCCCGGTGCCCGCAAAGAAGCCCTTGAGCCGCTCACTCCGGGCCGAGGCCGCGGTCCACTGGGTCACGGGGCCGAAGGCGCCCAGCAGGACCACCAGGGACACCATCCAGTACATGATCCCCTGCAGGTTGCCCACGGCGTAGGAGCGCAGGGAGTCCGCGCCCAGGGGCACCGCGGTGCCGAAGATCAGGATCTGCGAGCCACCGTCCCCCTGCTGGCCCCGGATGCCCATGAGCACCAGCCCCGTGAGGAACAGGCAGACCAGCACCCAGCCGATGCGCAGCTTCGAGCTTCCAAAACGATCCATGCAAGGCTCCGAGTTCGACTCCCCGATCATAACCCGGCCCCTCGGGAATCCAGGCCGTCCGGCGCTCCACGACCGCCCTCGCGGCTCTATCGTTCTGCCCCCTTCACCACGGCAGGCACTCCCAAGTAACGCTGCCCCTCCTTTGAAAGGAGCTCCCGGTAGTCCTGCAGCGGCAGTTCAGCCTCCACTCCCAGGCAGCACCCTCCAGCGTGGCCTATGCCGGAGATGCAGAGCTGAAGCCTGCGATCATGCTCGAACTGCAGCGCCAGATAGTTCGGCAGTTGGGACCGACAATCCACCGAATCCGCATCTACCGGCGCCTTCCGCCTTCCGAGCCTGGCGATCAGCTGGCCCTGCCATGCGGGTCGTCCCGTCTTCCTGTCGATCCTTCGGTTCTTGAACAACCGGTTCCAGTCCAGATACCCGCCCTTGCGCAGGTCCAGGGTGTAGGGCTCGAAATGGTTGTCGGGATGGGCGCCGCCACAGAAGGTGCTCCCGCTTTCCACGACGCACATCAGGTCTGCCGAGAGGTATGGCACCGCGATCAGTTCCTCGCTGAAGCCGCCGAAGCCTCCCGCGGCGGATGAGGGCTCCAGGTCGTAGACGGTGGCGGCGCAACCCAGGGCACCCAGCACCAATCGGAAATGATGCTGCTCCAGGATGCGATTGGCGGCTGTCGCCGCCCCGGATCGGGGATGCCTCGACAGGCGCGGATAGGCGATCCTGGTGCGGGTCTCCTTCACCCAGCGCAAGGCGAGGCTCCCGCGCGATTCCTCCGGCCCTTCCTCCAGGTGCGAAGTGAGCTTCAGGTAGTCGTAGGGTGTGTTGGCCAGGGATATCTCAGCGTCATAGGCGATGCCGAGGCCGATGCCTGGCGTGATGGCTTCGGTGGTGGCCTGCACCGAATCGGGCTTTACGCGATCGGGGTCGTAGCGGGCGATCTCATCCAGCCGAAACACCAGGGAGCGCTTGCCATGCCAGGTGCCCGAGTAGCGCTTGTTCAGGAGAGAACCCTTCCAGATCGCCGCCGGCGCGGGACTAGGCGCATCGGGCCGGGTCGGTGCTGGTTCCTGGAGCTGCTCCAGGGTGCCCTTCAGCGGGATGTCCACGCCATGTTGCTCGTAGCAATAGCGCCCTTCCCATTTCTTGTGGTGCTCAGAAAGCTCAAGCAACACGGGCTTTCCACCCAGATCGCCCCGGAAGACGCGCCGCTCTCCGGCCTCAAGGCACAGCCCCATTACCATCACAACCAGAGTCAGCAGCACCTTCACCGTGCGGGTGGCACTCAAGGTCCCCATCGTGATTCCTTTGCGTGTCGGGTTTGCGGAGGCGGGGTGGGTCGGGGGCCCAGTGACGGTTGAGTATGGCACTACCTTCCTGTCGCAGCGGGCCGCGCGCTGGGTGTCGCTCGGAGCATGGAAATACCTACCGACCCGCCAGCACCCGCAGCAGGTGCGCCTTCACCTCGGCGAGGCGCTCGGGCAGCACGGCCACGAACACGGTGTCATCGCCGGCCAGGGTGCCCATCTGGCCCTCGATGGGGTCCGCGTCCAGGCTGAAGCCCAGGGCCTGGGCGAAGCCCGGCGAGGTCCGCAGGACCAGCAGGTTCGGCGGGGCCTCGCGGAGGGTGACCTCGGGCAGGGCCTTGGGACTGGCCTCCCCCCGGCGGTACTGCCCCTGGATCTTCTGCACGCCCAGCCGCTTCAGGCGCCGGGACAGGGTGGACTGGGTGAGCTCGCAACCCAACGCGGCCAGCCGCGCCAGCAGGTCCCCCTGGTCCGAGATGGGGGAGTCCGCCAGCAACTGGAGGATGAGAGCGTCCACGTTCATGCATGAATTATGCATAAAAATGCATAATTCATCAAATGAAATTCAAAATGGTCTCATTAAGTCGCAGGATTTTTGCTTGAGCCCTGTTTCGGTTGGTGCATAATATGCGTTCTGTCGCATGATAATGCACGTCTCTGAACAGGATCTCCCCATGGCCGCCACCGCCCCGATTCCCGCCCTGCTCCCCACCTACGCCCCCTATCCCTTTCCCCTGGTGCGGGGCGAGGGCGACCGGGTGTTTGATGACGCGGGCCAGGCCTGGTGGGACTTCTACGGCGGCCACTGCGTCTGCGCCACGGGGCACAGCCACCCGGCCGTGGTGAAGGCCGTGGCGGATCAGGCGGCGACGCTGCTGTTCTACTCCGCCGCCGCCGCTCTGCCCGTGCGGGACGTGGCCGCCGAGCGCATCACCGCCTTCTCCGGCATGGACTCGGTGTTCTTCTGCAACAGCGGCGCCGAGGCCAACGAGAACGCCCTGAAGCTGGCCCTGCTGCTCACGGGCCGGAAGCACCTGGGCGCCTTCGACGGCGGCTGGCACGGCCGGACGCTGTTGGCCCTGTCCGTCACGGACGATCCCAAGATCACCCAGCCCTACGCGGACCAGCTGGTGCCGACCCTGCGCATTCCCTTCGGCGACCTCGCGGCCCTGGCCGCCGCCGACTTCTCGGACGTGGCGGGCGTCATCGTCGAGCCCATCCAGAGCATGGCCGGCATCAAGACCGCCTCCCGGGAGTGGTTCCAGGCCCTGCGCGCCAAGTGCGACGCTACGGGCACCCTGCTCATCTTCGACGAGATCCAGACCGGCATGGGCCGCCTGGGCACCCCCTTCGCCGCCCAGTTCTACGGGGTCCGGCCGGACTTCATGACCAGCGCCAAGGGCCTGGCCTCCGGCGTGCCCATGGGCGCCCTGCTCATGACCGCCGAGGTGGCCGCGAAGCTCAAGGGCGGTGACCTGGGCAGCACCTTCGGGGGCGGGCCCCTGGCCTGCGCCGCGCTCATCGCCACCGTCGACGCCATCACCACCGAGGGCATGCTGGCCAACGCCACTGCCGCCGCCGCGCGCCTGCGCCGAGAGCTGGCCGATTCCATCGTCACCGAGGTCCTCGGCGAGGGCCTGCTGCTGGGCCTGCGCTGCGCCCCCGCCGCCGCCCTGAAGAAGCACCTGCTGGCCAGGCACATACTGGTGGGCGGCTCCAGCGACCCCACGGTGCTGCGCCTGATGCCCCCCCTCAACCTCGGCGACGCGGCCCTTGATGCCCTCATCGCCGCCATCCACGCCTTCGTGCCGGAGCAACCATGAAGCACTTCACCCGCATCTCCGACCTGGGCCCCGAAGGGGTCAAGCAGATCCTGGCCGTGGCCGCCGAGTGGAAGAAGACCCGCCCCGGCGCCATCTTCGCGGACCGCATCCTCGGCATGATCTTCTTCAACCCCAGCCTGCGCACCCGGGCCAGCTTCGAGGCGGCCATGCTGCGCCACGGCGGCCATGCCATCGTGCTCGAGGTGGGCGCCGGCACCTGGAAGCTGGAGGACCGCGACGGCGCCATCATGAACGCCGACCGCGCCGAGCACGTCCGTGAGGGCGTGCCTGTGCTGGGCCGCTACGCGGACCTGCTGGCCGTGCGCACCTTCAGCGGCGGCGAGGGCGACGCCACCGACGAGATCGATCCCGTCATCAGTGCCTTCCGGCGCTTCTCCACGGTGCCCGTGCTCAGCATGGAGAGCGCCCGCGAGCATCCCCACCAGGGCCTCGCCGACATGCTCACCATCCAGGAAGCCCACGGCTCGACAAAAGTGCCCGTGACCCTCACCTGGGCGCCCCACATGAAGCCCCTGCCCAAGGCTGTGCCCAACTCCTTCCTGCTCACCGCCGCCGCCTGCGGCGCCGAGATCCGCGTGGCCCACCCCAAGGGCTACGAGCTGTCCGCCGAGGTCCGGGCCGAGGCCGAGCGCTACGCCGCCGCCACCGGCGGGAAGATCACCTACACCCACGACCAGGACGCCGCCCTCGAAGGCAGCGCTGCGGTCTACGCCAAGGCCTGGGGGCCCTCCACCAGCTCGGGCCTGGAGGCCGCGCCCATGACGGACCTGTCCGCCTGGATGCCCACCGCCGCCCACATGCAGAAGGCCGCGAAGGAGGCCATCTTCACGCACTGCCTGCCCGTGCGCCGCAACCTCGAGGTCCACGACAGCGTCCTCGACGGCCCCTGGAGCCGCGTGGTCGATGAGGCCGAGAACCGCTTCCATGTGCAGCGCGCCACCATCGCCAGCCTGCTCAACCAGTCCTGAGCCCAAGCCCCGCTTTTCGCCCGCGAGAATCCCATGCCCCTGTCCCCGAATCCCTACGCCGCCCTCAAGGAAGCCTCCCAGTTCGTGCGCCTCTGGCGCGGGAAGACCTTCCTGATCAAGGTGGGCGGCGAGGTCATCGCCGAGCCCAAGATGCGCAAGGCCCTCTGCGAGCAGATCGCCCTGCTCTGGAGCTTCTCCATCCGCGTGGTGCTGGTGCACGGCGGCGGCCCCGAGCTGGACGCCGTGTGCCGGGCCATGGACATCCCCATCCAGAAGGTGGCGGGACGCCGGGTCACCACCCCCGAGGTGCTGGACGCCGCCAAGATGGTCTTCGCGGGCCAGGTGCACATGGACCTCCTCGCCGAGCTCCAGGCCAATGGCGTGCCCGCCGTGGGCCTCTCGGGCGTGGACGCGGGCCTGATCAAGGCCAGCAAGCGACCCCCGGTGTCCGTGGTGCCCGATGGCGCCACCGAGCCCGTGCTCGTGGACTTCGGCCTGGTGGGCGACATCGACTCCGTGGATCCCCGGGTGCTCACCCACCTGCTGGAAGGTGGCTTCGTGCCCGTGGTGGCGCCCCTCTCGGGTGGCACCGATGGCGCCATCTACAACACCAACGCCGACACCATCGCCGCCAGCCTGGCCTCGGCCCTGGCTGCCGAGAAGATCTTCTTCCTGCTCTCGGTGCCGGGCCTGCTGAAGGATGTCAACAAGAGCTCCTCCCTGATCCCCCACGCCACGCTGGACGAGCTGGCTGTCCTGGAGAAGGAAGGTGCCATCAGCGGCGGCATGCGGCCCAAGCTCACCGCCGTGCGGGCCGCCCTCGCCAGCGGCGTGGCCAGCGCCCACATCGTCAGCGGCCTGCTCCCGGACGCCCTGCTGGCCGAGGTCTTCACCAACGAGGGCAGCGGCACCATGATCATCCCCACTCCGGTCGCGGCGGTGGCCGGATGAACCCCGCCGAGCTCATCACCCTCCTGGTCGGCACCCCCAGTGTGTCCGGCGGCGAAGGCGCCATCGCGGACCTGCTGCAGGACCTGCTCACCGCCCGCGGCTTCCAGGTGCACCGGCAGGACCACAACCTCTGGTTCAGCTTCGGGGCCACCGGCGGCAAGCGCCTGCTCATGAACTCCCACCTGGACACGGTCCCGCCTTGCGCCGGCTGGGAGGGCGATCCCTTCACGCCGATCTGGAACGGAGCCCGCCTCCAGGGCCTGGGCGCCAACGACGCCAAGGCCTCGGTGGCCTCCATCCTGCTCGCGGCCTTCGAGCTCTCCGAGCAGTCCCTGGAGGGCGAAGTGACCGTGGCCCTCACCGCCGAGGAAGAGACCGGCGGCAACGGCATCGCCACCATCCTGGGCGAGCTGGGCCACTTCGATGGCGCTGTGGTGGGCGAGCCCACGGGCCTGCGCGTCTGCGCCGCCCAGCGGGGCCTGCTGGTGCTGAAGTGCACGGCCCGGGGCCAGAGCGGCCACGTCGCCAACGCCCAGATGCTGGGCGCCGAGAACGCCATCCACAAGGCCGCCCGGGACATCACCCGCGTGGCCGCCATGGAGTTTCCCCCCCACCAGCTGCTGGGCTCCCAGAAGGCCCAGGTCACCCAGATCCAGGGCGGCCTCTGGCGGAACCAGGTGCCCGATGCCTGCGAGTTCTTCATCGACCTGCGCACGGGTCCGGACCAGGACCACGATGAGCTGGCGGCAGACTTCCAGGGCCGCCTCGAGAGCCAGGTCGCCATCCACTCCAAGCGCTACCTGCCCAAGGCCACGGACCCCCGGGAAGCCATCGTCCGCGCCGCCCTCCAGGCCGCGGGCAAGGCCGGTCCCGTGGGCTCTGGCACCACCTCGGACTGGGCCTTCCTGGGCGACATCCCCACGGTCAAGGTGGGCCCCGGCGACACCTTCCGCAGCCACCGCCCCAACGAGCACATCACCCTGCCTGAGATCGAGGCCGGCGCGGCCTTCTACCAGCAGCTGGCGACGCTCTTCTTCTCCCTGCAGGTGCCCCATGAGTGAACCCGGCCGGCTCTGGGCCAAGGACGTGCCTCTGGATGAGGCCATCCACCAGTTCACCGTGGGTGAGGATCCGGACACGGACCTGGCCCTGGTGGCCTGGGACGCCCTGGGCAGTGCGGCCCACGCCAAGATGCTGGCCGCCACGGGCCTGATCCCCGCGGCGGATGCCGAGGCCCTGGTGGGCGGCCTGCGGGACATCGCCACGGCTGCCCGGACGGGGAGCTTCGCCATCCCGGTGGCCATGGAGGACTGCCACACCGCCATCGAGGCCAACCTCACCCAGCGCTTCGGCGCCGCCGGGGCGCGCATCCACCTGGGCCGCTCCCGCAACGACCAGGTCATCCTCGCCCTGCGGCTCTACCAGCGGGACGCCCTGGTGCGCCTGGGCCTGCGGGTCGCAGACCTGGCCGAGGCCTTCCTGGCCTTCGCCAAAGCCCACCGCGACACCCCCCTGCCCGGCTACACCCACCTGCGGCGGGCCATGCCGAGCACCTTCGGCCTCTGGGCCACGGCCTTTGCCGAGGGTCTGCTGGAAGAGCTGGAGGCCCTGCAGGGCGTCTACGGCCGCCTGGACCGCTGCCCCCTGGGATCGGCAGCGGGCTTCGGCGTGCCCCTGCCCATCGACCGGGCCCTCACGGCGCGGCTGCTGGGCTTCTCCAAGGTCCAGCGCAGCCCCATCGACGTGCAGAACAGCCGAGGCCGCCACGAGGTCGCCCTGCTCCAGTGGGCCGCCTCCACCGGCGGTGTCCTGGAGAAGTTCCTGTGGGACGTGTCGCTCTACAGCACCGAGGAGTTCGGCTTCCTCAAGCTGCCTGACGCCTACACCACGGGCTCGAGCATCATGCCCCAGAAGAAGAACCCGGACGTCGTGGAGCTGGCCCGGGGCCGCTGTCGCGAGCTGCGCGGCGCCGCGGGCCTGCTCGAGCAGCTCGCCGCGGGCCTGCCCTCCAGCTACCACCGGGACCTGCAGCTGCTGAAGCGGCCCCTGGTCACCGCCCTGCGCAGCGCCGACGACCTCTTCGCTGTGCTGAAGCCCCTGCTGCCCGCGCTGCAGGTGCAGGCCGACGCCACCGCCGCGGCCTCGTCCGATGAGCTCTACGCCGCCCATCAGGCCTACGTCCTGGTGCAGGGGGGCCTGCCCTTCCGCGACGCCTACCGCAAGGTGGCCCAGCAGCTCCAGGACGGCACCTTCGCCCCGGACCGCAGCGCCCTCACCGCCACGCACCTCGGCGGCGCCGGCAACCTGGCCCTGGACGACCTCGCCGCCGACCTCGCCGCCGCCCGCGCCTGGATCCAGGCCAAAGCCGACACCCACGCCCAGGCCGAGGAGGCCTTGTGGGCTTAGGGAATTCGATCGACGCTCTCTCCGTGAAAGGTCTCCCATGAGCAAGCTCGCTGTCCTCGCCTTCTCCGGCGGTCTCGATACGTCCTTCTGCGTGTTCTACCTGAAGGAGCAGGGCTACGACGTGGCCACGGTCACGGTGAACACCGGCGGGTTCTCACCCGCGGAGCTGGCCCGCATCGAGGCGGCCTCGCCGAAGCTGGGCGCCATCAGCCACACCACCGTGGATGCCCGCGCCGGCCTCTTTGATGGCTACCTGCGCTACCTGGTCTATGGCAACGTGCTGCGTGGCCAGATGTATCCCCTGTCCGTGTCCGCCGAGCGGGTCTGCCAGGCCCGGGCCGTGGCGGAGCTGGCCAAGGACATGGGCGCCACCGCCATCGCCCACGGCTCCACCGGCGCCGGCAACGACCAGGTGCGCTTCGACGTGGCCTTCCGCGCCCTGGCGCCAGACCTGGAGATCCTGACCCCCATCCGCGACCTGAACCTGTCCCGGGCCGAGGAGATGGACTACTGCGCCCAGCGCGGCCTGGTGTTCCCCGAGAAGACCAAGGACTACTCCATCAACGAAGGCATGTGGGGCACCAGCGTGGGCGGCCGGGAGACCCTGGATCCCTGGAGCAGCCTGCCCGAGGCGGCCTTCCCCGGCGGCGTCATCGGCCACCCGGAACCCACCGCCCTGGTCATCGGCTTCGAACACGGCGTCCCCGTGTCCCTGGACGGCCAGTCCCTGGACCCCGTCACCCTCATCGCCCGCCTCAACGACCTGGGCCGCCCCTACGGCATCGGCCGGGGCGTCCACCTGGGCGACACCATCCTCGGCATCAAGGGCCGCGTGGGCTACGAGGCCCCCGCCGCGCACCTGCTCATCGGCGCCCACCGGGAGCTGGAGAAGCTCGTGCTGTCCGGCAAGCAGCTCTTCTGGAAGGAGTCCCTGGGCAACCTCTACGGCAGCCTCCTGCACGAGGGCCACTTCTTCGATCCCCTGGCGCGGGACCTTGAGGCCTTCCTGGACTCCAGCCAGGACCGCGTCAGCGGCGAGGTGCGCGTCACCCTGCACCCCCGGGCCTTCGTGGTGGAGGGCGTCCAGTCGCCCTACTCCCTCATGGACCCCCGCATCGCCACCTACGGCGAGGCCAACCGGCTGTGGACCGGCGTCGAAGCCGCCGGCTTCGCCAAGATCTTCGGCGTCCAGCAGACCCTGACGTTGAAAGCAAAGAACAACTGATCCGAAGGCACCCATGAGAATCCACGTCGACAAGCTGGCTTCGGTCACCCGCAACCTGCGGCTGGGGCGGACGCTCACCCTGGCACCCGAGATCCTCCTGGAGGAGGGCTCGGTCATCGCCTGCCGCCTGCGCGGCGAGAAGACCACCTACAACCAGCTGGAGGATCCCCACGGCCGCATGAGCACGCTGCACGACGGGGACATCCTGGTGGGCGCCCTCGGCCACCGGAACGCCCTCCAGGGCTACGAGGGTGTGCTGCCGACCTCCCTCAAGACCGGCGACACCGTGAACCTGCTCAACATGGGCGGGGTCATCGGCACCTGCCTGTCCTACAACCCGGACCTGGGCAAGCCCTTCGAGATGGAAGTCCTGGGCCAGGTGCAGGTCTTCCCCGAGTTCCAGAGCCGCGCGGGCCAGGCGGCCCACATCCGCATGGGCGCCCTGCAGGGCACCAGCCTCTCGCCCCACTGCCCCGTGGTCTACGTGGCGGGCACCTGCATGAACGCGGGCAAGACCGCCGCCGCCTGCGCCGCCATCCGGCAGCTGAGCCGCGCGGGCTACCGCGTGGGCGCCTGCAAGCTCACGGGGGTCTCGCTCATGCGCGACGCCCTGGCCATGCGGGACTACGGCGCCGAGGTGGCCCTGGACTTCACGGATGCGGGCTGCGTCTGCACCGACGCGGGCAGCGCCGCCAGCGTCTCCCGCATCATCTTCTCGGAGCTGGCGGCCCACGGCGTGGACGTCATCGTGGCTGAGACCGGCGACGGCATCATGGGCGAGTACGGCGTGCAGGCCATCCTGCAGGACCCGGACCTGCGGGCCCTGGGCGGCGCCTTCGTCCTCTGCGCCAACGACCCCGTGGGCGTCGCCGGCGGCGTCCATCAGCTCATGAGTGCCTTCGGCATCCGGGCGGACCTGATCGCCGGCCCCGCCACGGACAACCGCGTGGGCGAGCGCTTCGTGGCCTCCCTGGGCCTGCCCGCCCGCAACGCCCGCGCCGACGCCGAAGCCCTCGGCAAGTTCGTCCTCGGCCTCGTCGAAGCCAAGCTCGCGGCCAAGGCGTGAAAAGACTTTTTCAACCTTTGCTCTGCGTGCTCTGCGGTTTGCTTTTATTAGGTGACCTTCCATGACCCAAGTCGATGTCCTGATCCTCGGTGCCTCCGGCTACGGCGGGGGCGAGCTGCTGCGCTGGCTCTCCAACCACCCGGCGGTGGCCTCGCTGCGGGGCACGGCCCGCAGCCACGCGGGCAAGCCCTTCCACGCCCAGCACCCGAACCTGCGCGGCCTGGTGGACGGCGTCTTCGAAGCCACGCCGGACTTTCAGGCCCTGGCCAGTAGCCCGGCGCCAGTGATCTTCTCGGCCCTGCCCCACGGCGAGCTGGGCAAGCTCTGGCCCGAGCTGGAAGCAGCCGCCCAGACCCACCCAGGCCTGCTGGAGCGGCTCACCGTCATCGACCTCTCTGCGGACTTCCGCCTGGATCCCGCTTGGGTCTACGGCCTGGTGGACTGGCAGCCGGAGCGCATGGCCGGCGCCAAGCGCATCGCCAACCCCGGCTGCTTCGCCACGGCCCTGCAGCTGGCCCTGCTGCCCCTGGCGGAGTGGCAGCCCGCCTTCGTGGCGGTCACGGCTGCCACGGGCTCCAGCGGCTCGGGGGCCGCCCTCTCGGAGACCACCCACCACCCGGTCCGCGCCCACGACTTCAAGGCCTACAAGATCCTGTCCCACCAGCACGAGGCCGAAGTGCTCCGCACCCTGGCCACGGCGGGCTGGGAGGCGCCCCTCAGCTTCGTGCCGCAGAGTGCGCCCATGGTGCGGGGGATCTTTGCGACCATTCAATTCCCGCTTCCCGCCGGAATGGATACCGCCGCCCTGAAGGCCCACTTCGAAGCTTTCTATCAGGGCCGATTCTTCGTCCGCATCGTCGACGGGACGCCCCGGGTGGCGGCCACCCTCGGCAGCGCCTTCGCCGATCTCGCCGTCGCGGCCAAGGGCGGACACGGGGTGGTGCTGGTGGCCCTGGACAACCTGGGCAAGGGCATGGCCACCCAGGCCGTGCAGAACCTCAACCTCAGCCTGGGCCTGCCCGAGTGGACCGGCCTGCGCAGCGCCGGGGGCTGGCCCGCCTGAGGCAACCCCCGCGCGGGTGCCGCCCACGGAGCTGGGGATTCCTGCGCACGGAGATAGCCCGGCCTGCAGCCTCCGCAGCTCCGGGGGGCCGGATCTACGGCGCCGTCACCTGTACCACGGCGTTGCTCATGACGATCACCAGGTCACCGTCCGGCGTGAGCGCCACGCCAAAGGGACTGCCGAGCACACCCGGCAGCGGACCGGGCTGGAAACCAACCACGCCGACGCGGCCGACCACCGTGGTCACCACCCCCGCCGAGGTGACCTTGCGGATGCTGTAGTTGTTGACGTCCGCCACATAGACGTTCCCGCCGGCGTCCACGGCCACGCCCGTGGGGCTGTCGAAACGAGCGGACGCACCCGTGCCATCTGTGGAACCCGACGTGCCCGCCAGCCCGGCCAGGGTACTCACTACGCCCCCGGGAGTGATCATCCGGATGGTGTAATTGCTCTGGTCTGCCACATACACATACCCGCCAGTGTCCACGGCCACGGCGGAGGGGTACTTGAACTTGGCGCTTGTGCCCGTGCCGTCCGCGGAACCCCAAGTTCCCGCCAGACCCGCCAGGGTCGTCACCTCGCCCGCCGGGGTGATCTTGCGAATGGTGTGGTTGTTGTTATCCGCCACATAGACGTTCCCGGCAGTGTCCACCGCCACGCCCAAGGGTGCCCAGAACCTGGCGTCCGTGCCTGTGGCGTCTGTGGTTCCTCCAAGCCCAGCCAGACCCGCCAGGGTCGTCACCACGCCCGCCGGGGTGATCTTGCGGATGGTGTAGTTAAATTTGTCCGCCACATAGACGTTCCCGGTAGCGTCCACGGCCACGCCCCAGGGGGAACTGAACCGGGCGAGCGAACCCGTGCCATCCGTGGAACCCGGATTGCCTGCCAGACCCGCCAGGGTGCTCACCACCCCAGCCGGGGTGATCTTCCGGATGGTGTGGTTGGAGGTGTCGCCCACGTAGGCGTTTCCATCCTTATCTACCGCCACGCCCCTGGCGTTATAAAACTGGGCGGCCGTGCCAAGACCGTCTGCAGCACCCTGCTGCACAGCCAGACCCGCCAGGGTGTTCACCACGCCGCCCGGGGTGATCTTGCGGATGGTGTTGTTGGTGGTGTCCGCCACATAGACGTAGCCGCTAGCGTCCACGGCCACGCCGGAGGGGGCGTTGAACCGGGCGGCCGTTCCGGTGGCGTCTGTTGAGCCCGAAGTGCCTACCCATCCCGCAAATGTGCTCACAACGTCCGAGGAAGTGATCTTCCGGATGGTGTTGGCGCACACCACGTAGATGTTTCTGTCCGCGTCCACGGCCACGCCGGAGGGCATGTAGAAGCTGGCGGCGGTGGCCGTGCCATCCGTGAAACCAGAAGCTCCCGCTTGGCCCGCCAGGGTGCTCACTGCGCCCACGCCAGCAGAGATGGTGATCTTGCGGATGGTGTGGTTGTTGCGGTCCGCCACATAGACGTACCCATCCTTGTCTACCGCCACACCATAAGGGACATTGAACCGGGCGAGCGAACCCGTGCCATTCGTAGTGCCAGACGTGCCTGCCAATCCCGCCAGGGTGCTCACCACCCCAGCCGGGGTGATCTGGCGAATGGTGTGGTTGTTGCTGTCTGCCACATAGATGTTGCCAGCCGCGTCCACGGCCACTGCGGCGGGCTGTTTGAACCGGGCAGTCGTGGGATCGCCAGAGGTGCCGTCCGTGGAACCCCAAGCCCCCGCCTGACCCGCCAGGGTGCTCACCAGACCTGCCGGGGTGATCTTCCGGATGGTGTGGGCACTGACGTCCGCCACGTAGACGTTCCCAGTCGTGTCCACGGCCACGCCTTGGGGATTGTTGAACCGGGCTTCTGTGCCTGTGCCGTCG
>CAIZZF010000005.1 GCA_903937385.1 uncultured Holophagaceae bacterium | reverse complement strand
GGGCGGTCGCTGGGGCCCGTGCGGGGGCGGGCCTCACCCTCTTCCCGGCGGGGCCGGGCGGGGCGCTCGGCGGAGCCGAAGGTGCGGCGGGGCCGCTCTTCGCCTTCGTCACGACGCGGCCGGGCTGGGCGGTCGCTGGGGCCCGTGCGGGGACGGGCCTGGGCCTCACCCTCTTCCCGGCGGGGCCGGGCGGGGCGCTCGGCGGAGCCGAAGGTGCGGCGGGGCCGCTCTTCGCCTTCGTCGTGGCGGGGCCGGGCGGGACGATCGCTAGGGCCTGTCCGGGGACGGGTGTCGCCGTCTTCCCGACGGGGCCGGGCGGGACGCTCGGCAGAGCCGAAGGTGCGACGGGGGCGCTCAGTGCCCTCGTCGTGGCGGGGGCGGGCCTGGCGATCGCCGGCCACCGGGATGCGGTTGGGCCGGGGGTTCCGGGCCGGGGGACCCTCACGCTGCTCTTCGAAGCGCTTGGTGCGGGCCACGCGCTTGACCTTGTGCTCATGGCTCTCGGCGGGCTTGAAGATGCCTTCTTCCCCGGTGGCGCCGGTGCTGGCGCGGGTGAGCCGGGCTGCGTTCCGGAGGACCTTGAGGGCCGCCTCCATGTCCGCCGGCAGGGGCGCGGTGACGGTGACCAGTTCCTCGGTGATGGGGTGCTTGAAGCCGAGCAGCTCGGCGTGGAGGGCCTGCCGGTCGAGGAGGGGGCTCTCCGTGCCGTAGACCTGGTCGCCCAGCAGGGGGAAGCCCCGGTCTGCGAACTGGACGCGGATCTGGTTGCGGCGACCCGTCTCAAGCTTCACTTCGACGATGGTGTGGCCGGGCAGGCGCTCCACCACGCGGTAGTGGGTGACTGCTTCCTTGGCGCCGGGGGGCATGCGCTTGCCGCCGCCGGGACCCTTGCGCGCCGTGGCCACGGACATCTTGAGGGACTTGGCGTGCTCGATGAGGTGGCCGGCCAGGGTGCCGCTGTTCTCCGGCAGTTCGCCCACCAGGATGGCGAAGTAGACCCGCTGGAGGCGGTGCAGCTCGAAGTATTTCTTCAGGCCGTGGAGGGCCTCGGGCGTCTTGGCGAAGACCAGCACGCCGCTGGTGAAGCGGTCCAGCCGGTGGACGATGTAGAGGTTGAAGCGCTTGAAGCCCCGGCGCCGGTAGGACTCGGTGATGGCCTCGGCCAGGTTGGGCTCTTTGCCCAGCTCGGAGGGAACCGTGAGCAGGCCCGCGGGCTTGTAGACGAAGAGCAGGTGGTTGTCCTCCCACAGGGTCTCGAAAGGGCCGGCCTGCAACTTGCTCGCGGGCGGGATCACCTCGTAGGTCCGCTCGGGGTCGAAGACGACCTTGATGGCATCGCCGGTCTTCAGGCGCTGGCCGTGCTTGCTGGCCACCTCGCCGTTCACGGTGACGCAGCTGCCGTCGACGAAGCCCTTGGCCTGCCGGTGGCTGATCACCATGATCCGGTGCAGCTCCGAGGCCAGGGCGGTCCCGTCATGTTCTGCCAGCCATTCCCGTTCGATGCGTGCCATGGCGCCGCCCTCCGTCATCGCCCCGCGTCCTTGCAAACGCCAAGCGGACTATCAGCAGAACACGGGGATCGGTTTGCTCCAAAGGAAAAGGGAGCGGCGGGGCCGCTCCCTTTTCCTGGATGCCCTTGGCTTCGGGCTACTTCTTCTCCACTTTGGCGAAGTCGCCGGCCTTGACTACCACGAAGGTTTCCGGGTGGAGGTACTTGCGGAGGGCGGCATTCACCTCGTCGAGCTTCAGAGACTGGACCTTGGCCTCAAGCTCGGCTTCGAAGCGCACGGAGCGCCCGAGGTTCAGGCTGCGGCCCAGCCAGCGGGTGATGGCGCGGTCCTCCTGCCGGTCTGTCTTCTCGCCCTGCAGCCAGGTGGTCCGGGCGGAGTCCAGCTCTACCTGGGTGTAGCCGTCCTTAAGGGCTTTCTGGATCTCGTCATCGAAGGCCGCCTCCAGCTTGGTGGCGTTCTCCGGGGCGTAGATCGCGTAGGCCTGCCAGATGGCGATGGGATCCTGGCTGCCGACGTTGGCCATGGAGCCCGTGCCGTAGCTGAAGCCCTCCTTCTGTCGCAGCCGATCCATCAGCCGGCTGGTGAGGGAGCCGCCGCCGAGGATGTGATTGGCCATGAGGAAGGCGGGGTAGTCCGGGTCCGTGTCCTTCATGGCCCAGCGGGTCTGGGCCAGGAAGAAGGCCCCCTTCTTGTCCGGGGTCTCGATGGCCTTCCGCTGCCCTGCGGGCACCTTCAGGCGCCCGGGAATCCGGGTGTAGGTGGCCTTGCCCGTCCAGGCTCCGAAGACCTCGGTGGCCAATTTCTGCAGCTCGGCGACATCGAAGTCGCCGACGGCGGCGAACTCCGCGTGATCGGCGCCGTAGAAGTCCTGGTGGAAGGTCTTGAGGTCCTCCACCTTGAGGGCCTTGAGTTCTTCCAGCCGGGCATCAGGTCCTCGGAAGGCAGAGGGATGGCCCGCCGGATAGGGATCGAAGAGGGGGGCGATGAACTCCATGGCCTTGGCCTGAGGCTCATTGCGCTGGGCCTCGATGCCGGTGGCCTGCTGCTTGACCAGGGTCTCCAGCTCGGCGGCGGGGAAGGCGGGCTCCCGCAGGACTTCGGCCACCAGCCTCAGGGTGGCGGCAAGGTTCTCCCGGGGCACCATGACGCTGGCGGTGGCCGAGGTGGCGGAGCCATTGACGGAGACCTGGGCCCGGAGCTTGTCGAAGGTGTCTGCGAGCTCCTGCCGGGTGTGCTTCGTGGTGCCGCGCATCAACATGGCCCCCACCATGCTGGGCACGGCCTTGCGGTCCAGCAGGTCCTGCTCGCGGCCGAAGCGCAGGGTGAGCTGCACGGAGGCCATGGCGCCCTTGGTCTTCTTGGCCAGCAGGGCGCCCTTGAGCCCGTTAGGGGCAGTGAAACGCAGGGTGCGGGCGTCCACGGTCTCGGGGGTGGCGTCGAAGGCCTCGCCCTGGGTAATGACTTCTTTGCCCTTGTAGTCCTTGACCAGGGCCGGGATGTCCACGACGGTGGGGATCTCGGCGCGGTCCGGCTTCTCGGTGGGGATGTACTCGGCCAGGGTCCGATTGCTGGGCTTCAGGACCGCCTCGGCCGCGGCCTGGACCTGCTCCGCCTTGGCGGCGAGGGCCCAGTCCCGGTCCAGGAAGAGGTGGCGCCAGTCGCCGGTGGCCATGCTCTCGGTGAGGGCGACGGCCAGAGTCTTGGTGTCCGAGAAGACCTGGTCCACGCCCTTGCGGACCTTGGCCTGGGCCCGCTCCAGCTCAGCCGTGGTGAAGGGTCTGGCCTTGAGTCCCTCCAGCTCCTGCAGCAGCACCTGCTTGACCTTCTCGGTGTCGCCGTCCTTGGGCAGCATGGCTCCGAACATCAGGATGCCGGGCTCCAGGTCGCCCTGGGCGAAGTGGAAGACCTGGGCCGCCAGCTTGGTCTCCACCAGGGCCTTGTAGAGACGACCGCCGGGGGCGTCCGTCAGGATGGAGCCGGCCAGGTCCAGGTAGCTCCGGGAGCCATGGAAGCCCGGGGCCACGTGGTAGCCCGCCAGGAGCAGGGGCGTACCCCCTGCCCGGCGAATGGAGACGCTGCGCTCGCCGTCCTGGGTGGGCTCCAGAGTATAGGTAGGCTCGATGACCCGGGTGGGCCGGGGCAGGCTGCCGAAGCTCTGGTTGATCCGGGCCAAGGTCTTGGTCTCGTCGAACTTGCCCGCCACCACCAGGATGGCGTTGTCTGGCTGGTAGTAATTCGCGTAGAAGGCGCGGAGGTGGTCCACGTTCACCTTCTCGATGTCTGACTTGGCGCCGATGGTGGACTTGCCGTAGTTGTGCCAGTCGAAGGCCACGGACTCGAGCCGCTGCAGAGTCACCCGGAAGGGGCTGTTCTCGCCCTGCTCGAACTCGTTGCGGACCACCGTCATCTCACCGCTCTTGCCGTCCTCGCCCCAGAGGGTCTTGGCGGTGAAGTTGCTGTTCACCATGCGGTCCGCCTCGAGGTCCAGGGCCTTGCCCAGGTTCTCTTCGCTGGCGGGGAAGGAGATGAAGTAGTTGGTCCGGTCCAGGGAGGTGGTGCCGTTGAAGTCGCCGCCGAGTTCGTCCAGCACCTTCGGCACGTTCGGGTGCTTTGGCGTTCCCTTGAAGACCATGTGCTCCAGCAGGTGGGCCATGCCCGTCTCGCCGTAGTGCTCATGGCGGCTGCCCACCAGATAGGTGATGTTGGTGGTGATGGTGGCCTTGCTGGGATCCGGGAAGAGGAGCACCTGGAGGCCGTTGGCCAGGCGGTATTCCGTGATGCCCTCCACGGTCACCACCTTGACGGGGGCGGACAGGGCCGCCACCGGGGCGCTCTTGGCCTTGCTGGCCACCTTGGCCGGGGGCGTCAAAGCCTTGGGGGCATCTCCAGCCACCAGGGTGAAGGCGAGGGCTCCGCACAGGGGCAGCGTCAGGTGATGCAAGGAAAGCATGTTACCTCCAGGTTGAAAAAGAGCTCCACAGGGGAAGGCATCATCTTACAAGGGTTAGCCTGGGGCTGGGATGGAAAAAGCATGGACAACCTAGAGGACCAGCAGGGCCTCCAGCCGGGCCTGCCAGGCTACCCGGAGGTCCTCCAGCCGTAGCCCCTTGCCCCGATTCGGGGCGCCCTGCAGCAGGCCCTGGGCACTGGGGTGCGGCAGGGCGTGCAGGTCCAGGGGGGGCGCTCCTTCCAGCCTGGTAAGCACCCACTTCGCCCGCTTGCCGAAGGCGATGACCCGCAGGGGGGCGCTCCGGCCCGCCGAGGCCCTTGTCAGCTCTGCCGTGAGCCGGGCCAGGTTCGCCGGGGCCAGCAGGTCGCGGTTGGAGGGGGCGTGGAAGTGCTCGCCATCCTTGGTGGGACAGGCCGGGTAGGCGTTGCTGAGGGCGGTGCCATGCAGGTGGGGCCGCAGACCCAGGTTCCGGAAGCGTGCCCCCTGCCAGTCCTCCCAGGCGGCCTCCGGGACCTCTGCCCGGCCTGCGGCAGCCAGCGCGCGGAAGACGGTGATGCCGGCGCCGTCCCCCCAGAAGGGGAGGCCGGACTGGTCGGCGCCCCGGGGGCCGGGAGCCTCGCCGAACAACATCACAGACACCGGCCCTGAGGCCGGGAAGAGGGCGGGGACGGGCTGGCCGTGGATGCGGGGCATGATTCGTTCTTAGCCCTGGGGCTGGCCTTCCTTCAGCAGGGCCGACAGGGCCTTGAACTGGGGGTGGTTCTTGTCCCGGGCCCACTCGAAGGCCACGGACTCGTGGTTGGTGAGCGTGGCGCCCGCCGCGGCCATGCGGTCCAGGGCGTGGCGGCGGTATTCCTCGCCGCGGCCGCTGACGGCCTCCCAGCAGAGGTGCACCTCGTGACCTGAGGCCAGCAGCTCGAGCACGGTCTGCATCACGCAGACGTGGGCCTCGATGCCCGCCACCACGATCTGGCGCCGGGCCGGGGCGAGGCCAGGCCGGGCCTGCTGGAGAAGTTCCTCAAAGCCCGCGTCTCCGCAGCAGCCGAAGGCGGTCTTCTCCAGGAAGAAGGTGGGCACGCTCAGCCCGTCGAAGGCCGCGCGGAGGCTGGCCTCGGTGGGGCCGATGCCCTTGGGATACTGCTCCGTGAGCACCACGGGCACCGCGAACAGGTCCGCCAGCCGCAGCAGGCGGTGGGCCGTCTCCAGGACCAGGGCCGGGCGGTGCACCAGGTGCACCAGCTTGCCCTGGAAGTCGATCATGACGAGGATGCTGCGCTGGGCGTCGAGTAGAGGCATGGGGCTTCTCCTACCAGATCCTGACCCGATCACCCGGCGCCAGATACAGGGCCTGGCCGGGCTTGACCTGAAAAGCCGTGTACCAGGCGTCGAGGTTTCGCACGGTGGCGGGCCGGAAGGGGGCGGGGGCGTGGCCGTCCGTGAGGACCTGCTGCCGGAGTTGAGGCTCGCGCAGCTTCTCGCGCCAGCTCTGGGCGTAGCTGATGAAGAACTGCTGATCCCCAGTGAAGCCCTGCACAACGGGCGCGAGCTTGCCGCCGAGGGTCAGGCGGTAGGCGTCGTAGGCGGCAGCGAGGCCCGCCACGTCCGCGATGTTCTCGCCCAGGGTCTGCTTGCCGTTGATCGCCAGGTCCGGGAAGGGCCGGTAGGCGTCGTATTGTCGGACCAGCTGGTCCGCGGAGGCCTGGAAGTGCTTCAGATCCTCGGGTGTCCACCAGTTGCGGAGCTTGCCGGTGGCATCGAAGAGCGAGCCAGAGTCGTCGAAGCTGTGGCTGATCTCGTGGCCGATCACCGCGCCGATGGCGCCGTAGTCCATGACCACGGGGCGCTTGGGATCGAAGTAGGGGGGCTGCAGGATGGCCGCGGGGAAGTTGAGGGCGTTCATCACCGGCAGGTTCACGGCGTTCACCGTCTGCGGGGTCATCACCCACTCCGTGCGGTCGATGGGCCGCCCCAGCTTCCGCAGGTTGCGCTGATACTCGAAGCGCTCGGCGCGCTCGGCATTCCCGAAGGCGTCGCCCGCCACGATCTTGAGGCCCCGGTAGTCCCGCCAGCGGTCCGGGTAGCCCACGCCCACCTTCAAGGTGGCGAGCTTGGCCAGGGCCTTGGCCTTGGTCGCCGGAGTCATCCAGTCCAGTTGCTGGATGCGGCTCCGAAAGGCGGCGATGAGGTTCGCCACCATCTGCTGGGCCCGGGCCTTCTCGGCCGGGGGGAAGTGCCGCGCCACGTAGGCCTTGCCCACGGCCTCGCCGAGGGCGTGGTTGGTGGCGGCCACCCCGTGGACCCAGCGCTCACGGGGCTTGGTGGCTCCGCTCAGCACCTTGCCATAGAAGGAAAAAGACTGGTCCTCCACGGCCTTGGGAAGCACCCGGGCCCTGCCCTGGATGGCGTGGAAGATGAGGTAGGCCTTCCAGGTGGCGAGGGGCGCCTCTGCCACCAGGGCCGAGAGACCTGTGACCGCGGTGGGCTGCCAGACCACGAACACCTTGGGCCGGGTGAGCCCCGCGGCGGCGAAGAACGCCTCCCAGTCCAGGCCCGGAGCCTTGGTGCTGAACTCGGCCCGGGTCCAGTGGTTGTTCCCCTTCAGCACGTCGCCGGTGGCTTCCCGGCTCACGTGAGCCTTGGCCATGCGGGTCTCCAGCTCCAGGATGGCCGCGGCCTTGTCAGGGGCATCGGACTCACCCGCCAGCTTGAGCATCGCCGTCACATGGGCCAGATACTGGGCCCGGATCTCGGCCATGCCCTTGGAGGGATCCAGGTAGTAGCTGCGCTCGGGGAGACCCAGTCCGCCCTGCAGGAGGAAGGGCGCGTAGCGGGTGGGATTGTCGAGGTCCTGGGCCACCCAGAGGCCGAAGAGGTTTTGGGTCTCGATGTGGGTGGCGTTCAGCACATCCACGTCAGCCCGCAGGGTGGTGCCGAGGAAGTGGGCGAGGTCCTTGCGGTCCTGCAGCCCGGCGATGGCCCTGAAAGCGGGGGCCAGAGGCCGCAGCCCCTGGGCCTCAATGGCGGCCTCGTCCATGAAGCTGGTGTAGCAGTCGCCGATCTTGCGGCGCTCTGAACCTGCCGGGGCCTTGGCGGCCGCGGCGGCCTTGATCAGCGCTGCGGTCTGCCGGTCCGTGAGGTCGGTGACCTCGGCATCCACGCCGTAGGCGCCCCGGTCAGCGGGGATCTCCGTGCGCTGTTCCCAGGCGCCATTGGCATAGCGATAAAAGGCATCACCCGGGGCCACCGATAGGTCCATGCCGTGCAGGTCCAGCCCTTGGAGGGTGACGGACCGGTCCTTCCGGGGCGGTGCCGCCACCAGCAGGGATGTGGCAAGGCAGAGGACGAGAGGGGACCAGGATGGGTTCATGGCAGGGCCTCAAGAATTTTTTGTGGTGGCCTGGAAAGCATGCCCGGAATAGGGCGTAAGGGTTTAATTCCGGCATCCAACAGGATGCCGCCTTGCGTCGGCTGGCGTCTGGCAGCGAACGACTTATCCTTAAGATCCTACAGGAGACCTCAATGAGCCTAGGGGAGCAGAAGGAGCGGCGAAAGATGGCCTCGCCCATCCCTGCTGAGCGTCGGGGGGCCGTCTGGTCTCTGCCCGACGGAAGCCGACTGCCCAACGGGATCGAGAACACGCACCTGGTCGTGGGCGATCCCGGGCACCCCGCCCGGCTGCTGCCGGCGGACCTGGAGCATCCCGAGGACTTCCACACGCGTCTGAAGGCTTGGCTGCTTAAGCAGGGCTGAGCGGCCCTGGGCTTCGGTCAGGTGTCAGCGCTCCTGCACGCAGTGCTGGTGGAGGCGGGGAATGATCTCTGCCAGCCGGGCCTCGGGCACGAGGAAGGCGATGGACACCGTGCTGCTGCCGGTAAGCAGGCCACCCACGGGCTCCTGTCCCAGGGTCGCCAGGTAGCGCAGCGCCGCGACCGGATCGGTCCGCAGGCCCTCGCCCACCAGGGCCACCACGGCCCAACCGGACTCGCAGGCCAGGCCCGAAGCGGCCAGGGTTCCCAGCACTTCGGCCGCTGCGTGGGTCTCGGGCCGGACAGCCAGCAGGGTGCCGGCCGGGCTGGAGATGAGCCCAAAGCGCAGGGCGCCGGCCTCCTCCAGGCTGCGGGCGGCTTCCAGGGGCGGCTCAAGTCCCGCTGAGGCGGGGAAGCGCAGCAGGTGGATGCCCTCCTTGTAGGCCACGGAGGTGATGGTGCCTGCGGGGCGCGGGGGCGGCTGCGGCAGGATCACCGTGCGGCTGGCGCCGGGGCGCAGGGTGTTGGCGACCACCAGGCGGAAGCCCGCCCGGCCGCCGGGGGCCAGGGAGTCCGCATGGAGCACCTTGGCGCCAAAAGCGCTGAGGGCCTCGGCCTCGCCCAGGCTCATCTGGGGAATGGGGCGCGCCTCGGGTACCAGGCTGGGGTCGGCCGTGAGCACGCCATCCACATCGGTCCAGATCTGTACTTCGTCGGCACCCAGGGCCTCGCCCAGCAGGGTGGCGCTGGTGTCCGAGCCGCCGCGACCCAGGGTGGTGGTGGTGCCGTCCGGGTCCGCACCCAGAAAGCCCTGGGTGACCCAGAGCGCGCCCTCTTCAAGGGCCACTCGCCAAGGGGCAGCGGCGGTTCGAAGAGCTTCGAGCAGGGGCCGGGCCTTGCCGAAGCGGGCATCGGTCTTCATGACCTCGCGCACATCCCTGAAGCTGCCCTGGAAGCAGTGGGCGGCTAGATTGGCGGAGAGCGTCTCGCCCACGGCCAGGGCTGCGTCGCGCCCCCGGGCGGTGCCCTCGCCCAGCATGGCCATGCCCGTGAGCAGCTGGTCCAGGCGGTCGAAGAGGGGATTCCAGGTGGGGCGGACGGCCTCCAAGAGGCCCAGCTCGGTGGCCACCTCGTGGTGCCGGTCCTCCATGGCTTGCCGGAGGGCGAGGGCCACGGGCAGATCGCCGCGGGTGGCGGCGGCGCAGGCGTCGAGAATCCGGTCCGTGGTGCCCCGCAGGGCTGAGACCACCACCAGCCCGCCCGCAGGCAGCTCGTCGTGCACGATGGCGGCGGCCCGGCGCAGGGCCTCGGCGCTGCCCACGGAGCTGCCGCCGAACTTGAGGACCTTCAGGCTCATGACTGGCCTCCGTCGGGGGACTCCGGAGCGAACGTGTAGGGGGTTTCCTGGTAGACGAAATAGTTCAGCCAGTTGGCGAAGAGGAGGTTGGCGTGGCCCCGCCAGCGCACCAGGGGCGGCCGGGAGGGATCGTCGCCCGGGAAATAGTTCCGGGGCACGCCGATGGGCAGGCCCTTTCCCAGGTCCCGCGCGTACTCGCCCTGCAGGGTGCAGGGGTCGTACTCCGAGTGGCCCGTGACGAAGACCTGTCTGCGGTCCTTGGACTGGACCAGATAGACGCCGGACTCGTCGGACTCGGCCACCAGGACCAGTTCGGGCACCGCCAGGATGTCTTCCCGCCGAGTCTCGGTGTGGCGGGAGTGCGGTGCGTAGAAGACATCGTCGAAGCCCTGCACGATGCGCTCGAGGCGGGCATTCACGCGGTGCGGGAAGATGCCGAACATCTTTTCGGAGAGCGCGTACTTGGGAACGCCGTAGTAGCGGAAGAGAGCCGCCTGGGCGCCCCAGCAGATGAAGAGGCTGGAGAACACGTTCGTGCGGGCCCAGTCGAGCAGCTCCGTCAGCTCGCCCCAGTAGTCCACGGCCTCGAAGGGCATCTGCTCCACGGGGGCGCCGGTGACGATGAGCCCGTCGAAGGTCTGGTTGCGGACCTCGGCGAAGGAGACGTAGTGCTCCAGCAGGTGTTCGGCCGAGGTGTTCTTGGAGTCGTGGGAGGCCATGTGCAGCAGCGTCACCTCCACCTGCAGCGGCGTGTTGCCCAGCAGGCGGAGGAGCTGGGTCTCGGTGGCCACCTTGGTGGGCATCAGGTTGAGGATCGCGATGCGGAGGGGACGGATGTCCTGGTGCAGGGCGCGGAGCTCGTCCATGAGGAAGACGTTCTCGGCGTCCAGGACGCTGCGGGCGGGAAGGGAGGCGGGGACTTTGACAGGCATGGGATCAGGCCTTCTCGAGCGCCGAGGCCAGGTCCTCGATCAGGTCTTCGATGTGCTCGAGGCCCACGGAGAGGCGGATCAGGTCATCGGTGACGCCGGTGGAGACCCGCTCGGCGGCGGAGAGCTGGGCGTGGGTGGTGCTGGCGGGGTGGATGATGAGGCTCTTGGCATCGCCCACGTTGGCGAGGCGCGAGAAGATGTTCACCCCGTCGATGACCGCCTTGCCAGCTTCCAGGCCGCCCTTCACGCCGAAGGTGAGGATGCCGCTGAAGCCGGCACCTTTCCGGAAGTGCCGCGCGGCGGTGGCGTGGTTCTCGCTGTCGGGCAGGCCGGGGTAGTTCACCCAGGCCACCTTGGGATGCTGCTGCAGCCACTGGGCCAGGGTCAGGGCGTTGGCGCCGTGGCGCTCCATGCGCAGGTGCAGGGTCTCGATGCCCTGGAGGATGAGGAAGGCGTTGAAGGGGCTGAGGGCGGCGCCGGTGTCGCGCAGGCCTTCGATGCGGGCCTTGGTGATGAACGCCGCAGGTCCCGCCAGGTCGGCCAGGATGGCGCCGTGGTAGGCCGCGAAGGGCTCCGTGAACTCCGGGAACTTGCCGCTCTTCCAGTCAAACTTGCCGCCGTCCACGATGACGCCTGCCACGGAGGTGCCATGCCCGCCCAGGAACTTGGTGGCGCTGTGCACCACGATGTCGGCGCCGTGGGCGATGGGGTTCAGCAGGTAGGGGCTGGGCAGGGTATTGTCCACGATGAGCGGAATACCGGCTGCGTGGGCGATGTCGGCGATGACCTGGAACTCGGGCACGTCCAGCTTGGGGTTGCCGAGGGCCTCAAGGTAGATGGCGCGGGTGGCGGGGGTGATCGCCGTCCGGAAAGCCTCGGGGCTCTTCGAGTCCACGAAGGTGGTGGTGATGCCCGTGCGGGGCAGGGTGTGGTGCAGCAGGTTGTAGGTGCCACCGTAGAGGTTGTTGCCAGCTACGATGTGATCGCCGCCCCGCAGCAGGGTGGTGAGCGCCAGGGTGATCGCCGCCTGGCCCGAGGCCACGGCCAGGGCTCCGATTCCGCCCTCGAGCTTGGCCACGCGCTCCTCCAGCACGCCGGTGGTGGGGTTCATGATCCGGGTGTAGATGTTGCCCGGGACCTCCAGGCTGAACAGCTGGGCGCCGTGCTGGGCGTTGTCGAAGACGTAGCTCGTGGTCTGATAGATGGGCACGGCGCGGCTCTTGGTGTCTGAGTCCGGGCTGTGGCCCGCATGGAGGGCGAGGGTTTCGAAGCGGGGGTTGGCGACGCTCATGGGAGCTCCTGGCGGGTTGATGCGTTGGGAAGGCCGAAGCCCTGTCCGTCCAAGCAAGTCCAGGTTGAAAAAAGCAGTAGGGGCCCGATCGCTCGGGCCCCTACGATGTTTGCGTCAGCTCGACACAGCTCGACATCTCTCCGCGTGTTCCGCGGCAGGAATTGGCACCTTGCTTTCGCAGGTTGCCAAGGTTTCACAGGGCCCGTCCCTCCACCTTTCTGGATAACTCGCTATGGAACTGACAAGGATCTCGATGAAAAGCGACCCCTCGGGGCCGCGATGAAAAGATACCGCAGCAGAAATTGGAATGCAATAGGTGTTGCAAGGCCAATCAGGCTCGACCGGGGCGAATTCCGGCTGGGCACGCTATCTGGTGCCATTGCTGAGCGATGCCAGTCCTGAAAGGCGTCCAAGGTGCTGGGTTTGACGCTAAGATTCGGTTCGATCCTTCCGATCTTGCGAGGGAGGAGGGAGAGGCTCATGACCCGCGAAGCATCGTTGCCTTCGCTGCTTCGGTTGCGGATGGATGCTCTGTTCTCGGGGCTTCCGGATGGGGTTCTCGCCCGCTTGCTCGGCGCCCTCGACGAGGTGCATCTTGGGCCCGGCGAGGTCCTATACCGGCATGGCGAGCCCGCCAGCTTCCTCTACCTGCTTGAGGAGGGAACCCTGGACCTGCTGACTCCCACAGGACGACAGCTCGAGCTCAAGGAACGACGCTGTGGCGAGGAAGCCGCTGTGACCTCCAGCTACGCCTGCAGCGCCATCGCCCGGACTGACCTGCGGGCCGTGCGGCTTCCAAAGTCGGCCCTCACCGAGGTCGCGAAAGCCCATCCCGCCTTCGCTGCGAGTGCCATGCAATCGCTGCTCTCCTCCATCGGTGGGGAGTCGTTTCTGCTTCCAGGGAAAGCCAAGGCGGCCAAATCCGCCGAGATGAGCGCCACGGAAATCCTTGGGTGGGGGCTGCTGCTGACGGTTCCCCTCCTGTTCTTCGCCCTGTGCGGCGCAAGGGGGTTCACGACCCAGGCGGCCCTATTCTCGGCCATCCTCTCCGCCACCGTCCTGATGTGGGTGTTCTCTCTCGTCGACGAGTTCATCCCACCCTTGATCGCGGTGGTGGCGACGCTGTTCATCGGGCTTGCGCCAGCCTCGGTCGCACTGGCGGGATTTGCCTCCCCGGGCATGATGACGCTGGTCGGCGTGTTCGCCCTTTCCGCGGCGATCGGCTCCTCGGGCCTCAGCTATCGGTTCATGCTCTGGCTCCTGCACCGGCTGCCGGACCGGCCGGTCTGGCAGCAGTCGGCCCTGCTCACGGGCGGCTACCTGCTGTCACCGATCACCCCTTCGGGAAACAGTCGGCTCTCGCTGCTCCTGCCGCTGTATCGGGACATGAGGGAAGGGCTCCGGCTGCCGAAGGGAGGTGCGGGCGCCACCGCACTCATGGCGGCCACTTTTTCCGGAGCCATGCTCTTCTCCCCGATGCTCTCGACCAGCAAGTCCTCCAACATCACCGCAGTCAATTTCCTTCCCTTGCAGATCCAGGAGCAGTTCCTCGGACTCTATTGGCTGGTGGCGGCCCTGGTGGCCGCCGTTGGCATGACCCTTTGCCATCTAGCAGCGGTGCGGTGGCTGTTCCCTTCGGAGAACCCTGCCCCCCTGCCCAAGGAGCGCATCAGAGCCCAGCTCGAGCTCCTCGGACCGATGACCTCCGTGGAACGCATCGCCCTGGCCGGGTTCGCCTTCTTCCTGGTGGCTTCGGCCTCGGTATCGCTCCATCACGTCCCACCTTCCTGGATCGCGGGCATCGTCCTGATCGTGATTCTGGTTTCCGGTGCGCTCGGCAAGAAGGAGTTCCGCGAACAGCTGGACTGGCCCATGGTGTTCTTCCTCCTGGGGATGGACGGCATCACCCGGATCATGGAGCACCTCGAGCTCAACGCCGTGTTGGCGAAGATCATGACCGCCTGGTTCGGCTTTGTCGGCGGGAACCTGTGGCTGTTCGTCCTGGCGGCCCTGGCCACCACGCTGCTGGTGCGCCTGGCGCTCCCCATCACCTCGGGCATGCTGGTCTCCACCATCATGCTGCTGCCCGTGGCGGCGGCCCAGGGGATCAATCCCTGGATCTGCGTGTTCCTCACGGCCATTTTCAGCGATATCTGGTTCCTGCCCTATCAAAGCTCGCAATACACGCAGGTCGTTTCACAAGGCTTTGAATCGCATTATGATGTCCCTGGTTTCATGAAATACAATCACCTGATGAACCTCGCCAGAGTCGTCGTCGTCTTTATGTCCATTCCCTACTGGAAATGGCTTGGTCTGGTATGAAAAAAATCAATCTCAGGGCCCTGCTTATCGGCGTGTTCTTGATTTTATTCATTACCTTGCTTGGTGTTTTCAATATCAGGAAGCCACGCATCCTGGTGCTTCACTCCTTCCCGAAGGACTCGCCCTGGTCCACCCTGATCAACCAGGGAATGAGGAAGGCGCTCAAGGCAAACCGAAATCCTGTCTCAGTCAATTTCCACCATCTTGGTGTTGATTCCAGGCAGTCCACGGAGTCCTTGAGACATCAGATCCAGGAAGCGAAGCAGGCCATTGAGCGGGAAAAGCCGGACGTGCTGATTGCTGTCGATGATGAAAGCAACCATCTGGTGGCGAAGGACTATGCCGGTCGAGGGAAGCCTCGGATCGTGTTCGTCGCCATCCTCCAGCCGCCTCAGAGCTACGGCTACACGACCACCAACGCCACTGGCCTCGTGGAGCAGCTGCCGTTGGATGCCGTTCGCGAGGCGATCCTGGTCGCCCGGGGCGGGCAGCCGGCCCGCATCGCCATCCTGGCCAAGGACGACATCACCGGTCGCGCCGAGCTGGAGCAGGCGAAGTCCTATGCTTGGGCGCCCCACCGGCTGGTGGGCCATCAGGGTGAGAACACCTTCCAGGGTTGGCAGGCTTTCATCTCCCGGATGGCTGACAGCGCCGACGTGCTCCTCGTGCTGAGCTATGACGAGCTCCGGCGGAGCGCCAGCACGAGTGGGGTGGTTCCCCGGGGAGAGATCGTCGACTGGATCGAGCACAACTCCCGGCCCCTGCCCCTGGGCATCTGCGACACCTATGTCCAGGACGGCGGTGGGCTCTCCATCACGCCCGCACCGGTTGATTTCGGGGAAAAGTCCATGCGGCTCGCCCTGCAGTGGATTAAGGCTGGGAAGGGGTCTCTCCCTCCCCCGGTGGGCACCTCCCATCATTTCAGGGTCGGCCTCCGGTGCGGACCCCTGGCCTCGCGGGGAATCACCATGCCCCCGATCTATGTCGAGACGGCCAGGCTCGGCGACGCTTACTTCCCCTGAGGGTCGGAGGCTGGTTCCATCCCGCTCTTCCGGATGGCAACCGCGGCCTCGGGGGAGGCCAGGAAGCTCACCAGGGCCCGCGCGGCCGCAGGATCCGCTGCCTTCGCGTTGGCGCAGGCGGAAAAGACGGTGTATTCCTGGACCTCGGCGGGCAGCGACCCCAGCAGCTCGATGCCAGGGACCGGGAGCAGCTCACTGACCTGCTGGAACCCCAGCTCCGCCGCCCCCCGTGCCACGACCTGGCCCACGGGCTCGCCTTCGATCTTGCGGCTCTTGGCTTCGATCTTTCCGGCCAACCCAAGGTGCGGGAACAACACCTTGGAGAGATACTCCCCGCTGGCGCTGTCGGAGTAGGCGATCGAGGAGGCCGCCAGCAGGGTCTTCTTGAACGCAGCCAGGGTGCTGATGTCGGGCCGGGGGGCACCCTTGCGCACCGCCACTCCGATCCCGGACTTGGCGAGGTCAACCCGGAGTGAGCACGTCACCTTCTTCTGCCGGTCCAACTGGTCCAGGGCCCGACCGACCATGATCAGCACATCGGCGCGCTCACCGCGCTCCAGACGGACCGGGATGGCTTCGGGGGTCGTTCCCATCGAAGCCCCCCAGATGGTCGTGAGGTGGTGCCCGGTGCGGCGCTCGAACTCCGGTGCCAGCTCGCGGTAGGCGGCGGCGAAGCCACCGGAGACCATGACCCGCAGGTCGGAACACCGGGCGCTTCCGGCTCCGACCAGGAGACAGATCCCAAGGAATGCCAGCCGCCATGCGGTCCATCGTCGATTTCCCATGGCCCGATCTTAGCTGGCCGGCACCAGGCTTGCGACGGGATTGCCGCCGGGGGCATCTGTCGGTTGGCTCAGCTCAGATCGAGAAGTAGCGAGCCTGCGGGTGCCAGGCCACCAGGGCGCTGGTGGTGTATTCGGGGTCCATCTGGTGGCTCTCGCTGAGGCGGACGCCGATCTCGCCGCCGCCCAGGAGCTCCAGCAGCGGTCCGTTGCCCTCAAGGTCGGGGCAGGCGGGGTAGCCATAGGCGTAGCGGGAGCCCTGGTAGCCCTGGGCGAAGAGCGCCCGGCCGGGCAGGTCCTTGCCTTGGATGCCCAGCTCCCGGCGGATGCGGGCGTGCAGCCGTTCCGCGTAGGCCTCCGTGAGCTCCGTGGCAAGGCCGTGGAAGGCGAAGTAGTCCGCGTAGCCATCTTCCTTGTAGAGCCGAGCCGCGTGGTCGGCGGCGGTCTGTCCGAGGGTCACGAGCTGGAGGGCCAGCACATCGGTCTGGTCGGCCCGGAAGAAGTCCGGGAGGCTCAGACGCCGCCCCGCGGTCTGCCGGGGGAAGGTGAGCCGGGCCAGGGGCCGAGTGGGCTCAGCGGGATCGAAGACTTGGAGCGAATCGCCCTCGGCATGCACGGGGAAGTAGCCGTAGCGGGCCCGGGGTTCGAGCATGGGCGTGGCTGCCAGGCGCGCCTTCCAGCGGGCCAGCTGGGGCTCGGCCTTGTCGCGCAATACCGCGGCGAAGGCCTCGTCGTTCTGGCTGCCCTGGGCAAAGCCCCAGCGGTTGCGGATGAGGGCGAACTCGTCGAGGTAGCCGAAGAGCTCCTCGGTGGTCGCAGTGTCCTCGCGCACGCCCCAGAAGGGCGGCGTCGGCGGAGCCCCCTCGTGCCGGACCCAGCTGCTCTGGCCCGAGGTTGTGAGCGGCACCGCGGCCCCTCCCCGCCTGAGTATTTTGATATCTCCAGCCGCGACCGCGGCTGGAGCAGCCGCCGGGACCCCGGGCTCACCGGCCACCAACGCCTGCATGTGCCGCAGTCCCTCAAAGGCATCTTCCGCGTAGAAGACCGCCCCGGCGTAGGCCCGGCGGCAGTCGCCTTCCACGTAGTCGCGGGTGAGGGCAGCGCCACCCAGGATGACGGGCACCTTCAGGCCCTGCTCCTCCATGAAGTGCAGGTTCTCCTTCATGATCACCGTGGACTTCACCAGCAGCCCCGAGAGGCCGATGGCGTCCGCGGGCCAGGCCTTCAGCTCCTTGAGGATCGCCTCGATGGGCTGCTTGATGCCCAGGTTTTTTACCTCGAAGCCGTTGTTGCTGAGGATGATGTCCACCAGGTTCTTGCCGATGTCGTGGACGTCGCCCTTGACCGTGGCCAGGAGGATGCGGCCCTTTTGGTAGCTGCCGCCCTTGGGCAGGTGAGGCTCGATGCGCCGGATGGCGGCCTTCATGGCCTCGGCGCTCTCCAGCACGAAGGGCAGCTGCATCTCGCCGGCGCCGAAGCGCTCGCCGACGACCTTCATGGCGCCCAGCAGCACTTCGTTGATGAGCATGAGGGGATCGTGGTCCTTCAGGGCCTCGTCCACGTCCGTCAGGATGGCCTGCTTCTCGCCGTCGAGGATGCCGTCGCGCAGGCGCTCGAGCACGGGCCGGTCGGCGCGGTGGTCCTCGACCTGCACGGCCTTGCGGCCGCTGAAGCGGGCCAGGACGACCTTGAGGGGATCGTAGCCCTCGCTGCGGCGGTCGAAGATGAGATCCTCGAAGCTGCGCCGGTCCTCGGGGTCGATCTTGGCGACGGGGATGACCTTCGAGGCATTGAAGATGGCCATGTCCAGGCCGTGGCGCACGCCGTGGTAGAGCATGAGCGCGTTCAGCACGTGCCGGGCCGCGGGGTTCAGGCCGAAGCTCACGTTGCTGACGCCCAGGATGGTCATGACGCCCGGCAGCTCGGCCTTGATGAGCTTCAGGGCCTCCAGGGTCTCCACGGCGGAGCCGCGGAACTCTTCGTCGCCGCTGCCCAGGGTGAAGGTGAGGGGATCGATGATGAGGTCCCCGGGGTCCATGCCGTACTCGTCCACGGCCAGGGCGTAGAGGCGGCGGGCCACTTCCAGCTTCTGCTCGCGGGACTTGGCCATGCCCCGCTCGTCGATGGTGAGCGCCACCACCGCGGCGCCATAGGTGCGGCAGAGCTCCAGGACTCGCCGGGGCCGGGCGTCGCCGTCCTCGAAGTTGATGGAGTTCACCACGCACTTGCCGGGGGCGCGCTGCAGGGCCCGCTCAATGACCGGCACCTCGGTGCTGTCGATCATCAGGGGCAGGGTGACCTGGGAGATGAGTCGGCTCAGCAGCTCGTCCGCGTCGCGGGTCTCGTCGCGGCCCACGTAGGCCACGCAGACGTCCAGCAGGTGGGCGCCCTCGCGCTGCTGCTCCTTGGCCAGGGCGATCATGCCGTTCCAGTCCTCGGCGGCCAGCAGGTCGCGGAACTTCTTCGAGCCGTTCGCATTGGTGCGCTCGCCCACGATGAGGGGCGGGGGCTCCTGCTTCAGGGCCACGCTCTGGTAGAGGCTGGCGGCGCTGCGCTCCAGCTTCGGGGACCGCTTCGGGGCATTGAGCCGCTCCACGCCCGGGGCCAGGGCCCGGATGTGGTCCGGGGTGGTGCCGCAGCAGCCGCCCAGGATGGCGATGCCGAACTCCTTGGCCGCGTGCAGCACCTTGGGCGCGAAGCCCGCAGGATCCAGGGGGTAGACCACCTGACCACCCACGTTCTCGGGCAGCCCGGCATTGGGCAGGCAGCTCAGGTAGAACGGGCTGGACTCGCTGAGGGTCTGCAGATGCGCGTGCATCTCGTCGGGGCCCGTGGCGCAGTTCAGGCCCAGCACGTCGATGCCCAGGGGCTCCAGGCTCGTCAGTACTGCCGAGATGTCCGAACCCACCAGCAGGGTGCCCGTGGTCTCCACCGTGGCCTGCACCCAGAGGGGGAGCCGCCGCTTCTTGGCGGCCATGGCCTCGCGGGCGGCCCGGACGGCCACCTTGATCTGGCCCAGGTCCTGGCAGGTCTCGATGAGGATGGCGTCGGCACCGCCGTCCAGCAGGCCATCCATCTGCACCCGATAGGAGGCCAGCAGCTCGGCGTAGCTCACGTGGCCCAGGGTGATGAGCTTGGTGCCCGGGCCCACGGACCCGATGACGAAGCGGGGCCGGTCGAAGCTGCGCGCCACTTCCTTGGCGATGGAAGCGGCCTGGACATTCAGGTCGTAGGCCTTGGCGGAGAGGCCGAAGTCGCCCAGCACCAGGGGATTCGCGCCGAAGGTGTTGGTCTCCACCGCATCGGACCCGGCCCGGTAGTAGCTCTCATGGATCTCGCGGATCCACTGGGGGCGCCGCTCCGTCAGCAGGTCCACGCAGCCCTCGAGGGCGGCGCCGCCGTAGTCTTCCATGGTCGGCGAGCGCGCGAAGATCTGCGTGCCCATGCCGCCGTCCAGCAGCAGCACTTTTTCACGGAGGAGGGCGTCGAGGGTGGTCATGTCAGAGTCCGAGGTAGTCCACGGCGATGTCTCCATGCACGCAGACCTGGCAGGCGAGGCGCTGGTCCGGCGGCGCGTCCAGGCTGCGGAGGTAGTCCCGCTCTTCGGTGCCAGGGTCGCTGCAGTGTTCCAGGCCTTCGGCGATCTTCACGCGGCAGGTGCCGCAGGAGCCGGTGCGGCACCCGAAGGTGATGTCGGCGCCGGCAGCATCGGCGATGCGCTGGAGGGTGGTGCCCGCCGGGGCTTCCACCAGCAGATCCTCCAGGAGGAAGTGGACCTTCACCATGGGGCCTCCGGCTTCGGCAACAGCGGCGCCACCAGCTCGACCTGGCCAAAGGGCGCCGAGAGCTGCAGGCCGCGAACCCGGGGCCGGATCAGCTCAATGACCTCGCGGGCGATGTCCTGGCCTTCCTTCAGCTGGTCTTCGGCGGTGGTCCGGCTGGCCATGCGGACGAGCACCGAGGGCGGCACGTAGGCACCGGGGACCTCGTTGGCCATGAACTCCGCGTTGCGGAGGCTCTTGAGGGGCCAGATCCCCGCGATGATGGGGATCCCGCCCTTGCCGTCCAGGGCCTCGGCGAAGTCCAGGAAGCGGAAGAGGTGGTCCGCGTCGAAGACCGGCTGGGTGATGGCCCACTGGGCACCGGCCTCCACCTTGTAGCGGAAGCGTGACTTCTCCCGCTCCAGATCCGGGGCCACGGGGTTGGCGCCCACGCCCACACTGAAGGAGGTGGGCTTGCCGATGGCGGCGCCGCCCAGGTCCAGCCCGGTGTTCAGGCGCTTGAGCATGTTCACCAGCCCGATGGCGTCCACGTCGAAGACCGCCGTGGCCTGGGGGTAGGGCCCCAGCTTCGGCGGATCGCCCGTGACCGCCAGGATGTTGCGCAGGCCGAGGCCCGCGGCGCCCAGGAGGTCGCTCTGCATGCCGAGCAGATTCCGGTCGCGGCAGGCGTAGTGGAGGATGGTCTCGAGTCCCACCTGCTGCTCGATGATGAGGGCCGTGGCCAGGGCGGACATGCGGGCCATGGCGCGGGGTCCGTCGGGCACGTTGATGGCGTCCACGCCCAGGGCCTGGCACTGGCGGGTCTTGGCCAGGAGCTTGTCGTATTCCATGCCCTTGGGCGGCACCAGCTCCACGGTGTGGATGAACTCGCCCTGGGCCAGCTTGAGGCTGAAGCGGCTGCGGTAGGCGAAGGGGACCTCGGGCTGGGGCTGCTCGTGGGGCTTCAGCTCGAAGCCGCCGCCGCCCTGGACGAAGGCCCGCTCCTGGCGGAAGACGCCGCGCATGGCCCGGATGTGCGCCGGGGTGGTGCCGCTGCACCCGCCGACCACCCGGGCGCCGGCGGCCAGGGCCCGGCCCGCGAACTCGCCGAGGTATTCCGGGGTGGCGCCGTAGATGAGGCGGCCGTCCACCATCCGGGGCATGCCCGGGTTGGGCTGCAGCGCGATGGGCTTCGTGGTGACGGCCATGAGCCGCTCCAGCAGCCGCAGCTGTGGGGCAGGGCCGTTGCCGCCGATGAGGCCCACCACGTCGGCGCCCCAGGCGTCGATCTGCTTGATGAACCACTCGGGCTCGGCGCCGAAGAGGGCCTGGCCCTCCTCGTTGGGGGTCATGAGGGCGGCGATGGGCAGGTCGCTGAGCTCCTGCACGGCGAGCATGGCCTGCTGGATCTCGTGGAGGTCCTCGAAGGCTTCAAGCACCATCAGGTCCACGCCAGCCTCGATCAGCACGGCGGCCTGCTCGCGGAAGCAGGCGCGGGCCTCGGCGAAAGAGGTGGGCCCCCAGGGTTCGATGCGGACGCCGAGGGGTCCGATGCAGCCCGCCACCCAGGCTACCGCGCCCTGCTGGGTCACGGCCTTCCGGGCCAGGGCCACGCCCTCCCGGTTGATCTCGGCCAGCTGGTCCTCCAGGCCGCGGGCGGCCAGCTTCAGGCGGTTGGCGCCCCAGGTGTTGGTGGTGAGCACCTGGGCCCCGGCGGCCAGGAACTCTCCATGGATGGCCAGCAGCAGGTCCGGGGTCTTGAGGTTGCACTCTTCGAAGCTGCGCTGGAGCGTGATCCCCCGGTCGTGCAGGGCTGTGGCCGTGCTGCCGTCGAAGAGGAAGCACTCGCCCGCGTCGAGGGCCTGCCGAAAGGTTTTCTGGGTCATGGCTGTGCCTGGGGAAAGGCAGTCCTGGGGTCGGCTTCCAGAGGGTCGAAGGTCAGTCTCCTGCGGTTCGGTATCTTCCCCCCGGAGACCGGGGGCAGGATTTGGCACCTTGCGTTCGCAGGTTGCCAAGGTTTCACAGGGCCTTTCCCTCCACCTTTCTGGATAGCGTTCTGGGGACTGCCAAAGATCGAGTCCTTAGAATGATAGGGATGGGGCAGAGGCGTCAAGCTGGGCGCGGCCCAGACTTACCATGCCAGCAGGCGCTCCAGCTCGGAACGCACCCGGGCGGGGCTCGGGAGAAAGGCCGCCTCCAGGGGCGGGCTGGCGGGTGTGGGTGTGTCCGCCGCCCCCACCCGCAGCACCGGGGCGTCGAGCCAGGGGAAGCAGGTCTCACTGACCCGGGCGGCCAGTTCGGCGCCCGGGCCGTAGGTGCGCGAGGCCTCCGTGAGCACCAGCACCCGGTGGGTGCGCTGGGCCAGTGCGGCGATGGCCTCGTCGTCCAAGGGCCAGAGGGTGCGCAGGTCCAGCACGGCCACATCGAGTCCCGCCGAGGCCTCCAGGGCCACCTGCTGGGCGGCGCCGTAGGTGAGGATGCAGGCACGCTGGCCCTCCTGGCGCAGGGCGGCCTCGCCCAGGCGGGCCGTGGGGGCCTCGTCCCACTGGTCCTTGAGGCGCCGGTAGAGGTGCTTGTGCTCCAGGAAAAGGACCGGGTCGGGGTCGTCGATGGCGGCCCGGAGCAGGGCGTAGGCGTCGCGGACCGTGCCCGGCGCGACCACCTTGAGGCCCGGGCTGCCGAGGAAGTGGCCCTCGGGGTTCTGGCTGTGGAAGGGGCCGCCGCCGTTGCCCGCCCCCGCCGGGCCGCGAAACACCGCGGGCACCGAGGCCCCCCAGCGCCAGTGGGCCGGGGCCGCGAAGTTCACCATGAGGTCCGAGGCCAGCATGGCGAAGTCCATGAACTGGAACTCCGCCACGGGCCTTTGTCCCATGAGCGCCGCGCCGATGGCGGCGCCCACGATGGCCTGCTCGGAGATGGGTGTGTCGAGTACCCGGTCCGGGCCGAAGCGGGCCAGCAGGCCTTCCGTCGCGCGGAAGGCGCCGCCATAGACACCAATATCCTCGCCCAGGCAGCAGACCCGCGGATCAGCCTCCATGGCGTCGAAGAGCGCCAAGCGGATGGCCTCGAGGTAGCTGCCGGAGAAGGCTGTCATGCCTCTTCTTCCAGGAGGCCCCGCTCCGCCAGCCAGGCATCGTTGAAGATGCTGCTCAGGTAGCGCCCCGAGCCATCGGGGAAGACGGTCACAATGCGTGCCGGGCGTTCCTGCACCGGCAGGCGCTTCGCCACCTGGAGCACCGCCCACAGGGCAGCGCCGCTGGAACCGCCGCCCAGGATGCCCTCGTTCCGGACCAGCTTCCGGGCGTGGTGGAAGGCCTGGCGGTCCGTCACCTGCACCATGTCATCCAGGACGCTAAAGTCCATGGTGCCGATGAGGAACTCGTCGCCCAGGCCCTCCAGGCAGTAGGGCCCGGCCTTGAGCTCCTTCTTCCCATGGAAGTGGTCGAAGAACACGGAGCCCACGGGGTCCACGGCGATGACCTTGATGTTCGGGTCCTGCTCCTTGAGGTAGCGGCCCACACCGCCGATGGTGCCGCCAGTGCCGGCGCCGGCCACCAGGTAGTCGATGCGGCCCTCCATCTGCTCCCAGATCTCAGGACCGGTGGAGTGGTAGTGCGCGGCGTTGTTCTCCCGGTTGCCGTGCTGGTCGGGAAAATAGCATCCCGGGGTCTCCCGAGCCAGGCGCGGGGTGATGTTGTTGTAGCTGTCGGGATGCTCCGGCGGCAGGCTGGTGTCCGCTTTGTGGACTTCCGCGCCAAGGGCCAGCAGCTGGTTCAGCTTCTCCTGGGAGATGGTGTCGCGCACCACCACCTTGATGCGGTAGCCCTTCTGGATGGCCATGAGCGCCAAGCCCATGGCAGTGTTGCCCGAAGAATTCTCGAGGATGAGGTCGCCGGGCTTGAGGCGGCCATCCCGCTCCGCAGCCTCGATCATATACTTGGAAATACGGTCTTTGCTGCTGCCCATGGGGTTCATGAACTCGAGCTTGGCGAAGATCTCGGCCGGGAGGTGCTCGACGACGCGGCGCAGCCGGACCAGCGGCGTGTTGCCGACGGCCTCCAGGATGCTGCCGCAGGGCTTCCGGTAGAGCATGGGGTCCTCCAGGGGACAGTATGACCGGGCCCAGACCCGGGACCGGCATGGAGCCTCGCCCAGCCTGCGGGCGCGGACGGGGCAGCATTGGGTGATAATCAGTCCATGCCCCAGCCCATAAAGAAGACACCCTTGATTGAGTTCGAGCCCGAGTTCATCGCGGGCCTGAAGGACATCTTCGAGGAGAAGATCGTGTTCAACCGGCTCCTGGGGCTGAAGATCGCGGTGCTGACCCCCGAGCGCGTCACGGGTCGGATCGTCATGCGCAACGAGCTGGTGGGCCACTATGCCTACAACCGGATTCACGGCGGAGTCATCAGCGCGGGCCTGGACGCCATGGGGGGACTTGCCGTGATGGCCGCCATCGGGGCGCGCCACATGGATGAGTCGCCCCTGGAGCGGCTGCACCGCTTCGCCAAGCTGGGCACCATCGACCTGCGCATCGACTACCTGCGCCCGGGCCTTGGCGAGCACTTCGAGCTGCGCGCCGAGGTCATGCGCCTGGGCTCGCGGGTGGCCTCCACCCGCATGGAATTCCTGGACGCCGAGGGCAAGCTGCTATCCACAGGGTCTGCGGCCTACATCGTCTCCTGACTCGCCCGGAGAATCGGTGAGCGGACCCCACGCGGCCGCCGTCCGAAGCCTGCGGCCCCGCTAGACTGATCCCATGCTGTCCTCGCTCCGCATCCAGAACCTGGCCCTGGTGGAAGACCTGTCCCTCGCCTGGGGGGCGGGCTTCACGGTGCTCACGGGGGAGACTGGCGCGGGCAAGTCCCTGCTGGTCGATGCGCTCTCGCTGCTGGTGGGTGCGCGGGGCGACGCGGAATTGGTGCGCCACGGGGCTGAGCGGGCCACGGTGGAGGCCGTGGTGGAGGGCCGCTTCGAGGTCTGGCAGGCGTTCCTGCAGGAGCGGGGCCTGCCCGAGGAGCAGCCGGTGGTGCTGCGCCGGGAAGTGGGGCCGGGCCGCAGCCGGGCCTGGATCAACGGCGCCAGCTGCGCCCTAGCCGACCTCCGGGAAGCAGGCCGCTTCTGGATGCGCCTCACCAGCCAGCACGACCACCAGTCGCTCCTCGGCGAGGACCGGCACCTGACCCTCATCGACGAGGTGCTGGGCCTGGAGCCTCGCCTGGACAGCCAGGCCGCGGCGGTGCGGGCAGCCGAAGCCGCCCTCAAGGCCCGGCGGCGCAGCGAGGCCGAGCGGGGTCAGCGCCTGGAAGAGCTGGCCGAGGCCCTGGCGGACCTGGAGAAGCTCAACCCCCGCCCTGGAGAGTGGGCTCAACTCAAGGCCGATCGGGAGCCCCTGCGCCACGCGGTCAATCTGGAGCAGGCCTTCCGCGAGGCGGCAGAAGCCCTGGCCGAGGGGCTGCCCAAGGTCGAGCTGGCCCACAAGGCTCTTGGCCGCGCGGTGGCTCACTGGCCCGATGCCGCTTCGGACCAGGACCGCTTGCGCTCCGCGGTCCTGGAACTGGATGACCTGCTGGCCCTGGCCCAGGACCAAGCCCTCCGCTGGGCGGGTGCCGGGGCAGATCGCATCGAGCTCATGGAGGCCCGGCTGGCCTTCTACGAGCGCCTGGCCCGGCGGCATCGCTGTGAGCCCGAAGAGCTGACGACCCGGGCGCAGGCCTTCCGGGAGGAGCAGCGCTGCCTGTTGGCCGGGGACGTGTCCGTCAAGGAGCTGGAAGGGGCGCTGGCCAAGGTGGCTGAGACCTACCGCGCCGCGGCGGAGGCCCTGCATGGGCAGCGAGGCGAGGCCATTCCCCGGCTTGAAGCCGAGGTGCAGAAGCGGCTGGCCCGGCTCGGCATGAAGGGCGCCCGCCTGCAGCTCCGTCTGGCCCTGGCCGAGGAGGCGGGGAGTCCCGTCGAGCAGGGGGGTCGGCCCGTGCGGGTGGCCGCCCAGGGGTTCTCCGCCCTGGCCATCTGGATCGAGCCGAACCCCGGCGAGGGCTTCCGCCCTCTGGCTCGCATCGCCTCCGGCGGCGAGTTGAGCCGCCTCATGCTGGCCCTGGTGGGCGCGGGTCTGGCCCTGGGTGCGGGCGTGCGGGACGGCCTGACCCTGGTCCTGGACGAGGTGGACGCAGGCCTGGGCGGCGAAACAGCCCTGGCCGTGGGCAAGGCCGTGGCCGAGCTGGGCCGGGCCCACCAGGTGCTGGCAGTGACCCATCTGGCCCAGGTGGCTGCCCGGGCCGACCGTCATGGCTGCCTCCACAAAGAGACCGAAGGTGGCCGCACCCGCAGCGCCCTGGGCTGGGTGGTGGGCGAGGCCCGCACGCGGGAGTTGGCGCGGCTGCTGTCCGGTCACCCGGACCGCATCGAGGCCCTGGACCACGCCCGGGTGCTGCTGGAAGGTTAGGAACCCCTAAGGCCTTTTAGTGGACTTCTGCCGGACCCGCTTGGGGGGCGCAGACTTGCCCTTGCGGGGGGCCTGCTTGGCGGCGGGCTTGGGCAGCTCCTTCTTCTTGGGCCGGGGGCGCGCCTTGACCTTGTCCTCGCGCTGGGCCTGGAGGGACTCGTTGCTGCGGGAGGGCTTCAGGCCCTCGCCGGGATCCAGGATGCGGCGCACCACGGCGGTCTCGACGGGCTCGCCTTCGTCCTTCTGCTTCTTCTGCACGCTGATGCGGAGCGGCACGCCGGCCAGGCCGAACTGCGCGCGGAGGCGGTTCTCCATGTAGCGCACGTAGCTGAAGTGCAGGCCGCGGTCGGTGTTGGCCTTGACCACGAAGCTCGGCGGCCGGACTCCCACCTGGGTCATGAAGTAGAGCTTGGGCAGCTTGCCGTCCACGGCGTGGGGGCTCATGGCGCCGACGGTCTCGCGCAGGAAACGGTTGAGCTCGCCGGTGGAGATGCGGCGGGCGTGGGCTTCCGCCAGCTCGTCGATCATGGCGAACAGCTTGGACACCCGCTGCCCTGTGAGGGCCGAGAGGAAGATCATCGGCGCGTGGTGCAGGAAGCCCAGGCTGCGGCGGAGATCTTCCTCGGCGCCGTAGATGGTGTGGGTGTCCTTCTCGACCAGGTCCCACTTGTTCACCACGAGGATCACGGCCGCGCCGGCCTCCTGGGCGTAGCCCGCGATGACGGCGTCCTGGTGGGTGGCGCCCTCGACGGCGTCCAGCAGCAGGAGGCTCACGTCGGCCCGGGCCATGGCCTGCTTGGCCTTCAGGATGCTGAGCTTCTCGGCGCCCTCGAAGGTCTTGCCCTTGCGGCGGATGCCTGCGGTATCGATGAGGCGGTAGACGCGCTCGTCCACATGGATGATGGTGTCGACGGTGTCGCGGGTGGTGCCTGCGACCTCGCTGACGAGGCTGCGCTCATAGCCCAGCAGCCGGTTGGCCAGGGAGGACTTGCCGACGTTGGGCCGGCCGATCAGGGCGAAGCGCCGCTCGTCGCCGAGGGAGTGGGTCTCGGCCTCCTCGGGCGTGCGGTGGAAGGGCAGGCGGGTGCGAATGGCGGCGATGAGCTCGGGCACGCCGGCGCCGTGGGCGGCGGAGATGGCGAAGACCTCGTCGAAGCCCAGGCTGTAGAAGCCCCCGTCCGGGGCGCCGCCCTTCATGCCGTCCAGTTTGTTGATGACGAGCAGGATGGGCTTGCCCATCCTGCGCAGCCGGGCGGCGATCTCCTGGTCCCCGGTGGTGAGGCCGTCGTGGCCGTCCACCAGTAGGATGGCCATGTGGGCCTCGCTCAGGGCGGCCTCGGCCATGCGGGTGATGCCCTGGGTGATGACATCGTCGCCTTCGAAGTCGAGGCCTCCGGTGTCCACCAGGTCGAAGACTTCTTCGGCTTCGCCTTCCTCGCCCAGGCAGGTCACCCGGCCATAGGAGCGGTCCCGAGTCATGCCCGGCAGGTCATGGACCAGGGCTGCCCGGGTGCGGGTGAGCCGGTTGAAGAGGGTGGACTTCCCCACGTTGGGGCGTCCGCAGAGGGCGACGAGCGGCAGTTTCATGGTTGTTCCAAGCCTTCCAGTGTATCGAGGATGGCACCAAAGGACACGGGCGGATTTCTGCGGGGGCAGATACAGTGGGGCTTGGCCTGTTTCTGGAGTTTCGATGATGCGTCCCTCGCTGCTCCTCCTGGTGTCCGCGCTGCTGGTGGCGGCGCCCCCGCGCCGCTCCACGAGCCCTGAGGCCGTGGTGCAGGAGCAGCTGGAGGCCTACAACGCCCACGACGTGGAAGCCTTCGCGGCCACCTATGCGGAGGACGTGGAGCTGTCTGCCCTCCCCGTCGCGTCCCTGGAGACGCCGGGGAGGGCCGGCCTGAAGACCCGCTATGCCAAGCTCTTCCGGGATAACCCGGACCTGCACGCCAGCGCCAAAGATCAGATCCTGAGCGGACCCTATGTCATCCATCGCGAGAAGGTGACCGGCCTTGCGGGGCGCAAGGAGGCCCTGGAGGTCGTGGTGGTCTATCTGGTGAAGGATGGCCTGATCCGCAAGGTCTGGTTCCTGCGGGGGGATCAGGCCTAGGGGGGCTTGTTGGGTCGATCTCCTGCCTGGAAACCCGGTGGTTCGCCGGTCAGGTCTTGAAGGCGCTCTTGGCGCAATCCGGGCATACCCCATGGGTGAACTTGGCCGCGGTGTTTTCTGACACGTATTGTTCAATCTGGGTCCACAGGCCCGCGTCGCTCCGAACCTTCTTGCACCAGGCGCAGATGGGCAGGAGTCCCTGCAACGTGCGCACCTCCTTCAGCGCCTTCTCGAGCTGGGTATTGAGCTTGCGCAGTCTGTAGTTCCAATAGAACCCGACGATCACGAGTGCACCCAGGACCGCAACGGCCTTGATGATGAGTTGATAATTCACAGGGGTCTCTACATCGATCGAGGGGTGCCGTTCGCGGATCTGCCCCCGCTCTGCGGCAGAAATCGACTGCACGGCCCGGTCCAGGATCTTCAAGAGCCTGGGCTCTGTCTTCAGGACACCGATGCGGAGGTCATTCCGGAGGTCTGGAATCTGCCCGGCGATCTTGAGCATGAAGAGCCCCCTCTTCCTGATCGTGAAGGCGGCGATGGCGAGGGACCGCATGGTCATGTCCGCCTTTCTGGAGGCAACCATGTCAAAGGCTTCACTCTCCGTTTCCGTGAGGATCACCCGGAGCTGCGGGTATTTCCTTCTGATCCAGCCTTCCACCGCGGTGCCGCGGGGAAGGGCGAGAGACTCCGCTGGGAGTTCCGCAGGGTCGCCGATGTAGGCGTGCTCCTCTCTGGTGATGAACACGTTGGGATCGCTGAAGATGGGCTCTGTGAAGGCCAGCCAGCCATCACGCTCAGGCGTCTTGTTGAGGAACGGCAGGACCAGGCATTTCCCCATCTTGGACCAGGCCAGACTCTCTTCCCAATCCCGGGTCGGCACCAGCTCAAAGGGGACTCCCGTCCGTTCTGACACCAGCGCGATCAGGTCTGCCGCGATTCCCTCATGGCGTCCCTGGGGATCAATACGCTCGAAAGGGGCCCAGTCGGGATCAACGCACATCGTGACCTTCCCGAGGCCCTGCAGGTAGAGCTGTTCAGAAGGCGATAGCTCCATGCGGCCCATGGATTGTGCGAAGAGTGGAAGGGCCAACAGCATTACCAGCAGGAACCGCATCCGGCTTTCCTTTCAGCACTGGGGACAGGGTCAGATAATCTGGACACGCCCGGTTCGGATGGGAAGCCGTTGGTTAATAGCTGTTCAGCCCCTGGCCATCACCCATCTCTCTCGTCGACTCACTTGTTCAGGGACTCGACTATTCGACTGCAGCGCAGGGGAAGGAGAATAGGACGGCATGACCGCAGGTCATGGCCGCCCGCAGGGCGAGGGCGGAGCCCGAGTCAGCCCCGCGCCGTCATCCGCCTCTCTCGTCGGCTCACTCGGGCGAGGGCTCGGACTGGGCTCTTCGCCCTTTGGGCTCGATCCCCGGTCTTGCTCCGACAGGGCATCTAGCCATGTCTCCGCAATCTCACTCGACCCTAGATCCCGGCAACGCATGCGTTGCCGGGGCGGATTCGAGCCCCGTCAGCCCCGCGCTACAGAATGAAAAAGGGTCCCGTTTGGGACCCTTTTCCGTTCTGGCGGGGCTGACGGGGCTCGAACCCGCGACTTCCAGCGTGACAGGCTGGCACTCTAACCGACTGAGCTACAACCCCTTGTGTTCACCAGCGAGCTGGTGGGCGATGACGGGCTCGAACCGCCGACATGCTGCGTGTAAGGCAGCTGCTCTACCGACTGAGCTAATCGCCCGAATCGCCGAACCACGATCCTCCCACAGTGATCCAGGGGGGTCAAGGCCGAACCTCGGCGTTGAGGGAATCGGACTGTTCTGGTAAGGTTATCTGACTTCCGAAGCCAGAGGTTCCCGCGGACCAACGCTGGCGTCGGTGTGACCCTGGTCGATCCAACGGCCGAGGCCTTGGGATGTTTCTGGAGGGTGGCCTGTGGCGCTGCTGGAAATGGTAAATCTGACACTCAGTACGCCTGACAAGGGCGGGCCTGTCGCGCAGATCCTGGCCCAGATGCCGGATCCCATGCGTCCCGACCTGCCGGCCCTGATCTTCGTGATCGTCCTCCTGGTGGTGCTCTACGTCTACCTCCGGGTGGTGTTCTTCAAGCCCCTCGACAAGGTGATGGCGGACCGCGACCGCGATCTGAACGCTGGCGGCGATGCCAAGGCGCAGGCCGCCGCCCTGCTTGATGCCCGGCAGAAGGACTACCAGGAGCGCTTAAAGGATCTTCGCGCCCAGGCCTTCGACCGCCGCAAGGCGCTCTCGGATGCCGCTGGCCGCGAGAAGCAGGCCCTGCTGGACGAGGCCCGGACCAAGGCCCTGGCGGAGCGTCAGGCGGCGGTGGAATCCCTCAAGACCCAGCAGCAGGCGGCCCGGCAGAACCTGCTGGCCCAGGTGGACGCCCTGGCTGAATCCATGGCCCAGACCCTTCTGAAGCAGGCCTGAGCATGACCAAGCTGACCCGGATCTCCCTCGCCGCTCTGCTGTCCCTGAGCCCGCTCGCGCTCATGGCCCAGGCCCATGACGCCCATCCCGCCCCTGCTGCCGAGAAGCACGAGGCGCCCGCGGCCCATCAGGCTCCTGCGGCTGGCCACGAAGCTGCCGCCGCCGAGGTCCATGCCGCCCCGGCCGGTGCACACGATGCCCCCGGCGCTGCGGCCCATGGCGAGGGTGCTGCCCACCATGCTCCAGCCATGAAGCTCTTCGGCAAGGAATACGGGAAGCTGGGCGCCTTCATCGTCCAGCTGCTGAACTTCGCCATCTGGGGCGCCGGTCTCTACTTCATGCTGAAGGGCGGCCTGTCCGCCATGTTCAAGTCCCGCAAGGAAGAGCTGGAGACCCTGCTCGCCCAGGCAGAGAAGGACAAGGCCGAGAGCGCGGCCCAGATGCAGGAACTCGAAGCGAAGATGGCCGGGCTCGAAGGTGAGCTGGCGGGCATCCTCTCCAAGGCAGATGCCGATTCGGAGACCGAGAAGCAGCGGGTGCTGGAAGCGGCCCGTGCCGAGGCGCTCCTGATCCTGGCCCAGGCCCAGGCGGAGATTGGCTTCCAGAAGCGGCAGGCCGAGCAGGATCTCCGCGCCCTCGTGGCCGAGCTCACGGTGGAAGGCGCCGCCAAGCGCCTGGAAGCCAAGCTTCAGGGACCTGAGGCCGGCAAGGCGCTCGACCGGGCCATCCAGCAGATCGGAGGTGTCCAGTGAGCAGCCGCCTGACCGCCCGGCGCTACGCCAAGGCCCTCCTTCAGATCGGTGACAAGCAGGGCAACGTGCCCCAGCTCAAGGCTGAGCTTGAGACCGTGGCTGCCACGGTGGCCGGCAACGCCGACCTCACCCGCCTGGTGGCCTCGCCCCTGGTGATGCCCACCAAGAAGGCCGAGGTCTTCGAAGCGATCCTCGCCACCGCCAAGGTGAGCGTCACGCTGCGCCACTTCTTCAAGGTGGTGGCCGAGGCTGGCCGCCTGAACCTGCTGCCTGAACTCCGCCGCACCTTCGCGGACCTGGTGGATGAGCGGGACGGCATCGTCGAGGCCAAGGTGGCCAGTGCCCAGCCCCTCACCGAGGACCAGTCCAAGGCCCTCGTCGTCTCCCTCGCCGCCCGCACCGGCAAGACCATCCGCCTCACCTGGAGCCAGGACACCGCCCTTCTCGGGGGGATCAAGGTCCAGGTCGGCTCCACGGTCCTGGACGCCTCGCTCCAGGGTCAGCTCCGCCAACTCAAGACTCAGCTGCTTTCCGCCTAGTCACGTTCGCATTCACCCGCAGGTTTGGAGGACTTCATGGACATTCGCGCGGAAGAGATTTCCCGCATCATCCGCAGCCAGATCGAAGGCTTCGACGCCCAGGTGGACGTGGCCGAAGTCGGCACTGTCATCAGCGTAGGTGACGGCATCGCCCGCGCCTACGGGCTCGAGAAGGCCATGGCCGGCGAGCTGCTGGAGCTGCCCCACGGCGTCATGGGCCTCGCCTTCAACCTGGAAGAGGACAACGTCGGCATCATCCTGCTGGGCGACGCCGCCGCCATCAAGGAAGGCGACACGGTCAAGCGCACTGGCAAGATCATGTCTGTCCCCGTGGGCCCCGCCTTCGTGGGCCGCGTGATCGACGCCCTGGGCAACCCCATCGACGGCAAGGGCCCCATCCAGTCCGTGGGCTTCAACCCCATCGAACGCATCGCCCCCGGCATCGTTGACCGCAAGAGTGTGCACGAGCCCATGCAGACAGGCCTCAAGGCCATCGACAGCCTGATCCCCATCGGCCGCGGCCAGCGTGAGCTGATCATCGGCGACCGCCAGACGGGCAAGACCGCCGTCGCCGTGGACACCATCATCAACCAGCGCGACACCGGCGTGATCTGCATCTACGTCGCCATCGGCCAGAAGCGCTCCACCGTGGCCCAGGTCGTGAAGACCCTGGAAGAGTACGACGCCATGAAGCACACCATCGTGGTGGCCGCGTCCGCTTCCGAAGCCGCCCCCCTGCTGTTCCTGGCCCCCATGACTGGCGCGGCCCTGGGCGAGTATTTCATGTGGCACGGCAAGGACGGCAACCCCGCCGGCCAGGACAACCCCGGTGGCCATGTGCTCTGCATCTACGACGATCTCTCCAAGCAGGCTGCGGCCTACCGCGAGATCTCCCTCCTGGTGCGGCGTCCTCCCGGACGTGAGGCCTACCCTGGCGACGTGTTCTACCTCCACAGCCGCCTGCTGGAACGCGCCTGCAAGCTGAGCGACGCCCGCGGCGCCGGCTCCCTCACGGCCCTCCCGGTCATCGAGACTCAGGCCGGTGACGTGTCCGCCTACATTCCCACCAACGTCATCTCCATCACCGACGGCCAGATCTTCCTCGAGAGCGACCTCTTCAACTCGGGTGTCCGACCCGCGGTGAACGTCGGCATCTCCGTGAGCCGCGTGGGTGGTTCCGCCCAGGTGAAGGCCATGAAGTCCGTGGCCGGCACCATCAAGCTCGACCTCGCCCAGTATCGCGAGCTGGCGGCCTTCTCCCAGTTCGGTTCGGACCTGGACAAGGGCACCCTGGCCCAGCTGAACCGCGGCCAGCGCCTCGTCGAAATCCTGAAGCAGGGCCAGTACCAGCCCATGGCCGTGGAGAAGCAGGTGGTCATCATCTGGGCCGCCACCAACGGCTACACCGATGATCTGGCGGTGCCCCAGCTGCGGCGCTTCGAGATCGAGCTGATGGCCTTCCTCGAGGTGAACTGCCCCGAAGTGCTGCGCGGCATCCGCGAGACCAAGGTGCTCAGCGACGACACCAAGGCCCAGCTCAAGACTCAGGTGGTGGCCTTCAAGGAGACCTTCCTCAGCGCTCTGAACCAGACCGCAGGAGCCTAGTCCCATGGCGAGTCTCCAGGACATTCGCCGCCGGATCCGGTCGGTGAAGAATACCCAGCAGGTCACCAAGGCCATGAAGATGATCTCCGCGGTCAAGCTGCGGAAATCTCAGGAGCGCCTGGTGGCCCTGCGCCCCTACGCCAGCAAGATGGCGGAAGTCGTCCGCCGGGTTGTTGTGCGCATCAAGGGCGATGCCGAGATCCAGCCGGGTCCGGCCGCCCAGGCCTTCCTCTCGCCCCGCGAGGAGAAGCGCATCCGCCTGGTCTTCGTGGCCTCGGACAAGGGCCTCTGCGGCGGCTTCAACGCCAACGTGGCCAAGGCCGCAACGGCTTTCGTCGCTCACTGCCCCTCTGAGATCGTCCACCTGGACGTGGTGGGCAAGCGGGCGGTGGAGTGGGCCAAGAAGCAGAAGCTCACCCCGACCAAGGAGTACCTGAACATTCCCCTGCCGGGCTTGCAGCGGGTGGTGACGGAGATCTCCGCGAGCGCCTCTGCCCAGTACCATGACGGGGAGATCGACGCCCTCTACGTGGTCTACAACTACTTCAACAGCCCCGTGGCCCAGACGCCCACGGTGCTCCGGGTCTTCCCCATGGAGCTGGATCCCAGCTTCGAGGGCAAGGAGGCCGGCCAGGTCTCCCACCTGCTGGAACCCGATCCCAATGCGGTGCTGGAGACCCTCCTGCCCCGCTTCGTGGAGACGGAGCTGCTGCGCAACCTGCTGGAGAGCAGCGCCTCGGAACATGGCGCCCGCATGGCGGCCATGGACAAGGCGAGCAACAACGCCGGCGAGATGATCGCCAAGCTGACGCTCACCATGAACAAGATCCGGCAGGCCGGCATCACCAACCAGATCATCGAGATCGTCAGCGGCGCCAACGCCTGAGTCTTTCGCCTATTCCTTCGTCGAGGTAACCCATGTCCAACTCCCTTCAAGGCCGCGTGATCGCCATTGTCGGTCCCGCCGTGGATGTCGAATTCGGTGAGCATCTGCCGTCCATCATGAACGCGCTGCTCACTGACATCGCCGGTGTCTCGGTGACGCTCGAGGTGCAGCAGCACCTCGGCGAGAACCGCGTGCGCTGCGTGTCCATGCAGCCCACCGAGGGCATGATCCGCGGGCAGGTCGTGACTGACACCGGCAAGCCCATCAACGTGCCCGTGGGCCCTGAGACCCTTGGCCGCATCATCAACGTGGTGGGCGATCCGGTCGACGAGCGCGGTCCCATCGGCCACAAGATGACCCTTCCCATCCACCGGGAAGCGCCCAAGTACGAGGAGCTCAACACCTCCTCCGAGATGTTCGAGACCGGCATCAAGGTCATCGACCTCCTCGAGCCCTACGCGAAGGGCGGCAAGACGGGCCTCTTCGGGGGTGCCGGTGTGGGCAAGACCGTGCTGATCATGGAACTCATCAACAACATCGCCAAGGGCCACGGTGGCTACTCGGTGTTCGCCGGAGTGGGCGAGCGCACCCGCGAGGGCAACGACCTCTGGCACGAGATGATGGATTCCGGCGTCATCGACAAGAACGACCTTTCCAAGAGCAAGGTGGCCCTGATCTACGGCCAGATGACCGAGCCCCCCGGAGCCCGTGCCCGCGTCGCGCTGACCGGCCTCACCGTCGCGGAGTACTTCCGCGACGTGGAAGGCAAGGACGTGCTGCTCTTCGTGGACAACATCTTCCGCTTCACCCAGGCCGGCGCCGAAGTGTCCGCGCTGCTGGGCCGCATGCCCTCCGCCGTGGGCTACCAGCCGACCCTCGCCACGGAAATGGGCGAGCTGCAGGAGCGCATCACCTCCACCAAGAAGGGCTCCATCACCTCGGTGCAGGCCGTCTACGTGCCCGCCGATGACTACACGGACCCCGCGCCCGCCACGACCTTCGCCCACCTGGACGCCACCACCAACCTGTCCCGCGACATCGCGGCCCTCGGCATCTACCCCGCTGTGGATCCCCTGGCCTCCACCAGCCGCCTCCTGGATCCCCGCATCCTGGGCGACCACCACTACAACACCGCCATGCACGTCAAGTCGATCCTGCAGAAGTACAAGGAGCTGCAGGACATCATCGCCATTCTCGGCATGGACGAACTGAGCGACGACGACAAGCTCATCGTGGCCCGCGCCCGTAAGATCCAGCGCTTCCTCAGCCAACCCTTCTTCGTGGCCGAGCAGTTCACGGGCATGCAGGGCAAGTATGTGAAGCTTGAGGACAGCATCAAGGGCTTCAGCGAGATCTGCGACGGCAAGTGGGACCACCTGCCCGAGCAGGCCTTCTACCTCGTGGGCACCATCGAGGAAGCCGTCGAGAAGGCCGAGAAGTTGGCGGCAGTCTAGATTTGCTTTTCCCCTGCTCGGAATCCGCGATGCGGATTCCGAGTCTTTAAAAGAGATGGCCATGGCTCAAACAATCAAGCTGGAAGTGGTGACGCCGGAGCGGCCGGTCTTTTCGGCCGAGGTGGCCGAGGTGCAGTTCCCGACGGCCTCCTGCGGCTACTACGGCATCCTGCCTGGCCACACGCCAGTCATGACGGAAGTGGGTGACGGCCTGCTCTACTACATTCAAGAAGGCCAGAAGCACTGGCTGACGGTCTTTGGCGGCTTCGCCGAGGTCGGCCCCGAGCGCGTGATGGTGCTGGCCCGGGAGAGTGAGACTATGGACATGATCGACCTGGAGCGCGCCGAGTCCTCCCGCCAGCGCGCCCTGAAGCTGCTCAAGGAAGCCCAGACCGAGCACGACATGGCCATTGCCCAGGCCAAGCTGGACGCCAGCCTCATTCGCCTCCAGGCCGCCGGCCATCCCGCGGGTCACGGCTTCTGATCCTTGATCCCGGCGGCCCCGCTGCTGGAATCTGATCGGTCATCGCCTCCGGAGCCTGCATTGCCTGAGTTGCCTGTCCTGGATCCCCAGCCCCTTCGTGACCTCCTGGAAATCGGGGCCACGGAGGGGCTGGTCCAGGAGCTGATCGTCCTCTACCAGGAAGATATTCCCGGTCGGATCGCCTTGCTGCAGAAGGCCATCGAAGGTGGGGACACCCGGCGCACCATGGCGGAGTCCCATGGGCTGAAGGGCGCGCTGGGCAACCTCGGGTTGCTGCGGTTTGCGCGCCTTGTGGAACGGATCGAGACTGAGGCACGCGAGGGCCGGCTGGCAGCGGCCCTGCCCCTGGGTGGCCAGTTGCAGGCTGCCTACGAGGATGGGCTGAGCGCCATGGTGGCGACCTTCAACCAGGCCTGAAGAACTACCAGATCAGGCGCTCGTCCTGAGCCAGCAGGCTGATCCGGTCGTCCTGGAGGGCCAGCAGCTGCGGCAGCATGGTGGCCCGGTCCCCCGGCGTCAGGTGGTAGATGCGCACGGGGATTCGCGCCTTAAGCTTCTGCAGCTCTACCCCCAGCTTGGCGGGAGTCAGGTGCTTGGAGGCCTCGGCGAGCCAGGCCTGCTCATCGGGGAAGCTGGCCTCGGTGATGATCATCCGGAGGTTCGGCGTGGCGTTGGCCACTTCCCAGATCCGGTCCGTCTCGGCGGTGTCGCTGGTGAAGATGAAGGCATTCTTGCCGTCATCCACCTTGTAGCCCACGCAGGGCACCAGGTGGTTCACCCGGATGGGCGTGATGTGCAGGCCGCAGACATCGTAGGTCTGCTCGTCCTGGATCTCCGTGTAGCGGATGGTGGGGTCGTTGGGACTCGGGATGACGCTGAAGTCGGGCCAGAGCTCGTCGTTGAAGAGGTGGCGGCGGAGGGCGTCGAGGGTCTCGGGGAGGGCGTGGATCTCCACAGCCTCATGGGTGCGCCCGAAGATGTTCTTGGTGAAGAAGGGCAGGGTGCAGATGTGGTCCAGATGCGAGTGGCTGATGAAGACGTGCTGGATCTGCACCTGCTCATCCACGCTCAGCGCGGCAGTGATGGAGCCCGCATCGATGGCCACACAGCCGTTCACGAGCAGTCCCGTCAGACGCTCACCGTCGGCCTCACCCCCGCTGCAGCCCAGAATCCGGAGTTCCATCATTCCTCGGTAAAAGAGTCTCCATCATACGGAATAGGGGCGCTCCAAGCGCCCCTTTCCCACAGGTCGTCCAGTTCTTAGAAGCGGATGCCGCCGTAGACGCCGATCTGGACCTGCGGTGCCAGGGCCTCGGAAAGGTCCTTGGGGGTGCTGGAACCGTCCTTCTTGGACAGCGGCGCGGCCAGTTCCACCACAAAGAAGGGGCTGACCACGGGCGTGGGGATGCTGAAGCCGACGTTCACCTTGGCCCAGGGCCGGCCTGTGGTGGTGTCCCCGCTGCCGAGCACAGATGCTGCGTAGGTTGACCGCCAGGTCAGTTTTTCGGAGCGGTATTCCACCCCCGCGCCCACGTTCACCAGCAGCTTCCAGTTCACCATGGCGCCCGCAGCCCAGTATTGGTTGTCGAGCTCACCGTACTTCGAGCCACCCACGTTGAGGTCGCCCGTGGTCTTGTTGTGCCAGGTGGCGTTCAGCTGCAGGGCCGCGACCTTCAGGTCCAGCAGATCGACCCCCCCACGGATGCCGAAGCCGGTGGGACTGACGGCGTCATAGCTCTTGCCGCTCAGGGACTGGGCTTTGCCGAACTGCTTATCGAGGAGGAGTCCGAACTCGCCGGCAGTGAGGGGCAGGGTGGCCAGGATGGAAACAAACAGCACCTTGTTGCGCATGGTGACCCCCACTTGGACGAATACTGCATCATCGGCCCCGGATGCCGCCCGGTCAACCACCTTTGGGTGTAGGAAGCGCAGGGCCTCCCAGTTTGTTAATCTCATTCCATGAGGGCCCACCTGCGTTTTCTGCTCCTGGACGAGTTCGATCCCGACACGGGCGAGCTCGCCCTCCGCTTGGCCTTCCAGCCGGAGCCCGAGCCTGGGCTTGAGCTGATCCGGGTCCGCCTGCACCTGGGGCGGCAGGGCAATGCCTTGGAGCCGCTCATCCGGGAGCTTCGGACCCATGTCCAGATGCCGATGCCGCCCCTCTGGGACAACGGCCTCAAGACCGTCATCCACGCCATCGAGGGGGAGCTGGCCGGTCCCGAGGGCCGGAGCGCCTTGCGCTACCTCTGGGTGCGCACCCAGATTCTGCATCCGACGGATGTCGCCCGGTCCACCCCCAACCACTCCGTGGCCCGGCAGGTGGAGATCCTCCGGGACTGGGCCCACCGGCTCGACCAGGAGGGCCAGGCGGTGCGGGCGGCGGAGCTCCTGGACCGCCTGCTGCTGCTGGCCCCCAAGGACGTGACCAGCCTGGCCTACCTCACCAGCTTCTTCCGGGCCCAGGGCATGGCCGAGGAGATGGCCTCCGTGGCGGAGCGCTGGATCCGGATCGAGCCGCAGCGGGTCGAAGCCCGGCTGTGGCTGGGGGAGGCCCTGCTGAGGATGGGGCGGGCCAAGGAAGCCCGGACCGCCTTCGAGGAGGTCCTGAAGCTCCACCCGGTCCACCTGCTGGCGCACATGGGCATCGCCCAGGCCTTGAGCCTGCTGGGCGGGAATCCCTTTCCCCACCTTGATGCCGCCCAGGAGCTGGACCCGGCTGCCACCGCCTCGGTGCTGCGCGAGACCTTCGACTACCGGCTGCAGGCCTGCCCTCCCGGCGACCGGGAGCATCACCTGGAGGATCTCCCCGGTGTGCTGGGTGTCTCCGGGGCCGAGATCCAGGACTACCTCGACTACCTCGGGCTGCCGCAGGCAGGACCGGGCGGGACCGTCCGCGAGGCCGAGCTGGCCCGCTGGGTGAGCGTCATGAACCGCTATGCCCTGCTGCCCTCGGGCCTGAACTGGTCCGCCCCCACGCCCCGGCACCTGCCGGAGCTGGTGTGAGGATCGCTGTTGGCTGTCAGCTCTCAGCTGTCAGGGAAAGAGGGACTCGGCTGGGGTTGGCGTGCCGCTCCGGGGCCGATCGCCGATAGCTGACAGCTGACAGCTGACAGCTGACAGCCGATAGCTGATAGCCGACTCCCCCTCTGCGATGATGGAGCCACCCCCGGGGAGTCCCATGTCTGTCCTGCTGAGCACCAGCCTGCCCTTTCCCATCTTCCGCCGGGGCAAGGTGCGGGATGTCTATGACTTGGGCAGCCGGCTGCTGATCGTGGCTACGGACCGGATCAGCGCCTTCGACTGCATCATGCCCGACGGCATCCCGGACAAGGGCCGCATCCTCACGGCCGTCGCCGCCTACTGGTTCCAGGCCACCGAGGACCTGGTGCCCAACCACTTCCGCGGTCAGGCCCACTGGCCCGCCGAGGTCGAAGCCTACCGGGAAGCGCTGGCGGGCCGCGCGGTGGTCGTGGAGAAGACCCGACCCCTGCCCGTGGAGTGCGTGGTGCGGGGCTATCTGGCGGGCAGCGGCTGGAAGGAATACCAGGCCGGCCGCGCCGTCTGCGGCGTGCCCCTGCCCGCAGGTCTCCAGCTCGCGGACCGGCTGCCTGAGCCGATCTTCACGCCCGCAACCAAGGCCGAGGAAGGGCACGACGAGAACATCACCTTCGAGCGCATGGCCGACCTGCTCGGGAACCCCGTCGCCAACCGCGTGCGGGAGCTCAGCCTGGCCCTCTACCAGCGGGGGGCCCAGCTTGCGGCGGAGCGCGGCATCCTCCTCGCGGACACCAAGTTCGAGTTCGGGCTCGATGCCGACGGGGAGCTGCTCCTCATCGACGAGGCCCTGACCCCGGATAGCAGCCGCTACTGGCTGGCGGACCGCTGGGCTCCGGGTCAGAACCCGCCGAGTCTCGACAAGCAGTTCCTGCGGGACTACCTGGAGACCGTCCCCGGCTGGGACAAACAGCCGCCCGCTCCGCACCTGCCCGAAGCGGTCATCGAGGGCATCCGCGCCCGCTACCTGGACCTGGCCGGGCGCTTCGGCGTCCAGTTCTAGAGGACTGGGCTGCTCCGGCGGCCCGGGTTCATTTCGCGGCTGGGTCTTGGGGTGCCAGCGGGGCCAGGGCCTCCGGGGGGCCGGCGGCGCCGGTGCGGAGCCGCTTGGGGTCGAGCCAGCTTCGCAGCCCAGCGTTGAGGGTTTCCAGGGTCAGGGCTTTCATGGGACCTGGCATGGCCCCATGGCCCTGGGCCTCGGCCAGGGCAGCCGCCAGCAGGGCCTCGGGATGCAGGGAATCCAGGCTGCGGCGAGCCAGCCAGGCTCCCCGGGCACGGTCCAGCTCAAGCTGGGTGAAGCCCCGCTGGGCCAGCCCCGCCAGGTGTCCGTGCAGGGTGGCCAGGGCCTGGGGAGCGGCGGTTTCAGGGCCTGGCTCGAGGGTGGCCACCAGCCCGCAGCCTTCCAGGGTGACCCGGACCGGCGGCAGGAGGGGATCGCCGGGGAGCAGCAGGTCCAGCAGGGCGAGGATCTCCGGGGCCTGCTCCGGTGGTGGGGGGGCCACCGCCTGCAGGGTGAGGCCCGGGCCGGAGGTCGGGATGCGCACCGGAGCCCCCGGGGCTGCCGGAGGCCGGGCGGCCGCCTTGGTCGCGGGCAGGACGGGGCCCACCCAGGAGCCGAGGTTGAGCAGCACCAGGCGCTTGGCCTGCTCCAGCCCCAGGTCCCCATGCAGCACCAGCACGGCCCGCTCGGGGCGGAAGACCCGGCTCCGGAAGGCGATCAGGTCCTCCAGGTTGATGGCACTCAGGCTGGCCTGGGTGGGCCGCTCCCCGGGTGCCACGGCCAGGGCGTGGCGCAGCCGGACCTGGGGCGAGGCGCCCAGCGGTTCCTGGTCCCGCCAGCAGGCCGCAGCCTGGCGCCAAAGCGTGGCCGGGTCGAACACCGTCCGCAGGAGGTTCTCGCCCAGCAGACCCAGGGCCCGGTCCTGGTCCCGGCTGCGGGCCACCACCTGCCACGCCAGGCCGGTGGGGGTTGCCTCCCGGCTGAGCTGGATGCCGGAGCCCTCCAGCAGCTGGTCGAAGTCATCGGGCTTGCCCTCAACCGAAGCCGACGCCTGGAACATCCGCAGCGCCAGGGCCGAGAGTCCCTCGAGACCCGCCGGGGTGTCTGCGGGTGCGAGGTCCAGCTGCAGGCGGGCGCGCACCAGCGGATGCTCGTGGTCCTCCAGGTGGAAGACCCGCAGGCCATTGGGCAGCACGAAGGGCTGGACCCTCGGCTGGGCCTGCAGGGCCAGGGAGACCAGGAGGATCGGCAGGAGGACTCTCACCGCTTCTCCGGGCCCAGCTGGGCGGCGAGGAGGTTCAGGGTGCGGCGGCGCTCCTCCGGGCTGAGCATGCGCAGCTGCCGGAGCCCCTCCTTGACCAGGTGCTCCCGCTGGGCGAGGTCTGCGATGCGGTTGGCCGCCAGGGCGCTCAGTACCTTGGCGGTCTCCGCCTCGAGGGGATCGAGGCCGTCGATGGACGAGGGCTCCAGCAGGGCTGTGGTGCGGTGGCTGGGCTTCAGCCAGGCCCGGGCCGCCGCCTGGACGACCTCAGGGGCCAGGGCGCGGAGCCGCTGCACGTCAAGCTCCAGCAGCCGCCAGTCCCCCCCCTCCGCCCAGGCCCGACCCAGACCCTTGGCCAGGGAGGCTGGATCATCCAGCATCCTCAGGTAGTCCGCCTCCAGCATGGTGAGAGCCCTCGCCCACTCCTCCTGGGGAATGGGCTCCTGCTGCAGGCGCAGGATCTCGTTCTGCAGGGCGTTCTCCAGCTCGGCCAGGCTGTGCCCCTCGGCCGGTTTCAGGTCCACCGCCAGCAGCCCGGGCAGGTGGCTCCCAGGCAGGTCCATCTGCAGGGTCACCTCCCGCGCCAGGAGCCTCTGGCGGACCAGCCGAGTCTGGAGCCGGCTGGTGTTGCCGCCGCCCAGGAGCTGGGCGGCCAGGCGCAGGGGCAGGTGATCCCGGTGGCTGCGGGCGGGGATGCGCCACCCGGTCAGCAGCCGGGCTTCCCCTCCCAGGGCGACCTGCACCCGCCGGTCCCCGAGGTCCGCGGGGATCTCCGGGAGCAGGGCCTCTTCGGAATCCAGGGAGGCTGGCAGGGCGCCAAAGCTCCGCTCCAGCACGGGCAGGGCCTGCTCCAGTGCCAGGCCGCCGATCAGGATGAGGGTGAGGCGGTCGGGACTCAGTGCGCGATGGGCGTAGCTGCGGAGGTCGGACCAGCGGAGGGCTTCCAGCGCGGACAGGTGATCCGCGAGATCCCGGCCATAGGGATGCCCCGGCAGCGCCGCCCCCCGGAGCAGGGCCAGGCCCTGGGTCCCCCGGCGCTGGAGCACGGTGTTCAGGGCGGCCCGGGCTCCGGAGAACCGGCTGAGCTGGAGGGTGCGGAGGCGCTGGGCCTCGGTGCGGCACCAGAAGTCGAAGGCCTCCAGCGGCAGCTCAGTGGAGGCCACCAGCGCGTCGGCGGTGGCTTCGGCGGCCTGGCGTCCGCCCCGGCTGGTGTAGAGATCCGCGAGGGGAGAGGCAGAGAGATGGCTCTTGAGCCGCCCCTGGAGGGTGGCCAGGCTGGCCTCGAGCGCAGGCAGCTGCGAGGCGGCGGCATCCCGGCGCTGGCGCTGGCGCTCCAGACGCACCGCCTCCAGGAGGCCCTCCTCCTGCTTGAGCAGGGTGTCCAGCTCCAGCTTGGCCTTGCCGGGCTCCACATCTTCGGGCCAGGTGGCGCCATAGAGCACCTGGGCCAGCAGGTCCGTGGCTCCGGCCAGGGCGGTGGGCTCCTCGGCTCGCCCGCCCCGGAAGACGAGGGTGGCGTGGAAGGCGGACAGCTCGCGCCGCTGTACCAGCAGCACGCGGGTGCCATTGCCGAGGCGCCGTTCCTGGACTTCCGTCAACCGGGGCACCTGGGCCTGCAAGCCCAGGGCAGTGACAAGGATGGGAACCAGCAAGCGCATGGCTCCCAGGTTACTACTTCACCCGGATGCTGCCGTTGGTGGTTTCGAGGCGGATGGGCTGGGTGCGGCCAGGCACCTTCACCCGGGCGCTGTGCTTGGTGATCTCGACGACCTGGGCACCCTGGACCTTGATCTCCAGGGAGCCGTTGCTGTTCTCGGCCACGAGGTCGCCGGTGGCCTTGCCCAGCTCCACCTCGATGCTGCCGTTGGTGGACTCCAGGCGGATGCCTTCACCCCAGCCATCCAGGTGATGCGCCCGGATGGAGCCGTTGGTGGTCTCCAGGTGGATGCCGCCCTCCACATCCTCGAGGACGATGCGGCCGTTGGTGGTGCTGCCCTTGATGCGGGCGGCCAGGTTCCGGGCTTCGATGGGTCCATTCGTGGTGTCCACCTGCACTTCGCCGCGGATGCGGCTCACCACGATGCTGCCGTTGGTGGCCTCACAGCGTGCGTAGCCCTCCAGGTTCTCGGCGGCGACGGTGCCGTTGGTGGTGCGGAAGTAGCCGATGAGCTTGCGGGGCACCTGCAGGGTCAGCTCGCAGCGGGGACTGATGTAGACGCCGAAGCTCCAGGAGGGCTGCTGGAAGGCGGCCTCGATGTCGAGGTCAGCGCCCTTCCGCTGCACCACGAGGCTCACGCGCCGCTTCTCGCTGTCGCGGATCTGGGCCGTGAGGGCCACTTCGTCCCTGTCCCAGCCCGTCACGCGGATGGCGCCGTTGCGGTTCTTCACCCAGAGCTTCGAGCCCTGGGCCAGAGGCTCCGTGCGCTGCTCGGTGCGGGACCCGGAAGGCATGTCCACGCCAATGGTCGGTGCGGGAGGTGCCGGTGGGGCCGGGGGCGGGGGGGGTGGCGGAGGCGCCTGGGCCAGCAGGACGCTTCCGGCCAGGAGCATGGGAATCCAGCAACTGGAGGCATTCATGACGGCTCCCCGAGAGAAAGAACCAGGGCAGGCCTGGGTAGGGTGTTCACGTTCCAGGATTCGCCGGGTTTAGTAATCCCATTGTGGCTGTATGCGGTTTTGATCGTCCGACCCGCTCACGATACCCTGGACCGAGCCCCGGAGCCCCCATGACTGCCTACATCCTCTCTGCCACGCGCACGGCCGTTGGCACCTTCGGGGGCAGCCTCAAGCCGCTCACAGCCGTTCAGATGGGCGCCCTGGCCATCACCGAGGCCCTGGCCCGGGCAGGCGTGGCCGCCGAGGCCATCGGTGACGTGGTGCTGGGCAACGTCCTGCAGGCCGGCAGCGGCCAGAATGTGGCCCGGCTAGCAGCCCTGAAGGCCGGTCTCTCCTTTGCCACCCCGGCCCATACCCCCAACCAGGTCTGCGGCTCCGGCCTCAAGGCCATCTCGCTGGGCGCCCAGTCCATCCTCATGGGCGATGCCGACCTCGTGGTGGCGGGCGGCACCGAGAGCATGTCCAATGCCCCCTACGTGCTGCCCAGTGCCCGCTGGGGCGCGCGCATGGGCCACGCCCAGCTCCTCGACAGCATGATCCAGGATGGCCTCTGGTGCGGCCATGGCGACACGCACATGGGGATCACGGCCGAGAACGTCGCCGCCAAGCACGGCATCACCCGCGAGGCCCAGGATGCCTTCGCCCTCGCCAGCCAGCAGAAGGCCGCCGCCGCCCAGGCCGCAGGCGCCTTTGATCGGGAGGTCTTCACGGTCACCCTGGCGGGCAAGAAGGGGGAGGTCGCCTTCAGCCGCGATGAATACATCAAGGGCGACACCACCGCCGAGAGCCTCGCCAAGCTCCGTCCCGCCTTCCGCAAGGACGGCACGGTGACCGCCGGCAACGCCAGCGGCATCAACGACGGCGCCGCCGCCCTGGTCCTGGCCTCCGAGGCCGCGGCCAAGCGCTACCAGCCCATCGCCCGCATCCTGGGCTTCGCCCAGGTCGGCGTGGATCCCGCCACCATGGGCCTCGGCCCGGTGCCTGCTATCCAGAAGCTGCTGGCCAAGACCGGCGTCAAGCTGGCCGACATCGACCTCTTCGAGCTGAACGAGGCCTTTGCCGCCCAGAGCCTGGGTGTCCTGGCGGAGCTGCCCGAGCTGGATCCCGCCAAGGTGAACTTGCGCGGCGGCGCCATCGCCATCGGCCACCCCATCGGCGCCAGCGGCACCCGCATCCTCGTCTCTCTGCTGCACCTCCTCCAGGATCAGGACAAGCGCCTCGGCCTGGCCTCCCTCTGCGTCGGCGGTGGGCAGGGCGTGGCCATCCTGGTGGAGCGGCTCTAGGCAGCTGTCGGCTCCCAGTTGTCAGCTATCAGTGAAAGCCGGTTGTGGCCGATGTCGATGGATCGTCCTGGCCCCGGCACTTGATAGCTGAGGGCCGACAGCTGATAGCCTCTTAACCATGATTGCCCTCACCCACGTCGGGAAGCAGTACGACCGCATCCACACCGCCTTGGTGGATGTGAGCTTCAGCATCGACGCGGGCGAGTTCGTGTTTCTCACGGGGCCGAGCGGGGCGGGCAAGTCCACGCTGCTCAAGTTGCTCTTCCGCGAGCAGGTGCCCAGCAGCGGGGAGATCCAGGTGGCCGGCCACCGGCTGGCCTCTATGGCCGAGAAGGAGATCCCCCTCCTGCGCCGCAAGCTGGGCGTGGTGTTCCAGGACTTCAAACTCATCCGGACGCGCACCATCTTCGAGAACGTGGCCTTCGTGCTGAAGGTGCTGGGGGTGAGCGCGGCGGAGCAGAAGCAGCGCACGTTCCGGGCGCTGAAGATGGTGGGGCTCCAGCACAAGCTCAGCAGCTTCCCCCTGCAGCTCTCCGGCGGCGAGCAGCAGCGCGTGGCCATTGCCCGGGCCCTGGTCAACGATCCCCTGGTCCTGCTGGCCGACGAGCCCACGGGCAACCTGGATCCGGATCTGGCCCAGGAGATCATGGCCCTCTTCGAGCGCATCAACGGCCAGGGCACGACGGTCATCGTGGCCACCCATGACCGTGGCCTCATCCAGCGCATGCGGAAGCGGGTCATCGGCCTGGACCACGGTCGCATCGCCTTTGACCAGCCTGCGCCTGCCAGCCTCGTGACGGTCTAGGCAGGAGCGCCCCCCGCCAGTCTTCAGGCAGGTCCTGGCCTCGGGACGTTACTCTAAGGGCTGCCGCGACCTTCGCGCCAGCCCCCGAGGTCCCATGGCCCAGCCCCTCACCGATGCCCGCTTCGTCACCTCTGCCGCCGATTTCCGGAAACTCGGGATCTGCCATGCGGAAGTGGCCTTCGTGGGGCGCAGCAACGTGGGCAAGTCCTCCCTGCTGAATGCCCTGGCCAACCAGAAGCAGCTGGCGCGGGTCTCCAAGACCCCCGGCCGCACGCGGCTCATCAACATCTTCCTGACTGGGCCGGACCGCTGGATTGTGGATCTCCCAGGCTACGGCTTCGCCACGGGCCCCGCCGCCGAGCGGGCCACCTGGCAGGCCATGGTAGAGGGCTACCTCAAGGGGCGGCCCACCCTGCGCATGGTTTTCGTGCTGGTGGACGCCGAGGTGGGTCCCACCAAGCTGGATCACCAGATGATCGAGTGGCTCCGTGGTGAAGGCCTGCCGCACCGCATCGTGGCCACCAAGGCCGACCAGGTGAAGCCCAGCAAGGCTCTCAAGCAGCGCAAGGACGTGGCCGCAGATCTGGGACTGCACAGCGCCGACATCGCCTGGGTCAGTGCAGGCAAGGGCACCGGCATCGCCGACCTCCGCCGCGAGGTTGCCCTCCTGCTCGATCTCTAGGTCAGCTCTTCGACCCGGCCCCCGCGCCAGACCATGAAGCGGCCCTCGTGGGCCCAGGGCAGGGCGATGCCGTTGGCTTCCTGCTCATGGGTGTGGAAGTGGCCCGTGAGGAAGGTCTGGCCGGGATGGGCTTCGGCGGCGGTGCGGAAGGCCTCCCGGGGAAAGGCCAGCTTATAGGCGGTATTGGTGGTCTGGAGCTTCTGCTCCATCCAGATCGAGACGGCCCGGGCGGTGCCGCCGGGCAGCAGCCGGAAGAGCAGCCACAGCGGGCCCGACCGCGAGATCAGGTTCCACAGCCGGTAGGGGTGGTCGGCGCTGTTGATGAGGTCCCCGTGCTCCCAGGCCAAGGCTTCCCCCTCCAGGGCGCCCCCCATGCCCTCGCCCATGAGGTCGAAGCGGTCCGCGTGACCATCCAGGAAATACTCCCGGTTGCCCAGCCAGAAGCCCACCCAGCGGCCGGCGGCACGCCGGGCGTCCACCCAGGCGAGGAAGGTGACCTGGGCTTCGGAGGCCATGCCGGGAAGGCCCACCCAGACATCGAAGGCATCGCCCAGGAAGAGCCAGTCCGCCTCGGGGTGGGCGGCCGTCGCCTCGGCGAGGCCCGTTAGCTCGCGGCTCCAGTGGGGATCTGCCACCAGGACCAGGTCCCGGGCGGGGTCCGGACGGCGGGGGCTCCCGCGCCGCCAGGACAAGAGGCGCAGGCGTCGGGTGAACAGGGCAGGCAGGGTGCGGACCGCCAGGGCCAAGGCGCCACCCAGGCTGTCCGCCAGCCAGTCCCCCAGCTCGCAGGCGCGGCCCGGCGTGAAGTGCTGGTGCCACTCGTCCGTGGCGCCAAAGCAGGACACGGCCAAGAAGACCAGCAGGTGGCGGCGGTAGAGGGGCAGCCCGGGACGGTTCTGCTGGAGGGCCAGGTCCAGCGCCCAGGCGAGGGTCGCGAAGACAGAGAGGTGGGCCACCTTGTCCAGGGGGGGCGGCAGCTGGAGTCCCCCGGGGTAGTGCGACTGGGAGCTCAGCCAGACGATGGTTGCGGCCACCGCCAGGGGAAGGGTCCAGAGCCAACGCATGCGCATGTCCCATCCAAGCACAAGGTTGGGAGCCTGACCAGACAGGACGGCGCCTCGAGCCCTGATGCTGTGATCCCTGAAATAATGAGCCCTCTGCTTCAGTTCTGATCAGGACACGCCGATCCAGATCCCAGCGACCTCTTTCCATCGTTTCTGGTGCCTGGCCGCTCGTCCAGTAGAGGGGTTCACATGAACGTCAGCTCCCACGTCTTGAACCGCGTCGAGGCGGCCCTCCTGGACCTGGACCTGGAGGCCCTCCGCTCCCTGGTGGTGGAGGCCCTGGCCACGACCCCCAAGCTGGAAGTCTTCGAGGCCCTGGTGGAGCCGGCGCTCGAGCGCATCGGCCGCTCCTGGGAGGACGGGGATCTGGCTCTGGCCCAGGTCTACATGGCCAGCCGGCTGGTGGAACGCCTCGTGGAGGAACACCTCGTCGCTGGCCTGCTGGCGCACCGGACCCAGCCGCTCATGGCGATGGCGGTCCTCGAGGATCACCACCTCCTCGGAAAGCGGCTGGTGCTCGCGAGCCTGCGCATGAGCGGCTGGCTGGTGGCGGACTGGGGGGTGGCAAGCGATCCGGTGCACCTGGCGGAGCGGGCCCACGCTGAGGGCCTGGGCATCCTGCTGATCTCCACCCTCATGGACCGGTCTGCTCGGCGTGTGGCGGAGGTCGTGGGCACATTGAAGTTACTGGGAGCGAGCACCCGAGTGGTGGTTGGCGGCGCACCCTTTCGCCTGAATCCGGAGCTCTGTCGCGAGGTGGGGGCCGACGCCACGGCTGCCGAGGCCTCGGCCGTCCCCGCCCTGCTGGAGCGTCTGGTGGGTGTGTCATGATCGCCCCGCTGAAGCCTGCCGAGCGCCTGGGCGCGGCGCTCTCCCACCAGGAGGGCGATCGGGTGCCCTTCTTCCTCGCCGTCACCCTGCACCCGGCCCGGGCGCTGGGGCTCTCCATCCAGGACTACCTGAGCGATCCGGAGGCGGTGATCGAAGGTCAGCTCCGTCTGCGACACACCCTGGGGCACGATGCGGTGACCAGCTTCCTCCATGCCTCGGCGGAGGTGGAGGCCTTCGGGGGCGAGACGCTGTTCCGCACGGATGGGCCGCCCAACACCGGGGCCCCACCCCTGACCCGCGCCTCGGCCATCGAGCGCCTGCGGGTGCCGGACCCCACACAGGTGCCTGCCCTCGCCCGCAGCCTCACCGTGGCCCGGGGTCTCAAGGCGCGCCTGGGCGACGACGTCCCGATCCTGGGCGGCCTGGTGGGACCCCTGAGCCTGCCCGTGATCCAGCTGGGCTTCGAGCGCTACCTGGACTGGCTCATGGACGCGCCGGAGCTGGTCCGGCAGCTCTGGCGGATCAACGAAGCCTTTTGCATCGCCTGGGGCAACGCCCAGCTGGCGGCGGGCGTGAGCGCCGTCGCCATCGCGGAGCCGCTGGTGTCTTCGACCCTCCTGCCGAAGGAACTCATCCGGAAGGAGGGCCTGCCCGCCCTCCGCCGCGTGCGCGAGGGCATTCAGGGCGCGGTGGCCCTGTCCTCGGCTTCGGCCCCCATGGGCAGCCTTCTCCCGGAGCTGAGCGAGCTGGGCTTCGTGGGCTTGGCTCCCTCCTGTGACGAGTCCCTGGCCGAGGCCAAGGCGACGCTCCGGGGGCGGGTGGCTCTGATGGGTGGCCTGAATGGTCTGGCGATGAGTCACTGGAGCCCCCAGGACGCTGAAGCCGCCGTGAAGGACGCCCTCAGGGCGGCCGGTCCCGGTGGCGGCTTCGTCCTGGCGGAGCACCACGGCGAGATTCCCTGGTGTGTCTCGGAAGAGGTGCTGATGGCCGTGGCCGAGGCCGTGCGGAGCTGGGGCGCCTATCCTCTGGATTGGACGATCGAATGAAGGTCCAGCCGCTGCAGGTCCTCCTGTGCCAGTGTCTCTTCGCAGAGGCCCGGGCGGCGATGGCACAGAACCCGTTTTTGGGGCTGGAGCTGAGCTGCCTGCCGCGCTCCTGCACCCCTCGCAGATCTGAGCTGCAGGCCATGCTGGAGGAGGCCGGGAGACGCAGCAAGAAGGCCCATGGGGCACTGCTGGTGGGTGGGGGCTGTCTCGCCGCCCACCATGGGCTGCCGAAGCCCCCTGACCTTCAGGTGGCCTGTCGGTCCACCTGCTTTGACTTCTTCCTGCCTCCCGAGCAGGTGCAGGCCCTGCTCAGTCGGGGTGCCTACCTGGTGACGCCGGGCTGGCTGTTGGGCTGGCGGAAGGTCATGGCGGAGTGGGGCCTGAGCGAGGGCGAGGCCCGCGCCTTCTTCGCCGAGTCCTGCGCCTGCGTCGTGCTGCTTGATGTGGGGGAAGACCCCCGGGCCAGGGCGGACCTGGCAGCCTTCGCTGCCTTTGTGGGCCTGCCCGCCGAGCGCGTGGCAGCGGATCTGGGGCCGCTGCGGATGGCCCTGCTGGAGGAGGCCTGGGCCGCCCGGGAGGCCCAGATGGCCCGGCAGGCCGAGGAGCTGGGTCAGGCCCGGCGACGCCTGGCTGAGCAGGCCGCCCTGGTCGACCTGGTCCAGCGGCTCTCGGCCACCATCGACGAAGAAGCCATCGTGCGGGTGCTGCTGGATGTGGCCCAGAGCCTCTTCGCGCCGGGCACCATGCTCTGGCTCTCCCACTGGAAGGGCCAGTGGGGTGTGGCGCAGTGGGTCCCGCCCGGGTCACCCCGGACCGGGCTGGAGGCTGAGTTGCGGGCCTGTGCCGTGGGGTTGCACCCCACCGAGGCCGGGGATGGCATGCTGCTCCGGTTCGAGGGGCCGGATGGTCCCATGGGGGCGCTGGCTTTGGCGCAGCTGGCCTTCCCCAATCAGATCACCACCTACCTTGAGACGGCCCAGACGCTCCTGGAGGCGGCCCAGCTCGCCCTGGGCAATGCGCGCAACCTGCACGGGATGATCCGGATCTGCGCCTGGTGCCGGAAGGTGAAGGACGAGGACAAGGGCTGGGGCAGCTTCGAGGACTACCTCCACGAGCAGAGCTCCGCGACCTTCAGCCACGGCATGTGTCCTGACTGCGCCAGCCGCATGGCGGGGCAGATTGAAACCAAGAAGCAGGGCCCGGCTGACGCCGGCAAGCCCTAGGGGCGTCAGCGACCCGCGAGCCTGCCCAGGTACTCCCAGCAGGCCAGCTGGGTCTTCTGGAAGCCCTCTTCCTGGGGGACCAGGTGCCAGAGCTGGAACCGGGGGGCCCGGCCCCGCCGGTCACTGGGCACAGGCACGACGGCGAGCCCCTCCCGCCGGGCCCGGGCCATGGCCCGGGGCAGGTGCCAGGCTGAGCTGACCAGCCCGACGCGGCGCCAGCCCTCCCGGGTCTTCAGGCGGCCGTAGGCCTGGATCTCCTGCCGCGTGATGAAGCAGGGTTCCTCCAGGACCTGGATGGCGGTGCTGGGGATGCCCAGGCTCACCCAGATGGCGCGGGTCTCGGCGCCCAGGTTCCGGCGCCCGACAGGGGCATCGTCCGAGGCTCCGCTGGCCACCAGGCAGGTGGCCCGGCCGGCATGCCACAGGCGGGCCGCCTCGACGATGCGGTCACCACCGGTGCTGAGCAGGGGGCGTCCCTGGTCATCAATCTGGCTGCCGCCACCCAGCACGAAGAGGGCATCGAAGGGCGCGCTGCTTTCGGACAGGGGAGGCACCTCGGACTCGAGCCGACCCATGACCCAGGCTCCCACCTGGACATTGCCCGCCAGGGTGAAACCCAGGAAGAGCAGTACCAGGAAGGCCCCAAGCCCCCGCAGCCTCTTCCGGAACGCCCAGGTCGCCGCCAGGGCCAGTCCCAGCCACAGCAGGCCCAGGGGCATGCAGAGCATTCCGAGGAGTTTGGTGAAGGCGAGCATGGTCCCATTCTGGAGCCTGGGCGGTCTCGGGGCTCCCCTCCTTTTTTCCGGTTGCCTGCGGGCCGGCCACCCGAACCTCCCCGCCCTTCCTCAACCTTGGGGCCTGGGGTGCCGTCCAATGAGCAAGCGGACAGCCGGGCTCCCTGGATCTGTCTTCAGCTTGAGGCATCCCATGCAATCGATCCACGCCCTCCTCCTTGTCGCCACCACCGCCCTCCTCAGCACGGCCTGCCTGGTCGGCCCCCGGGGGCGGGTCGCCATCATCGCCCCCATCCCGGTGGTCCGCATGACCTACGTGGAGCGGGAACCGCCCCCGGTGCGCGTCGAGCGGGTGCCGTCGCCCCCGGTTCTGGAGCAGGTCTGGGTGGCGGGCCACTGGGCTTGGGACGGGCGGGTCTACGTGTGGGTTCCCGGCTACTACCATGCCCGGCCCCGGCCCGCGGCCATGTGGGTCGATGGCCACTGGGAGCGCCACGAGCGCGGCTGGTTCTGGATCGAGGGTCACTGGCGCTGAACTGGGCGACCGCTGCTGTAGGCGTATGCTGAGCCTGGCGGCTCTCCCGCCCCCACCCGTGACGCACCGGAGGTCCCATGCGAACCGCGGCCCTGTTCCTGGCTTCTCTAACGCTCCTCTCGCAGGATACGAAGCCCTCCAAATCGACGGTGCTCTGGACCTACGACTCCCCTCTGGGGTTCCACTTGCTCGAACCCAGCTACCGGTTCCCGACTCAGATCAAGCAGGCCCTGGTCCAGGTGGTGCAGCCCTCACCCGCACGGTGCCGGGAATACCTGACGGTCTTCCCGGACAAGAAGGCGTTCTGCCCATGGCTTCGCAAGGTCCTCATGGAGCACCGGGACCAGCAGGCCAAGGCCGTCCAGGCCGAGGGCAAGGTGCTCTCCAGCGACCCCTCCAAGCTCTCGGCTGACGGCGGTCGGGTGCTCAGCACTGCCAAGGCCCGGCCCCGGAAGGCCCCGGAGCCGATACCCGTAGACGTCTATCTGGAGGTCCTGAAGCTATGGGAGGCTGAAGGACCCGCCCTCCCCGGTGGGCCGAAGCCGGCGCCCCCACCCGTCCCGAAACCGCGATGACCAGCAAGACCCACGCAGGAGCGGGCATGAACCTGATGCAACGATCCCTCCCCCTCGTCCTTCTCGCCCTGCTGGCCTGTGCGCCGGTTCCCCGGCGCAAGTCCTCGCTGCCGCAGACGCAGTCGCAACAGCAGCCTCCGGCCCCGCGGACCGACATGGCCTTCCTGCAGGCGACCCTCAAGCTGGACGTCTATATCCACAGCATCGACGGGAGGAGCATCCGCCCGGATGAAGGCGAGCGACTGGAACTGGCTCCCGGGATTCACACCCTCGCCGTGAAGTTCAGGAAGGTCCGGACCCCTGCGGGCCAGCCCATCCCCAACGCCACCGGCTTTGATCTCTCCATCAACGCCAGGGTCGGGGAAACCTATCAGCTCGAGTACACGAGGAGCGACACCACCGCCAAGTGGTCGGCCTGCATCGTGGCGGGCACCGAGAAACGCAGGGTCTCCTCGCGCATCACCAGCGACGACTGAAGGGCCGTCGATCCCGCTTGCGCAGGGCTATCATGGGCGGCATGTGCGGCCGCTACACCTTCACCTTCGACGCCAAGACCCTGGCGGAGGCCTTCGGCATGGTGCCGCCGGGCTTCCAGATCGTGAAGGGCTACAACATCGCCCCGGGCCAGCATGTGGTCATCGTGCGCCCGGAGCGGAATGGACTGGTGGCCGATGTCGCGTTCTGGGGCCTCATCCCGGGCTGGGTGAAGAATCCGAACCTCAGTGCCCGGCCCATCAACGCCCGGGCCGAGACGCTGGAGGAGAAGCCCACGTTCCGCTCGGCCTTCCGGCGCAAGCGCTGCCTCGTCCCGGCCTCGGGCTTCTACGAGTGGAAGGCCCAGGGGAAGAGCAAGCAGCCCTTCTACATCCATCCTAGTGAGGGGGACCTGTTCGCCTTCGCCGGCCTCCTGGAGGACTGGCAGGGGCCCGATGGCGAGGTGATGGTGAGCACCTGCATCATCACCACCGAACCCAATGGACTCATGGCCGACATCCACAACCGGATGCCGGTGATCCTGCCGAAGCCCGCCTGGAGCGAGTGGCTGGATCCGGCTGCCCAGACCCGGGACCTCCAGCGCCTGCTGGTGCCCTGTCCCAGCGAACGGATGCGCGCCCACCCGGTGGGCACCGCCGTGGGGAATGTGCGCAACGACAGCCCGGAGCTGATCCTGCCCGTGGCGTGACCCCGAACCCTAAGGAATGGCTGCGGGGGCCGCAGGTCTGTGGCGGGCGTTTGAACCCCGGCCCTCCAGGAGCGGCAGAAAAGTCATTTCTTCTAGGGGAAATTAGCTAGGTGGTGTCACCGGACCCGTAGTATGGTGCATCACAAGAATTGTCAAACACAACAACCCCGACCCCAAGGAGAACCCCATGGCGGCGAACGCGACTACCTCAAACCGGTTCCTGATCGGGCTCTACCTGGTCGCGGTGGTGCTGTCCTCCGCCCTCCTCCTGAAGCTGATCATCTGGATGGATGGGGTGAAGTAGACCCTGGATAGGCGCGGTCCCGACCGGGCCCACCCTTTGCCAGGAGATCAGGACAGGCGTTCACCCCAGCCCAATGCTCTCGAGATGGGTCTGGAGTTCCCTCAGGCCGAAAGGCTTGGACATCAAGGTGACGCCAGGATAAGCCGAGGCGAGGGTCAGTGCAGTCCGATCGGCTCGTCCCGTTGAGAGCAGGACGGGCACCTCAGGGCATAACCCACGCAGCCGGGGCAGGGTCCCGGCCCCGCCCAGCCCGGGCATGTTCATGTCCAGGATGACGAGGTCTGGCGCAAACCCTGCTTCGAGCAGGCCCAGAGCCTCCTCGCCGCTCGGGGCGATGTGCACCCGGTGGCCCATGACTTCCAGAAGCATCTCAACGGCACTCAGGATGAGGTCATCGTCATCCACCAGCAGCACCTTCAACCCGCCCTGGGGCGCTGTCGTCTGCTCGGCAACCACGGGTTCCGCTGTCGGGGGCTGGGGTTCCTGCTGGCAGGCGGGGAAGCGAAGCATCACGCGGGTGCCCTGCCCAGGCTCACTCTGAAGCTCGATCTGCCCCTGGTGGGCCGTCACGGTGCTGAAGACCATGGAGAGGCCCAACCCCGTGCCCTTGCCGACCTCCTTGGTGGTGAAGAAGGGGTCCATGGCTTTCTCCAGGACCCCCTTAGGCATCCCGATGCCGTTGTCCTCCACCACCACCTCGACCCAGTCGTAATCCACGTTGCGGGTATGCAGGGTGAGGGTGCCCTTGTCAGGCATGGCATCCACCGCATTGACGCAGAGGTTCATGAAGGCATGGGCCAGGGCGCTGGCGTCACCCAGGATGGGGTGAAGGTCCGCCTGCAGATTCAGCTGCAGGCGAACCTTGGCGAGGGTCGTCCGTTCCAGAAGGGTGACCTGCTCGCTGAGAATTGCATTCAAGTCCAGTCTGGATTCCTCCGTCGGGGCCTGCCGGGCGAAGCTCAGCAGGCTCTTGACCATCTTGCCGCCCCGCTCGGTGGCCTTGCAGATGGTATCGAAGGCCTTGTGGAGGGGGCTGCCATAGGGCTGGCTGCCAATTTGGGCTGAGGCCAGGCCGAGGATGGCCCCCAGGACGTTGTTCATGTCATGCGCCACCCCCCCGGCCAGACTTCCCAGGCTCTCCATTTTCTGGGCCTGCTGCAGTTGGTGCTGGAGGTGGAGCTTCTCTTCTTCAGCCAGCTTGCGGTCTGTCCAGTCCAGCAGCACGCCGTTCCACAGCACCCCGCCATCCTGCTGGCGTACTGGCTGAGCGTAGGCGCGGACCCATTTCATTTGTCCGTTTGGGGTGATGATGCGGTGTTCATGCGCCCAGAACTTGAAGTCTCTGGCAGCGTCCATGACGGCCTGCCGATGGCACGCTCGATCCTCGGGGTGGATGCGCTCAGACAAGGCGTTCTGATCGCGCAGAGCTGCCTCAGGAGGGACACCATAAAGGTCCTGGATACCCTCGCTGACATACAGGAATTTCCATTCGCGAGTGGGGGTCACGAGGAACTGGTAGACCACTCCGGGTATGGCTGAGACCAGGGACTCCAGGTGCAGGTGGGCCTCGAGGAGGGCATTCTCCGTCTGTTTCTGATCGGTGACGTCTCGGAACACCCCGATGACCTGCAGGGCCTTGCCCTCGTGGTGGGCCGCTGGTGTGGCGGTGATCAGCAGGGACCGCGGGGTGCCGTCGTCACGCCGGATCTGGAGGTCATAGGTGCTCTGGGTGCCTTGGGCACGCAGCAGGGTCTCCTGTCGAATCCGTTCCTGCTGATCCTTCGAGAGGAACTCCATCAAGGATCGTCCGACGAGGGATCCCGGAGCCGCGCCGAAGATCTGCTCGGCCACCGGATTGGTCAGGACAAATCGTTCCTGCTCGTCCAGAACCCCAAAGCCTTCGCCTTGACGCTCAAGCAGCTCGCGATACATGGCCTCCGAGGTCCGCAGCGCCTCCTCAGCCTTCCTGCGCTCCGAGATGTCCTGGACCAAGGTCACCATGTAGTCGACCTTCCCATCGGGCCTGCGGACGCTTCGAGTCGACAGCTCGGAAGGCTGGATGCTGCCATCCTTGCGGACAAAGCGTTTTTCCAGGGAATAACCCTCCAGATTTCCCTGGAGCACCCGCTCAAACTGCGTCTCGTCCGATGCCAGATCCTCGGGATGGGTGATCTCGGCCCAGGTCATGCTCCGCAGTTCCTCGGGGCGGTAGCCCAGCATGGTGCAGAGGTGGTCGTTGACCTCCAGCCAGCCCTTTGATGGGGCGCTGATGGCGATGCCAACAAGCGGCAGTCTGAACCAGGTTCGGAACCGTGCCTCGCTCTCCGCGACTGCCAACTCGGCCTGCTTGCTGGTGGTGATGTCCTGGAGGATCCCGATTTGCTGGAGGGGGTTGCCGTCCTCGTCGTGTTGCGTGTCCGCCCAGGCTGCGATCCAGCGCAGCTCGCCATCGGTCGGCCGGATGATCCGGAATTGTTCGGAGAAGGGCTGGTGCTGCTGCACCGACTCGCGCACCTGGGACAGCACCCTGTCCCGGTCCTCAGGATGAAGGAGGGTGGCCCAGCCCTCCCGATTTTTCTCGAAGTCGAGGTCGATGCCGAGCATCTCATCGACCCCGGGTGAACACGCCCAGGGCCAGGTCGGGTCCTGGAGGTTGGTGATGATCTGCCCCATCCCGGCCACTCTGAACGCGGCCTGGAGGAGCTGGGCCGTCTTCTCCAGCTTTTGCTCCATCCCCCGGCGTCCCGAGAGGTCCCGGATGATGAAGAGGACTTCCTTGGGCTGACCATCGGCCCCAAGGATGGTCTGGCCGTTCACCTCGATGGGGAAGGTGCTGCCGTCCGCACGCAGCCCCCGGTAGTGTTTCAGTCCCGGCTCCTCCCCGAGCAGGCGCCTCGAAAAGTGGCCTGCAGCCCGCGCCCGATCTTCCGGCACCAGGAAATCCGTGACCCGGCGACCCGTCTGCTCCTGGTCCGTGGCGTAGCGGAACATGGTCATGGTTGAGGGCGAGAAGCCTTGGACCTGACCCTGCATGTCCGAAAAGACGATGCCGTCGGGCAGGTCTGCAAAATCAGGAAGCATTCTTGATCCCTTGAGGAACCACATGAGATGCGTGATTTTCAATAATATAATTAGAAAAAAACGATAAAGAAATAATTTACAAACTCTTTCATTCGGCCTTCACCTCTCATCGGAGGGCCGCGAAAAAGCTGAAGGAATGGGTGCCAGGCAAACGGAGCCGTGAAGACCCCTTTAGGGGCTGTGCTGCTCGCGGGTGTGCCCTTTCTGCCCTCTGGCCGCCGGGACGGGGGTTGCCTCACTTCGGGGTTCGGCAGCTCGAGCCGTGGAGAATCCCTCCGCGTCACCCCTGGGGCTGTGCCTCCGAGGTGACGCTCCGGCCGCACGCCCACCTGCTTGCGGGCCAGCAAGGATCGTCTGCCGGCGCCTCTGTGGCCTAAGCCTGTGCCTCCTTCGCGCCGACCCGCTTCAGGTGTGCGGCCAGCAATCTGTCTTGGGTATTGATGTGAGTTCTGAGCCAGATAGAAAGGAAGGCTGAGACATGCTCCAGCTTGTGGGAGGGCACTCCTGCCCGGTTGCGCTCCTTGAAGCGGCGGAGTTGGGGCAGCAAGGAGGCGTGTTCATCGCGGTGCGCCTGAAGCCGGGGATCTGCATAGGCTTCCATAAGGTCCTCCTCGAACTTGAAGTGAATCCCTGCGTGCTGGGCAATGCCGTCGAGCAGCGGAGACAATTCCTGAGGGTTGTTCTCCTGGCTCAGTTGTGTGATGGCCATGCTGATAGAGGACACCAAGTCCCGATGCTGTTCATCAATGACTGGAATTCCAACCTCGTAACCGTGATCCCACTCAAATGGTCCCATGCACCATCCTAGCCTCTGAGCCCAGCTTCATGCATTCGACGGGGCTAGAACAAGCCCCAACGTTTAACCCGGGATTTATAGGCTTCGTAGCCTAAACCATGGGCAATCTGGAGGCGTTTCTCCTCGGCAGGAACAATGTAGAAGTTCAAGAAGAGGAAAAAGAGAGGGAAATGAAGGAGGATCGGATCGGGTGCACCAAGAATAATCGTGAGCCCAAGAAAGGGCAGAAAATCCATAAGGTAAAAGGGGTTGCGCGCAACAGAGAATGGGAACTCTGTGATAAGTTCTTTTGCGTGGTCTTTGAACATTGGGTTTGAGTTGTGTTTTGCGAAGAACTTGACCATCCATTTCTTGCTTAAAAGGAAAACCGCAATGCAAACCATAAACACAGTCCAACGAAGGAGAACCGTGGAATGAGCCATGTGTGGGACCGGTAGCAGCCAGACCCCGAATCTCCATTGAGCGAGAATGACGAGCAAGTGGATAAGGAAAGCCTGTGGTGGCTGAATCCTGACCTCTTTTCCCCCCATGGTTACTCCTGTGAAGACGGTTATTTGCGGTCTTGGTAACGCCTAACAAACCAGGCCAACCGACCACGCCTGCGCCGAGGCGATGCGCGAAACCTACTTCACCCGGAGGCGACCAAAGGGAATGACGTTGGAGGGTGGCTCCGCACCCGCATCGGGGGGAGGCATAGCGGCCTCAAGGTCTTCGATCCGATAGCTGTTCTCCACGCCGTTTTCCCAGCGAACGTAGTAGGGCCTTGGGGCGGCTCCAGGCTTGTGGGGGCGTTCCTCGGCGGTTAGCACGGTTCCGACGGTTCCCCCGCCCTGGCCCTGGGGGACGAAATGCGGCCAGGCGCCTCCATAGAAGGTAACGCCAGCGCGGGTGAGGCGGACCCGATCGCCAGACTTCAGGTCATAGTCCACGGTGACTCCAGATCCATCAAGGTAGCAGGATGAAACATCGCTACCCCACGGCACCTGTGGCCGATCCCCAGGCAGAGGCACTCTTCGGGGCCGATGCACCGGAATACACCCGTGGGTGCTGCCCGTTGGTCTGGAACACCTGGTGTCGGACAAAGTCATGAACGACAGGTTCATAGCCTATGCAAAGGAGCAGAGGTTGAGCCAAGCGGATGCCCAGCGGCTGGTTGACCTCTACCTGTCTATCGCCTTCAAGATCCGCTAGAGCATCACCCAGCACCATCGGCCCGGGAGTTCACGCTCCCGGGCTTTTGCTTGTAGGAAGCACTGCTCCAGGAAGGCCAGGAAGGTGCCTGGGGTGGGGATCACCACGGGCGAGTTCCCGTGCCTTGGAGGTACCTTCCAGTGCAACCTCGGGCTATCTTGTTGGCGATTGCCCTTAAGTGAAAGCCTGAATGAGGACGAAGGCCGTCATCCTGTCAGTACTGATGAGAGTGATGTTCACTTTCACCAGTCGGTCCGGGAAAGGGAATTTGAACTTGAAAGACTCCATCCCAGCACTCGACTGAAGGAACTTGTTGAACTGGCCGTGGAAGGACTGAACGTCTGTGCAGGGGGCGATCTGCTTGAAGAAGTTCTTACCGATTACCCGGGCGGGGTCCAAGCCTGCGAGAGCTCCCTCTGCCTGGTTGTAGCTCAGGATCAACCCAGCGGCGTCCAACTCAATGGCACCATAGGGTAGAGCATTAAGTTCCTCTGCGGAGAGCATGGGGACGCCGAGTAACTTCGCGGAACATGAGGCACAGATGCTGCTGGAGTTAGGCACACCTATCTGACCTGTCTCAAGTCCACACCAAGCACAAGTGATTGGGTAGGTTACCCCCATGAGAACCTCATCGAATGCGGGGCGCGACCCTTTGCGGTTGGATGAATGGCATGGCTTGCCTAGGCTACCACCCCCCCCAGGGGGTCGTCTCGCTGCGGATCTCCTCGGTCACCGTGCCGGGAGGTGTGACCCCCCCCTAAGAGGCGGCTCTGGGAACACATTTGGAGGATGGATGGAGGATGGCCAGCAAAAAGGCCCGGTTATCCGGGCCTAAGTGTTGCATTTACTGGTAGTCCCAAGGGGAATCGAACCCCTGTTCCCGCCGTGAGAGGGCGGTGTACTAACCGCTATACGATGGGACCGTATTGCCTAGTGCATCCTGCTTTTTGAATGGTTGGGGAGGAAGGATTTGAACCCTCACCTGACGGTACCAGAAACCGTTGTCCTACCATTAGACCACTCCCCAATGAGTGGAAGATTCACTGTACCAGGTGCCAGACAAAAGGCAAGGGGCGGTTCCGCCGATGGGGAGGTAGCCTTCAGGGGAGAGGTGTATCCATGGCGGAATCAATCAAGCTGGCTTACTTCATGGCCGTGAAGGAGGGGGCGAGCTACCTGGGGGGGCTCCTGGTCACGGACACTTCGGGCATCCCTCTGGACTTCCGCTACACGGAGCCCATCACGCCCACCCACCTGCAGAGCATCCTCTACGGCAAGTCGCTGGAGCCCCACCTGAAGGAGGAGGTCATCCAGAAGACGCTGCTGAAGGAGCTGAAGACGCCGCCGGACCTGTTCATCCTCAGCGCGACGGAGCTGGCGGGCGGCTGGTCCGGGGACGCGAAGTGCCCGGTGCTGGCGGTGCAGAAGTCCCAGGAGACTCCGCTGGTGAAGGTGGGCACCACCTTCCGCGCGGGCCCCCGCGACATCCTGCTGCAGCTGGCAGAGGGTGCGGCGCCCCTGCGGGTGATGTTCGCGGCTTCCGTCGATGCCGCGGCCCAGGAACAGGCCATGGCCAAGCTGCTGGAGGCTGGCTACCACATGGACCTGACCGAGCCCCTGGAGCGCGTCACCGTGGCGCTGCAGAGCCTGGTCGTGAAGGGCTCCTGATGTTCGGACGCGTGCGGGGCGCGATGGCGGACGCGGCGGAGACGCTGCGCCGGACCTTTGCCTCGCTCCCTGTCGTGACCGTGGTCCCGGAGCCTTTCCATCCCGGGAGCCACCGTGGCGACCTGCTCGCGGTCGCTCCCCGGCCTGGCCTGGACCTCCTGGCCGCCACGGGTCGGGGGGCCAAGCTCTTCCGGGAAGGCGTGCCGTCCCTGGCGCTGCCCCCCTTCGAGGCGAAGCTGCAGGCCGAAGCGGGCTGGGCGAGCTGGGGGGCCGAGGCCGAAGTGGTCCGCATGACGCCCCTGGAGGCGGGGCGCGCCGCGCAGGTCGCGGTGCCCCCCCTGCCGCGCCAGGCCCGGACGCTGGGCCGGGTGGAGGCGCCGGCCTGTCCCGGCACGCGCCGCATCGCCGAGCCCCTGGTCCACCCGGGCACCCGCCGCCTGGATCCCAGGCTCGGCGACGTGAGCGCCCAGGCTGGCCTGGAGGCCATCCTGGGGCTGCCCATCCCCATCCGCGCCGAGGACATCCAGCGGCTGCCCAAGGGCCTGTGGATGCGCTACAGCTTGCAGCTGGTGCGCGGCACCGGGGAGAACGTCCGGAACCTGGAGGTTCTCGGACTCTTCCGCATCCCGCGCAAAGGGGTGGCGGACCTGCGCCACGACCCCCGGCAGAGCCGGATCCTGATCCGCCTGGAGGCCTCTGCGGTCCGGGCGCCCCGGGAACCCTTCATCCTGGCCCGGCGCAAGGACGACGGAGCGTTGCTAAGCTGCTTCGTGGAGGGCTCGTGAAGCGCAAAGGCACCCCAGGGCCCCTTACTTCGGCGGATGAGACCCTCCCCGGTCTGCCGGAGATGGAGACAGTGGTCCGTCCCAAGACGTTGGACGAAGGCCACCTGGCGCCAGCCGAGTGGGCTTTTGTGGCCTATGCCGGCGCGGCGCTGGGCCGGGTGTTTCCGCTGCCCAGGGGTGAGCTCCTGCTGGGGCGCGCCTCGGACTGCACGGTGGCGCTGGTGGATGGCGAGGTGAGTCGGCATCACGTCCGACTCCGGGTGAGTGAGGACGGGATCCAGCTCGAGGATCTGGGCTCGACCAATGGCACCCTGGTCAACGGGGACCTGGTGAGAGGCCCCGTGCAGCTCAGCGTCGGCGACCGGCTGTCCCTGGGTGGGCACGTGCTCAAGCTCGTGTTCCTGGACCCGCTGGAGCGCGCCTTCCACGAGACTCTGCTGGACCTCAGCACCCGGGACGCCCTGACGGGGCTGGCCAACCGCAGCAGCACCCTGTCGGAGTTCCAGAACCGGTTCGGCCTGAGCTTCCGCTACAGCCGCCCCCTGTCGGTGGTCATCTGCGACCTGGATCTGTTCAAGCAGGTCAACGACGAGCATGGCCACGGTGGCGGGGACCTTGTGCTGCGCGCCTTCGGCGAGCGGCTGCTGGCGGCCCTCCGGGAGGCGGATCTGGCTGGGCGAATCGGGGGCGAGGAGTTCCTCATGGTGCTGCCCGAGACGGATCTGGCGGGCGCGCGCATCCTGACTGAGCGCCTGCGCAAGTCCATCGCCGGGAAACCCGTCCTCCTGCCCACTGGGAGCGTGAGCATCACCTGCAGCATGGGCGTGGCCCAGCGGGCGGTGGCGGACCTGGAAGCGGGCCACCTGCTGGCCCGGGCCGATGCCGCCCTCTATCGGGCCAAGGCCCAGGGCCGGAATCGCGTCTGCGAGGACTGAAGTGATCTCCGCTAGACTCTCGTCGATGCCCCTCGAACCCACCCCCCCCGAGCTGCCTCCTTGGGACCCTGCCGCCGCGCAGGTGGAAGCGGATCTGTTTGAGGATCCCGCCGCCCACCAGTGGGTGCTGGTCCGCTACGTCGGGCAGCCCATGGGGGAAGCCATCCCCCTGTCGACTCTGGGCCTGGAGGTGGGCCGGGATCCCGAGAACGGGCTCTGCCTGCTGGAGCCCCAGGTGAGCCGAAGGCACGCCCGTCTGGAGGTCTCGCCGGACCGGGTCTCGGTGAGCCTCTGGGATCTGGGGTCCACCAACGGTGTCTTCGTCAATGGCCGACGGCTGCCGGTGGCGGTCGCTCCCCATCGGCTGGTGGCGGAGGACGTGGTCCGGGTGGGCGGCCATGCCTTCAAGCTCAAGCACATGGATGCCCTGGAGCGGCGCTACCACCAAGACATCGTCGCCCGCACCACGCTGGATCCCCTCACGGGCGTCCACAACCGGGCCACCATCCTGCAGCAGCTCGAGTCCCACGTGGAGCTGGCGCGTCGCCACCAGCGGCCGCTGTCGCTGCTCCTGGCGGACCTGGACCGGTTCAAGCAGGTCAATGACACCTTCGGCCACCGGGCGGGAGACCAAGCGCTGGAGGCCTTCGGTGGCCTGCTTAGGCGGCGGCTCCGCAGCTCGGATCCGGTGGGCCGCCTGGGTGGGGACGAGTTCCTCGCGGTGCTGCCAGAGACTTCCGTGGACCTGGCCCTCAGCGCCGCCGAGGACTTCCGCCGGTCACTCGCCGAGCGGCCTCTGACCCTGGAGGATGGCCGGGCAATCCAGGTCACCTGCAGCATCGGCGTGGCGGAACTGAAGCTGGAGGATGCCTGCGGCGGATCCCTTCTGGCGCGGGCCGATGTGGCCCTCTACGCCGCCAAGGACCGGGGCCGGAACCGCGTCGTCGCCGCGCCATGAACGGGCAGCGCCCACCCGCCCAGATCGGCAGCGTGCGCCTGCTGGAGCCCCTGGGCGAAGGGGGCATGGCCCTGGTGTTCCGGGGCGAAGACCGCTTCCGTCCCGGGGACGCTTGCGCCGTGAAGCTGCTGCGCCCGGAGGTGCACCGGGACAAGGATCTGGTGCGCCGCTTCCTGCGCGAGGGCGAGGTGCTGGAGCGCCTCTCGCACCCGGCCCTGGTGGAGATCTATTCCTTCGGGACGAGCAACGGCTGGCCCTACCTGGTGATGGAGCTGCTGCCCGGCGGCAGCCTCAAGGCCTGCCGCGGCGAGGCGCCCGCCGCCCTCGTGCGTCGGCTCATCCCCGTCTGCGGCGCCCTGGGTGTGGCCCACGCCGCCGGTGTGGTGCACCGGGACCTCAAGCCGTCGAACCTGCTCTTCGCCGCCACGGGCCAGCTCAAGGTGACGGACTTCGGGGTCTGCTTCTGGGAAGGGGAGGATGGCCTCACTCGCGCGACCCGCAGCCAGATGGTGGTGGGCACCCTGGGCTACATGGCCCCGGAACAGCATGGCGATCCCCGGCGGGTGGATGGCCGCTGCGATGTCTACGCTCTGGGTGCGGTGCTGTACGAGTTCACTACCGGGCAGCCCTACGCCCAGGTGCAGATCGCCCCGGCGGCGAGCCGGCCCGGGTATCCACCCCGGCTCGCCGGGCTGGTGCTGCGGGCCCTCCAGCCCGACCCTGCCAGGCGCCTACCGGACATGGCCACCCTGGGCGGGGAGCTGGCGACCTGGCTAGAGAGCGCCGAGGCCGCGGGCTGGGGCGAGGAGCCCCTCCCGGGGTTCTCCGCCCGAGAGCGGGAAGCTGCCACCGTGGCGGGGCCGCGGCGGGATGAGGGCTTCAGCGCGCGGCTCGGCCCCTATCTGGATGCCCTGGCCACGGGGCAGGTGGGCGTCCGGCGCGCTGCCGCCGATGGCCTCGTCGCGGCCGTGCGGGACGGCGACGGTCCCTGGCTGGCGGAGGCCCTCACGGCGGCCCCGGCGAGCGCCCGTTTCGCCCTGGCGCGGGCCTTGGGCAAGGTCGGTGGGGAGCTGGCCCTGGGCCCGCTCCTGACCTTGCTGCCGGATCTCTATGCCCAGCGCGAGGCCGCGGAGGCCGTGGCGGAACTGGCCCTCCGGACGGGCCTGATCCAGCCGGCACTCAAGGCCCTCCACGAGCCTGGGATGGGCGCGGCCTGGCGCTGGCCGGCCCGGGCGTCCCTCGGGGACGAGTCCTGGTGCAGGGCTCTGCTGACAGCCTGGGGCAGCCTGGCGCCGCCCTTCCGCATCCAGGCCCTGGAGGCCGCCCTGCAGCTGCCCGATAACCTGCGGACGCTGGTGAAGCTGGCCACCGTCGATGCCGCCGGGAAGGCGCGGACGCTCTGGGAACAGCTCTGAGCGTGGGTCTCAGGCCAGGTAGCGCCACCAGATCCAGTAGGCGATAGGGACTGCGGTCCCGGCCCCGGTCAGCCACAGGCCCCGGCCCAGGAAGCCCTTGGGGCCCTTGAGGATGAACAGGCCCGTGAAGGCCAGGACGAGGAGGGCCAGGGCATACAGATCGGCGATGACCGTCCACAGGCGCTTGGGAGCATTGAGGTGCAGCTGGTTCATGGCGTAGAGGACGGGGCGGGGCCGCACAGCCTCCACCAGCACCTTCCCCGTGGGCAGGTCCACTGCATAGCTGGCCCGTTCGTAGTAGAGGTTCAGCGTGTCGTCATCCGGCTGGAAGGCGCTCTTGAAGCGGCCCTCGGGCTTCAGCTGGGCCTGGGCGGCCCGCACCAGGGCCTCCGTGGGGTCCGTCCGGCTCAGGGGCTGGATCTGGCGGACCTCTTTCACCTTGGCGTAGTTGGGATTCCAGCTGGCGATGTGGTTCACCGCCAGGCCGGAGATGGCATAGGCCAGGGTGAGGGCCACGGTGACGTAGCCTACATCCCGGTGGGTGGCGGCGTTCCAGCGGCGCCAGGGCCAGGCCCGGCGGGCCGGTTCGGGAGTCACCTGGGGCCTACTGGACCTCGGCGCCGAGGCCTTCGATGCGCACGATGGTCTTGGGCCCGGTGATCTTGCCGTAGTCGGCGGGCTTGCTCAGGGCCTTGGCTTCCTTGTCGCACATGGCCTTCTGCTGCTCGACGGAGAGGACGCGCTTGGACACCGTGCCCTCGGCCACCACAGTGCCGCCCTTGGCGGCCATGGGGAAGGCGATGACCCCGTCCTCGACCTTGAACATGATCTCCTTCTTGTCAGCGCCGATCTTGATCCAGCACCCCCGCTCCTCGCAGACCTCCGTCACGAGCCCCTTCACGCGGACCTTCTTGCCGGCGAAGGCATCAGGATTGGCGAGAATCTCGGCGACCTTGACCTCGTCCTTGAGGGCGAGGGGCTGACCATACTTGCGGGCTCCTGCGGCGCTGAGGCAGGCGGGAATCAGGATCATGAGGGCGAGGGTGGCGGGGGTGCGCATGGGGCCTCCGGGCGAACTCCGATAATAACCCAGCAGTCGTTAATGAAGGCCGGAATCTGCCATGCCCCCTCCATTTGCTGGAGAGGAAAAGGGAAGCACCGCTGGTCAGGGCTTCCGGTTGCGCGCCGACAGGCGGTCCAGCATGTCCCAGACTTCGTGGCACTCTTCGCAGGTGGAGCGGGGCTCACCGCAGGGGAAGCCCTCCACGCCCATGCCCTGGCACCGGGGGTTGCCGAAGAAGAACAACAGCTCCTGGACGGAGCCCAGCATCCGGGCCTGCAGAGCCTCTTCCGGCAGGGCGCGCAGATCCTGGATGAGCTTCCACTCGGCGGCGCTGAGTTCAGGGTGATCGATGGTCTGGGACATGGGCGCTCCGGGAGGCCAGTATACGGTCCCCTGGAGGGGCCGGTCTGCCCCCCGGGCTGGGCTCCTGCCCGGGAGGTTGAGGAGCCCTTTCATGGCCAGGAAAGGTTGGTCCTGGACCGCAGGCGGAGTCGCGAAAAGGCCTTGAAAAAGGGGTTGATGATTACAAATTAAATACAGTTGTAGCTAATGGAAAAGCCCATGATTGGCTGCCTCACAGCGGTTCAAGGGCAGAAAGACAATAATTAAGGATTGACTGGTCCTAATTATGAACCCATCCTTCCAGGTGCTGGGCGAGTGCCCGGTCCCACCGATGGATGACCCGTGAGCGGAAAGCGTCGACTCCTCTTCCTGAGCCTGGCCACCAGCGTCTTCCTTGGTGTGTTCCTGGGGTCCGGAGCTTACACCTTCGTCTCGGCCCATGGCACCTCCTACCTGTCCAACGACCCGGCGGTCTGTGTGAACTGCCACATCATGCGCGACGACTTCGACGGCTGGCAGCACAGCTCCCACCACGCCGTCGCGGTGTGCAACGACTGCCACCTGCCCCATGACAACGTGGTGAACAAGCTCTTCGTGAAGGCCAGCAACGGCTACCACCACTCCAAGGCCTTCACGCTCCTGAACTTCGCCGAGCCCATCCGCATCAAGCCCGGCAACGCCGAGGTGCTGGAGGCGAACTGCCTCCGCTGCCACGGGGAGCTGACAGACGAGATCACAGCCCACGGAACCCTGGGTGTCCCCAGCGATCCGGGCCAGAAGGCCGACCTCTATGGCTGCGTCCGCTGCCACCAGGGCGTGGGCCACGGCCCCACCCGATGAATCCCAACGTCAACGCCTGACCCCAACCCGACGATGCGTGTCACCCACGCAGGAGGAACCCTCCGATGACCGACCAACCCACCCCCCTGTTCTCCCGCCCCTGGGCCCGCATGGGGCTCCTGGCCATCGGCGCGGCTGTGGCCACGGTGCTGATGATGAGCCTCTACGCGAGCATCTCCAGCCGCAAGGCCGAGGCCCGGCAGACCAGCCTCAAGGTCGTGGACCTGGATGAGAAGACCGTGGATCCCGAGATCTGGGGCAAGAACTTCCCCCGCCACCTCGACGCCTACAAGCGCACTGCCGAGAAATACAGCACCAAATACGGCGGGGCTGGCAGCGAGGGCCTGCCCAAGAGCCGCATCCTGGAGGACCCCCGGCTGGTCAGCATCTTCGACGGCTACGCCTTCGCCATCGACTTCAACCAGCGCCAGGGCCACGCCTACATGCTGGAGGACCAGCGCAACACCAAGCGGGTGACGACCAAGCCCCAGACGGGCGCCTGCATGCACTGCCACGCGTCCAACACCGTGGCCTACCGCGAGGCCGGCCTGAAGGGCGGGGCACCGGGCACCCTGGACGAAGCCTTCTCCAGCTCCAACGCCCAGGCTCAGCTCATGGCGGGCTTCGAGGCCATCTGCAAGCTGCCCTATGCCGAGGCCTCCAAGCTGGTGAAGCATCCCGTGGCCTGCATCGACTGCCACGACCCCAAGAACATGGCCCTGCGCGTCACCAAGCCCGGCTTCATCCGGGGCGTCGTGGCCCTGGCCAACAGCGCTGAGCCCGTGCCGCACCTGCCCTCCATCGAGAAGTGGCGCAAGGGCGACAAGGCAACCCCCTACGATGCCAACCGCGATGCTTCCCGCCAGGAGCTGCGCTCCATGGTCTGCGGCCAGTGCCACGTCGAGTACTACTGCGGCCCCAAGGCCACGCTGTTCTTCCCCTGGAACAATGGCCTCAAGGTCGAGCAGATCGAGGCCACCTACGACGCCTACAAGTTCGCTGACGGCCACCGCTTCTTCGACTGGAAGCACGCCAAGACCGGTGCCGAGGTACTCAAGGCCCAGCACCCCGAGTTTGAGATGTGGAGCCAGGGCGTCCACGCCCGCTCCGGGGTCTCCTGCGCCGACTGCCATATGCCCTATGTCCGCGAGGGCGCCATCAAGATCAGCAACCACCAGGTGCGCAGCCCGCTGCTTGATGTCTCGCGCTCCTGCCAGACCTGCCACCGCTTCCCCGAGGAAGAGCTCAAGGCCCGCGTGACGGCCATCCAGGACCGCACCAAGGCCCTCATGGACCGCGCCGAGGATGCTGTGGTGCAGCTGATCAGTGACATCGTCGCCGCCAAGCAGGCCGGGGTGGACGACGCGAAGCTGCAGCCCATCTTCGAGCTCCAGCGCAAGGCCCAGTGGCGCGTGGACTTCGTGAATGCCGAGAACTCCATGGGCTTCCACGCCCCCCAGGAAGCCGCCCGCATCCTGGGCGAGGCCATCGACTACGCCCGCCAGGGCCAGGTGGTGCTCCGGGATCTCTCAAAGCCCAAGATCGCCAAGAAATAAGGTGGCAAGCCTGAACAGAGGAAGGGCCGGCACCGCCGGCCCTTCCTCTGTTCAGCGATACTTGGCCGCCATGACCTTGAGCGTCGCCAGCAGCTGGGCCCGCAGGCTCTTGGGCTCGAGCACCTCGGCATCAGCCCCGAACTGCAGGATGAAGCGGGTGGGACCCGAGGGCTCCGTGGCCTGGAAGCTGAGGAGCACGGTGCCCCCCTTCTCCTTGCGGACCTCGATGCCGGGCAGGGCCGGGGGAGCGTCCAGCAGCGCCTGGGGCCAGTTGGTGCCAGCCACGCGCACCTGGATCTTGAAGGGCGCCGAGGGGCTGAACCACCCGCCGATCTGCAGCTCCCGGGCCGCCTCCAGGGGGCGCTTGTCGGGGATGAGGCCCCGCCGGGCCAGGGCCTTGGCCTCCACGATGCGGGCGAGGCGGAAGTGCCGGGGCTCCTGCTTGGCCGCGTCCCAGGCCAGGAGGAAGGCGCCGCCGGAGAACACATCGTGGGTGAGTGTGAAGGGCACCACCGTGCGCGCGCTGGTGCGGCCCGTGGAGGCGGCCTGGTAGGTCAGCTCCAGCTCGCGGGGGCCCTCGGGGTGGCCCAGGGCCAGCAGCACCTGGGTGAGCATCTTCGTGTCCAGGGCCTGTTGGTCGTCGGCGCCGCCGCGCACGCAGACGTGCTCCTGCAGGGCCTTGAAGAGGTCCCGGTCCCGGGTGCTCAGGTGGCTGTCGGCCAGGGCGCGCAGGCCCTCCAGCTGGTCGTACCACAGCTCCGTGGCCGTGCCCTCCAGGGCCATGAGGGCCACCTCCAGCGCCATGCGGGCGTGGGGCGTGATGCGGCTGTCCCAGTCCGGCCCCTTCTCCAGGGTGAAGTGGATGAGCGCGGGCCGGCCCTCCCGGGCCTTGCCGAAGCGGGCGCCCTGCTCCTCCAGGAGCTGCACGGCCCGGTCCACGGTGCGCATGGCCACGCCGCCCAGCTTCCGGGCCAGGCCCGCCTTGGTGATGCCACGCTCGCCGGCATCGCGGATGGCCTCCAGCACCTCCTGCAGCCGCTCAGGCTTGACCAGGTGGCCGCCGTCGGGGCGGGGGGACTCAAGGGCTTTCCGGGACGCGGGACGGACCATGGCGACCTCCAGGCTCCAGGATTGGTCAGCGACTGTCCAAAGGCAAGGGCTCAGAGCCTCAGGTCGGGGGTCCAGAACCCCAGGAGGGGGGTGTCATCCCAGGAGAAAGCGGCCGGGGGCGTTTCCAGCATCACGTGGGCGCCCGCAAAGAGGGCGCACCACAAGGCCGCCCGGACCGGGGGGTCGGCCAGGCGGGCCAGGGGCAGGCGGACTTGGGTCTCGTGGTCCCAGCCGAGCTGCCGGTTGAAGGCCTTGAGCCGACCCAGGAGCTCGCCCTGGGTGAGGCCGTCCTGGAACGGTGTGTCCTCGCCGAGGTGGTGTCCCCGTTCGTGATAGGGACCCCGGCCAGCGTCTTGGTTGAAGCGGCTGCCCCCCAGCACTTCCGGGGGAAGGGTGGCTCCCCTGGGATCCCAGGCCAGGCCGGAGGCCGCGGCGGCCACCTCGGCGACCCAGTCCCAGGGCGTGCCCGTGGCGCAGCCCACGGCCTCGGTCGGGGCCTGGGCCAGGAGCCCCAGGGCCACACCCTCGACCCGGTTGCGAAACTGGGCGTAACTCAAGGTGCCCCAAGCCGGGGCCGAGAGCGCCGGGCGCTCCTGGAGGCGCGCGGCACGCTGGATGAGCAGCTCCCGGAGGTTGGTGATCATGTTGCCCAGTCAGGCCCGGGCGCTCACGGCACCCACGGTGAAGCCCGGGTGCTGGTCCATGAGTGGCCGCGGGGGCGGCACAAACTGGAGGTCGCCGAAGCCCGCGTGGCACAGGGCCGCCTCCCAGGCCTCGGGCGTGAGGAAGCCGTGGCGGGGCCGCCAGCGCGGATCCAGGGTGACGTCGGTAAAGCTTTTGATGAACCCGAAGAAGAACTCCAGGTAGAGCGGGGTGCCCAGGTCCGGCTTCATGCACTCGCCGATCACCAACCGGCCGCCGGGCTTCAGCTTGCTGCGGAGGTCCAGCAGGGTGCGCTCGAGGTCCTGGGCCACGTGCAGCACGTTGATGCCGATGATGGCGTCCAGGCTCTGGGCTTCGATGCCCTGGTCCCCCAGCGGGCGGTTCAGGTCCAGGGACTGGAACTGGAGGGGGAGGCCGGGCGCAGCCGCCTTGAGTTCCCGCTGAGCGCGGCGGAGGAAGGTCAGGGCGACATCCGTGAACCGGTACTCAGCGATGCGGCTGGCCCAGCCCTCCTCGCTGCCTTGCCGGGCGAGCAGCTGAGCAAAGGACCCTGCCCCGGCGCCAAGCTCCAGCACCCGGGCGCCTTCGGGGAGCCCCTCCCGCAGGGCGAGCAGGGTCAGGAGGTTGTTCGGGTAGTAGCCCAGGTTCTCGTTGCGGAAGTAGGCCAGCCAGAGCGGGTACAGTGTCAGGTCGAAGAGCAGGCCCTCGCCGGGCTTTCCCTCCGTGAAGAACGGCTGGATGTGGGAGCGCACGCCGTCAAGCAGGTCGAAGTTTCCGGCATGGCCCGGCGCGCCTTCCTCTGCGAGCTGGCGGAGCTCCGTCAGGTCCAGGTCCGGCTCCCCCCGCAGGACGTAGGCTTCGCCCTCGCGCACCAGGAGGTTCTCTCCGGCCAGGAAGGGCAGCATCCAGGCCAGGGGCTTGCGGCACTGCGCTGGAAGGCCCTCGCAGAGGTTATCGAGCGTGGCTCCGGCCCGCAGCCGGTCCTCCCAGCCCAGATCGAACAGGAGGAGCAGGCAGGTCCGGGCGGTATAGATCGCCGAGGCCCGGTGCAGCACCAGGAAGGGCTCCGTGAAGAGCCGGGCGATGTCCGCCCCATGGGGCCCCAGGAGATCGAGGCTGGGTGCAGCCTCCAGGGGGCCCAGGGTGGGGGCCATCAGTCCATCATCTCGCTGATGCTCCGTCCCCCGTGGATGCGCAGGATCGCGTCGCCGAAGAGGGCGGCGGTGGAGAGGACCTTGAGGAAGGGCAGGGCCTTTGCCGTGGCGGGCGAGACCGGGATGCTGTCCGTGACCACCAGCTCGTCAAGGTTCGCGGAGTTGAGGGTCTCCACGGCCTTGCCCGAGAGCACCGGGTGGGTGACGCCCACGCGCACGGTGCGGGCGCCGAGCTCGCGCAGGATGCGGGCCGCCTCCTTGATGCTGCCGCCGGTGGCGATCTCATCGTCGTAGATGATGGCGTCCTTGCCCTCCACGTCGCCGATGAGGGCCACACTCTGGGCCTGCTCGGAGTCGTCGAAGCGGCGCTTGTCGATGATGGCCATGGGCACCGAGAGGCGCTTGGCGAAGTGGCCGGCAAACTTGGCGGCGCCGGCGTCCGTGGCCACCACGGCGGCGTTCGAAAGATCCTTGGTCAGGAAGTAGTTGGTGAGGATGGGTGTGGCCAGCAGCTGGTCCGCGGGCTTGCGGAAGAACCCCAGGATCTGCGGTGCGTGCAGGGTCATGGTGAGGACACGGTCGGCGCCGGCGGTCTCGAGCAGGTCGGCCACCAGACGGGCCGTGATGGAGATGCGCGCCTCGTCCTTCTTGTCGCTGCGGGCATAGGGGAAGTAGGGCAGCACGGCCGTGATGCGGGCCGCGGAGGCGAACTTCAGCGCGTCGATGAGGATCAGCAGCTCCATCAGGTTGTCGCTGACGGGCGGGCAGGAGGACTGGATGACGAAGACATCGGCCTCGCGGACGTTCTCCTCCACCTTCACCTTGATGTTCTCGTTGGAGAACCGGGTGACCTTCAGGCGACCAAGCGGCATGCCCATGTGGGTTGTGATGCCCCGCGCCAGATCCGGGTGGCTGCTCCCGGAAAAGACCTTCATCTCGCCAAACATGGATCCCCCGATGGTGGTCTTAGTGTAGCCGACCAGTCCCGGAGGTGGGCGTCACATGGAAGCGCCCTGCGGGAGAATCGGAGCCTAGACTCGTCCGCCGCCCACGCGCTCAATGTGCGCGCCCACGCCCTGGAGCTTTTTTTCCAGGCCCGAGTAGCCCCGGTCCAGGTGATAGATGCGGTCGACCACGGTCTCACCCCGGGCCACCAGGCCCGCGATCACCAGGGCGGCGCTGGCGCGGAGGTCCGTGGCCATGACCGTGCAGCCCGTCAGGTCCGCGGGGCCCGCCACGATGGCTGTGTGCCCGTCGGTGCGCAGGTTGGCGCCCAGGCGCTCCAGCTCCATGGCGTGCTGGAAGCGGTTCTCGAAGATGCCTTCATTGATGACGCTGATGCCGTGGGCCTGGGTCATCACGGCCATCACCTGCGCCTGCAGGTCCGTGGGGAAGCCTGGGTAGGGCAGGGTGGTGATGTCCTTGGAGCGCAGCTTCTGGCCGGCTTCCCGCTGGATGCGGAGCTGGCGGCCATCCTGGCCCTCGCGCTCGGTGATGACGCAGCCCGAGCGCTCCAGCAGGTCCAGCAGGGAGCGCAGGTGCTCGGGCTCGCAGCGGTCCAGCACCACGTCCCCGCTGGCCACGGCCACGGCGCAGAGGTAGGTGCCAGCCTCGATGCGGTCGGGAATGACCACGTGCTCGCAGCCGTGGAGGCTCTCGACGCCGGTGACAGCAAGGGTGCCCGTGCCGAGTCCCTCGATCTGGGCGCCCATCTCCACCAGCAGCTGGGCCAGGTCGCCGATCTCCGGCTCCTGGGCGGCGTTCCGGAGGATCGTCACCCCTTCCGCCAGGGTCGCGGCCATGAGGATGTTTTCGGTGGCGCCCACGCTCACCTTCTCGAACATGTGGTCGATGGCCTTCAGGCGGCCTTTCACCGAGGCGTGGATGTAGCCGTGGCTGATCTCAATGACCGCACCCATTCGCTCCAGGGCTTCCAGGTGCAGGTTCACGGGCCGCGCGCCGATGGCGCAGCCGCCGGGCAGGCTCACCGTGGCCTTGCCGAAGCGGGCCAGGAGGGGCCCCAGCACCAGGATCGAGGCCCGCATGGTCTTGACCAGGTCGTAGGGGGCCTTGGGATCCTCGCTGCCCGCGCAGGCGAGGGTGCCCTTCAGCTCGAAGCCCTCGCCCTCGGGTTCCAGGGTGGCCTCGGTACCCAGGGCCTGCAGCACCTTGACCATGGTGCGGATGTCCGCCACCGCGGGCAGGTTCGACAGGACCACCGGCTCCGGCGTCAGCAGGGCCGCCGCCAGGCAGGGCAGTGCCGCGTTCTTGGCACCGGACACCCGGATGCGCCCCAACAGGGGGTGGCCGCCTTGAATCACCAGTCTGTCCATCGAAGCTCCTGCCATCCAGCGTAGCCCATCCCGTGGGGCCGAAGACGCGGCTGCCAGGCCCCGGGACGCATTTCTTGTCCCGGAAAGGCACCATTGGCCTGAAAATCCTCCCATGTCTCATCCCGCGATGCGTCCTTCCTGTGGCACCCGGCTGCTCCGCTTCGTGGGGGACCGGGCGGTCTTCAGCCTCGACCATCCGCAACCCGGAGCCCCCGGCTGGCGGGCCTACCTGCGCACCAACCTCACCCGTGGGGCGCGGATGCGGGAGGAGACCCTGGGCCTGCTCGGGGAGAAGCTGCGCGATCCCGCGGGCTCTTCCTGGCGGGACATCCCCCTCGAGGCCACGCCCGAGGGCTGGACGCTGGACCTGGCCCTCACCGAGTCCGGCCCCTTTCGCGCCAAGGCCTACTGCGTGGATCCCGAGGGCTTCCAGCACTGGCCCGAGGGCGAGAATGTGGGAATCACGGTCCACCCGGACCGGCTGCGCACGGCCAACACCATCTACTGTGCGTTTCCCCGGATGTTCGGCGCCGCCGCCGGCCGCCAGCGGGCGGACCTGGCCAAGGCCATCCACGAGCTGGACCTGGCGGACTACACGGTGATCCCGCCCTCGGGCCGCCTGCGGGACCTCACGGCGGAGGTGCCCCACATCTTCGAGCGCCTGGGTTGCCGGATCCTCCACCTGCTGCCCGTGGGGCCGGTGCCCACCACCCACGCCCGCATGGGGCGCTTCGGCAGCCCCTATGCCCAGCTGGACCTCACGGCCATCGACCCAGCCCTGGTGGACTTCGACCAGCGGACCACGGGCGAGGACCAGTTCCGGGAGCTGACCTCCGCCGTCCACCAGCGGGGCGGTCAGGTCTTCCTGGACATCCTCGTGAACCACACGGGCTGGGGCTCGCGCCTGCTGGAGCACCGCCCCGAGTGGTTCCGCCGGAACCCGGACGGGACCTTCCACAGCCCCGGCGCCTGGGGCAACACCTGGGCGGACCTGGTGGAGCTGGACCAGGGCAGCCCGGCCCTCTGGGACACCGTGGCCCGGGCCCTGCTGGTCTGGTGCGGCCGCGGCGTGGACGGCTTCCGCTGCGACGCGGGCTACATGGTGCCCCTGCCCGCCTGGCAGTACATCACCACCAAGGTCCACCAGGCCTATCCCGAGGCCGTGTTCCTGCTGGAGGGGCTGGGCGGCGCCTGGGAGGCCACCGAGACCCTGCTGACCCGGGGCGGCATGCACTGGGCGTACTCTGAGCTCTTCCAGAACTACCGCCCCACGGAGGTGGCCACCTACCTCGACCACTGCTTCCGGCAAGGGGAGTGTTCGGGGCTGCTGGTGCACTACAGCGAGACCCACGACAACCTGCGGCTCGCAGCGCAGGGGGCTGGCTGGTCCCGCCTGCGGAACCGGCTCTGCGCCCTGGCCAGCCAGAGTGGCGGTTTCGGCTACACCTCCGGCGTGGAGTGGTTGGCCACCGAGAAGGTCGATGTCCACGAGGCCCGGGAGCTGGCCTGGGGCGCCGAACCCAACCTCGTCGAGGACCTGGCGGCCCTCAGCCACCTGCTTGCGGAGCACCCCTGCTTCTTTGATGGCGCCGAGGTCCGCCGCCTCAGCGTCCCGGACGCGCCTGGCCTGGTCCTGCTGCGGACCTCCGCCGAGGGCCTCGACCGGACCCTGGTCCTCGTCAACCTGGATCCTGAAGCGCCCCAGCCCTGCCGCATCGAGGCCCCGGTCTGGGCCGACTTCGGCAAGGCCTGCCTGGACCTCCTGGGCCAGCCCACGCCCGAGCAGCAGGTGCTGCCGGACGGCGCGCGCCGCCTCATCCTGCCCCCCGGCGCCAGCTACTGCCTTGCAGCCCAGTTGGCCCCCCGGGGTCTGGCGGGCGAGGCCTACCGGGAGGCGCGGGCGCAGGCAGCCTGGGCCCTCCAGGCCATGGCCGCGGTCCTGCCGGCGGAAGCCCTCGGGCCCGCGGACTGGCGGGAGCTGGCCGGGCGAGTGGCCCGGGACCCCGCCGCCTTCCTGGCCGCGCTGCCCCACCTGGACGCCGGCCTGCTCCGGCAGGACCTGCTGGCCGCCCTGGACCAGGCTCAGCAGGCCGGGACCTTCCCCCGGGTCACCCTCTGGCAGGCGGAGGACCTGCGCCGGGTGAGCCTCGTGGCCCCGGACCACTGGCTGCTGCTCTGGGAGACCGCGCCCTTCGAGGCCACGCTGGCCCTGGCGGGCCACCCCAACCTGCACCTGCGCAGCATCCCCGTGGCGGGCGGCCACATCGCCGCCGTGCCACCGCAGCCTGTGCGGATCGGGGACGCCACGCTCCAGCTGCACCGCCACCGGGCGGGCGAGGGGCCGCTCCGGGCGGAGCTCCGGTTCCTGCCGGTGGAGCCGGAGCCCATGCGCGTCGGTCGCGGCGGGTTGGCCCTGCTCACCAATGGTCGTGGCGGCATGGCCCGGCTCCACGCGGACCTCGGGGCCATCGCCTCCAAGTACGACTGTGTGCTGGCCGCGAACCTGCATCCGACGGCCCCCTCGGACCGGCACGTGCTGGTGAAGCGGCTGCGGGCCTGGGTCAATGCCGACGGCTTCATCAGCCCGCTGGATGGCCTGAACCTCACGCACTTCGAAGCGGGTCCCCCGGCCCGGTGGACCTTCCTGGCTGGTGCCGGGGATGGGTGCCGGGTGGAACTCCACCTCGAGGCGGAGATGCTCCCGGACCTGAACACAGTGGTGCTCCGCTGGTCCCGGCCTGCCCAGGACCACAGCGCCAGCAACCTCCCGGTGGGGCGCCAGGTGCGGCTCACGGTGCGGCTGGACCTGGAGGACCGCTCCTTCCATGGCGAGACCCGCCTCGATCCCGCGCTGGAGGCCCACTTCGCGGCATCCACGAAGAGCCTGGAAAACGAAGTAGGCTTCGCGTTCACGCCGGCTCCCGGCCGCCAGCTCCAGGTGACGGCGGAAGCGGGGGTCTATCGGTCCCAACCCGAGGCGTGCCGCGGCATCCACCACCCCGTGGAGGGTTCCCGGGGGCTCCTTAATGTCGGGGACGCCTGGAGCCCGGGCTGGTTCGATCTGTCCCTGCCGCCGGGCGCCGAGGTGTCCATGCGGATCGATGCCGAAGCCTCCCCGGCCGAGGAGACCGCGTCGGGCGCGGCCTCTCGGGCCCGGGACATCCCCGAGCGGCTCCACCAGGCGCTCGGCGCCTTCCTGGCCCACCGCGAGGCAGGCCTCACGGTCATCGCAGGCTATCCCTGGTTCCTGGACTGGGGGCGCGACACCCTCATCGCCAGCCGGGGCCTGCTGGCTGCGGGCTGGGCTGAGGACGCGGGGCTGATCCTCAGGACCTTCGCGGCTCTGGAGGAGGGGGGCACCCTGCCCAACATGCTGGGCGCTGACAACACTGCGGACCGGGATACGTCCGACGCGCCGCTCTGGCTGGCCGTGGCCTGTGAGGAGGCTGCTGACCAGCTGGGCCTGGCGTTCTACCAGGCGGATGCCGGCGGCCGCACCGTGATGGAAGTGCTGACCTCCCTGGGCGAGCACCTGCGGTGCGGAGCCCCGAATGGCGTGGTCATGGATCCCGGGTCCGGCCTGCTCTGGAGCCCCGCGCACTTCACCTGGATGGACACCCGCTACCCCATGGGCACGCCCCGGGAGGGCTATCCGGTGGAGATCCAGGCCCTCTGGATCCGGCTGCTGCGCCTGCTGGAGCGGCTCCTCGCTCCCAGTGACGGGGAGCCCTGGGGCGATACCGCCGCCCGGGCTGAAGCCTCGCTCAGCGCCTTCTGGCTGGAGGATCGAGGCTGGTTCGCGGATGTCCTGCTGGCGGAGAAGGGGGTGCCGGCGGCTCAGGCGATACCCGCGGATCACCTCCGCCCCAACCAGCTCTTCCTGATCTCCCTCGGCCTGGTGGTCGGCGAACGCGCCCGCCGGGCCGTGGCTGCCTGCTCCCGCCACCTGCTGGTGCCAGGGGGGTTGCGCAGCCTGGCGCCCCTGCCCGTGACCGTGCCGCTGCCCATCCCGGCTCCCTGGGGCGGCAACATCAACGACCCGCTGCAGCCCTACTGGGGCCACTACGAGGGCGATGAGGACACCCGGCGCAAGCCCGCCTACCACAACGGCACGGCCTGGGTTTGGCAGCTGCCCATGCTCTGCGAGGCCCTGGACCTGGCCTGGGACGGCGACCCCGCCGCCCGCGCCACGGCCCGGGCCTGGCTGGCCTCCGTCGGTCCGCTGCTGGATGTGGGGTGCCTGGGGCAGTTGCCCGAGCTCCTGGACGGCGACGCGCCTCACGTCCAGCGCGGCTGTGATGCCCAGGCCTGGAGCGTCAGCGAGGCCCTGCGGGTCTGGAAGGTGCTGCACCCCTGAATCAAGTGTCATGGTTCATCGGTTTAGGCCCTAGAATGGCCCATGGTATCTCCGCGTCCCGCCTCCTTCCTGGGCGATCTGGATCTGCACTTGCTGGGCGAGGGTACCCACTTGCGGGCCTACGAGAAGCTGGGGGCCCACCCCTGTGAGGAGGATGGCGTCGCGGGCGTGAATTTCGCGGTCTGGGCACCGAACGCCCGTTCGGTGAGTCTGGTGGGCGACTTCAACGGCTGGGATGGTCGGCAGCAGCCCATGCGTCAAGCGGGTCCCAACGGGTTCTGGGAGACCTTCGTCCCGGGTGTGGGTCCCGGCGCGCTCTACAAGTTCGAGATCCACGGCCCCGAAGGCAACCTGCTCCCCCTGAAGGCCGATCCTTTCGCGTTCCGCTCTGAGCGGGCGCCGGGCACCGCCTCCATCGTCCACGGCCTGCCGGAGCGCCCCTGGGGCGACGGGGCCTGGATGGAGCAGCGCCGCCGGACTCGGGCCCACACCGCGCCCATGAGCATCTACGAGCTGCACCTGGGCTCCTGGCGCCGCCGTCCGGACGGCACCTTCATGAGCTACCGCGAGCTCGCCGCCGAGCTGGCGCCCTACGCGAGCTGGCTCGGCTTCACCCACATCCAGCTGCTGCCCATCATGGAGCACCCCTACGATCCCAGCTGGGGCTACCAGCCTTTGGGCCTCTTTGCGCCCACCAGCCGCTTTGGCGGACCCGAGGACTTCCGGGAGTTCGTGGACACGATGCACCAGGCGGGTCTGGGCGTGATCCTCGACTGGGTGCCCGCGCACTTCCCCGAGGATGCCCACGGGCTGGGGATGTTCGATGGCACGCACCTCTACGAGCACGCGGATCCGCGGCAGGGGCGCCACACGGACTGGGGCACCCTGATCTACAACTACGGGCGCACCGAGGTCCAGAACTTCCTCTTCGCCAACGCCCTCTTCTGGCTGGACCAGTACCACATTGACGGCCTGCGCGTGGACGCCGTGGCCTCGATGCTCTACCTGGACTACAGCCGCGAGGAAGGCCAGTGGATCCCCAACCGCTATGGGGGCCGGGAGAACCTCGAGGCTGTCGCCTTCCTGCGCCGCCTGAACGAGGTGGTCTACAGCCAGTTCCCGGACGCCTTCACCGTGGCCGAGGAATCCACCGCCTGGCCCGGCGTGTCCCGGCCCACAGACAAGGGCGGCCTCGGCTTCGGCTTCAAGTGGGACATGGGCTGGATGCACGACACCCTGCGCTACCTGGGCCAGGGCATGATGGCCCGGCCGCACCACCACGACGACATCACCTTCTCGATGCTCTACCACGATGCCGAGAACTACGTCCTCCCCCTGTCGCACGACGAGGTGGTCCACGGGAAGCACAGCCTCTACGGCCGGATGCCCGGGGATCCCTGGGAGCGCCTGGCGAATCTGCGGCTGCTCTATGCCTGGCTCTACGCCCACGGCGGCAAGAAGCTGCTCTTCATGGGCGGCGAGTTCGCCCAGGGGCTGGAGTGGAACCACGACACGGCCCTGGACTGGGGCCTGCTGGAGCAACCCGACCACAAGGGCGTCCACGACCTGCTGCGGGACCTGAACGGGCTCTACCGCGGGCTGCCGGCCCTCCATGAAGGGGACTGCCAGGGGGGCGGCTTCGCCTGGATCGACTGCGGCGACCGCTTCAACAGCGTGCTCACGCTGCTGCGTCGCGCCTCGGACCCTGGGGACTTCGTGGTTGCCGCCTTCAATTTCACGGCCCTCCCCCAGCATGGCTACCGCATCGGGGTGCCGGCAGCCGGCACCTACGTCGAGCTGTTGAACACGGACTCCGAGCACTACGGCGGGCGCAACCTCGGCAACACCGGGCGGATCCAGACGGAGCCCATCCCCGCCCACGGCTTCCCGCAGTCCCTGAACCTTACCCTCCCGCCCTTGGCCGCCCTGTTCTTGCGGCCTGATGCAGTCCCTTCTTCGCCTCGCCCCTAGGACGTTTCATGGACAAACTTCTCCCCAAGCTGCAGCAGCTCACCCAGAACCTCTGGTGGACGTGGAAACCCGAAGTCCGCACGATCTTCCGGGATCTCGACATCGACCTCTACCACCGGGCCCACCAGAACCCCATGTCCGTCCTGAAGCAGATCTCGCCCGAGCAGCTGGAGCAACGGGCGGCGGACGTGGACGTGCCGGCCCGGGTCGATCGCGCCCTGCGGCAGCTGCACGAGTACCTCACGCCCGTCACCACCTGGGGCCTCACCCACGCCGGGGCCATGCGCTCCCGGCCCATCGCCTACTTCTGCATGGAGTTCGGCATCCACGAGTCGCTGCCCATCTACTCGGGCGGCCTCGGCATCCTGGCGGGCGACCACCTGAAGTCCGCCTCCGACCTGGGCATTCCCCTGGTGGGCGTGGGCCTGCTCTATCACGAGGGCTACACCAGCCAGGTGCTGGACGGCAAGCTCTGGCAGCAGGATGTGGTGGAGCCCTACGACATCGCCGACCTGCCGCTGGTCCACACCGTGGACCGCCACGGTGAGCCCATCTATGTCTCCGTGGAGCTGCCGGGACGCCTGGTGCACGCGGCGGTGCTGGAAGTCCAGGTCGGCCGTATCCGGCTGATCCTCCTGGACACCCGCGTCAAGAAGAACGACCCCAAGGACGTGGCCCTGGCGGCCCGGCTCTACGGGGGCGACCAGCGCATGCGCATCGAGCAGGAGCTGCTGCTCGGCGTGGGCGGCGCCCGGGCCCTGCGGGCCCTCGGCATCAACGCCAGCGTGTTCCACCTGAACGAAGGTCACTCCGCCTTCGCGCTGCTGGAGCGGGCGCGATACCGCATCCAGCACGACGGCATGGAGCCCCACAAGGCCCTGCAGGAAGTGGCTTCGGCCTCGGTGTTTACCACCCATACCCCCGTGGATGCCGGACATGACCGCTTCCCCGCGGAGCTGGCTGCGGAGCACCTGCGCGCCCTGGCCGAGGGCCTGAAGCTCTCCCTGGACGAAGTCATGGGCCTGGGTCGGGTGAACCCCCACGATCACGGCTCCCCCTTCCTGCCCACGGTGCTGGCCCTCAAGCTGACCCGCCGCGCCAATGGGGTCTCCGCGCTGCACGGCGTGGTGTCCCGGAAGATGTGGAACCACCTCTACCCAGGCCTGAAGGAAGAGGCCGTGCCCATCGGTCACGTCACCAACGGCGTCCACCTGCCCTCCTGGCTGGCCACCGAGATGAACCACCTCTACGAGGCCCACCTTGGCGTCGGCTACCAGAGCTCCCTGACCCGGCCGGATACCTGGACGAAGATCATGTCTGTGTCCAACGCGGAGATCTGGGAGACCAAGCAGGTGCTCAAGGCCCGGACCATCCGCTTCATCCGCGGCCGCTCGGAGAAGATGCGCCAGCGCCTCGGTCTGTCGGCCATCGAGCCGCCGCCGCTGGATCCGGATGCGCTGACCATCGGCTTCGCCCGCCGCTTCGTGCCTTACAAGCGGCCCGACCTGCTCTTCACCGACCTGGACCGCCTGGACCGGCTGGTGAACAACCCCGAGCGGCCCGTGAACCTCATCTTCTCGGGCCGGGCCCACCCTGCGGACCAGACGGGCAAGGGTCTCATCCAGAGGGTCAACCAGCTCCTCGAGGACCCGCGCTTCCGTCACCGGATCCTCTTCATCGAGAACTACAACATCCGGGTGGGGCGCATGCTCTACCAGGGCATCGACGGCTGGCTGAACAACCCCCAGCGGCCCCTGGAAGCCTGTGGCACCAGCGGCATGAAGGTGGTGCTCAATGGCGGCCTGCACATCTCCGTGCGGGACGGCTGGTGGGCCGAGTCCTATGATGGCGAGAACGGCTTCGCCATCGGCAGCGGCGAGATCCACGCGGATCAGGCGGTCCAGGACCAGCGCGACGCCGATGACCTCTTCCGCCTGCTGGAAGAGGAAGTGGTGCCGCTCTACTACGAAAACCGCAATGCCGCGGGCGTGCCCAACGGCTGGGTGGAGCGCATGAAGCACTCCATCCGCACCCTGGGCTGGCGCTTCAACGCCGACCGCATGGTGCAGGACTATGCCGAGCACCTCTACCTGCCCGCCGCCATCGGCAGCAGCTGCCAGATGCCGCCTCCTTGATCGACTGAGCGGCTTCACTAAAGAACTCAACCCACCTGCCGATAGGCTAGGTGGGGGATGCCTGGGATGACCCTAGCAGCGGTCCATCAATCGGAAGCTGATCGGCTGAACATGGAGCGCCGGGCCTTCCTGGCGTTGCTCCGCATGTCCAATACCCTCTCCAGTCCCCGGGAGATCGCGCAGCAGCTGGTCATCGTCGTCCGTGAGATCTCCGGCTGCGAGGCCATCGGCATCCGCCTGAAGGTCGGTCCCGAGTATCCCTATGTCGTGACCCAGGGCTTCACCGACAGCTTCGTGAAGCTGGAGAACAGCCTCTGCATGGAGGACGGCGAGGGGCGACTGCTGCGTGATGCCCAGCGCCACCCCCTGCTGGCCTGCATGTGCGGGGCGGTGCTCTCCGAGCGCGTCGACCCGGCCCAGGCCTTCATCACCGAGAGGGGTTCCTTCTGGACCAATGCCACCTCGGACCTGCTGGCTTCAGCCCCGGCGCTACCCCTCACCTGCGCCATCCGGAATCGCTGCCACACGGCCGGTTTCGAGACGGTGGGCCTGTTCCCCATCCGCCGGGACGGGGTCACCTACGGCATGATCCAGTGCAACGACGTGCGCCGCGACCGCTTCACCCCGGAGAACCTGGCCATGCTGGAGGCGCTCGCCGACGGCGCCGCCCACCTGCTGCAGGTGACCATGGCTTAGCTGTCGGCTGTCGGCTATCAGCTGTCAGCTGTCAGCCAAAGAGGGACCCGGCTGGGCTCATCAGGCTGGCCCGGACCTGCATTTGACAGCTGATAGCTGAGAGCTGACAGCTCAGGAGAGCCCGAGCCGCTTGAAGGTGCGCTTCTTCCCGTCTTCCACCTCGGGCTGGTCGAAGGGATCCAGGTCCAGGGCGAAGCCCAGGATGCCGATGATGGCCTGCCAGGCCATCATGAAGGCACCCACTTCCCGCTCGCTGAGGCTGGGCAGGGACCAGCGCAGCAGGGGCACGCCCGCCGCTTCCAGGGCGCCGGCGGTGCCTTCGGCCTGGGCGCGGAGGATCTCGCCGCCCTGGAGCGCGGCCAGTCCCGGGTAGGGCGAACCCGGCGGGGGGTCGAGCTTTTCCGGGGCAGAGGCGCCTTCGACGGTCATGAGGATCACGCCCAGGTTGCGCGGCCCGGCCATCCAGCGCTGGAGCTGGCTGTGCTGGTCCACAGGGCCCACGGCGCGGATGGGGGTGAAGCCCTTGCGGGTGCCGTCCTTGGCGACCTTGCCCAGGGACTCGGCCACCAGCTGCACCCACCAGGCCGAGAGGTTGTCCAGGCGCATGGCGTAGGGCATCAGCACCCACTCGGTCACGCCCTGCTGGTGGGCGTCCAGCAGCAGGTCCACGGTGGCGACGATGCGATCGTGCCAGGGGCCGGCGCCGGCCTCCACCTGGGCCATGACCTCGCGGCCGCCCTGGAGGAAGGCCGCGGCATCGCGGCCCATCCAGGCCAGGGGCAGGGTGCCGATGGGCGTGAAGGCCGAGAACCGTCCCCCGACCTCGACGGGGATGGGCAGGATGCGGCAGCCGTTGGCGCGGCCCCAGGTGGCCAGGGGGTTGGCGTCGTCCTGGGTGATGAGGACAGGCGGGGCCAGCTCCGCGTAGCCCGGCAGGGCGCGAAGCCGCGCGACCCAGGTCCAGAGCTCCAGGGTCTTGCCGCTCTTGGAGGCCAGCACCAGCTGGTCGCCGGCCTGCAGCCGGAACTCCGGCGCGGGCTCGGGGGAGGCCAGGGGCACCCAGTTGCTGAAGGCGCGGTCGTTGCCGAAGGCGCGGATGAGCGTCTCCGAGGGCAACATGGAACCCCCGATGCCGCACCAGAGCAGGCGCTTGGCGGGATCCAGGGCGGGCAGGGCGGGCTCGGCCACGCGGCGCCAGCCCCCCATGGGATGGTTCACCACAGCCTGCCAGAGCGGTTGGATGTCCATGCTCAGTCTCCCTTCGGTGCGATGGTGGCGTAGAGGTCGAGATAGGCCCGGGCGGGGCCCTCCCAGCTGAAGTCGGTGGTCATGCCCCGGCGCTGCAGGAGGCGCCAGGCCTGGGGATCCTGGAAGAGGTCGATGGCGGCATTGAGGGCTTCGCCCAGGGCCCAGCCGTTGGCCCGGTCAAACACGAAGCCCGTGGCTGTGCGCGCGGCCCGGGTCTCGGGGGTGAGCCCGACCACCGTGTCGGCCAGCCCGCCTGTGCGCCGCACCAGGGGCAGGGCGCCATAGGTCTGGGCATAGAGCTGGGTGAGGCCGCACGGCTCCTGGCGCGAAGGCACCAGGATCACGTCCGAGGCGGCAAAGGCGCGGTGGGCCAGGGCCTCGTCGTAGCTCAGGAACACGCCCACGCGGCCTGGGTGGCGCTGGGCGGCCTGGACGAAGGCACCTTCCGCGTGGGGGTCGCCGGTGCCGATGACCGCCAGCTGCGCGCCCCGGGCCACCAGGTGGTCCACGTTTTCCAGGACCAGGTCGAGGCCCTTGAGCGGGTCCAGGCGGCTGATGGAGGTGAAGAGGGGCGCGGCAGGATCCTCGTCCAGGCCCAGGCGGCGCTGGAAGTCCGGCCGGTTCGGCTGGCGGCGGCCCGGGTGGCGCACATCGTAGCGGCTCAGGAGGTGGGGATCCCGCGCTGGATTCCAGACCGTCGAGTCCACGCCGTTGATGATGCCCCACAGGTCGCCCCGCCGATGGGACAGCAGGCCCTCCAGGCCGTGCCCGCCAGCCACCTGGATCTCATTCGAGTAGGTGGGGCTCACGGTGCTGATGCGGTCCGCGAGCTGCAGGCCGGCCTTGAGGAAGCAGAGGTCCCGGTGGAACTCGACGCCCTCGGGCGTAAAGGCGCGGGGTGGCAGCCACAGGCTGTCGAGCAGCTTCGCGGGGAAGCGGCCCTGGAAAGCGATGTTGTGGATGGTCATCACCGTCGCCGGCCGGGGCCCGTCGCCATAGGCCACATAAGCGGGCATCAGCCCCGTGTGCCAGTCGTGGCCGTGCAGCACGCCAGGCCGCCAGCCATCGGCGGCACCGACGCGGCCGAGGTGGGCGCCGGCCCAGGCCAGGGCGGCGAAGCGCTGGGCGAGGTCATCGGGGTAGCCGTAGGGACCGCCGGGTCGGGCGTAGAAACCGGGCTGCTCCAGCAGGTAGAGGGGCAGGCCCGGGGCCTCGGCCTGGAGGATGCGGGCGGGACCGCCTCCCATGAGGTCCGGGAAGGACGCGGCCACGCCCTGCACGTCAACCGCTTCAAGGATGGCCGGGTAGGCAGGGATCAGGAGCCGGGCATCGATGCCGAGGCCACGCATGGCCCGGGGGAGGGCGGCCATCACATCGCCCAGACCACCGGTCTTGACGTAGGGGAAGAGCTCGGACGCGACGAAAAGAACCTTCAAAACCTAGGGCTCCAGCTGATTCAGCATGCGCTGGGAGATGAGGGTCACACCGGCTTCGGTGCGGTAGAAGCGGCGGGCATCCTCTTCCGGATCCTCGCCGACGACCATCCCAGCCGGGATCTTGCAGGCCCGGGCCACGATGCAGCGGCGCAGGCGGGCGTGGCGCCCGATGTCGCAGTCGGGCAGGATCATGGCTCCGTCCAGGCGGGCGTGCGAATGCACCGAGACGCGGCTCGAGAGCAGCGAGTGGTGCACGTGGGCACCAGAGATCACACAGGCGCCGGAGACCAGGCTGGAGAGCGCCACCCCGTTGCGCATCTCGCCCGCGTGGACGAACTTCGCGGGAGGCAGCTGCTCCTGGTGAGTGGTGATGGGCCAGTTCGCGTCGTAGAGGTTCAGGGCCGGCAGCACGCTGGTGAGGTCCATGTTGGCCTCCCAGTAGGAGTCCACGCTGCCCACGTCCTTCCAGTAGGGTTCGGGATGGCCGGGGTTGGGGATGCAGCTGCGCTCGAAGCGGTGCGCGAAGACCCGGGCCTCGCTGACGATGCGGGGGATGATGTCCTTGCCGAAGTCATGGCCGGAGTTGGGATCCTCGGCGTCTTTGATCAGCTCGCGGGCGAGGAACTTCGCGTCGAACATGTAGATGCCCATGGACGCGAAGGCCCTGTCGGGCTTGCCGGGAATGGCCGGGGGATCCGCGGGCTTCTCGACGAACGACACGATGCGGTCGTTCTCATCGACGTGCGCGATGCCGAAGCCGCGCGCCGCGTCGCGGGGCACCTCCAGGCAGGCGATGGTCATGTCGGCCTGGTTGTCGAGGTGGTCCTTGAGGAACACCTTGTAGTCCATGCGGTAGATGTGGTCGCCCGCGAGGATCAGCACGGTCTTGGGATCCGCAGCCTGGATGCTGTCGAGGTTCTGGTAGACCGCGTCCGCCGTGCCGCTGTACCAGGCGTCCTTGTCGAAGCTCTGCTGGGCCGGCAGCACGTGCACGTACTCGTTGAGCTTGCCCGGCAGGAAGGTCCAGCCGAACTGCAGGTGCTCCAGCAGGCGGTGCGAGTTGTACTGCGTGAGCACCATGATCTTGCGGAAGCCCGAGTTCACACAGTTGGAGAGCGTGAAGTCGATGATGCGGTACTTGCCGCCGAAGTCGAGACCGGGCTTGGCATAGTGATCGGTCAGGTCCATCAGGCGCTTGCCGCGCCCTCCAGCCATCACAAGCGCGATGGTGTGCCTTGGTGAGACTCGCGATTCAGAGATCGTCAACATGGGAGTCCTTTGGCCTTAAGGGAATAATAGCCCTGGACTGGCCAAGCGAAAGGCTATCTTTTCACCAGTAGCCGACGCGTTCCTCAGCCTGGAGCGCTTCCTGGAGTTCCACCAGGAAGAGGCGCCGGGGCACCACCCGGAAGCCATAGCCCCGCAGACCCTCGTGGGGGAGCTGCCCATCGAGCAGGCTGAACCCCCAGCCGGTCAGCCGCGCGTCCAGGGCCGCCAGGGCCGCGCGGCTGGCCTCCGGTTCCAGGCTGAACATGCTCTCGCCGAAGAAGGCGCCGCCCAGGGACACCCCATAGAGGCCGCCCCGCAGCTGCCCGTCCCGCCAGGCTTCGACGCTGTGGGCGTGGCCCGCGCGGTGCAGGGCCAGGTAGGCCTCCCGCATCTCCGCCGTGATCCAGGTGCCGTCCTGGCCGGGGCGGGGCACCCGGGAGCAGTGCCCGATGACCGCCTCGAAGGCTGTGTCAAAGCGGGTCTCGAAGGGCTGGTGCCGCAGGCTCCGGCGGGTGCGGGCGGAGAGGTGCAGGTGGCCGGGCCGCAGCAGGGCCCGCTCCGGCGGGGACCACCAGAGCAGGGGATCCTCTTCGCCAAACCAGGGGAAGATGCCGCTGCGGTAGGCCTGCAGGAGCCGGGGCACGCTGAGATCCCCGCCGATGGCCAGGAGGCCGTCCTCGGCCAGCTCTGGGTCCGGGAAGACCAGGCGTTCCGTCAGCCGAAAGACAGGCACAGCCGGCCGTCCTTGAGGCCCACTTTGGCCTTGCCGCCCTTGGCCAGGGGGCCGAAGAGGATGGCCTCGGCCAGGGGCCGGCGCAGCTCGCGCTCGATGAGCCGGGCCATGGGGCGGGCGCCGAAGGCCGGGTCATAGCCCTTGGCCGCCAGCCAGGCCCGGGCCGCCGGGGCACAGGTCAGGGTCACGCCCTTCTCCTGCAGCTGGGTCTCAAGCTCCCGGAGGTGCTTGTCGGCGACGCGCTCCATCTCGGCCCGGCCCAGGGATGCGAACTGGAGGATGGCGTCGAGGCGGTTGCGGAACTCGGGGCTGAAGGCCTTCTCGAGGGTGCCGGTGGCGGAGCGGTGCGCGCCGGCTTCGGCAAAGCCCACCTGCCGGGCCGACAGCTCCCGGGCGCCCACGTTGGTCGTCATCACCAGCACCGTGTGCCGGAAGTCGGCGCTGCGGCCATGGCTGTCGGTCAGGGAGGCGTGGTCCATCACCTGCAGCAGCACGCCGAAGAGGTCCGGGTGGGCCTTCTCCAGCTCATCCAGCAGCAGCACCGCATGGGGCTGCTTGCGCACGGCGTCCGTGAGCAGGCCGCCCTCCTCGTAGCCCACGTAGCCCGGCGGGGCGCCGATGAGGCGGGCCACGGCGTGCTTCTCCTGATACTCACTCATGTCGAAGCGCAGGAAGGCGATGCCCAGGGCCTTCGCAAGCTGCTTGGCCAGCTCCGTCTTGCCCACGCCGGTGGGCCCCGCGAACAGGAAGCAGCCCATGGGCTTCAGGGGATCCCGCAGACCCGAGCGCGCCAGCTTGATGGCGCTCGCCACGGCCTCGCAGGCCGGGTCCTGGCCAAAGATCTGAGCCCGCAGCGCCGTCTCGAGACCGGCCAGGGCCTCGCGGTCATCCGCGCTGACCGAGGCCACGGGCACCCGGGCCATGCGGGCCACCACGGCCTCGATCTCGGCGGCGCCGACTTGGCGCGCCCGGGCCTTCTTCGGCAGCAGCTTCTGGGCGGCGCCGGCCTCGTCCACCACGTCCAGGGCGCTGTCCGGTAGCCGGCGGTCGGTCAGGTGCTTGGCAGCCAGGCGCACGGCGGCCTCCAGGGCCGCGGCGGAATACTTCACGCCATGGTGGGTCTCGTAGGCGGCCTTGAGGCCCTGCAGCACGCCCAGGGCGTCCGCGGCGCTGGGCTCGCTGATCTCCACCACCTGAAAGCGCCGGGAGAGGGCCCGGTCCTTGTCCAGGGAGCCCTTCAGGTCCTGGAAGGTGGTGGCGCCGATGCAGCGGAGTTCCCCCGAGGCCAGGGCCGGCTTGAGCAGGTTGGCGGCGTCCATGGCGCCCCCGCTGGTGGCGCCCGCGCCCACCAGGGTGTGGAGCTCGTCGACAAAGAGGATGGCGCCCGGTGTGTCGCCGAGGGCCTTGAGCACGGCCTTGAGGCGCTCCTCGAAGTCGCCCCGGTAGCGGCTACCGGCCAGCAGGGCGCCCAGGTCCAGGGCGAAGATCCGCGCGGCCTGCAGAGGCTCGGGCACGGTGCCCTCATGGATGCGGCGGGCCAGGCCCTCCACGATCGCGGTCTTGCCCACGCCGGGCTCGCCCACCAGCAGGGGGTTGTTCTTGCGGCGGCGGCAGAGCACCTGGGCCATGCGGGTGATCTCGGCGTCGCGGCCCACCAGGGGATCCAGCCGCCCCGCGGCGGCCCGGGCCACCAGGTCCGTGGCATAGGCCTCCAGGGGATTCGGGGCCACGGAGCCCCCTTCGACCTCTTCCTCCACCGGTTCAGCCGCTGGGGCTGGCGTCTTGGCGGCAGGTCCATGGCTCAGGACCTTGAGCAGGGGCAGGCGCTGCACGCCGTGCTTCTCGAGCAGGAACCGGGCGGGGCTGGCTTCCTCCTCCAGGAAAGCCGGGAGCAGCTCCCCTCCCTGGACGACCTTTCGGCCCGCGCTGAAGGCCTGGAGCAGGGTCCGCTCCACCACCCGCACGAAGCCCAGGGTGCTGTGGGGCTGAAGCGGTTCCTCGCCAGGCACCGGCTCGAAGGAGTTGGCCAGCACGGCCTCCAGTTCCTCCCGCAGGGCGCTCGGCTTCACGCCGCAGCCCCGTAGGGTTTGGGCGGCGTGGACATCATCCAGCAGGGCCAGCAGCAGGTGCTCCAGGCTCACATCCTCATGGCGGCGGGCCTTGGCGAGGTCAAAGGCCCGCTGGAAGCCCTGGTTCAGGTCCGGGCTGATCTGGGGGGTCTTAGGCATCGTCGGGCTCCACGGTGAGCAGGAGGGGAAAACCATCGCGCTCGGCCAGCTGCCGGCCGCGCTCGGCGCGGGTCTCAGCCACGTCCCGGGTGTAGCGACCGGCCACACCCACCCCGGCCCGGTGGACCGCCAGCATGATGGCGATAGCCTCGGGCTCGGGCTTGCGGAAGACCGTCGTCAGCAGCCAGACCACGAACTCCTGGGTGGTGTAGTCGTCGTTGTGGAGCAGCACCTTGAACAGACCCGGTTCCCGCAGCTTGGTGCGTTCGCGGGTGAGGACCTGGCCTTGTCGCTTGGTGGCCATGAACGGCGCCTCCGGGGGATTCAGGATAGCCCCAGTTCCTCAGGGGCCGACCAGCAGCCGGCCTATCATGGCCTCGGCGGGAAGCGGCCCCCAGCTCCGGCCGTCCTGGCTGGCCGGGCGGTTGTCGCCCAGCACCAGGTAGCCGTCCCCGCAGGCCTTCTGGCCGCTGCCGTTCCGCTCGGGATGGGCCACCCAGGGCTCGTCCAGGCGCCGGTTGTTGATCCAGAGGTCCCCGCCTTCCCAGCGCACCTGCTCGCCGGGGAGCCCAAGCACCCGTTTCACCGAGGCCCCCTGGGGCCCTTTCACCAGCCAGACCTCGCCCCGTCGAGGGGCCGGCACCACCCAGGCCCGCCAGGACCAGTGCAGGACCCCGTCCGCCAGAGCGGGCTCCATGCTGTGCCCGGAGACGCGGACCGGTCTCACGACCCCCAGGGGCGCGAGGGCCAGGGCCAGGGCGGCGAGGGGGATCCAGGGGCGCAAGGGATTTTGTCCCGATTCAGCCGAACACCGCCAGCCGCCGGCCTTGGCCATCCGTGAGGGCGACCTCCTTGAGCCGGGCCGGGGCAGGGGCGAAGGGGGCCAGCTCCGCCAAAAGCCGCTGGGCCAGGGCCAGGGGGCCGTCCAGGCCGAGGTCCGACAGCAACTGCCCCTGCAGAGGGGCCAGGCTGCGGTCCAGGGCCGCCTCCAGGTCGCGGAAGTCCACCACCACGTCAAAGCTGTCCAGGCCCTGGCGTGCGGCCACCACTTCGACCAGGTAGTCGTGGCCCTCCCAGCGCTCGCCGGAGCGGAACACCACAGACAGGGGGCGAGTGACGGCGGATTCGAACACCAGGCTGGGAACTTGGGCCAAGGGGGCCTCCGGAAACTGACTCCAGGTTGAGACTTCAGTTTCACATGGCGACGGCTACACTGGGCCATCGAGCCTGCCATACCTGACAACCGGGTTATTGATCAAGGCGGCCCCCGCCACCTTGGCTGCCACCCGTCTTCGCAAGGAGCAACCCCATGAAGGCCCTGGAAATCGCGCTGTTCTGGATCCTGACCCTGGCCGCGGGCGGCTTCTTTGCGTGGACCATCCGGCAGCGGATCGGGACGATGAAAGCCGGTCTTCCTGACAACCGCACGGACCGGCCCCTGGAGCGCCTGAAGGGCGTCTTCGTGCTGGCCCTGGGCCAGCAGCGCATGGTCCGGGACAAGTACGCGGGCTTTTACCACATCCTCATCTTCTGGGGCTTCTGTGTGCTGGGCCTCCGCAGCCTCGGGCTGGTGCTGGAAGGTCTCTTCGGTTGGCACATGACCGAGGCCCTGGGCCAGTTCGGCCTGGGCTACCAGTTCACCAAGGACATCTTTGAGGTGCTGGTGCTCGTGGGCCTCGGCCTTGCGGCCTTCCGCCGCATGGCCGCCAAGCCCTGGCGCCTGGAGAACTCCTGGGATGCCTGGGCCACCCTGAGCCTCATCGGCGGCCTGATGATCACGGACCTGCTGGCGGACGGCGCCTACATCTGGCTGCACAACCCCACCTGGAAGCTGTGGGCCCCGGCCAGCCTCTTCGTGGCGAACCTGCTGCGTCCCCTGGACGGCACCGCCCTGCTGGTGGTCTACAAGAGCATGTGGTGGCTGCACCTGGGCCTGCTCTACTTCTTCGCCAACTTCCTGCCCTACTCCAAGCACTTCCACGTCTTCACATCGCTCTTCAACATCTACTTCCGCGAGCTGGAGCCCAACAAGAACCTGAAGCCCATGGACATGGAGGCCGAGCACTTCGGCATCAACAAGATCCAGGACTTCACCTGGAAGCAGATGCTCGACTTCTACACCTGTGTGGAGTGCGGCCGCTGCCTGGAGAACTGCCCCACGACGCTCACGGGGAAGCCGCTCCGGCCCAAGGATTTTGGCAATGACCTGCGCGACTACCTGAAGGCCACCCCCCTCGCCCAGATGGGCCAGGACCAGACCGTGCCCGAGGATCGCCTGCTCATCGGCGGCCCCGTGCCCGAGGGCGCCCACTGGCAGCGCGATGACGAGGCGCCCCCCTGGAGCAAGGAGCAGCTCGAGGGCTGGATCAGCCGGGACACCATCTGGGCCTGCACCAGCTGCGGCTACTGTGAGTGGGCCTGCCCGCTGCAGATCAGCTTCGTGGACAAGCTCGTGGGGATGCGCCGCTACCTCACGCTGGAAGAGAGCGACTTCCCCGCCGAGGCCCAGATCGCCTTCAAGGGCATGGAGCGCCAGGGCAACCCCTGGAACCTGGCCCAGGCCGACCGCGGCAAGTGGGCCGAGGGTCTGGAGGTGCCTACTCTGGCCGAAAAGCCCGATGCCGAATACCTGTTCTGGGTGGGCTGTGCCGGCAGCTACGACGCCGCGGGCCAGAAGGTCTCCCAGTCCCTGGTGAAGCTGCTCAAGGCCGCCAACATCTCCTTCGCCATCCTGGGCACCGAGGAGAGCTGCACCTGTGAGTCCGCCCGGCGCCTGGGCAACGAGTATCTCTTCCAGACCGCCACGGAGACCAACGTAGAGCTGCTCAAGGGCTACGACGTCAAGAAGATCATCACCAACTGCCCACACTGCCTGAACACCCTGAAGAACGAGTACCCGGACTTCGGCGGCAACTTCGAGGTGGTGCACGGCACCGAGCTGGTGGCGCAGCTCCTGGCCGAAGGCCGGATCAAGCTTGACCAGACCGTGGCCGTGGACCTCACCTACCACGACCCCTGCTACCTCAGCCGCTACAATGGCCAAGTGGCCGCGCCCCGCGCGATCCTGGACGCCATCCCCGGTGTGAAGCTCACGGAGATGGAGAAGCACGGCGAGGCCACCATGTGCTGCGGCGCCGGTGGCGGACGCTTCTGGCTGGAGGAGCACCTCGGCAAGCGCGTCAACCACGAGCGCTTCGAACAGGCTCTGGAGACGAAGACCAGCACGGTCGCCGTGGCCTGCCCCTTCTGCAACGTCATGCTGAACAATGCCGCGGGCGAGACTGGCCACGAGGGCGTCGCCACCACGGACGTGCTGGAGCTGGCGGCGAAGGCGCTCAAGTAGGCGCTCCACCCCGAGCAGCCATGAGACGGGAACCCCCGTTTCATGGCTGCTTGGTGTGTCAGGGAAGTCGGGCCACACGAAGGGAAGACCATGCAGGAGCAGCACGCGATCAAGCACTTCGCCCCGGGCTGGTTCGCCGTGATCATGGGGACCGGAGGCTTGGCGAACATCCTGTTCCTGTGGGAAGGCCAGTTCCTATGGGCCTGGTGGCCGAGCTTCGCCGTGGCGGCCCTGGCCGATGTCGGCTACTTCCTGGTGCTGATTCCCTGGCTGCTGCGCTGGGTGCGCCACTTCGACTACGTACACCGGGATCTGCACCACCCGGTGGCCACCAACTTCTTCGTCACGATGCCGGTGGCCACGGTGATCCTGGGCACCAACGTGCACCTCATCTGGAGCCAATACCTGGGCAGAGAGCTGGTCTTCGGTCTGCTGCTGGCGTGCTGGGGCATCGCCATCGTCGGGGTGGCCTTCTTTACCCTGTTCACGACCTTCCGGTTCATCCGCGCCGAGGCTGCCCCGGCGCCGGAGACCATGAACTTCTCCTGGATCATGGCCCCCATCGCCAACATGGCGCTGCTGCTGCTGGGCAACCCCGTCTGCAGCTGGGCCGCGCAGCTGCGGCCCCACTGGTGCTTGACGATCCTCGTCTGCAATGCCGCCATGCTGGGCATCGGCTTCTTTCTGTTCCTGTTCATCAGCGCCATCATCTTCGTCCGCCTGGCGCTGCACCCCCTGCCACCCGCGGAGACCACCCCGACCTTCGGGATCATCCTCAGCGCGGCGGGGCTGGCCGTGAGCGCCGTCCTGGACCTGGGTGCCAGCGCCAAGAGCCTGGGCCTCGTGACCGAGACGGGCCTCTTCTCTCTGGCCGCCGCCACCCTCTGGGGCTTCGGCATGTGGATCCTGGCCCTGATTCTGGTGATCTGCGCCTACCAGTGGCGCCGCGGCGGCATTCCCTTCAGCCTCGGCTGGTGGGCCTTCGTCTTTCCGCTCGCCGCCTACACCATCGGCAGCCAGAAGCTCGCCCTGCGCTTCCCGTCGCTGCTCACACGAGGCTATGCCCTGGCCCTGACGGCCCTGCTCGTGGGGCTCTGGCTCTACATCCTCGTCAACACGCTGCGCGGCGTGCTGCGGGGGACCCTGTTCCAGGGGAAGCCCATCGAACAACCAGAGGGCTAGGTAACCAGCGGTCGGGTGGCTGTCAGTAGCTCAGAACTATCGCCGCTTCCAGGGTGTTGTAGCTCAGGCCCCGGTAGATGCAGAACACATAGCGGCTCTCCAGGCTGACGCGGCGGTGGAGGGTGTAGCCCAGGCCCAGGGCAACGGCGGGCTCGTCCTTGGTGCTGGTGTCGTTCACGATGTAGGTGCGGGTAGGGTTCACCCGGTCACTGGTGGTGTAGGTCCCGAAGCTGTGCTCCCGCCAGACCTTCAGGTAGGCCCCGGCCAGGAAGTAGAGGCGGCCCCGGGGCCCGCTGGGGCGGTAGAGCACGTCCCCGCCCAGGGACCACGCGCTCCAGCGGGAGTCTTCCGCACCCAGATCGTTGTAGCGGGTCGACTTGTAGGCGTATTGATTGTCGATGGTGGTGAAGGCCTGGAAGGCCACCCTCGGGCGGATGGCCAGGGTTCCTGTCAGGGGGATCGTCAGCGACAGGGCTCCCTGGGACGCGTGCTTCGTCCCCATCTCATTGCGGAAATCGCCCTGGGCATCGGCGATCCCCAGGTGCAGGCTGGGCACCATGGGCTCGGAGGCCGAGGCGAGCCCACAACAGGCCAGGCCGAGAGAGATGAGCATGGGTCGGGTGACGGGCATGGGCGAGAGTTCCTGGAGGGCGGGACTAGCGGTTGAGGGGCATCACGGCCTGGATCACGACCGGTTTGCCGCTTTGGGTCTTCAGGTAGCGGGCGATGGTCTCGACGTTGGCGATGACCTGGGAGATAGGCACGGCGGCGTGCAGGTCGTTGTTGCCAATCATCACGAAGTAGCAGTCGATGTCGGGTTGGACCAGCTGGTGCAGCCGCTGAAGCACATCGGCGGAGGTCTCCCCGTCGACGCCCAGGTTGTAGGCCTTGATGGCCAGGAGGTCGTCCCAGGTGGCGTCTCGGGTGGGGTTCGGGATCTGGACCGCATTGACGCGCCGCGTGATGGAGTCCCCGACCATGCCGGCGCAGGTGACCTTGTAGTACTTGATGTAGGGGACAAGACTGGCGTCGGCCCAGCGCAGGTAGCCCAGCTCCGAGAGGTGCTCGCCGTCTGGCTGGTAAAAGAAGACCAGGGGCTTGCCGGTGTTGGCGAGGAGGATGGAATAGGTATCGAGGTAGGTGAGCTTCAGCTCCTGGGCCTTGTTGGCCAGGGCCATGTTCAGGGCCCGGATCTCGATGTTGCTGGTGTCGCTGTTGAGCCCACCCGCACAACCGGACAGGAACAGGACACCCAGAGGCACCAGCAGAGAGCTCAGCTTCAACCAGGACTCCGGGCAAGACACACAACAAGCCGGGCAGGCCGCGGCAGAGAGGAACTCCCATTCCTTGGACCAATGATACTGGAGCGGGGTTGAATCCTGGTGCCGAATGAGGGCCCGGTGGGCCTGCTGGATACCTGGTCCTTGGGTTATCTCGGGAGCGTCTGCCCAAGGGACCGGCTATTTCTATATGGTGGGCTACAATACCTCCACACGGATGGAGCCCCCTTGGTTCGGGTCTACTGGAAAGCTGCCCACAAGGCCTGGGGATGGAGCCGACACGTCTATCGCCTCAATACGAACAGCTTGCGCCTGTTCAAGCGGCACCTGCGCTGGGCCACCGCCGCCGCCCTGCGGCCCGAGGCGGCCCTGGCCTGGTTCTCCTTTCACGAGGATGTGGCTATGGAGGCCTTCAGTCGGGCCAACCCCCGGCTCATCTTCCGGGCCCTGACACGCTACATGGCCGTGGGCTGGGGCTTGGCGCGCCGGACCAAGGTCATCCAGGACACCTATCTGGGCCTGCTCGGTCATGGCGGCTTCCTGGCCGAGGCCATGCGGCAGCCCGGGGGCCTGGTACTGGCGCGCTTCGCTCTGGACCGAGGTCAGAAGGGCCTGCTCCGCCTCGGCAGCGATGCCCAGTTCCGCAAGGAGGGCGAGGTCTCGGTCTTCCTGGAACTGGAGGGTGTGCCGGGGGCCATCACGGGGGTGGCCTTCTCCCTGGAGCTCGGCACGGGGCTGATCGTCCGCATCGGCGGGCTGCAGGGCCGCAAGGGTGGGGACGAGGCGGCCATCAAGCTGGCCACGAAAGCCATGCACGGCCTCCGCCCCAAGAACCTCATGGTCCTGGTGGTCCAGGAAGTGGCCCGGGCCCTGGGGGCCTCGGAGTTGCAGGGAGTGGGCAACGCCATCCAGGTCTACCGGGCCCGGGTGAACAATCCTCTGGTGCCCAGGCGGGATTTCCGGTTCGACTTCGATGACCTCTGGACCGAGGTCGGCGGTGTGCCCGTGGGGGACGGCTGGTTCCGGCTGCCGCTGACCACGCCCCGGCGCACGTCGGAGGAGATCAAGCCCAACAAGCGGTCCCTCTACGCCAAGCGCTACCTCCTGCTGGATGGCCTCAGCGCCCAGATCCAGGAACAGCTGGCTTTCTGATCGGGATCTGCCTGCGGCTGGCGGGGCGACCCCCGGTGGAATTCCGCTAAGCTATCCCCATGCCGCTCGAACCCCGCCTGCTCGAGATCCTCTGCTGCCCCGCCTGCCACGGTGAGCTCCTGGAGCGGGCCGAGGGCCTCCACTGCCAGTCCTGCAAGCTCTGCTATCCCATCGAGGACGGCATTCCCGTGATGCTGGTGGACCAGGCCCGGCGGGTGGACTGATGCGCCTCGACCGCGCCCAGGCCGAGTCGGTGCTCCAGCGCATGCAGGGCCGGAAGGTGGCCGTGCTGGGTGATGTGATGCTGGACGAGTATCTCTTTGGCGAGGTGAGCCGCATCTCGCCGGAGGCGCCGGTGCCCATCGTGCGGGTGGTGCGGGAGCGGTCCGTGCTCGGCGGCGCGGCCAATGTGGCCGCCAACCTCCGGGCCCTGGGTGCGGAACCCATGCTGGTGGGCACCTTACAGAAGGACCGCGCCGGGGAAGGCGTGCTGGGTCTCCTCGGGGAGCTCGACATCTCCATCTCGGGCCTGGTGCTGGACACCTCGCGCCCGACGGTCATCAAGACCCGTGTCATCGGCCAGCAGCAGCAGATGCTGCGCATCGACCGGGAGGACTCGGGTCCGCTGGATCCCGTCGTGCTCCTGGGCCTGAAGGACCGTCTGCGGCGGGCCTTGGCCGAGGCCTCGGCCCTGATCGTGTCCGATTACGCCAAGGGCACCATCAGCGAGTCAGTCATGGAGCTGGTGCGCTCGCTCTGCGCCGAGCGGAACCTGCCCTGGATCGTGGATCCCAAGCCCGCTCACAAGCACCTCTACCGCGGCGCCACCCTCATGACGCCCAACACGAAGGAGACGTCGGAGCTGACATCCCGCCCGGCGCGCTCCGACATGGAGGTCACGGTGGCCGGCCGGGAGCTCGTGCAGGACCTGGGTCTGGGTGGCCTGCTGGTGACGCGCAGCGAGCGGGGCATGGCGCTCTTCGCCCCGGACGCTGGTCAGGTCGCTCCCTGGATGATTCCCACCGAGGCCCGGGAAGTCTTTGATGTGAGCGGCGCCGGGGATACCGTCATCGCCGCCTTCAGTGCCGCCGTGGCCGCCGGAGCCGACTGGCGCGAGGCCGCCATGCTGGCCAATGCCGCCGCGGGTGTCGTGGTCGCCAAGATCGGCACCGCCACCGCCACCCCTGCAGAGATCCTGGCCCACTACCAGGATCAGGAAGCGAACTAGGGGCTATCGGCGATCAACTATCAGCCATCAAAAGCAGGCCCGGGACCGCCCGATGGGCCCAGCCGGGCCCCTCTTTCACTGATAGCTGACAGCCAACAGCTGATAAGGGAATCAGTTCCTCAGCTCAATGGCGAGCAGGAACCGATCCCCGGAGGCGAGGCGCTCTTTCACCTGGCTGAAGTTGAGGTCGAAGGTCTCGGTCTCGCCGGGCTGGATGGTGCCGACCTTGGTACCGCCGGAGGCCACGCCGATCAGCCGGCCATCCTTGTCCAGGACTGCCACGGCGAAGCCGGGGATCCGGGGGGACTTGCTGGTGTTGGTGACCTCCAGCTGGGCCCGGGTGCCGAACTCGGCGTTCTTCAGAAAGTCGAAGAGGCTCTTCTCGACCTTGCGCTTGTTGAAGAAGATGCTGGTCACCTTCAGGCCGTCCAGGTTGATGGCCAGGGGAATGGTGCGGTCCCAGATGAAGCCGAGGCTCTCGGAGTGGAAGGAGAGCGGGGCGGCCGGAGCCGGGGCCGCCTCCACCGGGGTTGGAGTCGCTGGGGCAGACCCACCGGGGGGAACCTGGGCGAGACCCAGGGCGGCGACGAGGAGGAGCGTCTGCATCTCAGTGCCTTCCAAACAGACCACTGAAGAGGCCCTTCTTGGGGGCCGGCTCTTCGGCCTGGGGCAAGGTGGGTGCTCCGCCAGTCCGCTCGCGGCGGAGCCGGTCAAAGGCAGGGCGCAAGCCCGGCACCTTGCAGGCCTCCAGCCAGTTTTCACTGTGCTGGCGGGCCACCATGTGGTTCTCGAGGATGCGTCCCTCATCCACCCAGGCGATGAGCTGGGGCATCGTGAGCCCGGCGTAGATGTCTTCGCCGATCTTCAGCCGCAGGAGTTCCGCACCCGTTTCCGGGCCATCAGGGAGGGGCGCGAAGCTGCTCGGAGCCGGGACCACCTCGGTGAGTTCCTCGGGGGGCGGCAGCAGGTCCGTCGCCTCGAAGGCCACCGTCGGCTCCTCCATGGCAGAGGCTGGCACGGAAGCCATGGCGGCCAGGAGGTCGGCCTGGGAGATGCGGACCGTCGAACTGGCGGCGCCGAGCAGGTTGGGGGCATAGCCGGAGGCGGTGGCCCCGTCTTCCAGGCTGGGGGCGGGCACCGAAGGCAGCTCCGGTTCGGGTTGGACCTTGGCTTGCGGGGGGGCCAGCGTTGAGTCCAGGGCGGACAGGGTGGCCTCCATGTCCATGTCGTCGGGATGGCGGCTGATTCTCAGGCCAGCCGGTTCGGCGGGGGCATCGCCGAAGAGCTTGTCGATGGCATCCCGGGCGGAGGTGTAGCCCGAGGCCGTGGTCTTGGGCAGTTCGGGGGGAGGGAGCTCCGCCGGGGGGGCGGCTTCCTGGACTGGCACGGTGGTGGGCAGGTCTTCCTTGGCTTCCGGCAGGAAGGCGGGGACCTCGGGCAGGGTCTGGTCCAGGACCGCCGTGAAGCTGCTGGGCAGATCCTCCAGGGTGAGGGCCGGCGCTTCCTCCAGGTCTTGGGGAGGGAGGGTGGCCAGGCGCAGGGCCTCGAGCGCCTCGGCCTCGAAACCGGCGGTGGCATCCGGGGCGGGCAGGCCCAGCACCCGCTGGACGACGTCGCCCACGGGGAAGGTGCTCCCGCAGGAGAAACAGCGCGCGCGCCGCAGGCTCGGCCTCAGCCGTTCCGGCCGGAGGCGGTAGCGGGTGGAGCAGCTCGGGCAATGAATCGCTTCGGCCACCGTGGACTCCTGGAGTTCGGAGCAGCATAGCACCCCCCCTGGGGCGCTGTCGCCAGGGCCGGGTATCCTGGCAGCAGGGAGGTTTCGTGCTGGGCGTGTTCATCACCATCGAAGGCGTGGAGGGGTCGGGCAAGTCCACCCAGCTGTTCCGGCTCTCCGAGCGTCTGCGCCAGATCGGCCTGCCCCTGCTGGTCTCCAAGGAGCCCGGCGGCACGGCCCTGGGGCGGGAGCTGCGGCGGCTGCTGCTCGAGCGCCATCCTAGCGGCGAGGCCTGGTGTCCGGATGCCGAGCTGCTGCTCTTCTACGCCGACCGGGCCCAGCACCTGGAGCAGGTCGTCCGCCCGGCCCTCGCCGAAGGGATGATCGTGCTGGTGGACCGCTTTGAGGACTCCACCCGAGCCTACCAGGGCGCCAGCGGCGTGCCCGAGTCCGCCCTGGACCGCCTCAGCGAACTGGTGCTCAAGGGCCTGCGGCCCCACCTGACCATCCTGCTGGATGTGGATCCGGAGCTGTCCCTGCAGCGCGTCGAGGTGCGGAACCTCTCCATGGGGGCCGAGTTCTCCGAGACCCGCTTCGACGAGGCGGAGCTGGACTTCCACCGGCGCGTGCGCAAGCGCTTCCTGGCCATCGCCCAGAACAACCCCAACCGGGTGGCCCTGATCCCCGCTCGGGACGCGGTGGACGACGTCGAGGCCGCCATCTGGGCCCGGGTGGCGCCGCTGCTGCGGAACGCCGGCTTCGGGGTGGACTAGTGGCGATTGGATTTTCCGCCGATATCTCCGGCCACGAGGCCATCCGCCAGCGCCTGGCGGACCGCCTGCTGGCGGGCCGCTTGCAGGGCTCGCTGGTCTTCACGGGGCCCGAGGGCATCGGCAAGCGCCGCGTGGCCCTGGAGCTGGCCCAGCGCGAGCTCTGCTTCCGGCGCAGCGCCTGCGGCCAGTGCGAGGGCTGCCGGATGTTCGCGGGGGAGGACCTGCCCTTCGAGCTGCCGAACCTCCTGCGCATCACCCCCGAGGGCAAGGCCGGTGTCATCCGCATCGACCAGATCCGCGAGGGCCTCGACTCCACCAATCAGCCCCGGTTCAGCCGCGGTGTCATCGAGTGGGCCTCCCTGGCCCCGCCCATGGGCTGCCACCGCTGGATCCTGGTGGAAGAGGCCCACCGGCTCAACGAGTCCAGCGGCAACATCCTGCTCAAGACCCTCGAGGAACCGCCCGAAGGCACCCACTTCATCCTGATCACCCACCGCCCCGAGGCGCTGCTGCAGACCATTCGCAGCCGCTGTGAGCGCATCCCCTTCGCCCCCCTCGCCCCCCGGGAGGCCTGGGCCGTGGCCCAGCGGCTGGGCTGGCAGGAGGCCGCCCAGGACCGCTGGTCCGCTCTGGGGGAAGGCAGCCTCCGGCTCCTGGACGAGGCCGCGTTCCAGCGGGCCGAGGCCCAGCTGGAGGCCTGGCTCGCCCTGCTGGGCGGCGCCGCTTTCGGGGAGGCCTCCGGGCCCCTGCTGCCCGAGAAGGAATCGGCCCTGGCTCAGGGCGAGCAGCTGCGGCAGCCCCTGGAGTTGCTCCTGCGGATCCTGGCGGACCTGGCCCGCCTGCGCACCGGCGAGGCGCCGGCCCTGGCCCCCTGGCGGGAGGCCCTGGCCCCTCTGGCCGCGGCCCCGCTGGACTTGAAGGCCCCCCAGGAGGCCATCCTCGAGGCCCTGCGCCACCTGGCCCGGAACCTCAGCCCCGAACCCCTGCTCCGGGAAGTGGCCCTCTCGCTGAGGAGCTGATTGCTTTCGGGGCTTGCCAGGCTAGAATGGATTCAGGAGTGAAGACTCCTGAACTGGAGCCATCCATGTCCGAACCCCTCTACGGCCACGATCTGCTGGGTCTCCTGGTGGAGAAGGGCGGGGCCTGCTCCCTGGAGTCCCTGCGCGCAGCCTCCGTCGCGGCCCACGGCCCCGCGGCTGTCTACTGCAACTGCGGCGGCGACAGCTTCGACTTCGACGGCGTCATCGGCTTCCTGGCCAGCAAGGGCAAGGTCCAGGTGGCCGACGGCACCGTGACCCTGGGCATGGCCCAGGCGTGTCAGCACTGAATATTGGCTGTCGGCTGTCAGCTCTCAGCTGTCAGTCAAGAAGGTCCCGGCTTGTCTCGGCGTTGGGATAGGTGCTTCAGTTGATAGCCGATAGCCGATAGCTGATAGCCAACAGCCAGCTCCCCCCCACCCTGGACGCCCCCAGCCCACCTGCTGCATGATCGAGGTCTTCCCTCAATCACGGCCGGAGCCCCCATGAAACTGCTGCGCATCAACCACCTGGGCATCGCGGCGCCGGGGCTGGACGAGGCCATGACCCGCATGGCCCGCCTCTTCGACATGACCGCTGAGCACACAGAGGAAGTGGCCGAGCAGAAGGTGAAGACGGCCTTCTTCCCGGTGGGGCCGAGCACCCTGGAATACCTGGAGAGCACCGATCCCGAAGGGCCCATCGGCAAGTTCCTGGCGAAGCGCGGTCCCGGGATCCACCACGTCTGCTTCGAGGTCGACGACATCGACGAGGCCGTGGCCTCGCTGCTGGCCAAGGGCGTGCGCATGATCGACTCGGCCCCCCGCAACGGCGCCCACGGCTGCCGCGTGGCCTTCATCCACCCGGCCGAGACCGGTGGCGTGCTGATGGAACTGAGCCAGGGCGGGGCGCACTGAAGGCCGCCCGTGCGCCTCGCTGACCTCGCCCATCTGGTGCTTGCCTTCCTGGGGGTGGGCGCCCTCGGGGCCCAGGGCGCCGAGACGGGCTTCCTGGACCGCACCCTCAACCAGGGCGGCCAGCGCCATCACTACCAGGTCTACGTCCCCGCCGAATACGCGACCCGCACGGATTGGCCGGTGATCCTCTACCTGCACGGCGCCGGGGAGCGGGGCACGGACGGGCTGCGGCCGACCCAGGCGGGGCTGGGCGCCGCGCTCCGCAAGGCGCCCAGCCGCTATCCCGCCATCGTCGTGATTCCCCAGATACCCCTGGGGACGCAGTGGACCGGGGCCCAAGCGGACCTGGCCCTCGCTGCTTTGGACCTCGTTCTCCGCGACTACAAGGTGGATGCGGACCGGGTGTATCTGACGGGCCTCTCCATGGGTGGTCACGGGACCTGGTACCTCGCCTACCGGCACCCCGAGCGCTTCGCCGCGGCGGCGCCCATCTGCGGCTGGACCCACCAGCTCGCCAGCCACGGGTTCATGGTGCCGGTGGTTCCCGCGGAAGCAGGCCCGGCCCTGCCGGCGCTCGCCCGGCGACTGGCCCGGCTGCCGCTCTGGCTCTTCCACGGCGACCAGGACTCCGTCGTGCCCGTGCAGGGCTCCCGCGCCGCCTTTGCAGCCCTCCAGGCCGAGTCCACCCTCGCGCACTACACCGAATATCCGGGCCTCAACCACAACAGCTGGGACGTCACCTACGGCTCCGATGCCTTCGCGCAGTGGCTGTTTGCCCAGCGGCGAGGAAAGCGCTGAAGGGCCATCGAGTTACATGGTCAGTCCCAGATACCCCAGCCACAGCGCCCGCCCGAAAAACACGATGACCGGGGTGGCCAGGGCCAGGAAGCAGCCGAAGGGCAGCATGGTCTGGCCGTTGGAGCGGCGCATGAGCATGAGCGGCACGCCCACGGCGGCGCCCAGGCCCGCGCCCAGGAAGAGGATGCCGAGCATCGGTGCCCAGCCCCAGAAGGCGCCCAGCCAGGCCAGCATCTTGAAGTCGCCCATGCCCAGGCCGTCGGCCTTGCGGATCAACTTGTAGGCCTGATTCACCAGAGCGGGCACGCCGTAGCCCACGGCCATGCCGAGGAGGCTCTGCTGCCAGGTCACGGCGGGCTCGAAACCGGGGTAGGCGGGCGCAGGCTGCAGGCCGTTGTGCCAGGCCAGGGCCTGGAGGATGTGGTTGCTCCCGGTCCAGACCCTGACGAGGGTCTCAGGCCACTGGAGCTGGGGCAGGGTGAGCAGCACGCCCAGGGCCATGAGGGGGAACTGGAGCACGTCCGGCAGGATCATCTCCGTGAAGTCCGTGAAGAACAGCACCAGCAGCGCGTAGCCGCAGACGAGGCCCTTGAACCAGATGAGGGTGCCGAAGGGGAAGATCCAGGGGGACACCGCGAAGAGCAGGCCTGCCAGCAGCTCCACCAGGGGATAGCGCACGGGGATCCGCCAGCCGCAAGCCGCGCACTTGCCCCGCAGCCAGAGCCAGCCGAGCAGGGGCACGTTGTGCCAGGGCTTGATCTGCGCCTTGCAGGAGGGGCAGTGGCTGGCCCGCAGGACCACGTCGCGCTCGGCGGGTTCCTCCTGGGGCAGGCGGTGGATCAGCACATTGCCGAAGGAACCCAGGATCAGGCCGAAGGGGGCCAGCAGCAGGGAGAGCAGCCAGGGGGGCAGGTCCAGAAGGGGCATGCGACTACGATACCGGGGACCTAGACCCGGTTTCCGGCAATATTAGGAGGTCACCCCGGAGCGTTCATGATCCGTCCCCTGCTTGCTTCCCTCCTGCTGGCCCTGGCCCTCCCGGCGGTGGCCCAGACCGCGGCGCCTCAGGCTGCCAGCCCTGCGCCCGCAGCCAAGCCCCGGGTCCAGCTGATCACCAGCTACGGTCCCATCGTGGTGGAGCTGGAGCCGGCGCTGGCCCCCAAGACCGTGGCCAACTTCCTGGGCTACGTGCAGCGCGGCCACTACGCCGGCACCATCTTCCACCGCGTCATCAGCGGCTTCATGGTTCAGGGCGGCGGGCTGCTGGAGAACATGGAGGAGAAACCCACCGGAGAGGCCGTCCTCAACGAGGCCCCCCAGACCTTCAAGGGCGGCCTGAAGAACACCCGGGGCACCATCGCCATGGCTCGTACGGCAGCGCCGCACAGCGCCATGGCCCAGTTCTACATCAACCTGGTCGACAACGTCGCCCTGGATCACCGGGACCTGTCCGCGGAAGGCTACGGCTACTGCGTCTTCGGCCGGGTGGTCGAAGGCCTGGACGTGGTGGACCGCATCGCCCGGGTCAAGACCGAGTGGCGCCGCGGCATGGGCGATGTGCCCCAGTTCGCCGTGCGCCTCAAAGAAGCCACGGTGCTGCCCGTCAAGTAGGGGCCGCTAGGGGTTGATGACCTTGATGGACGGGCCGGGCCCCTGGGGGCGCTGGCGGTCCTTGGGGATGAAGATGGCGTTGAGCAGGGACGCCACGAGGCTGGTCACCAGGGCGCCGAAGAACCCGGGCCAGAAGCCGCTGACGGTAAAGCCCAGGCCCAGGCGGGTCGAGAGGGTGCCCGCCAGCCAGAAGACCAGGCCGTTGATCACGAGACTGAAGCAGCCGAGCGAGCAGGCCACGGGCACGAAGGCCAGGAACTTGAGCAGGGAGCCCACGGTGGTGTTGAGGGCGCCCAGCAGCACGGCCACGACCAGCAGCTCCAGGAAGGAGCCATGGCCCAGGCCCGGCACCACGGCGGAAGCCACCAGCAGGCCGATGGCGGAGAAAAGGAAACGCAGCAGCACGCTCATGTGGGCATCCCGTCCTTCTCGTTGGCCTGGGTGACGATGCTGCCAGGCGGCACGCTGCGGGTGAGCCAGACGTTGCCGCCGATGGCCGAGCCCTTGCCGAGGGTGATGCGGCCCAGGATGGTGGCGTTGGAGTAGATGATGACGTCGTCCTCCACCACCGGGTGGCGGGGCACGCCCTTGATGGGATTGCCTTCGGCATCCAGGGGGAAGCTCTTGGCGCCCAGGGTGACGCCCTGGTAGATGCGGACGTTGCGGCCGATGACGCAGGTCTCGCCGATGACGACGCCGGTGCCGTGGTCGATGAAGAACCGCTCGCCGATCTGGGCCCCGGGGTGGATGTCGATGCCCGTGACGCTGTGGGCGTGCTCGGTGATCATGCGGGGCAACAGCGGTACGCCCAGGTCGAGCAGCTCGTGGGCCAGGCGCTGGCTGGTGACGGCCAGCAGGCCCGGGTAGCAGAAGAGCACCTCGTCGGGGCTGGTAGCGGCGGGGTCCCCCTCGAAGCCGGCCTGCACGTCCGTGGCCAGCAGATGGCGCACCTTCGGGAGGCGGGTGAGGAACGCGCTGGCCAGGGCCAGGGCCCGGGTCTCGCAGCCTTCGCAGGTGGGGTCCGCGGCCACGAGGCCCCGCTGGATCTGGTCCCGGAGGCCGTGCAGCACCCGGTCCATCCGGGCGCCCAGGTGGTAGCGCAGGGTCTCGCCCTTCAGCTCAGAGGGGCCGAAGTAGCCGGGGAAGAGCAGGGCGCGCAGGTCTTCCACCAGATCCGCCAGCGCCGCGCGGGACGGGAACTCCCGCCGGCCCAGGGGCATCTCTGTGAGGGCGGTGGAGGCTTGCGCCAGGGCCTCGATGATGGCGGGAAGGTCGATGCTGGGGTCGGAAGAGGGCTCAGCGGACATGGGTGCTCCGGCATCGGGTTTCGGGGGCGCTTGTCCCGGTGAAATCAGGATGCCGCAGGTGGCAAGGGCCGGGAACCAGGGATTCCATGGCTCAGTAGGTCCAGCTCAGGGCGCAGCCGGTCTCCCGGGCCAGCCGCTCGGCCAGGTCGGGGTCGTGCTTCAGCCGCAGGTCTGAGTTGGCCCGCACCCGCGCCACCAGGCCCTCCTTGGACCGGTATTCGAAGGTCACGGGGATCTCGCCCCGGTGCTCGGCGAGAAGGGTCGCCATGCGGGGTGGGCACTCGCCCGGGGGCAGGCGCACCACGGCGCCGGTGAAGCCCATGCCCTGGAAAGCCTCCAGGGGCTCGATCTGGGTGGCGAAGAGCTTCACCACGGTCTGCTCCTCTTCTTCTTCGGACTCGCTGCTGTTGCCGTTGCCCTGGAGGACCTCGACCCGCAGCTCGCCGGTGATGCGCAGCATGGCCTCGGGCACGGCCAGGTGGTGGTACTGGGCATAGGGTCGCTTGCCCGCCTTCTTGGTGACGGGGTCCCACTTGCTGGCCATGAGCAGCACTTCCATCTTGCCCGTGGGGTCTTCCACCTGGAGGATGGCCCAGGGCTCCCCCTTCTGGTTGGTCTTGAAGGCGACGGTGCTCACCATGGCGCCGAGGCTGACCTCGGCCCGGTCCCGGAGGCGGCCGGAGGTGGCGTCCTCCTGAATTTTCGCGAGGTTGCCGTGGGTGTGCACCTGGATGGCGTCCGCGAACTCCTCCAGGGGATGCCCGCTCACGAAGAGGCCGAGGACCTCGCGCTCCGCGGCCAGCCGGGTCTTGCGGTCCCAGGGCTCGATGTTCTCGGGCACGCGCCAGTCCTCGCTGAGGCTGGCCAGCTCCGCGTCATCGAAGAGGCTGGTCATGCCCGTGTCCCCGCCCCCGCGGGCCGCGGCGGCCACGGCGTCCGGCAGGCCCAGCAGCAGCGCGGCCCGGTTGGGCTCCAGGCTGTCGAAGGCCCCGGCCTTGATGAGGGACTCCCAGACCTTCCGGTTGGCCTTCTGCAGGTCCGTGCTCTTGAGGGCATGGAAGAGGTCCTTGAAGGGTCCCTCGGTCCCGCGGGCCTCCAGGATGGCCTGCAGCGCCGCATCGCCCAGGCCCTTCACCGCGGCGAAGCCGAACCGGATCTGCCGGTCTCCCGTCGCCGTGAAATCGAGCGCGGACTCGTTGATGTCCGGTCCCATGACCTCGATGTCCCGCTCCCGGCAGTTCTGCACGTACTTGGCCACATCGTCCGTGCGACCGGACTTGGTCGAGAGCAGGCCCGCCATGAACTCCACGGGGAAGTTGGCCTTCAGGTAGGCGGTCTCGTAGGCCACCATGGCGTAGGCGGCGCTGTGGCTCTTGTTGAAGCCGTAGCCCGCGAAGTACTCGATGAGGTCGAACATCTCGGCGACCTTGACCTTGTCGTAGCCCCGGGCGATGCCGCCGTCGATGAACTTCGACTTCTCCTTGGCCATCTTCTCCTTGTCCTTCTTGCCCATGGCCCGGCGCAGCATGTCGGCCTCGCCCAGGCTGTAGCCCGCCAGCAGGCTGGCGATCTGCATGACCTGCTCCTGGTAGAGGATCACGCCGTAGGTGGGGGAGAGGATGGGCTCCAGGTCGGGGAACATGTAGGTGACGGGCTCCCGGCCGTGGCGCCGGTCCACGTAGGTGCTGCCCATGCCCGCGCCGAGGGGGCCGGGCCGGAAGAGGGCGTTGAGGGCGATGAGGTCGTCGAAGCGGTCCGGGCCCAGCTGCCGCAGCAGCTGCTTCATGCCCCCGGACTCGAACTGGAACACGCCGTCGGTGTCGCCCGCCGCGAACAGGTCGAAGGTCTTCTTGTCGTCGAAGGTGCGGATGGTGGTCATGTCCATGGGCTGCCCCTGCCGCCGGGTGATGACCTCCTGTGTCTTCGCGATCTGGGTGAGCGTCTCCAGGCCCAGGAAGTCCATCTTCAGCAGGCCCGCGCGCTCGGACTCGGTCATGGTGTACTGCACCATCACCTTGCCGTCCTTGTCCTTGCAGAGCGGCGCGAAGCGGGTCAGCTCGTCCGGCGCGATGATGATGCCGGCCGCGTGGACGCCGGTATTGCGGGAGAGACCCTCCAGCCGGGCGGAGATGTCGAGGATGTTCTTCACTTCGGGGTCGGTCTCGTAGAGCTTCCTCAGCTGGTCGCTCTTCTCCAGGGCCTCGCCGATGGACATGGGCTTGCCCGGCTCCTGGGGCACCAGCTTGGTGAGGTTGTTGGCGAAGGCGAAGTCCTTCTCGAAGACCCGGGCCACGTCCTTGATGACCGCCTTGGTCTTGAGCTGGTTGATGGTGATGATGTTGCTGACCTTGTCCTGGCCGTACTTCTCGGTGACATAGTCGATGACCTTCTGGCGGCCGTCCCGGCAGAAGTCAATGTCCACGTCGGGCATGGAGACGCGCTCGGGGTTGAGGAAGCGCTCGAACAGCAGGTCGTACTGCATGGGGTCGATGTCGGTGATCCGCATGGACCAGGCCACGATGCTGCCGGCGGCAGAGCCACGGCCGGGACCTACGGGCACGCCCATCTCCCGGGCCTGGCGGATGAAGTCCCAGACCAGCAGGAAGTAGCCCGGGAACCCCATCTTCAGGATCATGTCGAGTTCAAAGGCGAGGCGCTCCCGGTACTTTTCCTCGGTGTATTTGAGGATCCCCTTCTGCCAGAGCGGCTGGCACTCGGCCAGACGCGCCTCGAAGGTCTCCTTGGCGATGTGGACGAAATAGGTCTCCAGGTCGAAGCCTGGGGGCACCGGAAAGCGGGGGGTGACGGGCTTCCGTGTGATGGGAAAGAGGTCGACCTTGGCGGCGATCTCCAGGGTGCGCTCCAGGTACTCCGGGTGGTCCGGGAAGACGTAGCCCATCTCCTCGGGCGTCTTCACGAAGAACTGGTCGGTGGAGAAACGCATGCGCTTCTCCTTGGCCTTGGTGGTCTTGGTCCCGATGCACAGCAGCGTGTCGTGCAGGTCGGCGTCCTCGTGGTTGAGGTAGTGGGCGTCGTTGGTCGCCACCAGGGGGATGCCCAGCTTGGCGGCCAGGGCCTCCTGGTGGGGGATGATCTCCCGCTCCTTGTCGAAGCCCTGGTCCTGGATCTCCAGGTAGAAGTCCTCGCCGAAGATGTCGCGGAAGTCCCGGGCCACGCGCTCGGCCTGGTCCAGGCGGTTCTGCAGCATGCGGGCCTGCACCTCGCCGCCGAGGCAGGCGGACAGGGCGATGAGGCCCCCGCTGTACTGGCGCAGGATGTCCTTGTCGATGCGGGGCTTGTAGTAGAAGCCCTCGGTGAAGCCCGCGGAGACCAGCTTGGACAGGTTCGTGAAGCCTTCGGGGTTCTTGGCCAGCAGCACCAGATGGTAGCCCGCGTCCCGGGAGCCGCTGGGGTCCACGCAGTCCTCGAGGCCCTCGTCGCCGGTGGTGTTCTTGGCCTCCAGCTTCTTGTCGAAGCGGGTCTTGGGCGCGACGTAGACCTCGCAGCCGAGGATGGGCTTCACGGCCAGGGTTCCGTCGGCCTCCCGCGTCTTCTCGCAGGCGTCGAAGAGCTTCATCATCCCGAACATGTTCCCGTGGTCGGTGACCGCCACGGCGGGCATGCCAGAGGCCCGGCACTTCTTCACGAGCTCGGGAATGCGCGTGAGGCCGTCGAGCAGGGAGTGTTCGGTGTGCAGGTGCAGGTGCGCGAAGCTCATGGTCCCATTCTCCGCTGGATCCCCACCCTTGGGGGAAGTCCCACGAAGTCAGTGCCGGGAGAGCAGCTCCTCCAGGGCCTGCCGCAGCTGGTCGCCGGAGGCCCCCGTTTCCAGGCGGGCGTGGGGTCCTTCGGTGGCGGGTCCGCCGATCTGGATCCAGCGGGGCCGGCGGCGCAGCAGGTTGCCCTCGCGCCAGACGGCCAGGATGCTCGGCTCCCGGGCCCAGAGCAGCACGCTCGGGTAGGGACCCTCCCGGGGCGGCACGGTGCCCCACGGTTCCACCTCGGCGCCCCAGGCGTGGAGCAGGGCCAGAACCCGGTCGCTCTCCCCGGGGTGGTCCATGCCCAGGGCCACGGTCCAGCCCGAGAGGAAGTCCCGGTGGCTGGGCTGGCTCGCCTCGTCGCGGTCGTACCAGCCGAGGCGCTCCTGGCCTTGGAGGACCCTGCTCTGGACGCGGTAGCTGTTGCCGTCTGCGCCGAGGAGGGTGAGGTCCGAGGCCGCCTTGACCTGGTCCGCCCAGGTGGCGCCGAACAGGGCTTCCATGGCCGGTTCGGCGCAGTCGGTGCGGAAGGTGTGGCCTGGGACCAGGCTCTGCCAGCCCTCTCGCTCGCTCTCGGCGAGCTGGATGCGGGACTCCAGGACGCTCACCACGAGCCACTGCCAAGCGGACCCGATGGCCAGGGCCAGGATCAGGAGGCTGAACCCGGAGAGGCGGATCTTGAGGTCGAAGAGGCTGAAGGCCGCCAGCTCGACCACCACCGGCAAGGTGACGCCCAGGAAGCCCAGGAAGAGGCGGCGGCCCAGGGGGTCCCCCTCCTGCCGGGCGCGGTAGGTCCAGTAGATGATGCAGCCGCAGCCCACCAGATAGACAAGGTTGGAGGTGTTGTGCATCCAGGTGTCGCCCAGGCTCGGGTGGGGCAGGACTAGGTTGCGGAGGAAGTTCGGGATCAGGGCCAGGGCCACCCAGCGGGGGAACCGCTTGGGGATGTGGCCTTGGAAGAGCTGGGTGAAGGCGGCGCAGAGCGCGAGGAAGCCGAAGGCCATGAGCAGGCTCTGGGCCCGGTCCACCAGATGGGGATTCAGGTCGGCCTGGACGCCCAGGGCCAGGGCGCCGTGGCGCAGGCTTACCAGGAAGCAGGCCAGGGCCAGCCAGCCGACCATGCGGTCGCGCCGGGTGAAGGCGTCTGCCGCGAAGCTGATGCAGAGGGCGGCGAGGGCTCCGGCCTGGAGGGCATCGAGGAAGGGCCAGTCCAGAAGCTGCATGCGGGGGGGTCCGGGGGATGGGAGGATGGTTCCCAGCCTAATCCATTCTTGGTGCCGCTCGTAGCCGCCAACATCGCTAGACGCTTTGGAGATGCCGTTGATCGCCTTCGAGAACCTGGAAGTGCGCTACCCCGCCACCCCGGTGTCGGCCCTGAAGGGGCTGAGCCTGCGGCTGGAGCGGGGCATCGTGGGACTGCTGGGGCCCAATGGCTCGGGCAAGTCCACGCTGCTTAAGGCCCTGTTGGGGTTGCTGACCCCGTCCCGGGGCTCCGGCACCGTGCTGGGCGTGCCCCTGGGGGGGGCCGAGGCCGCCCGGCTGCGGGCCCGCATCGGCTACATGCCCGAGTACGACGCCCTCATCGAGGATGCCTCCGCCTACGAGCAGGTGGCTTTCTGGGGCGAGCTGAGCGGCCTCGCGCCGGAGGCGGCCCGGGACCGCGCCCACGAGGTGCTCTACTTCGTGGGCCTCGATGAAGCCCGCTACCGGCCCGTCAGCGGCTACTCCACGGGCATGCGCCAGCGGGTGAAGCTGGCCCAGGCCCTGGTCCATAGCCCCGAGCTGATCTTCCTGGACGAGCCCACCAACGGTCTCGATCCCGACGGTCGCCGCCGCATGCTGGACCTGGTCCTGAGGGTCCATGCAGAGCTCGGCACCGGCGTCATCCTGGCCTCGCATCTGCTGGGCGACGTCGAGCGCGTGGCGGACCAGCTGGTGATCCTGGATCAGGGCCAGATCAAGGCTGCGGGCTCCATGGCCGGGCTGCGCAAGGCCCTGGCCCGGCGGGTGGAGCTGCGCTTTCTGGACCCCCTGGATGCGGCCCAGGAGGCCGCCCTGGCGGAGCTGGGCGCGGTGCTGGAGGCCCGGAACGGGCTCTACGACCTGGAACTGACCGAGGCGGATCCCACCGCGACCTTCCGCTGGGCCCAGGCCCAGGGCGCCACGCTGGTGCAGGTCACGCCCCGCCACGACCGCCTGGATGAGGTCTTGCTCCGGGCCCTCCATCCTGGACCAGCCGCCGACGGGGGGAACTGACCATGCCCATCTACGCCCCCACGCTGCCCCCGGCGCCGGACCTGCGCCATGGCCACCCTCCGGCCGTGGTGCTCATGCGCTTTGACCTCACCCGGCTCTGGCGGCAGAAGATCGGCCGCTTCTTCGGGTTCGCCTTCCTGGCCATGCTGCTCTGGAAGATCGCACGCATCTACGTGGACCACCTGCTGAACACCAACCAGGCCTTCAAGCCCATGCAGGACTTCGCCAAGACCATCCTGACCCAGGGCGCCGCCTTCCAGGCGGACCTGCTGAACCCCGCCAGCTACCTGCTCTGGTTCCTGGTGGCCCTGGTGGGCGGCGGGCTGGTGGCCCGGGACACCCTCTACCGGGTGCGCCCCCTGATGTATGCCCACCCGGTGGCCCCCCGGGACTACCTGCTGGCCAAGCTGGGCTTCGCCTCGGCACTGCCCTTTGCGATCCTGCTGCCCTTCGCGATCCTGCCCTGGCTCATGTCGCTGCTGCTGGCGGGCCTCAACGGCCCTGTCTGGGCCACGGCTCCCCTCCGCCTCCTGCCCGCCATGGCCCTCAGCTCGGTCCTCATGGGCTCCCTGGCCGTGGGCGCCTCCAGCATGGCCTCCACCCCCCGGGCCGGCATTGGCTGGGTGCTGGGCCTGGTCCTGGGAGCGGGCACCCTGGCCAGCATGATCCACCACCTCACCGGGTTCCGGGGCATCGATGCCCTCAACCCCGTGCTGCTGGCCGAGGCCTGGCCCCAGCTGCTGGTGGGGGTGGACCATCCCCTGGTGGCCTGGGTGCCGGCGCTGGTGGGCACCGCCGCCCACATCGGGCTCTGGACCTTCGTCGCCGCGAAGCGGACGAAGCCCTCGGAGGCGGTGATCTGATGATTGCTCTCGACCGCGCCTCCCTCCGCTACGGCCCCATCCTGGGGCTCAGCCCCACCACCTTCGAGCTGCCAGACGGCGGCGGCATCACGGGCCTGTTGGGGCCCAACGGGGCCGGCAAGTCCTCGCTGCTGCAGCTGCTCTCGGGCCTGCTGCCCCCCTCGGGCGGCGAGGTCCGCATTTTCGGCGAGGCCCCCTTCCGCAACCCCGCCGTGCTGGCCCGCCTGGGCCTGGTGCCCGAGGGGGATCGCCTGCCCACGGGGCTGCGCGCGGGGCGCTGGCTCCGCATGATGGGCGAGCTGTCGGGCCTGTCGGGCGAGGCTCTTAGCCTGGCCGTGGCCCAGTCCCTGGAGACCGTGGGCATGACTGACCGCGCACACCTCCCCTTTGTGCGGATGTCCAAGGGCATGCGCCAGCGCATCCGGCTGGCCCAGGCCCTGATGCACGGCCCCGAGCTGCTCATCCTGGATGAGCCCTTCAATGGCCTGGACCCCGAGGCCCGGCTGACCCTCATCGCGCTGCTGCGGAGCCTGGCAGAAGGTGGCGTCCGCATCCTGGTCTCTAGCCACATCCTGGGCGAGATTGCCCAGCTCACGGACCGCATCCTGTTGCTGTTCCGGGGCCGCCTGCTGGCGGAAGGTACCGTCACGGAGATCCGTCAGCTCCTGGACCGCCATCCCGTGGAGCTGCGCCTCACGGGCGAGGCCCAGGTCCTGGCCCGCTGGGCCGTGGAGCAGCCGGAGCTGGCGGCGCTGCGCATGGAGGAAGGCTCCGTGGTGCTGTCCGTGCGCTCGCCCCGGGAGTTCTTCCCGCGCCTGCAGCAGGCCGCGGCCGAGGGCGGCATCCCCCTGCAGGCCCTGGATCCTCTGGACCTGAACCTCGACGCGGTTTTCCAATACCTCACGAAGGATCACGCCTAATGTCATCCGGGGGTTCCACGCTGCGCGTACACCCCCGGGCCCCCGCGCCAGGGGCGGGCGAAGCCCGTCCCTGGCTTTTCCATTTCGCACGGCTCGCCCACTGCACGAAGGGGAAGACATGACGACAACCGCCCCCTCACCCCTGGCGACGATCCGCGCCATGGCGCTGGGCTATGCGCCGCGCATCTTCCAGGGCCGCGGCTGGGTGCTGGCGGCCAGCGCCATCGGGCCCGTGGTGCTGGTCCTCGGCGGGCACCTCATCGCCCGACTGCAGGGCGCGGAGTCCAGCGCGGGCGAAGCCCTCCAGATCTTCCACGAGATGATCCGCATGATGCTGCCCATCATGGCCCTGGTGGCGGCCCCGGCGGGCATCCGCGAGGACCTGGAGCAGCGCACCCTGCCCCTGCTGCTGGTGCGGCCCGCACCGGCCTGGGCCCTGCCGCTGGGCAAGGGCCTGCCCTGGTTCCTGTGGGGTGCGCTCTGGCTGGTGGTGGGCACCCTGGGCCTGCAGCTCCTGGGGGGTGATCCCTCCCTGCTGCTGGGCCGCCTCGGCGCCCAGGTGGGGGCCTGGTGGGGCGAGCTGGCGCTCATGACGCTGGTGGGCCTGCTCTTCAAGCGGGGGACCCTGTGGGGCGCCCTCTACTTCTTCATCTGGGAGCCCCTGGTGCGGATCTTCCCGCCCTTCCTGCAGCGGCTCACCTTCACGCACTACATCGAGAGCCTCGCGGGCAGCCGGTCGACGTCGGTGCAGACCAGCCAGCTGCTGGCCCAGGAGCAGGTGACGACCCACCCGCTGCTGGCCTTCCTGATTCTGGTGGCCTTCGGCGCCCTCTGCTGGGCCTTCGCCGGCTGGAAGCTCCAGCGCACCCCCGTGGGCCTCGCCGGGAGCGAAGCGGAAGGCTGATCGTCGCTGCCCGCCGGGACTGAGAGAAGAACAACTTCTCACCACGAAGACGGAAAGACCACGAAGGAAGACAGGGTAGGCCGTCTTTCCTTCGTGGTCTTAGTGGTCTTCGTGGTTAATCCTTCGCTTCTTGGTCAAGGCACCAGGACAACGGCGCCGGTGGTGGCGCGGGACTCCAGGAGGGCGTGGGCGGCACCCGCTTCCTTGAGTGGCATCCGGGTGTGGATATGGGCCTTGAGGATGCCCTGGGCGTGGGCGTCGAAGAGGTCCTTGGCGGCGGCCTGCAGGGCCTCCGGCGTAGCGATGTGGTTGAAGAAGGTGGGCCGCTGCACGGCCAGGGAGCCGCGCCGACCCAGCTCCACCAGCTCCACTGCAGGGGGTGCGCCGCTGGCGCGGCCGAAGGAGGCCAGCAGGCCGAAGGGGGCGAGGCTGTCCAGGGAGGCCTCCCAGGTGTCCTTGCCCGTGGAATCGAAGGCCGTGCCCACCCCAAGACCTCCGGTGAGCTGCTTCACCTCGGCGGCCAACTCCTTGTAGGAACCTCCGCGGGGGACGACGATGACCGCCTCGGCCCCCTCGGCCACCACGGCCTTGGCCTTCTCCGGGGTGCTCACCACGCCGATGACCCGGCCGCCCTCGTGGGTGAGCCAGCGCGTCAGCAGCAGGCCCACGCCACCGGCCGCCGCGTGCACCAGGGCCCAGGGTCCGTTCTCCCGGCGCCAGACCCGCCGGATGAGCATGTGGGTGGTCAGGCCCTTGAACAGCAGGGCGGCGGCCTGGTCGTCGGAGACCGTGTCCGGCAGCGAGACCAGGCGATGGGCCGAGTAGTTCCGGGCCTCGGCGTAGGAGCCCGTGGGGCCATCCACATAGGCGACCCGCTGACCCACGGCCAGCCCGGTGACCCCTGTGCCCAGGCCCTCGACGACGCCCGCGGCCTCGAAGCCCAGGGGCGCCGGCAGTGTCACGGGGTAGAACCCCAGGCGCTGGTAGATGTCGATGAAGTTCACGCCGATGGCGGTGTTGCGGACGCGGACCTCGCCAGGACCCGGTTCCGAGAGGGGGGCCTCTACCCACCCCAGGACCTCGGGACTTCCGGTTGCCTCGAACTGGATGCGATGGTTCACGAGCACCTCCATGGGCTGCCAGTCTGTCGCAATGCCGGCCCTCAATCCAGGTATCCCTCCGGCCTTCGGCAAAGCCCCCGGGGCCATTGGACGATAGACTGACTGAATGGCCCTACCACTCCCCACCGTCACGCCGGAAGGCACCGAGATCTACATTGAGCCGCTCCCGCACGTGCGGAGCTGCTCCGTGGGCTTCTGGGTGCGACGCGGCTCGCGCCACGAAGGTCAGGCCGAGGAGGGCCTGGCCCACTTCCTGGAGCACACGGTCTTCAAGGGCACCGAGGCCTATCCCACCCCCGACGAGCTGGCCGCGGCCACGGATCGCCTGGGCGGCCATGTGGATGCCTTCACCGGCAAGGAGGTGGCCTGCTTCTACGGCAAGGTGCTGGCGGAGCAGCTGCCGGAGCTGGTGCATCTGCTCGGCGAGCTGATGACGGCGCCCCGGTTCGACCCTGAGGAACTGGTGCGGGAGCGCAGCGTCATCCTGGAGGAGATCGCCCAGAGCGAGGACCAGCCTGACGACTGGGTCAGCGAGATGTTCTACGGCGGCTTCTGGGAGGGCACGCCCCTGGCGCACCCGATCCTGGGCCGACCCGAGCAGGTGGCCGAGTATGGCGCCAAGGAGGCCCGGGCCTTCTTCGACCACACCTACCGGGCCCCGAACCTGGTGGTGGCGGCCGCGGGCGACATCGCCGAGGGTCCCTTCCTGGAGCTGCTCCAGCCCATCCTGGACCGCCTGCCGAAGACCACCGCCCATGCGCCCGAGGTGCTCGCGCAGAGCCGTTCCTTCCTGCGGAACGTGCGCCGCAAGGACCTCCAGCAGGCGAGCCTGGTGCTGGGATTTCCCGCCCCGGGGCACCGCTCGCCGGACCGCGCCGCGACGCACCTCCTGAGCCACGTGCTCGGGGGCGGCATGGCCTCGCGCCTCTTCCTGGAGCTGCGCGAGCGGCGGGGCCTCTGCTACCAGGTGGGCAGCTACCTCAGCCCCTACGCCGACACGGGCGCCCTGCAGATCAGCGCCTCCTGCGCCCCGGCCCAGCTCCGCGAGCTGGTGCAGCGCACCATGGCCGAGTGCGCCCGCATCCGCGACCTGGGCGTGGGCGCGGACGAGCTCGAGCGGGCCAAGCTCCAGGCCCGCACCGGCCTGGTGTTCAGCCAGGAGAGCAGCAGCAGCCGGATGTTCAGCCTGGCCCACCAGGCCATCCACCAAGGTGGCCTCCGCAGCCTGGACCAGCAGATGGCCGAGATCGCGGCCGTCACCCTGGAGGACCTGGCGCGCATGGCCCAGACCCTGCTGGATCCGGCCCAGCTCGGTGTGAGCGTCCTCGGCAGCCGCGCCGGCTGCGACGTCCGCCCGCAGGACCTGGTCGCCTGATGGCCGCCGGGGCCATGCCCTGGGACCGCCCCGCCCCCGAGCGGGAGGGACTGCCCTCGGCCTGGTCGATGTTCCCGGAGGACTTTGCCTCCCTGGGCTGTCCCGGCAGCGCCCTGGAGACCTTCCGCCGCCTGCACCGCCCCTGGACCTGGGAGGCCGGTGGGCCGGTGCTCGGCCCCGCCATCCGCCGCTGGCTCGAGGGAGTCGCGGACCTCGCGCTGCCGGGCATTGTGGAGCGCCAGCCCTCGGAGGACGGCGCCACCAAGCTGGCCCTGGAGCTGGCGGACGGGAAGCGCATCGAGGCCGTCCACATGCCGCGCCGCGTGCGCAATCCCCGTGTGACCTACTGCGTCTCCAGCCAGGTGGGCTGCGCCATGGGCTGCACCTTCTGCGCCACGGGCAGCATGGGCATCCTGCGCAACCTCCAGCCGGGCGAGATCCTGGGCCAGGTGCTGGCGATGATGGCAGCGCTGGGGCCCACCCGGGGCCACGAGCTGACCCTGGTGTTCATGGGCATGGGCGAGCCCCTCCACAACCTGGACCACCTGCACCGCGCCATCCGATTGCTCTGCCACCCCGCGGGCCTGGGCCTGGGCAAGGGCCGCATCACCGTGAGCACCTCGGGCCTGGTGAGCGGCATCGAGAAGCTGGCAACCCTGGAGCCGCGCCCGCTGCTGGCCCTCAGCCTCAACGCCACCACAGATGAGGCCCGCAGCCGCACCATGCCCGTGAATCGGGTGTGGAACCTGGCCCGCCTGCGCCAGGCCCTGGATGCCTGGGGCCCCCGCCGCGGTGAGAAGTTCACCTTCGAATACGTGCTCATCGCCGGGGAGAACGACACCGAGGGCGATGCCGCGCGCCTGGCGGACTGGTTGGGGGACCTGCGCTCGGCGCACAACCTGAACCTCATCCCCCTCAACGAGCACGACGCCAGCGCCCTCCGCGCTCCGGACGAGGCCCGCGTCCAGCAGTTTGCCGGGTGGCTCAAGGGCCGGGGCTGCTTCGTCACCGTCCGCCGCAGCCGCGGCCGCGACATCCAGGGCGCCTGCGGGCAGCTGGTGAAGCCCCCGGTGCGGGGCTGAGGGACGACCCCTTTGCGTTTTCTCCCCGTTCCAGGGACTCTTTTCTCATGCGCATTCCGGTCCATCAGCTCCCTCACGGCCTCGGCCTTGACCTGCCCTCGGCGGCCACGGCCCACGCGGCGGGCATGGACCTGCGGGCGGCGCTGCCTGAAGGCGAGGTCTGGGCGCTTGATCCCGGCGCGCGGCGGCTCGTGCCCACGGGACTGGTGATGGCCATCCCGCCGGGCTTCGAGGCCCAGGTGCGGCCCCGCTCGGGACTGGCCCTGAAGCATGGGCTCACGGTGCTGAACGCGCCCGGTACCATCGATGCCGACTACCGCGGCGAGGTGCAGGTGCTGCTCGTCAACCACGGCGACCAGCCCTTCGAGCTGCGCCGCGGCGAGCGCATCGCCCAGCTGCTGGTGGCCCCCGTGGCCAGCTGGACCTGGGTGCCTGAGCCCAGCGTCGAGGCCCTGGGCGACACCGAGCGCGGCAGTGGCGGCTACGGCAGCACCGGGCGCTAGGGCCTAACCACTCTCGCAGAGGACGCGGAGACAGCAGAGATTCGCAGGGGAGCCCTGTGCCCTCCGCGTTCTTCTCCGCGTCCTCTGCGAGAGTGGTTGCTTTTGCTTCTCCTGGAATCCACGTTCAAACAGCTATATGATCGGAGTCCCACCACCGGAGGCCCCATGCGCCGCACCGCCCTCGCCCTTTCCCTCGCTGTTCTGCCTGCCTTTGCCGGGGAGCCGCTGGCCTACCAGGATGGCGCCACGAAGCTGTCGGGCTACCTGGCCCAGCCCGCCGGGGCCAAGGGCAAGGTGCCGGGTGTGGTCGTGGTCCACCAGTGGATGGGACTCTCGGATCACGAGCGCAGGGTGTCGGACGATCTGGCGAAGCTGGGCTATGTCGCTCTGGCGGCGGACATCTACGGCGAGGGCGTGCACCCCAAGTCCGGGGGCGAGGCTGGCAAGCTGGCCGGGACCTACAAGGGTGACCGTGCGCTCTACCGGCGCCGCGTGGCTGCAGCCATTGCGGCCCTGAAGGCGCAGAAGGATGTGGACGGCGCCCGGGTGGCAGTCATCGGCTACTGCTTCGGCGGCACCGGCGCCCTCGAGGCCGCCCGGGGCGGGCTGGGCGTGAAGGCCGTGGTCTCCTTCCATGGCGGCCTGGACGTGCCTGCGTCCTACGTGCCGGGCCCCATCACGGCCAAGGTGCTGGTCTGCCACGGCGCCGACGATCCCTACGAGCCCGCCGCCGAGGTGGCGGCCTTCCAGGACGAGATGCGGAAGGCCAAGGCCGACTACGTGTTCATTGCCTATGCGGGTGCCGTCCACGCTTTCACCCAGAAAGAGGCTGGCAACGACAACAGCAAGGGCGCGGCCTACAACGAGACGGCCCATCGTCGCAGCTGGCGGCACCTGCAGGACTTCTTCAAGGAAAACCTCTAAGGGGCTGGAACGGCTAAGGTGGACCCTGGGAGGCCGCCTTGAAACCGATCCTGCTCGCCCTGCTCGCCTGTCTCACCCTGGAGGCCCAGGCCCCGCGCCTGGACGAGCGGACCGTGCGGGCCCACCTGGCCTTCCTGGCGGATGATGTCCTCGAGGGCCGCGGCACCGGACAGCGGGGCGGCGAGCTGGCTGTGCGCTACCTGGAGACTCAGCTGCAGGCGCTGGGCCTGGCGCCCGCCAACGGGGCCAGCTACCGGCAGAAGGTGGCGCTGGCGGGCCTGCGCCTGGACTCAGCCGCCAGCAGTCTCCGCTTCGAGGGTCCGCAGGGCGTGCTGACGCCGTCCCTGGGGGAAGAGCTGGCCCTGGGCGCGGCCGCTCCCGAGGCGCTGCTGGCCGTGGACGCCCCGCTGGTCTTCGTGGGCCACGGGATTGCCGACGGCCACCGGGACGACTACAAGGGCCTGGACGTGCGCGGCCGCATCCTGGTGATGCTGGTGGGCGACCGTAAGAACGGCCCGCCCATGCCCCTCTGCTGCGAGGCGGAGAACTACGAGGGGCGCTGGACCTACAAGTTCGAGGAGGCCCGCCGCCGGGGCGCCGCGGGTGCGCTGCTGATCCACACGGACGCTTCGGCGGGCTACGGCTGGGCCGTGGTGCGCAACAGCTGGTCCCAGGAGCGCTTCCAGCGCGCGGGCTCAGGACAGCTCGGCGCGGTGCAGGGATGGCTCACGGAGGCCGCGGCCCGGCGTCTCTTCGCGCTGGCCGGGCAAGATTTCCAGACACTCGTCGCTGGGGCGGACGGCCTGGCCTTCCAGCCGGTGTCGCTGAACGTCCATGCCCGGGGCTCCCTGCGCACAGCCGTTCGGACCCTGGAGCAGTGGAACGTCGCGGGCCTGCTGCGCGGCCGGGATCCGAAGCGGGCCCGGGAGCTGGTGATCTACTCCGCCCACTGGGATCACTTCGGCAAGGGCGCCGATGGAGCCATCTACGCCGGAGCCGTGGACAACGCCACGGGCTGCGCGGGGGCGCTGGCGATCGCCCAGGCCCTGGCGGCGAAACCGCCGGCGCGCAGCGTGCTGTTCTTCTTCCCCTGCGCCGAGGAGCAGGGCCTCCTGGGCTCGGCGGCCTACGTGGAGGCGCCCCTCTGGCCTCTGGCCCGCACCAAGCTGGTGATCAACCTGGAGAGCCTCAACGTGGTGGGCCCCACCCGGGATATCGGGCTGCTGGGCTCCTCTGAGCCCGCGCTGCTGAAGCTCTGTGTCAAGGCCGCCGCGGCCACGGGGCTGGTGCTCACGCCGCCCAAGGCTGACCCTGCGGGACTCTGCTTCCGCTCGGATCACTTCCCCTTCGCCAAGGTCGGCGTCCCCGCGTTGTCGCCGGGCTTCTCCCTGGACGGCGGCTGGGACTACCTGGGCGACAAGGCCGCCGCCCAGGCCAAGGCTGCGGCCTTCCTGACCCGCTACCACCGGCCCACAGACCGCTACGACCCCGCCTGGAACCTGGAGGGGATGCTGCAGCAGCTGCGCTTCGCGCTGGAGCTGGGCCGGTTGGCGGCTACCGCCCGGTAGTAATGGCCTCGTGGGCCGAGCCGCCGGCCTTCACCTTGCTGTAGTCCAGCTGGCTGCCCCGCAGGCTGTGGGGGATCACGTACACCACGATCATGGCCACCGTGGCCAGCGCCACGCCCACGCGGCTCCAGGCCTCCCGGGGATGCACGCGGGGGCCGGCCGCCAGGGCCGCCAGCACCCAGGCCAGCCACATGAGCAGGGTCTTGTTGTCCGTGAGGTCGTAGCCGTAGGGCCAGCCGGTCCAGTAGGCCCCGAAGGCGTGCTTCTGCACCATGGGGCCCAGGATGAGGCCGCCCACGGTCATGAAGGCCAGGGTCACCCACAGGTGGCGGCGGGGCACGGTCTGACCGAAGAGGCAACCCAGGGCGGTGCGCAGGCCCAGCATCACCGCCATGAACATCATGAACACATGGGGCAGTAGCACCGTGAGCGGCACGGGGCCCTTGAAGCGCAGCACGATGGGATCGCTCTTGGGGATGCGCACGGGCGCCGGGCCCGAACCCACTTCCACGCTGTACTCCACCTTGCCGGCCGGGGGCTGGATGGGCAGGTAGCCAGCGAGCTCGGCCTTGCCGTTCTTCGTCTCCTGGACCATGGGCTGGCGGGTCCAGGCTTCCTGGGTGGGATAGTGCCGCCAGACCAGGGTGCCGGGCACGCCGGCATCCGGCAGGGCCACGCGGGCTTCCCGTACGGTTTCCTGGCTGCGGACGAGGCTGTAGGTCACGTCCTTGCCAGCGATGGCGGCCGTGCCTCGGAGCGGGTAGGTCGGGCCGGTCTTGCGCTGGTAGATCAGGGCCGTGGCCATGAGCAGCGCGGCGGCGGTCCAGAGGAGGACGCTGCGGGTTCGGGAGATCGGAGTGGTCGTGGCCATAGCCGACCATTCTAGCCCAGGGTCGGGACCCTCGCCCAGCGCAGCTTCGCACTGGTGGACCGGGGGTTGGAGCGGCGCTCCTCGGCCGAGGCCCGGATCGGCTCCGGCGCCACGGCAGCGTAGGTTCCGTCCCGCAGGCCCTGCTGGAAGGCCTTCTTCACCCGGCGGTCCTCGCCGGAGTGGAAGGTCAGGATCGCCACGCGGCCCCCGGGCTTGAGGCAGCCCGGCAGCAGGGACAGGAACTGGTCCAGCACCGTGAACTCATCGTTCACCGCGATGCGCAGGGCCTGGAACGTGCGCTGGAGGGATTTCTTGGTCTCCCCCTCCTCCTCGTCCCCGGGCACCTCCAGGCGCAGGGCTGCCCGCACCCGCTCGGCCAGGTCCCGGGTGGTGTGGATCGACGCCCCGTGGACGGCGCGGGCGATGGCGGCGGCGTGGGGCTCGTCCGCGTTTTCCACGAGCAGCTCGGCCAGGGTCGTCTCGTCCAGGGCGGCCAGCAGGTCCGCGGCGGAGCGGCCGCGGTTGGGGTTGAGGCGCAGGTCCAGGGGGCCGTTGGCCTTCCAGGTGAAGCCCCGGGCCGGGTTGTCGATCTGCATGGAGGACACGCCCAGGTCCGCCAGCACCAGGTCGAAGCCGCCGGACTCGGCCTGCAGCCGCGGCAGGCCCGCGAAGTTCATGCGGCGCACCGTGAGCACGTCCTCGCCGAAGCCCAGCTCCCGCAGCCGGGCCTCGGTGCGGGGCAGCTCCAGAGGATCCACGTCCACGCCGAACAGGCGCCCTCCGGGCAGCAGCCGGGGCAGCAGCTCCCGGGTGTGGCCCCCGTAGCCCAGGGTGGCGTCCAGGGCCACCTCGCCGGGTTGCGGAGCCAGCATCTCGAGGATCTCCGCGACGCAGATGGGGCGGTGGGTGCCCGCCGGGGTATGGCCCCGGGCAATGACCTTCTCCAGTTCCGCAGCGTGGTCGCCGGGCGCCAGCTCCTTGTACTTTTCCTGGAAGCGGCGCGGGTGCGTCCCCTTGTAGCGGACCCGGCGGCGGGGAACTTCGTCAGCACTCATCCCCGAATGGTAGAGGCAACCGCAGAGAGTTGAAAGAAAGGCTCTTCATCATCGCGGGCACGGAGGCCCGGCGTCTCCAGACTCATCCCGCTGCAGGCAGGGTGCGAATGAACTCAACCAGGGCGGTGAGCACGGCGGCTTCCTGGTCGCGGTGGGGGGCGTGGCCGCAGTTCGGGAGGGCCAGGAAGCGGGTGCCGGGCACCCGGTCGGCGATGACTTCGATCTGGCGCAGGCTGGCGTATTCGTCGTCCACGCCCTGGATGGCGAGGACAGGGCAGGTGATCAAGGGCAGGCGGTCCTCGATGTTCCAGTGCCGGAACTCGGGGGAGAGCCAGGTGTCGTGCCACTCCCGGAACACCCGGGCGGCATCAGCGTGGTGCCGGGCCAGGCGCGCGGGCCACTCAGTCGTGCGCCAGGCCTCGCCGGCGGCCCGGATGCCTGCCAGGGTCTCCTCCTCGATGAACTCGTGGGGGGCGATGAGGGCGATGCCCAGGGGGGCGTCCGGGTGGGCCGCCGCGTAGAGCAGGGCCATGGTGCCTCCGTCGCTGTGCCCGATGACGACGGGGTGCTCCACCCCCAGGGCCGCCAGGAAGGCCGGCAGGGCCTCCTCCCCCTCCCGGTGCTGGTAGCGGGCGGTGCGGGGCTCGAGGTAGGGCTCCGACTGGCCGTAGCCCGCCCGGGAAGGCACCAGAACCCGGCAGCCCGTGGCCGCCACCAGGCGCTCCGGGAACCTGCCCCACATCGAGGCGGAGCCCAGGCCCTCGTGGAGCAGCACCAGCACGGGCTGGTCTGGGACGGCGGCCGGCAGGTCCCGATACTCGATGCGTCGGCCCTCCAGGACCAGGTGCTGCATGGGCACGGCGGCCTCCCTTCTCCATCCTAGGGGTGCAACCCGCTACCCTTCCAGCATGGAGATGCCTTCCTTCCGCCCCATCGGCTTTGTGCGCTCGCCGTATGCGAAGCGGATCGACGCGCCTCACCAGCCGACGGTGGTGGAGGGAACCGAGTCCGGCGCCGTGGCCGAGGCCACGCTGGAGCTGGAGCCCTGGGTGCCTGAGACCGCCCTGCGGGACCTGGCGGGCTTCGAGCGGGTGTGGCTGGTCTTCGTGTTTCACCTCAGCGAGGGCTGGGCGCCGCTGGTGCAGCCGCCCCGGGGACCGAAGGGCAAGCGTGGGGTGCTGGCCACCCGGTCGCCCCACCGGCCCAACCCCATCGGCCTCTCCTGCGTGGAGCTGGTGGCCGTGGAGGGTCGCACCCTGCGCCTGCGGGGCGTGGACCTGTTGGACGGCACGCCGGTGCTGGACGTGAAACCCTACGTGCCTTACGCCGATGCCTTCCCCGGGGCTCGGGCCGGCTGGATCGACGCCGTGGACGCCGCCACCGGCGTCCACTCTGCGCCGGGGCCCAAGAAGCCGAGGCGCACGACGAACTGAGAGACCGAGTCTGCCGTCAAATGCCTGCCAGCCAGGCCAGTTCTTATATCGGTTTGATACCACTGCTTACATAGTAGAGCTGGAGGTACGCAAATGACCAGGCGCCGTGATTTCCTCAAATTCGCCGTGGGTGTGGTTCCGGGGCTTCACTTCACGGGGTTGGCGGCGCGGAGTGTGCCCAAGAGGGGCGCGGCGCCCTTGCAGCCGATTGCTGCCCAGGTGCCAACGACGCTGGAGGCCACAGTGGTGCCGGGGGCAAAGCCGGCCCTGCGGATTCCCCTGAGTGAGGTGGGCAAGTTCAAGCAGCATGGGTATGGGACCTGGAAGCTTGGCGGCGGGCTCAAGGCAGAGCTGCGCACGGATCTCATGCCTGGGGGCTATGAGGCCTCGGCCGCTGGGAAGGGGACGGAGCTGCTGCGCTTCTTCACCATCACGGATGTCCATATCACGGACAAGGAGGCGCCCAACCAGCTCATTCAGGTGGGGCGGATGACGGAGGCGGTGACGCCGATCTCGGCTTCAATCTATTCGCCGGTCATGATGTGCACCACGCAGGTCCTGGATGCTGTGGTGCGCACGGTGAATGCGCTGCATGCGAAGCACCCCATCGACTTTGGGCTCTCGCTCGGGGACGTATGCAACAGCGCCCAATTCAATGAGCTGCGCTGGTACATCGACGTGCTTGATGGGAAGGTCATCCATCCCAGCTCAGGGGCCCACCTCGGGGCTGATTCCATCGACTATCAGAAACCCTTCCAGGCGGCGGGTCTGAACCGGAGCATCCCCTGGTACCAGACGTTGGGGAACCATGACCATTTGTTCATGGGGTCCTTTCCTGTGGACAACACGCTGAGGCCGGACCTGCGGGCGGCCTATACAAGCGACACGGTGTTCACGGCCGGGAATGTGCTTGCAGATGTTGCAAACCTGAAGGACCACACGTATTCCATGGGCGTACTCGATGGTTCGACGCCCTACGGGGAGATCAAATACGCGGGGAAGGCCACGGACTTCCAACCGGCGCCCAAGGTGGCTGCGGATCCTGATCGGCGGCCCCTGGGGATCGGGGAGTGGATGGCCGAGTTCAGCAGGAGCACCTCAGCTCCAGCCGGCCACGGGTTCGATCCGGCCCAAGCCAGGACGGGCTTTGCCTGCTACAGCTTCCTGCCCAAGGCGAACCTGCCGCTCAAGGTGATCGTGCTCGACGACACGCAGCGGGATGACGATGGCTCCCTGGAGATCCACGGGCATGGGTTCCTGGATCAGGCGCGCTGGGACTGGCTGAAGGGCGAGCTGGCGAGTGGGGATGCGGCGGGACAGCTGATGATCATTGCGGCGCATATTCCGCTCTGCGTGGCGGAAACCAATCCGCCTGCCCCGCTCCTGCCGGGCCGCAAGCAGGACCCCATGGCCTGGTGGGTGAATCCCGATCCCAAGGCGAGGGTGCAGAATGCCGTGGACCTTCCGGGACTGCTGGCCGAGCTGCATCGCCATCCGAACCTGCTGCTTTGGCTGTCAGGACATCGCCATCTCAACACGGTCAAGGCCTTCGTGGGGCCCACGCCGGAGTCCGGGTTCTGGCAGGTGGAAACCTCCTCGCTGAGGGATTTCCCGCAGCAGTTCCGGACCTTTGCGATCCGACTCAACGGCGATGGAACGATCTCGGTGGTCACCACCAACGTGGATCCGGCTGTCCAGGCCGGCACCCTCGCGGCGAAGTCCCGCAGTTACGCCATCGCGGCCAGTCAGATCGTCAAGGACGGCGACCAGGTGGAAGCCCAAAATCCAACCGGAGACAAGAGCATCCACTTCATGCCCAGGGGCTCCTACAACGCCGAGCTCTTCAAGCAACTGAGCCCCGCCATGACCGGGAAACTGATGGCGCTGGCTGGAACCCTGGGCCGGAAGGCCTAGGTACGGCGCATTGCTTCAAGATCGGTATCAGGGGATGTCCCGCTCGAAGGGCAGGCCCAGGATCCAGTTCCGGATGCCCTGGACCACGGCGGCTTCGCGGCCGAAGTAGCCGTGGTTCGCCAGGGGATCGCAGGGGCCTGACTCCGGCTCGATGCTGCCGCGTACAGTGATCAGCGGCACCTTGTCCGCCAACTTCAGGGCCTGGCCGTAGGGACAGACCGGGCAGCCGTCTTCGGCGTGGTGCACCAGCAGCAGGGGCGTTTTCAGGCGCTCGAACTTGAAGAGGCTGAGGCCGAGGTTGTTTCCGCTGGCGCGGAACACCGAGGAGGACAGCACCACGCCATCCACCGCCGGACCCAGCTCCTGGGCCACGTAGGCCGCCGAGACCGTGCCCCGGCTGGTGCCCACCAGGTGAATTTTCGCGCCCTTGAACCGGACCCGCAGGGCGGTCAGGACGGCGCGGACATCGGCGGCATGCTCGTCGCTGATCCGGAAGGCGTCGTTCATGCCCTCGGCCTGGTCCGAGGGGCAGTCGAGGATGAGCACCGCCAAGTCCGGGGTCAGGAACTGCTCGGCACTGCGCACCAGGAAGTTGCCCCGGGGTCCGAGCACGACCTCGATGGGACGGCGCAGCAGGCCCTGCTTGCCGGAGCCGCCGGGGAACATGACCGCTACGGCCTTGGGGGTGACTCCTTCCGTCAGCAGCAGCACAGGCTGGATCACGCCGGGCCGCGTGGGAATTCTCAGCAGCTCGCGCTGGATCACGCGGGGGGCTGGCGCGGCTGCGAGGCTGGCGGCAAGCAGGATCAGCGGGAGCAGCAGCGGGTGCACGGAAGCCTCGAGATGGGTCCTGGCAAGTCTACGGTAAAGACTAGACTCAACCCATGGACAAGCCTGAGCAGGACGCCTATGGACGCATGGCCTACCGCGGCCTCATCGCCTGGCCCGAGCGGCTCCAGCGGGAGGCGCCTCTGCTGCTGCGGGCATTGGGGGCTGGTCCCTCGCGCCGGGTGTTGGATCTGGGCTGCGGCAGCGGCGAGCACAGCCGCTTCCTGGCCGCCCAGGGCTTCGAGGTGACGGGCCTCGACGCCTCGTGTTCCCAGGTGCAGGCGGCCACCGAGGCCGATCCCCAGGGCCGCTACCTCCAGGCCAGCCTCACGGCTCTGCCCGTGGCGGACCTCGCCTCCCAGGGCGGCGCCCTCTGCCTAGGGAACACCCTGCCGCACCTCTGCGAAGAGGCTGATTTGAGGGCCTTCTTCGCGGGCCTCGCCGCCTGCCTCAGCCCGGGGGCGACCTTCCTGCTCCAGCTGCTCAACTACGACCGCATCCTGGACCGTGGCGAGCGGACCTTCCCGCTGGTGCTGCGGCCCGGCGAGGTTGAGGGCGAGGACACGCTCTTCCTGCGCCTGATGACCCACCACGGCGGGGGTCGCCTCACCTTCACCCCCGCCACCCTGCGCCACCGACCCGGCGCCGTCCCGCCCCTGGAGCTGCTCGCTGCCGAGGAGGTCGCTCTCCGCGGCTGGCGCCGGGCCGAGGTGGAGGTGCTGCTGCAAGCGTCCGGCTTCCGCGTCCGCGAGACCCTCGGCACCATGACCGGCGAAGCGTGGGGACCTACCTCGTCCGACCTGGTGGTGATTGCTGAGCGGGGATGAGGAAAAGAACAAACTGATTCACCACGAAGACACGAAGACACCAAGAAAAGCGAAGAAGGAGAGAAGCCAAGAAGGACTTCTCAACAGAACATGACGACCACTGCGCATGAACTGGTCTCGCCTGGACAATCTCGGAACCTGAATCTTTATGAGCCCAGATTCTTTTCTTCGTGTCTTCGTGTCTTCGTGGTGAGCTTTTTTTGCCTTTGTCTTTCGAGAGGAAACGCTCAGTCTTCGGGGTAGCCCAGGCAGCGGCGGAAACTCAGGCCGACGGGGGCGCCCTCTTCGAACGTCTGGTCGCGGGCGCCTTTCTGGATGCGCAGCTCGTGGGGTCCGACGCGGACGCGGTACTCGACGAGCTCGCCCAGGTAGACGCGGCGCAGCACGGTGCCGCGCAGGCCGCCCTCGGCCTGGAGGTCGATGTGGGTGGGGCGGCTGGCCAGGGTCCAGGTGGGGCCTGCCACGCTGTCAGGCCGAGGCACCTCCAGGGGACCGACCTCGGGGGCGTCCTGCACGTAGCTGCGGCCATCCCGATCCTCCATGGGCAGGAAGTTGGAGAGGCCGATGAAGCTGAAGACGAAGCGGCTGGCGGGCTGCTCGTAGATGGCGATGGGACTGCCCACCTGCTGTAGCACGCCGTCGCGCATGACCAGCATGCGGTCGGAGATGGCCATGGCCTCGGCCTGGTCGTGGGTGACGAAGACGATGGTGAAGCCCAGGCGGCGCTGGAGGTCCTTGATCTCGAAGCGCATCTCCTCGCGCAGCTTGGGGTCCAGGTTCGACAGGGGCTCGTCCAGCAGCATGACCTGGGGGTTGATGGCGATGGCGCGGGCCAGGGCGATGCGCTGCTTCTCGCCTCCGGAGAGCTCGCCCGGGAAGGCGTTCTGCACCTTGAGCAGGCCCGTGTCCGCCAGGGCGCGGCGGGTCTTCGCCTGGATGTCGGCGCGGTTGAGGCCCTTGATCTGCAGGGGGAAGGCCACGTTGTCGAAGATGTTCAGGTGGGGCCAGACGGCGAAGGCCTGGAAGACCATGCCGAAGTCCCGCTTCTCCGGGGGCAGGTAGTAGCGGCGCGCGCTGCTGGAGAAGACCCGGTCGCCCACGCGGATCTCGCCCTCGTCCAGGTCCTCGAAGCCCGCGAGCATGCGCAGGGTCGTGGTCTTGCCGCAGCCGCTGGGGCCCAGCAGGGAGAAGCACTCGCCGTCGCGGATCTCCAGATCCAGGTCCCGCACGGCGGTGACGCCGCCGAAGCGCTTGGTGACGTGGGAGAGGGTGACGGTGGCCACTAGGCGCTCTCGATCTTGGCGCGGGTGACGCGCTTGATGAGCAGCTGGCCCAGTACGATGATCACCAGGGCGATGGCGGCCAGGGCGGCGGCGTAGACGGTCTCCCCGTCCTCGTTGAGCGTGTAGATCGCGACGCCGATGGTGCGGGTGTGGGGGCCGTAGAGCAGCACCGAGGTGGTGAGCTCCCGCAGGGCCGGCAGGAAGATCAGGAAGAACGCCGCCACCATGCCGGGCTTGATGAGGGGCAGCACCACATCCTTCATGGCCTGCCACTTGCTGGCGCCGCAGGCCCGGGCGGCCTCCTCCAGGCTGTCGTGGACCTGCTCCAGGGCCGCAGAGGTGGACTTCAGCGCGAAGGCCATGTACCGGGCGATGTAGGCCACGAAGATGATCCAGGCGGTGTTGTAGAGGTTTACGCCGAAGCGGCCGCTCCACATGAGGATCACGCCCAGGGCGATGACGGTGCCGGGCACCGAGAAGGGCAGCACGCCCAGGAACTCCAGCAGGAACTTGCCCCGGATCTTGGTCTTCACCAGCACGTAGCTGATGAGGGTGCCGATGAGCATGGTCACGGCGGCGGCGCAGAGGGACAGGTAGAAGCTGTTCCAGATGGCGTCCCGGGTGAGCTCCCACTTGAAGAGGATGTAGGTGAAGTTGTCGAGGGTCATGTTCTCAAGCTTGAAGGCCAGGCCGTAGGTCTTGAGGGTGCCCACCAGGAAGATGGTGGCCGTGGGCAGCACCACCGTGAGGGCGATGTAGACCACGCTGAGGATCAGCAGGGGCCACTTGAGGCCGCGCAGCTTCAGGACCATGGGCCGCATGCTCTTGCCCGAGATCACCTGGAAGCGGCCCGAGCTGAGCACCAGACTCTGCAGATAGAGGATGGCCGCAGCGCTGAGCACCAGGATGGAGGACAGCATGGTGCCCGTGCGGATGGCCTCGAAGTTGCCGCCGCTGGCGTAGATCTTTTCGTAGATCTTGGTCGGGATGATGAAGATGTTGCGCTCGGTGCCGAGGATGGCGGGCACGCCGAAGTGGGCCAGGGAATACAGGGCCACCAGCAGCGCTCCGGCGAGGATGCTGGGCATCATCAGGGGCAGGGTGATGCGGCGGGTGATGGTGAAGAGCCCGGCCCCGGAGATGCGCGCGGCCTCCTCCAGCGTGGGATCCATGCGCTCCAGGGCGCCTGAGACCTGGATGAACACAAAGGGGAAGAGATACATGGTCTCCACGGCGATGATGCCGCCGAGGCTCATGATGTTGAAGACCGGGTCCTCCAGGTGGAGGAGGTCCATGAGCAGCCGGTTGATGTGACCGCCCCGGGGCGAGAGCAGGATCTTCCAGGCGAGGGCCCCGATGAAGGAGGGCAGCATGAAGGGCACCAGGAACAGCACCTTCATGGTGGCCTTGTAGGGCAGGTCCGTGCGCGACACCAGCCACGCGAAGAACACGCCGATGATCGTGCTCAGCACCGTGGTGCCCCCGGCGATGACCAGGGAGTTCTTCAGGGCCTCGAGGGTGTCGGGTTCCTTGAGGAGGGCCAGGGCCCGGAGGAAGTCCGGCTTCCCCTCCACCACGAAGGCATTCCAGAAGATGAGCAGGATGGGGATGGCCACCACCACCACGAGGATGAGGATCGACAGGAGCAGCAGGAGCTCGGCGGTGCCGAAGCGGCGCGGACGCATGTCAGGCCTCCCTGGTCAGGGCCGCAGCGGGGAAGGTCCGCAGGCGGTGGAAGCGCACGCCGCAGGGCTGGCCCTCCTCGGGGAGGCCGAAGCCGGCCATGACCTCGGAGGTCTCCTGTTGGATGCGCAGCTCGCGGCCACCGACCTCCACGCGGAAGTCCACCGCGGCCCCCAGCAGCGCCACCCGCTTCACGAGGCCCGGCACCCCGCCCGCCTGGACCAGCTCGGCCTCCATGGGCCGGAAGCCGCCCACCAGGGCGCCAGTGCCGGGGCGCGGGCCCTCGGGCTGAAGGTCGATGGGGGTGCCGGCGATGAGGGCCTGCTCGCCGTCGAAGGTCAGGTCCACAAAGCTGGTGACGCCCAGGAAGCGAAACACCTCCAGATCCGCCGGCTGGTCGAAGACCTCGCGTGGCGTGCCCACCTGCCGGAGCCGCCCCGCCAGGTCCAGGATGCCGATGCGGTCCGAGAGGGCCAGGGCCACCTCCTGGTCGTGGGTGACGTAGAGGATGGTGGCGCCGTGGTGGCGCTGCAGGTCCTTGATCTCGAAGCGCATCTCCTCACGCAGGTTGGCGTCGAGGTTGCTGAGGGGCTCGTCCAGCAGCAGCACCTCGGGGTGGGCCACCAGGGCCCGGGCCAGGGCCACCCGTTGCTGCTGGCCGCCGGAGAGCTGCGAGGGGTAGCGCTCCCCGAGGGCGCCCAGGCCCACTTGGTCCAGCACGCCCTGCACCGCCGCGGCGCGCTGCGGGGCTGCGTCCGTCCGGAACTTCAGGGGGTAGGCGGTGTTGGCGCGCACCGTGAGGTGGGGCCAGACGGCATAGTCCTGGAAGACCACGCCCAGGTTCCGGGCCTCGGGCGGGAGGTTGGTGCCCCGGCCCGACACCAGGCGGCCGCCGATGTGGATCGCTCCGGCGTCCAGGGTCTCGAAGCCCGCCACCAGGCGCAGGAGGACGGTCTTGCCGCAGCCCGAGGGCCCCAGCAGGGTGAAGCACTCGCCATCCTCCACGGCGAGGCTCAGGTCCTGCAGGACCTGCTTGGGCCCGTAGGCCTTTGCCACACCTTCCACTGAGACTCGGCCCATGGCCTCACTCCTAGAGGGCCAGGGTTCAGCGCAGGGTCTTCTCGAACTGCTTGACGAAGCCTTCCTTCAGCTTGATGGCGGCGGGGTAGTCCAGCTTGATAGCCCGCTTGATGGCCTCCTCGGGGGCCACCAGACCCATGCTCTTGTCGATGGGGACATCCACCCGGGCGGGCAGGGTGCCCGAGGCGGTGATGATGGACTGGCCTTCCTTCGAGAGCAGGAAGTCGATGAACTTCTTGGCCGCGGGCTTGTTGGGGCTGGTCTTCATGATGGCGATGGGGCTGGGGATCACCAGCATCTCGGGGGGGAACACCAGCTTCAGGTGGGCGCCCTTCTGGATCTTGTCCAGGGCGATGTAGTCCACGCCGATGCAGATGGTGAAGTCGCCCGATGCCGTGTCGTCCACCACCTGGCCCGAGCCCTGGCCGATCTTCGCGCCGTTGGCCTTGAGCTTGGCAAAGTAGTCCCAGCCGAACTTCTCCACCAGCATGGCGCAGCTCATGAAAGAGGTGCCGGACAGGGCGGGGTTCGCGATGGTGACCTTGTTCTTGAAGGCCGGGTCCAGCAGGTCCGCCCAGGTCTTGGGCACCTTGCCCACCTTGGCGGCGTTGTCCGTGTTGTAGACGATGCCCAGGGTGCCCAGGCGGGCGATGGCGAAGGTCTTGTCGGGGTCCGTGACCGTGCTGCGGATGGCTCCCGCCTCGGGCGAGGCGTAGGGCTCGAACATGCCCTCGGCCTTGAGCTGGAAGAAGTCCGGCACCTCGCTATGCCACAGGATGTCCGCGGCCACCTTGCCGGCCTGCCGCTCCGCCGCCAGCTTGGCCATCACCTTGCCGGCCCCGGCGGAGTAGTAGTCAAAGGCCACGTTGGGCTGCTTCTTCTTGAAGGCGTCCCGCAGCTTGCCCATGAGGCTCTCCTTCATGGACGTATAGACCATGACCTTTTCCTGGGCCTGGAGGGTGCCGCCCAGGAAGGCAAAGGCCAGCAGCAGCGGGAGGAGGCTTCTACGCATGGGGACACTCCATAGGCGACGATCGAATCCGGTTGCCCCATTATGCCCCCCACCCCACCGCGCGATGGAAGGGGATCTTCCAGGTCGGTGCCTTCAGAACCTGCGGCCGAAGCCCACCCAGACATTGGGGCCCGTGGAGTCGGTGTCGGCAGTCACGGTTGGGCTGGACGCTAGGCTGCCCCTGGCGTCGGCGGTGTGCTTCAGCCGGGCCCAGGAGTAGCTCACGCCGACTTCGACATACCAGGTCCGGGCGTCCGAGAGGTAGATGTCGGCGCCAGCGCCCACGGTGAGCATGGGGAACCAGCCGCTGTTATCCACCTGGAGGTGCTCATCGAGTAGGGAATTCCGCAGGGTGAGGAGGGTGCGGTCCTTGTCGTAGGCCAGCCCCGCGCCCGCCACCAGGAACGGATACCAGGGGCCGGTGTTACCCAGGGGGCGGTAGTGCACCACCGCGAGCAGGTCGGCATAGGTGGTGTACTTCTGCTCGAAGCCCATGATCGCGGGGCCAGCGAGGGTTGCGACTGTCTCCGAGCCTCGGATCCGACCCGAGGAGTAGTCGAACTCCAGCCCCACCCTCCACTGGGGCGAGAGGTCCCGGAAAACCTGAACTCCCACATTCAGGTTCGCCACGTCATCCCAGGTCTGGAAGTGGGTGCCGAAGGCCCCGTTGATGTCCTGCTTGATCTGCCGGTTGGCCTCGGTCTGCTTCGGCCAGCTCTGCTGAAGGTAGATCGTGGTGGACCAGGGCCCCGTGAAGCCCTGGGCGGAAGCGGGAAGAAGGCAGGCGAGCGCGAAAAAGGCAGGACAAACCTTCATGGGTGCACCTCGCAGAGACTCCTTCATGGATAATCCCGATCGCCTTGTTGTCAATGGACCTAATGGTGAAATAGCGGCACCTTGACAGTGTGCCGAATCGTCCGGAACTTGGGGCATGCCACTATTCCGGAGGTCCGACGGCGACCTGGTGCGAGGGGAAGCTCCAGTGAGGCAGGTCATGCCTTACCTGATGCGAGGCCGGAACGAGAGCTGTGTCTACCAGGAGACGGCCTTCCGGGTGGCCGCCACCCAGGACTGGCTGAAGGCTTATAACCGGGCCCATCCGACCCGGGCCACCCTCTTCCACCTCGTGGCCTACGCCACGGCGCTGGCCATGCAGGAGCGGCCGCGGCTGAACCGCTTCGTCTCAGGTGGGCGGCACTACCAGCGCCGGGAGGTGTCCCTGGCCTTTGTGGTGAAGACCGCCTTCCGGGATGAGGCCGCGGGCGCCACGGTGAAGGTCCTGGCCCCCCGGGGGGAGCCCTTCACCGAGTGGTCCGCCCGGCTGGCCGCCCTCGTGGACGAGGCTCGGACCACGCGGCGGTCCGTGGACCAGGAGGTCAATCTGATCATGCTGCTGCCGGGCTTCCTCATCCAGGGGCTGGTGAGTCTGGCCCGCTGCCTGGATCGCTGGAACCTCTATCCGGCGTTCATGATCCGGAACGATCCCATGTACTCGACGGTGTTCCTGGCGAACCTGGGCTCCGTCGGCGTTTCCGATGTCTACCACCACCTGTTCGAGTACGGCACCACTTCGATCTTCGGTGCCGTCTCCGCCCCCCGGCCGACGCTCTTTCCCCGGGAGGACCGGGGTGTGGTCGAGTCCGGCCTGACCGTGCGGTGGACCTTCGACGAGCGCATCGATGACGCCTTCTCCTGCGCCGGGGGCCTGGACATCATCCGCAAGGTCACTGAGGATCCCGCCCAGTGGCTGGGGCCGCCCGAGGGCGCGCCCACCTGGACGGGCCACCCCTGGACATGAGCTTGCGGCCCTCGGAGCGGCTCACCGCTCTCACGCTGGCAGTCCTCCTGGCCCTGGCCTGCCTGGTGAGGCCCCCGGGCTGGGGCGCCACGGCCCTGGCTCTGGCCGGCCTGCTGCTGGCCCAGGTGCTCCTGGGGGGAGCCACTGCGGGTGGCGGGTTCGGCCTGGTGCGCGATTTCGCGCCTGCGGGTGCCGTGCTGGCCACCTATGTCCTGCTCCAGCCCCTGGTGGCCGGGGTCAACCCCCAGCGCTTCGATGGGCTCCTGGCCCAGGCGGACGCCCGGTGGCTGGGCGGCGTCGCGGCGCACTGGCGGAACAGCTTCGGTCGACCCGCCGCCTTCACAGACCTGGTCTACGGCGCCTACGCCAGCTTCTACTTCCTGCCCCTGAGCGTGGCTATTCTCGCCCGGGTGCGGCTGGACGCGGCCCGGTTCGAGCGGGTGGTCTTCACCCTGCTGCTGGGCTTCTACCTCTCCTTCCTGGGCTACTTCCTCTGGCCCGCAGAGGGACCCCGGATTCTCCAGGCGTTCGAAGCTGCGCAGCTGGGCGGGGGGCCTTTCTCTGACGGCGTCCGGATGTTCCTGCGCCACGCGGAGCGCACCACCCTGGACGCCTTCCCCAGCGGTCACACCCTGCTCTCGCTGCTGGCAGTGCTGCTGGCCGCGCGGCCCTTTCCCCGGGTCGCCCCCCTGCTGGCGCTCTGGGCGGGAGGCATCATCTTCGCGGCGGTCTACATCTCGGCCCACTACGTGGTCGATGTGGTGGCGGGGGCGGCCCTCGCGCCGCTCACGCTGCTGCTCGCCCCCCATGTGGCGCGGCTCCTCGGGAAGCTGGACTAGCCGCCGTTGCGGACCACGAGGACATCGCAGGGGGCGTGGCGCACCAGCTTCGTGGCCGTGGAGCCGAAGAGCAGGTGCTCCAGGGCGCTGTGACCCACCTGACCAATGACCAGGAGTGCTTCCGGGTCGAGCACACCAAGGATCTCCTCAGCCGGGGCACCGGCGAGGATGATCCCCTTGGCCTCGGGATAAGGCGCCAGCCAGCTGTCCATGATCAAGCTCGCATTGGGCTGGGCATCCATGAACCAGGACGGGTCACCCATGGGAGCGTAGACCGAGTAGGCGGCCAGGCTGGGCCCCTCCACCACATGGACGACCGTGAGGGGGACTTTTAGCTGGCGGGCCCACCCAGCCGCCCGGTCCAGGGCGCGGCGGCTGTTCTCCGAGAAATCGACGGCAACAAGGACACGTTCGAACACGGGGCACCTCGCTTCCGCCCCCAATGTAGGTTCCACGGCTTGACGCTTCCATCCCATCGCCCGATCCTTTCGTCGATTCCTTCCGATGCCACCGCGTGAGGATCCTCATGGGCAATGCGCTTCTCGGGCCCGGCCAGGGCACCTACGACCGTCTGGTGGAGCGGCTCAACCGCTCGCCCCAGGGGGCGCCTCCCTCCGAGCGCCTCTTCCAGATCCTGCGTCTGCTGGTAAGTGAGGAGGAGGCCGGGCTGCTGGCCCAGGTGCCGATCCGGCCCTTCACCGCCCGCCGGGCCGCGGCGCTCTGGGGCCTGCCCGAGACCCGGGCCCGGGAGGTGCTCGACGGCCTCGCGGACCGCGCCATGCTGCTGGACTACCCTGAAGGCGGCGAGACCCGCTACGTGCTGCCGCCTCCCATGGCGGGCTTCTTCGAGTTCTCGATGATGCGGGTGCGGGGCGATATGGATCAGCAGGCCCTGGCAGAGCTCTACTACGACTACATCAACATGGAGGAGGACTTCTGCCGGGAACTCTTCGCCACCGGCCAGACCCAGCTGGGCCGGGTCTTCGTGGACGAGACGGCCCTGCCCGCCCTGGTGGTGCTGGACCACGAGCGGGCCAGCGAGGTGGTGCGCTCCGCCAAGGCCATCGGGATCAGCGCCTGCTATTGCCGCCACAAAATGGCGCGGAAGGGCCAGGCCTGCGACGCGCCCATGGACATCTGCATGACCTTTGGCAGCTGTGCGGACTCCCTCACGCGGCACCAAGTGGCCCGGCGAGTGGATGCCGTCGAGTGCCTGGACCTGCTGGCCCAGGCCCGGGAGCGGGGGCTGGTGCAGTTCGGCGAGAATGTCCGCGAGCAGGTGAGCTTCATCTGCAACTGCTGCGGCTGCTGCTGCGAGGCCCTGATCGCCGCGCGGCGCTTCGCCTTCATGAAGCCCGTGCACACCACCAACTACCTGCCCGAGGTGGACAGCGGGCGCTGCAACGGCTGCGGCAAGTGTCTGGACGCCTGTCCGGTGGAGGCGCTCGGACTCGTGAGCGCCCACGACCCCCACCGCCGCGTGGCCCGCACGGCCCAGCTGAACGAGGAGCGCTGCCTGGGCTGCGGCGTGTGCGTGCGGGCCTGCGCCAAGGAGGCCATCCAGCTGAAGCCCCGCCCCTCGCGGGTGCTGACCCCCGTCAACACCGCCCACCGCACCGTGGTCATGGCCCTGGAGCGCGGGAAGCTGGCGGAGCTGCTGGTGGATGGCCAGTCTACCCAGGGCCACCGCGCTGCCGCCGCCATCCTCGGCGCCGTCCTGAAGCTGCCCCCTCTCAAGCAGGCCCTGGCCTCCGAACAGCTCAAGTCCAGGTACCTCGATCGGTTGCTGGCGAGGTACTGACAAGAAAATTCACCACGAAGACAGGAAGACCACGAAGAGTGCTTGGCTTTTCTTCGTGGTCTTCCTGTCTTCCTGACTTCGTGGCTAAGGCTATTTCCCAGTGTTCGCGTCTAACGCGCTGCGGGCTTGGGCAGGCCTTCGAGGCAGGCGAGGCCCTTGGCCATCTCTTCATCGGAGAGAGAGTGGTCGGAGAGCTTGCCGTCCAGGAAGTCGCTGTAGCCGCTCAGGTCCATGAGGCCGTGGCCACTGAGGTTGAAGAGGATCACGCGCTCCTTGCCCTCCTCGCGGGCCTGCTTGGCCTCCCGGATGACCTGGGCGATGGCGTGGCTGCTCTCCGGCGCGGGGATGATGCCCTCCGTGCGAGCGAAGAGCACGGCGGCCTCGAAGCACTCCAGCTGCTGAATGGCCACGGCGCGGGTGAGGCCTTCCATGACGGTCTGGCTCACCAGCGGGGCCATGCCGTGGTAGCGCAGGCCGCCGGCGTGGATGCCCGGGGGCATGAACGTGTGGCCCAGGCTGTGCATGGCCATGAGCGGCGTCATGCGGGCCACATCCCCGTGATCGTAGACATAGGGCGCGCGGGTCAGGGTGGGGCAGGAGGCGGGCTCCACCGCGATGATGTCGATGTCGGCGCCGTTGATCTTCTCTTTCACGAAGGGGAAGGCAATGCCGGCGAAGTTGCTGCCGCCGCCCACGCAGGCGATGACCTTGTCGACCTTGCGCTCGCCCATGGCGGCCATCTGCTTCTGGGCCTCCAGGCCGATGATGGTCTGGTGCAGGAGCACGTGGTTGAGCACGCTGCCCAGGGTGTAGCGCGTCTTGCCCGTGGGATCCGTTACCGCCGCTTCCACGGCCTCGCTGATGGCGATGCCCAGGGAGCCGGTGCAGTTGGGATCCTGCGCCAGGATGTCCCGGCCCGCCTGGGTCTCCATGCTGGGACTCGAGATGCAGTCCACGCCCCAAGTCTTCATCATCATCTTGCGGAAGGGCTTCTGCTCGAAGCTCACCTTCACCATGTAGACCTTGCACTCCAGGCCGAACTGGCTGCAGGCGAAGGCGATGGAGCTGCCCCACTGGCCTGCGCCGGTCTCGGAGGTGATGCGCTCGATGCCCGCCTGCTTGTTGTAGTAGGCCTGCGCGATGGCCGTGTTCACCTTGTGGCTGCCCGCGGGGCTGACGCTCTCGTTCTTGAAGTAGATCCGGGCAGGGGTCTTGAGGGCCGCTTCCAGGGCCCGGGCGCGGTGCAGGGGGGTGGGGCGGTAGCGCAGCATGATCTCCAGGACCTCGTCCGGGATCGTGATGTGGCGCTCCTGGCTCATCTCCTGCTCGATGAGGTTCATGGGGAAGACGGCGGCCAGCTGGTCAGGGCTGACGGGATTGCCGTCGGGCCCCAGGGGCGGGTGGGGTGCATGGGGCAGGTCTGCGGCCAGGTTGTACCACTGGCGGGGAATCTCGCTGTCGGGAAGGATGCTGCGGTTGGACACGGGGTCTCCTGGTGCGTCGTGGGGGGGATCAGCCTTGGAGGCGGTGGTGGTGGTCCAGCATGGTCCGGAGGGCCGAGTGGGGCTTCTTCAGCTCCCGCGAACCCCGGGTGATCTTGCAGAGGCTCAGGCCCAGCTCGGAGGCGATGGCCCGCTGGCTCTGGCCGCCGTCCAGCCGCTTCACCAGCTCCCAGCGGGAGCTGATGCCCTGGACCTCCGAGGGGGTCAGGATCTCGCGCAGGAACTGTTCCACCAGATCCGGATCTCCGGACTGGTGGAGCAGCGCGGCCAGCTCGGCCAGGCGATCCAGGCTGTTTCTATGCATAGAAACATTCCATCAAACCTGGAAGTGTCCGTCAACAAGAAGGTTGGGAGGTCCAACCAGGGGTGAGGGAACCTGCCGGGAAAAACCAAAGCCAAGCCGACGCCTGATCGGCAGGTGCTGCCGGACCTTGGCTTGGGGTCGGAGCCGGTGGGGGACGGTTATTGGAGAGATATAAGTCTACTGAAAACAATTTTTTCATAATTATTGATAAAATAAAAATACGTAAAACAGCTTATTTAAAATAAATAATATCAATCATATGAATTCAAAATAATTACCAGATAATGTGGTTCAGCAGTCTGAACTATTTATTGTTTAACTCTGAACGAGCACTCGACTCTTGACCCTGGACGCGGCAGCGGAGGTACCTTCCCTCATGGACCAGACAGGGCTGCGGAGCATCGGTGAGGTCTGTGCGGAAACGGGCCTCACGGTGGACGTCGTGCGGGCCTGGGAGCGTCGCTACGGTTTCCCTGTCTCCCAGCGGTTGCCCACCGGTCACCGGCGCTACGGGGAAGACGTGGTGGCTCGGCTGAAGCTCATGGCCCAGGCGGTCACCCTGGGCCACAAACCCTCGATGGCGGCCTATGCCAGCGAGGCTGACCTTCGCCAACTGATCCTGCCCGATGGCAACACCCGGGTGGAGGCCCTGTTCAGGGGGGTGGCTGCCATGGACCCGGACCTCATCCGGCAACTCCTCCGGCAGAACATGCAGGAGCTGGGCTGGGAGCCCTTCCTGCTGAAGGTCGCGTCCCCCCTGCTGGATCGCGTGGGCATCGCCTGGGCCGATGGCGAGATCGGGATCCACCACGAGCACCTGATCTCGGAGCTGCTGGAGGACTTCCTCCGGACCCTGCGCCAGGAGTTCCACTCCCAGCCGGGGCGGGGTAAGGTGCTGCTCTGCACCTTGCCGGGCGAGCGCCACCGCCTGGGCCTGCTGATGGCCGCCCTGGCCCATGCGGCCCTTGGCGCACGCACGGAAGTGCTGGGAGAGGATGTTCCCATCGCCAACATCGCCGAGGCGGCGGCCACCCTGAAGGTGGACAAGGTGGCCGTGAGCATGTCCGTCTACCTCACCGGCGAACCCGCCCGGGGCCTGCTCCTGGAGTTGCGGGAGCGGCTGCCCGAGGGGTGCCGGCTGGTCATTGGCGGCAAAGGCGCAGCCCGGTTGCGCCAGGTGCCGGGCATCCGGAAAACGAAGGAACTCTGTGTCGGGTGAACTGAGCGGGCAGGCTACTTGGCCTGCTGCTCCTGCAGCTTGGCGAGGAGCTGCCGCTTGCCCATGGCCCTGAGGGCGGCGATGGCCTCCACCTGGGGGCCGCGGGGGCGGGTGGTGCCGGCCTCCCAGTTGTAGATGGTCTGGGCAGAGACGCCCAGGAGGGCGCCCATGTCGCCGGCGGAGAGGCCCAGCTTCTGGCGCCGGGAGTTGAGGCCCTTGGCGCTGAACCGCACCCGGGACTCGGGGGCCGCTGCTTCCTGGCCCTCGCCCTTGCCGACCACCTTCTTGCCCAAGTGGGCTAGCTGCTTTTCCAGCGCGGTCAGGCGCCGCTTGAGTGTGGCGATCTCGGAGCGATAGAGGGCCGAGGCCTTCTTCAGGCTCTCGGTCTCGCTGCGCAGCTCCTTGCGGGCCAGGCGCATGATCTCTTCCTTGAGGACGGAGGCAATGTTCGGCATGACGGGTATCCCTGTGGGTTTGGTTGAATGGACTGGAGAAGCCGGTTCCCAACCAGGGACCGGGATCTGAATGTCCGCACGCCCTCAGGATTTGCGAGAGGTCGCGGGAACCTTATTATGCAGCGAACCCAATTGGTCATCCACCCCGGTGCCTCCGATTCTAAAAGGAAGTTTGGTTCCCGCATCTATGGATGGATTCAATGTGCTGGACTCATGTGTTGTGTTCTGTGTAATTAAGACATGTCACAATGGAGAGAATCGGCGGAGTCCATGAAAAACAGGTCGTTTCTGCAGCGATTGGGGTTCAGCCTGGCCGGGATCTCGACCGCCTGGCGGCTGGAGGCGAGCTTCCGCAGCCAGACCTTGATGGCCGGGGGGGCGGTGGCGTTCCTGCTCTGGCTGCGGCCCCCGGCGGTCTGGTGGGCCCTGGTCCTGATGAACTGCGGCCTAGTGCTGGGCGCGGAGCTCTTCAACACGGCGTTGGAGCACACGCTGGACCGGCTCCATCCCGAGCTGCACCCGAGCATCCGCATCGCCAAGGACTGTGCCGCGGGGGCGGTGTTGATGTTCAGCTGCTGCGCCCTGGGGACCTTCATCGCCCTGCTCGTCGCCCGCTGGCCCCTCTGGCCGCGCTGACGCCGGACCCTGGCTGAGCCTCAGAAGCTGACGCGCAGGGTGGCGCCTTGGTAGGCGGGACCCACCACAGGCTGGAAGGATACCTTGACGTCCCCCTTGGCCGAGGTGCGCAGCGACTGGTTGAAGTGCACCACCTCGCGGCCCACGAAGGTTCCGATGGCCGCGCCCCCCAGGACATCCGACAGGAAGTGGGCCCGCCGCTCCATGCGCGCGACCCCCACCAGGGTCGCCAGCCCGTAGGAGACGCCCGTGACCCAGGGCTGGTCCGCGTGAGCGCTGATGACCGAGGCCAGCACAAAGGCTTGGGTGGTGTGCCCCGAGGGGAAGGACTGGCCCCCGGAGAGGGGCTTGAAGTGGGAGCTGCCCTCTCCCGCGTTGGGGCGGGAGCGCCCCGCCAGCACCTTCAGGGGCAGGGTCAGGGTGAGCTGGGCGATGACCATGGCCATGCCCGCGTCGATGCCTACGGCCCGAACGGCGGGATCCTTCAGGGCCGCCCCGCCCAGGTAGACGCCCCCGGCGATGATCAGGCTGCCGGTGCCGCCCAGATACTCCACGTTCTTGGCCAGGTTGTCCCAGGAGGGCCGGGCGTTGCGGGCGAAGGCCCGGTCCAGGGGGGCGTCCAGGGCCAGGCCCGCGCCAAGCACGGCCACCGCCCCGAGGCCCACCTGCTTCCAGTCCGAAGCCTCCCAGTCCGCGGGCCGCGTCACCACATGCACTGTGTCTCGCATCAGTAGCCGGGGGAGGCGTGGAAAGGCCTCGGGGTCAGCCTTGGCGGGGGCCTGGACCGGTGCGGGCGCAACACCATCGGTGGGCGCCTGGGCCCCGAGGGAAGCAGCCAGGCAAGGGAGAAGCAGGCGGAGCCCCAGGTTCTGAAGATGGGTGGCGGGGCTCATGGTTCTCCTTCGGGGCTGGTGCGGAGCCAGACCGGTTGCTCCAGGATAGACGGAAGCTGGCTCTGGGTCGGCGCATTCGACCCTGCCCCCTTCCAGGCATTGCCCGCCGAGCCACGCGCCGTATCGTTGGGGTGGATCGATGAGTGGCGATGCCTAAGGTGAAGGGGATCCTCGGCGGTGGCTTGGCTTGGCTGCTCTTGGGCGGCCTGCCGGTGCTGAGTCAGGAACTCATGGAGCTGGGGCCGGTCCCGACCCGGGAGATGTTCCCCCTGTTCCTCCCACCCCTGGTCTACCAGCCCGTGAACCCGACTCCCGTGGGTCAGGGCCGCTGGCGGGTCTCCCTCGACCACGTCCGCGCCAACACCTTCGAGTTCTCGGAGGTGTTCAAGGATCAGGTGCCTCGTGATGCCCAGGGACGGGTGGCCATCACCAAGGCCTTCATCCTGTCCCAGTTCGCGCAGTATGCCGCCCTGCCGCTGGTCTACTACTTCGATGAGGAGATCGTGCGGACGACGCTCCGAGTTCGTTACGGGCTGACCGACCGAACGGACGTGTGGATGGAACTGCCCTTCCAGAGCCACACCGGCGGCTACCTCGACAACGTCATCGAGGGCTTCCACCACCTGGGCTTCGAGCAGTTCGGGCGGGACCGGGTGGTCAGGAACCAGCTGACCCTGGTGGTGATGACTCATGGCCAGCTGCAGTTCTTCAGTGACCAGCCGATCCGAGGCAAGACCCAGGACCCCACCCTCGGCCTGGTCCACGTGCTGGCCCAGGAACCCGGCTGGACCCTGTCGATCTACGGGGCGCTCAAGCCCCCCCTGACCACCACCTACGATGTCTACCAGTCCGGGTGGGACCAGACGCTGGGCCTCAGTGCCCGGTGGCAGCCGGGTGCCCGCCATGTCTTCTACTTTGGCGCGGGCTTCCTCCGGCGCCCCGGTGGCAGCTTGGCCTACAACGACTCGCCGTTCGGGCGGATTCGCAATGGTGTGGGAGCTCACGGAACCTGGGAGTTCCGGGGCTGGTCCCGGATTCGTCCCTTCTTCCAGCTCTATGCCCAGAGCGGCTACCTGCCGAGGCAGCTCTCCCAGAAGCTGGACCGCCCCAGCCTCCAGCACGACCTGGGCTTCCACTGGCAGCTCCGCCGCGAGGCGACCCTGACCTTCCGCTACCTGAACAACATCACCCACAACGAGAACACCGCGGACATGGGGATCGGGCTGATCCTCACGGCCTCCTTCTGAGTTTGGAGCGGGCCGGTCAGTAGCCTTCGCCTTCCTCGGCCGCGGCCACCTTGCCGCGATGGAACCGGAACAGGAAGGCGACGTAACCGAGGGCGAGGGGGAACCCGAGCAGCCACCAGACCAGGCCCGTGCGCAGCCCATGACCGCCCACACTGGCGTTCAGGGCCGTGAGATCGAAGGCGGGGTTCAGGGTGGATCGCAGCATCACGGGGAAGACGCAGGCGGCGCTGGCCGCCAGCAGGCCGAGGATGAAGGCGCCGGAGCCCAGGAAGGCCAGCAGAAAGCGCTCCCGCCCGAGGCCGACAAAGACCAGCCCCAGGCCGGCCAGGTAGAGCAGGATCGCCACCCAGGCCAGGGGCGCCCCGGGCAGGTTGTGGAGGATCGCCGGGTTCACGCGGGCGGTGGCGGCGCTGGCCGCGACCCACACCACCAGGACCAGGAGCCAGAGCCTCGGCGCGAGGTGCTTGGCGCGGAGATGCACGGGGCCCTCGGTCTTCCAGGCCAGGAAGAGGGCGCCATGGGCGGCCACGGTGACCAGGGCGAAGACGCCGATCAGCACGGTGTACCAGTCCAGGATCCCGGGTTGGGGGCCAAGCTGGAAGTCGGTCCAGAGCGGCATGCTAAAGTAGCCCGTCCCATCCAGCGGCACGCCGCGGAGCACGTTGCCCAGCGCCGCCCCGAGCAGGACTGGGAGCAGCACGCTGGAGACCGCGAAGGTCGCGTCCCAGAAGTGCCGCCAGAGGCCGTCCTGCACGTGGGAGCGGAACTCGATGGAGATGCCGCGGAGCATGAGGCTCCAGACCACCAGCCACATGGCCAGGTAGAAGCCGGAGAAGCCCGAGGCCAGCACCTTGGGGAAGGCCAGGAACAGGGAACCTCCCCCCGCGAGCAGCCAGACCTCGTTGCCGTCCCAGAGGGGGCCGATGGCGCCGAGCACCTGTCGGCGCTCCTCGTTGGTCTTGGCGACGACGAGGTGCAGGATGCCCGCCCCGAAGTCGAAGCCGTCCATCACCACATAGATCGCGACCATCACTGAGACGAGCCAGAACCAGAGGGTTTCCATGGGGTCTCCTAGTGCGCCGGGGATTCGGGGCCGTGGGCAAGCTCTCGCCCGATCAGGAACAGCCACAGCATGGAGAGCACGACGAAGATCCCTGCGAAGCCCAGGGTGGTGAAGGCCGTGTGGCCCGCGTGGACCAGGGGCGAGCTGCCCTGGGCCGTGCGCAGGACGCCGTAGATGAGCCAGGGCTGGCGGCCGAACTCCGCCACGACCCAGCCGGCCGTGGTGGCGATGTAGGGGAAGGGCACTGCCAGCATCACGGCCCACAGGAGGGGTCGTGTGGTGGCCAGCTTGCCCCGCCAGAGCAGGAATACGGCCAGGGCCATCAGGCCGATCATGAGGGTGCCGAGGCCGGCCATGATGTGGAAGCCGTAGTAGAGCAGCTCGATGTTCTGGGGCCACTGGTCCTGCGGAAACTCCAGCAGGCCCTTGACGTTGCTGGAGAAGGTCCCGAAGGCGATGAAGCTGAGCACCGCGGGCACCTTGATGGGGTTCTCGATCTTGTGCATGGTGACATCGGGTTGCCCGATGAGGGTGAGCGCCGCCCGGGGACCGCTCTCGAAGCGCCCTTCCATGGCGGCCAGGGTGATGGGCTGGTGCTTCGCGACGAGCTTCCCCTGAATATCCCCGGTGGGGAAGGCGACGAGGACGCTGAAGACCAAGCCCATGATGGTACCCGTACGGAGGTTCAGATTGGCCTGCACGGGATGGATGCCCTTGAGGGTCCAGTAGGCCCCGACAGCGGCCACCACGAAGGAGCCGGTCACCACCGCCGCGATCATGTTGTGCGCGTACTGGCCCAGAGCCCAGGGGTTGAGCAGGAAGGCCCAGAAGCTGGTGAGCTGCAGCGTCCCGTCCGCGGCCACCGCGAAGCCCGTGGGATGCTGCATGAAGGCGTTGGTGGCGATGATGAAGTAGCCGGACAGCCAGCTCCCCAGCCACAGCGCCACGGCCGCGCCGAAGTGCCCCTTCGGTGAGAGCTTCTTCTCGCCCCAGATCAGCAGGCCCAGGAAGCTGCTCTCGAGGAAGAAGGCGAACATGCCCTCCATGCCCAGGGTCTGGCCGATGATGCCCCCGGAGAGCTGGGAGAAGCGCGCCCAGTTGGTGCCGAACTGGAACTCGAGGGGGATGCCCGTCACCACGCCCACGGCGAAGTTGATGCCGAAGATGCGGATCCAGAAGCGCGCCGCGTCGCTGTACCGCGCCTCACCGGTCCGGAGCCCCAGGGCCTTGAAGATGACGATGACAAGCGCCAGCCCCATGGTGAGCTGCGGAAACAGGTAGTGGTAGGTGGCCGTAAACCCGAACTGCAAACGGTGCCAGAAAAGGGGATCGCCCATGGTGCCTCCTGCTCAGTTGCCAATGTGATCGCTAGCCAGAAACATCGTCTCACGCGCACCTGGAGACGGCCTTCACTCCTGCGTTCCAGTGAAGGCTTCCCTCCTCCGGAACACAGGAGCGGGCTCCGTCTCACTCAGAAAAAATGATTCTAGGTCTCGTCGAAATACGCATCATCTTCAAGCTCTTCCCAGCCGGTGAGCATCGCCTTGATGTTGGTCAAGGGCGTGTGTCCGGTGGTGGTCAGATAGACGTGGCCGATGAGGAAGGCCACCAGGCCGAAGGCCCCCAGAACGTGTACCACGGCAATGACCCAGAGCGTGGCGGGCGGCCAGCCCAGGCTGTGCTGCAGGTTTGGGTAGTAGTAGTAGAGGGCGCCACTGGTGACTTGCACGGGAATGATCAGCACCTTGAAGCCAAAGTAGGCCAGCCGCTGCAGGGGGTTCAGCTTGGCCATGCGGTGCTTCCGCACCGGGTGGGGCGCGCCCTTGAAGATCCCCGTGACATAGAAGGCGATCATCTCGCGGAGAAATTTCCGGGTCGGGATGTACTGGCGCCACTCGCCAGTGGTGAAGTGCCAGAAGATGGCGAAGACGATGAGAACCAGCAGGGTCACGGCCAGGATGTTGTGGAGGGCCACGGCCCGCTGGAACCCAAAGAGATGCCATCCGACTCCCCGCACCTCGAAGCCCGTGAGCATCATCGTGAGGATGATGAGGGCCTGGGCCCAGTGCCAGAAACGTTCGAAGCCTTCATACAGAACAATGCGTCGCATGCTGCCTCCTAGGGGCGTCCGTGGGTGAAGCGAATGAAGCCGTGGATACCCACGCCGAGAAGGGTCAGGAGAATCACCCCGAACCCGAGCAGATCGACGCCAGCGCCGTGGTCCCGTCCCAGGAGGTAGAAACCGGGGACCTGGGCCAGGAGGCCATTGCGCTTGTGACACTCCGTGCAGGCAAGGGCCTGTTCCTTGGGAGCCACCATGTGGGTGACAGGCCAGAGCATGGAGGTCTTCACGAAGCTGTGCTGGCCACTGTAGGGCAGACCAGCCGTTTCCATGCCCATCTTGATCGCCACGTCCCAGTCCCAGTCGCCCCAGTAGGCGCCGGACCCCTTGGGCCCCGCGGTGTAGGGGGCCACGAAGTGCTGCAGGATAGGGTCAAAGGGCTGGGTGGCCTCATGGAACTTGAAGGGCCAGATCTTGGCGTTGGGATCGGTGTAGGACCCTTCTGCGGGATTCAGGATGACCCTGCCATCGGCAGGCACGGTGATGCGATCCGTCAGGCGGGTGAACTTCAGGGTGCCGTTGTACCAGACGTAGCTGGGCCGGACGTTGCGCGCCCAGATCATCTCGCCATGGATGCTGTTGTACTTCTCGTAGCCGTTCGCGTCCTCTTCCTTGTAGCCCCGGCCATTCTTCAGGCGCCCGGCGGAGGCCCAGTCCCAGAAGGTGTTGGTGGGCAGCGTGCCGCGTGCGTAGGTGGGGATGTGGCAGGTCTGGCAGGCCACCTTCTGGTAGTGGCGGTTCAGGATGTAGGACTTGTGGGGCGAGTCGCTGTGGCAGGCGGCGCAGGACATCCGGGAGACGCTCTCCCCAGCGAACTTGGCCTGCTCCCGCCGGTCGGCGGGGACGACATAGTTCGGACCACCCACCTTGTGCGCGTCCGAGGCATGGCAGTCGATGCAGTCCATGCCCGCGCCCTGTCTGGACATGTGCACATCCTCGGCGCGGGGGGCCTTCAGGATCGTGTCGTCCAGGTCGCCGTGCTTGGTGGCGTCGCCGCCGCCGCCAAAGAAGTGGCACACGCCGCAGTTGCGGTTGCTGGGCGCACCGACCTTTTGGGCGACTTCCGCCAGGGACACGCCGGGATTGGGCCAGCCGGCCTTCTCTTTCTCGTAGTCGCCGGTGGTGTCATGGCAGACCAGGCAGTCAACGTTTTCCTGCTTGGTGAAGTCGAAGCTCTTGTCCTTGAAGCCGTAGCCGGCATGGCAGCGGGCGCAGGACTCGGTGTTGCCGCCGATGATGGAGATGCAGTAGTTGTTCACCAGGAGCGTGGACTTGCCGAAGCCGTCCTTGCCGTCCTTGGCGATGTTCCAGGTCCAGTGGGAGGTCGCCATGACCTGCTCCGCCGCCTTCATGTGGCAGGTCAGGCAGGCCCGGGTCACCGCGGGGCCGTCGCTATCCTTGAAGGGGCCCTTGAGGATCTTGAACTTGCTGTGATCCGCGGTCTGGCGCCGGCTCTTGGCCACATGCACGATGGTGTAGGAACCATGGCCCGCTGGCGTTGGCGGCGGTGCTGGCTCTTGGGCCAGGGCGAGGGGCAGGGCCAGGAGTCCCAGCAGGGTCTGCAAGGCCCGCCTCATCATCGGCGGCGAGGGTCTTCGGGGTGGGTGCGGCATGGGGTCTCCAGAAGGCAGGACAGCGCATGGCGAGGGCGTGGTGGCAGGAACGCCCCAGAAGGTTCAGTGAGGAGGGCAGGGCTGCGCCCTCCCGGGGGCCGGTTGGATGGGGAGAAGTCAGCGGTCAGGGGTGCGGGTGGGCGTGGCCTCCGCCGCAGCTACGGGGCCCCGCGGGCAGCATGCCCGTCTCGAAGTGGATCGCCGCCTCTTCGGGGGAGGTGGGCGCTTCCAGCAGGCGGACAGTGATGCCGGCCGCTTCCAGGGCCTGGCGTGCGCCAGGCCCCATGCCGAGGCCGATCACGGCCTGGCAGTCCCCCAGCAGCTGGACGAACCGGTTGTGGTCGTGGGGATGAGCCTGTGGCCCGCCGTGTTCATGACTTGCCCCGGCCTGGTCGTTCGGCCGGATCTCCCGGTGCAGGATCTGGCCCTGCTCCACCTGGAAGACAAGGAAGGCGGGACTGCGGCCGAAGTGAGCCGAGACCTCGGACCGGTTGTTGATGGCGATGGCGACCTTCATCGGGAGCCCTTGTCTTCGCCGGGCCTGGTGAGCCTGTGGCGAGGTGAGGTGGCGGGGCGGATGTCGAGAATGGGGGCGCCATCCTCCGCATCCAGCCCTTCCACGTGGAGGAGCCCCTGCGCGGGATCGACCGTCATGACCTTGGCCCGCAGGAACTCAATGGGATTCGGCCGCTGGAGGGCTGTGGTGGCAAAGACGCCGGGGAGGCCTTCCCCGCCCTGCCAGGCGTCCCCGGGGAGGTAGCCGGAGAGGGCATGGAAGGTGATCACCCAGAGGTCCATGCCTTCGTAGAGGCCCTGGAGGCCCGGCGCGTAGGGGTGGAACAGCTCGAGGGCGGCGCGCCCCCGGGGCACAAAATATTTCGGCAGACGGGCCCGCTTAACCGACGCCGCGTGGACGAGGCCGATGGGCCGGAGGGTGAAGGCCACGGCCGGGGCCGGTCCTCTTTCCCCGCGGGGGTCCAGGTTGAGCTCGATCAAGGGGCACCTCGGTGAGAGTCGTAGGAGGGCAGGCTTGGCTGACCTAGTGCTTGGCCTGGCCCACGAGCACCTTGACCAGGTTCTCGAAGAGGGCGCTGTAGGTCGTGGCGCCGCGAATGCCTTCGATGGAGGACGGGACCTCGAGCACCTTGAGCTTCGAGTGCTCGCGGAAGGCCTCGATGTAGTCCTGGGGGGTGTTGGGATCCACCAGGATCAGCTCTGCCTTCATGCCACGGATGTGCAGGAGCAGGGCCTGGGGGCTCGGCGGCTCGTCCGGCGTGCCCTTGCAGGTCACGAAGGCTGGTCCCCCCACGGCGGCAGAGAAGTTCTGCCAGCCGCACTGGGCCGCGAACACCCGCAGGCCCTGCACAGGCTTGAGGGCTGCCTTCCAGCGGTCGATGTCCCGGGCCAGGGCCTTCTCGAAGGCCTCGGCATTGGCCATGAACAGGGCCCGGTGGGCCGGTCGGAGCTCACCCAGGCCCCGGGCGATGGAGCGGGCCATGAGGCCGCCGTTGCTGGGATTCAGCCAGAAGAACGGATCGCCCGCCGCGTAGGCCGGATCCACATAGCCGCCGCAGCTGGAGGTGGGCAGGTTGGTCCGGGCCGCGCCCTTCGACACGTCGATCCACTTCGGCGTAGGCGCTCCCGCGGTACGGAGCGCCGCGGAGATCGCCGCGGACTCGTTCAGGAAGCCGGTCCAGACGATGGCTTCCGAGGCGGCCAGTCGGGTCTTCGCAGCGGGCTCCACATGCAGATCCTTCCTGAGGAGGCAGCCCTTGAACAGGTTCACGGTCTCCACCTGTCCGCCGCCCACGGCCCGGACGATGGGTTCCAGATCGGTCACGGCCACGGCCACGGTGAGGTGGCCCTCCCGGGCCTTCGGGGGCGCGGCGAGGGCCGGACCGGCCAGGGCCAGACAGGCCAGGAGGACGCCCAGCACTCGAGACAATCCGATGGTTCGCATGACAACCTCCCGGGGTGGGTGGCAGGCCCCGGGCAGGCCCTGGACAGAGACGGCTCAGCCGTGCCTGGCAGCAGCGCTCGGGTGCTCTTGAGGGGGGAGCCGGTAGACCCAGGGCGACGGTCAAGAGGGACCGTCCTCGCGGACCTTTCGGGCTGGGGGGTGGACGGAAAGCCCCAGGGGGCTGGGTCCATGAGTGGCTGGGGTCGTGGAGACACCCCAGCTAGATCTCTAAAAGCAATTGCAAGGCCAGTTTGAAAAATTACAATGTTATCAACTATTTGAATATTAATAATCAACCAAACGGTAATACAAGAATTGCAAATTGCAGTGCAATTGGAGCTTTGAATTTATGCAAATTGCAATACTTGACTCAGGCGCGGCGGAGCTTGCGCCAGAGGGTAGTGGGGTGAATCCCCAGCTCCCGTGCCGCGGCGGTCTGGTTCCCGGCGTGGCGCTCCAGGGCGGCCTGGATGGAGGCCATCTCCTGACTGCGCAGGTCTTTGCTTCGGAACGTCCCGCCTTCGGCGAGGGGTTCGGAGGCCGTGCCCTGCAGAGCGGCGGGCAGATCCTGGGGCCGGATCTGGCCCTGCCGGCAGAGCACGAAGGCGTGTTCCACGGCGTTCTCGAGCTCCCGGATGTTGCCAGGCCAGGCGTGGCGCATCAGGCGGTCCATGGCCTCGGGGCTGAAGCCCTGGAGCTGCTTGCCGTGCAGGGCCGTCTGGCGATCCAGGAACCGATGGGCCAGGGCGGGGATGTCTTCCTTCCGTTCCCGCAGAGGGGGTATTGCAATCTGCATGACGTTCAGCCGGTAGAAGAGGTCCTCCCGGAAGCGGCCCTCCTGGACCTCGGTGCGGAGATTCCGGTGGGTGGCCGCGAGGAAGCGGACGTTTGCCTTCAGCGAGTCGCTGGAGCCCAGCGGCTCGTAAGTCCGCTCCTGCAGGACCCGCAGGAGGCGGACCTGGAGGGCCGGTGAGATGTCCCCGATCTCGTCCAGGAACAGCGTGCCGCCCTCGGCGGCGGCGATGCGACCCTTGCGGTCCCGCTTGGCATCTGTGAACGCGCCGGCCTTGTGGCCGAACAGCTCTGCCTCCAGCAGGGTGTCGGGCAGGGCGCCGCAGTTGAGCGTGATCAGAGGCTTCCGGGCCCGGGCGCTGAGGTCGTGGATGGCCCGCGCCATGAGCTCCTTGCCGGTGCCGCTCTCGCCCTGGATCAGCACCGTGCTGTCGCTCTGGGCGATGAGGGGCATGAGCTTGAAGATCTCCCACATCTGGTGGTTGGCCGAGGTCATGTGCTGGAAGCTGGAGCGCCCTTCTACGGCTTTGCGCAGCTCCTCCACCAGGGTCAGGTCGCGGAAGGACTCGACCCCGCCCACCACCTTGCCGGACTGGTCCCGCAGGAGGGCCGTGCTCACGCTGATGGAGACCTTCTTCCGGGCGGACGTGTGGATGTTCACGTGCTTGTTGATCAGCGGTGACCCGGTGCTCATGGTCTCCTTGAGGGCGCAGGAGCCCTCGCAGATGTCGGCGTTGAAGACCTTCCAGCACTGCTGGCCCAGGGCCTGCTCGGGGGGGATGCCGATGATCTCGGCGGCGGCCCGGTTGAACGAGGTGATGCGGAAGTCGTCGTCCACGGTGAAGACGCCATCGTTGATGGAGTCCAGGATCGTGCGGAGGTCCAGGGAGAGCGTGGCCGAAGCGGCACCCGGTGGACCCTTGCGGGCGAAGTACTTCATGGCGGTCTCCCGCATTGCATTATGCAGTCCTGGGTTGCTTCGACCCGCGCCTGGAGGGAGGTTATGACCTGCGGCATTCCACTGTACTGGTCGGATTCATCGGGAAGGTCTCGCATTGATATTTTGCAAATACATAACTTGATTATGGACTGACGCGCGGTGCCGCCTGTCTGGTTATAAAATTAATGCCTATTTAGTTAAGAATTTAAAATAGTTTCTATGCCACTATTTCCTGGCACAGGCAGGTCCTGTGGAAGCCCCGGGGGAGTCCCCTTTTCGGAGGAACCATGCAAGCCAATGTCGGATCCGTGGACAAGACCATCCGCCTCGTCGCGGGCGTGGCGCTCCTGAGCCTGTTCTTCCTCCTCGAAGGCAAGGCCCGCTACTTCGGGGTCCTCGGCATCGTCGCCCTGCTCACCGCGGCCTTCAGCTTCTGCCCGCTCTACCCCCTCGTCGGACTGAACACCTGCGGGACCAGGAAGTAATCGGGCCGCCCTGGCAAAGGGTGCGGAACTCGTCCTTCCGCAGGGCGAGGTCGAGCGCAGGAAGCGGAAGACTCTTGGCGAAACCTGGGCGTCGGGGAAGCCCACTCGCCCAGGTTGCCGCTCTGAAGATTGCAGGTCACAACTGGGGCGCAAAGACCATCCTCCAGTGGAGGTTGCCGGGGCCTGAATCCGCACTGTTTCTTACCTCTGAGTGCCTGTACGGTATGGATTTATCTTTGACTCGACAGGTCCAATGGGATACCTTCATCGGTGACGGAGAACACAGCTTCGATCGACAGGGGAACTTATGAAACGGACACTGCTTTTTCTTCTCGCGGGCACGGCCCTGACGCTTTCGGCTCAGGAAGGCCAGTCCTACGGAACCATCGAGCTCGGCGGTGCCTTCCGTCGGGACACGAACTATTTCAAGAGCGGTCTGACCTACGGCCTGGGAACCGGGCACTGGTTCAGCAATCAGTGGGGGCTGGATTTCAAGGCCCTCCGGACGGACCACGAAGTTCGCTCGACGGGAACCAACACTCACGAATACCTGGGTCTGGGTTCCGTCATGTACAACCTCCGTCCGGGCGCGAACTGGAACCCCTACCTGTCTGCGGGTCTGGGTGGCACGCGGGTGCACAAGCCCCTCGCCAGTGGGGACGAGTCAAAGGTGAACTTCCACGTGGGGGCCGGCCTCTTCGGGCACCTCGACGAGCGCTGGATCGCCCAGTTCGATGTCAAGGCCGTTCGCGTTCCCCTCAGCAGCAGCCACCACAGTGAAATTTTGGCTCTGGCCGGCATCGGCTACACCTGGGGGGGAGCCAAGAAGGCTGCGCCTGCCCCCGTTGCCGCGCCGGTCCTTGCTCCGGCTCCCAAGCCCGCACCTGTCGTCGCGCCGCCACCCCCGGTGCCCGCGCCCACCCAGGCCTCTCCGAAGGCAGCTGATAAGGCTGTGCAAGCGCCGCCTCCGGCCCAGGTGATGCTTGACGAAACGGTCGTCCACTTCGCCAATGCCAAGGCTGAGCTGGTCCCGGAAGCCATCACAGCCATTCAGAAAGTGGCTGATGGTCTGAAGGCCTTCAAGGGTGACTACTCCGTGAAAGTCAGGGGCCACGCGTCTTCCCCCGGGACTCGAGCTGGCAACAAGGCCATCGCCAAGCGCCGCGCCAAGGTGACGGCCAAGGCCCTGGTGGCCTCGGGTGTGCCGGCTTCCAAGGTGACCACCGAGGGACTGGGCCAGGACAAGCCCGTCGCCGACAATGCGACGAAGGCAGGTCAGGCCAAGAACCGCCGAACCGAGATCGAGGTGAAGGTGATCGACGGCAAGGCCGAAGTCCGCAAGAACGAGACCGGCCTCGTGGAGACCACCCGCGCACCCAAGAAGCACGCAACCAAGAAGAAAAAGTAGAAATCGTTTCGTTGTATCAAAGCGGGGGCTTCGGCCCCCGCTTTTGCTTCAGGGCCTCCTAGGGCGGGAACGTCGGCAGGGAAGATGATCTGATCGGCAGAAGGCCAAGCCACCGCCAGGGAGAAGGGCCCCAAGGGGAGATCAATAACAAAGAGGCGACCGCCAGTTGGTGGTCGCCTTTTTGTTCTGGTAGGGCTAACGGGATTTGAACCCGTGTTACCGCCGTGAAAGTCGTCGGGTAAGTGCAATAGAAGCGGTTTTGAAATATTTGAATCAGAGATGTTAGAAGATAGTATGATGTAAATAAGGGTCGAGAAAATCATACGATTTTCCCCCGATTTGGAGCGCTTTGGAGCGCGTCAATTCTTCGGTTTCCGAATCTATGGGGGGAATGAAAATGGCGAGGAAGCGTCGATCTGAACCGTTAGCCACCCGCAGTGCACGGGAACTCCTGAAGATCCGGAAATCACCCTATTGGGTAAGGCTCGAAGAGGGTTCTCAGATTGGGTATCGCACCGGGCATGGACAAGCTGGTCGTTGGCTAGTCCGTCTTACCGTTCCAGGCGTGAAAAGCGGTCGTGTTCAAACCAAAATCGGCGTGGCTGATGACCTAGCAGACGCGGATGGCATAGCGATCTTGTCGTACGACCAAGCCCGTGACCGCGCTGTGAAGTGGGTCCGGGGCACCATGGTGGCTCATGATAATTCGAGAGTCCTGACACCGGCGCTTTCTGTTACCCAGGCGGTATATGAATATGTGGCTTACCTCGAACTGGAAAAGAAGACTGCAGTCGCAGCCGCGCTCTCCTTCCATTGCTACGTACTGAAACATTCGATTGCCAAGCTACCCCTTTCAGCACTGACAGTACGGCTGGTTGAACAGTGGCGGAATGGCATTGCCCAGAGTCAGCGTCTAAACCGCTCAGGAAAGGGCCCCAAAAAACCCAGGGTCTTCGCGACAGATGAAGAGCGTGATGACGCGCTGCGAAAGCGTAAATCAACAGCGAATCGGATCTTGAACATGCTCAAGGCAGCGCTCAACCGAGCGGTTCGGAGCGGTGCCGACGGAGGGGCGAACGCTTGGCGGCTGGTTGGGGGCTTTCGCGAGGTGGACGGCATCCGCACGCGCTTCCTCAGCCTGGAAGAGCAGCAGCTATTGGTTGCGGCCTGCGCTCCTGGCATTTGCGAACTTGTGGAAGGGGCTTTGTACACTGGCCTGCGTTTCGGGAGTCTGTGCAAGTTGAGGGTTCGCGATGTTCATGTTCACTCGAAGGCCATCCTGCTTCCGGCGAGTAAGGGAGGGGCGAATCTGACGGTTCCAATTACGACAGAGGCTTCTGCCTTTATGGCCCGGATGACTGAGAACAGAAGGCCTGAGTCGTACGTCTTCTTACGTCCAGACGGAACACCATGGGAGAAGAACCATCATGTACGCCCGTTCCAGGATGCGGTCAAAAAGGCAGGAATTGATAAGCTGGTCTTCCATGAATTGCGTCATACATATGCCTCGACCCTCTTGATGGCTGGCGCCAATCCGGTTGCATTGGCTAAGGCACTCGGACACAAGTCGACCCGTATGATCGAGAAGCACTATGGCCACCTGCTCCCTGGGTGGGCCGGAGAAGAGATTGATTCTAAAGCACCACATTTGGGCCTTGAAGCTGCTGCCGCAGAACGCAATCAATGCCAGCTTCCAAAGCCGATCATTGAACTCGATCCTCGAATCAAACGGAGGATGGTCGACAAAGAGCCTGTCTCGGCGCGAGTGGTGTCCTGACCACGGAACACTAGGTGGGATGTCAAATTCCACTTCCGGGGTCAAAATTAGCTAGAAGCCTAATTATTTCATTCTTTTACTTCCCCAAAAAGACCTCAGCCGACTCGCGCACGAGTGGTGGTAGGGCTGCAAATGATAGTACAGGTGCAATAGATCTTCGACCGTTTGCGGGCCTCCATGTTGTGTGTGCTCCCAGCGGGGCCGTCCTCACCGCCTATCGCAACCACGACTTTCGCTCCTTGCGGCTGTCAGCCTATATGGCTAACAGCCACAACCAGGCTCCCCATCGATACTTGAGAAACGAGGTCGGATAGGATGAAGGCTCGCAACGTTGTCAGCCAATCCAACAGGGGTTCCGAATGTATCAATATGACCAAAAACCAGCCACTCACCTCACTGATGAGTCGGTGCCGATATGCCAACACATAAAAAGCTCAGAGTATTCCGTTCTAGTAGGGAAAAATAATTGTGGGAAATCATTTGTCTTGAAGCAATTAACACAGGAAATTGGCAAAAATGCTTCATTTATTGGACCGGCAAGGTATCAAAATTTTAATCTGCTTAGCTTTTTTGCGCCAAATCAAAACAGAAAGGATCAAAAATGGAGTGAATTCATACATTCCTGGCAGCATCAACAACAGAATATGGACAATTCCCCGGTCAATCTACAAGAATCTATTGCAGAACTCTCCGATGAACGCAGGGAATCTCTTAAGAAGATAGTTAAACTAATTCTCGGTATAGATTTGGAGATCAAACACACCATCCCAAATAATTCTATGTCTCAGCAGTATATTTCCAGCGGCGGCCACAATCTATCATACACAAGTTCTGGCTTTAGGTTGATTATGACCTTGGTCACGAGCCTGCTAAACGACGAATATGATACATTTTTAATTGATGAGCCAGAGCTTGGAATTAGTCCGGAAGCTCAGGGTATTTTGGCTGATTTTTTATTTGATAGGGCCCATAGAGCAACCTTTTTCCCACACATAAAGACAATAATTTTTGCAACTCATTCTACAATATTTCTGGATCGAGTAAATTTGAAAAATAATTTCACGGTAACAAAATCTGGTGATGCAATTAATATAAAACAGGTTACAAATCAAATTGAATTCAATAATATTCATTTTTTCTTGCTCGGAAATCGCTTTGAAACCCTTTATCTCCCATCTGCAATCATGCTTGTAGAAGGGAAATGCGACCATAAATTTATAGATAGAATCCTATCCATACGGTATCAAAATAATTGTATCAGTGTCATCTCTGCAAATTCGGATTCCAGAATCAAAGAAATACTAAATCTTACAAAATCCCTTTTCGCTGACATACAGAAGAGCCCCTATCGGGATCGCATTTTTGTTGTACTTGATTCAGTCCATGTCCACGGGTTAACAGATCAATTAGTATCCATGGGTGTATTGAGAGAGCATATTATAGTTTGGCCAAAAAATGGAATTGAATATTATTATCCGCCCATTGTGATGGATAAAATCTTTGGTAGTGGTGGAGAAATAACTATAGATGGAGATATCGTGTCTAGGAATGGTATTTCGCACAATAAGGGTGAACTGTTAGAGAAAGTCTTAACACTCACGGATGCGACGACTGCGCTGCATCCAGAATTCACTTCGATGCTTCTGCGTCACGTCGAGGCGAAGATCGGCTAGGCGTAGACGCTGGCCACTTCATGCTAATCCGGATGAGCCTTCAGGAGCGTTTGTCCCACCACCATTGGGTTCTGGCCGGGCTATCGAGCCGCCGTCGGCGGAAAGCTATCTCCGGTGCTTGGCTGGGAGGGCTGGGCTCTAAATTCCGATAACCGTCAGGGCGAGTCAACTACGCGGGTCCTCACGAGGTGGAGAGGCCTGCAATAGGAGTCTCTAGGCTTGCCACTATTAATATTCGGCTAGACTATCATCACATGTGACCTACTAGTCCACAAACTGTTGTATTGGTGTTCTAGAGTACATCTGGGGTTTGTTTGGCTCGGGAATAATCGATGAGCTTGGAGGGCTACGTGGTCTTGGAATTGCTGAGTGCCTGATGGATGAGCTTGGCCGTCGAATCCTAGAGATCATCGACCAACAGCCAGATGTGTTGGCAAAGGAGATTGGCCGACTCTTAAAGGTTGGCTCCAGTGATATCAACAAAAGGCTCTACGCGAAGGACATGCTGGCCATGGTGCAGGTTGATGCCAGCTATCGGTGGAAACGTAGAGATGGCATTCCTGGGCCCCAACTGGCCCCAGCCACTGCGTCCGTCGCCACAAACACATCGCATTCCGAGGCGTTTGCGCAAGGGGCCACCCCGCCAACCCCACACACCCCGGTCGAGGCAGTGCTGTGCCCGGAATGTGGAGCGCCGATGGTATTGCGAACCGCAAAAAAAGGCGGCAATGAGGGGTCGAAATTTTATGGGTGCACCAAGTATCGCGACGGTTGTAAGGGTACGCGCAATCTGAACGAGGACGGGAGCCCAGAGACCGACACGGAAGGCTTGGCTGGGATTCAAGCAGTACCAGTAGATTGGGCCGAGTACATTGAACGAACCCACTGGGAGACAGAGTTCCTTGAACTTGGAGCGGCTCCTGGTTTCTTAATGAATTCTCTTGGCGAAATCTCAAGTGACATCATGCGTACTGCCGCTGGATGTGCCTTGCTTCTCCGTAAGTCAAAGGAGCGCCCATCAGTCAGCAATGATGTGCGCATCGTTGCGAATGTCGCCAAGAAGTTGCTCCAGCGAGGCTACCTCGCTCTTAATACCATGTGTGTTGAAGACCAATGCGTCGTCTCCTGTGGGCTAGAGGACCTGGTGGAGATAAACGACGATAGCGATGAAATCGGCTGGCGACTAAAGCGAGATATCGCGGAGGAAATCTCAGAAGCTTCGATGATCGAGGCGATTAGGCTTAATGACGAATGGACTCCGTCGAATGATCTAAGAGTAAAAACGGCCTCCAGGATTGGGCTGGATTCACCCCTTGAAGAGAAATTTCTGAAAGAAGTGATCCCTCACAATCTCCCTGCCGCCGGGAATTATATTTATCCGCAGGCTTCCTTCTCGGCGATGGCGCGTGGGCGCGGTGCGAAGGAGGTTGCTGAGGGGCGTCGTGCCGACTTCCTGTTCTTCTATCCTGGCTCTCGTCCCCTTGTGATCGAAATCGATGGCGGGGAACACGACGACAATCAGGCAATTGATAAGGAGCGGGAGCAGCAATTGGCTGCCTGTGGCTATGACACGGTACGCATTCCCAACGCTGAAATAGATTCCGGGGGAGGGAAAAATCTAGCAGACGCCCTGACCCTAATGCAGACTCGAATGACCGAACACAACGGCCAAGAGGAGGATGCTAGAGGCATCGGCCTGGCCAGGTCCGTGCGATTTTGTAGCTCAGCAGCGCGCTTACAATACGCCTTGGTGCGAGCGCTGGAGAATGGCTGGATCCAAGCCGGTGGTCCGTGGGATCTGCAGTTCGATGCCTCGCAGGAATTTGCTGCAGCAATATTCGATCTGGTTGAAACACTTCGCGCACTGGATGCAATCTATGGAATCACGACTGCACCTACGAAGGTCAGAGCGAGATTCCGAGATGGAGAACAAGTAGTTGGAGAGGCCGTTTGTGAATGGGGGGATGAACCGTTTAGGCTTGCCCTTGAGAACGACTTTGGTCCCTATCACGACACCACGAAGGGTGAGGCATTTCAGGCAGACATACTGATCAGGTCGGCCTTTCTCCCCGTCCCCCTCAAAATGCGGTGTCAGTTCATCGGACAACGCCCCTCCGTCGCGAGCATGGACATAGATCAAGCTGATGCGGCCTTGGTCCACCTCCTACAAACGGTGTTTCGGAAGCGTCAGTTCCGGGAGGGTCAGCGCGAGGCCATCAGACGCACCGTAATGGGCAAGGACACGGTCGTCCTTCTTCCAACCGGTGCCGGGAAGAGTATCGTCTACCAACTCGCGGGCCTGATTCAGCCAGGGATAACCATTGTCATCGACCCACTCGTATCACTGGTCGATGACCAAGTCCGTGGTCTATCTGGATACGGGATTGAACGAGTGATGGGAATTACTATGGAATCCCTTTCACTCGGTGGGAAGCGCCAGGCTGTCCTGAACAGGGTGGAATCCGGCGAGTATCTGTTTTTGCTCATGTCCCCTGAGCGGCTGCAGATTCCAGATTTTCGCAGGACCTTGCTGGCCTTGCGGGAGCACTCCTCAATCAATTTAGCGGTCATCGACGAGGCCCATTGTGTTTCAGAGTGGGGCCATGATTTTCGCACTGCCTATTTGAACCTCGGGCGAAACCTCCGAAGTCACTGCAAGGCCGAGGAGGGGGTTCCTCCGCCAATTTTGGCCCTCACCGGGACTGCCTCCAGAGCCGTTCTGCGAGATATGCTAGCCGACTTAGAAATCGATCCCTCGGACTCAGACGCTGTGATTCGACCAACGTCCTTCAACCGGAAGGAACTCACCTTCGAGATTCGAAGAGTAAGGCCAGACGAGCGCACGGCGGCATTGAAGGGTGCCCTGAATCGCTTGCCAGATATTTTCCGGGTCCAACATGGGCGATTCTTCCAATCAAGAGGAAAGGAAACTTACAGTGGGTTGGTGTTCACGAAATATGCCTCCGGTGATCTAGGTGTTGGGATCCTCCGAGAGGTCATAAAGGGCGTAGTCAACACTGAAGTCGGCATATATAGCGGGAAATCCCCCTTCGGTGGCCAATCCTCTAAGACATGGGGGAGAGAAAAAAAGAATAATGCGAAGAACTACATTCAGAACCGAACACCGATTCTTGTGTCCACCAAGGCCTTTGGGATGGGAATCGACAAAAAGAACATCCGTTATGTCATTCACATGGGGATGCCTGGCTCGTTAGAAGCCTACTACCAAGAAGCGGGGCGGGCAGGTCGAGCCAAGGGTTCCACGGCACATTGCATCGTCATCTACGGTGAAGGTGACGAGGCCACCACGCAACGAATGGTGGATCCTCGAATTTCCATTGAGGAAAGCAAGCGGATCATGGGTGAGCAGCCGCGTGGTTATCGGAGTGACGCGGCCAATGAATTGTGGTTTCACCACAATAGCTATCCGGGGGCCGAGGAAGAGCGTAAGCGAATTTCCCAGGTGATCAAAGAGATCGGTGGAGCCTCCAAGTCAGGGCGGGTGACCTTGGGCTTTGGGGCAGACGACACCGAGAAAAAGCTCAGAGAGAGAGCCATCTTTCGCCTGCTTCAAGTCGGGCTGGTCGAGGATTACACCGTAGACTTTGGTTCAGGAAAATATGAAGTAGATGCAAGGCCATTCAGTCCAGAAGTGGCCAAAGAACGAATTCTCACGTATGTTCGACGCTCCCAACCCGGTCGGCAACAGGCTATGTCTGAATTTCTGGATGCAAGCAATGTTGAAAATCCAGAACAGACCTTAGAGACCTTTGTACGAGTGTTAACCGAATTCAGCTATGACGTTGTGGAACGTGCCCGTCGCCGCGCAATCCAGGAAGCGATGGATGCGGCTCGACATGGCATCAGTGATGATGCCTTCAGGCGACGTCTGTTGGACTATCTCCAGGAAGGGATCGGGGCTGAAGCCATCCAATCCTTGGTTCTCCAGGAGACAGTGAGCCTTGATGATTGGTGTACTTATGCCGAAAAAATCAGCAACACCCTCGAAGCGGGAGAATTTCGAGGAGAATCAATTCGATTCCTTGAGTCTTATCCAAGCCACCCAGGGCTACTCCTCCTCCGAGGCTTCAGTGAAGCACTTTGTAGCGATGCTGATGACACCGTCATTCGAGAAAACATTCTCGCTGCGTGTCTAAACGCTCTAACTCAATACAGCATTCATTGCGATGTCCTGACCTCTGCTCTTGAACGATTATTCCTCTGCTTGGCAGCCAGACGCGTTGTGCTAGTCCCAACCTTGATTCTGGTTCTGGGCGATATCGAAGAGTCGTGTGCTTCGATAGTTTTGGAAAGCACGGGTAATAACCTAGATCTCGATCCAGTCAGGGCGGGAATTGATCAACTTTCTCCAGATGGGGCTGCCGTGGGGAGTTGGATCTCCTCGATGGCTGGTCAACGAGGAAAGAAGCTCGAAGCGGAATTTATTAAGGCTGTAGAAATAGCCAACTCATACATTAGAGCCTTGACGGCATGAGGAGTCCGAGATGACTGAGGGATTGCTGGCGAGTCGGTTGGAAGAGGCGCTGAAAAAGGTAGACGCGGCTACTGGGGCCGTTGCGCGGTTCGCTGAAGCAGAGCGACTTCTTGGCGAGTTGAGTACAAATTTGGGAACAGCCTCGGCTTCGGTTATGGATACGAATCGAACCATGCAGACCACGTTAGCGGCCCTGACTGACTCGATTCAGAGCATCAAGAGTTTCTCGGAGGCGACCAGGGAAGTCGGGATAGAACGATTGACGGGTGAATTGAGTGCCTTCACGTCGGCCATGACGGGAGTCGACAATCGCAGTATTGCCACTTCCCAGCAGCTAGAGAAGGCTCTCGATGTGGTAAAAGAAATGCGCACTCAATTGGCATCGATTGAGAGTGGATTCACCGAATCCATCAAGGGGCTTCGGGCGGACTCTGAGACTCTCATCTCTAGCATCGGAACCTTGCAGGTTGACTTGCGAACCGTCCAGACTGGGACCGCTGAGGCGAATAAGACGATTACCGAAAATGTGACCAGACTACGGAGTTCCATGCAAACTGATCAGGGCAACCGCGCCAGGGAATTCACTGAGTTCAGTCAACAACTCAATGGGCGGCTTTCAATGATCAAGACCCTGGTAATTGTTGGTTCCGTCCTATCCTTCCTAGCTTCAGCCCTGGTAGTGTGGACGGCATTTCGTGTTCGCTAATGCTTGAGGGCAGGCCCCACCTGGATCGTCTGGGTGGGGTTTTCGTTTTATAGTGCCCCCCATGCGGATCCTCCACTTCATCCCCGATGACCAAACCCGGTCCAAGGTTCAAACCCTGGCAGAGGCACGTCACCAGCCTGTGCCAAGGTGTGAAGGTCCCTGGGTGATCTTCGAGGCTGTGAACGAACCTGAGGAGGAAGTGCTGCTCGTCTTACAGGCGGCGGGGGTTGCGGTTCCGGCTCTGGAGGTGGCTCCAGTGCCCAAAGGCGGAGGCGCTCGGCGTTCCAGGCACTCACAAAGGCGTTCATAGCCAGGTGTGGACACTCCCCGTAGGACTCGGGCATGGGATAGGCCAGATCACCCTGGAAAGGGGTGGCAAAGGTGTAGCGCCGTGGGTATGGGTAGTTCTGGTGGAGGTGAATCCAACGCGTCCCATCCACCTCGTGGGCGTTGGATCCGATGTGGAACCCCTCGTGAAGCTTTCGCCCCGCGTAGACCCGCTTGATCAACTCTGGATCGCCAGGGTCAAAGGTGTCTGTCTGAAACGGGTGGCGCATGGGAGGACCAGCTTGGGCCGGACCATTGGACAGTGGACGACCAGTCCAGAGGCCGATACTCGGGCTATCCGTCGCCTGTGGGAGGCCTAGACATGACCAAGCCAATTAGCCGTGTCCGGAAACCTGGGCCTTGTCCCGCCTGTGGAGAGATCCACCCGGCTAGGATTATGTACGGCTACACACTTTGGAACGATGACCTCCAAGAGGCGCTTGATCGCGGTGAGATTGCCCTAGGGGGCTGTGTCGTTGGATCAGATGACCCCGCTTGGCGTTGCAATCAGTGTGGACATCAGTGGGGCCTTTGCCACCACTAACCGACGTCATATATATCCTCCTCATCATGAACTTGGCCTCAGGGCCAAGCCTGTCAGGCTAAGCTCATTCCCCATTGGAGCCTCAAATGGAAGCGCCCGAGACCCTCACGAAAGCCGATCTCTCTCGGCATTTGATGGAGCATCTGGAATTCGGGAAGGCAGACACCGACCTGTTAGTCCGAACCTTTCTGGCAAGCATCATCGCCTCCCTTAGGGCCGGTGAAGGGGTCGAGCTTCGAGGGTTCGGTAGCTTTCGCCTACGGGACCGCCGTGCCCGACAGGGCCGGAATCCTCGCAGCGGAGAAAACATCCAGGTAGCACCAAAGCGTGTGGTCTATTTCAAGCTTGGCAAGGAATTGCGCACCAAGCTCATCGAGGAATAGGAGCGATCATTCCAGGACAGTCCACGCTCTGGAAATCATCGGAGGTGCACCCGTGACATACCCGGCCGAACCCGAGGAAGTGATTTGTCCGATCTGCCAGGCCGTCAATAGCCCTGAGCGCCTATTGAGCACACATGCTATTGGGTCTCCAGATCTCGATCTTCGCCCACCCCCAGATGAGGGGACTTTGCTGCATTACATGATCGAGACTTGTGACAATTGCTTCTACACCGCGATACACCTTGATCATCCTCCTCCGGCTGGAACCCAGACGGCTATGGCAAGCACAGAGTGGCATGAACTTCTGAAGCGGAAGGATCTCCCCTCACTCGCAGTCAACTTCAAACGAGGCGAAATCATTCAGGTTTTCAGCCAGGATTTAAAGGGTGCTGTCTGGATGGCCTTACGCGCCGTTTGGGCCGCAGATGACTCCAAGCCCATTGCGGCCCCCGCCCTTCGCAGGGAGGCAGCCCTTCTGGTGGAAAGAGCCATGGCCTCAGGAACACAGTTGGCCTCTGATATTGGAGGAAATGAGGCTCTGCTTACTGATCTGCTTCGCCGTTCCGGGGACCATAAAGCTGCAGTCTATTGGGCCAACAAAGGAATTCAGAGCGCGGTCAACCCAGTGCTGAAAAGTGTCCTGGCTTTTCAACTAAAGCTCATCGACATCATGGACCTCAAAGCCCACAAAATTGAGGAGGCGACTAAGCATCAGAAAAATGACAGCCTACATCAACCGCCTTCAATGGGAAAGATCGTTCAGGAGGAGTCAACAGAGCCTCGCGCAACGCTCGAAATTCCCACGCAGAAGAAATCTAACGAGCCTGCTGCTTTCATCAGTCACCAAGAGGCGGATCTAAATCTCATCAGAGTGCTAAGGGATATTGGAATACGGGCTCTGGCGCATGCAGGTTTGAATTTCCCAGAAACCCGGATGACTGTCTTTTTAAACAATACGGTCATCGTATTCAGCCAAACTGGATGTTTCGTGCTGGGTATTAGCTGGCGAAGTCTCGGTGTCCCGGAAGAAATCGTTTCGATTCTATTCCGCATCCCCCACAACCTAAAGGCACAGGGCATCGACATCTTTCAACCAGCTATGTTCTTGGATGTTAAGAATGGCCCTGTGATTGGCCCAGCCGAACGCAGCTTGGTTTTTCTGAAGGAATTCCATATTTGCCTTGGGTGTCCTTCGGACGATGCTCCTGAATGGCTTCGGTTGACCTATTCCGAAATTGGCAAACTAATTGAGCCAGGAAGTGAACTAGCACTTGCCGCTGGGTTCACTTCAGAATTGCCTAAGACGACCCCAGACTTGCCAACAGAACATTCCACCTCCATTGTGGATAGTGCACCCCGGCCGCGTAAGAATGGCGATGAGGAAAGCCTTGTCCATGCTGATTCGCTGACCTATACCATTTATCGGACTGAGGAACCTGGCTTTCTATCTGCGAATGAATACGCTGGCGGCGTTTCAGGTTTTATAAAACATAGCGAGATCAGGCTCTGGCCCTATTGGACTGACACACTTATCAGGAAATATCTGGGGAATCCCGATTTTCTTATGAATGCAGAAGGAACGGTTCTCGACTTAGAAAAGGAGGATTTTGCTCCTAGTCTTACTCGCCTTTTTTATACGGACAGGGTCGAGGCAGCAATGCGGCTAAGTTCCTGGCAGGCGGACGCTCATAGAGTAAAGGCTCAGCGGGAAGCCAAGGATAGATCTAAGAATCACCGAGCGTTTCAGCGGTTGGTATGCATCCTCTGCGAACGAGAAAAGGCCATGAAACGATTTGAATCTGGATGGCGATGTAAGTATTGTGGATATGAGACAAATGCCATTGATTAAAAAAATTTTGAAGTCCCTTTCTATCATGGAGTTGCCCGAACTGCCCGATCTTGAGCAATCAGATGCAATCTCCCTTTGAGATGACCTCCAAGGCCTGAGCGAATGAACTTTCAGTGTGGAGGGCACCGTGCGTCCCCGTCGGCAAGTCGGTCTTCTTTCTCTTCTCGGGGCGGCGCTGGTCGCGCTCTGGAGCATGTTGGGGCCCAGCGCGAGGCCATTAATGGCCGGTGGGACCGAACTCACCCTGCAGTCGGTGCCGACCAAGGTCTATTTCAGTCCGAAAGGAGGGGCCACTGAAGCTGTCGTGGCCGCCTTGAGTCAGGCCAAGAAATCGGTTCTAGTCCAAGCCTATTCCTTCACCTCTGCCCCCATCGCGGCAGCCCTAAAGGCGGCTCACGACCGGGGCGTGGGAGTCAGGGTCATTCTCGATAAGAGTCAGCGCACCGAGCGCTATACCAGCGCCACTTTTCTCGCTCATGCCGGTATTCCAGTATGGATCGATGCCAGTCACGCCATCGCCCACAATAAGGTCATGGTGATTGATGAGGCCACGCTGATCACCGGCAGCTTCAACTTCACCAAGGCGGCCGAGGAACATAACGCAGAGAACTTGCTCATCATTTCCGACCGGGGCCTAGCGAGTGTCTATCGGCAGAATTGGGAGGCGCACCTGGCCCACTCCGAAAGCTATCAAGCACCCTGAGCGACCACCTGGCAGAGCCTGATCCTGTGGGCTTGGCCAAACAGAAGAACAGGTCGGGAAATTACTCCATGGCATCAGTCACATTGGGCCCCGATGGCGGGTAAGACCACTACGACCCAGGTAAACTGCCAGCATCCTCGTATTGGCAAGGGCGTCTTCCTGGAGTTTCCTTGGGTTTTTTCTTCCGTAAGACCAGGTCGGCTGGCCCCTTCAACTTCAACTTCTCTACTTCGGGTATCGGTGTTTCCACCGGCATCACGGGGGCGAGGATTGGGGTCGGCCCACAAGGAACCACGCTGTCTCTTGGCCGAGGGGGCTTCTATTACCGAAAACGCCTCAAGACGTTCACTGGCCTGCGGGCCAACGCTTATCCAACCACCTCAAGACCCTCCACGACCTCAGTCACTCTGCCCGCTGCTCTGCAAAACACCGATCCGGATTTTGATGGCCTTAATGCAGCCCTCGCCTCCGATGTTCTCCTGACCCTGCGCTTTCTCCTGCCCCTCCCGCTCTTCCTGCTCGGGAGTCCTTACTGGGCCCTGCTGCTGTTTGCCATCGTGCTAGTGGGCGGTCCCAGGTACTTCACGGGCGCTCGTTGGGAGGACAAGCCTGGTCAGTGGAAGTTCTTCAGCATCCTAGGTCTGGGTTTGGGTGCGATTGCTTGCTACCACCTGCCAGCCGATCTCTTGACTCAGGCTGGCGGTTTCAAAGGCACGGCTGACGACTTGGCTGGTCTTGGGGTGATGGCCGGTTTTCTGGGCGGTGCCACTGTCGCTGCCGCCAACTGGAAGTTCTCCGAGGTCTCCTTGGCCTTCGCGGTGGGGTTTCTCGGTCTAGCCTTGGTGACGCCGGATGGTCTGGTCTCGGCGGTGGCTGCTGGCAGCATCGGGGTCCTGGGCTTGGTCGAGAAGAACTCTCGCTGGCTGTTTCTCGGCTATTCCTGGGAGGGGAAAGTCACAGAGGATAGTGACTGGACCAAGCTCCTGACGGAGGGCTTTGCTAACGCGTCTGCGCTCTGGGTGGCCACCGACGGGGCCATGTTTCAAGCGACAGCAGGACTGCTGACGCCGCCGCACGTGGCCACCCCCTGCCAGATGACGGGCGTGCATAGTCAACTCCTGGATCTCTACTTTGGCCCCAACGGGTTACTCATTTTCGACCACCACCGGAACCGGTTCCTGGGTTACGACTGGGCCAAGGTGACGGTCGAGCACAAAGTGCGCTATTCCTCCACCCAGGGAAATCCACCGCCCGATAGTCCTATGGTGAGCAGGCGCTGGCAACACGAACGGGTGAGCGGGGGCCCTGACCGGCGGTTCAAATTCAATCCCAGTACGGTCGTGTTCAAGGTGGGGGCGGTCGCTTTCACCGTGGAGAGTACGACCATCGAAATCGTATTCTCGCACCCCTATGTTGCTGAGGTTATGTACCGAGTTTTGGTGATGGCCCTGGAAGGCTTGCGTACTGGCGTGACGCCACCCTACGAGCCGCCAAGGCAGGAGGCCGCGCCCAAGCCGCCAGCACCACCGCCTGCGCCCGCTCCGAAAGCCTCCTCGGAGAAGACTCGCAAGCCCAGAGCGAAACCAGCGCCAGCCCCCCCGCCGCCCCCTCCACCGGTGCGGGACTCTCCTTTGCAACGAAAGGAGCGCGCCATCGCCCTCTTCAACTTGGTCGGAGAGTGGACCGAGAAGGATTTGGTCGTCGCTTATCGGCGCATGGCCAAGGATTATCACCCTGACATCCACGCCAACCTGCCACCTGAGTTCCGCGAGTTGGCCCATAAAAAAATGTCAGAGATAACGGAAGCCTATGACTTCCTCTCCTCGCAGGGCTTGGGGAAGGGGAAGACTCCATGACTCAGAACGTTCCCTGGAAGATCCGCTTTGACTCCCACGCCTTCATGCTGAACAAGCCGCTCGCTTCGATTGGCTTTGGCCAGAAGTTCGGCATTGCGGCCTTGGTCGTCGTTGGGATTGCGTGTGTCATCCGCGCCAGCCTGAGCGCACCTGGCGGCGCCCCGGCTCCCAAACCAGCGCCTCCGGCCGTGGCAGCACCTCCGCCGTTGTCTGCGAAACCCAAGACTCCCAGGGTGCAGCCTAGCCAACCGCGTCCGCCCCAATAATGCTAACGGAGGTTGCCAATGAGCACCCCTGAACAGGAATTCACCTACACCCCACAGATCTTTCTCGCCAGAGCCGAACTGGCCACCTGGGCTGAGGTTGGGGACTTGATCAAAGTCGGTATCCACCTGGACTTCAACCCAGCCGATCTGCTCGGCGGCCTCAAAAGTCAACGGAAACAGACCATCGAGATCATCACTGGAGTGCTGGTTGCCACGGAAGCCACGATGGCAGCGCCAGCGCTGGTGGAGTTGCTGCTGGCCCAGCCGGACAGTGCCAACGCCATCCGGGCCCGGAATGCCCTCATTGGTCTGGGCGTGGAGTGTGCTGAGGCCATCCTGCCGCATCTCACGGCGAAAAGCTGGCAGGTTCGGCAATACCTGGTGCAGTGCTTGGGCTTGTACCAGGTGCCGCTCTTGGTCGAGATCCTGGCGGCCATTCAAGCCAACGACAAGAGCAGTAAGGTCCGGGAAACTGCGCGTCAGGGCATCTTGTTCACCCTCGGGGAAGCCGAACTCGCGGACTGCAACTCGTTGCCTGGCCCCGACGAACGCGAGTTTCGAATTGGCGTGGTTTCAGAAGGCTTCTGACGCCAAGAGGGTCCATTCCCCAGGCGAGGGCGAAAAAATTGCGTATTGTTGCCGCGCCAGCCGCCCGAAAACCGCTACACTTGGGCATTGCTTCAGGGTGAGCCAATGGCGTCGGAGTTTGGGGGACAGTTCGCGACCCTTACTGCAGAGGAATTGCTCGGTCCCCTGAACGAGGTGGAAACGAAGTACGCCCCCAAATGTCTCTATGCGGTAGGGGATCAGGAACTGCTCCGGGCTGGCCCCAGAGTGGCGATCATCGGGTCCCGCCAAGCTTCTGAGGCTGGTCTGCGTAGAGCCACCAAACTGGCCAGAGAACTGGTGGAGGCGGGAGTCACGATTGTCTCTGGGCTCGCGGAAGGGATCGATACGGCTGCCCATCAGGCTGCTCTCGATGCCAAAGGGCGGACCGTGGCGGTCATTGGCACCCCCCTCAATATTTCTTATCCAGCCAAAAACCGCAGCCTCCAGGCCCGGCTGGCCGACGAGCAATTGGTGATCTCTCAATTCGCACCGGGGACGCCCACCCAGCCGAAGAACTTCCCCCAACGCAATCGCACCATGGCCCTGATCAGCCATGCTTCCGTGATCATTGAGGCAGGGGAATCGAGCGGTTCCTTGTCGCAAGGCTGGGAAGCACTCCGGCTGGGACGGCCGCTCTTCCTGCTGCAATCCATCCTTGATAATGAGGCCCTGCATTGGCCAGCGGAATTGATTGAGTATGGAGCCTCTGTGCTCGGCCGCACTGAAGACGTGCTCGATCTGATTCCTCCTTCCTTGCAGGCTGGTTATGCCGAACTTGCCTTCTGAGGTTGGGTTCTGTTCGCTGCTTTCCTATGCAACCCGACCAGAGACTGAGGACGAGAAAAAATCCAAGCAAGTGTCGGTCCAACTGAAACAAGACAAGAGTGTGGGCAACCCGGCCCGCCCCATCAGCCAATGGATTGCCCTCCGGGTCCAGGAGCACCAGGACTGTGCCGCCTTTGCTGGCCTGTTCGGCGAGAACGTTCTGGCGATCCCGATCCCCAGCAGTTCGCTGAAACAACCAGGCTCGCTCCAAATGCCCCTAGAGCTTGCCAACAGCCTCAAGGAGGCGGGTCTGGTTGGGGAAGTGGCGCCCATAGCGGAACGCACCCGAGCCTTGCCCAAGTCGGCCTTCAGCCAGGCCAGCGCGCGCTCCAAGGCTGCTGATCACTATGACTCAGTGAAAGTGACGAGGACTCTAACTGGCGCCACGTCCATCTTGCTGGTGGACGATGTCATCACTCGTGGAGCCACTCTTTTGGGGATCTGCGCCCGAGTGATGGAAGCCTATCCAGGGCTACCCATCTTTGGGTTTGCGGCGATGCGCGCGGTGTCACCGCCAGACAAATTCGAGCGAATATTTGATCCCCAACGCGGCAAGGTGACCTTGCGCGGTGACCAGACCTATCGAACCCCGTAAGAGCAGTGCCAGTATAGGCATCCACAAGCTTACGGAAGGGCAACACCTTGGCGCGGATATCCTTAGCCGAAGCCCCTCTGGTAATGTGAAGTAATAATCCAAGTCTGCCCTTTTCCCCTTCGCGGACTAGGTAAATCGGAGGTGGGCTATGAAAACTACAGGTCTGGACGATTCGTTCACCAATAAATGGTTTGGCGGTGAGGTTGGCAAGGTTTCGGCCTGGAAAATACGCCAAATCGACTACGACCATCGCGTGACCATGCTCTCTAGTCGAGACGATGCGACCAAGAAAATTTTGGCTGAATCTCTGCTCACCCAGGTTGAAGTTGGGGCCGCGTCAATCCGAGCCTTAAATCGGTTAGCGGAGGAACAGGGGCAAACCTCCACCGAAATCCGATCTCTTTGTGCATCATCGTTGGCGATGCATCAAGCAGCGCAGGAGGATGCAAGGCTTCGAGAGATCAGGATGGATGACCGATTCTCAGAGCTTCTGGAGGCAGAAAGGGAGTCACGCGAGGCGTTAACGGGCGCATTGGAAGGAGTCGGCGAGAGAATATCGGATGCCATCCAAGCGGCCTGCGAGGTCCTCCATGGCGATATGGCTCACCTGCAGGCCCTTTCCGAGGAAAGTAACAAAAGCCTCCAACGGATTGAGAAACTACTTACAAACCCAAACGACACAAGTTTGCGCGAATTGATAGCCCGCGCCGTAAAACTCACAAGCCAAGGGATGGTTACTACTGGCAAATGGCAACGTGACAATTTTCAAGATGCTATGGGGGTAATTCGCGAAGTCCTGCTCAGTGCCTTTGGTCAATCCAATCCCCTGATCTGGTTTCAGAAGGGGTATCTGATTTGGCAGTGTGCCGAGGGTGCACAGGCAGACGATGGGGTCCTTTCACAATTTCAAGAGGCGTGTGAGGCTTTCGAGCGTTCAGCAAGGCTGTACGGCCAAGAAGAACAAGAATGGTTCAAAAAAGCTCTTCGCCACTGCGCTCACATGCATTATTTGCTTAATAACTTCAGTGCTGCTGAAGAAATGCTAAGCATGATAAACAAAAATGATCTTGATTTTGATACAGCATATGATCTTGCACGATATAAAACAAAACAAGGAAAGTTGAATGAAGCCGTTAGCTTGTTGTTTGCAAAGTGTATCCCTGAAAGCCCATCTGTTCTAATAAGGACATTTTCTGAGCCTGATTTCATTCCACTTTCTGAATTAATTATAAATGGTCTACCAAAATACACTGAGAATCTAAAACAATTCCCAAGACGATGTGTTAGAGAATATGTTGATTCAACTTTGTCTCTCTTGCCAGACACGAGAACTTATGATTGTAACTGGGCGAGATTTGATCATAATTTTAAGCCAACTTATCTTGGAACTAGTGCCCAACAGTTGGAAATTTATAAAATTTTATCAGAAATAGAATCCAGTGAAAACCCCGTTGAGGTGCAGACTAAATCGGATACCTTTAAGAAAAAATGGAACAATGGAATTTTACGAACAAAATCAAATAATTGGGGTTTAGTGTATGCAATTGCGCTCGCACCCAATTTGGGCCCAGTAGCCGCCCTGCCTCTAATCAAAGGTGCTCTGAATGTCTCCATTGCTGCCTTTGAAAAACTGCCTAGCTCATTCCCAGATTTATGGAGTCTAGAAGAGTTACAACGCCTGATTGATGACCCAATTTTTAGTTCTGTTCGAGATCAAATTAGTCAAATGATATATGCGGAATCCAAGGGCTCCCTATGGAAAAGTGTTTGGATTGAAATGTCACAATTTTACGGGGTATTTAGCCAAATTCGAAATAGATGTAAATTCTATAACCTAGAACTCAAATTATCACCGCTCTCGGTTAAGATGATAAATATTATAACTTCTCCGAAAGGTGTCGAAGGAATTAACTTTAGTGAACTAAAAACACTAGAAACTGATCTAAAGGTTTGGCAAGCCGAGCTATTGGGGCCAGTTGCACTAGTATTTCCACTTCGAAAATCGATCTTAAGCAAATTGGACCAAAATCACCCCCTTGTTAATTTAACTGGGTTACCTGCCGCTGTGTCTTCATCGATAATTTTCGAAATAATGCTCATTCTCGGCCGTTATGGTCAGATACAAGAAGCTTGTAAGGACGACAATGGTAATGATTGTTCAGATTTAGCAAAATTTTCTGATTTCATTAGTTTAATGGAACATATTGGAGTGTATAATCAGATTCTACTGCCTCATCATAAACGCTACTATAAATTTTCAGAAGAAGTTAAAAGCGGTGATGATATGAAATGGAAATTCGAATATAGTTACTATGAATATGATGATTCTTTTCATAGATCCTGTAGTTTAACGTTGAAATCACGAGAAACAGGTGGTTTCATCTTTAGCAAAAAACGATTCCAACTTGCTAAAGAACCAATTCTCTTTAGGGACATTAAAGAAAATGTTACAAATAATGGTGCAGTTTGGCGGGAATTATTAAATAGGCTTCCAGATGAAAACCCAGTTCAATATCTCTTCACAGATGAATTGAAATCGAATATCTAAAATAAATTAGGGAAGATTTTGACTTCGGCATGATTAAGACATTTCTAATTGTACCGCCATGTTTTGGTGGATAGCCACTGACTGCTAGGCCCCTTCAGGCATATCGCTATCATCTCCCCGTGCTCGGTTTTACCGCGATGCACGCCATCTCCTCTCCGGCGGAGTTCGTCAGTTTCGTTGATCCGCGACGTAAGCAAGTGACTCTCCGGGGCGAGCAGACGCTACGGACACCGTAAGTAGCAAAAAATAAATAACTTATCGATATGAATCGAATGGACAGCCGATGTCCAGTCGGAAGGGAGAAACTTGGGCACCTGGAGGTGATCCATGAGCCCATCGAACATCGCTCCACTCCCCTTGACCATCCATGCCCGAACTCGGATGGATGGTCGCCGAATCTCTACCGAGGCAGTTGAGACCGTCCTGGCCTATGGCCGCATGGTCTGGGCGCGGGGCGCTCAGATCTACGCGCTGGGCGAGAAGGAAGTCCAGTTCGCCTCGCGCAAGGGGATTGATCTTCGGCCATTTGCTGGCCTTCAGGTTTTGTGTGCTCCCAGCGGGGCCGTCCTCACCGTCTATCGCAACCACGACTTTCGTTCCTTGCGGCGGTCAGCCTAGGTGGCCAGCAAGACTTGGGCCCCCCAATCTGGCCGGGACCCAATAGCCTCACAAATGCTTTCCTTTGAACATTGAGAAACGAGGTCGGTTCGACATGACAGGCCAAATCAGTGATGGCTTCCGCTATCAAGATCGTGACTTCGATATTGCCGGGATCAGCGACGATAAATCCTGGTTCCGGCCTGCGCAGCTAGGGCTGGAACCAGTGGCGCCATGTACTGCTTGTTGGCGAGGTTTCTATGCACGCTTTGCAATCTCGGACTCCCACCTCGTGTTGGATCAGCTTCACATTTATCTGGCCGGGAAGGACTATGCGCCAAAAAAAGGTCCGAGCATCAAGGGTGTAAAACCCAAAGGTCAGGGTGAAGGTCGCGATTGGTTCAACAATCACTACCTGGATCTAGGCTACCCGCTGAAGTACACGGGGAAGCTGTTGCTGGGGGTTGACTTCATTCCTGCACTCTATGTCCACATGGGGACGCAGTTGTCCTGGAAGTACGAGGAGGTGCACGAACTGGTCTTCAAGGAAGGCGTTCTGGTTGAAGCCTATGATCGATCAGAACAGATGGTAGCCCTTCGCCAGGAGAACATTCGTAGGGAGGCCGAGAATGATGACGCAGGTCAGGTCTTTTGCTGGCCAGACTTCACCGACCCCCTTTAGCGCCACCAGGGGGCTCGATCTCCGAACGTTCTCAGGCCTTCAAGTAATTTGTGCTCCGAGTAGAGATATCCTAAGGGTAGCTCGTAACCACAACTTCCGGTCCCTTCGACTGTCTCCCTAAGGACGTGCAGCAATGCCAATCGAGGTCAAACGGTTCAAATTGGATGACGGACGGGAAGGCAGTTATGCCCCTATTGGTGACGGGCTTATTAAGATGCTCTTCGACGATGGCGACATGATGATAGTCACCGATGGCAAGTCGGATGCAAGACAGCCTTTTGTCAGGCGACATCAGAAACTGACCCCCCTGCGACACGAATATTGACCCCCTGAGGAAGGGGGAAGCAATGGAAGTGGAGAGGGAGGATCCTGGCGTCCGGAGATCGGAGGCCACGATGCTGGGTGAGGGGGCAGTGGCACAGGTATTCGCGTTGAAGGCCTTGGGCTGGGGAGCGAAGCGTATTTCGCAGGAGACGGGTGTGTCGCGGAATACAGTCCGGGACTGGCTCAGGTCAGGTGAGAGTCGCCGGTATGGGGGAGACCAGGGTCGCCCAGGGATTCTGACGCCCCATCGGGACTGGATCCGCGCTCGGTTCCACGCTGGGGTTCGGAACTCCGACGTGCTGCGGCAGGAACTGGCGTCCAGGGGGGTCGCCGTGAGCCTGCGGACGGTCGAGCGGGAGGTTAAACCCTTCCGCCAGGCCTGGGAGCGGGCGCAAAAGGCGACCATGCGATTCGAGACCATGCCCGGGAAGCAGATGCAGGTGGACTTCGGGGAGAAGTGGCTGCTGATCGGGGGCGAGCGCCAGAAACGCTATGTGTTCGTGGCAACGCTGGGTTTCTCCCGCCGGTGCTACATCGAGATCTCCGGCAGCCTGCGTCAGCGGGACTGGATCATGGGCCTGGAACATGCCTTCCGGCACTTCGGTGGCGTGCCCGAGGAGGTCCTGACGGACAACGCAAAGCCCCTGGTGCTGGGACGCAAAGGTGGAAGGCCCCAGTTCCACCCCGAATTCGAAGCCTTCTGTCGGCACTGGGGTGTGGTGCCGAGGGCCTGCCAACCCTTCCGCGCCCGGACCAAAGGGAAGGTGGAGAACGGCGTGGGGTATGCCAAAGGAAACGCCTTGGGCCGATTGGAATGGGAGAGCGACGAGGCTCTGGACGAGCACCTGACCTGGTGGATGCGGGAGGTGGCCGATGTGCGGGTGCACGGCACCACCCATGAACGGCCCATCGACCGGTTCGAGATGGAGAGGGCAGCCCTCAAGCCCGTGGGGAATCACCCGAGCCACCTACGGATCAGGCACTTCACACGGAAGGCGGCCAGCGATGGCCGGATCGACGTGGATACCAACCGCTACAGCGTCCCGCCTCAGTTCGTGGGCATCACCCTGGAGGTCAGGGTCGAGTTCGAACTGATCCAGGTGATTTCCCGCGGTGTGGTCATCGCCGAGCACACGGTGCACCCCGGTCGCCACCAGGTCATCGAGGACCCTGGGCATGTGGAGGGTCTGGTGGGCGGGACGAGAGCTTCAGCGAAGCCCTGTGAGATTCGCCGCCCCCTGGCCCACTACGCCGCCATCGTGGGAGGTGAGGCATGGTAGATCCCCGCATGGAGCGGCTGGAGCGCCACCTGACCCGCCTGAAACTCGTGAGCACCCGGGAACGGTTGGATGGCCTGCTGGAGGCCGGTGCCAAAGGTGAGATGAGCTTTCTGGAATTCCTGGACCATGTGATCCGGGAGGAGGTCCAGAACAAGGACCAGAAACGGGCCCGGATGCGGATCCAAATGGCCAAGTTCCCGCTGGACCGCCGTCTGGAGGACTACGACTTCAGCCTCCAGCCGAGCCTGGATCGGCGCCTCATCACCGAGTTGGAGACGGGTCGATACCTGGCCAATGCCACGAACGTCCTGCTGCTGGGGCCTCCGGGCGTGGGAAAGACCCACCTGGCCATCGGGCTCGGGCGGAAGGCCATCGAGTTCGGATATAGCTGCCGCTTCGTCCACGCCGCGGACCTGGCCCACCAGCTCATCGCCGCCTCCCGCCATGGCGCCCTAGAAGAGGCCATCACCCTCTTTGCCCGGCCCCACCTGCTGATCATCGACGAACTGGGCTACCTCCCTTTGGAGCGCGAGGCCGGGCACCTGCTATTCCACCTGATCCGCCGCCGCTATGAGAAGGGCAGCCTGATGCTGACCAGCAACCAGCCCGTGGGGGCCTGGGGCGAGATGCTGGGGGACGAGGTGGTAGCCACCGCCATCCTCGACCGACTCCTGCACCACAGCCATATCGTGACCATCAAGGGCGAGAGTTATCGCCTGCGAGAAAAGCGCCGGGCCGGCATCGTGCCAGCCCCGGAAGTGGCCGAGTGAAGGCCGCGACCGGTGGGGTGCCCTCCGCTGCGGCCTACGGCCTCCGCTCCGGACACCCCACCGGTTCCACATCAACCAAGGGGGTCAATATTCGTGTCGTTCAGGGGGTCAAAAGTTCTGTCGCTTGACACCTTTAAGCACTAATGAGAGCGACGAATTGGCTGCGGAACTAATCTTGCGATGGCTGAGAGGGCGTAATTCGAGCAGGAAGCCATGGAAGAAAGTGGTCAGCCTGGCCCAGCACTTTGGAGCCAAGCGGGTGACCAAAGCTCTAAAGCAGAGAATCACCAACTCATTGCTTGCCCTCGGGATTGAACTCAATCCTCCGCTGGCTGAGCTTGGTCCAGAGGACAAGGTGAGTTTTTGTCATATCAATCCGGAGCGCTTTCCCCTTGTCGCTGTTCGAGAAATACCAACGGTCTTGAAGGCCTTACAACTTGGTCAAGGCGAGGTTAGATTCGCGGTCTTCATGTTTGTTCCGCAGGGCCGCAGCGAGGATGACTTTCTCAATCTGCAATACTCCGTCGAGAACGAGGTCATTGGCTTGGACTGGGTCCTGCTCGGTGATGGGAATATTCAAGAACAGGGGACGGTCATTAAATTTGCGCAGCGCCATGGCCATAAGTTGGTGAAATGTTCTTTGAATGAGGTTGAGTACCTCCGGGTGGAGGGAGCAGGACTTGCAGAGCTTGGAATGAAACTGCTGGTCGAGCTTTATCAGTTTGGCTTGGACGACAAGGTTAAACTTTACGTCGAAGGCTTTGAGTGGCCAAGCGATTGACGCTTCCGCCTTCAGGCTTTGACCAGGACAATTTGCGCAGTAGCAAGCCCTAGTGTGGCCTACTCGGAGTGTTTATGACGGAATACTGCTCTATCGATCTCGACGAGCTACGCAAAGAACCGGGCGATGGCAGGAGTCCCTTCCCGCATCAACAAGAAGCCTTCAAAGCCATGGACAAGCTCTTCTCCTTCAAGGCAGGAGAGCCTAAGTCTGCTTTGCTTGTGCTCCCAACTGGCGCTGGGAAAACCTTTACCTCAGTGAACTGGATCGCCCGAAAAGTCTTTGCCAAAAACATCAAGGTACTCTGGTTGGCGCAGTCATTTCACTTGCTGGATCAGGCCTTCGAGTCGTTTGCTAGCAATGCCCGGCATATTCCTCCTCCAGCAAAATTTCTCAATCTTCGAGTGGTCTCCAGTCACCCCTCGCATGACCAGGTCCATTCAATTGCAACCACTGACGATGTGGTCATCATCACCAGCCAGACCGCAACCTCGGCACTGAACAAGGAGTCGCTCGGGATTACAGGGGAACGCTTTGTCACCAACCTGGAGGTGTTCGTCCGGGAAGCCCGCAAGAACGGACTCATGGTAGTCCTCGACGAAGCGCACCACGCCCCTGCCTATGGTTGTCGCAAACTCCTGGATCGCATGAGAGAACTCGTACCGGATATGACCTTGCTGGGTCTGACTGCGACCCCGACCTATACCGACGAATCAAAACGGGGATGGTTCGGCAAGATTTTTTCTGATGGCGTCGTCTATAAGGCTGAGCAAGCCAACCTGATTGCCCAGAATATTCTAGCGAAACCTGTCTTTGTCGAGATGCCCACGGGCTTAGAACTCGAAGTGGATAACGACCTGTATCGAAGGCTGGTCCAAGAGCATAAAGATATGCCCAAGGACATTGTGGAGTTGTTGGCGCGGAATTCCCTGCGCAACGATTACATCGTGAACGAGTACATTACCAACAAAGCCAAATACGGGAAGACGATCATCTTCGCTGATCGTTGGTTCCAGTGTCTTTACCTAAAGGACAAACTCAGGAAACAAAACATTCGGGCGGAAGCCGTGTTTTCACGGGTGGATGGGGTGCAGGATGAGGCAGGTCTCCAGCGCAGCACCACTACAGTGGAGAATGCTGAAACCATCCGACGCTTTAAAGCCAACGAAGTGGATGTGCTCATCAATGTGAGGATGCTGACGGAGGGGACAGACGTCCCCGATACCCGAACCATCTTTGTCACCCGGCAGACGACCAGTTCCATTCTGTTGACGCAGATGATTGGTAGAGGCCTTCGGGGCAAGAAGGCTGGCGGCGGTGCTGCCAAGGACCAAGCCAACATCGTCCTCTTCGTCGATAAATGGAAACACCTCCTGGATATCTGGGTGAAACCGGATACCAAGGGTGGGCTCGCTGAAGCCAATACACCGGTGCGTGGTCACAAACCCCTGGACTACATCTCGATTCAACTTGTCGAAAACCTAATTCACCGTATCGATAACCCCGGTGTCCCAGATCAAAAGGCGTTCCTGGAACACATTCCGGTAGGTTGGTATCAGACGGAATATTCGGTCGCGACCATCGACGAAGGGGTCGAAACCACGGAACGGGTCAGAGAGTTCGTAATGGTCTTCGCGAATTCAAAAGAGAACTATGACAAATTCCTTCAATTAGAATTCGCGAAGATGTCAGAGGAATGGGGGAAGGAAGGTCTGGCTGCAGACTGGGTGGAACCACAGGTTCAGCAGTGGGTCTCGCAGTACTTTGGAGGCGGGTCGGATGATCTTGGGAATAGTCTTTCGCAAAACTTAACTAGCTTGGCTCGCCATATGGGCAGCAATGGGGCACGCCCAGACTTCCTTGCCTTCGCGGAACGCGACCGCTTTGATCTGGATCAGTTGGCGGCGGACCTCTATAGCCAACCGATACCGCACCAATTGGATGCGCTTCAGGCGGAATTTAGGAAAGAGGGAAACCTCTGGAGCGTCTTCTACAAGGATAACTTCGACTGGTTCCAGCAGGATTTCAATGCCGCTCTGCTCAGGCTGTGGCGGGTTAAAAAATATGGACCTACCCAGCCGACGAGACCACCCACTTTCGTTCCCCAACCAGACAACCTCGATCAGGAGCAGCAGGAGGCCCTTTATAAGCAGGTGTTCTCCCGCGACAGTCACACCTGCCTGGCCTGTGGGGTCAGCGGGAAAGGCGTGAAACTCCAGGCCGACCACATCCTGTCTAGAAACCATGGTGGGGCCACCCGGCTCGACAACTTACAAACCCTCTGCAGTGTTTGCAATGGCGGGCGGTACAAGGGCGTCAACGACATTGATTTCCGCCCCCACAAGACCCCCCTCCAAGGGCCGAAGCCGCCGACTTTCCTTAGTGGCAACCGTGGCGAAGAAACCGAGCGCGCACTGCGTCGGCTAGTGAACTTCTATTATCATTGCGGCGCCGTCTGCGAAGTGAAGATCAGCCAAAAGAGGAACGGTAAGCACTATTCCACCTGGGAGATTGTGTTGTTTAGCCCCAATAATCCAGCCTGGCTGCTTCAGCACAAGGCTGAATTGCTCAGCCACATTGCGCAAGATTTGGGCTGTGCTCACGTGGAAGAACTGGTCATCCGCAACTAGAGCGGAGCATCGCTAGCCGAGTAAAGGAACTAGGCACACAGAATATTCTCCTGCCACCAACGTAACGACTGCCGCTCAATGCGCTGCCGCTCGGTTGCACTCACTTCCACTTGATACACAGCCAAGCGCTCGGGTGGGATCTTGCCCAGCTTGATCAGACGTAAGCCCTCGCCCCAACTTGTCAGTTGGAGGTGGAATACCTGGACATGGTCTAGGCCCAGCACGGTGGCTTGAAACCGGACCTGATCCAGATAGTCCCGGGGCACGGCTCCGCCCCATTCCGCAACGGATACCTTGATCTCCCCCAGGACCCAATCGGCAGTCTTGTGGAGCCGGATCAAATCCGGGGTAAACCCCATGTGGCGGCGGGCCAGGAAGGCCTGCGAGAGATACTCCCCTCGTCCCAAAACGTTCTTGGCCAGGTTAATAATCAGGGGTTCAAGGTCGGTCCCAACTTGCATGGGCAGGTTGGACTTGTACTCCCCACCAGGAGCCGGATTCAGTTTGTCCCAAGCCACATCTTCAGCGGTACCCCACCGGCTGGTGCCAGTGATTTTCGGCCAGTCCGTGGCAGTAAGGTGTTGGCGGCGCAGCGTAAGCCAATCCTCGCGGTTTTCGGCGGCATTGGCGTTTGTGATCGTGACTTTTTTCATGGGAAAACGCTCGACCTCAGGTCCTGGAGAATGTTTTGAGCTTGGGGCGCCCAGGCATCGGCAGTTAGGCCTGCGGTAGCCATGACCCCAAGGTAGCTCCATGGAGTCGACATTTTTTGTCAGGTCTACCAATGGACCCTGATTTTGGGCCTCCGTCCCCTGGGAAACCGATGTTGAAAGGTCTGCTTGGAGTACTGGTGCTGCTGACTCTCCTGGGCTTCGGACCCCACCTGTTGGCGCTGCTCCTGCTTCTTGGGTTCGTCGGTTGGGTTGGTAAAATGTTCTTCGCAGGTAGCCACCCTGCTGGCCGCTGTTGATGCCCAGGGCGAAGCGGCGAGCAACCAGGCAGAGTGAAACATTCTGGCCGAAGCAGGGGACAGGGCACCCGTCACCGCTGACAGTGACCGCACCAGACTGTGGCTCGGTTGCCCAACCGAGTTCCGCTTAGGGTTCGACCACAAGCGAGGCACGGCTGTCCTTCCCGACCATAGACCAACAACTCCTGCTTGAAATAGCCCGGCATACCGTCCAGGTGCAGGAAGTCTCGAAGCGTGGTGCCACCCGAACGGATCGCCTCGGCGAGTACCGTCTTGATGGCCTCTGCCAACCGGCTATAGCGCGCTTTGGATACCCTGCCTGCGGCACGGCCAGGAGCAATTCCGGCGCGGAACAGCGTCTCCACGGCGTATATGTTGCCAACCCCCACGACGATCCCCTGGTCCATCAGGAACGTTTTGACACTGGCCGTGCGCTGGCGGCTGCGGGCAAAGAGATACTCGCCAGAACATTCCGCTGTCAGTGGTTCCGGCCCCAGGTCGCGCAGCAGGTCATGGGTTTGGCCTAGCGGCTGCCAGAGCAGGCAACCAAAGCGGCGGGGATCTGTGAAGCGAATGCTTTGGCCGGAATCGAGGACTAGGTCCACATGGTCATGGCGGCCGATGGGTTGGGCCTGGTCCACCAGGCGCAGGCAACCCGACATGCCCAGGTGGATGAGGGCACTGCCTGAGGGCACATCCAGCAGCAGGTATTTGGCTCGACGGCGTAGGCCAAGGATGGGCTGGCCGGGCAGGAGGGTCTTGATCTCGCGGGGAATTGGCCAGCGCAGGTCGGCCCGGCGCAGGCGCACTGACTTGATCTGGCGTCCCTCCAGGTGGGGGACCAGGCCCAGGCGGGTGGTTTCGACTTCCGGCAGTTCAGGCATTCCTAGAGCATATAGGGCAGGCGCAGGTGGCATGGGTGGGGGCGCAGGGATTCGACAGTTTTTGGCGCCAGGGGCCAGGTAAGCTGAGGAGCAGATCAGGAATGAAGCAGACCGATGGGGGAAGGGTAACGGCATGCCCGAGCAGATATTCGAATGGGGCACAGAGGAACTACAGGCGCAGATGCTGGCAGCGACTGGTGCTGAGCTAGAACGGTGCTCTAAGCCCTTAGTGCTGCGGGTCGAGGAGCGGCGCCGAGAGGGGGCCTTCTGGGTGTTGAAGGTGTCGGCCCAGTCCCGGCGGGGCGAAGTGCTTGATGAAAGCCTCGAAGCCGGGAAGGTCTGGTGGCCCGAACCAGTGAAGGGCAGTGCCGACATCCTGAGCGTCCTGCCGGAAGAGAACCAGATCACCCTGCGCTATTGCGTAGCCCCGCCCCCCGACGCCGGGGGCCACCTGTTGATCTATCCGGCTCGCTACCTGGAAAAGGTGCAGGACGCCTGGAAGGATATGGCCTGGGTCCGCGAGGTCCACGCCTGGATTCAAGGCCCCCTCCGAAACCCAGCTACCGACCCGAACGCGGTCCCGAGGCCGGTCGCCCCCAAAGTCCCCTTGCGGCCCAGCCAGGCCCTCAGCTTCGACCTGCTGGCGCGAGAGGTCAGCTTTCTGTGGGGGCCGCCGGGCACCGGTAAGACCCATACCTTGGGCTATCTGCTGGCGCACCTCCTGCTCCGCAAACCCAAAGCGAAGGTGCTCCTCCTGTCCACCACGAATTCAGCGGTGGACCAAGCCCTGGTGGCCGTCGATAAGGCTTTGCAGGTGATGAGCGCTACCGAGGGCCGCTGCGAGTCCCTCCGGGGGAAATGCCAGCGGTTAGGCAGTCGTTTCGTCGCTTCTCAATACGAGGGCCGCGAGCACCTGCTCCCGGCCCTGAACAAGTACCTGATTCGAGAACTGGCCGAACTCGAAGCCAAGAAGCCCGATCCCGAGGACATCCAGGCCTTCGCTCGCTGGAAAGAGCGGGACGAGGGGCTGCGGGCGGAAATGAAAGCCCAGGTGCTCCAACTGGTGGCCAAGTCCAGCCTGGTGGCCATGACCACCACGCGGGCTGCCTTTGGCTTGAAGGACCTGTGCGAGTGCCCCCAGTTTGATTATCTGGTCTTTGATGAGTCCAGTCAGGTTGGTCTCGCCCATGCCCTCTTGCTGGCGCCCTTGGGGCGGCGGGTGCTCTTCGCGGGAGATCCCCAGCAGCTTCGGCCGGTCGCCCAATCGGAAGACGATGAGGTTGACCTGCTGTTCGCGCACTCGATGTTCGATTTGCTGGACCGGGAAGTGCATGGCACCTGCTTTCTCGAAGAGCAGTCCCGCATGGCCGAGCCCATCTGCCGAGTGGTGAGTGACCTGTTCTACCAGGGCCGTTTGAAGGTGGCCGAAGACTGCCACGCCAACCTGGAGTGGCGCCGCTTCCGCCGGATGCCGACCACACCCACCTTCCGCCGTCATCTGCATCTGGAGCCAGTGGCCGAGGAATGGAAATGGAGTCAGGCCTATGGCGGCCCCATCCGCTATCCGTCGGCGACGCAGATCGTTGACCGCATTGCCGAACTGCTGCCCCACCTTCCTGCGAAGGACATGCTGGTGCTGACGCCGTTCCGGGCCCAGCGGGCGCTGCTGCGGAGTCTGCTCCGGCGCTTGGCGGAGGAACAGGGCCAACCGGAGTTCAAGAAGGTCCGGGTCTCCACCGTGCACCGAGCGCAGGGCATGGAATGTCACACGGTCTTTTTCGATCCAGTGTCAGGCGATAGCGAGTGGCTGAAGAGCCCCGCGATGGCCTGCCTGATCAATGTGGCGCTGAGCCGGGCCCAGGCTCGCTTGGTGGTGCACCTCTCCCCTGGAGATCGCAAGCACAACCCCTTGTTGGGGCGGCTGGCCTCCATCATGAAGGCCGCCCAATCCATCGAGGAGGTCCAAGAGCGAACAACGGCCCCAACTGGAGGGATCCGCATTCAAAAGGCCCTGCTGCCAGTGAGGCCGCCTCCGAAGCCAGAAGCAGCAGACCAGAACCCAGAGCCAGTCAGCCAAGCTCCATCTGAAGAAGAGAACAGGGTGGCCCCGAAGGATCCAGTCGCCGCCACGGGGCAGGTTGGAGTCCCAGCAGGCGGCCTCTTGGTCGCCCTGGCTCAGCACTATGGGCCCGACCAGACCCATTTGTTGCGCCGAGCCTTGGGGGTGTCCTACCAGGAGATGAGAGCTTGGCTGGCGGACCCTGCCACCATCCCACCCTCGGAGTTGCCTCGGATCCAGACCGCCTTCACCACCGTGTTCCTGCCCAGCCCAACCACCACGAACCGAAGTCTTCCCTAGGGGCAGTCATGGATCCAGTCTTCACCCTGCAATGGCCCGAATTCATTCTGGCCAACCGCCTGCAGAAGCTGCTGCCCAAGGCCCAAGGCTTTTCGGTGTTGGTGCCGGTCTCTCGGCAAGAAAAGGGCTTCGACCTGGCGATCACCCGCCGGGCGGCGGGCGGCAAATCGGCGACGACGACGTTGCAGATCAAGGCCTCGCGCACGTATCTCTCGGAACCGCCCAAACGTGAGACGACGAAACGGTTTAAATTCGAGACCTGGTTCAATCGCTTCGAAGTCCCAAAAGAGGCCGACTTCTTTCTGCTCTTTGGCACCTATGCACCGGACCCCAGCCGCACCGCGCCCGTCAATCAGGATTGGTATCAGGACTGCACCTTGCTCTTCACTCAAGCAGAGATGAAGAAGTTCATGGCCTCTTGTTTGACCGTGGGGGGGCAGCCCGACCGGATGTTTGGCTTCGGCTTCAATAGTGAGCGGCGGATTTTTCAGACACGGGGCGATCAGAAACGCCGAGGGCGGGAGTTCACGCAGTTTCTGCTGGAGGAACGCCTTGCGGCCATCGTCGAGTTCCTCAAGACCTAACCCGGTCGGCAGGCCGGGCCGGAATGTTCTAACAGAGCCTGTTGGAATGTTCCCACCTCGAACCGTCACCCAGGAGAGCCAACCATGCCCAAGCTGAATTATGGTCAGGCCTTCGAGAAAGTCGGGATCACCACCTTGGGTGGTCGAGGCACGCTCTGGTGCGGCTTGGCCCCAAGTGGCGTGCTGGTTCTTATGGGGCACAAGAATTACTTCCGCAAATACAGGACGGGAGAAGGCCAGGTGCTGCGTTACGTTGATCCGGGCGCCCCAGTACCCTCCAGTTCCCACCCGGTGCAAGCGAGCTTGAATCTGCTCGACCAGTACTTTCAACCGGGCAAGCCCATCATTTTGTTGGAAGCTGAGATGAAGAGTGATGGCGGCCCGGCGGCGGCGGCGGCCTTTGACCATGCCACTGGTAAGGCCTTCAACGCTCGCTTCACCAGTTTCCATCGCCCCACTGGCCGCATCGAGTGCGAGATCGAAAACCGCTTCGACCTTTAAGTGCCTGGATGGTAGGGAGCACTACCTTCTGCCTGTAACCTTGGCCGCCTGGAAGCGTTGTGCTGGGCGCAGTATAGAGAGACGCATTAGACAAATAATGTCTATTAGGGACACTTGCCTTTCAGTCAGTTGGGTGTATGGTTGGGGTATCCCCCAACAACTTGGAATGCCCTCTCCGCCCAGGCGGGAGCCTCTAGCATTCCCCCAACGTAAAGGCTGCCTGCCATGGCTACGCGTTTGCCCGAAAATATCCAGTTCGACCTTTGGGTCGAACGAGATCGGTTCTTTGATGAGTCTTCGCGAACCAGCGGCGACCAACGCCCCCGCCTGGTGGTGCTCATGGGCGCCCCAGCAGTGGGCAAAACGACCCTACGGAAGACTCGATATGCCACTGGCTATGTGGTGATCGATGCGGCTGAGATCTTCCTCAACCTCAGTCGGGGTGGCCATTACCCCTTCCCCGCTGCCTTTGAGGAACCGCTAAACCTGATCGGCGGTGAGGTCGCCAAGCGGGCGGTCCGCCAATTCCGCCACATCGTGCTGGAGTTGATCGGGACAGAATTCGAACCCATCAAAGCCCTGCTGGATCCCATGTATGCGCTTGGGTATGAGATTGATGTCCAGTTGATCACCTGCGACTTCCCCGAAACCGTGCGCCGCAATGCCAGTCGTGGTCCAGATTGCATTTCTGCCCACTATGCCGAGCGTTTCCAACGAGCCTGGGTGACGACAGCCGCGAACGAGGCCTTGGCCCTCATCGCTGAACTGGACTGATCAGCCCGCCTCGGTCAGGCCTGGGCTTCACGGTGATGCTGAGCACAGAACACCTTAGTCCAGCCACGTAGGCTCACCAAGCGCCCCGGTTGACCACAGGCCTCACAGACTGTCTCCGACTGGGTTTGCGCCTGCTGCACCAGGACCAAAGCTGCCTCTGGGGCATTGGCCAAGAGGCAAGCCAGCACGCCATCCCGTTCCTTCACCTGCAGGATGTGCAGCGGCGGCAGGCCTTCAGCGCTGCGCTGACGCGCGATGACTTCCAGTTCTGTGCAGAGGGAATGGAACAGCCCGCCCCAACCTTGGCCGATCCACAGAGAAATAAAGGTCCCGCCCCCAAAGAGGTTGGGGAACTCGATGCGCAAGGGCTGAAAATCGAGACCGACCATCTGCATGTTCACTCCAGGGTGAGGTATGCCAAGCTCCCTGCTGCTTGCAGCAGGTTCGGACTAGAACTGCTCTTCAGACTGGCTCTGCATGGCCAACTGCTGTTGGTGACGAGTGGCAATACGGTCCACTGCACCACCGAAAAATTGGGCGGTGAAACTGACCCGGTCGAAAACCGAAAGCCACGGGCTAATGCAGTGGTGGCTGGCATGGAGTTCCGCCAAAATTCGCTCCGAGTTGTCCGACAACCACTGGAGACTTTTGGCGATGCCCAGATCGCCGTGCTCTTCCTGGAGCATGTGGAACCGAACTTCGTCGTGGAAGTACCAAAAAGCCCAGGTGATCTCGTCTTGGGGTGAAATCCGTCGGCGACAGCCATCGGAAATGTTTTCAAAAATATCCAGGCACGCCCAGAGGGTATTCGACTGATGCAACCAGTCGATAAGCTGTTCTTTGGTCATGACTGCGGCTCCCCCTCGGCAGGGGCAGCGAACGCCATCTCCACGTCTCGGTCCCAACCCTCCTCAGTGCGCATGGAGCACCAGGTATCACTGCCCAGCACGATGTGGTCAGCGAAAAAGATGCCGAGATACTCGCCGACGAGACGAAAACGCCGGGTCAACTCTCGATCTTCCTGGGAAGGGGTGGGATCCCCGGACGGATGGTTGTGCCAGGCGATCACAGTGACAGCACCATGCCGCAGCGCTTCCCGGTAGAACTCGCGAGGGCTGATGAGGGTGCCAGTTGCCGTGCCCTGGCTCAGAATGCGGTCGGCGATGACTTCATTCCTCGCATTGAGGCAAAGGATGCCAAAGCGTTCGGCACTGAGTCCGGCCGCCTTGGGCAGCAGGTAGGTACCGGCCATGCGCGGACTAGCCAGGCGGGCGCCCAGAGTGCGAGTGCTTCTACGCTGAAGCTCTCCGCAAACTTCCAAGCGGGCGGCATCCTCCGGGCTGACCCCAAGGGCTCGGAGTTCAATCGGTCCCATGGCGATCAGGGCCTGCAAGGTGCCAACCTGGGCAAGGAGTTCCAGGGGTTCGACCGGGCTGTCCTTCGCGAACAGCGTTTCGAGCAGTTGGTGATCAGACAAAGCGTCGGCGCCAAACAGAGCCGTGGCCTCAGCGACACTGATGGGCTTTCCTTTTGCTGGCTTGGGTGCGTTCATGGCGATCCTCCGTGCCCACCGGAGCGGGGCACGCACCGACGGAGTCCCCCGCTCCCCAGGCCTGGACCGGGAACGCACCGGGCAACGCAGTGAACCGGGTAGTGAGCGGGAAGGGCCGCCGTGGCGCGGGACCAGGACCTCCGGCAGTGCCTGCTCCGGAGTGGGCGCGGCGCCATGACTTGCGACAGGCTAGGCAGGGCCCTTGCGCGCCTGAGGGCATTGGGCTGCTCTTGGCGTCTCCAGGCAACCACAAATCGGAGCACTTGGACCTTCGGCTTTTCTGGAGCCTCATGTCAACATTAGCAAAACCAAATGGCACGAGAGGAAGGAGCGCTGGCAGGCATGACTGATGAACAGTTGATGGCCCTAATTCAAGCAGGGCAACTCCACCACGCCGGTGAACTCTTCATGCGATATCACCTGAGGGTGTTGAACTACTTAGTAGGATGGACGCGAGATCAGATCCTCAGCCAAGACGTGGCAGCCGGAACCTTCTTAGCCATCATGGTTAAATGTCAGACTTATAACCCGAACATGCCGTTTAAAGCTTGGCTGTTTGCGATTGCACGCAATCAGCGTTGGGAGCACCAAAAGGGAACGATACTGGAGCATTCTCCGATATCTGAAGTGCCAGATCCGAGTCCGAGTCCCCATGATGAGTTTCAAGAAGTTGAAAAATTGGAATGGATGTCCAAAGCCCTCAATTCCTTGAGCAATACTGAACGTGAAATCCTTGCACTCACCAAAGAAGGGTTGTCTCACCAAGAAATCGCCCGAATCATTGGTTGCAAGGAAAGTGCTGTCAAGGACCGCATCTATCGGACAATTCGGCGTTTGAAGGCTAAATATGTGGCACTCCAGAGGAGGGGCGTATGAACTGTGGGGAGTTCAATAGGCTCATTGCCAGCGTGCTCAATGGCCAGATTGACGAGGAGCAAATTGCCCCAATGGAGGAACATCGGGTGCACTGCGCGGCCTGCCGGGAAGAACTGCATCGCCAAGCAGAAGTATGGTCCCTCCTGAAGTCCGTCTCCGAGGTGCAGCCCAGCCCTGGTTTTCACGAGGGCTTCTTCGCGATGTTGGAGCAAAAAATGACAGAGCGGGGCTATGTCATCCCAGATAGTGAGAAGGCCGCCTATCAGAAACTGCGGAGCGGAACCAGGACTGAGGGCGGTTAAGCCGCCACAGGTCCGGCGAGGGCCCGGGCAATCCAAACCTTGGCTTCAACCTCAAGCAGTGACCGGTACCGTTTCAGGAAACCCAACACGTCAACAAGCTCCTCCAGCGTCCAACCCTGGAGTCCTCGGGAGGCGCTCGCGCTGAAGTCGTTCGCTTCGAGGGCGTCGACGAGGTCGCGCGCCAGGTCGCAGGGGTCGGCGAGCCACGCATTGATCTCCTGCTTGCTCACCTCGTCCCGGAGAATGGTTTCGGCCAACCAGCCCGCCAGGCAGATCATCCGATGCCCCTTGGCGGTCACCCACTGGCCGTCATACTCAATACTCGCGCGCCAGGTGCGGTCATCCGGCCCTGGGTTCTCCACTGGCCAGATCTTCACGAGGCTATTCAGGCCAAAACTGCGAGCCATAAGCTCCTGGCCAGCCACATGGAACGCGGCGATCCGAAGGTCGTAGATCTTGTGCTTCACTTTCATTCGATCACTCCAAAAAGGGAATTCATCCCGGTGAGATTCGCCGACCACCAACGGGTTGGTTCGACGGTTGGACTGAGCCTCGGGACCTTCTCAGCAAGAAGGTCCAGGCCCAAGCAATGGTGCTGCCAGGGCCCACTGGGGACCTGCTGGCCTGTGGTATCCCCGGCAGTAGGGTGGATGCCTGCTAGGGGCCAGCACCCGGAGCCAAGAGCGCCCCTCGTGTAGCCTCTCGCCTCCCTGCCTTGGGTAGAGAGACGGGTTCCTGCTCCCGAGCCCAGGCCCCCCTAGCGAGGGGCCCAGGCCAACAGTGGGAGTCAGTGACAAGCCAGCTTCGAACAATTTTGGCCCTGGACCAGCAGGGTCCCGCAGTCCGAGCAAAGCACGCCCTCCTGCAAGGCGGCCGTCCGCAGTTCGGCCATCAGCGCCAGGATGAGCTTGGAATCCTGCTTGGCGCCAGCCCGGCCCGCCTGCTGCCCGAGCCGGTCAAGACTCGTGAAGACGCTTTCCCAGGCTGCGAAAAAGGCCGGATAAGTGGTCGGCAGATCCTCGCCAAAGCACACGGCACCAGCACAGGCGCCGAGAATGTAACTGATCAGGCGACCCAACTGCAGGTCCGCCTCCGCCAAGTCCCCCTCCGCCACGGCATCTTCCACCACGATGGTGCAAGTGGTGACGGACCTGAGGAATTCGTTCTGCTGCAAAGCAGCTTCTTGCTTCTTGTTCATTGCTTCTCCTTAATGAATGTGAAAACGGTTAGGTGACACTGCTTGTGGTTAGACGGCTGCGCCGCGCTCGGCCAAGGCCTGTTCAATGGGCATTTCCTCGACGTGGAACTTGGCATATTCGATGACATGCAACGCCGCCATCGTTTCGAGGGGACTGAAGGCTGCGACTTTCCGCAGCAACTCCGCCTGGTCGACGTGCCACTTGGAGGCCAAGCCCTCCAGGGTGCAGGCGTCCTCGACTTCCAGCAGCAGCAACCCATTAGTGATGGCCACCTGGTTCGACTCGAACAGCGTCATGGTCCCCAAGAACGCTTCCACCAGCAGGAGCCACTCAGCCTTGGTGAGCCTGGGCCGATGGGTGCGCATCAAGGTGAGGTAGCGGGCGGAGGCCTCGGCAGCGTAATTGGCCACATCTTGCGGGCCATATTCCTGGTGAAGCAGCGGCAGGTACGACTTCAGCACGGCCTGAATAACCTCCGGGTCACGGGCAGGGTTGATGGTGTTCATGGATATCTCCTGAGAAAGGAACGGGTAGGATTGAGGTAGGCAGGGCCAACCCGGCCCCAAAGAGGGCGGGTGGTTCGGTCCCTGCCGCAGTAGCCACCTTGGTGGGCCCCCAACTGAATTAGTCAGGGGAGCGCAAAAGGTCGCAGGGAAAATTGCAAAAAGTTACGAGCCCCGGCCGGGGAGTGGACGACCAGCAGAAGGGGGCCAGAGCGAGGTCTCGAACCTCAGCCTGCGCCCTGACAACCCCTTCGTCCTGGGCCAAGGGCCCAGTTGGTCGGCGAGCAGTGGTGCGGTTTGGTGCAGCCCCGCAGAGCGGGGAAGGAGAGCACGATGGTGGTGCCATCGTTGGTGCTGGGTTCATCCCCGTAGAACGGGGAAGGCGAACACGATGGTGGTGCCATCGTTAGTGCTTGGTTCATCCCCGCGAGGCGGGGAATAGAAAGAACGTCAGCCAAAAGTTGAAACCCATTGGGTTCATCCCCGCGTCAGCGGGGAAAGGTTAGGTTGACGCCATCCTCGTAGTGCGTTCGGCCGGTTGATCCCCGCAGCTACGGGGAAGGGACCGAGAGGCTTGGGTCAGAGCGCCCGATTAGGTGGATCTGCCCCAGGCGAGGAACGAGAGTGTTTTAAAGGAGGGGCCCGGGCGGCTGGTGGCTTTGGCATGTTGGTCTCCGGCCTTGGCAAAGGTGGTGCGGCGAGGGAAGTGGTCTGGCGCAACCCACGCTTGGGCGGCCAACCCTGGGTTGCCTGGCTGGTCGCTTTTTTGGGCCAGCAATAGGGAATAGTCAATTCGAAGGCAAAGATCGCGGATTTTTTTTCAGAAACCCAAACTCGACCCCTTCCTGGTCCTGCCGAGCGGTAATTCCATTTCTCTCTGGTTGTTATTTAACTATTGCAATATAATTGTTTGTTACGAATAGGGAGCCCGTCATAGATTGCCAGTCGGCTGCTGGGCAGGCGGGCTCGCTCCGGGCCTGGTGGCGATCACCTTGGCTGTGGTTTGCCTATGCTCAGCCAGGGCGTGTAGGAATTCCGGCAACCTTGGGTAGACCTGGGCGCGGATCGCCCAGGTGTGTTCAATCAAGGGTTTGCACTCGCGGTACCGAAGCTCAACTGGCGCGTTGGCCCCTCGGTCCGGAAGGCCCAGGTCGCTGGCAGGGAAGCCGATGGAGACTTCCAGGAGCAGCCTGGTCTTGCCCTTGGGATTCGGCCCAAGGGCCAGAACCAGAGCGACCCCCAGAGCAGCCTCAGGCTCAGTAGCGGGCAGTAGCTTGGCCGCAATGGGTGGGACCAAGGCGGTGTCGAAGTCCTGCCCAAGGCACAGCCGGAAGGGCGTCTGGCAGGGCAGGCCCTGCAAGTAGGTCTCCAAGGCCTTGATGTCCTGAGAGACGCGATTTCGGTGCGCTTCCACACCCCTCGTGGCGTGGCCAAAGGACGCGACGGCCTGGTGCAGGGCCGAACCGTGGAATTCGCCGTGCTGGCTGCTCGACCGAGGGCCCATCTCACACCGAACCGGAAACTGGAATGGGGGGAGTGAGCGCTTCGACCGCACAGGTATGCCCGGTCACTGCGAGCCCAAGGAGTGCCCAACGGCTGTCCGGGAGCTTCCCCAACACCATCTCGGGATCGTTGGGGGTCGTCCCCAGGGCCTGAAAGAGCGCCAAGGCGCGTTGACTTTGGTAGGCGGAGCCAGAGACTTCGGCGGTTGTGGAGTCGAAGCCAGCCAGGATGCAGCCTTCGGAAAGGGCACCGGAGGGAGTGTTGGCAAAGACGAAGGTGGCCACGCCGGTCATTCCGAGATGCTTTCGGCGAGTTCCAGCAGGTCTTCAGGGATCTCGTGGTCGTTGGCCACCAGCCAGAAGATGGCGGCGTGGTGGCAGACCCATTCCGCCGTAGGAGGGGTGCTCTGCCAGGAGGACGAATGCTCCAGGAAATAGCGCCCCTTCCTGCTCCGGAACAGGGTCTGGTGGTGCCCGGCCGTGCCAGTGGCCAGGCTGATGTAATGGCGCCCATCCCAGTGGGTGCCTTCCTCCCAGGTTTGGGTGGCGTTCTCGGTATCGACGACCGTGCCGTCACCCATCAAGTAGCGTGTCATAGAATTCTCCTGCGCTGTTGCGCCGTTGAATGCTGCCATTTAGGCAGCAAGATATAGAAAACAGGATGTATAGCAAAATGTTGAAATGCGGAAAAGCAATGCGCGCCTTGCTCTCCATAACCTTACTAAAGCACTTTTGTGCAAACAAAACCGAGAAAAAATCTGTAAATCTCAGAAACTTGAAAAAAGTCATTGAATGGGACCAAAAACTGACGATTTTCGACTGACAGGCACCATAAACGGGCAAAAACGGCTTGTTCACTGAGAATGTTTTGAGTGAAAAATCGCCCTGAAGGCCGACCCGTGCTGATGGGGCTTGCCGCGTTGGAGGGCATTGGCCAGCCGCTGGTGGTTGGCAGGGGGGGCCTTGCCGCTGGAAAGGGTGTGGGAGTCGCAGACAGCGTTCCCAGTGGTAGCGAACTGACCAGTCGCCCCGGCTTGGAGAGGGCGGCTAGCAGGCTCAGCGCCGCCAGTCGCACAGGGGAAACGCCGCGCCACTCTAAGCCAACCCTCTGCTGCGCGCGGTTTAGGACTCTGGTCACCCAGTGTCCAATCGGTGCAGGTATCGTTCAGGAAGCAATGATCCAACAATTCCCTGAAGGGGTGCATATGGCTGGTCAGATCATCGATATTCAAGCTACTTGGGGAGGAACTCGGTTCCATTGCCCAGCCTGCGGGGCCGAAATCTTCGATGACGGCGGGGTCACACACAGGGCCTGTAATCACCTGTTATTCACCTGGGTGAGCGAGACCGGTGAGATGGACTACGTTTCACCCACCCTCCCAGAGAACCTCCGCCGAGTGGGTTCCGAACAAGGTGAGGATGCCGAGGAAGGCCCCAACCCTTCTGATCCCGCTTACGCGAAGCTCCTCGGAAATGGAGATGTGGTTTTCTGTCTACTGGCTCCTGCACCCGGTTGCCTGATCATCGCGATTGGTATTCGATTCCCCGAGTGATTTTCACTGGCTTAGGCGGATGGCACCTGGAACGGAGCCCGCGCAAGCACCCGTAAAAATCGACATAGCCCATAGATGCACGGCAAGAACGGAAGCTGGACGCTTGCAAACAGGCAAGTTCGTCATTAAGTTTATTGTATAAATAAACTTAGCGGCATTCCAAGAAAGTCGACACCAAGGTCGTTCTTTAGGCAGCCCGGCGGCCAGTTCGGAGACAATAGGTAGCACCCCGCCCAGCTTTTACACCACTGGAGTCCCTCCTGGAACCCTTTCATCCCCTGCCAATCCATTGATCTACGCCGCCAACATCACAGCGGGGGCCTTGAAGCCCGCCGAGAGCCGTGTTGTTGCGGATCTGCTGCTGCGTGGTGTGGAGGGGGATGCCTGGCAGGCAGCCATTGGGAAGGACAATGTGCTCCATGCCAAGAGCATGGCCACCGCCCAGCGTTTGGCCCGGCTGATTCGTGACCGCCTGGCCCCGTTCGACCCACCCCTTTTGGAGATGGTCCGGGACTCTGCCAGCCCAGTCGTTCAACACGCCCTGCTGGCGGCTGCCGTGAAGCACAGCCCCCTGCTTGGCGACTTCCTGGATCTGGTGGTCCGGGAACAGTTTCGGAAGTTCGCCACTACCTTGCCCATCAGCTTGTGGGAGGACTACCTGGCCGATTGTCGGGGGCGGGATTCGGAAATGCCCCACTGGAACGACTCCACCCGCCGACGCCTGCGTTCCTCTGTTTACCTTTGCTTAGCTCAAGCAGGCTTCCTGGATAGCACCCGTAGCCTCAAACTCCAGCCAGTGTTCATAGCCACGCCAGTTCTTCGTTACCTGGAATCCAGGAACGAACGGTATGTCCTCCGCTGCCTCCAGGTGAGCCCATGACCCGTGACCTCGATGAGCGCCTGAACCAGATTCTGCCCAAGATCATCAGCGACGACTTCCTGACCGGTAAGGGCCTGGGAAACGAGATCAGCTTCTGGATCTTCGACTACCTGCCTGAGGACGAGTTGTCCGTTCGGAAGCACCTTGACTTCCTCATGTCCCAGATCTCAAAGCAACGCCCGGCCCTGCGGGTGGCCCATGTCAACCTGTTCGATTTGCTGATCGACTACCTGAAGGATCGCAACTACTTGGGCAAGGCCATCGAGTTACAGACGGCCAAGGGCAACGAGGCTCTGCTGAAGGCCCTTGCCGCTCCCTTGCAAGGCAAGAACATTGCGAAGTTCCTAGCCAGCCAGCACCCACCTCAGGATTTGGATCTGATGCTCATGTCAGGTGTGGGCAGCGCCTATCCATTGCTTCGAACCCACAACCTGCTGAACAACCTTCATCCCATCATGGGTGAAACCCCGCTGGTTCTCTTCTATCCCGGCATCTACGACGGGCAGTCCCTTTCGCTCTTCGGTCAGATCAAGCAAGACAACTACTACCGCGCCTTCAAACTCGTTCCTTGATTCGGATTCCCCATGCAGATCCAAGATCTCTTCGAACGCCGTATCGCCCGCTCCATCAACGGGGTGGTCAAAGCTGACCAGTTGGACGATGCCTCTGTCTGGCAGGAACTCGACGAGTTCGTGGTCACCCGTGAGTTGAATGGTCACATGGGCAAATTCCTAGAGGTTTTTGCCTCCACGCTGGGGCGCGCAGCGGATGCAGATGCCTCATCAAAGACCGGCGTCTGGATCTCGGGCTTCTTCGGCTCGGGTAAATCCCATTTCATCAAGGTGCTCTCCTACCTTCTGAAGAATGACCTGCACAGCTACGACGGCCAGCAACGCAAGGCCGTAGAGTTCTTCAAGTCAAAGGTGAATGACGCCATGATACTGGGCGACATTCAGCGCGTGGCGACTGCCAATACCGATGCGATCCTCTTCAACATCGACAGTAAGGCTGACGCCAACCACGGACGTGACGCCATCCTGCGCGTGTTTCTGAAGGTCTTCAATGAGATGCAGGGCTTCTGCGCCGACCATCCTGAGATCGCCTTCATGGAGCGTCACCTCACGAAGAAGGGGAAGTACCAAGCCTTTGTGGACGCCTTTCACGAGGACTATGGCTCAGAGTGGGAAGTCGAGCGCGACGCCAAGGATTTGCTTCGGGACCATGTCATTAAGGCCCTAAGTCACGCGCTTGAAATCAGTATGGAATCTGCCGAGAAGTTCTTTGATAGCGGGTCAGAAGCGGTTTCCATCACGCCAGAGAATTTTAGTAAATGGGTCAAGGAATACCTTGACGAGAAAGGTCCCCAGCACCGAATCATGTTCCTGGTCGATGAAGTCGGTCAGTTCATCGGTGACGACTCTCACCTGATGCTTAGCCTCCAGACCATCACCGAGAACTTGGGCACCATCTGCGAAGGCCGAGCCTGGGTGGTGGTGACATCCCAGGAGGACATAGACGCCGTCCTTGGCCAGTTGAAAAAGGAAAGAGCCCAGGACTTCTCCAAGATTCAGGGCCGGTTCAAGACACGCCTCTCTCTCTCCAGCACCAACGTGGACGAGGTTATTCTCAAGCGTCTTCTAGAGAAGAAAGAAGGCGTGAAGGAAGCCTTGCGCACCCTCTATAAGGCCAAGGGCGACATCCTCAAGAACCAGATGTCCTTCCTGAATTCGGGTATGACCTTCCGGCAGTACAAGGAAGCGGACGATTTCGCGGCGCACTACCCCTTTGCGCCCTATCAATTTCAGTTGCTTCAGAAGATCTTCGAGGCCATTCGTAAGCACGGGGCGACTGGGGCCCACCTCTCTCGGGGCGAGCGCTCCATCCTGGATGCCTTCCAGTCTGCCGCCAAACAGGTGGCGGACCAGGAACTCGGCGTATTGGTCCCCCTCTATCGTTTCTATCCCTCCATCGAGAGCTTCCTCGATACCGCTGTGAAACGCACTATCGATCAGGCTAAAGGCAACGACTCACTTCAGCCCTTCGACGTTCTGCTGCTTCAGGTCCTCTTCCTCATCCGTTATGTGGAGGAAATGAGGGCTAATGTGGACAACCTGGCATCGCTCTGCGCCGAGGAAATAGACCAGGACCGAATTCCTCTCAAGCGGCGCATCGAGGAAAGTCTCGTCCGGCTGGAAAAGGAAACCCTGATCAGCCGGAATGGTGACCTGTACTTCTTTCTCACTAATGAAGAGCGCGACATCAACCGAGAGATCAAGGATGTTGAGGTCATCGCCTCCGAGCAGGCCAATGCCCTTGGCAAGCTGATCTTCGAAGAGGTCTACAAGGACAACAAGAAATTCACGCACCTCCAGACCCGACGGCCCTTCTCCTTCAATCGGGAATGCGACCAACATGCCATCGGACGGAAGGAAGACGGGGCTTTGCCGGTTCTGGTCGTCACGCCTCTGGCCGATGACTACGAATCCTGGGACAAAGGGCGCTGCTTATCTGAGAGTGCCAGCCGCGATGGTGGGGCCGTAGTGATCAAGTTGGGGGATACAAATGCGATCCTCCAACGGGAACTCCGAATGATGCTCCAGGTGGGCAAATACACCACCCAGAAGAACGATGGGACTCAACCCGAAGCCACCCGCCGAATTCTCAGTGATCTCGCCACCGAGAACCACAATCGTCGAGAGCGACTCATTTCAAGCGTGGCCAACCTTCTTATGGAGGCCAGTTACTTCGGCGCAGGCCAGCCACTCTCCCCCAAGAAGGGTGGAGCCTATGACTACCTGCTTGAATCCCTGGGCTACCTGGTAGACAACACCTTCACGAAGATGGACTACCTCCATAGGCGTGGGGATGGAGATACCAGCCACCTTATGCCGCGAGAAATTCAAGCCGTGCTTCGGGCCAATGATGTGGCCAAGGCCCGGTTGGACCTAGAAGAAGAAGAGAGCAACCCGAAGGCGATCAAGGAGGTCCGTGACTATCTGAACCTGATGGGTATGAGAAGTGCTCAAGTCGTCCTGCATGATCTGGTGGAGGCCAAATTCTCTCGCCGCCCCTATGGATGGCCCGAGGAAGAGACACTGCTCATCGTTGCCCGCCTGGTGGTGCTGGGAGAGATCCAACTCGTCATGGATAGTGCGAATATTCCCCTGGATCGGGTTTACGAAGCCATCACCAACCCACAGAAGCGGCGGAGGATCACGGTCGTCCAGCGTAAGGCGTTGGATCCCAAAGCCATCCAAACGGCCCGCCAGCTTGGTAAGGATGTCTTCGCCCAGATGGGGCCTGATGGCGAAGATCTCATTGTGGCATTCCTGCGGACCAAGCTAGATGGCTGGCTGGAGGATCTTAAGCAATTCCAGGGACTCACTGAGGGGACCACCTATCCAGGAAGAGAAGAGGTTCTGCATCTTCTGAAAGTGGTGAAGCCCTTGCTGGCGGAGAAGGACAGCGCTGCATTTATCGAAGGCTTCAATGCAGCCAAGAGCGAGTTGCTAGATGGGACGGAGGACTTCCACACCTTAAGCAACTTCTTTGGTCCCCAGCGACCGACCTGGGACCGGATGTGTAAGGCCTATGCAAAGTTTGAGTTGAATCGGCTCCAGCTTGAAGAAGATGAAACCGGCAAGGTTGCATTGAGACGAATGAAGGAGATCCTTGGGATGTCTCATCCCTACGGGTGCATTCAGGAAGGCCCGGATCTGATTGCTAAGTTGGAGGCCCTCCAGAACCTCCTCTTGGCGCACCATCGTCGGGAGACCAGAGATAAAATCGAGGGTCTATTAACAAGTCTGCGAAGGGATGCTGAGGGGAGTCATGCATCAGTCAACATCATTGACGGATGTGTCTCTCCACTGAACGCACTTCTAGGCCGGGTCGATAGCCAGGAGAGCATTCCCCACCTCAAGCAATCTGTGGAGGAGGCAGACCAACTATATGGTGAGGCGCTTCTACGCTTGGAAGCTGCCTGTGCGCCACGGCCTCCCCAGCCAACCCCCGGAGGGGGAATAACGCCAGCCTCAGAGCCACCCAAACCCACCATCAAGAAGCCACGCGTGTTGAAGCCAGCCGACCTGGCCCCCAAGAGTGGTTTGGAAACTCAGGAAGATGTTGACGACTTCCTTGCGGCCCTGCGTGTGCAGTTAGAGGCCGCACTGGCTAGCAATGAACGTGTACAGATTAGATAAGGGAACAAAAATGGACCGCACTAAGCTGAAGGCTTATGCTCCTGCTGCTCGACGAGACTTCATCCAGGCGATGAAGGCTCGTGCCGCACTTTTCGGGATTACGGAGAAGGGCATAGCCCCAGCCATAACACAGGGCGATGTGACGATCATTCAGGGCCAAGCCTACCCAAAGGCTGTTGAGGGGCGTCGGCAGCGGCTAGTGGGCCGAATCGAAAGGGAGGGCTTCGAACAGGTCATGGAGGCCATGGCCTACACCTGGTTCAATCGCTTCGCCGCGCTCCGCTACATGGAGTTGCAGGGCTACCTCGATCACGGGTACCGGGTGCTCAGCCACCCTGAGGGCAAACCGGTGCCAGAAATACTGGAGCAGGCCGAGCATTTGGATCTGCCCGGTATCAAGGCCTCAGATGTTGTGGACCTGAAGCTGGAAGGTAAGGAGCAGGAACTATACCGCCGTTTACTAGTGGCTCAATGTAATGCCCTTCACAGGGTAATGCCCTTCCTCTTCGAGGCCATTGAGGACGAAACCGAACTCCTGCTACCGGATAACCTCCTACACTCGGATTCCGTTCTGCGGAAGGTGGTGGACAACCTCGCCTCAGAGGACTGCGAAAACGTCGAAGTACTGGGCTGGCTCTATCAATTCTACATTGCCGAGAAGAAGGACGCCGTGATGGCGCGCAAGAGCGTGGTGCCTACGGAGGACATTCCTGCTGTCACTCAGCTTTTCACGCCCCACTGGATCGTCCGTTACCTGGTAGAGAATTCTCTGGGCCGTCTCTGGCTGCTGAACCGCCCTAGTTCTCGACTCCGCGAGTACATGCCGTACTACATCGAGGGCGAAGTAGAAACGGACTTCCTGCGCATCAACAAGCCCGAGGAGATCCGCCTCCTAGATCCAGCTTGCGGCTCCGGACACATGCTTCTCTATGCCTTCGACCTCCTCGTGCTCATCTACGAGGAAGCGGGTTACGCACCGAACGACATTCCCACTCTCATACTGCGTTACAACCTTCACGGCCTGGAGATCTGTCCCCGTGCCGCCCAACTCGCAGGGTTGGCTCTCGTCCTTAAGGCGCGGGAGAAGTCCCGCCGGTTCCTCCAGCCTGAGCGCATTGTCCAGCCCGCCGTCATGGAGCTTCAGAATGTGCTCTTTGATGAGGGGGAACTGCGGGAGTACATTCGCGCCCTTGGTCTGGGGGATCTCTTCAGTGAGGCCCCAATCCGGTTGCTCCATCAGTTCGAGGAGGCCAAGACCTTTGGCTCGCTCATCCAACCTTGCATGGACGAGAAGGCCATCGCCGAGGTTCGGAGGGCCATCAATTCGCAAAATATTGGCAGCCAGATATTCTTGCGAGATACCCACCTCAAGGTCCTGCGCGTGCTTGAGCAGGCCGAGGCGCTGACTCAGCGGTATCACGTTGTTGTGGCTAACCCACCCTATATGGGTAGCGGGGCGATGATCCCCTCTATCAGGAATTTCTTGGGCTCCACTCTCGCTGAAGGAAAATCTGATCTATATGGTGCATTCATTCTCCGAAACTTTGCGTTCCTGACGGCTGATGGCCTTTGCGGAATGATCACAATCCCCAATTGGCTGTTTCTTCAATCCTTCTCAGACCTCCGTAGGATTGTGCTCAACGTTGGGTGCATCGTTTCCATGTCGCACAATGGGCGGGGAGTATGGGGTGGGGATTTCGGAAGTTGTGGATTCGTCCTCGCCAAAACCCCCAACACTGAGCGAAAAGGGGTTTTTAGACGATTGTTCAACAAAGCTGGTGAGATTCAGTCAAACACGGACATAGAAGCAAACTTCCATAATTTGGATGCTTTCCCGTCCTATCTGCGCTCATCATCTGATTTTAAAAAGCTGCCTGGTTATCTGGTTGCTTACTGGCTCAGCAAACAGTCCCTCAAATTGTTATCAGGACCAACCATTGAGAATTTGGGAGATGCAAAGCGAGGTTTACAACCGGGGGATGTAGAGCGGCTCGTAAAAAAATGGTGGGAAGTAGGCTCGGACAACTTCGAACTGGATGCCCAAAGCAGAAACCAAGCAGTCTCATCAAGCAAGCGTTGGTTCAAGTTTGATAGCGGTGGCGCATTTCGTCGATGGTATGGCAACAATATCCTGGTAGTAGATTGGGAAGGGAACGGTCGAAGGATTAAAAGTGGTCATAATCCGATTGTTCCAAGCGAGCATTTGTATTTTGAACCTGGATTTGTGTGGTCAAGGATCACAGCGTCTGTGCCTTCATTAAGGTTACACGATGCTGGGGTTATAAATGGCGATGTAAGTCCGTGTTTTTTCCCCAACGAATTCCGTTTAGGGGTCTTGGGCCTATTAAATGGTTCATCCGGGAATTCCGGGGAAGGCTGAGCGGACTTTGAGGAAGAAGTAGGCATCGTCCCGGTAGCCGTAGCCAATGCGCTTGATGAGCTTGATCTTGTTGTTCACGCCTTCGATCAGGCTGGTGTGGATCGGAAAGTCACAGTGAGCCAGGATGCCGTCGATCCTCTTGCCGAGGTTCTTCGCGAAGCTGATGAGTGGGGGTATGCCGCTTTCCCTGGCCCGATCCAACCAGCCTTCCCATGCCCTTCGCGCCCAGCCTGTCCGCTTGTAGTCCCATAGCTGCTTGAGGTCATCCTTCAGCAGGTAGACGGTCATGAGGGCCTGATTCGCTTCGAGTAGCTCGTTCAGCCGGACCTTGGCTTTCTCGTCAGGGAGATTCTCCCAATTCCGAAGCAGGAGCCACTTGGCGCCCTTCACGACCTTCCGGGTGGCCTTGTCATGCCTGAGTCGATTCGCCTCATCCACCCGGACCCGGTCGATCACCTCCCGCCCGTATCTGGCCACGACATGGAACAGATCGAACACGACCTCCGCCTGGGGGCACCGGGCCCGGACTTCGCCCTCGAAGGCAGCCGACATATCCATTCCGACCGCCTGAATGCGCTGGCAGCCTTCCCTCCCGAGCAGTTCAAAGAAGGGGCGGATATCCTCTCGGCCACGCCCCTTGCCGACCCACAGCACACGCTTACGGAGGCCATCCATAACCACCGTGGCGTAGCGATGGCCTTTGCGGAGGGCGAACTCATCGATCAGCAGGATCGTGACGCCGCTGAAATCGGGCGCGCCCAGCTCTGCCTCCATGGTGGCCTTGTCGATGGCCTTCACCGCGTCCCAACGCAAGTTGAAGTGCTCCGCCACATGCTTGATTGAGAGCACCTTGCACAGCCGACCCACGCTCTCCGCCAGGCGCCTGGTGACCCTGGCGTAGGGGGCCAGCCAATCCAGGGCCTCCACCTTGGGTCCGCACGTCCGGCAGGCCACCCGACACCGGTTCACCAGCAACCGGGTGTCCGCATCGAATATCGGCAGGTCCCTGATCCATCGCTCATGCCAGTCATGGACTTGCCGGACCTTCCGACCGCACCCCCCGCACTTATGCAGCCGATTCTCCCTTGGCCGAAGCTCGATCCACACCTCAGGTCTCGGTCCCTGCTCACCTGCCTCGAATCGCCGCACCGAACTGACGACGTACCCTTCCCAAGCCCCCACTCGGGCCATAGACTCCTTAGTCAGCAACGGCAGCCTCCTCTCCACTTGTTTCTTCGCAAATCCAAGTGAATCAGAGACTGCCGTTGCCCTGTCTATCTACCCCTCAAATCCCGGAAGAACCAATAAAAAGGCAGCCTTGGCCTGCTGAAGCTTTTCCTTTGTCCTCTTCTGCCTCCGCTCTAGGATGCGGAGATGCCTCTTGCCGCCGCCGCTGCCCTGTCCCGTCGCCGCATGGTGGCGCGGGCGCAGCTGGCCGGGTCGGCGCTGTGCTTCGGCCTCATGGCCATCCTGGCGCGGAAGCTCACCCTGCCGGGCATGGGGTTCTCGGCGGGCCATCTCGCGGTCATGCGCTTCGTGGTGGGAGCCCTCCTCAGCCTGGTGGCCTTCGGCCTGATCCCGGGCCTCTACCGGCCCAGCAACTACCGGCTGCTGGTGACCCGCGGCCTCTCGGGCGGGGCGGTGGTGGTGCTCTACTTCTACGCCCTGGCCCACATCCCAGCGGGCGAGGCGGGCATCCTCTACAACGTGTTCCCGGTGATCGCCACGGGGATGTCGCTGGTGCTCTTCAAGGAGCGACCCTCCCTCCACCTCTGGCTGGCCATCCTGGCTGCGTCCCTGGGTGTGGCGCTGGTGCTCAGCCAGGGCCACGTTGGCCTGGGCTTCGGCCGGGGCCAGCTGGCTGCGCTGGCCGCCGCGGTGTTCGCCGCCACCAGCGCCAACGCCATCCGCGCCGTCCGCCACACGGACAATGCCGCCACGATCTTCTTCTTCTTCTGTGTGGCGGGGCTGCCCGTGGTGCTGCCCTTCGCCCTGACCCCCTGGCCCGGTGGGCTCGGACCCTGGTCCCTGGCCATCCTCATGAGCCTGCTGGCCTACGGGGGCCAGATCCTCATGTCCCAGGCCTATGGCACCCTGGCCGTCTCGGAAGCCGCCATCTGGCTCCAGCTGCTGCCCATCATCCAATACCTGCTGGCCATGCCTCTGCTGGGGGAGCGGGCCACCCTGGCGGGGCTGGCGGGGGTGCTCATCACCGTGGCCGGGGTGGCCTACGGCACCGTGCTGGGCCAGCGCCGGAAACCCGTCGCCGCGGCCTGAGCGGCTAAAAAGGCTGATTCGCCGGTGAGGAACGGTGAGGGCCGGTGAGAAAGAATCTTCGTTCATGGCAGTCTCCCCGTTCCTCACCGGTTTCCCTTGGCTTTAGAGTCTTTCTGGTCATGGCATCTGGAGCAGGGACCTGTCGCGGGGCGCTGGCGGCGTGCGGAGTGAACGGGGTCCCTATGCCCCAACCACCAGGCATAAATGTGATGGACCAGCAAAGGAGGAGGGCCGCCGTGGCGGCCCTCCTCCTTGGGAACCGGCTCGAACTATCGGCTGATGGTCAGGGTGTAGGGGGCAGAGGCGTTAAAGGAACCGCTGCAGCCGACGACCTTGAGGTAGAATACTGCGGTCGCGCCGGTGTTCTGGTAGGTCACCGACTCCGTGCAGGTGAAGGTGGAGCTGTACTTCAGGGTGGTCCCGTTGCCGTTTAACAGGTAGAGGTCGAAGTCCTTGTTCGCGGGGCCCGTCATGTTCACGGTCACGGTGCGGCCCGCGCCGACGGTGAGCTTGAAGAAGTCCTGGTCGGTGCTGGTGCCGATGGTGCCGGTGACCTTGGTGATGGTGTCGGCGAGGACGTTGGCGGTGGCCACCGTGTTGTTGCTCTCGACTTCGCAGTAGCTGGAGACGACGCTGGCGTTGTTGCTGACGAAGGTCGCGGCCGCGGAGGTGCCGACATTGCCGGCGGCGTCGTAGGCCTTGACCACCAGGCTGTGCGAGGCGTTGGAGAGGGTCTTGGAGTCCAGGCCCAGGGTGTGGGGGGCGGTGGTGGTGGTGCCCTTGAGGGTGCCATCGACGTAGTACTCGACCTTGGTGACGCCGACGTTGTCGGTGGCCGTGGCAGACAGCGTGAGGGTGCCGGCGGTGCCGGAGACGGAGCCGGTGGCCTTGGGGGCGGTGGTGTCAGGGACAGGGTTGCTGATGGCAAAGGTGACGGCGGGGGAGGTGCCGATGTTACCGGCGGCGTCGTAGGCCTTGGTCACCAGGCTGTGGCTGGCGTTGGCCAGGGTCCTGGAGTCCAGGCTCAGGGCGAAGGGGGCGGCGGTGTTGGTACCCTTGAGGACGCCATCGACGTAGTACTCGACCTTGGTGACGCCGATGTTGTCGGTGGCCGTGGCGGTCAGGGTGATGGTGCCGGCGGTGCCAGCTTCGGCGGCCGTGGTCTTGGGCGCGGTGGTGTCGGGCACGGTGCTGGACCAGGCGGCGCCCACGTTGATGCCGTGGAAGGCGTTCCACACGGCCTGCTCTTCCGCACTGCCCGCGCCGTAGAGGTCCTTGGCGGCGCTGATGGTGGCGGTGCGGGTGGCGGCGTAGTTGGAGGTGCTGGTGAGGTAGGTGGTGAGGGCGCGGAACCAGATGGCCGCGGCCTTGTCGTTGCCCAGGCCGGCCATGCCCGTGGGCAGGTAGCTGGTGCTGGTGTTGCCGGCGGGAGTGGCGCCCTGGCTCAGGAAGTAGAAGCAGCGGTTCATGGGGCCGCTGGAGTAGTGCACGTCCAGGCTGCCGAGGGAGGCGCTCCACGCGTCGGGGCTGCGGCCGTCGAGGCTGGGCTTGTACAGGTAGCGGAGGGGGGTGGAGGAGAGCTGCTCGCCGATGGTCCAGTTGCCGCCGGTGTTGCCGATGCTGGCGCCGGAGCCGCCGCGGGCGTAGAACTCGATCAGGGTGCCGAAGATGTCGGAGTTCGCTTCGTTGAGGCCGCCGGACTCGCCGCAGTAGACCAGGTTCGCGGTCCGGGCGCAGACGCCGTGGCTCAGCTCGTGACCCGCCACATCCAGGGCCGTCAGGGTGGTGAAGCCGGTGCCGTCGCCGTAGGTCATGCAGAAGCAGCTGTCGGACCAGAAGGCGTTGTCGTAGGCGCTGCCGATGTGCACGCGGCTGTAGGTCGCGGTGCCCTTGCCGTCGATGCCGTTGCGGCCGAAGACGTTCTTGTAGAAATCCCAGGACTTGGCCATGCCGAACATGGCGTCAACCGCGGCAGTCTGGCCATTGGGGGCGGTGGTGGAGGTGTTTTCGACGTAGTTGGCGCCGTCACCCCAGGTGTTGGTGGCGCTGGTGTAGACGGTGCCGGTGGCGGTGGAGCTGGTGGTGGCATGGGCAGCGTTGGTGACCACGTTGTTGCCGAAGGTGCCGCCCGTGCCGCGGGTCAGGTCGCGCAGCTCGTAGCCGGTGCTGGTGCTGTTGGTGTTGACGGTGACCACGCCCGAATACTGGCTTTTGCCGGTGCCCGTGGTGCCGACGGTGTGCAGGGTGTTCCACTGCTGGAGGATCGCGCCGGTGTGGGCGTTCACAAGGTAGTCGGTGTGCCGGATGCCGTCCTGGGCATTCTCGAGCTCGGTGTGGATGTGGTAGGCCAGGGTGTGGCGGATGACTTCGTGCTCGATGCCGGTGGCGTCGAAGTCCTGGTCCAGGGTGTGGCTGCTGGGCTTGCGGACCACGAGGCTGGTCTCGGGGTAGACCACGAGCTCGCTGGTGGGGGCCACGGAGAAGGCGCCGAGGGGGGCCAGATCCTGGAGGACGGCCGCGAGTGCTTCGCCGGCACCCAGGGAAGGCGTCACGTTGAGCTGGATGTTGCGCTGGAGCGAATCGGTCAGGGGCAGCTCGAGGCCATTGCGGTCGAGGTGGGTGATGGCGTCGCCGCCCCAGACCCGGATGCCCTTGTAGAACTGGCTGTGGTGGCCGTGGGTCTGGCCCAGCTCGTCGGAGTGGGTGCCGCGCACCTGGAAGGCATGGTCCGCGTTCAGGCCCAGCTCGGCACGCTTGGCAGCCAGTCCCTCGGTGCCGGCCGTCGCCAGGTGGGAGGCTTCCAGCCCAGTGTGGGTGGAGGGGGTGCCAGCGGCCAGGGTGACGGCCAGGAAGGAGAGGGTCAGCCGGAGGGAGGTGCAGGTCAGGAAGCGGGCGCTGAAGGGGGTCATGAAGCACTCCTGGGTGAAACCTTTTGGTCTGGAGCTGGCTTCCCGGATTCGTGAGGGGAAGGTGGTGAATCCACAACCACAGTGTTCAACCCGATCAACGACAGCGAAATACGCTTGATGGACTACCAGTCACCCCCCTCGTTCAGCGTGTTTCAGGAGCCCTTTGCGAGGCCCGCCAGGCCCCAAAATGGAGCCAAATGTAGCCAAATACATGAACGGTAATACTTAGACAAACCGGCCGGACTAAGTGAATTTCGCTATACCAGGGCCCAAAAAAACAGGGCCCCGACTGGGGCCCTGGTGAAAATAGTTCGAACTGTTTTTAGCGATTTCAGGTCGTGGGGGCTCCTGCCCGCTTCTTGAGAGAGACGGCAACCTTGACGTCACCTCCATCCTGGCCCTGGAACTTGTCGAGCTGCTCGAGGGACTTCTTCTTCGCGCTGTCCGAGGCAGCGCGGATCGCGTCGAGCACGTCCACCATGACCTGGAACTTCACGTCCTCATCGACCTTCAGGAAGACCTTGCGGTAGTTGAGGGGCTGCAGCATGACGGCGTCAGGGAGCCTCTCCTTGAGACCCTGGGCATCAATCTTGTCCTGCTGAAGCGTCATCGTCCCGTCCTGGTCCACCTGGATCAGGATGTTGTTGGGGTCAGGCTTGGGCGGCGTGGCGGTCTGGACGACCTGGGGCACGACCACCTTCATGGCCTTGCTCAGGCCCGGCACCATCACAATGAAGACGATGAGCAGCACCAGCACGATGTCGATCAGGGGCGTGACGTTGATATCGGATTTCTGTTTGCCTTTGGCACCGCCGGTATCCATCAGTGACCCCCTTCCTTCTTTTCGCTCTTGTCTTCGCTGGTCACGATGGACGCCTCGTCAGCGCCCCCCTTGCGGCAGGTCTGGAAGAGCTCGTTGATGTACTTGAAGGGGAGATCGGCATCGGCCTTCACGAACACGCGCTTGTCGTTCAGCTGCGAGACGTTGCGGCTGATGAAGTCCTCAAGCTGCTGGCGCTGGGCTTCGTTGTTGATGAAGAAGCGCATGTCCTTCGCGTCCTTGTCATCAATCAGGACGGCGCCGGGGCCGATCACTTCGTACTTGTCGTTGCGCTTGGAGGTCAGCATGAGGGTCAGGTACTTCTGACCCGAGTCCTGCTGCTGCTCCACCTTCGGGGCATGCTTGGCCAACGGCAGCTTCACGGCGTTGTTCACGGCGGGTGTGATCACGATGAAGATGATCAGCAGCACCAGCACGATGTCCACCAGCGGCGTGACATTGATGTCGGCCTTCATTCCACCCTTGGAACCACCTGTATCCATGGTGTGTTCTCCTCTGAATGACCCGGGGACTTGCGCCCCCGGGCGGGGTGGGGAAGCAGCTTAGTTCTGGCTCTCGCGGCGGATGAACTCGTCGATCATCTGGGAGGCGGCGTTGTTGATGTTGGTGACCACCACGTCCTGCTTGTTCACCAGCAGGTTGTAGATCCACACGGCGGGGATGGCGACGAAGAGGCCGAGGGCGGTGGTGGCGAGGGCCTCACCGATGGAGCCGGCCAGCGCGTTGATGTCGCCCGCGCCCTTGGTCTTCAGGTCAGAGAAGACCTTGATGATGCCGATGACGGTGCCGAGCAGGCCGATGAAGGGGGCCAGCGCGCCGATGGTGCCCAGGCCGCTCATGCCCTTCTTGAGGAGCTCGAGGACCTCGGCGGTGCCGCGCTGGATGGCGCGCTCCACGGGCTGGATGGCGTCGTGGTGGGGGTTCATGGTCTTGAGCTGCTTCTCGTACTGGAAGATGTCCAGGCCGTGCTTGAGGACGAGGGCGATGTGGCTCTTGTTGTGGGTGGTGGCGGCGCGCTTGGCGGCCTCGAAGTCACCGCGGCGGAGGGTGTCCATGAAGAGCTTGAGGAACTTGTCAGAGGCCTGCTTGCTCTGCGCGTAGGTCACGAAGCGCTCGACTGCCACGTAGACCTGATAGCAGAAGAGGAAGATGAGCAGGATGATGATGCCCTTGTTGGCGGGGGAGGCCGCCATGAAGAGCTCGCGGGGCGAGAAGCTGTCTTGGCCACCCTCGGCAAGGGCGAGCATCAGGGGGGAGGAAAGCAGGTTCATGTGAGTTCCTTCTGGAAGAAAAAGGGGAAGAGTTGAATGACGGAGGTCGGGTGGACTACCTGAGCCGGAACGGCATGGTCAATTTGAAGCGGGCGTATTGCGGCTGGCCGTTCAGCAAGGCTGGCTCGAACTTCCACTGCATGGCGTAGGCCTCAGCAGTGGGGCGGAGCTGGGGTGGACCTTCCTTGGCGCTGGCCGAAGTGGGCACCCCATCGGGACCCACGACGATCTCGACGACCACGGTGCCCTGGATCTTGGCGATCTTGGCGAGGGCCGGGTAGGGGGGGGCGGGGGGCTGATACTTCACCTTGATCTGGCTGAAGTCGAAATCCACCACCTTGCCGGTGCCGCCGGGAACGCCGCCGATGACGCCACCCACGACGCCGCCGATGACACCACCAGGGACGCCACCGGGCACGCCGCCCGGAACGCCGCCGAGGGAGTGATCCTGCTTGGGCAGCTCTTTCGGAGCCTGCTCAGGCACGACTTCCTGTCGGGGGTCGATCGGGGTCGTGTCCGCCTTGGACGTGGCCGCCATGGGCGGGGGCGGAGGCGGGGGCGGAGGCGGAGGGGGCGGAGGCGGCGGCGGCGGGGCGGCGTCAGCCTGCTCCGTGAGGTCGATGCCGACCGTCTTCAGCTTCTCCTTGACCACCTGCGACTGCTTCGCGAGCTGGAAGGCCACCACCGAAAACAGCACATACATGGCCACCGTCGTCGGGATGGTGACCATGGGATTGCCCCGCCTGATCTCTTCGTTCCCGGCCACCAGGGACGTCTTATAGACGGCGTCCTCCAGCGTCTCCACGGGAGCGGCCGGTTTGGCTGGAACAGATTTGTTGGGGTCTTTGCTCATGCGACTCCCTTGAAAAATCCACAGGGAAAAAACAGCGAGCCGAGCCGACGGGAACATCGGTCCAGCTTCAGTGAATAGGATAAAGATCTGGGTCAAGCCCAACGGCTAAGATGGCAAAGGGTCGTCGGCAGGTCAAGCCTTGAAACTCGGGGCCATCCTCTCGACACGACGGTGCTCTGAGGATATTCCCGGAAGCCGCGTCCTTGTTAGTGCGGCCCGCTGAGTGGAAGTGCCAATCATTGTTATGAAAGCCGAGTCCCTATCATGCCATATCAAGCAGACCGATCTTGCGCATACCGCACCGAGGCCGAATGCCCGGAAACCCCCGCCCGCGCGGGGTCCTTCCATACCGGTCATGGCCTGGTCCTGACGCCGGCCTTCATGCCCGTGGGCACCCAGGGCACGGTCAAGGGCATCACGCCGGTCCAGCTCCGGGAGATCGGGCCCCAGGTCATCCTCGGCAATACCTATCACTTAGGGCTTCGGCCGGGGGACGAGCTGGTGGCCCGGCTGGGAGGGCTGCACCGCTTCATGGGCTGGGACGGCCCCATCCTGACGGATTCCGGCGGCTTCCAGGTCTTCTCCCTGGCCTCCCTGCGGAAGATGAACGAGGAGGGGGTGACCTTCCAGAGCCACATCGACGGCAGCCCCCAGTTCCTGTCCCCGGAGCGCAGCCTGGAGATCCAGCGGAACCTGGGCTCGGACATCTGCATGGCCCTGGACGAGTGCCCGCCGGGGCAGCTGGAGCGCTCCAAGCTGGAGATCAGCATGGCCCGGACCACCCGCTGGCTGGCCCGCAGCCGGGCCGTGCCCCTGCAGGACTACCAGGCCCTCTTCGCCATCAACCAGGGGGGCACACACCTGGACCTGCGGCGCCGCCACCTGGCCGAGGCCCTGGAGCTGGATGCCCGGACCCCCTTCCAGGGCTTCGCCGTGGGCGGGCTCAGCGTGGGAGAGCCCAAGCCCGAGATGAACGCCCTGCTGGCGGAGTTCGTCCGGGAACTGCCCGCCGACCGGCCCCGCTACCTCATGGGGGTGGGGACGCCGGAGGACCTGATCTTCGGCATCGAGCATGGGGTGGACCTCTTCGACTGCGTCCTGCCCAGCCGCGAGGCCCGGCATGGCCGCGCCCTCACCAGCCGGGGGCGCCTGAACCTGAAGAACGCCCGGCACCGGGACGCGGATCGGCCTCTGGACCCCGACTGCGCCTGCTACACCTGCGCCACCTTCAGCCGGGCCTACCTGCACCATCTGTTCCGGTGTGGGGAGCTTCTGGGGTTCACGCTGAACACGATCCACAACCTGAGTTACACTGTGGGGCTTACCCGCGCCGCAAGGCAGGCATTGCTGGAAAACAGGTTTCCCGCCTTTGCCCAGTCCACGCGCGCCGGGTGGTTGACCGAGGAGCCCTAAATGAACTTCGCCCTTATCGCACAGGCCCAGGCTGGCGGCCCTCCGGGCTGGACCCAGTTCGTGTTCATCGGCGGCATGGCCCTGATGTTCTACTTCCTGCTCATCCGGCCCCAGAGCAAGGCCCGGAAGGCCCAGGAAGAGCGTCTCGCCAAGCTGAAGGCCGGCGACGAGGTGGTCCTGAGCTCGGGCCTCTACGCCACCATCGACCGCGTCGAGGACAAGGACCTCTGGCTGAAGCTCGGCGGCTCCGTCGTGAAGGCCCGCCGCTCGGCGGTGGCCTCCCTGGCGACCGAGCCTGAGATCAAGCAGAACTGAACCTCCTGACCTTCCGGGCCGGATCCTCCGGCCCGCATTCTGTAAGGAGTGCCCCGTGACCAAGCGGAGCCTCTGGCGCCTCACGATCGTCCTCGCCGTGCTGTTCGGCTGCGGATACTTCTTCACACCGCTCTCCAAAGTGAAGCTGGGCCTCGACCTTCGGGGTGGTGTCCACTTCGAGCTGGAGGTCCAGGGCCAGGAGGCCCTCGCCGCCGACCTGCGTGACAGCAAGGACCGCATGGCCTCGCGCCTGCGCGAGAAGAACCTGCCCGGCGCCACGGCGCGCGTGGAAGGTGAGGCCATCCGCGTGGACGGCGTCAGCGCCGACCAGAAGGCCACGGTCGAGAAGGTCGCCAAGGACTTCTTCCCGGGCTACGCCCTGGCGGCGGACGGAGACGTCTACCGGCTCACGCAGAAGGCGGACTACCAGAAGAACCTCAAGGACGACGCCAACAAGCGCGCCCTGGAGGTCATCGAGAAGCGCATCCGCGACATCGATCCCGCCAACGTGCTGGAGCCCGAGATCACCGCCAGCGGGGCCGAAGGCAACCGCATCGTGGTGGAGATCCCCGGCATCGAGGAGGGTGACCGCGAGCGCATCAAGAAGCTGCTGGCCACCCCCGGCCGGCTGGAGCAGCGGCTGCTCGCCAAGGTGCCGCAGCTCTACTTTACCTCCCGTGAAGAGGCCCTGGCCTTCTACAAGGGAGCGATTCCCCCGGAGTTCGAGCTGCTGCCCGAGATCGAGAGCGAGCGCCAGGCCAAGCGGTCCGGCCAGCCCGTGGTCAAGGCCAAGCCCGGCGAGGAGAAGATCAGCCGCTGGATCTTGCTCGAGAGCCGAGTCGCCGTGGACGGCGCCGACATCATCGATTCGCACCGCGCCTCCAACTCCCAGACCGAGGCCAATGAGGTCAACTTCACCTTGAACAAGAAGGGCGATGACGACTTCGCCCGCCTGACGGGCACCGCCTCCGAAGAGAACCGCCTCATCGCCATCGTGCTGGACCGCAAGATTGTCACCACGCTCAGCGCCAAGGAAAAGATCATCGGCGGCGCCGTGCGGGTCAGCGGCAGCTTCTCCGCCCAGGAGGCCGACGATCTCGCCAGCCAGCTGCGCAGTGGCGCCCTGCGCGCCCCCATGAAGTTCCTGGAAGAGCGCGTCGTGGGCCCCGGCCTCGGCCGCGACTCCATCCATGCCGGCGTGCGCGCCGCCCTGGTGGGCTTCATCACCATCATCGCCTTCATGGTGTTCTTCTATCACTGGTCCGGCGCCAACGCCATCATCGCTCTGACGGTGAACGTCATCGTCATGATGGGTCTGCTGGGCTCCTTCCGCGCCACGCTGACCCTGCCAGGCATCGCCGGCTTCGTGCTGACCCTGGGCATGGCGGTGGACGCCAACATCCTCATCTTCGAGCGCATCAAGGAGGAGCTGGGCCTGGGCAAGAGTGTGCCCGGCGCCATCGACGCTGGCTTCGACCGCGTGTTCTGGACCATCGTGGACAGCCACGTGACCCAGCTGTTCGCCGCCCTGCTGCTCTTCATCTTCGGCACGGGCCCCGTCAAGGGCTTCGCCGTGACCCTCACCGTGGGCGTCGTGGCCTCGCTGTTCACCAGCATCTACATCAGCCGCTTCATCTACGACTGGATCCTGGAGCGCCACCCCGGCACCAAGGTGCTGTCTGTGGGCACCCACACCTTCTTCAAGGGCAGCTCCTACGACTTCATGAAGTACAAGGGCGTGGCTCTCGCCGCCACCTGGGGCATCATCGTCCTCACGTTCCTCTGGGTCCAGCCCTGGAATCTCACCCACAACAAGCGCATCCACCTCGGCATGCAGTTCGTGGGCGGCAATGACATGACCGTCCGCTTCCGCGGCGCCATGGAGCCCGAAATCATCCGGGCTGCCCTGGCCAAGAGCGGCTATCCAGACGCCACCGTGGTGGCCTACGAGAACGCCGACAAGGGCATCCGGGACTTCTCCGTCAAGGTGAAGGCCAAGAAGGACGGGGACCAGAAGGACAGCACCATCCAGGCCAATGCCTTGCGCGCCCTCTTCAAGCAGATGGATCCCGAGGCAGCTGGTAGCACCCTGCCCATGCTCAACCTCGAGGGCTCCAAGAACCTCACGGACGTGCTTGCCAAGGCCAACCCCCTTCGGCTGCCCGGGGATGACCAGGCGCTCACCGTGGCCTACACGCCACTGGCGGAGAAAGCCATCGCCGGTCGGGACAAGCTTTCCTCCGGGCTCTACCAGACCTTCAATGACCTGCCGAAGGATCTGCCGCAGGCCGTCAAGGACACGGTGCAGAAGAGCTACCGCATCGGTGGCGTGGGCATCCTCAAGGACGAGAGCTTCTCGCCCAGCATCTCCGGCGAGTGGACGAGCAAGACGCTCACCGCCGTCGGGTTCGCGATGCTGGCCATCCTGATCTACGTGATCTTCCGCTTCACCACCAGCTTTGCGGTGGGCGGCATCGTGGCCCTCATCCACGACATCCTCATGGCCCTGGGGCTCTTCGCGGCCTTCGGCTACGAGTTCAACGTACCTGTGGTTGCGAGCTTCCTGACTCTCATGGGCTACTCCATGGCTGACACCATCGTGGTCTTCGATCGAATCCGCGAGAACAGCCACCGACCTGAATACCGCCGGGCCTCCATCACCAAGCTGGTGAACGACTCCATCAACCAGACCCTGGGCCGGACGATCCTCACCTCGCTGTCCGTACTCTTCGTCAGCGTCTGTCTCTGGCTCTTCGGCGGCCCGGCCCTCCATGACCTGGCCTTCCCGCTGGTCATCGGCGTCATCACCGGCACCTACTCGTCCATCTACATCGCCGCCCCCGTGGTGGTCTACTGGGACCAGTGGTTCGGCGGCAAGGACAAGCTGAAACAGCACGCCTGATGTTCTCCGGGGGTTCCGCGCTGCTCGCACACCCCCGGGCCCCCGCGAAGAAGCCCGGCAGAGCCGGGCTTCTTCTTGATCCTTTAACCCGTAAGAATCGTGGCCCAGTTGGGCCACGATTCTTAGTTGCGCTGCGCGCTGTTGGAACCTCAACCTTCAGAGCCACCCGGAGAGCATCTGCTCCATCTCTATGGCGGAGAAGGGCTTCTTGAGCACCCGGACTTCGGGGAAGCGGCTTAGGATCTGGGGGATCCGCTCGTCACTGAAGCCGGTGGCGAACAGCACGGGCTGATTGGGCCGGAGGCGCCGCAGGCGCTCCAGGGTCTCGCTGCCGTCCATGCCTGGCATGCTGAGGTCGAGGATCACCAGGTCCGGGTTCAGGTCAGTCTGCAGCCACTGCAGGGCCTCCAGGCCACCCGCCGCGATCTGTACCTCATGCCCCAGGATCTCCAGTAGCCGCTGGACCGCCGTGCGGATGAGCTCCTCGTCGTCCACCAGGAGGATGCGCAGCGGCTTGGGGGGCAGAACCTGGCTGGGCGCCAGGGAGGCTGTCGGGGCCGACTCCTCTTCCATGGGTGGAAAAGTCAGCCGGACCTGCGTACCCACCCCTTGTCGGCTCTGGATGTCCACGGTGCCGCCGTGGGCCTTCATGGTGCCGTAGACCTGGGACAGGCCGAGGCCCGTGCCCTTGCCGAGCGCCTTGGTGGTGAAGAAGGGCTCCAGGGCCCGGCTGAGGACCTCGGGGCTCATCCCTTCGCCTTCGTCCTCCACCGTGAGCTCCTGGTGGCCGAGGCCGATCCTGCGCGTGCGGAAGTGGATCCTGCCGCCGCGGGGCAGGGCATCGCAGGCGTTCATGCAGACATTCATCAAGGCGTTGCTCAGGGCGCTGCTCTCTCCGAAGACGGGCGGCAGGCCCTCCTCCAGGTCCAGCTCGAAGGCAACCTTCTTGAGGGTGGTCCGCTCCAGGAGGTCCACCTCATTCCGCACCAGGTCGTTGAGATCCAGCTCGGTGGCCGACTCCAGCTCCTTGCGGCTGAAGTCCCGGAGGTTCCGCACCAGGTCCCGGCCCCGGGTGGCCGCCCGGAGCAGCAGCTCCGAGTCCTTCAGGATCTCGGGCTGGTCCCGGTGGCGCTCCTTCAGGATCGAGCCCACGGCCATGATGGTGGAGAGCACGTTGTTCATGTCATGGGCGACCCCGCCCGCCAGCCGGCCCACGCTCTCCATGCGCTGGAGGTGCTGGACCTGGGCCTCAAAGGCGCTCCGCTCCTTCTCGATGCGGTGGCGCTGGGTGATGTCGATGGCGGTGCCGATGTAGCGAAGCAGGTTGCCCGCGGGATCCAGCACCGGATAGGCCCTGGACAGGAGCCAGCAGTCGGTGCCGTCCAGGCGGTTCACCCGCCACTCGAAGTCCAGCTCGGCGTGCTGCTCGACACCGCTGCTCACGAGGGCGGTGACGCGCGGCCGGTCCTCGGGATGGATCGCCTGCACCCAGGCTTCGTAGGAGGGCTCCACCTTGGTCGGCTCCAGGCCGTAGAGGCGGAAGAGATTGTCCGACCAGCTGTTCCGGTTCGAACCGAGGTTCCAGGTCCACCAGCCGATGGTGGCCAGGTTCTCGGTCATCTTCATCAGCGTCTCCTCCTCCTGGAGGGCCATGGCCTTCTCCTGGTAGCGCTGCTTCAGGTCGCGGGTGAGCGTCGCCAGCTCGTTGGAGGTGCCGCTGAGCACGTCCAGAGCCTCGGCGGTCGCCGGCAGGATGCGCTCGCCGATGAGGATGGACTGGCCCTGGTAGGGGAAGCAGTAAGCCTGGAGCGAGGTGCCGATGACCTGGGGGGCCACCAGCTTCAGGTGGCTCGGATGCTGCTCAAAGGCCCCTGGATCCGCTTCCACGGGCTGGCCGTTCTGCCTCAGGACAAAGTGGGAGAGGTGCTGTCCATGCAGGGGCTCTCGAGATTGGAAGAGCCCCTGGAAGGCGGCATTGCTCTCCTGGATCCGTCCCCTCTCGTCCATGCGGACCAGGACGACCGACTTGGAGACGCGAGCCAGGAAGCCAGCCAGCAGCGAGACCAGGGGTGGGTCGATCTCAGTCCAGCTCATCACCGGCCTCGAACCAGGTCTCCGCCAGCAGACAGGCCCCGGCCGCATCCCTGGCTTCCCCGTCTGAGCCGATGCTCGCCGCGAGTCCCGGGGTGTCCTGGAAGACCCGTCCCCCGACCATGATCCGGGGGGCCCAGGCGCCCGCGAACTGGCGGACCCTGGCGATGAGCTCGGCGGTATTCCGGAGGTTGAAAGACATGGTCACCGAGAGGGCCAGGACGGTCGGGCGGAAGTCGTCCAGGGTCGAGAGGAGCGCCTCGGAGGGTGTGTCGGCCCCGAGGAAGCGCGTCTGCCAGCCCCGGACCTCCAGCAGGTCCGAGATCATCCAGGCGCCGATCTGGTGATGCTCATTGGGGCTCGCGCTCACCACGCACCGCTTCCTCGGATGCGCCTGGGACTCGATCTTGGCGAAGGCCCTCGACATCATCCGGATCACCAGGGACGACGCCATGTGCTCATGGGCCGTGGTGATCCGCGCCTCCTCCCAGAGCCGCCCGATCTCCCGCATGGCGGGGTCGAGCATCTCCAGGTAGAAGCGCTCCAGGTCCTGGGGTGCTGCCATGTACTCCCGGGTGACAGCGTCCGTCCAGGTCGGGTCGCCCGTCACCAGCGACTCGACGAAGGCTGCCAGGGCGCTGCCGTCCGGCGCGGGCCCCGCGGCGGACTCCTCGGGTCGGCTCGCGGCTTCGACCAGATCGGTGTGGTGGTCGAGCATCCAGTCATAGACCGCCAGCAGCGGGGCGGCGGCCGGGTCGGGGATCTGCTCGGAGATGGCCCGCTGCCAGGCCCGCAGCTCCACGGGGAAGTAGTCCATGGAGACCCCGCGGGCACCGTAGACCCGGTAGACCCAGGGGAGGGTCTTCACCAGCAGCTGCGAGTTCCCCAGAAAGAAGACGTTGTCCATGAACTTGGCGTGGTTCGCGTGGTTCTGCTGAATCAGATCGAAGGGATTGGGCCCGATCAGCCGGCCAAGCTGGGGGTGGTGGAGGATCGCCTGATCCACCGCCGCCGCCAGAAGATCCCGGTTCTGGTGATACGCGAGGCTGGAAGCCGCGGAGGGCATGCCTGGACCTGCGTGGGCACCGATCCACATGTTGGACCCCCCGGATAATCTGATTCCTCGGCAGGGGCGCGGGTAGTACTTAAATAGTTTCGTTAAGTTTATATCGATATTTTCTCGTGCCGATCCTCTAGATGCTGCCTTCCCAGCTCACCCACCCGGCCCGGCCGGGGATCTCGCGGCGGGTGATGGCCTTGGCGGGGGGCTGGGCGGCGAGCAGCTCGGGGAGCCAGTCGGCGTGAGTGCGGGCCTGGACGCCGCGGTCGTTGAGGCCGCCCAGGAAGGCGTCGAAGGTCTCGAAGAGGGCCCCACCTTCGACCTCGGTGTGGAGGGCGTAGACGTTCAGGGCGTCCTCGCGCACCAGGTCCCAGACCTCGCGATTGACCTGCTCCGGGGTGCGGCCATCCAGGCCCAGCAGCTCGTCCAGGGTGGGCAGGGTGGTGGGGATCTGCAGGGTGCGGAGGGGCCTGCCCTGCACGATGGGATAGAAGGGCGCCAGGCCCCGGCAGTCGCCGGCATAGGCGAGCTCGTAGGCTTCCTGCAGCTCCAGCGTGGTGTCATTGCAGCGCCATGCGGGGCTCACGGCGCCCAGGGGCTTCTCTCCGAACACGGTGCCGAAGGCCTCGTGGGCCTGGGCGTACCAGTCCGCCAGCCAGCGGCGGGATTTGCGGTCCAGCAGGTCGTGGTACTGCACGTGGTCCCAGCCGTGGATGCCCACCTCGTGGCCGGCGGCCCTGGCTGCCAGCATCTGCGTGGCGGCCCGCTTCCAGATGATGGGCGCCGGCAGCAGCACGCCGTACATCATGGTCTTCAGGCCGTAGAGCTTCACGCCGTTGGTGCGCCGCATCTTGGCCAGGAAGCCCTTGCGGAAGATGCGCCGGATGGCCTTGCCGCTGTTGTCCGGCCCGAAGCTGAAGTAGAAGCTGGCGCGCATGCGGTGCTTGTCCAGCAGGCGCAGCAGGGTCGGGATCCCCGTCAGGGAGCCTTCCAGGGTGTCCACGTCAACGCGGAGGGAGATGGTCTTCAAGGGGCAGCCTCGCATCCCTTTTCGCAAAGAAGGGAAGAAAAACAACTTTGCCACCAAGGCACCAAGGCACCAAGAAAAACGGGACGTGACTCCCGCTCGCACCCGCGATGGGGGCAAAGGGCTAGGCGCCGCTATACTCGCCGGATGTCGAACCCACGCCCTGCCGGAATCCTACGATCTTTCCCGCCCGTCTTCTGGCTGGCGAATGTCATGGAGCTCTTCGAGCGGGCCGCCTACTACGGGCTCAACTCGGTGCTGGCGGTCTACCTGACGAACCAGGTCGCCGCCGGGGGCCTGGGCTTCACGGAGCAGTCCGTGGGCTTCCTGCAGAGCCTGATCTATGCCTTCACCTACGTGATCCCCATCGCCGGCGGCGCCCTGGCGGACCGCTACGGCTACCGGCGCATGCTGTTGTTCGCGTTTTCGATCCTCAGCACGGGCTACTTCATCGCCGGCAACGTGACCACCTACGGGGCCGTGTTCGCCTCCCTGCTGCTCATGGCCACGGGCGCGGGCCTGTTCAAGCCCATCATCTCCGGCACCCTGGCCCGCACCACCACCGAGGAGAACTCGGGGTTCGGCTTCGGCATCTACTACTGGATGATCAACATCGGCGCCTTCCTCGCGCCCCTCGTGGTGAGCGTGCTGAAGGGCTTCTCCTGGCGCTACGTCTTCATCGCCTCGGCGCTGTACTGCGCCGCGATGCTGCTGCCGACGCTGTTCCTGTTCAAGGATCCCCCCAAGCCCGAGAACTCCAAGAGCCTGCGGGAAGTGGCCCACGGCGCCGCCATGGTGCTGGGCGACGCCCGCTTCATGCTGATGATCGTGGTCTATTCCGGGTTCTGGATCCTCTATTTCCAGAACTTCGGGTCGGTGCTCTGGTACCTGCGCGACTTCGTGGACGCCACGCCCGTGAACCGCTTCTTCGCCTCCTTCGGCGTGCCGCTCAAGTTCGATGCGGAGCACGTCACCGTGGTCAACGGCGGCACCATCATCCTGCTGCAGGTGCTGGTTAGCCGCATCGTGAAGAAGTTCCGTCCCCTGCCGACCATGGTCGGCGGCATTGTCATCGGCACCCTGGGCTTCCTGTGCCTGGCGGCCTCCACCAACGTCTGGGTCTTCATCCTCGGCATCTCCGTGTTCTCCATCGGGGAGATGACCGCCCACCCGAAGTACTACAGCTACGTGGGGCTGGTGGCTCCCGAGGACAAGAAGGCCGTCTACATGGGCTATGCCTTCCTCTATGGCGTCATCGGCAGCCTCATCGGTTCCAGCCTCGGCGGCTCCCTCTACGGCTCCATGTTGAAGCCCCTTGTCGGTCAGGCGGGCGGCCCCGCCGCGGCTCGCAGCTTCTGGCTGCTGTTTGTGGTCCTGAACGTTGCCGCCGCCGTGGGGCTGGTCATCTACGACCGGATCTTCGCCAAGGAGACGCCCCAGACCTGCGAGCTGGCCCGGAAGGTGATGCTGGGGATCTACCTGCTGCTCCTGGCGCTGGGCGTGCTCTTCGTTCGGTCGGCGCTCTTCGGCGGCTCCGAGGTCTCCTACAAGACGCTGGTCCAGGCCGTGATCATGCTCCTGCTGGGCGCCAGCGGCACCCTGGTGAGCCTCCGGAAGCAGGCCTGAACCGGGAAATCGCAGATGGCGCAGATGAAGGCCGCAGGTCGCCACCGTGGCCGACAATTGGAATCATGAAATAGAGACTTAATCTCACAAACTGAGCGGCCCAGCGCGCTTGAAGAGCCGCGCCGCCACTGCGTTTGCGGGGGTGGGTGGAATTCCCTGAAAAAGACCGGATATTGAGCGTTATCCGATTTATGATCAACGGGATTCACCCCCCCCCACGAAACTGTTTCCAAGGAGGATCCACCATGCAGAAGTCCCTCCACATCGATCCCAACAAGTGCACGGGCTGTCTCCAGTGCGAGATGGCGTGCTCCTGGGAGAACCACCGCAGCTTCACCATCGCCAAGTCCCGCATCAAGGTGTTCTCGTTCCACGAGGCCGCGCGCTTCGTGCCCTATACCTGCACCCAGTGCGACGAGGCCTGGTGCATGATGGCGTGCCCCACCGAGGCCATCAAGCTGGACCCGGTCACCGGCGCGAAGATCGTGCTGGATCCCACCTGCGTCGGGTGCAAGGTGTGCACCATCGCCTGCCCCTTCGGCACCATCAACTACGTGGCCTCCAGCGGCAAGGTGCAGAAGTGCGACCTCTGCGGCGGTGCGCCCGCCTGCGCCAAGGCCTGCCCCACGGGTGCCATCACCTTCGTGGATGCCGACTGGACGGGACTTGAAAAGATGCGCCAGTGGGCTGACAAGACCGACACCAACCCGGCAACGGTGTGAGGAGCGACTGCCATGGCATGGACTAAGAAGGTTCTTCGCGTCAACCTCACGGCGGGCACCTGCACCACCGAGCCACTGAACCAGCAGTGGGCCCAGGACTACCTGGGCCAGCGGGGCCTGGCCACCAAGTACCTCTGCACCGAGATCGATCCCAAGGTCGACCCCCTCGCTGAAGGGAACAAGCTCATCTTCGTGACCGGTCCCCTCACGGGCACCATGGCCGCCACGGGCGGCCGCTACTCCGTGGTCACCAAGGGGCCCCTCACGGGCGCCATCGCCTGCTCCAACTCCGGCGGCTACTTCGGCGCCGAGCTCAAGTTCGCGGGCTGGGACATGGTCATCTTCGAAGGCCGCTCCACGAAGCCGGTCTATCTGCTCATCATCGATGGCAAGGCCGAGCTGCTGGACGCCTCCCACCTGTGGGGCAAGACCACCTGGCACACCGAGGAGACCATCAAGAAGGCGCACCAGGATCCGCAGATCCGCGTGGCCTCCATCGGCCGCGCTGGTGAGTCGGGCGTCATGTACGCCGCCATCGTCAACGACCTGCACCGCGCCGCGGGGCGGTCTGGCGTGGGCGCGGTCATGGGCTCCAAGAACCTCAAGGCCGTGGCCGTGCGCGGCACGCTCACCGATGCCTACCAGGTGGCGAACCCCGAGGCCTTCTTCACCGCCGTGGACGCGGGCAAGGCCGTGCTGGCAGCCAACGGCGTGACCGGCGTGGGCCTGCCCACCTACGGCACCCAGGTGCTCATGAACATCATCAACGAGCTGGGCGCGCTGCCCAGCTACAACCACCGCGAGGCGCAGTTCGAGGGGGCCAACGCCATCGGCGGCGAGGCCATGCACGAGAAGCGGCCCACGGATGGCAAGCCCAACCTGGTGAAGAACGGCGCCTGCTTCGGCTGCACCATCGCCTGCGGCCGCATCTCCCGCATGGATCCGAACCACTTCAGCGTGAAGGACAAGCCCCAGTACCACGGCGCCTCCGGCGGCGTGGAGTACGAGGCCGCCTGGGCCCTGGGCGCCGCCAACGGCGTGTCGGACCTGGAAGCCCTCACCTACGCCAACTTCCTCTGCAACGAGGACGGCTACGACCCCATCTCCTTCGGGGCCACCGTGGGCGCCGCCATGGAGCTCTACGACCTGGGCATCCTCACCGAGGCCGAGGTGGGTCTCAAGCTGACCTGGGGCTCCGCGGAGGCCCTGGTCAAGCTCGCGGAGTGGACCGCCGTGGGCGAAGGCTTCGGCAAGATCATCGGGCTCGGCTCCAAGAGGCTCTGCGCCAAGTATGGCCGTCCCGAGCTGTCCATGACCGTCAAGGGCCAGGAGTTCCCGGCCTACGACGGCCGCGGCCTCCAGGGCATGGGCCTGGAATACGCCACCAGCAACCGCGGCGCCTGCCATGTCCGCGGCTACATGGTCTCTCCCGAGGTGCTGGGCATCCCCGTGAAGATGGAGCCCCAGGCCACCGAGGGCAAGCCCGCCATGCTGAAGGCCTTCCAGGACCTCACCGCCGTGGTGGATTCCGCCGGCATCTGCCTCTTCACCACCTTCGCCTGGGGCCTGCAGGACATCCAGCCCCAGATCCAGGCCGCCTGCGAGGGCGACTGGTCCGAGGAGCGGCTGCTCCTGGTCGGCGAGCGCATCTGGAACCTGGAGCGCGAGTTCAACCTGGGCGCGGGCCTCAGCAAGAAGGACGACACCCTGCCGCCCCGCCTGCTGACGGAGCCCATCAAGACCGGTCCCCAGAAGGGCGCCGTGTGCCACCTGGACAAGATGCTGCCGGAGTACTATGAGGTCCGCGGGTGGAGCGCCGAGGGCGTTCCGACGCCCGCCACCCGCACCCGTCTCAGCCTCTGACCCAGCCCAGGATCCCCATGCGACACGTCATCATCGGAAGCGGTCCCGCGGGTGTGGTCGCCGCGGAGACCCTGCGCAAGGCTGACCCCGCCGCAGAGATCTTCATGCTCTGCGGCGAAGGGGAGGCACCCTACTCCCGCATGGCCATCCCCTACCTGCTCCGGGGGGACATTGGCGAGGAGGGCACCCACCTCCGGAAGACCGCGGATCACTTCCAGCGCCTGCGCATCGGCCTGGTCCAGGCCCGCGCCCACGCTGTGGATGCCGTCGCCCGCACCGTGGACCTGGGCGAGGGCACGACCCTGAGCTATGACCGCCTGCTCATCGCCACGGGCTCCCGGCCCAGCCTGGAGAAGATCCCGGGCATCGACCTGCCCGGGGTCCAGGCCTGCTGGACCCTCGCCGACGCCCGCGCCATCCTGGCCAAAGCCCAGCCCGGCACCCGCGTGGTCCAGATGGGTGCCGGCTTTGTGGGCTGCATCATCATGGAGGGCCTGCTCTCCAAGGGCGTGGACCTGACGATCCTGGTGCGCAGCGGCTACATGGTCCGCCGCATGATGAACCCCGCCGCCAGCAACATGCTGCGGCGCTGGTGCGAGGCCAAGGGCGTGAAGATCCTGACCCGCACCCAGCCCAAGGGCCTGAGCCAGCAGGACGGCATCCTCCAGGTGGACCTGGGCGAGGGCCGGGTGCTGCCCGCCGACGTCTATCTCAGCGCCGTGGGCGTGGACCCGAACCTGGAGTTCCTGGCCGGCAGCGGCATCGAGATCAACCAGGGCATCGTGGTGGACGCGCACCTGCAGAGCAGCGTGCCCGGCATCTACGCCGCCGGGGATGTGGCCGAGTCCGTGGACTGCCTCAGTGGCAAGCGCCAGGTCAACGCGATCCAGCCCAATGCCGTGGAGCAGGGCCGCATCGCGGCGCTGAACATGGCCGGCAAGCCGACGGCCTTCCAGGGCAGCCTGGTGTTCAACGTGCTCACCACCCTCGGCCTCGTCTCCTCCTCCTTCGGCGAGTGGGAGGGCGTGCCCGGTGGGGAGTCCACCGAGCTGCTGGACGAGGCCCGCTACCGCTACATGAACCTGCAGTTCGACGGCGACCGCCTGGTCGGCGCCAACACCGTGGGCTTCACCGACCACGTCGGCGCCCTGCGCGGGCTCATCGAAGGGAAGCTGCGGCTGGGCCCCTGGAAGCAGCGCCTCATGGCTGACCCCACGCTGGTCATGCCGGCCTACCTCGCGGCGGCGCACCGCCTGGCATGAAGATCACGCTCAAGCTGTTCGCGTCCCTCAGCATCCGCCTCCCGGCGGAGGCCCGGTCCAGCCACTGCCTGCAACTGGACCTCGACCCCGGCACCACGGTTCTGGCGGTGATCCAGGACATGGGCCTGCAGTCGGGAGAGTGCGCCATCGTGCTGGTGGATGGCGTCTGGGTGGCCCAGGCGGACCTGGGCACGAAGGTGCTGGAAGAAGGCCAGGCCCTCGCCATCTGGCCCCCCGTCGCCGGTGGCTAGGGATGTGGTCCCCCGGGAGCAGCGGGTGAGCCTGGAGATGACCATCAGCCGGGAGGACTTCCTGCGCCTGCTGCCCGAGGCCGTGGGACACACGCCGCAGGCCGGGGCCGATGGGGTCTTCCGGCACGCCGAGGGTGGCCGAGGCTGGTCCCTGGCGCTCCAGCCCCTGGAGCCCCTGCGGCTCGGGCGCCTGTCGCTGGTTAGGCATCGCGTGGAATTAACCTTCGAGGGGCAGTCCGCAGATCAGGTGGCCGCCTTCATGGCCCGCTTCCACCGGGGGTTCCAGCGGGGCGGAGGGTAGGGCGGTTCCGGAGCCGCTTCCCCGAAAAGTTGCATTCTCTGGAGATTATTTCTCCGGGATCCTTCCGTCCGGTGGCAGCATAGATGTAGGAACACGCATTGTCTGCTCATGGGTCCGGAGGCTTCCAGCGCCGGGTCCTGGGCGCCTGGGAGAGCCATGCTCAAACTGAACTTTTTTCCTCGATTCCCTGGCCAACGGGTCTGGCTGGCGCTGGGCGCGGCGCTCTTCCTGGCGGGGGCCAGCCTGGCTGCCGCGGGCAAGGGCGACCTGGCGCCCGAGGTGCAGCTGAAGGACTCGAAGGGCAAGCCCTTCTCCCTGGCGGCGCTCAAGGGCCAGGTGGTGGTGGTGGACTTCTGGGCCTCCTGGTGCGGTCCCTGCCGCAAGAGCATGCCCGAACTGGACAAGCTCCAGGACCGGTTCGCGGACCAGGGGGTGAAGGTGGTGGGCATCTCGCTGGACGAGGAGACGGCCGCGGTCGGCAGCTTCCTAGAGCAGGTGCCGGTGCGGTTCACGATCCTGCAGGATGCCACGGGCCGCACCGGCGAGGCCTTCTCCGTGGTGGCCATGCCCACCACCTTTCTCATCGACCGCGAGGGCCGCATCGCGGCCCGCTTCGAGGGCGGGGCGCACGTCCAGGAGGAGGCCGCTGCGGTGGCGGCCCTGCTGGCCGGCAGCCCGGCGCCGAAGGAGGTCCGCATCGCTGCGGGGCTGCAGGCCACGGGCAGCTTGAAGGCCTGGCGTCGGGGCCACCTGGCGGATCCCATCATGAGCCTGGACGGGGACACCCTGACGGGGTTCTTCCGCGAGCACATCCATGCCAGCAAGGAAGGGGCCGCGGGCAATGGCGGCGCGGCGGGAGGTGGCTGTGGCTGCAACTGAGCGCGCCCGCAAGGTCCGGCGGCGGGGCCGGCTGGCACTGCAGGGCCTGCCCTGGATGGTGGCCGGCATGGGAATCCTCACAGGCCGGGTGGCCCTGGCCCAGTCCGCGGTGGAGCTGCGCTACCTCTTCTATAACGAGACTGACGGCCGCACCCAGGTGAAGAGCCCGACGCTGCTGGTGCACCACGAGCTGAGCGAGGCCCTTGGGCAGATCGATCTCCTGCTGGCCCACGACAGCGTCTCCGGGGCCTCGCCCACGGGCGGCTATCCCACCCTCAGCGTCACGACCACCACCTCTGCCTCGGGAATCCGGAACACCAACGCCGCGGGCAAGATCCCGATGGTGCAGTACATGGACGAGCGCAACGCCCAGGGCTTCACCTGGGGCCGCCGCATCGGGGCCCACCTGCCCACGGTGGACATCTCCCACTCTGTGGAGAAGGACTACACCTCCCAGGGCTTCGGGCTCTCGGATGCCTGGACCATGGCTCAGGGGCGCGGCACGCTCCACTACGGGTTGTCTCTGGCCAACGACACCGTGGCCCCGGTGACCAGCACCCTGCGCCTGCCCAAGAAGACCCGCGGCTATGCCCTGGGCTGGACCTGGATCCTGGGCGCCGAGGACCTGATCGACTTCAGCGCCTCCCGCATGAACCTGAGCGGCTACCTGGACGAGCCCTACCTCATCGTGACCGTGGGCAACCTGACCCAGGGCGAGCACCGGCCGGACACCCGCGTCCGGGACGCCTTCCTGGTCAAGCACGCCCACTATTTCGAGTGGGACGGGGCCCTCAAGACCTCCTACCGCTTCTACACCGATGACTGGGGCATCAAGGCGCACACGCTGGACTTCACCTACGACCAGCACCTGGACGAGAGCTGGATTCTCACACCGCGCCTGCGGGCCTACAGCCAGCGCGCCGCCTCCTTCTACGGCGCCCGCTTCGACGCGGCCCAGCCCTTCATGTCCGCAGACTACCGGCTGTCCGCCTTCAGCAGCCTCCTCCTGGGCTGTGCCGTCGCCGTGGACCTCAAGCCGGGACTCACCCTGAGTCTGGGGGCCTCCTACCAGTTCCAGTCGGGGAAGGACCAAGTGACGCCGCTCAAGACCGCGGCCAGCGGCGGCCTCCCGGCGGTCTACGCGGGTCCCGCCACCTCCGCGGCGGATGTCAGCGCCACCACCGTCACCCTGGGCCTGAAGTGGAAGTACTGACCCCCGTCCTGGAGCGGACCCTCTACACCGTGCGCTTCCCGCTCATGGGGGGCGACGCGCTGCTGAAGTTCGTGGACGACCGCGGCGAAGCGGCCGCCACCCGCCTCGGCCGCGAGGCGGTGGCCGAGGCCCGGCGCATCGAGCAGAAGTTCAGCCGCTACCGCGCCACCAGTGTGGTGGGCCAGCTCAACGACGAGGCCGGCGGCGCTCCGCTGGCTGTGGATGACGAGACCGAGGCCCTGGTGCAGAGCGCCCTGGAGCTGGCGCGCCTGACGGGGGGCCGCTTCGACCCCACCGTGGGCGTGCTGCGCCAGGCCTGGGATTTTCGCCGGGCGGAGGTGCCTTCCGAGCAGGTCCTCCAGGCCCTGCTGACCCGGGTGGACTATCGGGCTGTCGAGCTGAGCCACGGCACCGTCCGCCTGGCCCGGGAGGGCATGGCGCTGGACCTGGGTGGCGTCGGCAAGGAATACGCCGCAGACCGCCTGGCCGAGCTGCTCAAGGCCCGGGGCGTTGAATCGGCCATGGTGAACCTGCTGGGGGATGTTCGCACCGTGGGCCGGCGGGGCGATGGCGCCCCCTGGCTCATCGGCGTGCAGGATCCCCGGGACCGCAGCCGCTGCCGTTTCGCGATCCGCGCGCAAGCCGACTGCGGGGTGGCCACCTCCGGAGACTACGAGCGCGGCTTCGAGTCCGGCGGCGTGCGCTACCACCACCTGCTCGACGCAACCACGGGCTGGCCCGCCCGGGGGCTCGCCTCCGCCACGGTGGTGGCGCCCACGGCCGCTGAGGCCGGACGGCTCGCCACCGCATCCTTTCTCCTGGGGCCGGAGCGCGGCCTCCATCTGCTGGCCGCGACGCCCTCGGTGGAAGGTGCCCTGATCACCGAGGCCGGGGAGCTCCTGGCCACCCCGGGCATGGCCCGGATTTCCGACCTTCCTGCTGGAGCCTGAGGCCATGCGACGCGTCCTGATCTCCTTCCTGATGGTGGCCGCGCAGGCCCTCTCCGCCGCGGGCTTCGACCCCGCCAGGGATGTTTCGCTCACGGTGGCCGGGGGGGCGCTGTCCTTGACGCTGCCGGAGAATGTGCACCTCAAGGCGCGCAGCTTCAAGGTGGCCCTGGTCTCCCGGGGCCAGCTCACCTGCGCGCCCCTGCCTGCCACCAGTGAGATCGACGACGCCGGCGATCCCATCCTGCGCGGCACCGTGCGCCTCGCGCTGACCGGTCGCAACCTGGAGGATCCGGTCCGGCTGCTCGTGACCTACCAGCCCTGTATCGAGGGCGAAGGCGGCGTCTGCTACCTGCCCACCAAGCGCACCGTCGCGGCGGCGGCGGCAGAGATCCCGGTCGCGCCTTAGCGCGCCGACGAGTGCGAGCGGTCCGTGCGGCGGGCCTGGATGAAGCGGTGGATGGGCTCGAGATCGGTGCCCGGCAGCGGATGGAGCACGATGCCCAGCCGGGTGGGGTAGTCCTGGCCCTCGAGGAAGTTCAGGTGCCGCACCTCCCCGGGGCAGTGCAGGATGGCGCCGTCCGGCAGCTCGGCGTCGATCTCCACGGCGGCGTGGAGGTCCACCATCAGGGCCTCCTCGAAGGCGAGGCCCACGCCGGTCTCCGTGAGGTTCACCAGGAGGGCCTCCAGCTTGCGGTCCCCCAGGGTCACGTGGACCTTCAGGGGCGACTGATCGGGCCCGGCCACCCGCATGTCGCGGCGGCGGTGCAGGTGGGCGGGCTCGTGGGGCCAGCGGAGGTGGAGCAGGGTGTGCCCCTCCTCGTCCTGGATGGGCGCCAGCAGCTCGGACTCCAGGCTCAGCACCTCGTCACCCAGGAGGATGGTGAGCGTCACGGGGGTGCCTTCCACGGGCACCAGGTCCCGGGCGTGGAGGCCGGACAGCTCGAGCGTCGAACCCGCCCGGAAGCTGTGGATCCGCAGGTCGCCCAGCAGCCGGGAGTTGGCCTTCTGCAGGCGGAGGCTGGCTACCGCCTTGGTCAATCGGGCCTGGATGAGGAACTGCTCAAGCACGTGGGCGGAGAGGAAGGAAACATTGACCATGGAATGACTGCCTTTCAGATGCCCTGGCTCAGCCGGTGGGCCAGGTTGGGATGCAGCCCAGCGGCCAGGATGGCTTTGGCTGCGCCCTTCACGTCGTAGTCGAGGCGGTGGAGCCTCAGCCGGTGGTGCTTGGGGTCGTAGGTCATGAAGGAGGCGCGGGGATCGCGGTCCCGGGGCTGCCCCACGGAGCCCGGGTTCACCAGGTAGCGGCAGTGGGGCTGCAGCTGGAACCACTCGCCGGGTTCCAGCGAGATCCAGTTCAGCTGGTTCCGGCTCTCGTCCAGCTCGAAGCAGCCAGGCACGTGGGTGTGGCCGAAGAAGCAGAGCTGGCCCTGGAAGGCGTCGAAGGCCTGGCTGACCTCCCGGATGTGGAGCAGGTAGGCGTCCTCATCCATGGGAGCACCGTGGGCGATGAGGTAGTCGTCCCCCACCCAGACGGGTCCCGTGGGGGCCTCGGCCAGCAGCCGCCAGTTGTCCTGGCGCAGCCGCTCCCGGGTCCAGTCCGCGGCCTGCCGGGCCGGGAGGCTGAAGGTGTTGTCGGGCTCGAGGCCTGCGCAGACCTTGTCGTGGTTGCCGCGGACCAGGAACCGGGGGCGCAGCTCGCGGATCTTGTCCAGCAGCTGATTGGGGTGGGCGCCGTAGCCCACCAGGTCGCCGAGGATCACGAACCGGTGGATCGCCCGCCTGCGGGTGAACCGGAGCACGGCGCGGAGTGCGTGCAGGTTCGAATGCAGATCGGAAAGGATCAGGTCCACGGGGTGCCTGGGGGTTGGCTAACAGTTTAGCAAGGCCGAGGCCAACTCCCGGGAACTGTGACCAAATGGGATGGCCATGGGGGCCAGGGACCAGGCCGGCACCCGCGCCGCCCAGCGGGCCATGAAAGCCGCGCGGTCCTGGGCGAGGGGCCGGTTCGGGTCCCGTCCCACCCGCGCCCAGGCGCGCAGGGGCGACTCGGCCAGCCACAGGGCCGCGAAGCCGCTGGCGGCCACGGTGGCCCGGTTGGCCGGAGCCTCCCAGGCGCCGCCGCCGAGGGCCACGATGGCCGGGCTCCCCAGCAGGGAGGCCAGGTGTTCCGCCTCGAGGGCTCGGAAGGCAGGCTCCCCGGCCGCGGCGAAGATGGCGCTGATGGGCTGGCCCTGCCGCTGCTCGATGACCGCGTCCAGATCGTGGAAGGGCAGGTCCGTCCGCTGGGCCAGCTCCTTGGCCACGGTGGTCTTCCCGGCGCCGCTGCCGCCCAGGAGGACGACGCCCTTACCGACTCGGAACGGGGGACGCACCTGCCAGCGCTGCCGCTGGACCGCCCAGCCCAGCGCCGCGAGGTCTCCGCCCCGGTGCAGCTCGCCCACCATGGCCAGGGCCTCGGCACCCGCGGTGAAGCAGTCGAGCGCATCCGCGGCGGTCAGGCCGCCGATGGCGATGGGCGCGAGGTCCCGGGACCGCAGGGCCGTGCAGCCGGCCCGAAGGCCTTCCAGGCCGATGGGCTCCGCGTGGTCGGCCTTGGTGGCCGTGCCCCGGAAGGGACCGACGCCCGCGTGATCGCAACCCGACTCGGGCGCCTCCCACTCGGCAGGGGCATGGGTCGAGGCGCCGAAGTGACAGCGGCCCAGGCCCGGCAGCCCCGCGGCCTCGGCCGCGGGCAGGTCGCCCTGGCCCAGGTGCAGGCCCCAGGGCGCCAGGCCCTCCTGGGCTGCCAGCATCGCCAGGTCCGCCCGGTCATTGACGCAGATCTGGGGCCAGCCGCCATTGGCCGAGGCCTCCGCCAGCGCCGCCCGCAGCTCCACCCACTGGGCCCGTGCATCCAGCGGCTTGCCCCGGAACTGCACCAGCGGAAATCCCGCCTCGCCAAAGCGCCGCACCTGCGCCGACAGAGACTCCGGGCGCGTGGCGTCCGTGATCGGATAGAGCGGCGGCAGCTGCAACATCCCACCAGTCTAGCGCCCAGAGCCGCAGCGCCAGAACAGAAGCAGGGAAGAGAAAAACAACTGATCCACCACGAAGACACGAAGACACGAAGAAAAGCGGAAATAAAAATAGCAAATTAACCACGAAGGACACAAAGGGCATAAAACCTGATCCATTTTTCATTGTGTTCTATGTGTTCTTCGTGGTTATACGTTCCTTTGCTTTTCTTCGTGTCTTCGTGGTGATCTTTTCTCTTTGCCCTAGATACCTACGACTCTACGCCGCCTCGCCCTCGGCGAACTGGAGCCGGACGAGCTTGGCGTAGACGCCGTCCTGGGCGATGAGGCTGTCGTGGGTGCCGCGCTCGACGAGGGTGCCCTGGTCCAGCACCCAGATCTCGTCGGCATCCCGGATGGTGGAGAGCCGGTGGGCGATGGTGAAGGTGGTGAGGCGGTGGCTGACGCGCTCGATGACCTTCTGGATCTTGGCCTCGGTCTCGGAGTCGATGTTGGCGGTGGCCTCGTCGAGCAGCAGCACCGCCGGCTCCAGGTAGAGCATGCGGGCGAAGGCCAGCAGCTGGCGCTCGCCGGCGCTGAGCTTCTGGCCGCGCTCGCCCACCTGGGTGTCCAGGCCCTGGGGCAGGCGCTCCACCAGGTCCTTGAGCTGGCTCTGCTCCAGCACGGAGTCCAGGCGGGCCAGGTCCAGGGGCCGGTCCAGCACGATGTTGTCGCGGAGGGTGCCAGAGAAGACGAACACATCCTGCAGCACCAGGCCGAAGAGGGCCCGCAGCTCGCGGACCTTGAGCTGGCGCACGTCGGTGCCGTCCACGGTGATGCGTCCCGCGTGCACGTCGTAGAAGCGCATGAGCAGGTTGATGAGGGTGCTCTTGCCCGCGCCGGTGTGGCCCACCACGGCCACGCGACGGCCCCGGGGGATGACGCCGCTGAGGCCGCGGACCACCTTCCGGCCGCCCTCCTCGTAGGCAAAGGTGACATCCTCGAAGCGGATCTCGCGGGTGAACGCCGCGGACGCGGCTGCCGGGTCCTCGGGGATGGCCTCCTGGTTGTCCAGCAGCTTGAAGATGCGCTCGCTGGAAGCCAGGGCGGTCTGCATGACGTTGTAGCGCTCGGCCAGCTCGCGGATGGGCCGGAAGAAGCGCCCGGACTGCTGGATGAAGGCCAGCAGGAGGCCCCAGGTGATGGCCCCGGCCTGGAGCTTGAACCCCGCGTAGAAGATCAGGGCCGCCAGGGTGCCGGAGGTGATGAACTCCACCACCGGGAAGAACACCGCGTAGGCGAAGATGGTGCGGAGAAAGGCCTGGAAGTAGTCCTCGTTGATGGTCTGGAACTGCTGGGCGCTGCGGGCCTCCTGGGCGTTGACCTGCACCAGGCCCATGCCGGAGATCTGCTCCTGGAGGAAGGCGTTGATGGCCGCGTAGCGCCGCTGGGTCTCGCGGAAGGCGTCCCCCGCCCGGCGCCGGAAGACCTCCGTGGCGATCAGGAGGAAGGGCAGGATGCCCAGGGCCACCATGGCCATGCCCGGGTGGGTCCAGAACATCCAGCCCACGATGGCCAGCAGGGACAGGGCGTCCCCCACGATGGCCACGAAGCCCGAGGCGAACATCTCGTTGAGGTTCTGGACATCGCTGGTGACCCGCGTCATGAGGCGGCCCACGGGATTGCGGTGGAAGAAGTCCGTGCTGCGCCCCATCAAGTGGGCGAAGAGCTGCACCCGGAGGTCGAGCATGGCCCTCTGGCCCACCCGGGCCAGGAGAAAGTAGCGGGCGAAGCTGACCAGGAAACCGGCGACGAGGACGCCGAAGAAGCCCGCGATCAGCGGAGCGGCGCCCCGGAGGCTGCCCTGGCCCATGAAGCGGTTGATGAGGCGCAGCGTCAGCTCCGAGGGCAGCACCTCCAGGAAGGCGCCCAGGGCCATGAGCACCAGCAGGGCCAGCAGGGAGGCCCACTGGGGGCGCAGATAGCCAGCCAGGCGCCAGAGCAGCGCGTGGCGCATGGGTCGCTGGTCCACCTGATCGGACCGGAAGAAGGCTCCCTGTTCAGACATGAGCCCATTCTCCCACACCTGGTACCCGGTGAGGTGGCGCCTCGCCGGAACGGGGCCTGACCTGTAAACTGGAGCTTCCGTTGGAGACCCCATGCGCCCTTGGACCCTCTTTCTCATCGCCACCAGCCTTGTCGCCCAGGCGCCGGCTCAGGTCAGCCTGGACAAGGCGACGGAGGCCCGGCTTCGAAAGGACGTGACCTTCCTCGCGGCTCCTGAGCTGAAGGGGCGCGGCAACGGCTATCCCGAGCTGGAACAGGCCGCCCGGCGCATCGAGAAGGAACTCAAGGCCCTGGGCCTGAAGACGCAACTCCAGCACTTCCCCTTCATCGCCAAGGTGGTCCGGGAAAGCCAGGACGCGGCCCTGGTCCACGGCGACACCGTCCGGCCCCTGGTGTGGGGCAAGGACATCGAGGCGCTGGGACTCAGCGCCGACGCGGGTTTCCGGAACCGTCCCCTGGCCTTCCTCGGCTATGGCGTCCAGATCCCCGGCGGCTACGATGACTTCGCAGGCATCGACCTGAAGGGCCACGTGGCGGTCATCGCCCGCACGGTGCCCGACCTCGACATCTTCGCCCACCTGCCGCGCATGGATCGCAGCCTGCTGGCCCGGCTGAAGCGCCTGGAAGCCGCCAAGGTGGCGGGCGTCATCGTGCTCGAGGAGAACGGCGTCCGCTCCCTGCTGCGCGAAGAGGGTCCGGTGAAGCTGGAGATCCCCGTGGTCGGCATCACCGCCGAGGCCCTCGCCGCCAACTGCGGCGACCTGGTGGCCCGGCTGAAGACCATCAAGGAGACGGGCAAGCCCGCCAGCCAGGACTTCGTGCTGGCGCCCTGGACGGCCCTGAACCTCGACCTGAAGCTGAGCCGCGCCGAGGCCCAGGTGCCCAACGTCGTGGCGGTGATCCCCGGCCGGGATCCCAAGCTGAAGAAGGAGTTCATCGCCATCGGCGCGCACATGGACCACCTCGGCATGGGCGAGCGCCACAGCATGGCCGGCGCCGAGGGCCGCGGCCTCATGCACCCCGGAGCCGACGACAACGCCTCCGGCACGGCCATGGTCGTGGAGCTGGCCCGGCAGCTGAAGCAGGCCAAGCCGAAGCGCTCGATCCTCGTGCTGCACTTCGGCGGCGAGGAGGAGGGCCTCCTGGGCTCCCAGTACTGGGTGCAGCACCCCACCCAGCCGCTGGAGTCCGTGAAGTTCATGCTCAACTTCGACATGGTGGGCCGCCTGGACCTGAAGGCGCCCAAGCTCATGATGGGCGGCCTCGGCGCGCCCAAGTCCGCCGTGGAGGCCGCGCAGAAGTTCGTGCCCAAGGACTTCTCCGTGAGCGCCGACGTCGGCGCCAGCGTGGGCGGCTCCGACCACATGACTTTCTCCCAGGCCAAGATCCCGACCTTCTTCTTCTTCACGGGCATCCACGGGGAGTACCACCGGCCCACGGACACGGCGGACCTCATCAACTTCGCGGGCATGGCGCGCCTCGCCGTGTTCGGCAAGGCGGTGACGCTGGATCTCGCCAACGCCGACGTGCTGCCGGCCTGGGACGCCGAGACGGCCAAGATCCCCATGAAGGGCGACGGCGGCCCCATGCGCATCGCCTTCGGCACCCTGCCGGACTACGCGGACAACGCCAAGGGCTTCCGCATCAACGGTGTCAGCAAGGGCTCCACCGCCGAGACCATCGGCATGCAGGCGGGCGACATCATGGTGCAGTTCGGCGACAAGCCCATCAAGAGCATCTATGACTACATGGGCGTCCTGGGCAGCTACAAGCCCGGCGACAAGGCGGTCATCCAGTGGCTGCGCGGCGACCAGCTCATGAAGGCCGAAGCAACCCTGAAGGGCCGCTAGTGAGGCTGGCCACGCCCTCCGGGTTCGCGACCGAGGTCTTCCTGCTGGAGGCCCCGGAGCGCGAGCTGCTGCCCGAGGGTCCCTGGACCCTGGTGGCGGATCAGGCCCTGCGCGAAGCCTGGCTCGGCGCCGGCATGCCGGAGCCGCCCCAGGCCCTTTGGGTCTCCGTGCCGGAGGAGGACAAGAACCTCCGCACCATCCTGCCCTGGCTGGAGCACTGGGCCCGGGCGCCCTTCCACCGGGATCTCACGGTGGTGGCCCTCGGCGGCGGCGTCCTGTCGGACCTGACGGGCCTCGCGGCCTCGCTCTACCTGCGCGGCGTGGCGTGGCAGGTGTGGCCGACGACGCTGCTGGCCATGGCCGATGCGGCCCTGGGCGGGAAGACTGGCGCCGACCTGGAGGCCGGCAAGAACCTGGTGGGCGCCTTCCACGCCCCCCGGCGGCTGGTGGCCTGCACGGACTTCCTGGCCTCCCTCCCCGAGCGGCACGTCGAGAACGGCCGCTGGGAGCTGATCAAGACCGCCCTCATCCTGGGTGAGATGGCCTGGGCGGAGGAGATGCTCCAGGACGGTCCGGTCAAGTTCTCTTGGGTGGAGCGGGCCCTGGCCTTCAAGGCTGGCGTGGTGCACCGCGACCCCCGGGAGTCCGGCGAGCGGCGCCTGCTGAACCTGGGCCATACCCTGGGCCACGCCCTGGAGGCGGCTTCGGGCTACCAGCTGCTGCACGGCGAGTCCGTGGGCCTGGGCCTGCTGGGTACCTGCCTCCTGGCGGAAGAGCAGAACCTCAAGCCCTTCCCGGCACCACTGCTGGAGGCCATGGCCCAGCGCCTGGCGCCGCTGGCGCCCCTGGTGGCGCCCTGGGCGGACTGCCTGCCGCTGCTGGCGCGGGACAAGAAGGCCCGGCGCGCCGCCGAGCCCGCGGAGGCCGCCTCGGTGATCGAGATCTACTGCATCCTCCCGCGCCCCGGCGAGCCGGCCATCCAGCGCCTGCTGCCGCCTGAGGTCTGGGAATCCGCCCATGCCCGCATCCTGTCCCTGCTCCGCCAGGAGTTCCCCCGTGCCTGACCTCCGGTCCCCCCTTCTCGCCCTGCTCCTGGCGGCGGCGCCTGCCTCCGCCGAGGATGTGCGCGCGCTCATGCTCCAGGCCCGGGCCCTCCAGCTGCGGGGCGGGGGAGAGGACCCCAAGGCCGCCGCGGCGCTCTACCGCCGCGTGCTCGCCCAGGTGCCGGAGAGCGCCGAGGCAAACCTCCGGCTGTCCGAGGCCCTCCAGGAAGCGGAGGAACCGGATGCCGCCGTGGCCCCCGCCCGGCGCGCCGTGGAGCTGGCCCCCCAGAACGCTGAGGCGCAGGCCCACCTGGCCCTGCTGCAGTACCAGCGCATGCAGAAAGATCCCGCCGTGGGACCCCAGGCCGCGAAGGAGCTGCGGGCCGCGGCCCAGCGCCTGCCCCTGGACCCCGAGCTGTGGGCGCGCCTGGGTGAGGTCTCCGAGCAGCTCAAGGACGGGGAGGGTGCCCTCAAGGCCTGGCTGCGGCTAGGCCGCCTGAGGCCCGGCTTCAGCCCCGCCTGGGAGCGGGCCCTGATCCACGCGCGGGCCACCCAGAGCTATGAAGGCAAGCGGGAGGCCCTGCTGGCCCTCAACGCCCGCGGTGCCGAGGACCGACACCTGCGCCTGCTGGAAGAGCTGGCCCGGGAGCAGATCAAGCTGGGCTACCTGGCCCACGCCGAGGAGAGCTTCCTCCTGCTGGCCCGGCACCTGCCCCAGGAAGCGGGACTCTGGGAGAACGTGTCGCTCATCCGCATGCAGACCTCGCGATTCGCGGAGGCGCTCGAGACGCTGGCCAAGGCCGAAGCCATCAAGGGCAGTCCGAACCTCACCTTCCACACGGCGCGGGCCCTCATGAATCTGGGCCGCTTCGCCGAGGCCGAGGCCCGCCTGAGCGTGCTGGTGGCGCAGCCCATCGAGGCCGACTGGATCGGCGACGGCGCCCACATGCTCTACGCCGAGGCCCTGCTGCTGCAGGGCAAGGGCAAGGTGCTGCTGACCTTCCTCCAGAACCGGCCGCCCCGGCCGCGCACCGACAGCGAGGCGCAGGTCTTCAAGGTGCAGGCCCACGTCAGCCAGGACGACTGGCCGAGTGCCCTGGCCGCCCTCCGGGAGGGCGTCGCCCGCTTCCCGCTCCTGCCCTTCTTCAAGCAGGCCGACAAGCTCCCTCCGAAGTATCTCGAATACCGGTTCTTTTCCCGGAAGGAGGCCCGTGCCGCCGTGGAGAACCTGTACCTCGAGGGCATGGCCGCGCTCTGGCAGGAGTTCTCGCGCTGGGACAAGTGCCTGGAGGCCCTGGAGCGGGCCCGCCGCCTGGTGCCCACCCGCAGCGTCGACAGCCTCATCCTGCAGAGCCAGGCCCTGGACCAGCTCGACCGGCACGCAGAGGCCATGGCTGTACTGCGCGAGGCCCAGGCCCTGGAGCCCACCAATTCCCTGGTCCAGAACAACCTCGGCTACCTGCTCCTGGAGCAGGACGTCCAGCTTGAGGAGGCCGCAGCCCTCATCGAGGCCAGCGCCAAGGCGACCCCCGACAACGGCAACGTGGTCGACAGCCTGGGCTGGGCGCAGTTCAAGCTGGGCCGGATCGCCGAGGCGGAAGCCACTCTGCGGCGGGCCGTGGACCTGAGCCCCTTCAGCCCCGAGGTCCGCAAGCACCTCGGCGAAGTCCTGGTGAAGCAGGGCAAGCTGGCCGAGGCCGCCGAGCAGTGGGAGCGCGCCCTGGCCTTCGTCTTTCCGGAGCGGGTCGGGCTCGAGAAGCGCCTGGGCGAGCTGCGCGTGCGCCTCGCCAAGGAGGCTGCGGCAAAGCGGGAGGTGGCGGCCTCCGAGACTGCCCCGAAAGCCGCCGCGCCGGACGAGGACGAGGAGGAGGACTGATGCTCCTCCAGGTCCCGCCGGCCCTCACCGAAGCCGCGCCCGCCAAGGCACCGGTCCGTGCCATGTACGGCTGGGGCTACTCGGGCCCCGATGGGGAAGGCGTCGGCACCCTGAGCCTGCTCATGGAGCCCAAGAGCGGCCGCCTCATCCTGGAGCTGCACGCCCAGGGTGAGCGCCTGGTGCTGCTGGAAGGCGACCGGGCCGCAGGCTACCACCTGCTGGCCCCCCGGCAGAAGCTGGATCAGCGCTCTGCCACCCTGGCCGGCCTGCCCTTGCCCTTCCTGCCCCAGACTCCCAGCGTCGAAGCCCTGCTGCACCTGCTGCGCACCGGCGAAGGCCCCGGCGTCAGCGTCACCAAGAAGGACGCCATCGGACCGCAGAAGCTGCACTGGGTCGGCAAAGACCCCAAAGGCAAGACCGAGCAGGTCTGGCTCGACCGCAAAAGGTGGGAAGACCCCAAGTGAGTCCTGTGTGGAATCTACGGGAGAAAAGATTCACCACGAAGACCACGAAGACCACGAAGAAAAGCGGAAAAAAAGATTAACCACAAAGAACACAAAGGGCACAGAGAGGGGCAGGTCTGTCTTTTCTTCGTGGTGAATTTTCTTCTAGCGTGCGGGCCTGCCCGCCGCGATCCAGGCGTTGAGGATGGCGTCGGCGAGGTGCTGGGCGGCGAGGGTGAGCTGCTGCCGGGCGACGGGGCCTTCGGTCTCCTTGAACAGGGCCCAGTAGGCGGGACCGCGGGCCTTGCCCCGGGTGCTGCGAGGGGTCGTGCGGTCCGCCGCGAGGTCGTCGGCCAGCAGCTGGGGCACCAGGCTGTGGGCCTGCTCCAGCCAGGTCCAGGGGCGCTGGAGGAAGTCGGGATCAACCTTGGCTGGTGGAATGGGCAGCGCATCCAGACCCTGCATCCGGCCCAGGAGGCCGCTCTCCCAGCGGCTGTGGACGCCCCGCTGGTCCGTGGTCTTGCCGTCGTGGTCCAGGGAGGTGTGCAGGGGCACGTGGGCGTCGCCGATGTAGTGGCCTACGATCGCCGCCGCCTCGGCCACCTTGGCGGGATCTCCGGTCTGGAAGGCCGCCACCAGGTCCCGCCAGCGGTCCTGGATGACCCAGGGCACCACGCCCTTGCGGGTGAAGTCCCGGCCTCCCTTCTCGCCGGCCTCCTCCAGGGTGCGGGGCAGGTGGCCGGGGCCGCCGAACGCCTCCAGGTTCATGTAGTGGCGCGGGCGCTCCTTCGGATCGGTCTTCCAGTGGTCCGGGTCCGAGGCGTGGCTGGCCATGAAGGCTTCCTGCGCTGCGAACCACGCCCGGGGGCCCGGCGGCAGCGCCGTCAGGGACAGCGTCGACACCGCCCGGTGCCCCTGGTCCCCCCAGGCCCCCAGAGGCAGGGCGGCGAGGAGGAGCGGGACGATACAGCGCATGAAGGACCCTCCGACAGAAAAGGCGGGCGCAGCCTCCTTCTCACATTACCTGGACACCTAAAGATCACCGCCAAGGCGCCAGGATGCCAAGAGAAGAAAGCTGGAGGCCCCTTCGGCCATCCCCTGAGGGGCCCAAGCTCACTTGCAAAGAATCGACCCTTCTTCCAGGCGCCGGGTGCTAGTCTGCTGTCTCGACAATCGTTAGCGGTCCCACATGACATTCTCGGAAGGACGGCAACATGAATAAGGTCAGAGATTATATCTTCGGGCTTGTCGCTTTGAGCAGCCTGCTGCTGTCCTCAGGCACCCTCGGCGCAGCCGACGAGACGGCAAAGGTGGTGCGCATGGGCAACCAGAAGGTTGGCGCTTACGCCCTGCTGAAAGCGCGCGGTGTCTTGGAAGCTCGACTGAAGCCGCTCGGCTATACCGTGAGCTGGAAGGAGTTCTCGAGTGGGCCGCTGCTGCTCGAAGGACTCAAGGTCGGCGCCGTGGATTTTGGCCATGGGGGTGAGGCGCCGCCGATCTTCGCCCAGGCTGCGGGTGCGCAGTTCTTCTACATTGGCCACGAGCCGCCGGCGCCGAAAGGGGAGGCCATCCTGGTGCCGAAGGACAGCCCGCTCAAGACGATCGCTGATCTGAAGGGCAAGAAGATTGCGCTGAACAAGGGCTCGAATGTGCACTACCTGCTCGTGTGCGCTCTCGAAAAGGCAGGGCTGAAATACGCCGATGTTGATGTCGTGTACCTGTCACCGGCCGACGGACGCGCGGCCTTTGACAAGGGCGCCGTCGACGCCTGGGTGATCTGGGAGCCCTACCGCACCGTCGCTGAGCAGTCGGGCGGTGCGCGCACCCTGGCAGATGGCGGCGGCCTCGTCTTGAACCACGAGTTCTTTTTCGTGACCAAGGCCTTTGCTGAGCTGAACCCGCAGGTCATCGAGGTGGTGCTCCGCGCCGCCCGGGACGCTTATGCCGATGCCGCGAAGGACATTCCTGGGACCGCCAAGGCTTTCAGCGCTGCCACCGGCTTCCCACCCCAGGTGATGGAAGTTGCGCTCTCGCGCCGGGGGTTCGGGGTTCAGCCCATGACCCCTGATGTCATCGCCGAACAGCAGAAGATCGCTGACACCTTCAAGGCGCTCGGCCTGATCCCGACTGCAATCCAGGTAGCCGATGTGGTGCGCAAGCCATAGGCTCAACCTGGGCGAATGGCCAGGGATGAGGGCACCTGAGGCCGGGGGCAGTGCCCTGGCGCGGCGGCAGGTGCGAGGGGCCGTCTGGCCGAGCGCTACTCGGGGATGGTCCCGGAGCGGTCCCAGCGGGTGCGGGTGAAGAAGTGGCGGGCGGCGTCGACGAAGTCCCCGGCCACGTCGCCGGGGCCTTCGGGCACATGGCCATTGTCGTTGTCGGTGGCGCCCTCGCGGAAGCTCCACCACACGATGAAGGGGCGGCCCCGCAGGTGATCCACGGGGAGGAAGCCCCAGTAGCGGCTGTCCATGCTGTTGTCGCGGTTGTCCCCCATGGCGAAGACGTGGCCCACGGGCACGGTGACGGGGCCCAGCCGGTCCTTGAAGCCGTCCTGGATGAGGCTGTTCATGCCCTGCATCTGATTGCGGGCGTGCAGCGAGAGCACCTCGGCGTCCGCGTGGCGCCAGAGGCCCTGGGGCCGCTCGGCCTCGCCGGCGTAGCGCGTGGGCGGCCAGGGGCCGGGCACTGGTCCCTCAGCCCCGCGGCCGAACTGGTGCTCAAAGGCGCCGGTGACCTGCTTGCCATTCACGTAGAGCCGCTTCTCGCGCATCTCCACCGTGTCCCCGGGCAGGGCCACGCAGCGCTTCACGTAGTCCTGGTCGCGGTCGATGGGGTAGCGGAAGACGATGATGTCGCCGCGCTTCACCCCGCGCATGGGGAAGAGGGCTTCCTCCCAGGCCCACTGCGGCTGGGCGTAGATGAACTTGTTGGCCAGCAGGTGGTCCCCGATCATCAGCGTGTTGCGCATGGACGCGGAGGGGATCTTGAACTGCTGACCCACGAAGGCCTTGAAGAACAGGATGAGCACCATGGCGAAGCAGATCACTTCCAGGTTGTCCCGGACAGCGCCCTTCTCCGCGCCCGGGGGCAGGGTCGGCTCAAGGTCTTCGGCGGTGGTCGGTTCGGCCATGTCGGCTCCGGGCGAGGCGCGTTCAGGGGCGCTTGAGGGCGGGGAAGTCTGTGAAGCCCCGCGAGACCAGACGGTTCACGGTGACCCACTCGGTGCCGCGCAGCTCCTGGACTTCCACCTCCCCGTGGTTGGGGAGGAAGAGGGTGCGAAGGCGGCCGCCACCGGGCAGGCGCGCCTCCACCCAGACACCGACGGGGTCTGCGGTGGCGGGTAGCAGGGCGGCGCCGGACCAGGCCGCGCGACCGATCACGTGATACTCGACCCCGCTCTCGGTCCAGGTCGTGGTGGCGGGGAAGCCCGGGGGCAGCAGCTGGCCCAGGACCCGGCCGCTCTCGGCCACCAGAGTGACGCCGCCGTCCTGCGGGCGCAGGTAGAGGCTCCGCTGGCCCCGGACGCTGGCCAGGTCGAGCTGCACCTGCGGGGGGGTGCCGGGAGCCATGGAGGACTTGGCCACGCGCACCTGGAGCCGGTTGCCGAAGCGCTGGGCCGGGGGCTGCGAGGGATCCTCGAAGGCGAGGGTGAGGCCCTCCTCCCAGGGGGTGTAGAGCGGCTCGGCAGAGCGGGGCTGGCAGGCCAGGACCAGCAGCAGAGCCGCAGGCGCCAGGGGCTTCCAGGCGCGGAGCATCAGCGATGTCCCTTGTTGAACCGGGCCATCAGCTCGGAGATGGAGTCGCTGGAGGCCGGCAGCACCGGGCCTGGGGGCGGGGCCGGGACGGCTTCGCGCTCAGGGCGGGGCGGGCGGGCTTCCTGGGGCCGGGGGGGCCGAGGACCTTCGGGTCGGGGCGGACGGGCGCCTTCGGGACGGGGTGGCCGAGAACCTTCAGGCCGAGGGGGACGGGATCCCTCGGGCCGCGGAGGCCGGGCGCCTTCGGGACGGGGTGGCCGAGGACCTTCAGGCCGGGGCGGACGCGAGCCCTCGGGCCGGGGAGGCCGGGGTCCTTCGGGACGTGGCGGACGCGGACCCTGGGGCCGGGCGCCTTCCGGGCGGGGCGGGCGGGGCTGGCCGCCCTCGGGTCGGCCCGGACCGCGGCGGTGGTGGCGCGGCTGGGGCTGGTCGGCCCCTTCCGGAGCAGGCAGCAGGGCCTTGATGGACAGCGCGATGCGCTTGGCTTCCAGGTCCACGGCCAGCACCTTGACCTTCACGGCCCGGCCCACGCTGAGGGCGTCCGCGGGGTTCTTCACGTAGCGGTGGGCGATCTCGGAGAGATGCACCAGGCCGTCCTGATGGACGCCGACGTCCACGAAGGCGCCGAAGTCGGTCACGTTGGTGACGATGCCCTGCAGCTCCATGCCGAGCTCCAGGTCGCTGGGCTTGTTGACGCCCTCGCGGAAGGCCACCACCTCGAAGCGCTGGCGGGGATCGCGGCCCGGCTTCTTCAGCTCGTCCAGGATGTCCTTCACGGTCTCCAGGCCGGAGTGCTCGTCCACCAGCAGCTTGGGATCCAGGGCGTTCAGGACTGCGTCATTGCCGAGCAGCTCGGTCACGGTCTTGCCGGTCAGCTGGCAGATGCGCTGCACCACGGGGTAGCTCTCGGGATGGACCGCCGAGGCGTCCAGGGGGTCCTCACCCTCGCGGATGCGCAGGAAGCCCGCGGCCTGCTGGAAGGCCTTGGCGCCGAAGCGGCTGATCTCCAGGAGCTGCTCGCGGCGCTTGAAGGCGCCGTGCTCGAAGCGGTGCGCCACGATGCCCTTGGCCAGGCTCTCGCCGATGCCGGCCACGTAGGCCAGCAGCTTGTAGGAGGCGCTGTTCAGGTCCACGCCCACCCGGTTCACGCAGCTCTCCACCACGTCATCGAGGCCCTTCTTGAGGGAGGTCTGGTTGACGTCGTGCTGGTACTGCCCGACGCCGATGCTCTTGGGATCAACCTTCACCAGCTCTGCCAGGGGATCCTGGAAGCGGCGGGCGATGCTCACGGCACCGCGCACGGTGACGTCGTGCTCCGGGAACTCCTCCCGGGCGATGTCGCTGGCGGAGTAGACCGAGGCGCCGGCCTCGCTCACGGTCACGCAGACGAGGCCCTCGCGGCCGGTTTCCTTCAGCCACTCGCGGAGGAAGGCCTCCACCTCGCGGCCACCCGTGCCGTTGCCGATGGCGATGGCCTCCACGGGGGTCTCGGCGCAGAGCTTCTCCAGGATGGCGCGGCTGCCGTCCAGGTCACGCTTGGGCTCCAGGGGATAGATCACGCTGTTCTGGACCAGCTGGCCCAGGCGGTTGATCACCACCAGCTTGCAGCCAGTGCGGATGCCCGGGTCCACGCCCAGGGTGCAGAGCTGGCCCGCGGGGGGCGCCAGCAGCAGGTGGTCCAGGTTGAGCTGGAACACCTTGATGGCCTCGCCGTCGGCCTTCTTCTTGGCCTCGTAGCGGACCTCAGACTCGATGGCGGGCGCCAGCAGGCGGTCGTAGGCATCGCCCGCCACGTCGTGCAGGAAGCGGCGGTAGCCGCTGCCCGGGTCCACCTGGATCTTGGCGACCAGCTGCGTGACGTAGACTTCGCGGTCCACGAGCAGCTTCACGGTCAGCACGTCCTCCTTCTCGCCCCGACGCAGGGCAAGCAGGCGGTGGCTGGGGATCTTGCGGATGGGCTCCGAGAAGTCGAAGTAGGGCCGGAAGCGCAGGGCGGCCTGGTCGGCCTTCCGCTCTTCGCGGATCACGGACTTCAGCACGCCGTGGTCATGGAACTCGAGCCGCAGCCAGGCGCGGATGGCCGCGTCCTCGGCGAGGCGCTCGGCGAGGATGTGGCCGGCGCCCTCCATGCACTCGGAGGGGGCGCGCAGGCCGTCCTCGTCCTTGATGAAGGGCTCGGCGATCAGGAAGGGATCGGCGCCGCTGCCATCGGCCAGCAGCGAGTCCAGCAGGGGCTCGAGGCCCCGCTCCCTGGCCGCGGTGGCTTTGGTCCGCTTCTTGGGCTTGTAGGGCAGGTAGAGATCTTCGAGCTCAGCCTTCACCCAGGTGCGCTCGATCTTGGCCTGCAGCTCGGGCGTCAGCTTCTCCTGCTCGGCGATGGTCTTGAGCACGGTCTTGCGGCGGTCCAGCAGGTCCTTGTAGTAGGCGTGCCGGTCCTCCACGGCCCGGATGGCCACTTCGTCGAGGGAACCGGTGGCCTCTTTTCGGTAGCGGGCGATGAAGGGCACGGTGTTGCCCTCCTCCAGCAGTGCCACGATGGCGGCGACGCCAGCGCGGGGGAGTTTGAGCTCCCGGGCCATGAGGTCGAGCACTTGATCCACACCTGCTCCTTGCTGCCCCCAGGTCGGGGGAAAAGGGGATGATACCAAGCTGGCGGTGATCTGGCTCCCGAGGGAACTACAGGACCACTTTCCGGCGCGCACCCAGGGGTGCCTGCTCCAGTGCCCGCAGGGCTCTCTGCCAGTGGTCCCGGTCGAGCCCCGTGCCGATGACCACGGCCGCGCAGGCGGCCGCCCTGCCATCCGTGCCCAGGGGCAGGGGCGAGATCTCCAGGCGGCCATCCGCCAGCTGGAAGGCCCAGCGGTCACTGCCATCGGCCCGCAGGGCCCAGCCCGCGAAGGCGCAGACCCCCTTGGCGCGCAGCAGCTCACCGCTGGCCGGGGGGGCGAGCAGCAGGGCCTCCAGGGCCGCGGGGTCCAGGGGGTGGTCCCAGTGCAGGGTCAGCGACCGGGCCTCGGCGAAGCTGGCGCCAAGGGCCGGGGCCCAGCCCTCGGGCAGGGGGCGCACGTCGCCCAGCCAGGGGTCAGGACTGCCCTCGGGGGCCACGCCCTGCCGGGTGGCCACCAGGGGGATCTGCTTGAAGGTTGCGCGCAGCTCGCTCTCCCAGGCCACCGCCGCGGAGGGATCGAGGTCCCCCTTGCTGAGCTGGATGAGACTGGCCAGGGCCGCCTGCCGGTGCACCAGGGGCTTGGTCTTCAGGTGGTCCACCGGGGACAGGCTGGAGATGACCGTGAGCAGGCCCGCCAGCCGCAGGCGGCCGAGCAGTTCGGGCTCCAGCTCCAGATCCAGCAGGTCCGTGGGGTCGGCCAGGCCCGTGGTCTCCAGCACCACCCGCTGGGGGCCGACGCCCTCGGGCTGGTCGCACCAGGCCTTGAGGGTGGCCACCACGTCATCGCGCAGGCTGCAGCAGGCGCAGCCGTTCACCAGGTTCTCCACCCCCGCCAGCTCCGGCCGCTCCGCATCCACCAGGGTGCCGTCCACGCTGATGGCGCCGAACTCGTTGATGAGCACCGCCACCCGCCGCCCTGCGGCCACCTCCGCCTTGAGCAGCCGGTTCACGGCCGTGGTCTTCCCCGCACCCAGGGGGCCGGTGACGATGAGGACTTCGACGAGTGCGGAGGTGGGCATCCCCCATGATGACGGGCGACTCGGCGGGGTTCCAACAATGGTTGGAGGTGGGGTGCTGGCTGGAGCGAGGCCCACGATTCCGCTCACGCCCAGGAGGCGGTGGCCCAACCCAGAAAGACCAGGACCAGCCCCACGATGACACTCAGGACGATGCCGATGATGCCCATGATCGTGCCTGCGGTGGTCTTCGTCAGGATGGCCTCTCCCGCGCCACGATCCCGGGTCTTCTGGCGGCTCGACAGGACCACGGCCCCAATGGAGAGGGGGAGGCCAACGAAGGGGATGATGCAGAGCAGGGTCCCGAGGATGCCGAGCACCAGGGCGGCGGTGCTGAAGGACGTGGTGTGGGGTTGAGTGACGAGGACCGCCTCACCAGTCGCTTCGTTTGGGGTGGTCATCGAGTTCCCTTCCTTGAAAAATGGATTATTTGAATGTCGCAACAGCCTTGACTGGACGTGTGGCCCAGGCTAGCGGAGATCCTCAGCCCTGACCACCTTTCTCGCGGTGCTGCCTGCGGGCGTCCCCGATTGCTACCGCCCAGACCTGGATTTATGAGAGCGTGGTGGGGTGGACACCCTCGACCTCAGCTACCGCCTGGCCGTGTCCCTGGCCGGCGCCGCGGCCCGGGCCTGCGCCCGGGGCCTGCCGGCGGCCTGGCGGCAGCGGCTCCAGGCGGACGCCCCGGAGCTGCCCGCTGGCCGCTGGGTCTGGCTGCACGCGGTGAGCATGGGCGAGCTGCTGCTGGCGGACGGGCTGGTGGGTCGCCTGCGCGACGCGGGGCACCGGGTGCACTTGAGCACCGGCACGCCCGCGGGCCTGGAGCTGCTGACCCGCCGCCTCCCGGGCTGGGACGAGGGCACCGGGCGCATCAGCGGCGGGGCCTTCCCCCTGGACGATCCCGCGGGCCTAGAGGCCTTTCTGCAGCGCCCGCCCGGAGCCTTCATCGCGCTGGAGACCGAGCTCTGGCCCGGGCTGCTGGAGGCCCTCGAAGGCCGGGGCGTGCCGTGCCTCGTGGTCAACGGCCGCCTCACGGAGCGCTCCCTGGAACGGGGCGGACCCTGGCTCCGCCGCGCGGCGGCCCGGCTCACCCTAGTGGCCGCCCGGGACCAAGCCAGCGCCGACGCCTTCCGCAAGCTGGGGGCGCCCACGGTGGCCCTGGGTGGCAACCTGAAAGCCGACCTGCCGCCGCCGCGGCCCCTGCACAGTGGCTGGGACCGGCTGCGGGCGGGCTGGGCAAACGCCCCCATCGTGGTGGCGGGCAACACCGTGGACGGGGAGGAAGACCTCATCCTGGCCGCCTGGTCCGCGGCACGGGCCCAGCTGCCGGGCCTCCGGCTGATCCTCGCCCCCCGACAGCCCCGGCGCTTCGAGGCCGTGGCGGCGGCCTTCGCCGCCCGGCACCTGGCCTTCCACCGGGCCTCCGCGCCCTGGGATGAGGCCCGCGTCTGGCGTGACGTGGATGTGCTGCTGCTGGACACCCTGGGTGAGCTGCCCGCCGCCTACGCTGAGGGCACCGTGGCCCTGGTGGCCGGGGGCTGGGCTGCCGAGGGGGGCCACAACCCCCTGGAGCCGGTCCGGGCCGGGGTGCCGACCCTGCTCGGCCCCGGCTTCGCGAACTTCCAGGACCTGGTGCCGCCCCTGGTGGCCTCGGGACAGGTGGAGCCGGTGGTCGCCGAGCAGCTTCCCGAGCGGCTGCGGGCGGTCCTGGGCCGGGCCAGCCTGCGGCCCGGCCCCCCGGTGCCGCTGCCGGAGGCCCTGACGGGTGCCCTGGACCGCACCTGGAACCTGATTGCCCCGCACCTGCCCCCCGCTGGATAGAATCACCCCAACGGAGCCCCCATGATCCGACGCTCGCCGCAGATCCTGCTGATCGACGATGATCCGGCGGTCCTGGACATGGTGCAGGCCGCCCTGGCCCACTTCGGCATGGAGGTGCACTCCTATCCCGATGCCGCCCAGGCCCTGGAGCTGCTGCAGAACCCCTCGGCGCCGGAGTTCGACCTGGTCATCAGCGACATCAACATGGAGGGCATCGACGGGTTCGAGGTCATCGACAAGGTCAAGACCACCCAGCCGCACCTGCCGGTGGTGCTGATGACGGGGCAGGCCTCCGTGGACTACGCCATCCGGGCCATGCGCATGGGCGCCTCGAACCTCTTCATGAAGCCCATCGCCCTGCGGGACATGGTGCAGAGCGTGTTCCACCTGGTGGACCTGCACCGGGACATCCGCATGGCAGACAGCGGCCTGCACGGGCTGGTGAACGAGCGACGGCACTTCCTGTTCCGCTCGGACGAGGTGGAGATCTCCAGCCTGGTGCGCCACCTCACGGACCGGCTGGTGCCCATGGGCTTCGCCTCGGCCAACAACGCGGACGTCATCGCCATGGCCGTCCATGAGGCGCTGGTGAACGCCCTCGACCACGGCAACCTGGAGATGGAGTCCCGCATGAAGGGCGACCTCTTCATGGACGAGGATCCCTACCTCAAGCTGCGTGCGGCCCGCATGGCGGACCCAGTCTACGCGAGCCGGCTCATCGAGGTGCGGCTCGCCCTGGACACCGAGCGCTACGAGCTGGAAATCAGCGACGAGGGCCAAGGCTTCGACGCCAGCCGCCTCTCGCCCCTGCCCGGTGACTCGGACATGGCCCCCCACTTTGGACGTGGCCTGCCTCTCATCCTCCTGGTCATGGACGAAGTCCACTTCAACGAGAAGGGCAACCAGATCAGGATGGTGCTGCGGAAGAAGTAGCATTCGGCTATCAGCGATCAGCTATCAACTGCAGGTTTCGGAACGGCCCTGAAGGTCCAGCCAGGCCCTTCTTTCACCGATAGCTGACAGCCGAGAATCATGTACAGGCTCCTCCTAGACGATGGTGTTGAAGGGATGGGGATTCATTGAGGACCAAGCTACGGGCCACGGCAGGCGGGTTCAGATCGGTCGGCTTGGCGACCCTGGCCGGAGTCCTGCTTCTGGTGATCCCGCTGACGGGCTGTGGAAAGAGCGTCTCCAGGGACATCCTGAACCCCGATGAACGCCGCTGGCTCACGGAAAACCAAAGGCGGATCGTGCTCGGCATCGAGACGAACTCTGCCCCTCTGGTCTTCCTTGATCCACAGGGCCAGCCTGCGGGCCTCGCCCACGACCACCTGGTCCTGCTCGAATCCAAGCTCGGAGTCCATTTTCAGCGAAGGCCCTTCTCGACTCTGGACGAGATCCTGGAGCAGGTGCGAAGCGGCGAAATACAGCTCGTGAATGCCGTCATGGAGACACCCTGGAGAGCGGAATTCCTCTCCTTTACCAAGCCGTTCATCTCCCTGCCGAATGTCATCCTCGTGCGAAAGGATCGACCGGGGACCCTGCATGAGGAGGACCTCAGAGGCCTGCGGGTATCGCTGGTTCGAGGTTTTGCCACGACTGAGCGCCTCATGGCCCAGAACATGGGCCTGGTGCCAGATCTGGTTCCCGATGATCTGACCGGGATTCTCAACGTCTCCTTCGGGCATTCGGACGTGGGCGTCTTCGACCTCGCCACGGTCTCCTATTTGATTCACAAGAATGGCATCACCAACCTCCGGATGGCGGGTGAAGCTGGCCCAGAGATGCTGCTGTCGATGGGAACTCCCAAGAACCACCCCCAGCTGCTGCAGATCCTGGAGAAGGGACTCGGGGCGATCACGCAGGCTGAGCGCGAGGAGATCCGAAGGCGCTGGATCAACGCTGGCTCCACGAGTCTTTTCACCGATGGGCGTTTTTGGCTCGCCCTTCTGCTGCCTTTTTTCATCATCTGCACGGTCCTGATCTGGAACTGGACTCTCCGGCGACTGGTCAGGCTGCGCACCCAGGAGCTTTCCGAGGGAAGGGAGGCCGTGGAGGAGAGTGAAGAACGCTACCGAGCCTTCTTCATGCACGGACCTGACGGCATCGTGGTGCTGGACCCAGACACCAAGCGTCCCCTGGCGTTCAATGACCAGGCTTGCCGACAGCTGGGCTACACCCGAGAGGAATTCGCCAACCTGACGATGGCGGACATCGAGGCCATGGAAACGGCCCAAGAGACGGCCGAACGTATCAAAGGCGTGATGGCCAAAGGTCACGACGACTTCGAGACCATCCAGCGGACCAAACAGGGAGCATTCCGGAATATCCATGTCACGGCCCAGTACATCCGAGCCAGGGGGGTGAGTACCTACCACTGCGTCTGGCGTGACATCACTGAGCGCCGGAAGATGGAAGCTGCGCTCGGTGAACGCACCGGGGAGCTTGCCACCATGCTTGAGGTAAGCAAGAGCCTCTCCGCAACCCTCGATCTCAATGCCATTCTGCAGGCCGCGACCAATCGGATCGCGGAACTGACGGAGCTGAAGACCGCTGCTGTCTATCTACTGTCCGGCGAGAAGCTGCGCATGTGGGCCGGCACGCCTCCCCTGCCTCCGCAGTTCCCGGAGGAGCTGCGCCTGGCGCCGCTTGCCGAACATCCGCATATCCTCGAGGCACTGACGACCCGAAAGCCGGTCTTCCTGCTGGATACCCGTTGCGCCGATCTGACGGCTGCTGAGCGAGCGGTCTCCGAGGCCCGGGGGCTCCGCTCGATCTTGTATCTGCCGCTCATCGCGGGGGCGAATGCCCTGGGCGTGCTCATCGCAAGTTCTGTCGGAGAACCACGAGCGCTCTCCGAAGCGGACCAGGTCTTCTGCCAGACGCTGGCCAATGTCGCCGCGATAGCCATCGCAAACGGCCAGCTGTATGAGGCCAGCCAGGCACACGGCACTGAGCTCGAGAGGGAGATCCTCGAGCGAAAGCGCGCCGAAGTGGCACTCGGGGAGAGCGTGCGGCACTACCGCGACCTCTTTGACCAGGCGAACGAAGGCCTCTTGATCATGACCCTGGATGGGCATCTCTCCGAGGTTAATCAGGCCTTCGCTGAGATGCACGGCTACAGCATGGAAGAGATGATCGGGTTCGACATTCATGCGCTCGACGTGCGCCGCGAGCGCGCGATGGAAGACCGCCGCGACTTCCAACGCCGGATGCTGGATGGCGAAGTCGTCCGCTTTGAGGTCGCCCACTACCACAAGGATGGGCACATCTTCCCGCTCAGCGTCACCACAAGCCTGATCGAGCTTGGGGGCCAGTCCTATTACCTGGCCTTCCACCAGGACATCACGGAGCGCAGACAAGCCGAGGAGGACCACCGCAAACTCCAGACCCAGCTGCTGCAATCCCAGAAAATGGAAAGTCTGGGAACCTTGGCGGGCGGGGTCGCCCACGACATGAACAACGTCCTTGGAGCCATCCTCGGCCTGGCTTCAGCCCATATCGGCACCCAGCCCTACGGCAGCCCTCTCCACCAGGCCCTCGATACCATCGTCAAGGCCACCGAACGCGGCGGAAAGATGGTCAAGAGCCTGCTGAACTTTGCCCGCCAGAGCCCGGCGGAACAAAACGAACTGGATTTGAACGCCATCCTCAGGGAGCAGATCAGCCTCCTGGAGCGGACAACCCTGGCGAAGGTCAACCTGCAGTTGGATCTCGAACCGGGGCTGCACCCCACCCTCGGGGATGCGGGCGCCCTGACCCACGCCTTCATGAACCTCTGCGTCAATGCCGTGGATGCCATGCCCGAGAGCGGCACCCTCACCCTGCACACCCGCAATGTTGACCGCGAGTGGATCGAGGTGGTGGTGGAGGACAACGGAAGGGGCATGTCCAGGGAGGTGCTGGAGAGGGCCCTGGATCCCTTTTTCACCACCAAAGGGGTGGGCAAAGGCACGGGACTGGGCCTGTCCATGGTCTACAGCACCGTGACGGCGCACCGGGGGCAGCTGGCGATCGAGAGCGAGCCAGGCAAGGGCACCCGCGTCAGGCTGCTGTTTCCCGTCTGCGGGAAGGAGGCCTATGGGGCAGAAGGTGTTGCTTCCGCCGCCAGAGCTCACCCCCCTCGGTCCCTGAAGGTGCTACTGGTGGATGACGACGACCTGATACAGCGTTCCATCCAGGCCCTCCTGGAAGTCATGGGCCATACGGCGGTAACGACAGTCCTTAGCGGGGAGGAGGCTCTGGCTGCGCTGGAAGCTGGGCTGGAGCCCGACCTCGTCATCCTGGACATGAACATGCCCGGACTTGGCGGGACCGGAACCCTGCCTTGCTTGCGCGCGCTACGCCCAGCGGTGCCCGTCCTGCTGTCCACAGGCCGAGCCGACCAGACGGCGCTGACCCTTGCTTCGGCTCATCCAGGTGTCACCCTGCTGTCCAAACCCTTCGGGCTCCGGGAGCTTCAGTCGCACCTCGAAGGCATCGGGCTGGGGTAAAGCACGGCTCTCGGCTGTCAGCTATTGGCTATCAACTGCAGAGCTCGGCACGGCCCCAAGCCCAGCCAGGGCCTTCATTCACTGACAGCTAAAGCAAGCGCCGGGTCGCCCCGGCGCTGCATTTGATAGCTGATAGCTGATAGCTGATAGCTCCTAGAACGCCGACTCCACGAACGCCTTCAGCTGGGGCTTGGGCTGGCCACCGATGAGCTTGTTCACGGGCTTGCCGTCCTTGAAGACGATCAGGGTGGGGATGCTCATGATGCCGAACTTCCCGGCCACTTCGGGGTTCTCGTCCACGTTCATCTTGATGAACTTGGCCTTGCCCTGCATCTCCGCGGCGAGCTCGTCGAGGACGGGGGCGATCATCTTGCAGGGGCCGCACCAGGGGGCCCAGAAATCCACGAGGGTGACACCCTGGGCAACAGCCTCGGGGAATTGGGCGTCGGTGATGTGTGCGACGAGGTCGGACATGGGAACTCCTTTCAAGTTCAGGGGAAGGGCAGGGGATCGCCTGAGTTGGCGCTCCCCCATTGAGCGATGGTGAACAGGCTCATGTAGCGCTCGTTGGTCTCCCGCAACCGCTGGGAGAGCACTTGGCAGAGCGCGTACAGGATCTTCAGGGCCGTGCGGGGCTGGGATTCGATGAGGCCCTGCAGCTGATCCATGGGCAGGAAGAACAGCGCGGCCTCCTCGTTGACGATGGCGTCTGCGGCCCGAGGCGAGTCGTCGATGAGAGCCATCTCGCCGAAGTAGGCGGGGGGTTCCAGCACCGCCAGGGCCTCTTCGCCCGAAGGGACCTGCTTCGAGATGCGCACCGAGCCTTGGAGCAGGATGTAGAGGCCATCGCCGCTGTCCCCTTCGCGGAAGAGCACCTCGCCGGCGGGGGCGCACCGCACCTGCCCGATGATCAGCACCTGGGCACGCTCCGCCTCGTCCAGGTTCCTGAACAGGGGCGACTGGGTCAGGAAGGCGGCGTCGGTCAACGCGGATCCGGGGAGGGATGGGGCGCAGGGAGTTCCAGGGGCACGTGGGCACAGAGGTCGAGTCCGAAACCACGGAGCCCAATGTACTTCGTTTCATGGCGGCTGAGGAGGCGCATTTTCCCGATGCCCAGCTGGCGCAGGATCTGGGCGCCCACGCCGAAATCGCGGTCGCTCATGGTCTGGGGCAGGGCCTGTCCTTCCTCCGCCACACCCGGGGTGTGGGCGTGCCGTCGCAGGTACACGAGGGCGCCGCAGCCCTCCTTCGCCAGCGCGGCCATGGCCTTCTGGAAGAGGCCGCTCTCAAACCCGTGGAGATCGTCCGGCAGGGTCTCCACATGGACCCGGACCAGGGGTGCCTCCACCGAGGCCAGGTCCCCAAGCACGAACGCGAGGTGGCTGCCGCCATCGAGCAGGCTCTGGAAGCGGTGCACCTGCAGCGGGCCCCACGCGCTGGCCATGGCCCGCACTTCGAGGGGCTTGACCAGGGGCTCCTGGCGGAGCCGGTAGGCCACCAAGTCCGCCACGGTGACCAGGAGCAGGCCGTGCTGGCGGCAGAAGGGCACCAGGTCCGGCACCCGGGCCATGGTCCCGTCGTCCTTCATGATCTCGCAGATGACCCCGCTGGGATGCAGGCCCGCCAGCCGCGCCAGATCGACGCTGGCCTCGGTCTGGCCGGTGCGGGTGAGGACCCCGCCGGGGCGGGCGCGCAGGGGGAACACGTGGCCTGGCTTGACGAAGTGCTGGGGGCGAGACTCGGGCGCGATGAGGGCCTGGATCGTTCGGGACCGATCCTGGGCGCTGATGCCGGTGGTGGTGCCTTCCCGGGCCTCGACCGAGACACAGAAGGCTGTCTCGAAAGGGCTGGTGTTGTCGCGGACCATGAGCGGGATCTGCAGGCGGTCCAGCAGGGGACCCTCCAGGGCCGCGCAGATCAGGCCCCGACCGTGGGTGGCCATGAAGGCGATGGCCTCGGGCGTGACGTGCTCGGCGGCCAGCGTGAGGTCGCCCTCGTTCTCGCGGTCCTCGTCATCCACCACCACCACCATCTGCCGTTGGCGGATGGCCTCGATGGCAGCTTCGATGCTGGCGAAGGGAGAGTCTGGACGGTCATGCATAGGACTCCCAGCATCGCTCAGGAGGGCGCCGGGGGGAAGGGCACACTCCGTGGTAAGGTTGGGCATCTTCCTTCTTCAAGAGAGGATCGGTCCATGTCCCAGGGTGTGATCCAAGGCTCCATGCGCGAAGCCCCCCTGCCTGACATCATCCAGCTCGTGAGCCAGGGGGGAAAGTCCGGGTGCTTCCATGTCCACCAGGAGGCTGCCAAGGCCCGCATCTACCTGCGGGATGGCCGGATCATCCACGCTGTGACGCCCGCGAACGAAGGCCTCGAGGCGCTCATGGAAGTGGCGCTCTGGCTGGAGGGCGGCTACCACTTCGAGGAAGTGCCGGTCGAGGTTCCCGTCACGATCAACAAGCCCAATGCCTCCATCCTGATGGAGCTTGGTCGACGCATGGAAGAGTGGCGGGTCATCCGGCAGAAGGTGCCCTCGGTGGAGCTCCACCCGGCCTCCACCCTGCTGCCCGGTGAGGCGCCCCGGGGTGTGAATGCCCGCGAGGCCAAGCTGCTGAGCCTGTGCACGGGCTACTACACCGTGGCGGAACTGGCCGAGGTTACGGAGAAGCCGGTGATTGCCGTGGCCAAGGATCTCTACGGCCTGGTCCTGGCGGGCCACGTGGCGCTCAAGGGCCTGCGCTCGGGGCGTCCCCCGAAGCTCGAGGCTCCCGAAAAAACGCTCCAGGAGCTGACTCCCGTCTCGGTGATGCTGGCCAAGGCCGCAGAGGCCTCGGCTGCGCCGGAGCTTCTGCAGGAGGCGGCCAGCCAGCTGCTCCCCGAGGCCCAGGAACCCGCCGCGCAAGCCGACGCCGCCGCCGCGCCGCCGAAGCCAAGCCCCATGGCGCTGGAAGACTCCCAGCGCATGGTCAAGCTCATGAACTTCACCCAGCGCATCGCCCAGGCTTCCAAGCAGGTGCTGCCCGAACAGCACCATGAGCTGGTGAACGGCCTGCAGGCGAGGGCCGCCCAGCAGATCCTCGCCGGCGAGGGCCCCGAGGCGGTCAAGGGGCTCGCCCTCGCCATCAGCCGCGCCGCCGTGGAAGCGGGCTGTGACGGAAACCTCGTGCGCTCCCTCAACACCCAACTGAAGGCACTCTTCACCACTCGATAGGTCGCTGCCCATGAAACTGCGTTCCCTGCTCGGCCTCGCGGCCTCGATCCTGATCCTGCTCACAGCCTGCAAGGAGCCCGAAGGCTCTTCCGGCGGCACCTCCGGGGCGGCGCTCTACGCTTACGACAGCACCTCTTCAGCCGTCCTGGTCTGGACGGACATCAGCGCCCTCTACACCAGCACCACCACCACGGTGGCGCCGACCAAGCAGATCACGTCCTCCGTCTTCAGCAGCAAGATCACCAGCCTGGCCTGGGGGGGCGTATGCCTCGACAGCCTGCACGGCTACCTCTACCTGGTGTCCGACACGGGAAGCATCGTCCGGGTGGGCAACCTCCGCTCCCAGAGCGGCGCCGTCGCCAGCTATGACGTGGTCTCCTTCAGCCTCTCTGACACGGGGCGGCTCTCCTCCTCGACCTTCGGCCAGGTTGCCGTGGATGCCCAGAATGACCGGCTCTTCATCACCGAGAATGGCAGCAGCAGCACCCAGATCTGGGTCGTGAACAATGCCAGCAGCCAGGGCCAGAGCGCCAGCGTGACCCTCCAGGCCCTTCATGCCGCGGGTGATACCGGGGGCACGGGGGTGGCGGCGGCCTCGGGCTCGGTCTATGCCTTCATGCTCAGCGGCGACACCGTGGGCAGCCTCGTGACCTACACCGGACCCCGGCTCCGCAAGGGCACCGCCGCAGCCTTCACAGACGCAAACACCCTCATCGGTCCCGCCACGCTCATCGGGAAATATGGCTCCCTGGCCCTGGACACCGGGAACGGCTACCTCTTCGTGGCCCGGCACAACACCGATGCGAGCGCCACCACCGCCCCGATCCAGGTCTTTACCACGGGTGCGTTCGGCCAGGCCTACAACCTCGCCCCCACCACCACCCTGGGTAGCGCCACGGCCCAGGCAGATCTCCGGGTCCTTGCCCACGCGGGCAGCAAGGACTGGCTGGCGGGCCTGGGCAGCAGCAGCACCTCGGGCTCCAGCACCGTCTATCTGTGGAAGTCGCCCATGGGCGGTACGGCGGCCAAGATCATCTCGGTGTCCCCCACCACCTCCGTGCTGAAGGGGATCGCCATCGACGGAAACGCTTCGTGACCCTCTTCCGCCTGCTGGGGCTGCTGCTCCAGGATGTGTTCCGCGACCTCTACCGGCACCGCGGCCAGTACCTCCTGGCCGTGCTCACGCTCGGCTCGGGTCTGCTGCTGGCGGGTGGGGGCCTGCTGGCGGTCGAGAGCCTCGACCGCTTTGTCAATCGCCTGGAGGGCATGGCCAAGGTGGTGGCCTATGCCGCCGAAGGGAAGTCCCTCGATGAAGCCGAGCTTCGCCTGAAGCGGGATCCCCGCTTCCGCGAGGTGCACCGTGTCAGCGCGGTGGAGAACCGCAAGCGCTTCATGGCGGCCACACGGGAAGCGGGTCTGCTGCTGGAGAGCGCGGGCCAGGATGCCCTGCCCGAGAGCCTGGAGCTGACCCTGCGCCCCGACCTGGCCACGGGCGGACGGGGGGTGGAAGTGGGCGCCAGCCTCCGGGGCCTGCCCGGCGTGGGCGACGTGCTGGTGGACCAGGAGCGCATGGAGAGCCTCCACCGCATGGCCCGCATGCTGCGCTCGGCCCTGGCGACCCTCGGCGTGATCCTCTTGCTCGCGGCGGGCTTCGCCACCGGCAATGTGATCCGCATGAGCCTCCTGGCCCGCGAGGAAGAGATCACGATCATGCGGCTGGTGGGGGCCTCCGAGGCCTTCATCCTCACGCCGCTGCTGCTGGAGGGCGCCTTCCTGGGCCTGAGCGGCAGCCTGCTGGCGCTGCTGGGCCTGTTCAGCTTCTGGCTGCCGGTCTCCCGCGGCATGGGTGGCCTCTCTCCCATGCTGGTTGAGCTGGCCCGGCTGGGCTTCTTCTCCTGGGGCAGCATGCTCCTGCTGGCCTTCGTCGGCGCCGCCACCGGCGCCCTCGGCGCCCTCTGGGCCTTCTGGTCCACCCGCAAAGCCCAGCGCGAAGAACAGGCGCTCATGGAAGGCGTGGGGTAGGCAGTCGGCCACCGGTGTGCGGGTTGGAACATCAGGTTCTTCCGTGATTTCTGGGAATGCCAACCCGGGATGGACTCATCCAGCTCGCGGGGGAAGGGCAACCACTCTCGCAGAGGATGCGGAGAAGGCTGAGGTTCGCAGAGAACAGCGGGTAAGCCGAAGTCCTCCGCTCCCCTCGTCTTTTCTCGGCGAGAGTGGTTGCTTTTCCCTGAACGTGCGGGGCATCCACAGGGGAGTGGGGTCGCCGCCCACCGGTGGTGTGTGCCTAGTGGCCCCGCCCGGGGGGCCCTGTTCTTCTTCGTGGTTGGGAACTTCAGCCCTTCCAGCGCCGGGGATCGTCTTCGCGGAGACCCAGCTGATCGAGCACGCGGGTGGCGAAGGTGTCGCAGAGGTCGTCGATGGTCTTGGGGCCGCTGTAGTAGCCGGGCATGAGGGGCATGACGATGGCGCCCGCATCGTGAACCCGCAGCATGTTCTCGAGGTGGATGCGGTTCAGGGGCGTCTCGCGCAGGCAGAGCACCAGGGGGCGGCGCTCCTTGAGACACACATCCGCGGCGCGGCTCACCAGGGTCTCGCTGGTGCCCGCGGCGATGCGGCCCAGGGCCCCGGCGCTGCAGGGGAGCAGGACCATACCGTCCTGGCGGAACGAGCCCGAGGCAATATCGGCGCCCAGGTCCCGCTCATCCCGCAGCTCCACCTTGGGCAGGGCGGCGAGGTCCTTGGGCGTCAGGCCCGTTTCGTCAAAGAGGCAGCGCTTCCCTGTGGCCGAGAGCAGCAGGGCGACGCGGGCCACGGCCGGGCTTGCGGAGAGGCGCCGCAGCAGGGCGACGCCGAAGGCCGAGCCCGAGGCCCCCGTGATGGCAATGGTGTAGGACAGGCCCATGGGGATTCGCTACTCCGGGGTGGGGCGGTAGGCGCCGAAGAAGATGGCGTTGAAGAACAGGCGCCGGGTGAAGGGGGCCTGGGCCCGGAAGACCGGATCGCCCGCCACCAGGATGACCGTACCCTGGCCGGAGTGCTCGCGCAGGGCGTAGGCGCTCTGCTGCAGCCGCGCCTCCAGGGCCTTGGGCAGGAGGCCCGAGACCTTCAAGTCCTCCTTGGCGTAGTGGAGCGGGTTCTCGCCGCCGGCGCTCAGCTCGAGGATGGGATCGTTGACATCCAGCACAGCGGCGCCCTGCGCAGCATGGAGCCCCCAGGCCAGAGGGTGGCTGCCGTCCACCCGTGCCTTCAGATAGGCGCCGGGGATGCTCTCGGCCAGGGCGCGGTCCTCCCGCTTGTCCCAGGGCTGCACCAGCTCCGCGGGATCAGCCTTGGGAGTCTCGCGCTTGGGGTCCTTCTCCTTCAGGTGGGCCTCCTCGGCCTCCTTGCCCAGCAGGTGGAAGCCCGTGGTGCTGAGGCCCGCCCGGGAGGCATAGGCCGCCCCGCCCTGGAAGGCCAGCAGGCTGCCGCCCTCCTGGAGCCAGGCCTTCAGCTTGGCCGCGCCGCCCTCGCCGAGGCTGCGCTGCCAGCCCTTGCCCTGGGCGCCGTCGTCCACCATGACCACGTGGGTGAACCGGGCCAGGGAGGTGCCGCCCAGGCGGTCCGCGCGGAGCTGCACGAAGGGCAGGCCCGCTTCGATGAGGGTGTGCGCCACGGCGCCGAAGGCCATGGGGTTGGCGGGGCGGTCCATGAGCACGGCGAGGCGCGGCGCCTTCAGGAGCAGCGTGCGGTTCGAGCCCAGGTCCGGGCCCGAGGCCATCATGGCTGTGTCCGTGGCCAGCACGGGGTGACCGTTCCGGCGGGAGAGCTCCTGCAGCCGCAGCCGAAGGTTTGTCGCGTTGATGCGCAGAGGCAGGATGATGGTGCCAGCGCCCAGGGTCTCTCCGCGCAGCTGGGCGGGTTCCGCCAGGGCCGTGGCCTTGAAGCCCTCCTGCAGCAGGGTGCCGAGGGTTCGTTCGACGCCGTCGAGGCCCGCGGGCAGCAGGTAGCCCCAGGCGGTCTCCGGCAGGTCCGCAGTCGCGGGCGCAGCGGGGCTGGCCGGGGCAGCTTTGGGTTTCGTCTTGGTGCGCCAGGCGGGCACGTGGAAGGCCAAGGGGAGGCTCCAGGCCGAGAGGTCGTAGGTGGGCTTGGGGCCCATGTGGGCCTCGCCTTCCAGCAGGGCCTGGGCGAGGCCGCCGCTGGGCTGGTCCAGGCCCACCAGGTAGCTGCCGGCGGGGAGGGTGGCGGCGCGGGCGAGGCCGATGGGCTCGAGCCCATCGGTGGAAAGGTCTGCGGCCGTGCGCTGCACTTCGAGGCCGTTGCGCTCCAGGAGGGCTACCAGGGCACGGGTGCGGCCCGGATCTTCGCCCTCGGCCAGCAGGAAGGCGCCGGCCCGATCGCCCAGGGCGACGCGCTCGCGCCGGGTGCGCTGGAAGTCCCAGAGCAGGGCCTGGCGCTCGGCGGCGGCGGTGGCCACGGTGGCCAGGCTGGCAGTGGTGTGGCGCTGCAGGCGGCTCTCCAGGGTGGTGGTCTCGCCATCCAGGCGCTTGTAGGCCAGGCCCGACTGACCCGCCGCTTCGAAGGTCATGCCCACGGCCCCGTGGAAGGTGGGCCAGCTGTCGCCGTAGCCTGGGTAGAACAGGTCGAACACGTCCCGGCGGAAGTAGGCCCAGCCCCGGGCGTCGAAGGCCTTTGCCAGGCCCGTGCCGAAAGCGGCCTGCCAGTGGTTGGACGCGGCCCCGGGCAGCGCCTCGTGGATGGGCTGCATGGTGGGCGGGAAGTAGTAGGTGGTCTCGGGCCACATCTCGTGGACATCCGCCACCACCTGGGGCCGCCAGCGCAGGAACGCGGCGGTCTTGGCGCGGGACTCGCCCTGGGTCTGCCAGGCCCAGTCGCGGTTGAGGTCGAAGAGGCGATGGTTGAAGCGGCCCCCGGGCCAGCGGGCCGTGTTCTGTGCGTCCTGGGGATCGCTGACGTTGAAGGGGGTGGTGGCCTCGGCCACGGCCTGGAGGTGGCGCGCCCGGCCGTCCGGGTTCTGGGTCAGGTCCAGCAACAGCACCACCCGGTCGAGCTGCCCCAGCACTTCCGGCGAGCGGGCCGCGGCAAAGTGGTAGGCCACGGCCAGGGCTGCCTCCGAGCCCGAGGCTTCGGCCCCGTGGACGGAGTAGCCGAGCCACACGAAGACGGGGTTGGTCTCGGTGATGCGCCGGGCCTCGTCCTCGGTGCAGGTCCGGGGGTCCGCCAGCTTGGCGTTGAGGGCCACCAGCTCGTCGAGGCGCTGCAGGTTCGCGGGGGACGTGATCACCAGGAAGGGCTGCTCCCGCCCTTCCTCCGTGAGGTTCAGCGTGGACAGCTTTACCCGGTCCGGAGCCGCGGCCGCCAGGGCGCGGACGGTGGCCAGCAGCTCGTCGTGTGGGGTGTAGCGGGCGCCGAGGGCGGGCTGGGGTACCTCGGGCCGGTGGTCCCCGGCGGGCAGCAGGCCCGCGGGCAGGCTGGCGGCCAGGGGCGCGGCGACGAGCAGGGCGACGAGGGCAGGCAGGGGCCGCAGTGCCATGTTCAGGCCAGGTCCAGGAAGGCCGGACCGACCGTGGTGATGGAGCCCGCGCCGAAGGTGATGAGCAGGTCTCCGCTGGTGGTGAGGCTCTGGAGGGCCTGGGGCAGATCCTCCACCCGGCCCACCAGGTGGACCTCCTTCTGGCCGTGGGAGCGCAGGGCCTCCGCCACGACGGCGCCCGTGATGCCCTTGATGGGCTGCTCACCCGCAGGGTAGATGTCCGTGACGACCACCACGTCCGCCTCGAAGAAAGCCGTCCCGAACTCGTCCAGCAGCGCCTTGGTGCGGCTGTAGCGGTGGGGCTGGAAGGCCGCCACGAGGCGGCGCTCGGGGAAGCCCGCCCGGGCCGCGGCCAGGGTGGCGGCGATCTCCGTAGGATGGTGGCCGTAGTCATCCACCACCAGCACCCCGTCCCGCTCGCCTTTGAGGTGGAAGCGCCGGTCGGCGCCGGTGAAGCTGGCGAGGCTGGCCCGGATGACCTCGGGGTCGACGTCGAGTTCCAGGGCGATGCCAATGGCCGCCAGGGCGTTGAGCACCATGTGGTGGCCCGGCACGCCGAGGCTGAAGGCGCCCAGATCCTTGCCGTGGGCTTTCAGCTTGAAGTGGGTGCGGAAACCCTCCTGGCGGATCTCCCGGGCGCGGATGTCCACCTGGGGGTGGGTGCCGTAGGTGTAGACCCGGCGCTTCAGGCGGGGGCGCACCGCAGCGGCGTTGGGATCGTCCATGCAGAGGAAGACGGACCCGTAGAACGGCACCTTGTTGGCGAAGGTCACGAAGGCCTCCTGGATCTCCTCCAGGTCCTTGTAGTGGTCCAGGTGCTCCCGGTCGATGTTGGTGATGACGGCCAGGGTGGGGTTCAGCATGAGGAAGCTGCCGTCGCTCTCGTCGGCCTCGGCCACCAGGAAGGGGCCCTTGCCGAGCTTGGCGTTGCTGCCGATGGTGCCGAGCTTGCCGCCGATGACGATGGTGGGGTCGATGCCGCCCTGGCTGAGCACCTGCGCCACCATGCTGGTGGTGGTGGTCTTTCCGTGGGAGCCCGCCACGGCGATGCCGTATTTCATGCGCATGAGCTCCGCCAGCATCTCGCCGCGCGGAATCACCGGCACCTTCGCCGCATGGGCCGCCACGACCTCGGGGTTGTCCCCCTTCACGGCGGAGCTGATGACCACGACCTGCGCGCCCTCGATGGCGCTGCCCTGGTGACCCAGGTGGACGATGATGCCGAGTCCCCGGAGGCGCTGGGTGACGGCGCTCTCCTTCAGGTCCGAGCCGGAGACCTGGTAGCCCAGGTTGGCGAGCACCTCGGCGATGCCGGACATGCCGATGCCGCCGATGCCCACAAAATGGATGCGCTGGATCTTGCCGAACACGTGGAGACTCCCATGTTTGATAAGGCCAGGATACCTTATCGATCGTTCATGGCATGGGTCTGGCAACATGGACTGTCGAACCAACCGAGAGAGGTGTGCGATGCAGACCACTGGAATGCAACATCGTGTGATGAGCGTCGTTATGATCCTGGCCCTGGCTTCGGCCATCTGTGGCGCTTCGCCACAGGAGGGCAGAGTGCAGCGTCCGCAGCCGCAGCCCGCCCGGGATGCCCCGCCAGCTCCGCCGCCCGCGTCCGCCGCGCCGACCCGGTCCATGGGGACCGAAGGCCGCGTGGGCCATCCCCGCCCAGCCCAGCGGACCGTGGATCAGCGGCGGCCCACCGGAGGGATCCGGTTGTCGAACGTGGGGCTCATCGGGGGCACCCAGGTGGTGATCCCGCCAGCCTGGAAGCGCTGCGGCGTCCTGCCTGACATGGGCTACTGGCGGCGCCGGGACCTCATGGCTGAGATCCAGTGGCTCTCCCGGCGCGGCTTCATTCCCGTGACACCCCTCGGGGACGGCGTGGATTCCCTCACGGACTTCGTCCAGACCCCCGCGGGCTGGCGCGCCTACGGCCTGGCCGTGCCCGCCGGCGGCACCGTGCAGGTGGAAGTGCAGCACGAGAAGCTGGGCTGGTTCCGGCTCATGATGGTGGACAAGTGGGGTACGCCCGGCCCCGGCATGCTGCAGGCGGCCATCGCCCACCAGCCGGTGCTGGTGACCTACAAGAACCCGGGCAAGGAAGCCACGTCGGTCTACGTCATCGTCGATGATCCCGCCTGGTGGTCCGATGCCAAATACCCCTATACCCTGATGGTGCGCCGGGACTGGAACCCCAGCTCCGTGGACCTCACCCAGGTGAAGATGGTCGTGGGCCTGTGGGGCGCCACCCCCAGCGTCAGTGCCGAGTTCCGCGGCCGCAGCCTGTCCGGCCCGGCGGTGTTCCCGCACTGAGCACCCGTCTTTTCCCAGCTCAGAAGCGGCCCCGACGGGGCCGTTTCTGAGTGAGGCTGGACCTACGTCCAGGGACACCCGTCGGTCACCTGCATGCGGAAGGCGCGGGGCTCGACGCTGAGCTCGGCGCGGTCGCGCTCGGGGGCGGGCTCGCCGTCCAGGTGCCAGGGCAGGGGGCGCTCCAGGCGCAGCAGGGCGCTGCGCACCCGGCCTTCCCGCCGGAGCGGCGTGGTGCCCCCCTCCCGGAAGAGCTGGGGCACCTCCGAGGCCAGCGCCAGCCAGCCCGGGCGCGCCAGCGTGGCCCACTGCAGGAGGCCGTCCGTGGGGTCGGCTCCGGGGGCGATCCAGAGGCCATTGCCGAAGGTGGGCAGGTTGGCGAAGCTGAGGCTCCAGGCCGCCGTCGGCAGGGCGGGCGGGGCCGCGTGGAGGGCGGCGCGGATGCGCTCGAGTCGTCCGGCGGTCGGGGGCATTGGCAGCGGCTCGGCGTTCCAGGTGAGCCCTGTCTCCTGCCAGGTGCGCCAGAGCTGCCAGCAGGCCTGGGCATAGGTGCTGAATCCCCGCCCGGGCAGGGCGTCGAAGCGGTGGGCCACGGCGGCCTCGAAGCCCGTGCCGCAGATGTTGAGGAAACAATCCCCGTCCAGGCGCGGCAGGTCCAGGCGCAGCTCCCGGCCTTCCAGCAGCCGCTGCAGGGCGCCCGAGGGCTCCAGGGGCGTGCGGAGGCCGTGGACCAGGCCGTTGCCGCTGCCGCCGGGAAGGGCCGCCAGGGGCACCGGGCAGCCCCGGTCCACCAGGGCCCGCGCCGCGTGGTGCACGGTGCCGTCGCCGCCCCAGACGAAGAGCGGTCCCCCGGCCGCGATCGCCTGCGCGATGGCGGGCTCGAAGTCCCAGGGCGGTCCGAAGGGCAGCACCTCCACCCGGTCCCGCAGCTCCTTGGGCAGGGGCCGCAGCAGCGCGTCCGGGTCCTTGGGCGAGGTGCCCGAGGCGGGGTTGAAGAGGATCGGCAGCTTCATGAGCCGAGCATAGCCGGGGTGGTGGCTATCCGGGGACTGGGGCGCCCCAACGGCATACCCGGTTTCGCTGCGTTCGGCCGTGTCAGAGAAGAACTGATTTGGCCCCGACAAAGAACCATTCCTGCTTCTACCCGGATGCACAGCTGCCGCGGAGTCCCACGCACCCACAGGAACCCCACCCAAGGACCTACGGACGTTCAAAAAAACCTCAACAAGTAATCGAGCGTATGGAGATCCCTGCTCCGGGGAGGTAGGTTGTTCTAACCGCGCCGCGCCAGTCCCCAGTGACATCGCCTAGCAACATGGAATGTATGGGATAAGAGGGAGGACCAATGTCCATTGACACCATGGCCGCGACCGAGATCCTGGACTTTGCTGGCCGCATGGGGGTGATCGTCGCCCTGTCGCCCGTCCCGGGCAAGATCATGATCAAAGCGACTCCCGCACCCCCGCTGGCGTTGATGAAGCTGTTGCTGGACCACAAGCCCGAGGTCCTTGAGGCGCTGCAGAGCCGGGCGCAAGCGGTCTGAGCCTGAAGCTCCCGAGTCCCTGCCCCCGGAAGCGCGCCACCAAGGCCCATGCTATGTTCGCCCTGGCATCTAGGCCCGCGCCTGCTGCCTGGAGTCCCGCACCCATGGCCCGTATCCGCATTGAGCTGCCCGCCCAGTTCCCGTTTGCCACGGAGATCCCGCTGCTGATCGGGCACATCAACTACGGCAACCACCTCGACAACGCCCAGGTGCTGGGCCTGGTGTCCGAGGCCCGGCTGCGCTACCTCAAGTCCCTGGGCTACTCGGAGCTCGATGTGGCGGGACGCGGCATCATCGCCCGGGATGCCGCCGTGCAATACCGCTCGGAGGCCTTCCACGGCGAGGTCATGGTGGTCGAGATGGGCGTGGAGGATTTCCATGACTACGGCTGCGATTTCATCTGGCGTCTGACGGACCGGGGTTCCGGTCGCGAAGTGGCCCGGGGCAAGACCGGCATCGTGTTCTTCGACTACCAGGCCCGCAAGAAGGCCAAAGTGCCCGAGGCGTTCCGCCACCGCTTCCCACAGGCCTGACCCGGCTGGGTTTCTTCAGCGGCCCGGAGCTTCCGTGGGCGTCTGCCGAGGGGCTGGCGCCTCCCGCAGCACCACGCCGAGGACGTCCACCACGGGGCGTTCCACGTGCGTGCTCGGCAGGTCCGTCGCCAGTCCCGAGGGCCGGTTCGCGACGGTGAAGACGCCAGTGAGGTGGTCCTTGAGGACCAGCGTGGTGCTGCCGCCGCCGTCCAGGTTGAGGGCGTCCGCAGCCCCGAAGCCCTGCAGCAGCTCGCCCAGCTCGGCCAGGGTGGCCCCGCGGCTGTGGCCCTCCTGGCGGCCGTCCACGGCCACGAGCAGCAGGGTCTGGCCGTCCTCGCTGAGGCCCACCGCGCTCCGGGGATGGCGAACCGTGTCTTTGGGGCTGGTGGCAACCTGGCCCCGCTCCAGCACCAGGGCGTTGCCGCTGACCACGAAGCGCGCATCGGCGGGCAGCTCGTGGAGGCGGGCGTGCAGCGTGGCGCGACCGGAGGCATGTACGACGAAGGCAGCCTCGAAGCGGGCTTCGACGGGTCGGGCGCGCACCTGCCCCTCGGCCACGTGCCAGCCCACGGGCGTGCCGCAGTTGCCGACGAAGTAGGTCACCGGCGGCGCTCCGCTCGCCTTGGGCTCGGCCCGGAAGTAGCTGGCGTTGAGGGCCACGGCGAGGTCGTGCTTGCGGGCCAGGGCGCTGGGCACCTCCAGGCGTCCCGCGCAGTCCTTCCCGCCGCCTGGGCCGAGGCCGTCCGCCATGATGACCTTCACGGCGACCCGGGGATCTCGGAGGTCGATCCGCGCCACCACGCCCGCCAGGGGACCGGGCCTGGCGAAGCGCTCGACGGCGATGGGGCTGGCGGCGGTTGCGGCCAACGGGCTCGGCGCCTGGGCCTGAGCGGGCACCACGAGCCAAGCCACCAGCAGGGCCAGGGGCAGCCGCCCGCGGAGAGGGCCAGCCAGGGAGAGCATCCTCGTCAGCATGGCTAGAGCCTACCTCAGGGCCGCCAGCCCGGGCAGCCCGCGGGGACTACACTGCTGCGCGGAGGATCCCGTATGGCGGCTGAACCCGAGCCCGGCCCGGCCCCCAGGGCCCAGCGGCTGTTCTTGGCCCCGCCGCTACCCGAAGCCGCACGGGCCGAGCAGCGGGACAGCCCCGCGTGCTTGGCGATGTTCTGGTCCAGACTCAGGTTCGCGTCCTCATGGGTGTCACGGTGAAGGTCCATTTGCTCAGCGCCATGAATCCAGCTTTAGGGGCGTTCGGCTCTGGAGCAAAATTTTGGACAAACGGGAAAGTCTATTGACCCCCCCCCCCTAGAAACCGTAAATTTGCTCCAACTTTCAGGAGCAGCCATGAAACGACTATTTCTATTCCTCTTCTTGCTTGGAGTGTCGGCTATGGCCCAGGCCCCGGACTTGAGGCATCCCGGACCGGAGCAGAAATTTATGAATTTCCCATCATTGGAAGAAATTGGTGGAGATAGCGACACAAGTGCCTCTGATTGCAAGAAACTCTGCCCCCTTGACTGCACCTATCAGTTCGACACGCTACTCTACAAGGGATCTTGCAATGCGACAATTGAAGCTTGCAGCGGGACTGTGAACCGAGCGTCCTGCACATGCAATGGGATGGGGAATAGACCGTTCTATAGCCCCGCCACAAAGCACACGATGACCCAATAGTGATTGGCTGAATTAAACACCAGCTTCCTGGAAACCGGTATGAAAATTTTCCTATGTTTCCTCCTCTTGTTCACCCAAACCCTATTTGGACAATCAGGATCTGTTCGTGCTTGGGGGCGAGAGTGGGTGGTAATGGGCGAGGCTGTCTATACACGATCGGAGGCGCGGCCCCAATTTCTGCAAGCCAAGGGCATCCCCCTACTCCCGCCCAGCAAGGCGCCAGGGATGATCGAGCGAAGCTTTGATGGGGATCGCCTCTACCAGGCAGAGTTCTTGACATCTAAACTTTTCAGTATTCGTTGCGCGGAGGTGATACCTCAGCAGGAGGGTTCCGCCTGGTATTGGCATCCCCCCATCCAGTTCAAGGATGAGGCTCTCCACCTGCTGGCAGCCTCGGCTGGTCGCTTCCTCCTGGGGGTGAGGGTTGCAATAGAAGGGGCTAGCCCTCCTGTGTTCCGGGTGGATGTGGTGGAATGGCCCAGTCAGATCCGTCGAACCCTGTTGGAATTGCAGGATTCCCAGCGGAATCTTCGGGCTGTCGCAATCGCGGTGGACACTGATTTCTTTCTTTTCATCTCCAACGGGTCTCTCTACCGCATAGACCCGGCATCTGGTTCTCCCACGAACCTGGAGGGCGACATGTTCCGGCGGTTCACTCCCAGGTTCACGGAGTTGGTTAGGCGCCAGGCAGATGGGGCAGCCGAGATCCCCCAGCCTCCTTCGTTCCTTTCACCGCCGTTCTGCTCCACTTCGGGGGAAATCTTCGTTCCCGCAATGGTCCGGCAATTAAATCGATATTCAGAGAACTTCGCGAGAAACCTGTTTGCATCCCTTCCGGCCGAGGAACAGCGGCGGTTGGTCGAGGCAGGCCGGTGGCCCCTGAAGCCGGAGGACTACGAGGGGTCTGAATATGTGGCCCTCATGCTGCGCTTTGATCCAGCTTCCCGAACCCTGTCTTCGGTTCCACCCAAGACCTTGGGGAATCTGGTGAGGGAAATGCCCGAGACGGAACAATGGCTCTGGGCCGAGGGTCGCTTGCCTCCGCTGACCGTGGATGTCTCCGGAAAGTTCCTTGCCTTGGGGTCCGTTCCCCTACTTGAGAAGGAAGGACCTGCCCCCATCAAGGCTGTGGTTCCCAAGTGAGATCCCCTAACCATGAGACTCGGGGGCCTGGAGGGATACCTAGCCCAGGAACCGCACCGGCGGGGCCTCCAGCAGCAGGGGCTCGCCGGTGACGGGGTGCTGGAGGCCCAGGCGCCAGGCGTGGAGCCAGAGGCGGTCTGAGGGGGCGCCGCCGTAGAGGCCGTCGCCCAGGATGGGGTGCCCCAGGTGGACGAGGTGCACGCGGATCTGGTGGGTGCGGCCCGTGTGGATGCGCGCCACGACCCAGTGGCCGGGCACCAGGCCCGCGGTCTCCTCGGCGGTGGCCGGGCGGAAGTCCGTGTGGGCGGACTTGGGCTCCATGAGGTCTCCCTCGCAGCCGAAGCGGCCGGGGTCCGCGCCCCGCAAGCGGCCGATGGGGACCTTGACCGTGCAGGCCTCCAGGGGCTCGGAGAGCCGCGCCAGGTAGAGCTTCACCAGGTCCCGGGAGGCGAAGGCCTCGGCCAGGCCCTTGTTGGCTTTGGGGTCCTTGGCCAGTACCAGCAGGCCCGAGGTGCCCTGGTCCAGGCGGTGATGCAGGAAAGTCTGCAGGTCCGGGCGCTGGGCCTTCAGCAGGGCCAGCAGGTCGTGGCGGTCCGTGGCCCAGGTGCCTTGGGTGGCAATGCCCGCGGGCTTGTCCACGGCGATGATCCAGGCGTCCTCGAAGACGATGGGGATGGCCATGGTGGGCACCGCCGGCAGGTCCGGATCGAAGGCCACGCGGATCTCGAGGCCCGGCTTCACCAGCTTGCCCGCCACCTTCACCCTTCTGCGGTCCACCTGCACGCCACCCAGCTTGAGGGCCTCCCGGGCCGAGCGCCGGGACAGCTCCGTGTGCTTGGCGATGAGCTGATCCAGGCGCAGCTCCGCGTCCTCGGGTGTCACGGTGAAGGTCCATTTGCTCAGTGTCATGGTTCCAGCTTAGGACATCCGCCCCCGCGGTAGCGCCAGGTCGAAAAAATCCGAGTGGACCCGAAGAAAAATATTCAATTCGGGCTGGCAGGGGACTAGGCTTGGCCTCAGCTTTCAGGTCTTCTGGTTCTGAGTCTCAAGATCCAGGACTGTCCCCCAACCCCTTTCAGGAGGTCCCCATGAATCCCAAGACCAACAGCGAAGAGCCGGACAGCTCCACGCCCGAAGGGTCCGAAGAAACCCAGCCCGAGAATCTGGCCGCTGAGGCCAACGCCGCCCAGGGCATCGGCGGCACGGGCACCATCAAGGTGACGGGCTGAGCCACTCTCGCCGGTGATCGGGCCGCCACCGTGGTCGATGCGAAAAATAGCTTTGTAACCACCGATGAACACCGATTAAAAGATGATAAATAAGGAACTAAATAAATATTTATATTTGTAGTTATCATGTTTTTTTATCAGCTTTTATCGGTGTTCCTCGGTGTCCTGTTTTTGCTTGAAGAGACCGGGTGCAGCGTGACCTAAGGCTGTGCCAGGGCCCGGGTATCGCGCCTTTGCCCGTTTCAGGGCGCCCCGAAGGGCCAGGGCCTCACCCATGCCCGGGTGCAGCTTGGCGAGCCGATTCAGCTGGGCCTCGACCTGGGCCAGATGGCGGGAGGGATCCTGCCCCCGGGTCTGTTCCCAGCCGGCCCAGTCCAGGGCCAGGGCGGCCCGGGTCAGCAGGGCTTCCTGGGACTCCGGCGGTGCCTGGAGGGCCCTAGCCAGGGCCTGGTCCGCCGATTCGAAGTCCTCCGGGACAGCCTGGCCGCGCTGAGCCTTCAGGCGGGCGGCGGCGCTGCGCAGCTCGCCCAGGTAGAGCAGGGCGTCCCGGTGCCGGGGCTGGCGGCGGAGCACAGCACCGAGGATCGCCTCCCCCGCGGCCAGGCTGGACCGGAAGTCCCCAGGGCTGCCCAGCAGCTGCTCCAGCCGCAGGGCCGCAAGGCGCCCCTGGGTGACCAGGAGGCCTGGATCTTCGGGCGCGGCCGCCTGGGCTCGGTGCAACAGCACCTCGGCGGCCTGGATGTTGGCGGACGGGCGGGGGCCCAGCCCCTTCCGCGCCTTCCAGATGAGCAGATCTCCCAGGTTCACATAGCCCAGCACCTGGCCCGGGGCCACGGCCATGGCCCGGCGGAAGGCCTGCTCCGCCGCAGCGAGGGCGGGCAGGGGGTCCTGACCCCGCTCCCAGGCGGCGCGGGCCACCTGCAGCTGGGCCACGCCGATCCCGTTGTGCAGGTGCGGCACCTCGGCGTTGATGGCCAGGCCCCGGCGGTTGGCCTCCAGGGAGGCCTGCAGCTCTGCCCTGGGATCCTCGCCCCGCTCCTGCTTGCGCAGTGCCTGGCTGTAGAGCACCTTGCCCTGCACGAAGCAGGGGACGAAGTGGCGGGGGTTGAGGGTGTGGGCCCGGTCCAGCACCTGCAGTGCCCGCTGGAGGTCCGCTTCGGGGTCCGCGGTGCCTGGCAGCACGGCCCGCTGCTGGAGGCAGGTGCCCAGGTTGATCCAGGCGGGCAGGGACTGGGGCTCCATGGCTGTGGCGCGCTCGTAGGCGGCGATGGCCCCGTCCAGGTGCGGCAGGGGATCCAGCCCCTGCTGGAGCTCGTAGTCGGACCAGGTCTGGTGCAGGAGGCCCAGGTGGTTCTCCACGGTGTAGTCGCGCTTCGAAGCCGCCAGGGACTCCAGGGTCCGGAGTCCCTTGTCCAGCTGCTCCGTGGGATCCAGGTTTTGGTCGAGGCGCTCATTGCCCCACTGGTAGTAGGCCTTGCCCAGGGCCGCCCAGGCGTCGGCCCGGGTGGGTCCCGCCGCCTGGGCCTTCAAGGCCGCGGTCACGGCCTCCTGGACCAGGGCCTCCGGATGCTCCCCGCGGCTGGTCAGCACATCCGCATACTGGCCCAGGAGGGCCGCCTGGAGGATGAGGGAGGGCGCGTGGTCCGCCTGGGCCCGGAGGGCCAGCTGGACCGCTGCCAGGCCCCGCTCGAAGGCGGGCTGCACCTGACCCTGGCTGTACTTCTCCATGGTCAGGGCGTTCAGCTCCAGCTCCGCCAGGGCCGCGTAGACCGCGGGGGCGCTGCGCCCACTGGCGGCGGCGATGGCCAGGTCCCGGCGGCCGGCCTCGAAGTCAGCCTGGGCCTTCTCCGGCTGCCCCTGGTTCCACCAGGACCAGGCCCGGGCCTGCAGGAGCGAGCCCCGCAGCAGGGGGGCCTCGAAGAACCAGGGCAGCTCGCCCTCCAGGACCTTCAGGTGCTCCAGGGCCTCATCCAGGCGCCCCTCGTAGAAGGCCAGGAGGGCCTCAAGGTAGGCGGGAGAGGCCACGTCTGCGCCGCGGGCCTGGCGGAGGTAGCTCAGGGCCGGGGCCCGCAGCTGAACCTCGATGCGCCGCCGCCGGGCCTCCCGCTGGTCCCGCGCGGGAATGCGCTCCGCCTCCAGCAGCTGCTCCTGGTACTGGCGCCCCAGCACCAGGGCCAGGGCGAAGGCCACCCGGGGCTCGCGGTAGCCCGCGTCCCAGGCCATCTGCAGGTGCTCTCGGGCCTGCTCGGCGTCATCCAGGGTCCAGAAGCCCCGGCCCAGGGCGTAGTGGCCGGGCCCGTTGGCCAGACTGCCCGCCGCGCGCATGTCCGCCTGCAGCAGGTCCAGGTGAGCCCGCACCGCTTGCAGGTCCGGGCGGATGTCGTGCAGGGGCGCCAGGGCCGAGTAGCGGGCCAGGGACTCGATGCGGCCCATGGACTCCGTGAACTGCTGGGCCAGGCGCTCGCGGCGGCTGGCGTCCCGGCGGGTCTTGAGGGTGGTGCCCAGGGCGCCCAGCACCAGGATCAAGGCCAGGGCGGCCACGGTGGCGAGCTGACGATGGCGGAGGACCTTCCGCTGCAGGCGGTAGAGCAGGCCCGTGGGCCGGGCCCGCACGGGCTCCCCGGCCAGGAAGCGGTCCAGGTCCTCGGCGAAGGCGCGGGCCGAGTCGTAGCGCCGGGAGGGATCCTTCTCCAGGCACTTGAGGGTGATGGCCTCTAGATCCCGGGGGATGCCCGGGCCGTGGAGGCGCATGGGCTGCACCTCGTGGGAGCCGATGGCGCTGAGGACCTCCAGGGCGTTGCTGCCCGGGATGGGCGCCTGGCCGGTGACCACCAGGTAGAGGGTGGCGCCCAGGCTGTAGACGTCCGTGCGCCGGTCCAGCAGGTGGAGCTCGCCCCGGGCCTGCTCCGGCGACATGAAGGCCGGGGTGCCCAGCACCGAGCCCGTCTCCGTGACGTCCTGGTTCCACTCCCGGGCCAGGCCGAAGTCCATGACGAAGCTGCGCAGGGCGCCGTCCTCGGCCCGCTCCACCATGATGTTGGCGGGCTTCAGGTCCCGGTGGATGATCCCCACCTTGTGGGCCTCCTGCACGCCCAGGGCGGCGTCCCGCAGCACGATGACCTTCTGCTCCAGGCTCAGCGTCGGGGCCGCCTGCTCCAGCGAGCTGCCGGCGATGTGCTGCATGGTGATGAAGACCCGGCCCTCCACCTCGCCGACCTCGAAGACCTTGCAGACGTGCTCATGGTCCACGCGGGCCTGGGCCCGGGCCTCGACGAGGAAGCGCTGGAGGTGCCGCTCGTCCTCCAGGCGCACGAACTTGATGGCCACCTCGCGGCCGAGCTTCCGGTCCCGGGCCAGGAACACCATCCCCATGCCGCCCTGGCCCAGGAAGCCCAGGAACTCGTAGCGGTCCCAGTCCTTCACGGGGAAGTCCGGCACCGTGCGGCCGGTCCCCCCGGCCCCGATGACCGATGCGGCCCCGGCCAGGGTGTCGGCCTGGGAGTCGAGGGGCTTCAACGGTGCATCCTGCGTGGCTCCATCGCGGCCTCGTCGGGTATGATCGGGCGCGCTTCGAGGCGTCCGATCATCGGTCAAGCATTGTTACGTAAAATGATATACATTGACTTAAATTAACCATCTTTATGTTCGCACCAAGCAGATTCTTGAAGGCTCTATGAAGACCCTGATGTTGCATATCCCCGGCCGCCCGCCCCTGCCTCTGGAGGGCGAGGACCGGGTCTGGACCCTGGGGCGCTCCTCCCTGAACGATCTGGCCATCCCCGACGCGAGCCTCAGCCGCTTCCACGCCCGGATCAGCCTGCAGGACGGTGCACTCTGCCTCGAGGATCTGGGCTCCCTCAACGGCACCACCCTCAACGGCGAGCGGATCACGGTGCCCCATTCCCTGGGCGAGGGTGACGAGCTCCAGCTGGGCCAGGTGGCCCTCTGGCTGGGCCCGCTCGCCCAGGGGCCAAGGGTTCGTATCGGTCCAGACACGGGCGACTCCTCCTCCGCAGGCTCCCTCGTGCTGCCCCTGGAGCGGCTGCGCGCGGCCCCGGACCGGCGCCGGGAGGCCCCGGAGACCCTGCACCTCCGGGAGGTGATCCGCGAGATCGAGGCCCTCTCCCTGGAGCTGCTGGAGGACAGCCCGCCGGAGCAGCTGCTGGCCCACCTCCTGGACCGGCTCTGGACCCTGCTGAAGCCCTGGCGCGCCGCGGTGCTCATCCAGGACCGGACCGGGCTGCAGACGGTGGCCTCCCGCGGGCCCGAGGGCGATCAGCCCATCGTCCTGGCCCGCAGCCTGGTTGACGCGGCCCTGGAGCGCAAGGAGTCCGTGCTCTTCAACGATGTCGGGGAGGACCCGGGGCTGGCTTCCCCCTCGCTCCTGCAGAGTGGCGTGACCTCGGCCATGGTGACGCCCCTGGAGCACCAGGGCGTGGTGAAGGGCCTGCTCTACCTGGATTCGCGCGCCCCCCGGAAGCCCTTCCACGAGGAGGATCTGCGCCTGGCCAGCACCTTCGCCCATCTGGCCACGGCCAAGCTGGAGCAGGCCCGCCTGCGCGAGGAGGCCCTGGCCCGCAAGAAGGTGGATCAGGAGCTGGACCTCGCCCGCCGCATCCAGCAGGATCTGCTGCCGGGGTTCCCACCGGACATCCCGGGCTTCGAGCTCTACGGCAACAACCTGCCCAGCCGCCAGGTCTCCGGCGATCTCTTCGGCTGGTGGCTCCGCAGCGATGGGAAGTGGCTCTTCTGCCTGGCGGACGTGAGCGGCAAGGGCCTGGGCCCGGGCCTCCTCATGGCCTCGCTCCAGGCCACCCTGGAGGCCTGGACCGAGCGGGACCTCAGCACCTCCGAGCTGGCCTTCCAGCTGTCGAGGAACCTGGCCCGGCACGCGGATGGACGCCGCTTCGTGACCGCCTTCCTGGCCCTGCTGGATCCGGCCACGGGCACCCTGACCTACACCAATGCGGGCCACAACCCGGCGCTCCTCCTGCACGGGACCGAGCCGATCCAGGAGCTCGAGGCCCAGGGCCTGCCCCTGGCCATGCTGCCCGGGCAGCCCTACGGCGAGGCCACGCTGAGTCTGGCGCCCGGCGACCTCCTCGTGGTCTACACCGACGGCATCACGGAGGCCGCGAATGCCGCCGAGGAGGAGTTCGGCAGCGAGGCGCTCACAGCCCTGGTGGCAGCCCGCCGCCACGAGTCGCTGCCCGCCCTGGACGCGGCCCTGCTGGGGGAGCTCGATCGCTTCACCGCGGGCGCCCCCTACCTGGATGACCGGACCCTGCTCATGCTGCGGCGGAGCTGAGCGCTTGGCACTCCTTGGCCTCAATAAACGAGGCAATCCCTGCGAGGCTTTGGCAGACTAGGTGGATGGAGGTCCCATGAGTCGATTTTTCCGTGCCCTGCTGGTGCTGGTCCTGGCGGCCTTCGCCTCAGCGGCGGACCTGTCCCTCGGGGGCTGGAACCTGAAGCCGGGTTCCACCGCCAAGGCCGTGGGCCTGCGACTGGACGCGGCCGGGGGCGCCGAGGGCACCCTGGTGTCCGCGCCCGTCACGCTGAAGGTCGGCGAGCTCTACCGGCTGAGCGCCACGGTCCGCACCGAGGGGGTCAAGGTGGATGCCCTGGCGCGGTATCCCACGGCCCTGGGCGCCTGTCTGTCCATGCAGAGCTTCCCCTTCACGAACGCCTCCCAGAGCGCCGCGGGCACCGCCGAGCGCCGCCTCTCGGTGCTGTTCCTGGCCACCAGCCCCACGGACCGGGCGCAGCTGCACCTGGGCCGCAACGGTCAGGCCACGGGCGCCGCCAGCTTCAGCGACCTGAAGCTGGAGAAGGTGGAGGACGTCACCGCCTTCGTGCCCCTGGAGACCGTGCGCTGGGCGGGCAAGGGCTTCCGCTACGAGATGGGCGGCTGGACCTTCCTGCATATCGAGGGCGCCCCCTACACCCGGGGCCGCCAGCACGGCGAGCTCATGGCCGAGGAGATCGTGCGGTTCATGACCAAGCTGGGCCTCCAGAAGGACGCCGCCGACGCCGCCCGGGGCTGGACCGACAAGCGCCACCTGGCGGACGCGCTGTTCCTCCGCAAATACGACGTGGAATACCTGGAGGAGATGAAGGGCATCGCCGACGGCGCTGTGAAGGCCGGGGTGAAGTTCAAGGGCCGGGACCTGGATCTCTTGGACATCGTCACGCTGAACAGTGACGTCGATGAAAGCTATCTCCATTCGGCTCTTCCATCTACGACGAATTCCTTGAGCGGTCGCACGTTCATGTCCGCCGATGACGAGGTAGCCAAGGGCGGGCAGGGGGACCACTGCTCGTCGTTCGTGGCCACCAAGGAAGCCACCCGGAGCGGCCGCTTCATCTTCGGCCAGGTCTTCATGTGGGGCGGCTACACCGGCACCGAGTGGAACGTGATGCTCGACATCGTGCCCGAGAAGGGCCACCGCCTGGTGCTGCAGACCTTCGCAGGCGGCATCCACAGCGGCACGGACTGGTACCTGAACGCCTCGGGCCTGGTCATGGGCGAGACCACCGTGGGGCAGACCCCCTTCAATCCCGATGGCACGCCCCAGAGCAACCGCATCCGGAAGGCCGCCCAGTACGCCTCGGGCATCGACGAGGCGGCGGCGATCCTGTTCAAGCAGAACAACGGCCTCTACACCAACGACTGGACCATGGCCGACACCAAGACCGACGAGGGCGCCTGCTTCCTGCTGGGCACCGACAAGACCCGGCTCTGGCGCACGGGCAGCAAGGGCAAGCCCGCGGACACGCCCGCCAACCACCAGGGCTTCATCTGGGCCAACAACAACAACCGCGACCTCGAGGTGCGTGGCGAGTACGGCGCCAACCCCGACGGCGCGCCCGTGGACCTGGCCTTCAACACCTGGAACCGCGACATCGCCTTCCAGGAGGCCTTCCGGGCCAGCGGCAAAGGCGGCTTCGACATCGACGCCGCCACCCGCATGCTGGCCAGCAGCCCCATCAACCGGCCCCATGCCTGCGATGCCAAGCTGACCACCGCGGAGATGGCCGAAGGGCTGGTCTTCATCGCCCACCAGGGCAAGACCACCCAGCGCGAAAAGATGGTGGGCGGCCGCTGGATTGCCGACCTGCCCCTGGCCACGCCGCACCTGACCCATGGGTATACGACGTTCAGCCCAGTCTGGGTCTCGAGCCGGCTCCAGGCTGCTCGCGCCGCCTGGAAGGCTGACAAGGCCCCGAAGGCTGCGGTCGTGCCTGATCTGGCCGCCGTGAAGGAGGCCTTCAGCTATGACGCCAAGGGGCTGTGGACGGGGACGATCCGGCCCGCCTCGGATGCGGACAACTGGTTCGTCAGCGGGTCGGCGGCCTACCACGCGCAGCTGAAGCAGCTGGCCGCCAGTGGGGCCAAGGGCTTCGAGACCCAGAGCGCCGCCCTGGCTGACCTGGGCACGCGCCACCTGTGGCTGGCCGCCAAGGAGGGTGCCAAGGCCCCCCTGGCCACGGTCACGGACTATGACCGCTACGGCGCCTACCAGATCCCCCGCCTCCGCGGCGTCTTCGCGCTGCATCAGCTGCGCCTGCACCTGGGCAACGCGGCCTTCGGCAAGGCCATGCAGGCGGTCTCGGGCCAGTTTCGGGGCAAGACCGCCACCACGGCCGAGCTGTTGCGGGCCCTGTCCGCCGCCGCAGGGAAGGACGTGGCGCCGATCGTGAAACCCTGGCTCGAGCGCGCCGACCTGCCCGCGCCTGGCCTCCAGGCACGGGTGGAGAAAGCGGGAGAGGCCTTCGAGGTGAGCCTTGAGGTCACGCAGCCCGGCTTCGCCTATCCCCTGGTGGCTTTCGTCACGGTGGAGACGGAGAAGGGCGCCCGACTGGAGCGCCTCGCCCTGACCAGCGCCAAGGACACGTTCACCTTCCGCAGCGAGACCCGGCCCACGCGCCTGACCTTCAACGCCGCTCGGGACCTGCCCCTGGCCCGGGCAGACTTCTGGGTGCCGGGCAATGTGCTGGACGACTGGAGCGCCACCTTGCTGGTCTGCGGCACGGCCCGGGAGGTGGAGGCCCAGCGCACCCTGGCCCTGCAGTACCGCGAGCTGCTGGCGGACAACATGACCGAGGTGCTGCTGCCCGTGAAGCCCGATGCCGAGGTCAGCGACACCGAGCTGGCTGCCAGCGACCTGGTGGTCCTGGGCGGCCCCGCGGACAACGGCCTCATGGCCCGCCTGCTCGCCGAGGAGAAGCTGCCCCTCAAGGCGGGTCCCGGCTGGTTCCAGTGGCAGGGCCGCACCTACGGCCGAGCCGACGACGGGTTGATCGCCGCCTTCCCGAACCCCTGGAATCCCAAGCGGCTGCTCCTGGTGATCCTGGCCAACAGTCGGATCCAGCAGTGGGCCATGACCAAGAGCATGGCCCGGGGTCTCCCCGGCTGGACCCTCTACCGCGGCGCCGAGGTCCAGTCGAAGGGCCACGCCGACGCCCAGGGCATGGTCGTGGCATTCCAACCTTGATCCCTTTTCCCCTATTTCAGAAAAATGGCATTTTTCTGAATTTACCCTATTTCTGAAACAGGGGAGGATCACCCATGAACGCGACTGTGACCGTGGACGGCGCGGGTCGGGTGATCCTGCCGGTGGCCTTCCGGAAGGCCCTCGGGCTGAAGACCGGTTCCCGTTTGGTCCTTGAGCTCCAGGGCGAGGAGGTCCGACTGGTCACCGTGGAAGTCGCGCTGCGCCGCGCCCAGGCCCTCCTGGCGCCCTACCGCCCGAAGGACGGGCGCCTGTTGTCCGACCAGCTGGTCGCCGAGCGTCGGGAGGATTACCGACGTGAACAGGACGGTGCTTGACGCCAGCGCCCTGGTGGCGCTGCTGCTGGGAGAGCCTGGGCAGGAGCCGGTCTGGTAGGCGGTGTGCACCGGGGAGGCCCTGATCGGCGCCCCGAATTGGGCCGAGGTGGTCGGCATCCTGGGGCGCGCCGGACTGCCAGCCCGCGAACTCCGGACCGCGCTGGATGGGCTGCAGCTCGAGGTGGCGCCGCTGGATCAGGCCCTCGCCCTGGAGGCAGGGCTGATGGAGGCCCGAACTCGGCCCCTCGGCCTCTCCCTCGGTGACCGCTGCTGCCTGGCCCTGGCGGAGCGGGAGCGGGCCATGGTGCTGACTACCGACCGAGCCTGGCTCAAGTGGAAGGGCAAGGCGAAGGTGGTCTGCCTCCGCTGAGATCCTCACGCCAGCACCCAGGTGCCCCGCTCGTCAGGCCCGGATGAGGCTCTCGATCTGCTTCCGGAGGTCATCCATGCCATAGGGCTTGGACAGCAGGGTGACCAGGGGATGGGTGCGTGCCAGGTCCGAGGCGAACTGGTCGACACGGCCCGTGGCCAGCAGGATCGGCAGGGTCGGCCGCAGGGCGCGGAGCAGCGGCAGGGTGCCGGCGCCTCCGAGCCCGGGCATGTTCATGTCCAGGATGACCAGGTCTGGCTCGAGCCCGGCCTCGAGCTGGGCCAGAGCCTCCTCGCCGCTGGAGACGCCCACGGCCTGGTGTCCCATGAACTCGAGCATGGTGAGCATGGCGTTCTGGATCAGCTCGTCATCGTCCACCACCAGCAGTGTGAGAGCCTGGGGCGACGGCTTGGGCTGGGGCAGGGCAGGGTGCTCCGGGGCCTGAAGAGGGACTCCACAGGCTGGGAAGCGCAGCCGGACGATGGTGCCCTGACCGGGCTCGCTGTGAAGCTCCACCTGGCCCCGGTGAGCTTTCACGGTCTTGTAGACCAGGGACAGGCCAAGCCCGGTACCCTTGCCCACGGCCTTGGTGGTGAAGAAGGGATCCATGGCCTTCTCCAGGATCTCCCGGGGCATCCCGGTGCCGGTGTCTTCCACCTCCACCTGAATCCAGTCGCTGTCGAGGTTCCGGGTCCGCAGCGTGAGGGTGCCACCCTCGGGCATGGCGTCCGTGGCATTGACGCACAGGTTCATGAGGGCATGGGTCAGGGCGGCGGCATCGCCGCGGATCGGCCGGAGCTCTTCCGCCAGGTCCAGTCCGAGACGCACCTTGCCCAGGGTGGTGCGCTCCAGCATGGTGACTTCGTCGCGCAGGACCGCGTTCATGTCCAGCACACGCTCCTCCACGGGACTCTGCCGGGCGAAGCTCAGCAGGCTCCGGACCATCTTGCCGCCCCGGGTCGCCGCCTGGGTGATGGTATCGAAGGCGCGGTAGGCGGGGCTTCCCTTGGGCTGCGCCTCCATGTTGGCCGAGGCCATGCCGAGGATGGCCCCCAACACATTGTTCATGTCGTGGGCGACACCTCCGGCGAGGCTGCCGAGGCTCTCCATCTTCTGGGATTGCTGCAGCTGGTTCTGGAGCCGGGCCCGTTCCTCCTCGGCCATGACCCGCTCGGTGATGTCGCTGATCACCCCGAAGACGACTCCCCGGGCGGCGTCATATTCGGCGATCGAGTGGATGTGGCGCACCTCCCCGTTGTCGGGTCGCCGGAGGCGGAACTTGACGTTGTAGGGCAGGCCTCGCTCGATCAGTCCGGCCAGGGCTGCGTCCAGCGGCGGCCGATATTCAGCGAGCGGCAGCGCCTGGATCTGCGCGAGGCTCCACTCCTCCCCCTGCAGGCCGCACACGTTCTCGGCACCCTTTGAGGCCCGGACCTTCCGCTCGGCCAGGTTCAGCTCCCAGTTGCCGACCATGGCCACGCGCTCGGCCCGCCGAAGGCGCGCTTCGCTGTCGCGCAGCGCATCCTCCGCCCACTTCCGCTGCGTGATGTCCACTGCGGCCGAGAGCAGGCAGGGCGTGTCACCCATGGTCACGAGCTGGCCGGAATAGGAGACCCAGCGGCGGCTGCCGTCCTTGCGCAGGATCTCGGTTTCGAAGTCCCGCACCGGCAGCCCCTGGCGGACCAGGGCCAGCACCTGCTCGCGATCGGCGGGGTTCGACCAGATGCCGACCTCGCGGGTGATGCGCCCTTCAATCTCCTCGGCGGTGTAGCCGTAGATGGACTCGAAGGCCCTGTTGACCACCACGAGGCGACCCTCGGCCATGGTGGTGATCCCCAGGGCCATCGGGGTGAACTGGAAGGCCGTGTTGAAGCGCTCCACGCTCTCGCGCAGGGCCTCCTCGCTTTGTCGGCGCGCGGTCACATCCATGACCAGGCCCATGTAGCGCCGGGGGGACAGCTGGACCCCCTCCAGGGACCAGATGCAGGGGCTGCCGTCCTTCCGCCGGGAGGCGAACTCGCTGCTGACCCGGCCCGTTCGGGCCACCGACTGGAGCAGCCGGGCAAGCTCGCTGCGCGACTCCGGAGGCAGGAGGTCAGGGAGGCTCCGCGCCATCAGCTCCTCGCGACTGTAGCCGGTGATGGCGGAGGCGGCCGGGTTCACCTGCAGGCAGCGGCCCTGCTCGTCCGAGACAAACACGCCGATGGGGGCGTTGTCCACGTAGCTGCGGAACAGGCTCTCGCTCTCCGCCAGTTCCTGGGTCCGCTCCTGCACCCGGTGCTCCAGGGACTCGTTGAGCTGGCGCACCTTCTGGAATTGGCGGTCACCCAGGTAGAGGACGAGGCCAAGCAGCAGGCTGACCAGGCTGCCGAGGAGGAGGATGGTCGTGGAGTTGTCCTGGTGCCCGACCAGGAGGCCCGGCAGGGGGTGGGTCACCAGGGTCCAGGCATGGCCTCCGAAGTGCAGGGGCGTGCTGAAACGCTGGCTGGGCGAGTGGGCGAGGGAACGCAGCGTGGCATCCCGGTCGAAGAGCAGGGACTCGGGCCGCGGGGAGCCTTCGAACAGCTCGAAATCGACCAGCTGGGAGTCCGCTTTCCCGAGCACGCCACCCATCAGGTCATCCATCCTGAACGCCGTGTAGAGCCACCCCGAGAGGCTCTTCCGGCGGTCCTCCGGGGTGGCCGTCGGCGCCCCGTTGCGATAGACGGGAACGTAGAGGAGAAACCCCGGATGGGTTCCCGTGTCCTGGACCAGCTGCACTTTGCCCGACATGCCCAGGTCGCCCGAGTCTCTGGACCTGAACGCGGCCTCCTGGCGGACGGCCTCGGACAGCATGTCGAAGCCCAGGGCCAAGAGGTTCCGGTCCCGGAAGGGCTCGAGGTAGATCACCGGGCAGTAGACCTCTCGCTCTCCCGCAGGACGGATCTGGTAGTCGGGAAAGCCCTGGGCCCGGATCTCCCGCTGGTGCCGATCCTTCTCAACCGCTGGTATGAGCGTGGCGAAGCCGATGGCCTGCATGCCCGGCTCTAGGTCGAGGCCGGCCACGAAGGTGGCAAAGGACTTCCGGGTGACGGCCGGACTCGCCTGAAAGTGGCTGCGTGTGGCCAGCAGGGAGCGCTCGTAGCTCCGCAGCCGGGTCTCGATCCGGGCCTGGGCATCCTGGCTGTGCCTCACCAGTGCGGCACCCACCTCGCGCCGGTGAACGGAGCGTGTCTGGTTCCAGAACCCGAAGCTGATCGCCAGCCCTGCCAGCAGCGCCAGGAGGGGCAACCAGAGTCTGTTGGAGGTCATGGGAGCTTCTTGGCAGGCACGAAGACGACGGGCGGAAGGGCAACCCGAGAAGGCCTATGGCCGCGCAGGGACCCTGGTGGCAGAAAGCAGGACAGAGGGACAGTCTACGCTTTTTTACCTACAAGTGGCGGCACCCGGCCGCGTCCTCGGTGGGATGGGTCCTGGCCGGCCGTCTAGATCGAATAGCCCTGGGTATCCACTTCCAGGTCCTGCTGGCGGGCGGCCAGATCGGCCAGGGTGGTGCGGGCCAGTACAGCCCGGGCGGCGCCGGTGCTGCGGTTCCACAGCTCGCGCACGGCGCGGGCGCCGGTGGTGCTGCCGGGCTCGGCCTCGCCAGCACCCAGGCGGCCTTCCAGGGCCTCCAGCACCTGCAGGGCGCTGATGGTGCTCGGGTGTCGCGCCAGCTCGCAGCCACCGCTGGGGCCGCGCTGGACCTTGACGAGCCCGGCGCTCTTCAGGCTGCCCAGCAGCACCCGGATGAACTTGGGCGGCAGGTCCTGGCGCTCGGCGACCGTGGTGACCAGCACGGGGCCGCGCCCGGCCTGGAGCGCCAGCTCCACCATGAACTGCAGGCCGTAGCGCCCCTTGGCTGAACCCTTCATGACTGGACCTCCGCGTTCATGATAACCAAGTATACAACAAAATCAATTAACAAACTTGACAAATTAGATTTTCTTTCCATACTTCGAATCCAGGGCCAGTCCCGACCCCAGGAGATCCCACCCATGAGCCAGCCCCAGAAAGCCACCCTTCGTCCCAACCGCGTCGAGCATGCCTATGACCTCGTGGGGTACACGCCGGTCGTGCGCCTCAGCCGCATTGTCCCGGAAGGGTCGGCGCGAATCTACGTGAAGCTTGAGAGCGCCAACCCCGGTGGCAGCGTCAAGGACCGCATCGCCCTGAGCATGATCCAGGACGCGGAAGCCCGGGGCACCCTCAAGCCTGGCTCGATCCTGCTGGAAGCCACCAGCGGCAACACCGGCATCGGCCTGGCCTTCGTGGCCGCCACCAAGGGCTACAAGATCACCCTCGTCATGCCCGACACCATGACCCAGGAGCGCCGCGCGCTGCTCAAGGCCTACGGCGCGGAGCTGGTGCTGACGCCGGGGTCCGGGGGCATGAAGGCCGCCGTGGACAAGGCCCAGGAGCTGGCAGACGCCGACCCCCGCTACTTCCTGGTGCGCCAGTTCGAGAACCCCGCCAACCCCGCCGTGCACCGCCGCACCACCGCCCTGGAGATCCTGGAGCAGGTGCCGGAGCTGGACGCCTTTGTCGCGGGCGTGGGCACCGGTGGCACCGTCACCGGCGTGGGCGAGGTGCTGGCCGAGCGCAAGCCCGGCACCCTGGTGGTGGCCGTGGAGCCGGAGGCATCGCCCCTGCTGAGCGCCGGCAAGGCCGGTCCCCACAAGATCCAGGGCCTCGGGCCCAACTTCGTGCCGGGCATCCTGAACCGCGAGGCCTTCCAGCGCATCCGCCCCGTCGACTACGACGACGCCATCGCCACAGCCCGCCGCCTGGCCCGGGAAGAGGGTCTGCTCTCCGGCATCAGCACTGGCGCCATCGTCTTCGCCGCCCTGGAGCTGGCCAAGGAGCTGGGCGCGGGCAAGACCATCGTGGCCGTCCTCTGCGACACCGGCGAGCGCTACCTCACCCACCCCCTCTACGCCGAGATTGATGGGCCGGTGGCCTAAGGCCGACCGACAAGGACCTGACGGGGCGTTCATCGCCCCGTTTTTTCGATAGGGCCATCTGACCACGCCTATACTTCGGAACCCATCCGAGGTTCCCATGAGGCTCAACCTGCTGTTCCTGGCCGCGCTGCCGCTTCTGGCGCAGGCCCCGGCCCCGCCCAAGGCCACGGCCTTCGAGCGGGCGGTGGTGCAGGAGATGAGCGACCTGCGGGTGCGGCCCAAGGCCTACGCCCGGCACCTGCGGGAGCTGCGGGGCTGGTTCGAGGGCAAGCTCTGGGTGCGGCCGGACCGGGTGCCGCTGCGCACAGAGGAAGGTGTGGCCGCCCTGGACGAGGCCATCGCCTTCCTGGAGTCCGTGACGCCCGTGGGCCCGCTGCGGTTCAACGAGGGGCTGGCCCAGGCCGCCCGGCTGCACGCCCAGGACATTGGCCCCCGGGGGGCGATCGGCCATGTGGGCGCGGACGGCAGCCGCCTGTCGGCGCGGCTCAACCGCCTGGGCACCTGGCAGGGCACCGTGGCCGAGAACATCGGCACGCTAGAAGAGGACCCCCGGCAGGTCGTCATCCAGCTGCTGGTGGACGATGGGGTGCCGGACCGGGGGCATCGGCACAACCTGTTCAATCCCGACCTGCATCAGGCCGGGGCTGGTTCTGCGCCGCACCGGGACTACCGGGTGGTGACGGTCATCGACTACGCGGACGGGTTCGTCGTGGGCCGATAGGTAAGGCCTGATCCCTGGTAGGCTGGGCCATCCATTGGGAGAAAAATGAACTTCCTCGCTCGGCTCGGCGCGCCGGTCCGCGGCTTCCTCGAGTTCCTGGGCGACCAGGTGCACCTGGTCCTGCGGACGCTGCGGTTCGCGCTGCTGCTGCGCCTGGGCCAACTGCCGATCGTGGGGGCCCAGATCCGCCTGCAGATCCGCTTCACGGGCCTGCAGGCCCTGGCGCTGGTGAGTGGGACCGCACTGCTGCTGGGGGCGGTGACGCTCATCCAGGCCTTCAGCCAGCTCTCGGGTCTGGGCGCGGAGCAGTACATCGGCGTCCTGATGGTGCTGATCATCCTCCGGGAGCTGGGGCCGCTGCTGACGGCGGTGCTGGTCATCGGCCGCAGCTCGACCGCCATTGCCGCGGAGCTGGGCGCCATGCAGCTGAACGGCGAGGTGGACGCCCTCGCCGCCCACGGCGTGAATCCCTACCAGTACCTGCTGCTGCCCCGCTGGGTGGGGGTGCTGGTCTCGGTCTTCGCGCTGGTGGTGTTCTTCGACGCGGCCGCCCTGGCCGGGGGCTTCCTGGTGGCGAAGCTGAAGTATGGCGTGACCTTCGGGTTCTTCATGGACTCGGTTCGACAGACGCTGTCCAACCGCGACTTTGTCGCCACGCTGCTCAAGGTGGTCCTCTTCTCGGGCGCCATCACCTTCCATGCGTGCCACTTCGGCCTGGGCATCCGGCGCAGCCAGACCGAGATCCCCCAGGCCGTCACCCGGACCGTCGTCACGGCCCTGGTGGCGATCTTCCTGCTGGACGGGCTCATCGCAGCCCTGTTCTATTTCTGAGCCGCCCATGATCGAGCTGCGTGACCTCGCCCTCGCCGCCCTGGACGGCCGCCTCCTGCTCAAGGACCTGGCGCTGGCCGTGCCGCGTGGCGGCCGCCAGCTGATCACAGGCAGCAGCGGCAGCGGCAAGAGCCGCCTGCTGAAGGTGATCGCGGGCACGGAGCAGCCCCTGCGTGGGCGGGTGGCCGTGGGGGGGCGCCTCCTCTGGCCCGGGGACGGGGCCCTGACCCTGACGGGGCGCGTGGAAGTAGGGCTCGCCTTTGCCCGCGGCGGCCTGCTCTCGAACCTGAGCCTGCGGGAGAACATCGCACTGCCCCTGCGCTTCCGGGGGCTGTCGGCCGCGGAGGTCGCGGCCCGGGTGGGGGCCGCGCTGGACCGCCTGGGACTGCTCTCCGTGGCGGGCCTGCGGCCCCATGCCCTGAGTGCCTCAGCCCGCAGGCACGGCAACCTGGCCCGGGTGCTGGCCCTGGCGCCCGAGCTGATCCTGCTGGACGACCCCCTGGAGGGACTGGACTCGGCGGACCGGGCTACGGCCCTGCAGGTGATCCGGGACTGGGAGCTGGACCCCGGGAAGACCCTCGTCATCGCGCAGGAGGAGCCGGGTCCCTTCGCGGGCGCCCCCTGGTGCTGCTTCGCCATGCCGTCCCTGCCGGTTCTGCTGGAGGTGCCATGAACTTCGAAAAACAGGATGCCCGCCTGGGCTTCTTCGTGCTCCTGGCCATCGCCCTCCTGGCCGCGCTGGTGGCCTACAAGAACGCCGGCGCCGTCACCGAGCGCACCTACCCGCTGCAGGTGCGCCTGGAGCAGATGGAAGGCCTGACGCCGGGCATGGACGTGCAGCTGAAGGGCTACCGCATCGGCGCCGTGGAGCGGGTGGACATGCGCCAGGAGGGGAAGGACTACCTGTTTGTGGCCCACATCAGCGTGCGGGAGGGCATGCAGCTCTGGCGGGGCACCCGGGCCAGTCTGGCCCCCAAGGGCGTGGGCAGCATGATGCTGGACCTGCACCTGCCCCCGCTGGCCCAGCGGCAGGTGCTCCTGGCCCCGGGCGAGGAGCTGCCCGGGGATGCCGGCGTCTCCATCGCCGGGGTGATGGAGCGGGCCGACCACCTGATGGCGAGCCTCACGGCGGGCGTGGACGGTCTGCGCGCCCGGGTCGAGCAGAAGGGCCTGGGGGACCTCCTGGAGCATCCCTCCGTGCGCCAGGCCCTGCAGTCCCTGGACACCACCCTGCGGGACTTCCAGGCCCTGGCCAAGGACAGCCGCGGCCTGGTGGGCCATGCGGACCGCAGCATGGGCGAGGCGGACAAGGCCCTCGCCACCCTGGAGCAGAGCCTGACCACGGTGCGGGCGCTGCTCGACAAGCGCGGCCCCGAGCTGGACCAGATCCTGGTGAGCCTGGCCGCCACCCTCAAGCAGGCCGAGACCTTCATGGGCCGCTTCGCCGCCGAGGACCAGCCGGAGCTGGAGCAGACCCTGCACAGCCTGCGTCGCTCCCTGGCCTCCGTAGAAGAGCTGCTCCAGCTGCTCAAGCAGAAGCCCAGCCGCGCCGTCTGGGGCACCCCCAGCGAAGCCGAGCGCGAGAAGGCCCGCCAGGCCATCGAGGCCGCCCGGAAGACGCCGCCGAAGCCCTGATGGCACCTGCACAGCTGTCAGCTGTCAGCTATCGGCTCTCGGCTCTCGGCTCAAGAAGGCGCCGCGGGCCTGATCGCGTGGGTCGGATCCTGTCCTTTACTGACAGCTGTCAGCTATCGGCTCTCGGCTCAAGAAGGTGCCGCGGGCCTGATCGTGTGGGTCGAATCCCGTCCTTTCCTGACAGCTGTTAGCCGATAGCCGACAGCCAACCGAGACCGTGGCCGGGTGCCACCACCCCCGCCAAAGGTTGAGTTTCGGAGCCATTCGTCCGATCAGAGGAGAGGCCCTGAACCGGCCGCTGACCTCAGGAACTGATGAACCGACGCTGCTCCCCCTCCCGCCAGGGCTGGATGCCTCCTGCCTTGGGCAGGCTGTTGGGCGTGGTCCTGTGGCTGGTGTGCCTGGGACTTGGCCCGGTCATGGCCCAGGCGCCTACGGTGGAGGCCCTGAAGGCTGCGCTGCCGGGGCTCCAGGGGCTGGAGCGGCTCACGGCGCAGGAGGACCTGGTGAGCCGGCTCGAGAGCTCTGCGCCCCAGGAGGCTCTGGCCCTGGCGGAGGAGGGCCTCGCCCTCTCGCGCAAAGAGGGCGACCTGGAGAAGGAGGCCGCCTTCCTCTCCAGGATCGCCTTCGGCTGCTCGCAGACCGGAGACTTCACCAAGGCGGTCCAGTTCGGCCAGGAGTCTCTGGCCCTGAGCATCAAGCTCAACAACAAGGAACGCATCGCCCGGTCCCGCAGCACCCTGGGGATCGCCTACGCCTTCATGGGCCTCTACAGCAAGGCGCTCGAGGAGCACCTGGAGTCGCTGCGCATCCGGGAGGAGATGTCCCTGGAGACGGCCTCGATCGTGTCCCTGAACAACATCGGGGTCCTCTACCACCGCATGGAGCAGTACGAAAAAGCGATCTCCTACTACCAGAAGATCATGCAGCGCCTGGCCCAGAAGCCGGATTTGCAGCGGCTCATCCAGACCAAGCTCAACCTCGGCTACTCCGAGTTCCGGCTGGGGCGGCACGAGGCTGCGCTGAGGCAGCATGAGGAGGCCCTGGAGCTCATCGGCCAGAGTCCCAACAAGACTTTCTTGGCCTATGCGGACCTGAACCTGGGCATGACCTACACGGAGCTGAAGCAGTTCGGCAAGGCCCTTAAGCACCTCCAGGCAGCGCTGGTCGAGTATGGCAAGCAGGACCAGAAGCATGGCCGCGCTCAGGTGCTGAACGCCCTGGCGCGGCTGCACCTGCTCTCGGGGGACCCGGGCCGGGCCGTCCTCCGCGCCAAGGAGGCCGCAGCCCTGGCCGCCAGGATCAACGCCCAGGACGAGCTCGCGGTGAGCTACAAACTCACCTCCGACGCCTTCGAGAAGGAAGGCAGAGGGGCGGAGTCCTACCGGTACTACAAGCTCTATGTGGCGACCAAGGAGGCGACCTACACCGCGCAGGAGGATCCCCGGGCCGCCGACATGAACATGAGAATCATCACCCTCAGGAAGGACAGTGAGATCGACTCCCTGAAGAAAGAGCGGGTGATCTCTTCTCTGAAGCTGGAGAAGGGACGCTACACGACCCTCCTCCTGCTGATCAGTCTCGGGTTCCTGGTCTCCATCGTCCTGATCCTCATCGCCTACAACAAGAAGATCCGACAGAACCGGGAGAGCCTGGAGGAGGCCAACAGCGAGCTGGGACGCCTCAACACAGAGCTCCTGGAGAAGATCAACGAGATCCGGACCCTGAGCGGCCTGCTCCCGATCTGTGCCCAGTGCAAAAAGATCCGCAATGACGAGGGCTACTGGGAGCAGCTGGAGGGCTACATCTCCCAGCACTCGGCGGCCACCTTCACCCACGGCATCTGCCCGCACTGCCTGGATGACCTCTACCCCGGCTCCGCCGAGCGCATCCGGGCGAAGAAGGCCGGCGGCGAGGCCTGAGGCAGCCCACCTAAGGGTTCTTCCGGGCTTTCGGGGAATGCCACCTCTCCCGGGATTCATCCAGCTCGTGGGGGAAGAGCAGCCACTCTCGCAGAGGATGCGGAGAGGGCTGAGGTTCGCAGAGAAAAGCGGCAAACCCGCAGCCCTCAGCGCCCCTCCGTCCCCCTCGTCCTTTCTCTGCGAGAGTGGTTGTTCGTCATCTATAAATCGTGGGTGGGCTTCACTCCCGGCCGGTGGCGAGCCTCAGGACGCGCTCGAGCTCGGCGACGCCGAAGGGCTTCGGCAGGGTCACCACGGCGGGGAAGTCCGCAAGAAGGATCTTCAGGTCCGTGTCCAGGAAGCCGGTGGCCAGGATGATGCGTGCTTCCGGGCGCAGCTGCAGGATCCGGGGCAGGGTCTCGGCGCCGCTCAGGCCCGGCATGTGGTGGTCGAGGATCACCAGGTCCGCCTCCAGGCCGCCGCCCAGCCTGCGGAGGGCCTCCAGGCCGCTGGAGGCGACGTCCACCAGGTGACCGAGCTGCTCCAGCATGGGGGGCAGGGTGCTGCGGATCAGGTCGTCATCGTCCACCAGCAGGATGCGGAGGGAGTGCCTGGGCGAGAGGTCGGCAGAGAGGGGTATGTGCTTGGCCGGCGAGTCCGGAAGCAGGGAGGGAAAGCCGAGGGTGATGCAGGTGCCCTCGCCGACCTCGCTCAGGATGTCCAGGGTGCCGCCGTGGGCCTTGGCCGTGCCGTAGACCATGGCGAGGCCCAGGCCGGTGCCGCGCCCGGCGGCCTTGGTGGTGAAGAAAGGCTCGGTGACGCGGGGCAGGATCTCCTGGGGGATGCCCTCGCCGGTGTCCTGGATCTGGAGCATCACGCGCCCCTCCTGGCGGAAGGTCCGGATCCAGAGGGTCCCGCCGCGGGGCATGGCATCGAAGGCGTTCACACAGAGGTTCATGAAGGCGCTGCCCAGGGTGGTGGCTTCGCCCATGATCGGGGGCAGGTCCTTGTCCAGCTGCACCTCGAAGACGAAGCGCTGCCGGCTGGTGCGGATGAGCAGATCCAGCTCCTTGCGCACCAGGGCATTCAGGTCCATGACGGCCGGCTCGTGTAGCCCCTTCCGGGCGAAGTCCGTGAGGCCCTTCACCAGATCCCGGCCCCGGGTTGCGGCATGCTCGATGGTCAGCAGTGACTTGGCCAGGGACGGGTCCTCCGCGTGTTTCAGCTGCAGCAGGGAGGCCATGCCCATCACCGCGGCCAGGACGTTGTTCATGTCGTGGGAGATGCCACCGGCCAGGCTGCCGAGGCTGTCCAGCCGCTGGGAGTGCTGCACCTCGGCTTCCAGCTTGCGGCGTTCTTCTTCGTCCTGCCGCTGCTGGCTGAGGTCCAGGGCGAACACCAGGGTGGCGCGGCCACCCGGCAGCTCGATGGGGACCGTCTGCACCTCGACCCAGACCTCCCGGCCCTTTCGGGTGAGGAAGGCCTCCTGGACGGGCGGTGTGGGCACTCCATCCCGGGCGGACGCGTGGATGCGTTCCGTGACGGCCGCCCGGTAGCTGGGACTGATGATCTCGGGGACCTCCAGGCCGATGAGGTCCTCGGGCCGGTCGGCCTCGAGCATCCGTGCGGCGGAGACGTTCGCCAGGAGCAGGCGCCCGGAGGCGTTGATGAGCATGGGGGCGGGCGAGGTCTCGAAGAGGAGGCGGAACCGGAGCGCGCTCAGCTCGAGATCCTGGATCAGCGTCTCCTGCTCCCGGGCTGCCCTGGTCAGCCTCCGGACCCACAGGAAGATCCCCAGGCTACCCATGCTCCAGAAGGCCAGGACCGTCAGGATCGAGACCCGCTTGTGGGTCAGGCCGGCGGCGACGGGCAGGCCCACCGGCACCGTGACGCTGATGCCGCCCCGCACATCTCCCACCTTGTAGCCCTGCTCGGCATGGCAGGTCAGGCAGCTCGGCTCCACCAGGAAGGCGCCCATGTACCGGAGCACGGGCTGGCCGTTCTCCTGCAGCACTTCGGAGTAGTCCCGGGCGCCGCCCTCGAAGGCCTGGAGCGCCTTCTGCTCCCAGGGATCCCCCGCGTTCTCGGGGCGGATCGGCTTGAGGCTCGTGATGTGCGACGTGTGGCCGGTCTTCTCGTCCCCCATCTCATGGACCATGCGCGTGAGGTAGGCGGGATTCACCAGGGTGAGCTTCCTGCCCGTAGTCGTGGTGACATCGCGCTGGGCAAGGTCCTTCAGGTAGGGGTTCGGCGGGGTCTTCTCGTCCGCCGGGACATAGACCCCTCCGCGCTGGGCGGCCCAGCGGCGGTAGACCAGGTCCTTCCGGTAGCTGTCTGTGGCCCGGTTGAGGGCGATGACCCGGTCTTCCCGGGCCGAGGAGTAGAGGATCAGCCCCAGCATGCCTGCGGCGACCAGGGTCCAGGCGCTGATCAGGGCCAGAAAGGTCCGGCCCCCAGAGGCGCTGAGCGCAGAGCGGAAGCTGAAGGTCATGGGGGGTCCTGGCCGGAAGGCAGAGGCGGATTCAGGGGTTCAGGCTTCGCGCCCGCACCAGGCGACGAGATGGCCGGGGATGGCGCCCAGGGGCGCCTGCTCCTCCACGGCACCGCGCAGGTAGGCCACGCGCGGCATGCCGTAGACCACGCAGCTGGCCTCATCCTGGCCCAGGGTGCGCGCGCCCTTCTGGCGCATCTGCAGCAGGCCCCGGGCACCGTCCTCGCCCATGCCGGTGAGGATGACCCCCATGGCGTGGGACCCGCAGGCCTCGGCGACCGAGTGGAAGAGGACGTCGACCGAGGGCAGGTGCCGGGAGACCCGCTCCTGGCCCTCCAACACGGCCACCATGCCCGCGCCGCCCCGGGCGACCGTGAGGTGGATGTCGTTGGGCGCGAGGTAGACCGTGCCCGGCTTCAGGGTCTCGCCCTCCTGGGCCACCTTCACCCGGGCCCGGCTGCTGCGGTTCAGGCGCTCGGCGAAGGCCGCGGTGAAGCCCGGGAGCATGTGCTGCACCACGACGATGGGAGGCAGGTTCTCGGGGATGGCCTCGAAGACCTGGCGCAGCGCCTCGGTGCCGCCGGTGCTGGAGCCGATGGCGATGAGGGCGCGCCCGGCCCTCGCGCGCTGGGCGAGGGGTGCCAGGGCCGTGCTGGCGTCATGGGCCGGGGCCCGCCGGCCGGTGACGTGGGCCAGGGAGGCGGCGTAGACCGTCTCGGCGATCTCGGTGCCCATGGCCTCCAGGCCGGTGGCCTGGTCCAGGGCCGGCTTGCCGATGACATCGATGGCGCCCAGGTCCAGGGCGTCCAGGGCCGTGGAGGTGCCCTTGGCTGTGAGGCTGGAGAGCATCACCACGGGCATGGGATGGGCCTTCATGAGCTTGCTCAGGAAGGTGATGCCGTCCATGCGAGGCATCTCGACATCCAGGGTGAGGACATCCGGGTTGAGCTCCCGGACGCGCTCGCGGGCCTCGTAGGGATCTTTGGCGATCCCCACGACTTCCAGGTTCGGGTGCCGCGTGAGGATGTTCTTCAGCACCTGGCGCACCAGGGCGCTGTCATCGACGATGAGCACCCGCTTCTTTTCTGTGTTCATGAGAACAGCTCCACATCACCCTCCATGGGGTTTTGGTCGAATTCATGGAGGTAGTTGAGTTCGCGGGTGATGACCGTGTCGTTGTGGGTGCGCTCCATCCGCTTCACGAGCACCTGCCCCGTGTGGGGGAAGAAGTAGACCTTCCGGGGGTAGATGCCCCCCATGTCCTCGGTCCAGAGGGGGATGTCCTCGTTCATCAGGAACCGCCGCACGAAGTCGATGTTCTGGCCGCCGATGTCCGTGGTCATGCCCTGCAGCACCCGGCCGCCGCCGAAGGCCTTGGCCACCAGCCGGTCCCGCTTGGCGCCCAGGTGCAGCAGGTTGTTGATCAGGAACTCCATGGCCGCCGCCCCGTAGCGGGCCGCGAAGAACCGGTCCGGATCCGCTCCGCCCTGCTTGGCCGGCAGCATGAAGTGGTTCATGCCCCCCACCATGGAGATGGGATCCAGCAGGCAGGCCGCCACGCAGCTGCCCAGCACGGTCACGATCACCTCGTCCTGGTCCGTGGCGTAGAACTCCCCCGGCAGGATCTTCATGGCCTGCCGGTTGAAGTGGCGGTCGAGGTACTTCGACGCCCGCCCATGCACCATGGGAATGGAGGGACTCATGCCGGGTCCCCCTTCCGCCGGTAGATGGTCTGCCCGAGGGACTGGAAGCCCAGGCTGTTGTCCAGGAGGGACTCGGAGTGGCCCACGAAGAGCAGGCCTTCCGGCTCCAGGAGCCCGTGGTAGCGCCGCAGCAGGTCGCGCTGGGTGGGCTTGTCGAAGTAGATCATCACGTTGCGGCAGAAGATGGCCTGGAAGGGGCCGCCCTCCAGGGGCCACTGGGCATCCAGCAGGTTCATCTGCGTGAAGGTGACGAGCTTCCGCAGCTCCGGGCGGATGCGCACCTGGTCCTGGTGCTCGCCCTTGCCGCGCAGGAAGCCCAGGCGCTTCCACTCGTCGGCGAGGCTCTCCACCCGCGCGATGGGATAGATGCCCCGGGAGGCGGTGTTCAGCACGGCGGTGTCGAGGTCCGTGGCGAGGATCTGGATGGCGGCGGAGGCGCCGAAGGCCTTGGTGAGGGTCATGGCCAGGGTGTACGGTTCCTCGCCGGTGGAGCAGCCGGCGCTCCAGATGCGGATGCGCTTTGAGGCCGCGTAGGCGGGCTTCAGGAGCTCGACCAGCCGGGTGAAGTGGTGCCCCTCGCGGAAGAAGCTGGTGAGGTTGGTGGTGAGGGCGTTGACGAACTCAGGCCACTCCTCCGCCTGGGGATCGCGCAGGAGGTCGTGGTACTGCTCGTAGGACCGGAGGCCCAGGGCCCGCAGCCGCTTGGCGAGGCGGGACTGCACCATGGTGATCTTGTGGTGGGCCAGGGCGATGCCCGAGTGGGCGTGCAGCAGGTTGCGCAGGGCGTCGAAGGTCGCCGGGGACAGGGGCACCCGGTCCAGGGCCAGCGGATCCCGTTCCATCGGGGCCGCCGGGCGAATCATGCTTCCACCGTGGCCGCTCCAGCTTCCAGCCGCATGAGGCCGGATACATCCAGGATGAGGGCCACGCGGCCGTCGCCCAGGATGGTGGCGCCGGAGATGCCCTCGACCCGCTTGTAGTGGGTCTCCAGGCTCTTGATGACCACTTGCTGCTGGCCGAGCAGCTCGTCCACAGCCATGGCGGCGCGGCGGCCCTCGGACTCCACCAGCACCAGCAGAGCCCGCCCGGTGTTCTGGCAGGACCCCAGGGCCAGCAGGCGCTGGAGCCGCACCACGGGGATGAACTCGCCGCGCAGGCTGATGACTTCCCGGTCACCCTTCACGGTCTGCACGTCGGCGTCGTTGCACTGGAAGCTCTCCAGCACCGAGGCCAGCGGGAAGACGTAGGTCTCGTCCGCGACCCGCACCGTCAGGCCGTCCAGGATGGCGAGGGTGAGCGGCAGCACCAGGCGGATCGTGGTGCCCTTGCCCATCTGGCTCTCCACCTCGATGCGGCCGCCGAGGGCGCGCACGTTCTGGCGCACCACGTCCATGCCCACACCGCGGCCCGAGAGATCCGAGACCTGCTCGACCGTAGAGAAGCCCGGCTCGAAGATCAGCAGGTGCAGCTCTTCATCCGAGGGGTGGGACCCGGGCGGGAGGATGCCCCGGTCCAGGGCCTTCTGGAGGATCTTGTCGCGGTTCAGGCCCCGGCCGTCGTCCTTGATCTCGATGTAGATGTGGCCGCCGCGGCTGGAGGCACGGAGCGCGATGGTGCCGATGGTCGGCTTGCCGGACTGAAGGCGGGACTCCTTCTCTTCCATGCCGTGGTCCACGGAGTTCCGGACCAGGTGGGTCAGGGGATCCACCAGCATCTCGATGAAGGTCTTGTCCAGCTCCGTCGCCTGGCCTTCCATGGTCAGCTCGACGTCCTTGCCCAGCTGGCGGCCCAGCTCGTGGACCATGCGCGGGAAGCGAGAGAAGACCATGTCCACGGGCACCATGCGGATGCCCATGACGCGCTCCTGCAGCTCGCGGGTCTGCCGGTCGAGCTGGAGCAGGGCGGCGTTCATCTGTTCTTCGCCTTGCATGGAGTTGGACTGCAGGGAAGCCTGGGCCAGCATCGCCTGGGTGATGACCAGCTCGCCCACCAGGTTCACCAGGCGGTCGATCTTCTCGGTGGCCACGCGGACCGTGGAGGCCTCGGACTGGGTGCGCTTCTTGGCCTGCTGCTCGAGGGCCTTGCCCACGGCCTCGGGCTTGACCTTGCCCATGTCCACCAGGATCTCGCCCAGGGGCTTCTGCTTGGCCAGGGCCTCGCGGATGTCGGCGGGGCTGACGTTCGCCTCGACCTGGAGGTAGTCGCCCAGGGGAGGGACGGCGCCTTCGGCGGGCAGGGACTGGATGCGCAGGTTGTCGCCTTCGGCCACGAACTCGAAGACCTCTTCCACATCCATCATCGGGTGGGCGGTCTCCAGCCGGATGTCCCAGGCCAGGTGGCAGTCCTCGGGATCCAGGCGGTCGAGGACGGGCAGGTGGGAGAGGTCCGGCCAGCTGCGCATGGTGCCCAGCTTGGCCAGGTCGCGGAAGAGCCGCTCCAGGTTCACGCCGCGCCGGAAGGCGTCCTGGGGCGCCTCGAAGCGGATGCTGAAGCCGGTGCCGGCGCGATGGGCCGAGCTCGAGCCGGCGGGCGGGGCCTTGACCTCCACAGCGGCGGGGGCCGGGGCTGCGGCAGGCGCGTCCTTGCCCTCCTTCAGCTTCACCACGAGGAGCGTCTGGGCCTGCTGCTCTTTCTCGGGCAGGGGCTCGTCGTGGCGGGCGTGGTGCAGGTGGCTGCGGATGAGGTCCACACCCTGGAGGATCAGCTCCCGCAGGTCTGAGGTCATGGCCCGCTGGCCCTGGCGCACGGGTTCGAGGGTGCTCTCCAGCTGGTGGGTGAAGGAGGCGATGGCCGGAAAGCCGAAGGTGCCGGCGTTCCCCTTGATGGAGTGCGCCGCCCGGAACAGGGTGTGGAGGTCCTCAACCTCGACGGCCTGCAGGTCCAGGGAGAGCAGGGTGGCCTCCATGCTGTCCGCAAGCTCAGTGGCCTCCTCGAAGAAGGCAGTTCGGAATTGGGCCATGGGATCAGACACGGGAACCTCAGATGACTTTGTTCACCACTTCAAGGAGTTTCTCGGGGCTGAAGGGCTTGACGATCCATCCCGTGGCGCCAGCTTCCTTGCCCTTCATCTTCATGCTCGCGTCCGATTCCGTGGTCAGCACCAGGATGGGCGTGAACTTGAACTCCGGGAGGGCGCGCAGCCGCTGCACGAGGGTGATGCCGTCCATGCGCGGCATGTTCACGTCAGTGATGATGAGGGACAGCTTCTTGCCCGGAGCGACCTCCAGGGCCTCGACCCCATCGCCCGCCTCGACGACCTCGAAGTTCGCGCTCTTGAGCGTGAAGGTGATCATCTGGCGCATCGTGCTCGAGTCGTCGACCGTGAGGATGCATGGGCTCATCGTTTCGGCTCCTGGTCAGAAAAGGTCTACATCGCCGGCGGCGAGCGAGTCGCTCTTCACCGCGCTGAAGCGCACCCGGTTGGCTTCGATGCCCTCGAGGGTGTTGTCCAACTCGGCCAGGGCGGCAGCTTCCGGGCCCCCGGCAGTCAGGGCCTGCTGGAAGGCGCGCCAGGCCAGCGCCTGGGCCAGGAGGTTGTCGAGCTCCCGCAGGCAGGCCTGCAGGGTCTGGTGCACGAGGTCCTCGAACTGCAGGCTGCGCACCACGTGGCCGACCTGGTCTTCGATGATGCGGGCATTGGCCTCGAGCTCACCGACCAGCACCTTCACCCGCTGGTTGCTGGCCTCCAGGGCCTGGACCAGTCGGAGGGACTCGCCCTTGGAGGCGATGGCGATGTTGAGATCCTTGCTGGCGATGGACTGCACGTGGGAGTCCGTGCGCTCCAGGGCCATGCGGGTGCCGCTGATCTGCTCCTGGATGGTGGCGCTGAGGCTGGTGCTGCGGTCGGCCAGCTTGGAGACCTCGCCTGCCACCACGGCGAAGCCCGCGCCGAACTTGCGGGCGTGGGCCGCTTCAATGTTGGCGTTGAGGGAGAGCAGGTGGGTCCGGCCGGCGATCTCGGCCAGCTCGCCCAGCATGTTCTCCATCTGCTCAGAGCGCTTCCGGATGTCCTCGACCTCGGCCACCAGCTGCATGGACGACTTGGAGATGTCCATCATGCTCACCACGAAGCCGTCGAGGGTACCCATGATGGACGTGCTCACGGCATCGAAGCCGCCGCTGCTGCCGCCCTCGATACTGACCGCCATGGCGACCTGGATTTCAGAGGCCAGATGATGCTGGTGTTGCACGCTGCGGTCCAGAGTCCGCAGGGCTTCGCCCAGGGTGCGGGCGGCCTCGCCGACCAGGTTGTCGGCCTGGAGCAGCTCTGGCTTCAGGAAGTTCACCTGGCTTTCCAGCATGTCCGCTTCGCGGGTAGCCATGCGGAGCAGGGCCACCCGGGGCACCCCGACCGGCGCCGTCAGAGACGGGACCGAGTCGGTGGTGGGCCCCGAGGCGGCGCTGCTGGAGAACCATCGGCTCATGGATGGTCTCCGCCGAACAAGCCTGCCATTCCCAGGGGGAGGAAGCGGGCCTTCCACTCGTCCTTGATGCCGGTCAGCTTCAGCTCGACGCCGCGGGCCCGGAGGTCGCGGTCCATGACGCTGAGCAGCTGGAGGCCGGAGAGGTCCATGTCCCCGATGCCGGAGAGATCCACCTCGACGGTGCCCGAGTCCGCGGCCATCAGGGGCTGCGCCTGCTCCCACTGCTGGTGAACGGAGAAGACATCCAGGTCGCCCTCAAGGGCAAGCGACTTGGGAGAGGCAGCCGGTTTCTTGGTCATGGGATCAGGTCGTCGCGGATTCGAGGGCCACGAGCTCGTTGTCTGTGAGCAGGCGGTCCAGGTCAAGCAGGATGAGCATGGAGTCGGTGCCTGCAGACCCCGGGAGGGTCGCGAGGCCGGCGATGAACTCGCGGCCCAGGGCGGTCTGCGTGCCCAGCTCTGGCGCGGGGCGGATGGAGCCGGGATCCAGGTCGAGCACATCGGACACCGAGTCCACCCGGATGCCGACGGTCCGGCCCTGGACCTCGACGATCACGATCACCGGCCGGGTGTCCTCGGGTGCCGCCCCCAGAGAGAAGCGGTGGCGCAGCTCGAGAATCGGGACGATGGCGCCCCGCAGGTTGATGACGCCGGGCATGTAGGGCGGCGCCTTGGGGATCCGGGTGATGGTGGCCTGGGCCTGGATCTCCCGGACTTTCAGGATCGGCAGGGCGTAGGCTTCGCCCGCGAGGGCGAAGCACAACACCTGCTGGAGCGCCTGGGAACTGGCTTCAGTGGTAGCCATGGTGTTCTCCGAAGGGGTCCTTGTTGGGGACTGGAAGGGTGGTCAGTTCACGAGAGTGCGTGTTCGAGGGCGAGGGGATCAGAAGGATTCCCACTGCCCATCGTCGTCACTCTTGGGGGTGGCCACGGGCTTCTTGGTGGTCCCCAGCTCGGGCAGCGAGGCGCCCTTGACGGCACTGCGGGCGCCGGCGGCGGCCATGGCCTTCCGTGCGGGCTGCTGAGCGCGTCGGGCCGCGGGATGGCCCGCGCTGGACGCCCGGGCGGGCTCGGTGCGGCGGGACTCGGCGCCGGTCTTGAAGCGCGAGACCACCTCGGCCAGGGTGTGGGCCTGGCTGTCCAGGGTCTCCGCCGCGGCTGCTGCCTGTTCGACCAGGGCGGCGTTCTGCTGGGTCACTTCGTCCATCTGGACCACGGCCTTGTTGAGCTCGATGAGGCCGGTGCTCTGCTCCTGCGTGGCGCCCGCGATCTCGCCTACGAGGGCGGTCACGCGCTGGACATTGGCCACCACTTCCTGGATGGTCTCCCCGGCGTGGGCGGCCACCTTGCTGCCGTCCATGGACTTGGTCACGCTCTCGCGGATCAGGACCTTGATCTCCTTGGCCGCGTCCGCACTGCGCTTGGCCAGGTTCCGGACCTCGGCGGCGACCACCGCGAAGCCACGACCCTGTTCCCCGGCCCGGGCCGCTTCCACTGCCGCGTTGAGCGCGAGCAGGTTGGTCTGGAAGGCGATCTCGTCCACCACGCCAATGATCTCGTTGATCTTGGCGCTGCTTTCGTTGATGGACTCCATGGCCGCGATGACCTGGGTGACGGCGGTGCCGCCGTCCTGGGCCACCTGGCGGGCCTTGACGGCCTCCTGGTTGGCCGACTGGGCGTTGTCCGCGGTCAGGTTCACGTTGCTGGTGATCTGCTCCAGGCCGCTGGCAGTCTCTTCAAGGTTCGCGGCCTGCTCTTCGGTGCGGCTGCTGAGATCCTGGTTGCCCATGGCGATCTCGCCCGAAGCCGAGGCAATGGCCATGGCTCCTTCCTGGACCTGGATCAGCGCTTCGCGCATCTGGGTGATGGTCTCGTTGATGGCCTTGCCCAGCTCGGCGTAGACGCCCTGGTAGTTGCCCTTGATCTGGGAGGTGAAGTCGTTCTGGCTCATGAGCTGGATGACATTGTTGGCTTCGACGAGGCCCTGGAGCCCGTCGACGCAGGCATTGATGTTGTTCTTGATGGTGTTGAAGTCACCGTTGTACTCGTCGGTGATCTTCGGGGGCACCTCGCCCTTGCCGATGCGGTCGATGTAGCCGGCAGCCACGTTGAGGGGCCCGATGACTGCATCAAGGGTGTCGTTCACGCCCTGGACCACCTTCTGGAAGTCACCCTGGTGCTTGCTGGCATCCGCGCGGGTCTTGAGCTTGCCTTCCACACCGGCATTGGCCAGCATGCCGGCGTCCCCGACGAGGGCGTTCACGGCGTCGATGCACTGGTTGAGGTTGTTCTTGAGCACGTTGAAGTCGCCGTTGTACTTGTCCGTGATCTTGGCCGGGATGTCGCCCTTGGAGATGCGGTCCACGTAGCCGGCGGCCACGTTGAGGGGCCCGATGACGGCGTCGAGGCAGTCATCCACACCCTGCACGATCTTGCGGAAATCGCCCTGGTGCTTGGTGGCGTCGGCGCGGGTGGCCAGCTTGCCCTCCACGGCGGCGACACTCAGCATGGCGGCGTCCGCCACGAGGGCGTTCACGGCATCCACAGCCTGGTTGAGGTTGTTCTTGATCTCGTTGAAGTCGCCGTTGTACTTGTCGGTGATCTTGGGGGGAATGTCGCCCTTGGAGATGCGATCCACGTAGCCGGCGGCCACGTTGAGGGGGCCGATGACGGCATCGAGGCACTCGTTGACACCCTGCACGACCTTGCGGAAGTCACCCTGGTGCTTGGTGGCATCGGCGCGGGTGGCCAGCTTGCCTTCCACGGCAGCGACGTTGAGCATGTTGGCGTCGGCCACGAGGGCGTTCACAGCGTCCACGCACTGGTTCAGGTTGTTCTTGATCTCATTGAAGTCGCCGTTGTACTTGTCGGTGATCTTGGGGGGGATGTCGCCCTTGGAGATGCGGTCCACGTAGCCGGCGGCCACGTTGAGGGGGCCGATGACGGCGTCAAGGCACTCGTTGACGCCCTGGACGATCTTGCGGAAGTCACCCTGATGCTTGGTGGCTTCGGCGCGGGTGGCCAGCTTGCCTTCCACGGCAGCGACGT
>CAIZZF010000004.1 GCA_903937385.1 uncultured Holophagaceae bacterium | reverse complement strand
GCGTGGAGGCCCAGGGCCGTCTGGCGCAGCAGCTCGACGCGCAGGGCCAGGGGCGCGTCCTGGGGCAGGTCCGCCAGGGTGCCGCCCTCCACCAGCTGCATGACGATGCAGGGGCGGCCGCCCAGGGTGCCGACCTCGTGGACGCGCACCACGTGGGGATGCTCCACGCGGGCCTGGAGGCGGGCCTCCAGCAGCAGGCGCTCGGCCTCGAGGGGGTCGGTGCCGCGGACGAACTTCACGGCCACGGCCCGCTCCAGGGAGGCGTCCCAGGCGCGGTGCACCTGGCCCATGCCCCCCTCGCCCAGGAGGCCCTTCAGGTCGATCCGGCCGTCCAGCGGCGGCAGCAGCAGGCTCATGCGCAGCACCTCACGTTGCACTCCAGCGACAGGCAGGTGTTCCTCTCAACTTCGATTGGGTTTTGAGCATCCTACCGGCACAGGCCCTGTCTCAAAGCTGATTTTTCAGAATTTGAGCGCGGCTTGGAGCTCGGCCAGGCCAGCCAGCCGGGGCAGGAGAGCTGTGGCCTTGGCGAGGGCTGCGCGGGCTTCGGCTCTCTGGCCGGAGGCCTGCCGGGCGCGGGCGAGGAGCAGCCAGCTCGGGGCGCTTCGGGGGTTCAGCTTGACGGCCTGCTCGGCCAGGAGGCAGGCACGGACTGGGTCCGGCGGGGTCCGCTCGAGCAGGATCCGACCCTGGAGCAGCGGACCTTCGCAGGAGGTGGGATCCCCCTGCTGCAGCCGCCGGGCGCAGTCCAGGGCCGCGGCCAGCGCCGCCCGGGACTCGCCGCCTTGGGCACGCAGCCACTGGGCCCGCGCGACCGAGGCTTCCGCCAGGCGCTGCCAGAGCAGGGGGGTCACCCGGCCGGAGCGCGCCGCCGGGAGGAGCAGCTGCTCAGCCTTCGCCAGCAGCGGCTGCGGATCGCGGCCGGCCAGCGCCTCGGCTCGGGCCCGCCAGAGGGTCCACTCCCCCACCTGGCCGCTGACCATGAGGTTGCCCTTCTGCTGGGCCAGCAGCTGCTCGGCCCAGCCTGTGCCCAGGGTAAGGGCCTGGGTCGGGACCCGGCCTTCGGCCAGATCGGCCTCCACCTGGGCCGCGGCGATGTAGATGCCCCAGGCCAGCGAGGAGGCGTTGGCCTTGGAGCGCTCGATGACCTCCCGGGCCATGGCGCTGGCCCCGGCGAAGTCCGGGCCGGGATCGCCCCCGGCCTGGAGACGGCAGAGACCGATGGCGCGGAGGGCCTGGGCGGCCAGGCTGCGCGCCACCACGGGGCGGTCGCCGATCTCGATCAGGCGCCTGGCGTTGGTGGCGGCCTGCTCGGCGTCCGCGAGGCCGTTGCCGCCCCGCTCGCTCTGCCGGTCCGCCCGGCGCAGCAGCATCTGGGTCTCGAGGGTGAGCGGGCTGCTCGAATCCGGCGAGAGGCTCCGGGCCCGGGCCGCGGCGGCGAGGCCCTCGGTCCAGACTGGACCGGGATCCCGGGTGCCGCCATCGGCCAGCTCGTCCCCGGCGTTGGCGCAGGCCCAGGCCAGGCGCTCCAGGGCGCGGCGCGGGTCCGGGGCGGTGGCCGCGGCGCGGCGCGCCTGCTCCAGGGCGGCCGTGAGGGCCTGGGAAGAGTCCTGGCCCAGCATGCGGAGCAGCCGGCCCCGCTCGGACTCGAGCTCGGCGCTGGCCGTGAGGACATCCGGGCTGTCGGGCACCAGCAGTGCGGCCTCGCGCAGCGCGCTGTCGGCGGTCGCGAGGCGCTCCAGCTTCGGACCGCTCTGCAGCATGGCGATCTTGGCGATGCGCAGCTCGGCCTCGACCAGGAGGAGGCGGGGGGTCTGGCCGCTGCGGGCGATGCCCCCGGCCCGGCGGAAGGCGGTCGCCGCAGCCTGCAGCTCCCGGGCGCCTCCGGTCAGGTCACCCCGCTCGAAGGTGGCCGTGCCCGAGGCAAGCCAGGCCCGGCCCTCGAGCTCGGCGGCCTCGGCGGCCCGGTCCGGGACCCGGCTGGCCTCCTGGGCCAGCCGGGCCGCCTCCTGGTAGCGCTCCTCCACCAGCGCCATGCGGGCCGCCAGCAGGGGGTGGACCGCGGGATCGTCGGGCGCGGCGGCGCGGAGGCGTGCCAGGGCGGGGTCGCGGTAGCGGGCCTGGAGGGCCTTGACCCGGGTCTGCCGCAGGGCCGGGTCATCGATGCTCGGCAGCAGCGCCAGCTCCTCGGCGTAGCGCTGCCCCTCGGCCTCGCCCAGGGCGCGGGCCACCGTGGGGGCCCGGAAGCCCAGCTCCCAGGCGCGGGTGAGGGCGACACGGGCCTCCTCGGTCTGGCCCAGCAGCTGCAGCCCCCGGCCCTGGACGAAGGCGGCGGGACCCGGTGCGATGGCGGCGTGGGCAGGCAGGTGGGCCAGTGTGGCGCGGATCCGGGCGTAGGCCGGGCGCAGGTCATGGGCCGGCAGCAGGTGCTCCGAGCGGATCAGCTCCTCCATGGCGACGGCCTCGGCGCCGAGGCGGGCGGCCTCCAGGGACTGGTGGGCGGCCTGGCGCGTGGTCCGGATGCCAAAACCCAGGCCCAGGACCACGGCGAAGGTGGCGGCCACGGAGGTGCGGGCGGCGGTGGGGTTGCGGCGGCTCCACTTGAGCAGGCGGTCGAAGGCCGTGGCGCGCCGGGCCTGGACGGGCTCCCCCCGCTGGAACCGGACCAGATCCTCGGCGAAGGCCTCGGCGCTGGGGTAGCGTTCGGCCGGAGCCTTCTCCATGGCTTTGGCGACAATTACCTGCAGGTCCCGGGGGGTGTCCTTCAGGGGGGCCGGGTCCTCCTCCAGGATGCGCCGCAGCAGCAGGGTGCCCTCGTTCGGGCCTGTGGGCAGCCGCGAGGTGGTGGCGTTGGGTCCCAAGTTTGTGAGGGAGCGGAAGGGCGGCTGGCCGGACAGGAGGGCGTAGGCCGTGGCACCCAGGGCGTAGACGTCCACGCGGAAATCCAGGGGCCCGGCGCCGATCAGAACCTCGGGGGCCATGAAGTCGAGGGTTCCGGCGGGGAGCCCTGAGCGGGTGAGACCGCCGTCCTCGTCCCGGGCCAGGCCGAAGTCCGTGACCAGGGCCCGCGGGGTGCCGTCCTCGGCGGTCTCCCGCAGCACATTGCCGGGCTTCACATCGCGGTGGATGAGGCCCTGGAGGTGGGCGGCGTGGAGGCCCAGGGCCGTCTGGCGCAGCAGCTCGACGCGCAGGGCCAGGGGCGCGTCCTGGGGCAGGTCCGCCAGGGTGCCGCCCTCCACCAGCTGCATGACGATGCAGGGGCGGCCACCCAGGGTGCCGACCTCGTGGACGCGCACCACGTGGGGATGCTCCACGCGGGCCTGGAGGCGGGCCTCCAGCAGCAGGCGCTCGGCCTCGAGGGGGTCGGTGCCGCGGACGAACTTGACGGCCACGGCCCGCTCCAGGGAGGCGTCCCAGGCGCGGTGCACCTGGCCCATGCCCCCCTCGCCCAGGAGGCCCTTCAGGTCGATCCGGCCGTCCAGCGGCGGCAGCAGAAGGCTCAAGGCAGATCCCGCAGGGCGGCGCCCATGCGGCGGGCGACCTCCTCGAGCTCAGGCTCCGCGTAGTTCGAGAACCCCAGGCGCAGGCCCGCCACGGGGCCGCTGTCGAAGGCGAACTGCCGCCCGGGCTGGAAGGCGACCCCATGGGCCAAGGCCCGGGCGGCCCAGGCATCCACATCGATGCCCTCCTGGACCTGGACCCAGAGCCCCAGGCCGCCACTCGGGGCCTCCACGCTAATGCTGTCCCCGAGCTTGCGCCGAAGGGCGGCGCAGAGGATGTCGCGCCGGTGGCGGTAGACCAGGTGCATGCGGTTCAGGTGGCGGGCGACCTCGCCGTCCTCCATGAGGTCGGCCATGGCGCGCTCCAGGACCATGTCGCCCTGCCGGTCGAAGGCCAGGCGGAGCTCCCGCATGCGCTGGATGAGGGGGGCCGGGGCGTGGACGAAGCCCAGGCGGAGGCTGGGCGAGAAGATCTTGCTCAGGGTGCCCACGTGGATCACCACCCCGGCGGGATCCTCGGCCGCCAGCGGGGCGCTGGCCCGGCCCTCGAATTGGAACTCGGACTCCTGGTCCAGCTCAATAACGGCGAAGCGGTGCTTCGCCGCCAGCTCCATGAGCCGGGTCCGGCGGTCCGGGGCCAACACGGCCAGGGTCGGATACTGGCGCTGGGGAGTCACCACCACGGCGCGCAGGGAGCCCTCATGCAGCAGGGACTCCAGGGCCCCGATGCGCAGGCCGCCCTCGTCCACGGGCACCGGCAGGCATCGGGCGCCAGCCTTGACGATGACCTCCCAGGTGCGGCGGTCTCCCAGCGACTCCACCGCCACGGTGTCACCGGGACGGCAGAGCGCTTCGGCCACCAGGAAGGTGGCCATCTGGCTGCCCCGGGTGACCAGGAGGCGGTCCGGCGCGGCGGGAATGCCCCGGGTGCTGGCCAGCATCCGGGCCAGCGCCTCTCGGAGCTTGGGATGCCCCTGGGGATCCTCGAGGCTGAGGGCGCTCTGGTGATTGAGGGTGAGGGCGCGCCGGTAGGCCCGGGCCAGGGCCGCGCCCGGCAGCAGCCGGGGATCCGGCACGCCGCTGCCGACCTTGAGCAGGTCGGTCCGGGCGGCATCGGCCTCGGGCTGGGCCGCGCCCCCCAGGTCGAAGCCCATGGCCACCGGGGGGGCCTTCTCGCCGGGCAGGTGGTTCGGCGGAGTGAGGGACACCAGGCTGCCTTCGCCCGGCAGGGAGGTCACCCAGCCCTCCACCTGCAGCTCCCGGAAGGCCGCCATGACGGTGTTGCGGTTGACGCCCAGCTGCGCCGCCAGGGTCCGGTAGCCGGGCAGGCTGTCGCCGGGCTTCAGCCGCCCGCGGTGGATCTCGTGCATGAGGGCGTGGGCGATCTGCAGGTAGACCGGTTCCTGGCTCGAGGGATCCAGGAACACGGTGGGGGTCCAAACGCTGGCCAATGCCTCTCCCGGGGGGTTCCGCCATGGTATCGGCCCCGCAGGTGCGTTGATTGAGTTCCCTGGGGGTTTGCTAGGCTGTTGATGGAGACGCGCATGAACGGATGGGCTGGACTGATCGCAATGCTGCAGGCCGCGGAGGAGACCCGGATCCCCCTGGGCTGGTTCGACGCTCCCGGGTGGTCCCGGGTGGCGCACCTGCTGCTGGTGGCGGCGGCCTCCGGGGCGATCCTGGGCGCGGTGCACTTGGTCTCCCGGGCCGTGCGCCGGGCCGTGGACGACGGCAACGACAGCGTGACCTCCGATGCGGAACGGCGCGCCGAGACCCTTGGGTCCGTGCTGACCAACGCGGCGCGGGTGCTGGTGATCGGCTTCTTCCTGCTGATGACCCTCCAGGAATTCGGCGTCAATATCGGCCCCCTGGTGGCGGGTGCCGGCGTGGCCGGCGTGGCCCTGGGCTTCGGCGCCCAGAGCCTGGTAAAGGACGTCATCAGCGGGTTCTTCCTGCTCATGGAGAACCAGTTCGGCGTGGGCGACATCATCAGCGTGGACGACAAGCACATCGGCACCGTGGAGCGCATGACCCTGCGCATCACCCAGCTGCGGGACCTGGAGGGCCGGGCCCACTACGTGCCCAACGGCTCGATCCTGCGTGTGGTGGTGCTGTCCAAGGACTTCGCCCGGGCCCTGGTCGAGGTGGAGGTGGGCTACGACACCGATCCGGACCGGGCCTTCGAGGTGCTGCTGGACCTGGGCCGCCGCTTCCACCGGGACCGTCCGGACCTGGCCGTGGAGCCCCTGGAGGTGAAGGGCGTCGAGGCCTTCGGCAACAGCGGCTACACCATCCGCACCCTCACCAAGACGGCTCCGGGGGCCCAGTGGGAGGTGCAGCGGGAGCTGCGCCGCCGCATCCTCCTGGCCTTCCGGGAGAGCGGCATCGTGATCCCCTACCAGCAGCGGGTGGTGCACCACCGGGGTGGGATGGCCGGTGAATCCCTGGGGGCCGATGACTGAAGGGGCCCCAGCGCACCGGACCCCTCAAGGAAGCGTCCCCAGCGGCCGATAAGCCCCCAAGGGAGGTTCCCATGGCGGTTGGCAGTGTCAGCGCAGTGACCAGCACCGTCACTCTCAGCACCGATCCTCGGGACCTGAACGGCGACGGCAAGGTGACTGCGGCAGAAATCCAGGCCTACGCCGCCCGCCAAGCCCAGGCAAAGAAGCCTGAGGCCAACGAGGCCACCAAGGCCACTGAGATCAAGGTTCAGGAAACGCCCCCGGCCTTGACCACGGGACGGATCGACCTCTACGCCTGAGTCAGGCGGCTCACTTGGCCCCGGCGTCAGTGCGCTTCAGCCAGCGAACGAGGCCCGGGAAGTAGTGGGACTGGTCATCCCACATGGCGCAGTGGCTGCCATCGGGACAGAGCAGGTAGCTGCCGCGCTGCACCTGGCCAGCGACCCACTTCATGTGGGCGGGTTCCATGGTGTCGTGGGCGGCGGCGATGACCAGGGTGGGCATGGCCAGCTTCGGCAGGTCAGCCTTGCGGTCCCACTGCTCCAGGCGGCCTGAGGCGCCGAACTCGCTGGGCCCCTGCATGAGCACGTAGAGGTCCTTGTTCATGTGCCCGAACATCCGGTTGATGGCGTCGGGCCACTGGGGCAGGCGGCACAGGTGCTGTGCGTAGTAGTGGGGGAGCAGCAGCTCGAAGTAGCGGGGGTCTTCGTACTTCCCCGCGGCCTCCAGGGCCTTGATCTCCTTCACCACCGCCGGGTCCATCTGCTTGGCCAGCACCTGCTCGGCGTAGCGGTTGTAGTCCGGGATGCTCATCATCATGTTCGAGATGACCAGGCCCTTGAGGTTCGCGCCGTATTTGAGTGCATACTCCGCCGCCAGGATGCCGCCCCAGGAGTGGCCCAGCAGGTAGAAATTATCCCGGTTCAGGCCAAGGGCGAGGCGCACCTGCTCGACCTCCTCCACGAACCGCGCGGTGGTCCAGAGGTCCCGGTCCTTGGGCTGGTCCGAGTTGCCCGCCCCCAGCTGGTCGTAGTAGATGAACTCGATGCCCTCGGCGGGGAGGAAGCTCTCGAAGGACTCGAAGACCTCGTGGGTGCCGCCGGGGCCGCCGTGCAGCAGCAGCACCTTGATGCGTGGGTTGTGGCCGAAGCGCTTGGTCCAGACCTTGAAGCTGCCCTTGGGGGTCTGGATGGGGATGACCTTGACCCCGCCCTCCTTGAGCTTCGAAGCGTCCGCGAAGTAAGTGCGCAGACTGGGCGGCGCCGCCTGGGCGGTTACAGGCTGGGAGCCCAGCAGGCAGGCGAGGGTCAGGAGCAGGGTCCGGCGCATGTTCACCTCGAGAGAGGGGGCAGTCTACACCCGGAAGGGATCCCCGGATTCAGGGCGCGCTGGAAGAGTCTCGGCGAACTACCCCACCGCCCTTCATGACGAAGTCCACCTGCTGCAGGAGGGAGATGTCCTTGAGAGGATCCCCGGGCACGGCGATGAGGTCCGCGCGGGCGCCCACGGCGAGGCTGCCCAGGTCCAGGGTGCCGAGCAGCTCCGCGGCCACAGTGGTGGCGGCCTGCAGGGCCTGCAGGGGCGTCATGCCGCGCTCGACCATGAGGGCCAGTTCCTTGGCGGGGTTCTCGGTCCAGGGGAAGGCGCCGGCATCACTGCCGAGCGTGATCTTCACGCCCTTGGCGAGGCCCCTGCGGAAGGCCGCAGTCAGGATCTCGGTGGACTTCCGGCCCAGGGGCCGGCCCTCGGCCACCCAGATCCCCGCGTAGAGCGTGGGACACCAGAAGGTGCCCTGGCGCACGGCGCGGTCCAGCAGGTCGTCCGTGAAGCCGTCCGCGTGCTCCAGGGTGTCGAAGCCCGCCGTGAGGGCCGCGTCGATGCCATCCCAGCCCTTCACGTGGGCCGAGGTGCGCTTGCCCAGGCGGTGGGCCTCCTCCACGAAGGCCTTGAGCTCCTCGGGCCGGTAGTTGGTCTGGGAGCGCAGGCGGCCGTCCGCGCCGAGGCTGGTGCCGCGGTCCACGTAGACCTTGATCCAGTCGGCACCGCGCTGGACCTCGTCACGCACGGCCTGGCGGATGGGCTCCACGCCGTCCACCACCCGCACCCCGGAGGGCAGGTCCAGCTCCCAGGCGTAGTTCTGCAGCGGGTAGGTGCCCGTGGCCGAGAAGGCCCGGCCCGCCACGAAGAGCCGCGGCCCCGGAACCACACCGGCCTCGATGGCCTTCTTCAGGTCCACATCGGCGTAGCCCGCGCCCTCGGTGCCCAGGTCGCGGAGGGTGGTGAAGCCCCACAGCAGCGCCGACCGGGCCGCCGCCGCCGCGCGCAGGGTTCGGTAGGGCACGCTCTCCTTCAGGATCTGGTCCGCGTAGTCCTGGGCGAAGCGGTTGCCCTGGAGCAGCACGTGGGTGTGCGCCTCGATGAGGCCCGGCAGCACGAAGCGGTTCGACAGGTCCACCCGCGAGGCGCCTTGGGGCGCCGCGGCGGCCACCGAGGCCCAGGGCCCCGTAGCGGCCACGCGGCCGTCCTGGAGGAGCAGCCCCTGGTCCTGCAGGACCTGGCCGCTCCGCGGATCCAGGAGCCGGCCGGCCCGCACCAGCGTGGGCGCCTGGGCCGCCAGACTCAGGGCGCCCAGCAGGAGGAGCAGCAGATGGCGCATGGGGCCTCCGGTTCAGCCGAGCAGGTGGAGCAGGGTGTCGGCGGCCTCGGCGATCCGCGCGGGCGGCGTGCTGAGGGGTGGCAGCAGGTAGAGGCAGTCGCCCATGGGGCGCACCAGCAGGCCGTGGTCCAGGGCCGCCCGGTGCAGGCGCCAGCCGAAGCGGGCCTCGGCGGGATGGGCCTCGCCCGTGGTGGGATCCACCAGGCGGCAGGCGCCGATGGCACCCAGGGTGCGGGCCTGGCGCACGGCGGGGTGGGTCGCCAGCGCCCCGAAGGCGGACCGCAGGGCCTCGCCCAGGGCCTGCGCCTGGGCCAGCACGGGCTCCTCATCGAAGAGGGCCAGACTGGCGCAGGCCACGGCGCAGGCCGTGGGATTGGCGGTGTAGCTGTGACCGTGGAGGAAGGCCCGGCCCGAGGTCGGCGTGCCCCAGAAGTGGCTGTAGATCTCCTCGGTGGCCCAGGTCATGGACAGGGGCAGCATGCCGCCCGTGAGGCCCTTGGAGAGGCACAGCAGGTCCGGCGCCACGCCGGCCTGCTCGCAGGCCAGGAAGGTGCCCGTGCGGCCGAAGCCCGTGGCGACCTCGTCGAGGATCAGGTAGACCCCGTGGGTGTCGCACTGGGCGCGCAGTTCCGTGAGCAGCTCCGGCGGCCACATGCGCATGCCACCGGCGCACTGGATCAGGGGCTCGGCGATGAAGGCCGCCAGGCGCGGGCCATGCTGGGCGAAGAAGGCAGCCATGTCTGCCTTCACCGTGGCGAGCCGGGCCTCCCAGCCCCTGAGGTCCGGGGTCACCTCGCAGCGCGGATCCTCGGGCACCTCCAGCCGGTCGCAGGCCAGCAGTAGGGGCCGGAAGAGGCCCGTCATGAAGTTCTCCAGCTCGCCCACGCCCACGGCGCCTAGGGTGTCACCGTGGTAGCCGCCGCGCAGGGCGCCGAAGCGGTTGCGGCCCTGCTCGCCCCGTTGCAGCTGGGCCTGGAAGGCCATCTTCAGGGCCACCTCCACGGCGGTGCTGCCGTCATCCGAGAAGAAGGCCCGGGTCAGCGGGGCCGGGAGCCGGGGCCGCAGGCGGGCCACCAGCTCCAGGGCCGGCTCGTGGGTGAAGCCCGCGAACATTACGTGGTCGAGGCAGGCCGCCTGGCGCTCCAGGGCGCCCACCAGCCGCGGGTGGCCATGTCCGTGGAGGCAGGTCCACCAGCTGGAGATGCCGTCCAGCACGCGCTCGCCGTTGGCCAGCAGCAGGTCGCAGCCCTCGCCGCCCACCACCGCCGCCGGGGGGTCGGCCTCGTGGACCTGCATCTGCGTGAAGGGATGCCAGACATGGGCGCGGTCCAGGGCCAGGCGGTCGGACCAGTCGGGGGGCAGGGGCGTGGGCATCGGACCAGTGTAGAGGGCTCAGTCGAGGACGTGCACCGGCACCGGCAGGAACTCGCGCAGCAGGGCGGCGTTCGCCTCGGCCACCTCGGGGCAGGTGCCGTCGGCGCCGGGGTTCACGAGGATGGCTTCCAGGCGCCAGCCACGCAGCATGAGGGCCTCGGCGCTGAGCAGCGTGTGGTTCAGGGTGCCCAGGCCGCCCGCGGCCACCAGCACGCAGGGGAGCTTCAGCTCCGTGGCCCAGGCCAGGAAGTGGACCTTCGGCGCCAGGGGCACCATGAGTCCCCCCACGCCCTCCAGCAGGATGCGGCCCTCCGCGGGTCGGGCGCACCAGACCGCGGCGGCTTCCAGGTCGAGGGTGCGCCCCTCCTGGCGGGCTGCAGCCAGGGGGGACAGCGGTGCGCGGAGCAGAAGGTGGGTCTCGGTCGAGAGGTTGGGGCCTGCGAGGGCTGCGGCGTCGGCGCCGGGATCGTCCGGACCGGTCACGCCGGTCTGAAAGGGCTTGCGGTAGGTCACGGGACCTGCGGCTGCCCAGGCCCCGGCGATGCGCGAGGAGACATGGGTCTTCCCCACACCGGTCCCGGTGCCCAGGATCCAGAGGGAGGAAGGAAGCTGATACAGGTCCAGCATGGCGCCGGCGTGGAAGCCGGTCCTACTTCACCAGCGCGCTCAGCATCTGCCGGGCCTGACCGGCCTGCTCGCTGTTCGGCGCCAGGGTGATCACGCGGTTCCAGGCCTTGGCGGCCTCGTCGGGCTTGTTGAGGTCCGAGCTGTAGACCACTCCGAGGTTGAAGAGGCTCTGCACATGGGTGGGATCCAGCTTGCTGGCCTTCTGGAAGTTGGCCACGGCCTGGTCGAACTTCCGCAGCTCGCGGTACATCACGCCCTGGTCCGTGAGGACGTTGGGATCGTTGGGCTGGATGGCCAGGGCCTTGCTGTAGGCGTCCACGGACTTCTGGGCTTGGTGGATGTCGAAGTAGTCGTTGCCGAGGGAGATCCAGGCATCGTGGTTCTTGGGATCGGCCAGGACGGCGGCCTCGGCCCGGGAGATGCGGGCCTGCGCTTCGGCGCTGGGGAGGGCCGGTCCGCTGGGCATGGCGCCGGCGGTGGGCATGCCGCCCCCCAGGGAAGGCGCCAGGGCCACCGGGGCCGCGTTCATCGGGGCGGGCGTGGCCTCCGGGGAGGAGAACCCACCGGCCACGGCATAGCCCGCCAGGAAGCCAGCCACCAGGCCACCGACCAGGGCGAAGAGCAGGTTGCGGTCCAAGGGCACCTCCAAGACAGACCCAGGGATTCTCCCACAGGTCGGCCGCGAGCGCGCCGGGGGATCAGTCCGCGAGGGCTGCCCGCAGGGCCGCCCGGAAGCGGGCCGGGGCCTCCATCTGGGGGACGTGTCCGCTGCGCTCGACGGGCAGGAGCTTCGCGTCAGGCAGGACGTTCAGCATGCGCTGGGCGTAGTCCAGGGGCATCAGCTGGTCGGCGGCACCCCAGACCAGCCGCACCGGCTGGCCGAGTTCCCGCAGCTGTTCCTCGGTGAGCAGCCAGGCGCCCATGCTGAGGGCGGTGCCGGCGAAGCGGGCCAGGGGGCCGGTCTTGGCGGTTCGCACCAGGTCATCCAGGACGTAATCGGGAATGGGTCGGCTGGTCGCATCCCGCAGCTGGGCCATGGTCTCCCGGGCCTCCTGGCGGTTGGCGGGGAGCAGCCGGACATGGGTGCTGCTGCCGGGCAGGGGGCCGCCGTTCACGGCGATGACGCGCGCCACCGTCTCGGGCTGGCGCCCCGCCAGGATCATGGCCATCCAGGCGCCGAGGGAGTTGCCCACGAGCGTCACGGGTTGGCCCTGGGCCTGGCTCGCGATCACCGCCACCAGGCCGGCATAGATCTGGGCCGTCTCGATGGGGCCTGTCGGTGGAGCGCTCTCGCCGTGGCCGGCAAGATCGGGGATCAGGAGGGTGTGGTCTTTCACCAAGTCCTTCGCGGCCGCGGCCCAGGTGCCCGCGTGGTCGCCGGCCCCGTGGATCAATACCAGCAGCGGACCCGACCCGCCCACGAAGGCGGTCTGGGGGCCGACGGAGGTCGGCACCGTGATCTTCTTCAGGCCAGACGCGGCCAGGGAGCGCCGCGTACCCCAGGCCAGCACCGTCAGGGGCCGCTTGAGGAACAGCCAGCCGCCCACCGCCACGGCGAGGAGGGCCACACCCAGGAGGAGGAAGCTGAAGATCCAGATCGCTGCCATGGTTACGCCTCACTCAGCATAGGGGCCCCACTGGATGGCCGTGGCGGCCCAGACGAAGCCAAGACCCGCACCCACGAACACCAGGCGGGATCCGTCCTTGATCTTGCCGTCCCGCAGCCCGAGTTCAAGGGAGAGAACCTGATCGTTCTGGCCGAGGTGGCCGTAGTCGTCAAGGTAGGTGCTCTGGTCGGCCCGCAGGCCCAGCTCCGCCAGCACCGCATCGTGGGCGCTCTTCTTGAAGTGCAGGATGGCGAGGTAGTCCAGGCCGTCCTCGGGCAGGCCCGACAGCTTCATCGCCTCCCGGATCACCGCGTAGAAGTTGGGCATGGTGACCTCGCCCAGCTTGGCCTTGAAGGCCTCCTCGTCGGGCACGATGAAGTGGGCCTTGGCCACGTCTTCCGCCGCGGGCGGCCAGGCCTTGGTGCCGAGGGTGGGTACGATGCACATCTCAGAGAGGGAGCCGTCGCCGCGGAAGGCCGAGGCCAGGATGGCGTTGCGGCCCGCGTTCTTCTTCAGCACCACGGCCGAGCCGCCGGAGCCGATGTCGAGCATGAAGCGGGTCTCGGGCACGGAGATGTCGATGAGGTCGTTGTTGCGGTAGCCCGACACGAGGAGCACGTGGTTCAGCTCGGGGTGCGTGACCATGAGGGCCTTGGCCACGTCCAGGGCGGCCATCATGGAGCCGCACATGGCCTCCATGTCGAAGCTCCAGGCCTTCTTCGCGCCAATCTGGTTGGCCACGTACAGGCCAGCCAGCCAGCAGGGGTAGTCCTTGTGCTGGGCGCCGCACCAGATCACCAAGTCGACCTCGCCGCCCTCGATGCCGGCGGAGTCCAGCGCCTTGCGGGCGGCGGCCAGCCCCATGAAGGCCGTGGTCTCGCCAGGGCCGGCGACGGTCTTGCCCTTCACGCCGAACTTCAGGGCGATGACGTTCTCAGGGATGCCCGTGGCGGCGGCGAGGTCCGCGGCGGTCACCCGACCGGGGGGGAGCCAGGTGCCAAACCCAGTGATGCCGACATGCATTGGAGCCTCCATAAGAAATGAATCATCTCTCAATCTATTTTCGTCCATTCAGGCGAGACCTCAAGGATGAATTTGTAGGTTTATAGAAATTTTTGGCTTTATAAAAATTTCTCAGAGCCGCCTTTCCCCTTGTCTGACCCCTCATACGCTCCTACACTTCCGTGAGTAACGAATCAACTCTCACTTTCTTGAACCCGGCCGGACCCGGGCGAAGGGCTTCCCGATGCGGCAGGGCCGAGGCAGAGCGGAGACGGCTGAGCGCCTGGTGGCGGCGGCGGTGCGGCTCTTCTCGCAGAAGTGGTATGGCACGGTCTCCGTGGCCGAGATCTGCCGCGAGGCCGGCCTGTCGAACGGCATCTTCTACCGCTACTTCGACGGGAAGGAGATGCTCTTCAAGGTCATCCTCGGGCGGGTGCTGGACCAGGTCCGCGAGGCCATGGAGCAGGTGGAGGGGGCCACGCCCGAGGAGCGCGTGCGGGGCATCGCCGAGGCGATGTTCCGATTCTCCGAGGAGCACGCGGACTTGGTCTCGGTCTTCCGCGAGGGGCAGTATCGCTACTTCGACTACGAGCAGCGGCTGGTGGCCATCTACCAGCGCAGCCTCAGCGCGGCCCTGGGCCGGGAGGTTGGGCTGGCGGAGTACCTCTTCGCCTTCGGCGGCTTGCGGTTCTGCTCGATCCGCTGGGCCACCCGGAGTGCCCCCATCCAGCTCGACGCGGTCTGCGGCATCCTCACGAGCGGACTCTTCCGGGGCCTCGCGATGGATCCGGCCAAAGTCTTCGGCGGCACCGCCACTCCCCTGCCGTTGATGCTGGAGGCGGGAGTGCGTGAGCGCCTGCTGCAGTCGGGCCGTCGGCTCTTCGGGGAGAAGGGCTACTTCGAGACCAACATCCATGAAGTCACGGACGGGGCGCAGCTGTCCGTGGGGGCCTTCTACACCTACTTCGACTCCAAGGAGGCCTTCTACGCGGAGCTGATCGGGCAGGTGGGCCATGACGCCCGGGCCTTCATCGCCACGAACCTGGCAGCCGCCGGCACGGCGGACCTCAATGCCCTGGAGTTCGAGCTCCGTGGGCTGTGGCTGTGGCTGGTCTACCTATCCATCGACAAGCACTGCTACAACATCGTCCGGGAGGCGGAGTTCGTCCTCCCCGCCACGGTGCGCGACTACTACGGAGCCTTCGCCGCAGGCTACCGCCGCCGGGCCCCGGCCCTCCGGATCACCGCCACCTGCCCCGGGCTGGACGAGGAGACGGCCATCGAGTACCTCATGGGCATTGCCCACTATTTTGGCCTGGAGACCGCCTTCGACGCCTCGCCCGTGAACGCCCGGGCCCTCGTCGAAGCCATCGGCGGCTACCTCTCTCAGGGTCTATCCTCTTTTCTCTCTCCCAAGGAGTTGCCATGAACCCCCAGGACATCTACCGCAGCAAGCTCATCGCCATCGACGAGGCCGTCTCCCACATCGCCAGCGACAACGACGTCATCGTCGCCCAGTGCGCCTCGGAGCCCCAGGGCTGCATGGCCCGCTTCCACATCGTGGCCGACCGCGTGGAGAACGTGCGGGTCTTCTCCGTGCTCACGCTGAAGGAATACGACTTCTACATGAAGAAGGAGATGCAGGGCCACTTCGAGCTGGCCTCGTGGTTCCACGCCCCGGGATCGCGCGCGGCCCTCAAGGCCGGCACGGGCACCGTGACCTACGTGCCCAACATGCTGCACCGGGCCGCCACGGACCGCATCCACGCCCACCGGCCCGACGTGTTCTTCGGCACCTGCACGCCGCCGGACAAGCACGGCTTCGTCTCCCTCTCGCTGGGCATCACCTACGAGAAGGACATCATGGATCACGCCCGCCTCGTCATCCTCGAGGTGAACCCCCGCCTCCCGCGGACCTTCGGCGACACCCAGGTGCACGTCTCGAAGGTGGACTACTTCGTGGAGCACGACCAGGACGTGCCGTCCCTGCCAGCCCCGAAACCCAATGAGACCGACCTCGCCATCGGCGCGCACATCGCCGAGCTGGTGGAGGACGGCTCCACCATCCAGCTCGGCATTGGCGGCATTCCCAACGCCGCGGCCATGGCCCTCAAGGGCAAGCAGGACCTGGGCGTCCACACCGAGATGCTGGTGGATTCCATGATGGAGCTCTACGAGCTGGGCGTCATCACCAATGCCCGCAAGGCCCTGAAGCCGGGCAAGTTCATCACGACCTTCGCCATGGGTTCGCGGAAGTTCTACGACTGGCTGGACGACAACCTGGCCGTGGAGTTCCAGCGCGGCAGCTGGGTCAACAACCCGTCCGTGGTGGCGCAGAACTCGAAGATGGTCTCCATCAACACCTGCATCTCCGTGGATTTCACGGGCCAGGTGGCCAGCGAGTCCATCGGCACCAACCAGTACTCCGGCACCGGCGGTCAGTCGGACACGGCCCAGGGTGCGGTGGCCGGCTTCGATGGCCTCGGCAAGAGCATCATCGCCTGCTACAGCACGGCCCGGAACGGCACGGTGTCCACCATCACGCCCACGCTCCTCGAGGGCTCGGCCGTGACCCTGCACCGCTCGCACGTGGACCACGTGGTGACCGAGCACGGCGTGGCGCGCCTGCGCGGCCGGACCGTCCGGGAGCGCACGACCGCCCTCATCCAGGTCGCCGACCCGGCCTTCCGGGAAGAGCTCACGGCCAAGGCCAAGGCGCTGGGCTATCTCTGATCGCCTTCTGCGATCAGAGCCATGAAAAGACCAACACGCCATAAAGGACGCCACCATGAACGCACGAGAAACGCCATCGGCCTTCCAGGTCGGGCAGACCTTCCGCTACGAGCAGCTGATCGATGACCGGCTGGTCCGGGCCTTTGCCGAAGTGAGTGGAGACTGCAATCCGATCCACCTGGACGAGGCCGTGGCCGGCGGCAGCCGCTTTGGCCAGCGCATCGCCCACGGCGGCATCCTGTTCGGCATGATCTCCAAGGTGCTGGGCATGGAGATGCCGGGCATGGGCACCGTCTACTTGAGCCAGTGCTGCTCCTTCAAGCAGCCCGTGTTTCTTGGCGACACCGTGAGCCTGGACGTGACCATCACCGAGCTGCTCCCCAAGAGCCAGGCGCGGCTGTCCACCGTGATCACCAAGCAGACCGGTGATGTGGTCCTGGACGGCACCGCCGAAGTCAAGCTGCCCGGGTGGCTGTTCAAGGCCTAGGCGTCAACCCCATGGCTGCAGGGAAGGGCTGTATTGGCCACCGATAAATGCCCGTTAGAAGCTGAAAAAGAGGTTCATCGCATTTTAGCGTGGAGGTTGGAGCCCGGGAAACCCGTTCTCCTCATCCCTGCCCGAGCCCCGCTGCCAGGGCCAGAAAAGCAATAAAACCAAAGGAAACCGGTGAGGAACAGTGAGGAACGGTGAGACTGCCACGAGCTAAGGCTCTTTCTCACCGGACCTCACCGTTCCTCACCGGTCCATCATCTTTTTTGTCCGGACCATGTGCCGCAAGGGAGATGTCCCTGAGCCAGGGATGACCTGGTCCGGATGCTCGGCCCCAATGCGCAGAGCACCTTCCATCAGGCGCCCCGCGTTGGCACACGCTATTCCGCGATGATCCGAAAAAGAGAACGGCCATGAAGACCCATTCTCTTCTTCTTTATCATGCCTTTATCGGTGTTCATCGGTGTTCATCGGTGGTTGAAAAAAAGAGTTTGCTTTTTCATCTTTCCCATTCGGCGGCCAACCAGGCTGATCGCCAGTTCCATCGAAAGGAATTTTTAACCACCGATGAACACCGATGAACACCGATTAAAAGCTGATAAAGAAAAGGGCTATGAAGATAGATCTTGTCCATTTTCTATCACGCCCTCAGCTGTGGGCCTGCTTCGGTAATAGCGGGAGTGTGCTCAGGGGTTCATGGGGTGCTTGGCGAGGAAGCCCAGGATCAGGGTGTTCACTTCGGCGGCCTTCTCCAGGACGACCACGTGGCCGGCGCCGGGGATCAGGTGGAACTCGGAGCCGGGGATGGCCCGGTGCATGAGCTCGCCATACTGGCGGGGCTTGAGCAGGTCCAGCTCTGCGGACACGAGGCAGGTGGGCACCGCGATCCGCCCCAGGTCTGCCTTGACGTTGAAGCGCTGGAAGCTCTCGATGAGGCGCACGGCGGCGGGCAGGTCCAGCTCCGCGTACCGCGCCTCGGCCATGGGGATGAGTTCGGGCCGCTGCTGCAGGAACGCCTCGGAATAGACGTCCGCGTAGATGAGCCGGAAGAAGGCGGGTCCATCGTTGAGCTTCGCCGCCAGGGCCCAGCGCTCGATCATGGCCACCAGCAGGGGGTCGCTGTGGGACACCGAGGCGATGATCACCAGGGACTGGCAGCGCTCCGGATGGTGGATGCCCATGAGGAGGTTCAGCTCGCCACCGTAGGAGGTGCCCACCATGTGCGCCTTGGGCAGGTCCAGGGCATCCATGAGAGCCACCAGATCCTCGGTGTGCAGCTCCAGCGAGTAGTCGCTGGCGGGATGCTCGCTGCGCCCCTGGCCGCGCATGTCGTAGGTCAGCACGCGGTAGTGCTGGCAGAGGGCCGGCAGCTGGAAGGCCCAGGAGGCGGTGTTCATGAAGACGCCGTTGTTGAGGATCAGCAGCTCGCCGTCCTCCCGACCCTTGAACTCGTAGAACAGCTCGACGCCATTGACCTTCAGGTGGGGCATGGCAGGCCTCCTCAGGCTCCTGGCTGGGCCGTGCGCTTCCGCCAGGCGCTGAGGCGGAGCTTGCCCACGATGCCCGTGGGGAACTTGTAGACACTCAGGATGAACAGCAGGCCCAGCCACAGCAGCCAGCGGTCCGGATGGACCAGGTCCCGCAGCAGGGGGATCTTGACGGAGGCGCTGCTGGCCAGCTTCATCAGCTCTTGCAGGTAGTTCTGGGCCACGATGAAGATGGCGGCGCCCACCACGGCGCCATAGAGGGTGCCCATGCCGCCGATGACGACCATGAGCAGGAGGTCGATCATGATCTCGAAGGACAGCGACGTGTCCGGGCCGTTGTAGCGCATCCACAGGGCCATCAGGGCGCCCGCGAGGGTGGCGAACATGGCCGAGAGCACGTTGGAGGAGGTCCGGTAGGACACGGTGCGGTAGCCCAGGGCCTCGGCGCGGAACTCGTTCTCGCGGATGGCCTGCAGCACGCGGCCGAAGGGCGAGTTGACGATGCGCAGCATCAGCAGGAACAGCACCACCGTCACGGCGATCAGCAGGTAGAAGGTGATCAGCTTGCCGTCCAGGGAGACGCCCAGGAACGGGGCTTCCCGCAGCGAGAAGCCGGGCGTCAGCAGCTCCGGCACCTTGAAGCTGAGGCCGTCCTCGCCGCCCGTGATGTCAGAGAACTGCGAGGCCATGGTCATGAAGGCGCTGGCCACGGCCAGGGTGATCATGGCGTAGAACATGGCCTTCACCCGGAGGCTGAAGAGCCCGATGACCAGGGAGAGGATCAGGGAGATGAGCAGGGCCGCCGCGACCCCGACCGCCACACCCTTCCAGGTGGGGCCCATGCGGGTGAGGGCGATGGCGATGCCGTAGGCGCCGATGCCGAAGAACATGGTGTGGGCGAAGGACACGATGCCGGTGTAGCCCAGCAGCAGGTCGAAGCTGGCCACCAGCACGATGAAGTAGCAGATCTTCGCGGCCACGTTGAGGGCCTTGGCCCCCGGAAAGATGAAGGGCGTGAGCAGGAGGCCGGCCAGGATGATGACGAGCACCACGGCCAGGACTCGGCTGCGGGGCAGATCGCCGGAGAGGAGGTGGTTCAGCATCACTTCTTCCCCACGGGATAGAGCCCCTCGGGTCGCCACAGGAGGACGATCACCATGAGCAGGATGTTGGAGAAGAGGGCCACCTTGGGCGCCAGGAAGCCGGTGTAGTTGGCGAGCAGGCCCACCAGCATCGCGCCGATGAAGCACCCGGTGACGGACCCCATGCCCCCGATGATGATGACGATGAAGAGGAGGACGTTGACCTGGGAGCCGAGTTGCGGGATGACGCTTTGCTGGTAGAGGCCCCACATGACGCCGCCAAGGCCCGCCAGGGCGGAACCGACGACGAAGACGCCAATGAAGAGGCGGCGGATGCGGTAGCCGAGGCTCTCGACCATCTCCCGGTCGTGGACGCCCGCCCGGATCAGGAGACCGACTTTGGTGTGGGTGAGCACCCAGGTCATGATGGCGAAGACGATCAGGCCCAGCACCACCGAGATCAGGCGGTACTTCTCCACGGCGGCCTCACCCATCAGGATGGAGCCCTGGAAGGCCGTGGGCAGCAGCAGGGGCCGGGCCTCGGGACCCCAGACCACCTTGATGAGCTCCTCGCCCACGATCATGCCACCCATCGTGATGAGGATCTGCTTCAGGGGCTGGCCGTAGACCGGTCGGATGATGACCCGCTCGAAGACCGCGCCGACGCCGCCGGCCACGCTCATGGCCACGAGCATGGCCGCGAGGACTGCCACCAGGTTGAGCAGCAGGCTGGTGCTGGTGGTCCAGCCGGTCATGAGGCCCAGCACCGAGGTGGCCATGAAGGCGCCCAGGGTGATGAACACGCCATGGCCGAAGTTGAGCACGTCCATGAGGCCGAACACGAGGGTGAGGCCCGAGGCGATGATGAAGATGATCATGCCCATGGCGAGGCCCGCGAAGGTGAGCGTCACCCAGGTCGAGGCCGAGCCGATCAGGGGCAGCGCCACCAGCGCCAGCACCGGCAGGAGCATCAGCGGCAGGCGGTCCGGCTTGACCGTCGGCAGGGGCTCGATGGCCGTGGTTGCAGGGGAATTCATCGAGACTCCTTCATCACTGATGCGACGCGAGGGACAGGCCCAGCAGGCGCTGCTGCAGGCCCTCGTCACCGGCGAGGTCGGCCATGGTGCCCGAGTGCACGATCTGGCCGCCGTCCATGACCGCCACCTGATCGCCGAGCTGCCGCGCGAAGTTGAAGTTCTGCTCCACCAGGAGGATCGTGGTGTCCGTCCGCTTGAGCTCCTGGAAGGCCGTGATCATGTTCTGGATGATGGCCGGGGCCAGGCCCTTGCTGGGCTCGTCGATGAGCAGCAGCTTCCGGGGCTCGACGATGGCGCGGGCCACGGCCAGCATCTGCTTCTGACCGCCGGATAGCAGCCCCGCAGGGTGCTGCCAGAAGCGCTTCATGGCCGGGAAGAGCCCGAAGACCCACTCCAGGCGCTTGGCGTCCATGTCCTCGGCGCGCTTGGCGTTGCGGGCGGCGAGGATCATGTTCTCGGCCACGGTGAGGTCCGAGAAGATGCCCATGTTCTCGGGCACGTAGGCGATGCCCCGCTGAGCGATGTCCGGGGTGGCCAGGAGCCCGATGTTCTCGCCCTCGAAGGTGACGGAGCCCGCGGATACCTGCCACAGGCCCATGATGGTGCGCAGGGTGGTGGTCTTGCCGGCGCCGTTGCGGCCCAGCAGGACGGTCAGCTCGCCCTTGGGTACGGTGAGGTCGACGCCCTGCAGGATGTGGTAGGCACCGATGTGGGTATGGACACCCTGGAGCTGCAGCAGGGGTTCGCTCATTTCGCCACCTCGACACCCAGATAGGCTTCCTGGACGATGGGCGAGGCGATCACCGCCGCCGGTTCCCCATCGGCGACCAGGGCGCCGTTGTGCAGGACGATGATGCGGTCCGACAGCTCCCGGACGACATCCATCTTGTGCTCCACGAGCAGGATGGTCTTGTCGCTCTGGGTCTTGAGGCCCCGGATCAGGTCCAGGATGACGGGCACTTCATCCACGCTCATGCCCGCGGTGGGCTCATCGAACATGAACACATCCGGCTCCAGGGCCATGAGGATGGCGACCTCGAGCTTGCGCTGGTCGCCGTGGGGCAGGGCGCTGGCGGCCATGTCCCGCTTGGCCGTGAGGGCGACGGTCTCCAGCACCTCCTCGGCACGGGTGATGAGGGCCCGGTGGCTGCTCCAGATGCTCCAGAGGTTGTGGCCCAGCCCGGCCCGCGACTGCACGGCGAGGCGGATGTTCTCCAGCACGCTGAGGTTCGGGAAGAGGTTGGTCAGCTGGAAAGCGCGGCCGATGCCGCGGAGGCTCCGCTGGGGCGCCGAGAGGCTGCTGATGTCCTGCCCGTGCAGGAACACGCGGCCGGCGCTGGCCTTGAGCTGCCCTGAGATCAGGTTGAAGTAGGTGGTCTTGCCGGCGCCATTGGGGCCGACGATGGCGGTGAGCGTGCCCGGCTCGAAGGCGCAGGACACGGCGTTCACAGCCACATGGCCGCCGAAGCGGATGGTGAGTTCTTGGGTCTCGAGGGCGAACGGCATGGGTTCTCGTGGGGATTCAAAGAGGAGGGGTGCCGGAAGCAACGGGCCGCGCGCCCACCGGGGCGGACGCGCGGCCAGCGACGTCAGGTTCAGCGCTTGTTGGTGATGGGAATCTGCATCTCGGAGATGGGAATCTCGCGGACCAGCTCGGGAATGGCCCAGGCCACCTTGGGATCAACCTTGATCTTGAAGTGGTACATGGGCTGCATGGCCTGGTGGTCTTCCTTGCGGAAGGTCATCTTGCCCTTGGGGGTCTCGAAGGACATGCCCTCCATGGTGGCGATCAGCTTCTCGGTGCTGGCGTCGCCCTTGGTCTTCTTGAGGGCTTCGACGACGGCCATGCCGGCGCTCATGCCACCCGCGGTGAAGAAGTCAGGAGGCGTGTTGAAGCGCTTCTGGTGCTCGGCGACCAGCCACTTGTTCACGGGATTCTTGGGAATCTCGTAGTAGTAGTAGGCGGCGCCCTCGAGGCCGGGGAAGGCCTTGTAGGCGGCCAGGGCCGGCAGGATGTTGCCGCCGGTGGCGATCTCGATGCCGTAGCGGCCGGGGTTCAGGTCGGCGATCTTGAACGGGTTGCCGCCGCCAGCCCAGTTGATGAAGATGATCTTCCGGCCCTTGAGGTCCTTGAGCTTGTCGAAGATGCGCTGCGCACCGGCGGTGAAGTCGGTGGTGGTGGCGGGCAGGTATTCCTCGTGCACCAGCTTGGCGTTCTTGATGGCGCCACGGAAGGCCTTCACGAAGTCCTTGCCGAAGGCGTAGTCCTGGGCCAGGGTGGCGATGTTGACGCCGGCCTTGTCGAGGGCCACGGCGTTCGAGATGGCGTCCTGGGAGGAGTTGCGGCCCGTGCGGAAGATGAAGCGGTTCCACTTGTCGCCGGTGATGGAGTCGGCCACGGCGGGCTCGACCAGCAGGATCTTCTTGTACTCCTCGGCCACGGGCAGCATGGCCAGGGCGGCGCCGGAGCTGGTGGGGCCGATGGCGAGAGCCACCTTGTCGTCGGCATAGGCCGAGGCCAGCTGGGACTTGGCGACGTCGGGCTTGCCCTGGGTGTCCTTCTCGACGAGCACGATCTTGTGGCCGTTGACCATCATCGTGCCGTTGGTGGCGTATTCCAGGCCCATCAGCAGGCCTGTCTGGGTCTGCTTGGCGTAGGCTTCGAGCACACCCGTCTTGTCATAGACGTGCGCGATCTTGATGTCCTGGGCGACGGCGGCGCTCGCGCCGAAGAGCAGCGACAGGGCCAGACCGGCCATGAACTTGCGGTTTTTCTGCATGTTGCCTCCTTGGGTTGCCATGAGTTGGTGCTGGAATTCATGCGGCCGTTCCCCAGGGACCGCTTCAGCGACCCGATGGAAAGCCATTCCCGGATTTCCACCGGGGAACAAAAGGGGCGGCGGCCAACTCAAGCCGTCGCCCCCTTCGAATGCCGTGCGTCATTCGCCAAGAAGCCCCTGCCGGGACCAAGGCCCCGGCAGGGTTCGTGGGGGCTAGAACCAGAACTGGAGGTTCACACCATACTGAGTGAAGCCCTCGCCGTTGACACCAGCCGGGTTGGACTGGGAGCCGCCGAAGGAGTAGTTGGTGAGGAACGGGTTGTAGTGGCCATTGGTGTCGTTCTTGAGCTTGGTGTAGATGAAGGCGATGAAGGTCTTCTTGTTCAGCGCGTAGTCATACACGAAGTTCATCTGGTTGGCGCCGGAGGCGGTGGCACCCGAGACGTTGCCGGCCTTGGCGTAGGTGAAGTGGACCATGTGGTCGCCCCACGCGTAGGACACGGGGATCTCGAAGGCGTCGCGCTTGGCATCGCCCGGGGTAGCGCCGAAGGCCGCAACGGCGATGCCGTTGGAAATGGTGGTGCTGTCATACACCACGCCAATCTTCAGGCCGAGGGGCAGCTTGTAGGAAGCGCCCAGGCGGTAGGCCTTGGTGTCCAGGGGGCCGTTGTAGAGGGTCGGGGCGTAGACGCCGCCCATGAGCTTCTGGTCCAGCATGCTGGCGATGAGGGAGATGCCATTGCCGTTGTAACGGACACGGGCGTAGGTGGTGCCGCCTTCCTCGTAGTTCTTGGAATAGCCGGCCACCTGGCCGCCGACACCAGGCCACCAGAGCTCACCGCCCGTGGCGTTCTTGGTCCATGCCACGGCAAAGTCCACGCCGCTGTAGTTGATTGAGTCGAAACGGATGACGTTGCGGGAGCGGGTGATGCCCAGGGTGTAGTTATTGAGCATCAGGTTGCCCTTGGCCACGGAGGAAGCCTGATCAAGGATGGTGAAGGTGGACAGGCCCTGGACGTCCCAGACCCGGTAGTTCTCGCCGGGGGCATCAAGGGAGGGAGCGATGTGGGGCAGGCCCACGGTGTCGCCCCAGTAGAAGGAGCTCTTGCCCATGATGATGCGGCCGTAGGGAGAGGAGATGCCGGCCCAGGTGTCGTCATCCGCCCAGCCACTGGCCTGGCCAACGGTGAGGGTGTTGCCGCTGAGAACCGTGTCGCCGGGCCGCACGTCAGTGGTGAACCGGGAGTTGATGGAGAAGACAGCATTCCAGCCGTCAGCGATCTTGGAGGACCCGTTGAAGGCGATACGGGAGGTGTTGTCATCGATGCGGGTCTCGGACTTGAGCCCGGTGCGGTTGGAGTTGTCGACGGTGGCATTCTTGATGCCCACGGCCAGGAAGCCCGCGATGGAGAACGTGGTGCCGGTGCCGACCTGGAAATCTGCGCCCCAGGAAGGGAGAGCCGTAAGGGCCGTGGCGGCTGCTACGACAGCGAAACGAATTTTCATGGCCTGTCCTTTAAGGAGATGGCGATGGTCCTTGGACCTGACGCCATCGGGTTGGGGGGGAGTGGGGTTGGGGTGGTGAAGTTTGCGGGAATGTTACACCCGTTCAAAAGAGGTCGCGAGGACCGATTCCATCAAAACATCAAAAAGGACTACTTGGCGATGCCCTTGGGGTAGCAGAGGCCGCCGGTGATCTCGATGGTAGTCGCGTTCAGCGCCTCGTTCTCAACGCAATAGCTGATGAGGGACGCGATCTCCTCGGGGGCCACGAGGCGGCCCAGGTGCACGTCCTCCAGGATGGCCTTCAGGGCGTCCTGGTTCATGCCGGTCAGCATGGGGGTGGCGGTGTAGCCTGGGGCGATGGCCACGCAGCGGATGTTGCGGATGCCCCGCATCAGGAACTCGCCCACGATGATCTTGGGCATGAGGGCGTCGGCCACCTTGGCGGACGAATAGTTGATTTGTCCAACCTGGCCGACCTTGTTCACGGAGGAGATCGGCACCAGCAGGCCCTGCCAGCCCCCGTTGACCATGGCCTCGGCGGCATCCCGCATGGTAAGGAAGGTGCCGGTGAGGTTGGTGTCGATGACCGCCTGCCACTTGTCCAGGCCCAGCTTCTTGGAGACCTTGCCGGTCTCCTTGTCGAGGCTGAGCATCGTCCCGTCGCGGATGATGCCCGCGCAGGACACGGCGATATTGAGCTGGCCGAAGGCCTCAATCGTGCCTTTGATGTAGCGGGCGGTATCGGCTTCGCTGGTGACGTTGGCCTGGATGCCCAAGGCCTCGCCGCCCATGGCCTTGATGTCCTTGACCACCCGGTCAATGTTCTTCTGCACCATGTCAACGACGACCACCTTGGCGCCGGCCTTGGCCAGGTGCTTCACCACGGCCTCGCCGATGCCATTCCCGCCACCCGTTACCAGGGCCACGCTTCCTTTGATTTCCATGGGGACTCCTCTGATTGATCCTGATTCTTGGTTTATGCAACAGTCCGGGGCGCGGTGCTCAGAGCGTCTTGGGGCTGGAGACGCTGTCCTTGTCCCAGTAGATGAAGTTGGGGTGGGTGACATCCGGGCCGACGATCTTGAGGTCGCCAATCCGGTTGGGGTGGGTGACATCGGGGCCCACGGACTTGATACCGACCGGGAAGATGGTCTTGACCAGGGCCAGGGCCCGGACGGCCGCATCGGCCTCGGACAGGCCCGGGAACAGTCCTGCGCCCGCGAGGGCGCTGCCCCCGCTGGGCAGCTTGTAGGAGATGTCCCAGCGGTTGCCGCTGGGCTCTACGGTGAACTGCATGTCGTTGTACAGAAGGCTTGGCATGGGGGTCCTTTCCTCGGCAGCGCCGCGACTAGAGCTTTCTCAGGACCGTGACGCAGTTGGTGACCGCGGAGCCGCCGACGTTGAAGGCCACCCCGATGTCAGCCTTCCTGGCCTTGACCCCGATGGCCTCCCCGATGATCTGTTTGTAGATGAGGGCGTGCATGGAGGCGCCAGTGGCGCCCACGGGGTGGCCCTTGGACTTGAGGCCGCCCGAGAGGTTGATGGCCACCTTGTCGTCCCGGGTGAACCGGCCGTCCAGGTAGTCGTAGCCGGCCCGGCCGTCCGCGGAGAGGCCCAGGGCCTCGGTGGAGATGATCTGGTTGATGGTGAAGCAGTCGTGCACCTCGGCCAGGTCGATGTCGGCGGCAGTGATGCCCGCTTCCTTGTAGGCCTTGGCCACGGCGTTCTTGCCGCCCATCAGCTCATACATGTTCGGGCGCACGTTCTCGGGCAGGCGCTCCACGGAGTGGCCGATGCCGGCGATCTCCACGGCCCGCTTCTTGTTGCTCACGTTCGCGGTCTGGGTGATGACCAGGGCGGCGGCGCCGTCCGTGACCAGGGAGCAGTCGTGCAGGCGCAGGGGGGCAGCGATCATCATGTTCTTGCAGCGGCCCTTGGCGTCCAGCTCGTTGAGGGCCATGATCGCCTCCACCGAGGCGGGGCCATTCTTCACGTGGGCCAGGGGGTTCTCGGCGCCGTTCTTGTAGCAGAGCGCGCCGGCGGTCCACAGCATCCGCTCGAACTCCTCCGTGGGGATGTTGTAGTGGGCCTGGTAGCCCTTGGCGTACTCGGCGAACAGCATGGGGAAGGACATGCCGCGCGAGCCCTCCGTGGGCCAGTGCGAGGAGCAGGCCAGCACGTGGGTCATCTGCGGCGTGGGCAGGAGGTTCATCTTCTCCACGCCGATGACCAGGACGTTCTTCGCGCGACCGGCCTCGACGGCGTAGATGGCGTCATAGAGCGCCACCGAGCTGGAGGCGCAGGCGCACTCGCAGCGGGTCATGGGCTTGAAGCGCAGGGCCGGGTCGATCTCGGCGGCGATGGGGGCGACGTGCTCCTGGTTGATGAAGGAGCCAGGCGAGCAGGAGCCCACATAGATGGCGTCGATGTCCTTGGCTTCCAGGCCCGCGTCGGCGATGGCGCCGCGGCCGGCCTCGATCAGCAGGTCGTAGTAGGTCTTGGTGTCGGTGATCAGGCCCGTGGCCTTGTCCTTCTTCACGAAGGCGCCGAACTCTGTGTTGTAGGCGCCGATGATGCTGGCTTTGCTCATGGGGGAACCTTTCAGCTGATGAGGAAGGGTGGAGGCGGGGCTCTGCAGCCGCGCTCAGGGCATGATGAACGCGGCTGCGGCCTGGTTGTAGCCCACGCCGGAGCCGACCAGTACCACGCGGTCGCCGGAGTGGATCTTGCCCTTCGCCAGGGCGTCGTCCAGGGCCATGGGGATGCAGGCAGAGCCGGTGTAGCCCCACTCCTCCATCACCATGTGGGTCTTCTCCATCGGCAGGCCGAGGTCTGCCATCACCAGCTCGATGGAGGGCTTGCGGACCTGGGTGAAGATGATGAAGTCGATCTCTGACAGCTCGAAGCCGCAGCCGGCGGCCAGCTTGCGGGTGAGCCGGGGCCAGCCCTCGTGGTTGATCTCGGGCGGGTAGCGGTCGAGGATCTTCACGGTGGTGCGCCCGGCGGCCACCGAGGCCACCGTGGCAGGCTCATAGGTGCCGCCCGAGTAGATGCCCCAGTGCTTGTGGTAGGCGCCGCCGGCCTGGGCTGCGGCTCCGAGGAAGCCCGGCTTGTCCGAGGCCACGAGCACCGCCGCGCCGGCGCCGTCGCCGTAGAAGAAGGTCATCGGATCATCGATCTGGGCCAGCTTGTGCATCAGGTAGACGCCGACGACCAGCACGACCTTGATGTTGGGGTTGGTGGCGATCCAGCCCGCGCCCGAGGCCAGGGCCGTGGGGAACGAGGCGCAGGCGCAGCCCACATCGAAGGTGCCGGCGTTCACCGCGCCCAGCTTGTACTGCAGCACCACCGAGGTGGCGGGGGTGATGTAGTCCGGGGAATCGGTGCCGAGGATGATCAGGTCCACGTCCTCGGGCTTCAGTCCCGCGCGCTCCAGGGCCTGCTTCGCGGCGGGCAGCGCGAGATCCGACGTCGCCCAGTCCTCCGGGGCGTGCCAGCGGCAGCGGATCCCCGAGGAGTCCTCCATCTTGTCGATGAAGTCCGGCAGGTGCGCGAAGCGCTGCCGCAGGACATCGTTGGAGACTTTGATTTCCGGGAGATACATGCCGGTGGAGACGATGCTGGCGAATCGGTTCATCGGGTCCTCTTGAAGGGTAGAGACATGGGTCGGGCAAGGCGTGGATGGAAAACGAATGGTCGGTATGTTTTAAGAATTGTCCGCTTCCCGCAACCCCTGTCAAGCTGAAAATCGAGTTCTATGTCAAAAATGTTTTTTATTGAAAATAAATAACTTAAACGCCTTTTTCTCCCTTTTCGGCACCTGAATTGAAGAGCCCACGCCGCAGGATTTCCGAGATCTCCCGGATCGCCAGGGGGGTTTCATGGCCAAGCTGGTCAGGGACGCCGAACAGCATCTCCACGGCAAAATACTGCAGGAAGATCCGGCTCACCAGCATCAGCGCCAAGGTGGGATCGGTCCCGGGCGCGAGCCGGTCCTTGAGGCTGTCGCCGGGGAAGCGGGCGTTCAGGAACGTGGCGAAGCGGTTGGACATCCCAGAGTAGAACTTCCGGATGTGGGTGCCGTCGAACTCGACCACGTCCACATAGATGAGGGCCACGTGGCGCCGGTAGTCGCGGACGCTCTCCTCGGCCGCCTTGGCCAGGGCGTTCAGGTCATCGGGGAAGGCGCCCGCCGCCAGGGCCTTGTTGAAGGGGAAGTCAGGCTGGTCGATGGCGGCCCAGTACTGATCGAGGAGGGTCCGGAACAGGGCCTCCTTGTCGGGGAAGTGGTGGTAGACGTTGCCCGTGGAGAGCCCCGCCGCCTCCGCGATCTCCCGGATGCTGGTGCCGCGGTAGCCCTGGTGCGAGAACAGGTTCAGGGCCGCTTCCAGGATCCCGTTCCGGCTCCGTTCGGACTTCTCACCTTGGGTCTGCTTCAAAATGGGACTCCCGGGCAGAGGTTACGTATTGTGAATGTCTGGGTCAAGTATTGTCGCCTGCGTGGGGCAGGCACTCGGCCAGGGCCAGGATCAGATCCTCCACCGGCGCATCGGCCAGGTGGGCCCCGGTGGTGATCCGCAGGCGGGCGGAGCCCACGGGCACCGTGGGGGGGCGCACGGCGCGGACGTCGAAGCCCCGGTCCTGGAGGGTCTGGGCGATGCGGACGGCCTCGGCGTCCGCGCCGACCGGGACGGGGACGATGGCCGAGGGCTGGTCCGGCTGGCCGAGGGCCTGGCGCAGGCGCCCGGCCAGGGCCAGGGCCCGCTCTCGGCGCCAGGGCTCGGCCCGGGCGATGCGGATGCCCGCCAGGGCCGCGCCGACCACGGGCGGGGGCAGGGCGGTCGAGAAGATGAAGCCCCGGGCAGTGTTCAGCAGATGCTCCCGGAGGGCTTCCGGGCAGCAGACGAAGGCCCCGAAGGCGCCGATGCCCTTGCCGAGGGTGCCCATGACCAGGGCCACCCGGCCGTGGACTCCCTGGTGCTGGGCCAGTCCGGCGCCGTCGCTGCCGAGTAGACCTGTGGCGTGGGCTTCATCGATAAGGAGGAGGGCCCCGTGGCGGTCACAGATCTCGACGAGGGCGGGCAGGTCGGCGGCGTCCCCGTCCATGCTGAACACGGCGTCCGTGGCCACGAGGGCCACGGCCCCGGCGGGGGCCTCGGTGCGCCAAGCTGAGAGCTGCTCGTCCAGGTCGCCGATGTCCCCGTGGCGGTAGATGCCGACGTGGGTCCCGCCGGCCCGGGCCAGGCGGCAGCCATCCACCAGCGAGGCGTGGTTCAGGGCGTCGGAGAAGACGGCATCGCCCCGACCCAGCAGGGCGGGGAGGAGGGTGGCGTTGGTTTGGAACCCGGTGTTGAAGAGGAGGCAGGCCTCGGTGCCCTTCCACTGGGCCAGGGTGGCTTCCAGCTCCTGGTGGAGGGGGCTGTCGCCCCGGAGCAGCCGGGCGGCCCCGGCCCCGGCCCCGAAGGCGCGGGCGGCAGCGGCGGCGGCCTCGGCCAGGCGGGGGTCGGAGCGCAGCCCCAGGTAGTCGTTGGAGCAGAAGTCGAGGCCCGAGGCGGGCTGGATGGACCTGGCCCGGCCCAGGGCCCGGCGCTCCTCGGCTTGGTTCTCTAGGCGGTTCTGCCAGGCAAAAGAAATCACGGAACCTCGGGGGTGGTCGGCGCAGATCTTAGGCGGGGGGGAATGTTAGGATCTGAGGGGGATCCACTCGTGGGTCCCCCTTGGAGCTTTGCATGGATTATCAGCAGTCATGGCAGGGAGCCTCGGCCGGGGCCCAGTCCCGTATTGATTTTGTCCGAAGTGTCTACCTCTGGCTCATGGGTGGCTTCGGCGTGGCGGCCCTGGGCGCCCTCAGCGCCCCCTTTGTGGCCATGGCCCTGGTCCCCGTGGCGGGCCGCTTCCTGGGGTGGGTGCTCTTTGGGGTCCAGTTCGGGACCCTGATGTTCGCCTCTTCGGTGAGCCGCCGGCAGCCCCTGAATCGCGTCGCCTACGGTCTCTTCACCTTCGTGTCCGGGGTGATCGCAGGCATCGTGGCCCTGGTAGTGGCCCAGGGCGCGGGCTACACACCCGTGTTCACGGCCTTCGGCCTCACCGGCGTGGTCTTCCTGACCCTCACGACCACGGCGTTCGTCTCCAAGCGGGACTTCAGCTTCCTGCGGAACTTCGTCATCGTCGGCATCGCCGTGATGTTCTTCGGCAGCCTGGCGGCGGCGATCTTCCACCTCCAGGCCCTCAGCATGATCATCAGCGGCGTGGCGGTCATCGCCTGCTCTGCCAAGCTGTTGTGGGACACCTCCGCCATGCTCCGCACCGACGACCTGGGTGACCCCGCGGGGTTCGCCCTGGCGCTCTTCGTCAGCCTCTACAACATCTTCATCTCCCTGATGAACCTTCTCGGCGGACGGCGCCGCTAAGCGCCCCCCTGCACCCAAGGACACCCATGCTCCGTGCCTCTCTCCTCTCCCTGATCGCCCTCGGCCTCACCGCCCAGGAACCCGCCAAGGCGCCGGCTCCCGCAGCGGCCCCCGTCCAGGCTCAGGCCTCGACGCCGGCTCCCGCTCCGGCCCCTGCTCCGGCCCCCAAGCCTGAGGACGTGATTCTCGCCCGGGTGGGCGGCCAGCCCGTCACCGAGGCGGACTTCCAGTCCGCCTTCCGCCTGCTGGGCCAGCAGGAGCAGATGCAGGTCCTCATGGTCCAGGGCGGCAAGGAAGAGTTCGTGAAGCGCATGGCCGAAAGCAAGCTGCTGGCCGCCAAGGGCAAGCTGATGGAGCTGGACAAGACCCCGGAGTACAACCTGGCTCTGGCGCGGGCCAAGGATGACCTCCTGGCGCGGGAGTTCCTCACCAAGGAAGGCCCGGGCCTCCAGCAGAAACTGATCGTCGGCGAGGCGGACGTGAAGGCCTACTACGACGCCCACCCGGACCGCTTCAAGCAGCCTGCGCTCGCCAGCGTGCGCCACATCCTGGTGTCCGTGAAGAAGGGCGAGGGCCAGCCGGGTCTCAGCGAGGCCGATGCCAAGGCCCGCGTCGCCAAGATCCAGGCCGAGCTGAAGAAGGGCGCCAAGTTCGAGGAACTGGCGAAGAAATACAGCGACGATCCCGGCAGCAAGGAGAACGGCGGCCTCTACGCGGACGCCGATCCCTCCGGCTGGGTCCCGGAGTTCGGGGCCGCTGCCCGCACGCAGCCCATCGGCAAAGTCGGCGCCCCGGTGAAGACCCAGTTCGGCTACCACCTGGTCAAGGTCGAGGGCCGCAAGCCGGGCCGCCAGGTGCCCTTCGAGGAAGCCAAGGAGACCGCCGAGAAACAGGCTCGCCAGGAGCGCCAGGTGCAGGTCTGGAATGAGCTGATGGACCGCCTGCGGAAGGAGATCCCCTTCGAGCTGGTCAAGCCTGAGGCGCCGAAGGCCGCTGAGCCCGCCAAGGCAGGTGGCAAGTGAGGCTCTTCGCTCCCGCGCTCGCCCTGCTGCTGGCTGTTCCGGCCCTGGTGGCCGACACCAAGCCCGAGGCCAAGCCTGATGTGAAGGCCGATGTCCGGGACGAGATCCTGGTGGTGGTCAACAAGCACATCATCACCCGGCGCACCCTGGCCCAGTCCGTGGAGCAGCAGAACGCCGCCCTCTACCGGCAGTTCGCCGGCAAGGAGCTGGACGAGAAGCTGAAGGACGCCCGGGAGAAGACCCTGCAGGGCCTGGTGGACGCCTTCCTCCTGGAGGACAAGGGCGCCGAGCTGGGCTCGCCCGTCACCGAGGAGTATGTGCGCTCCACCATCGACGGCATCAAGAAGGAGAACAACTTCGCCACGGATGCGGATCTGGAGCGGGCCCTCAAGACCAGCCTCGGCATCGGCCTGCCAGAGTTCATGAAGCGCCAGAAGCAGCAGGCGGTCCAGCAGTTCGTCCTCCAGCGGGAGGTCTACTCCAAGGTGGCCGTGGAGGACAACGAGCTGCGCGCCTACTACGAGGACCACAAGGACGAGTACCGCCTGCCGAGCCGCTTCCGGATCCGGGAGCTGGTCCTGGCCAAGGGGGCCACGGCTGCGGAGCAGGCGGAATCCCGCAAGCAGCTCGGGGCCATCCAGGCGGAGCTGAAGGCCGGTAAGCCCTTCGAGGAACTCGCCCGCCTCCATTCCACCAGCCCCAGCAAGGCCACCGGGGGCGACCTGGGCTGGATGAACAAGGGCTTCCTCCGCCCGAGCATCGAAGATGCGGCAGTGAAGCTCAAGACCGACCAGGTCTCCGAGCCCCTCGAGACGGACAAGGACCTCTACCTGATCCAGCTGCTCGCCCTGGAAGACGCTCCCGTCAAGGCCTTCGCCGAAGTGAAGGCCAAGATCCTGGAGAAGCTCCAGGAGCCAAAGGCCCAGAACGCCATCGAGCAGTTCCTGGCGAGCCTGCGCATGCGCGCCAACATCCGCTACCTGGTACCCAAGGACGAAATCCTCAAGGGGTGATGGCATGCGTCTCGATGCCTTCCTCAAGAAGAGCCTGCTGATCAAGCGTCGCGAACTGGCCAACCAGCTCTGCGACGAGGGGATGGTGCGGGTCAACGGTGTGCCCCGCAAGGCGAGCCAGGAAGTGAACCCCCAGGACGAGCTGGAGTTCCCGCTCTACAACCGGCAGCTGAAGGTCCGGGTGCTGTCCCTGCCGGAAGGCAACACCAAGAAGGCCGATCAGTGGTCGATCTTCGAGGTGCTTGAGGACAAGCGGATGCCCATGGAACTCGGCTACGGGGACGAAGATCCCTTCGCGCCACCGCCCAAGGTCCCCCGCAACCACTAGAACCCGCTCGACAGCCGCTGTCGTGTCGCCGGGCTTATCGTGGCGGGTGCATGGAGATTCAATGTCCGACCAGCCTGTGATCCGAACCCTCAAGGAGGGTGATGCCTTCCAGGGCTTTCTCCTGGCCCAGGAGGCCGCCTACAAAGTCAGCGTCAAGGGCACCGAGTACCTGGAGCTGAAGCTGGCGGACGCCTCTGGCGACCTCAAGGGCTTCCTCTGGGACCTGCGGGCCGTGGAGGGCGACCTGGAAGCCATCCGCGCCGACGCCTTCGTCCGCGTGAAGGGCTCCGTGACCAGCTTCAATGGCCGCCTGCAGCTCCGGGTGGACAAGATTCGCTTTGCCCCGGATGCCGAGGTTGGGGACTTCTCGGCCTTCTTCCCGGTGAGTGCGCGCCCGGTGCCGGAGATGCTGGCCGAGCTGGACGGCTGCCTCGCCTCCATTCGGGATCCCTGGATCCGCGGTCTCCTGACGGCCCTCTTCGTGGACGACGCCGACCTGAGGGCCGCCTTCGCCCTGGCCCCCGCCGCCAAGTCCATGCACCACGCCTACCTGGGCGGGCTGCTGGAACACAGCCTCTCGGTCCTTGGCATGGCGGAGCGGGCCTGCGCCCACTACCCCCTGCTCAACCGGGACCTGGTCCTGGCCGGGGCCCTGCTCCACGACGTGGGCAAGACCGCCGAGCTGAGCTACCAGCGCAGCATCGGCTACACCGACGCGGGCAATCTGCTGGGCCACATCTCCCTCGAGGCGGAGTGGATCAGCCGGGCGGCGGGCCGGATCCCCGGGTTCCCCGAGGGGCTGCGGCTCCAGATCCTGCACATCGTCCTGAGCCACCATGGCCGCCTGGAGTTCGGCTCCCCGGTCCTGCCGAAGACGCCTGAGGCCCTGCTGGTCCACTACCTGGACGACCTGGACGGCAAGCTGGAAGTGATGTTCCGCGCCGTGGCCGAAGAGAGCGGGGGCGGATCCTGGAGTCCCTACAGCCGGGCCCTGGACCGCATGATCTATCGCGTGCGCTGGCCCAAGGTGGGGTCTGTCGAAAACTGAACAGGTTTCGTCGAGATTGGCCATAAGTGGACAGTCATGGGCCTCCCAGGGGGGGTTCTAGGCAGGACTGGCAGGGCCGTATCTGTAGGGAAATCGTGGCAATTCAAGGCCTGGGTCAAAAGGGTCGCGGTAGAAATTTCCTGGCACGACTCTGGCTCTGAGGGAGGGAAGTCCCTCTGAGGTGGTCCATGAAGCTTTCCCGCAAAGCCAAGCGCTACGACGATTCGGTCCTTCCCGGCGAATTCCAGGGCTACGAGACCTTTCATCAGGCCGATCTCGAGCTGGATGGCACCGTGGAGGGCTTCCTCCGCCGCAGCGACACTGGCGTGCAGCTGGGCGAGATGGTGCTCGAGCGGAACATCCCCAAGAAGCTCAGCTTCGCCAAGCTCAAGAACAAGGCGGAGAAGCTCTCGGAGCAGGTGAACTACCTCAAGGAGCGCCTGGAGATTGTGGACCACGATCGGCGGGGGATGTACATCCAGCTCCGCAGCCTGCCCCCCTACAAGGACGACACCCAGATCCAGTTCAATGAGATCAGCATCGGCAAGAACAAGATCGTGGTGAAGCGGATCGCCTTCTACCGCAAGGACGAAGTCAAGCAGCAGGTGCCCCTCCAGCTGTCCGAGCTGGAGCTCAAGCGCCTCCTGTCCGATATTCGACAGGCGATCGCCTGAAGGCGCTATCTGCTGTCAGCTATCAGCTTTCAGTTAAAGTAACAGGGGGCGCCGGCGGCGCCCCCTGTGCTAGTGAGAGCTGACGGTTTAGGGCTCTCGGCTATCGGCTCTCAGCGATCAACGGCAGAGCCCGACACACCGGGCGCTGCCACAACCTTCTTGGCCGACAGCTGACAGCTGACAGCCCTAAAGCATCGCCATCCAGTTGCCGCTCTCGGCTCGGATGGGGCCTTCGGGGAGGTCGCTTTCCTTGAACATGAAGTGGTGGCTGTTCCAGCTGCCGCAGCTGTCGCACCGGTCGGCGTAGTCCTGGATCCGGTGGCCGCAGACGGCGCACTCGAAGCGCAGCTTGAGGATGCCCAGGTTGCGGAGCAGCTGGCGGTACTCGTTCAGGGCCGCGTCGATGCGGCCGCGGCGGCTGTGGATCTTGGCCATGAAGAAGAACAGGATCGGGCTGTAGACGACCTGGCTGCGGACCTCCTGGAACAGGTCCAGGGCCTCGTCCAGGATCTCCAGGCGGTAGAGCATCTTGCCCAGGAAGAACTTGGCGGTGGTGGCGTGCCTGGAGGTGGCGGCGACGCGCCGCAGGAGGGCGAGGCCGTCCTCGGGGCGGCCCAGCTGGATGAAGTAGTCCTCCGCCTCCTGCAGGAAGGTGCCCTCGCCGGTCTTGCGGAAGCCCTCGAGCCAGATCTCGAGGCCCTGGGCCTCCTGGTCCTGGAGGATCATGCAGCGGCCCAGGCTGAGGTAGGCCGGCACGAAGTCGGGCTCATCCTTGATGACCTGCTGGAAGATCTGGGCGGCATCCTTGAACTGGTCGGCCTCGACCTTGGCGATGCCCACCTGGTAGGCCAGGGCCGAGCCCTGGGCCCGCTCTCCCTGCGTGAGCTCCGCGGCGAAGTGGGCCAGCAGCTTCTTGTGAGCCTCGTTGGCTTCCTCCCAGCGCCGTCCCTCCATGTGGATGGCCCGCAGCCGCCGCCAAGCCCGCAGGGCCTTCTTGGGGTGGTCCGCGGCCAGCTTCTTCAGCACGGCGGCGGAGGCCTCGGGATTCCGGACGGCCATCAGGGCCTCGGCCAGCTGGTAGCGGGCCTCGACCTGATCGCGGTCATCGCGGCAGATGGACTCGAACACCTTCACGGCCTCCTCCGGGCCGCCGCCCTTGAGGAGGATCTCGCCGAGCAGCAGCCGGGCGGGGATGTAGTCCTTGCGCTGCTCGAGGATGCCCTCCAGGATCTCCCGCGCTTCCCTGGGCAGGCCGTGGGCAACCAGGTCCCGGGCATCCTGGGCGCGCTCGGAGATGCGCTTCACCAGGCGGGTGTCGGCGGAGTCGTTGAGGCCCCGCACCAGCCGCACCACTTCCATGATGCCGGTGTAGAGGACGTTCAGCAGGAACCCGAGCAGGAAGGTGATGAGGATGACGCTCTGCAGCTTGATGCTCTCGCCGAATACCACCACTTCCCGCATGAGCAGGTCATGGTTCGTCAGGTACAGGTTGCCGAGCACCATCAGGACGAGCAGCAGCAGGACGATGAAGAACACGTTCACAAGGCGCATGGGGGTCCCCGAAAGCAAGGCTCCGCCTAGCATGACACAGTCAGCGGCGGGCCCTCAGCGCCCGGCGGTGGGCCCGTCGGGCCGGTCCAGCCAGGCCTTCGCCGCCTGGAGGTCCTCCCACACGGCCCGGCGCACGTCCTGGGTGTATTGCCGAAGCACGTAGGCCGGGTGGAAGGTGGGCATGACCGGGATCTCCCGGTCCCCCACCTGCAGGCGGCGCCACTGCCCCCGCACCCGGGTGATGCCTTCGCTGACGCCCAGCAGCTCGCGCAGCGGCGTGGCGCCGAGGGTCACGATGACGGCGGGCTGGATCAGCTCGAGCTTGCGCCGCAGGTAGCCCAGGCAGGCGCGGGCCTCTTCGGGTGCGGGTACGCGGTTGTCCGGAGGGCGGCACATGACCACGTTGGTGATGTAGGTCTGCTCGCGCTTCAGGCCCAGCGCGCCGATCATCTTGTCCAGCAGCTCGCCCGCCTTCCCCACGAAGGGACGGCCCTGCAGGTCCTCGTCCCGGCCGGGGCCTTCACCCACGAACAGCAGGCGGGCCTGGGGATCTCCCTCGCCAAAGACGAGCTTGATGCGGCCCCCCCCGAGGGGGCAGGCGAGGCAGCCGGAGACGGCCTGCTGCAGTGTCTCAAGGCTGCCACAGCCGGCCACGACCTCGGCCGAGGGGCAGGCGCCGGGGGCCGTGGGTGGGACATAGGCCGGGGGCCCCTGGCGGGGCGGCACGGGGGTGACGATGGGCGCGGCCTGGGCCTGGGCCCGGCGCTCGGGGACGGCAGGCGGCACCGGCGCGGCGGGTGCCTCGCGGACCAAGCCCAGTACCCCCAGGTCGCCGAGGGTGTCGCGCCAGGCTTGCAGCGGATGGTCCATGCCTTAGCCTAGGGGGCCTGCCGGGGAAATGGAATGAGGAGCCCTCGGATTCCTTCCCGGAGGGGCTGGTCCGGAACTTCCGGCCCACCTGGGGCATCATTGGGCATCGGAGTGTGAATGACGCAGTCCCCCCAGGAAATCCCGTTCGGCACCCAGGAGGCCTTTCATGCCGCCTTCGCTGAGCTTTATCCAAGGCTCGTGAGCTATGCCCGCCGCTACGGAGCGAACTTCCCGGAGGACATCGCCCAGGAGGCCTTCGTCATCCTCATGCAGCGGGAGGTCCCGGTGGAGCACCCCACGGCCTTCCTTTACGGCACGGTCCGCACCCTGTCCCTTACTGAGCGGCGCCCCATGAAGAACCAGAACATCAGCCTGGAAGCTGTGGCTGAGCCCGGCCAGGCGGCTTATGCCGAGGACATGGTGCTCAACCAGGAGGTCCGGGAACGGATGCGGCTGCTTTCACCCACCTTCCGGGAAGCCCTCTGGCTCTTCGTGGTGGAGGGCCTGTCCATCCGGGAGATCGCGGAGATTCTCGACATTCCCGAGGCCACCGTGAAGACCCGCATCCACCGGGCCAAGGCCCAGCTCAAAGAACAGCTCAATCCCGCAGGAGGCGTGCATGTCCTGGTCTGATCCCGCTCGGCGCTTTGAACCCGCCGAGGATGTCCAGCTGCGGGCCGAGCTTCGCGACCTGCTGGGTCTCGGAGCCTCTGCAGAGATCCAGGCGGTGGAACCCACCCCAGAACTCAAGGCGCTTGCCGACGACCTGCGCCGGGAGGCCCTGCGCCGCAGCCGCACCCAGCGCCGCCGGCCCAGCTGGGGCCTGCTGGCCGCCGCGGCTCTGCCCCTCCTGGCAGCCCTGGCCGGCCTTGGCAACTGGGGCATCCAGCAGAAGCAGCGGGCCGACGAGCTGGCAGTCCAGACCCAGCGGCAGGAGCAGGAGCTGACCCGGCTCGCAGCCAGCCATGCCACCGAGGTGGCCCGGGAGCGGCAGGCCAAGGAAGAGGTCCAGCAGAAACTGCAGCTGGCTTCCCGCAAGAGCAGCCCGAAGGCCGAACCCTACCTGGTCATCCCCGTCGAGAAGCCCCTGAAGGGCGTCAGCGAGGACTACCAGCGGGTCAAGCAGAACCCGTAGGGTCGTTCGGCATGTTCCTGGCTAGACTCGGGGCAAGGTGTGCCCATGGCCAGCAATCCCCTGCTCCTCCTGATCCTCGTGCTCGCGGCCCTATCTACGGTCCTGGCGGGACTTGGCGTGTTCGGCAACAGCCGGCCGCCCGATCCGCGTCTCAACAACCTGCTCAACGACCTGGATGACATCAAGGGCGTGCTGTCCCAGATCCAGAAATCCGTCATGCAGACCGAGCGGAAGCTGGAGAAGGAGATCCAGTCCGCGCGCAACGAGAACCGCGAAGTCGTCGAGAAGCTGGCCGAGGTCGTGGACAAGCGGCTCAAGGAACTCGTCGGCTAGGTTGCTCTTCCGGAAGGTGGAAGCAGAGCACGGCTTTGCCGGGATCTGCGCGGGGGTCCGGGGGTGTGCGCGCAGTGGAACTCCCGGAGAGTCAAAGCAGAGCACGGCTCCGCCGGGATCTGCGCGGGGGTCCGGGGGTGTGCGCGCAGCGCGGAACCCCCGGAGATCATTATCCCGCCTGGCTGTGATTGGCCGGGGTCCAGCCGCGCTCGTTCAGGAGCTTGACGCCCTGGATGCGGGTGACCCGGAAGGCCATCTCTTCCTGGTGCAGGTGGCAGAAGGCCAGCAGGTGGTCCTCGTGGATGGTGCGGGGTGACACCCGGCGCAGCTGCGTGCGGTGGGCCGCCGGGGGCAGGTAGGTGAGCTCTACCATGAGGGTGTGGCCTGCGGCGTATTCCAGGATGCGCTGGACCTCTTCGGCCAGCTGGTCCTCGCCGCCCAGGTGCAGCATCGGGATCCGGCGCTGGACTTCCTGGTAGAGAGACGGGTCCTCGTCGTGGAGGCGCTGCAGGGCCGACCGGACCATCTGCTGCACGGGCTCCAGGTGGTGGTTCATGCCCTTCTCATCCACGAAGGCCAGGGCCGCTAAGGCCCACAGATAGAGCTTCTCGTCCGAGTCCACGCTGAGGGCCAGGAAGCGGCCGGGCTTGGGCATGAAGCCCGCCTGCTTGAGCAGGGCGTGGGCGTTGCCGTCGCCGCGGACTTCCACCACCGTGTCGGAGATCGAGGCCAGCTTCAGGGGTCCCAGCTCGGGCCGGAGCTTGAGCTCGTCTGCCAGCTGCGCCGTGCGGGCCCGGATGAGCTTCACGCCCTGGTGCACCTCCACCTCGCCCACCCGGCGGGAGAGATCCTCCAGCAGCTGGAGCAGGGGCTGGGGCAGGGTCTGGGTGGCGGCGCCGAGGCGCTGGCCGAGCTCTTCGAGGGGCACGCCGGAGTCCAGGGCGCGCACCAGGGTGACGTGGCTCACCCGGAAGGTGCCCATGGCGTCCAGGGCTTCCACCTCGGCCAGCTGGGCGAGCTGGAGCAGCCGGTGGGGATTCTGCAGCAGGGGCGTCAGCAGCTCCAGGGTGGGCTGCATGATCATGGGCTGTTCCTGCTCCAGGGGCAGCCAGTGGGCCGCGGTGCCCTTGAGGTCCCGCAGCAGGTATTCGTGGGCCAGGGCCTCCCCGTGCTCCGTGAGCCGGAGGTGCGCGAGGGCGCCATCGCCATGGATGATGCCCATGCGGCCGAGGAAGGGCAGGAACACCGTACGGGTGCGCTCCTCATCCAGGGGATGCAGGGTTTCGAGGAAGGCCAGGAAGGGCTGGACGGCCAGGGTCTGACCCCGGCGCTCCAGCAGGTGCTGCATGAGGAAGAGGCGGTCCTCGGCCGGGGGCATGCCCCAGGCCTTGAGGTCGTGCTCGAGCAGGCTGGCGAAGGCGCGCTCCGCCACCCAGCGGGGGGGATGGCTGGTCACGGCGGGTAGCAGGGTCTCCACCCGGCCGTCGCGGTTCCAGAGCAGGCCCAGCCGGTGCAGCAGCGTGAAGAGCAGCGTGGCGTCCTGTTCCTCATGCAGCATGGCGTTGCGCTGCATGAGCAGGCCCAGCTCCTTCTTGGCGGGCAGGCCGCCCTTGAGCACGCGCAGCCCGGCGACGCAGCGCAGGAGGACGCTGGTGAGAGCCAGGGAGAAGCGGAAGGGTTCCGCGTGGCGCAGCTTCACTTCCGGCGGAGCCTGGAAGCTGAAGTCGCCGTCATCGAAGTCGTCCAGGGCGTCCGCCACCCGCTCGGCCACGACCCAGGCGGGGCCGTCGGGCAGGACCAGCCCGAGGTCACTCAGAGCCTGGAGGAGCGCCGGGGCGGGCAGGGCGCCCTCGGCGGCCAGGTGCTTGAGGGCCACCAGGGACTCGCTGTCGAGGTCGGCCAGGGTGCCGGACAGCCGCTTGTGGTCCTCCAGGTGAAAGACCATGGTCTTCAGGAGGCGCATCCGGCCTTCGGCGCCCTCCTCCCAGCGGATGGGGATGGGCAGGTGACGACGTTCGCAGATGGTCCGGAGCTGCTCATCAGAGCAGTTCGAGAGGAGCTGGAAGTGCGTGAGCGGCATAGGCACCCAGAGGACCGTGTACAGACGATCGAACAGTCTCTCACGAAACGGCTTTTTGCTCACGCGCGAAAACTGGGGGCCATGCTGGATGCCCGGGTCGGCGTAGGCGAGAAGCCGCTGTGGGGCCTACTCGGCGGGGGTTTCCAGGCGGTGGGTCGGCCCGCTCACGCCATCGCTCAGCACCACCTCGACACGCTTCGCCGACGTGAGGAGCGTCTGGCTGCCGCCCCCCAGAATGGCGATCACTTCTCCCGTATCCGCGTCCCGGACCAGGGCGGCCGGGTGCAGGGTCGCGTCCCACCTGACCTGGATCCGGTCCGGGGCGAGGCGCCGTGCCTCCGGTGGCGCCGCGCTTCCCTGCAGGGTTTTCGGGAGACCACGGCGGCCAGTCAGGACCTGGCCGGCCTGCAGCACGCTCAGGCCCGTGACGGCCTCTAGCAGCGGCGCCTCCAGCGGCAGGGCCACCACGAAGTGGCGCTCGTGCCCCTTGGGTGAGCAGCCCACCTCCGTCAGGGTGAGCGGTGCCGTGAAGAGGACTGCGCCCTGCGCGTCAAGGCCGGTGAGGGTGTAGTCCCCTGCGGTTGGTGCCGCGGTGGGCAGGGCTCGGGTTCGGAAGGCGGGGAGCAGCTCCACCTGGCCATCCTCGTGGACGAGGCCGCGGACCAGCAGGCACTCCCTGAGGGTGGCCAGAGGCGCCGCCAGGGGTGTGTCCTCGGTGCCACCCGCGAGGAAGCCGCCGGTGCCGCCCCGGAAGTCGAACACCTTCTGGTAGGTGTAGTCACTGATCCAGACGGGGCTGCAGTAGGCCATGATGTCCTTGAAGGTCAGCGGTGACTTCCACTGGTCCAGGACGGTGTCGTAGCCCCACTGGCCGATGAGTCCCCCGGCGTAGGGGTAGGCCGGGTCGATGCCGGACGGGACATTCGAGCCGGAGGTCGGGCAGGGGCTATGTCTGGAGCCCATGTTGTGGCCCGTTTCATGGGCAAAGACTTCGGGGAAGTTGCCTCCATCGGATAAGCCTGTCTTGTCCCAGCCGAGGGCGGTTCGGGACGAGAAGGCGGTGGACGGGGAGGAGGGGACGTAGCCGAGGCCGGCGACCCCGGAGCCGTAGCTCACACTCAGGGCCCCGAAGTAGTAGCGATCTGAGGCGCCGTCGGCCTGGTGCTTGGTGGCAAGGTCGCTCAGCAGCGTGCTCCAGCCTGTGCCGTCCGAGCTGAGGGTGGAGACCGAGCCCGTGAAGGCGGCCCCGACGGCCACGTCCACGCTGGCCAATGGATACATCTTGGCGAGCCGGGCCGCCCAGGCATCCTTGTTGGCTGGGGTGACATCGCCGGTGCCGCTGGTCAGCACCACGGGGAAAATCGTGGTCTTGAAGGCCGGCACTGCGGCGCCCCGCAGGGTGATGGCGAGCGAGTTGTTGGTCTCGTCAGCTTCGGCCACGGCCCCGGCTGGGTCCACTTCCGCCAGGAGGCCATAGCCGGTGCCCAGGGGCGTGGTGAGGTCCGTGGCGGGAACCGCCAGGTTCCAGCTATTGGAGGCGAGGGATGGGTCCAGGCTGAGGGGAACGCCGCTGCCGGGGGCTGCCACGGTCTTCGGGTAGCCTGCGACGGCCGCGCCATTGTTGAGCAGGGTGATCCGGACCGCGGGGGCGGCGGCATTCACCTGGTTGGCCAGGACGAAGACCCGGACCAGGCCCTTCTTTCCCGCCACGATGGCTACCGCGTTGTCCAGGGTCTGCACGCTCTGGGTGAACTGCACCTTCTCGATGTGGAGGTCCAGGGCGGAGGTCGCTGTGTTGACGGTAAAGGTCCGGGTCACCGTGCCGCCGGGCGAGGTGAGAACCAGGCTGCCGCTGGTGGCACCTGGGGGCACCGTGAAGGTGATCTGGGTGGCGCTCCTGCTGGTGGGCGTAAGGGCCAGGCCATTCAGGGTGAGGGTCGTGTTGCTGTAGCCCAGGTAGGTGCCTGTGAGGACGACGGGGGTGCCCACGGGGCCCTGGGTGGGGTTCACTCCGGTGACGGTCGGCGTTCCATAAAGCACGGAAAAACTGCCTGTGGAGAGGCCTGTGCCCTGGAGGTTGGTGAGGCTGATCGGGGTGCTGCCGATGGTGGCGTTGCCCGGGACCGTGGCGCTGAGGCTGGTCCCATCCGTGAGGGTGTAGCTGGCGCCGAGGCCACCGACACTTACGCTGGTCAGGCCAAAGAAATTTCCGCCGGTGATCCGGACGCTGGTCTCGCCCGCCAGCCCTGAGGTGGGCGTGAAGCTGGTGATCAGGGGCTTGAGGTCCGTGGCCGCAGGCACGGTGAGGTTGGCCACCACATCATCGAGCAAGAAGCTGGTGGCGCGTTGGGCGTCCTCTTGGCTCTTGAAGGACAGGCGCACCGTCCGCCCCTTGTAGGGGAGCAGGTCGGCGGTGCAGGCGGTGTAGTCGGAGGCGTTCAGGTTGGAGCGGGTGAGCAGGATGCCCAGGCTGGCGCCAGTGGTGTCGAGGGCGGCGACAGTGAGGGTATCCGTGGCGGCGGTAGTCGGCTCGGCGGTGATGATTTTCAGGTAGAAGGTGAGGGTGGCGGACTGGGCCGTGGCCGGGATGTAGAAGTCCTGGGTGATCTGATCCGAGGCGGCGAAGCCGTAGCCTCCCAGCCACGCGAACAGGCTGCCGCTGCGGGCGACCACGCCTGGATCAGTCGAGCCCGGGGCGTCCTGGATGATGCTGGTGTCTCCCTGCCAGATCAGGGGCGAGGCCTGCTCGAAGTCGGAGTTCATCAGCACCTGGACCAGGGCAGCTTCCAGCGTGTAGGCATCGGTACTGACGGCCGTGCCACCGGGTGTGGTGACAGAGATGGTGCCAGCCGTCAGCCCGGCGGGGGCCACGGCCTGGACCTGGGTGTCACTGAGGACGGTGAAGCTGGTGGCGCTGGCATCGTGGAACAACACCTGGGTTGTGCCCACAAGGTGGGTCCCTGTCAGGGTGGTCAGTCGGCCCGCCGAGAGGCTCGAGGGCGCAAAACCGGTGAGGGTCGGGGCCACGAAGGGCTCCACCGTGAAGGTGGGCGAGACTGCGCTTCCGGTGGCGCCACTGACTTGAACGGGGCCGGTGGTGGCGTTGCCCGGGACCACCGCGTCGATCTGGGTGCTCCCCACCAGAGTGAAGGAGAAGGCGCTGGCGCCATTGAAGGCGACGGCGGTGACGTTCCCGAGGCCGCTCCCGCTGAGGGCCACCCGGGTGCCAGGCGGGCCATGGTTGGGGCTGATCGCGCTGAGGGTGGGTCCGGGCGAAGGGGTGGAGCCGCTCCCGCCGCCCCCTCCGCCACAGGCCGCCAGGGTCAGCAGGGTCAGCAGGGTCAGCAGGGCGAGCGCAATCGGAACCACGGGGCAGGTGGAGCGCATGACGCATTCATTATGACAAGGCTCGCAAGGCAAATCTCCCCACGCGCCCTAACCTGAGCCTGGTCAAACGTTTCCGACAAAGGTCAGGGGCTGACCCGCGAGCGGATCAGCCCCTGATGAAAACGACGACTTACTGCGCGGTGAGGGTGCCGGCCGTCACGATGATGGTCTGGATGGCACCGGCACTGTCGATGACCTGGCACTTGGTGGCATCGGGCGTCAGGGTGACGGTCCCGGGAGTCTGCCCAGTCTTGAGGTCCAGGGCGATCCGGAGCAGCGCCGCGTTCAGGGAGACGGGGCTGGCGGTGCCCTTCTGGGCGGCCGTCACCTGGAGGACGCCGCCGGTGACCTTGCCCTTGAGGATGGGCGTGCCCGTTCCCAGGTTGAAGGTCCCCCCGGTCTGGAGGTAGGTGGCCGCCGCATCAGAGCTGGCGACGTTGGCCCAGGTGACCTTGGTGGTATCGGCGGTGAAGCTGGCAGAGACGCCCGAGCCCGCGGTGGCCGCAGGACCCACCAGCTCCAGGACCAGATGAGTGGCCGTGGAGAGGGCAGCATTCTTCTTCAGCAGGTAGGTGCCGGTGGTGGGATCCGTGTAGGCGAGGGCCGTGGCGGTGACCAGGCTGAAGTTCGCGGTGATGGCCAGGGTCTGGGCCACGCTGGAGACCACCAGGGGATTGGTGGTGCTGGTGGTGAAGCCCGCGCCGGTCCAGCTGGTGAAGGCATAGCCTGCGTTGGGGACCGCTGTGACGGCGCTGGTGCTGCCGCCGGAGGTGACGCTCTGGCTGGCGGTGCCGGTCAGGGTGCCTCCCGTGCCGGCCACGAAGGTGACGGTATAGGTCGGTGTGGGGGGAGGGGCGCTGCCACCGCCCCCGCCGCCGCAGGCGGTGAGAGCGGCCAAAGCCAGGAGAAAGCAGCCAGAGAGGATCTTCTTCATCGGGGACATGGTCATCTCCCTCACAGTCCGGCGAGCAGCAGGGCGAGGTCGGCGTCGTTTACCGTCCCGTCCTTGTTGAGGTCGCAGGTGGCATTGGTGGTGCCGTAGTACTTCGCGAGGTAGAGCAGGTCGCGAAGATCGATGATCCCGTCGGCATTGACGTCGAGCGAGACCCCGCCCGCCAGGGGCTTGATGGAGAGGACGCCGCACTGGAAGGTGCCGGTGTCCCCGGGGCCGACGTCCTGGAACCGGAGCTTCCAGGTGCCGTTGGGGGACTTCCCAGTGAAGGCATCAAGGGGGAAGGAGGGGCGGAAGGTCCCGACGATGGCCGGGGGAGTTACCTGCGTGTCGATGGAGGTCGTCCCGGTGTCCGAGAAGACCGCATAGGTGCCGCAGGCGGTTCCCAGGGCGGCCGTGTTGGTGGCGCCGGAGCCCCCGCCAGCGTTATTGCTGATGACGACGGTGCTGTTGTCCGGAGCCACGAGGGTGATGATCAGGTCCCCCACGTAGGTGTGCGTGAGATACAGGGACACCGTCACTTCCCCGATGGTGCCTGCGATACCTGAAACCGTGAACGGAACCTCGACGGCGGCTCCTGCCACGACAGTTCCAGTCCCAGAGGTGGTCGCATCGGGGACGAACGTCGCTGTGCTGCTGGAGACGGTGGTGCCGGTGCCCAGGGCCAGGATCGTGAGGGTGGCGGACGTGGAGGAGACCGAGCTCACGCTGTTGGTCACATCGCAGCTGAAGGTGGCGCTGTTATCGGCCAGGGCCAGGGTAGGGGTGATGTAGGTGCTGTCCGTGGCGCCGGAAATGGCGCTGCCGTTCTTCTTCCACTGGTAGTTGAGGGTGCCGCTGCCGAGAGCCCGAACCGTGAAGGTGGCGCGGTGGCCCTCGATCGCAGTCACGTTGGCGGGCGCGGTCAGGATGCTGGGTGCCACGGGGACGGCGATCTCCCACACCCCCCGGCCCCAGGTGGCCACGCGGATGCTGCTGCCGTCCGGGGCGACCCAGATATCCGTGGCGCGGCCCTGGGGGAGGCCCGTGCCGAACACAGCCCATGAGCTGCCGCCGTTGGTGGTGCGGTAGACGCCCAGCCAGGTGGCAGCATAGACGGTGTTGCCGCTGGTGTCCCCCGGATCCACCGCCAGCTTGGTGACGGGAACGTCGGGAAGCCCGGTTCCCGCGGCGGCCCAGGAGCTGCCTCCGTTGGCGGACTTGGCCACCCGAACGGAGCCGGCGAACGGGGACTCGGAGCAGACATAGAGCAGGCTGTTGTTCGCCCAGGCAATGTTGGCGTTGTAGCCCTGCCAGCCCGTGACCAGGCTGTTCGCAGCCTGCGTTCCGTCTGTGTTGAGGGCCCCTAGGAACACGGGCGTCCAGGTGCTGCCCCCATTGCTGGTGAGCAGGACATAGCCTCCGTTGCCCGCTGCGGCGATGGTCTGGAGGCTGGCAGGGCTCACGCCGATGCCGTGGCTGACCGCCCGAACGTAGATGCCAGCTGTGGCGCCCACGAGGGGGGCCGTGTAGATGCTGCTCCAGCCTGAGGAGGTGCTCTGGAAGATCTTCTTGCTGTTGGTGCCGGTGAGGCCGTTGCCGTAGGTGAAGAACACCTGGCCCGAGGGGTCTGCCCCGGCGGGTGGCGCGACCAGCGGCGTGACGAAGTAGTAGCTGGCGCCGTTGTCGGTGGAGGACGTGGAACCCAAGCCTGAAGTGAAGCTGCTCCACTGGCTCTGGTCTGTGACAGGGCTGGTGGTGGCCCGCCGGATGGCGTTGTAGACGTAGGAGGACAGGGAGGCCGCTGAGGTCGTGTTCACAGCCTGGGCCCAGGCCACGCCGAAGCCGTCACCGCCCCGGACCGCATTGAAGGTGCCGGTGGTGCCCACGCGGATGCGGGTGCCGTTGTCCTGCAGGCCCACCAGGGCGCTGCCGGCCACCCCGGGGTTGGCCGCCAGGGCGTAGACGAGGTGGTTCACCAGGCCCTTGTTCTTGGTGTCGTCCCAGGTGGTGCCGCCGTCGGTGCTGGTGGAGATCCCGCCGTCGGTGCCGAAGTAGAGCCGCGAGGTGCCGCCAAAGGTGGAGAAGGCGGCGCAGTGGAGATCCGCATGAACGTAGGGCAGGTTGAACTGGGCCATCCAGTTCGAGATGAGGGTCCAGGTGCTGCCCCCGTTCACGGTCTTGGCAGAGGACAGGTTGCCACCCAGGTAGACGGTGTTGCGGGCCGCATCGGTGGGATCCACCAGGATCATGTGGTTGTACCATGCCTGGCTGTGCATCAGGTCCATGTTGGGGTTGTCGGTATTGGCGTTGGTGGGCAGCTTGGCGGTGATGTTCAGGGGGGTCCAGGTAGTGCCCCCGTCGAGAGAGCGGAGGAGGTCCATCTGGGCGGAGCCATCGGGCGTGGCGGCATAGCCATAGACCACGCTGTCCCCGGGCTGGCCCACCGCCAGGGTGATGCGGCCGGCGGGGGCAAAGGGGGTGGCACCCACCGCCGTCCAGGTGGCGCCCTGGTCGGTGCTGAGGAAGACGAAGCCCGCCTTGCTGGTGGCGGTGGTCTGGGTGGCGACCAGCCAGCCGGCATTGGACCTGACCAGGCTCCAGGCCTTGGAGGTGGCCGGGATGCCGGCGACGGCACTGTAGGTCGTGCCGCCATCGGTGGAGCGGTACAGGCCCACATCCGTGCCCACCAGGACGATGTCGTTGCTCTGGCTGGTATCCACCTTGAGGTCATAGATCTTGGCGGCGGCGCCCAGATGGACCCCCGCAGTCCAGGTGGTGCCGCCGTTGGAGGACTTGACGACGAAGCCGCCCACCCCCAGGTCGAAGGGATCTCCTGCTCCCACATAGAGGGTGCTGGTCACCCGGCCGAAGGTGGCGGCCCCGGACATGTTGCTGCCAATGAAGTCCGTGAGGGCGGTCCAGGCGGGGAGCGCGCTCAGGAAGTTGGTGGTCTTCCAGAGGCCCCCACCGCTGGCTAGGACATAGACGGTGTTGCCCGTGCTATCGGCGGTGTCCACCAGGATGTTGCGCAGGCGGCCGCTGTCCACCTTGAAGAGGGTGGAGCCGTTCTGGGTGAAGGCGGCGGTGGTGGGACCGAGGCTGGTCCAGGCCGCGGAGGGGATGGCCGCCGGGAGCTCGGGACCAAAGGCGGACTTAAAGAGCTCCGGATACTTGGTCCGCTCCTTCTCAGCCTCAGCGAGCAGATGGCGCGAGAATTCGGGACCCAGGTCGCCGCCCATGCGCTCCCGGAACCACTCCAGCCTGCCCCAGGCCTCATCCTGGATCTTGAGATCGTCACCGCGGGTGAAGCGCTTGTAGTTGACCTGGTACTGAGCCTTGTAGGCATCGTCCTGGGCGCCCAGGGGCAGGGTCGCCAGGAGCGCCAGGACAGCCAGGATTCGGGAAGTTGTGAGGCCCATGGCGACTCCAGAGGGGATCCGCGGGACGATCCAGGAAGGTTGGACCGGCGCCAGGGGATCTGGAGATCATAGACCGCTTCGCACTCAGGGAAACCCATGCATTTCTAGTCAAATGCCCCGGGAGTCCGCTTCTCTGCAAGGCCTCGAGGCCCCTGGGCAGCATGGGGCCGGGCATCTTCGTTGACCGCATCCGGATACCCCTCTACGCTCAAAGGTTTAGGCCTGCCCCCCCGTGATTGCCATCCGCCCCGAGAATCCCCTGATCGTCCAGAGCGATCGCACGCTGCTCCTCGAGGTGGCGAATCCTGTGTTTGAGCAGGTGCGGGACGAGCTGGCGCGCTTCGCGGAGCTGGTGAAGAGCCCGGAACACATCCACACCTACCGCATCACGCCGCTGAGCCTCTGGAACGCCAGCGCCTCGGGTGTGAGCTGCGCGGAGATGATCGAGACCTTGAACACCTGGTCCAAGTATCCCGTGCCCCAGAACCTGCTGCAGGAGATCGAGGACCACGGCACCCGCTACGGCAAGCTGCGCCTGGTGGCCAAGGGCGACCGGCTGGCCCTGGAGATGGACGACCGCGGCCTGTTCTGGGAGCTGGAGAACCAGAAGTCCCTGCAGGGCCTCCTGGCCGAGCCCTACCCGGACGAGCGGGGGATCTACCTGCAGACGGGCATGCGCGGCGAGGTGAAGCTGCAGCTCATCCGGCTGGGCCATCCGGTCCAGGACATGGCGGGCTACAAGCCGGGCGATCCCCTGGCCTTCGGCATGGCGCCCAACCTGAAGCAGAACGGCAAGCCCTTCGGCCTCCGGCCCTACCAGCAGGCCGCCGTGGATGTCTTCCACGCGGGCGGCGGGCCCGAAGGCGGCGCGGGTGTGCTGGTATTGCCCTGTGGAGCCGGCAAGACTGTCATCGGCATCGGCTGCATGGGCAGTCTCCAGACCCATACCCTGGTGCTCACCACCAACGGCACCGCCGTGAAGCAGTGGAAGCAGGAGCTGCTCGACAAGACCACCCTCACCGAGGACCAGGTGGGTCTCTACATGGGCGACGTCAAGGAGATCAAGCCGGTCACCATCGCCACCTACCAGATCCTCACCTACCGCCGCAGCAAGTCTGGCCCCTTCGAGCACTTCAAGATCTTCGAGGCCGCCAACTGGGGCCTGGTGATCTACGACGAGGTGCATATGCTGCCTGCGCCCATCTTCCGGGCCGTGGCGGAGCTGCAGGCCAAGCGGCGCCTGGGCCTCACGGCCACGCTGGTGCGAGAGGACGGCAAGGAGGAGGACGTCTTCAGCCTCATCGGCCCCAAGCGGGTGGATGTGCCCTGGAAGATGCTGGAGAAGGACGGCTTCATCGCCACGGCCCACTGCCTGGAGATCCGCGTCCCCCAGCCCACGGACGAGCGCATGGAATACGCCGTGGCGGACCAGCGGCAGCGCTTCCGCATCGCCTCCGAGAACAGCCTCAAGCTGGCCGTGGTGGACGAGCTGCTGGCGGGCCATCCCAAGGACAACATCCTGATCATCGGCCAGTACCTGGAGCAGCTGCGGATCATCGGCGAGCGCCTGGGCGCCCCGGTGCTCACGGGACAGACCCCGGAGAAGGAGCGCGAGGTGCTGTTCCGGCAGTTCCGCGAGGGCCAGCTGCGCATCCTCATCGTGAGCAAGGTGGCCAACTTCGCCATCGACCTGCCGGATGCCTCCGTGGCCATCCAGGTGAGCGGCACCTTCGGGTCCCGGCAGGAAGAAGCCCAGCGCCTGGGCCGCATTCTCCGGCCCAAGGGCGACAAGAACCTGAGCTACTTCTACAGCCTCATCAGCCGCGACACCACCGAGCAGGAGTTCGCCCGCAACCGACAGCTCTTCCTCACCGAGCAGGGCTACCGCTACCTCATCGAGAGCCGCCACTTCGATGAGTCCGGCCGCCTCAGCGAGCCCAACGTGTGGAAGCAGCTGCTCGATGACACCAGGGGATGACCTGCTTTAACCACGAAGATCCCATGCCGGGCGTCTCGGCGCCGGGGTTGGAATGAAAACTGATCCGCCACGAAGATCCCAACCCGCGCGCCGGCACGCCGGCACGGGATCTTCGTGGTGGATCTGTTTCTTTTCCTGAGGTGGCTTCACCCGCCCCAGCGGCCGGGGTGGGCGAGGGACTGGGCGCCGAGCCACTGGTCCAGGGGCCAGGCGATCAGCGCTGCGAGGATTCCCGCCAGCACATCGTCCAGCACCACGCCCCAGCCACCGGGCAGGCGCTGGGCCGTGTCCACGGGGCCGGGCTTCCAGATGTCGAAGAGCCGGAACAGCAGGAACGGCGCCGTCAGCCGCGCAGCCCACAGCAGCCAGGGCTGGGGCTGCACCGTCACGGTGAACAGCAGCGGCGTCAGGGCGAACCAGACGCCCGCCCACTCGTCGATCACGATCCAGGACGGGTCCTTCAGGCCGGTCTCTTTCACCACCGTGTCCGCCGCCCAGACGGCCACCAGGGTCAAGGCCAGGGGCGCCGCCAGCAGCACCCCGGCGGTCCAGGGGGCGGCGAGGATGCCCAGGCCGCGCACCAGCAGCACCCAGGCGAGCAGCCCCGCCAGGCTGCCCCAGGTGCCCGGCGCGGGCCGGAGGTAGCCGCTGCCGAGCCCCGTGGCCAGCCACCAGGCGAGGCGGGGAGCCCTGGGGCCAGCGGCGCTGGTGGGTGCGTTCGAGTCCATCCGCCCATGGTAGGCCATGCATCGGCGCTGCCCCATTTGAACCTTCAGATCCCAAGGTCCAATTAACAACTCTCGCTGAGAACGGTCGAGGGGACAGAGGTCCGCAGAGAAGGGTAGGTGGCTGCCTCCCTCAGCGACCCTCTGCTTTCTTGTCCGTTCTCAGCGAGCGTGGTTCTCTCTTTCCTGGCGATGGGTTCTGCCCAGGCCCTAGATATGACGCAGGGCTTCCACAATCCGCAGCCGCGCGGCCTTGAGGCCGGGGAAGAGGGCGCTGACCTGGAGGGTGGCCTGGAGGCCCAGGGCCACGAAGAGATACACCGCGGGCACCAGGTGGATGTTCAGCTCGTAGCCGTGGCTGGTGCCCGGCGGGGCGGGCATCTGCAGGTGCAGGGCGTTGAGCCCGGCCCGCAGAAGCAGGGTCGCGGCCAGGCCCAGGGCGCTGCCGAACAGGCCCAGGAAGGCGCCCTCCCACTGGAGCAGGGCCAGCAGCTGCCGGGGCTGGAGACCCATGGCCCGCAGCACGCCGAACTCCCGCACCCGCTCCATGACGGACATGAGCAGCGTGTTGACCGTGGCCAGCAGCACCACGAAGAACAGCACCAGCCCCATGAAGCCGAAGATGGCGAAGTAGAGCAGCTTCACCTGCCGGTAGAAGGAGGCCAGCTCGAACCAGGGTTTCACCACCGTGCCCGGCAGCTGGGCCTGGAGCCGCGCTTGCTCGGCCTCCACATCGCCGGGGCGCTTCAGGATGAGGGACAGCCGCGACCGGGCCGGGCCTGCGTCCAGCAGCTGCCCCGCGGTGGCGAGGCTGACCGCGAGAAAGCGGTCGTTGAGCTCGCGGAGGCCCAGGTCCTGGAGGCCGACCACCTCGACATCCACCGCGTTGAGGGCGCCGTCGCGAGTGGTGGACATCAGCGTGAGGGAGCTGCCGACGGAGGCGCCCAGAGCCCGGGCCAGGCCCACGCCGAGGATCACCTCACGGGCCGCTGGATCCGCCCCTAGCCAGCGGGAGCCCGCACCGCCCGGGGCTTTGGCGCCATCCTTCAGGGCCTCGGCGCTGGCCATGTGGCGGGGCTCCAGCACGGGATCCACTGCCGTGCCCAGGAAGGCCACGCTCTTGGGGCCGTTGGAGAGCAGACCCATGAAGCTGATGCGGGGCAGCACCTCGGCCACGGCCGGGTCCCGCCGCAGGGTTGCGGCCAGGGCCTCGCCGTCCGGCAGGGCCTTCTCCAGGCTCTGGGCCTCGTCGCCGTCCAGGGCACCCGGGGGCAGGATCTGGAGGTGGCCGAGGCCGCCGCGGATGGCGCCGTCGGAGAGGCCCTGGAAGGTCTGGGCCATGAAACCCCCGGCCAGGCTCAGGGCCAGGAAACCCGCCACCACCACCAGCAGCGTGAGTGCCGTGCGGCGCCTCTGGCGCAGCAGGTTCCGCAGGGCCAGCCGGGCGAGGATCATGGTGCGTCCTCCCCCACCAGGCGGCCGTCGGCCAGGCGGAAGACGCGGTGGGCGCGGGCGATGACGGCGGGGTCGTGGCTGGCCACCAGGAAGGTGACGCCCTGCTCCGCGGCCAGCTCGGCCATGAGGTCCATGAGGGGGCCACCGTGGGCGTGATCCAGGGCTGCGGTGGGCTCGTCCGCCAGCACCAGCAGGGGCTCCGGGGCCAGGGCCCGGGCGATGGCCGTGCGCTGCTGCTGCCCGCCGCTGAGCTGGCCCGGCCGGTGGTGCAGGCGGTCCGCGAGGCCCACGCGCAGGAGGGCCGCCTCGGCGCGGCGTCTCGCCTCCATTTCTCCTGACCCCTGTAGCTGCAGGGGCAGCATCACGTTCTCGAGGGCCGACAGCACGGGCACCAGGTTCGCAGCCTGGAACACGAAGCCCAGCCGGCGCAGCCGCAGGCGGCAGCGGGCCGTCTCGGGCAGGGCAGAGACATTCTTCCCCTCCAGCAGGACCTCGCCCTCGTCCGGCGTGTCCAGCAGCCCCGCCAGCTGCAGCAGGGTGGTCTTGCCGCTGCCACTGGGCCCTGCCAGCACCGCCAGGCAGCCCTTCGGCACCGACAGCGACACGTCGAACACCCCGGCGCGCTCGCCGCCGAGTTCGTAAGCGCGGGTGATGGCGCGAAGCTCAAGCATCCCAAGAGGATAACCGGGGCCTGCTTCCCATCACCGTTCATCCCCGTCCATCCCCGGCAAAATGCTTTTCCACAGGGATGAAGGGGATGGACTGACGCGGGTCATGGAAGGACCTGTTTTAGCCACCGCAGAACACCGGTAAAGCAATAGCAGAATTAACCACAAAGAACACAAAGGGCATAAAAGGGACACGAATCGGGAGCGTCTCCACAGGCCCTTCTTCGCGTCTTTGCGTTTTGGCGTTGGATCAGTTTATCCTTTCGCTCAGTGGTCTCGGCGTTGGTTTCAGACTTTCGTTCTGCCCCTGAACGCGGCTTCGTAGGCGGCGGTGCTGGCTTCGAGGCCGCCCTCTTCGACTTCGCCGATGAGGTCGTAGGCGTGGGCTTTGACGATGCGGACGCGCTGGATGGTGTTGGGCTGGGGTGTGCCGTCCACCAGCAGCACGGCGCCATCGATCTCTGGGGCCTGGCCCTGGTGGCGGCCCTTGATGATCAGGTCCGTCTCTTCGTGGGCGCCCTCGACCAGCACGTCGATGACCTGGCCCACCTTCTCCTGGTTCTTCTCCCGGGCGATCTTCTGCTGCAGCTCCAGCAGGCGCCGCTTGCGGGCCTCCTTGGTGCGCTTGGGCACGGGATCCCCCAGGGCGTGGGCCGTGGTGCCCTCCTCGGGGCTGTAGGTGAAGACGCCCACGTGGTCGAAGCGGGCCTCCTGCACGAAGGCTTTCAGCTCGGCGAAAGCGGCCTCGTCCTCGCCGGGGAACCCCACAATGAAGTTCGAGCGGATGGCGATGCCCGGCACCAGGCGCCGCACCTTCTCCAGCAGCTTCAGGAACTGCTTGCGGCTGCCGCCTCGGGCCATGGCCTTGAGGATGGCGGCGTCGGCGTGCTGCAGGGGCATGTCCAGGTAGCGGGCGCAGTTGGGGGTCTCGGCCATGGCGTGCAGGAGACCGTCCGTGAGGCGGTTGGGGTAGGCGTAGTGGATGCGGAACCAGCGCAGGCCCGCCACCTGGCCCAGGGCCCGCACCAGCTTCTCCAGGGCATCGGGGTCGCCGAAGTCCCGGCCGTAGTCTGTGGTGTCCTGGCCCACCAGGCTGATCTCCAGGACGCCCTGGGCCACCAGGTTCTCGGCCTCGGCCACCACGCTCTCGATGCGGCGGCTGCGCTGGGCGCCCCGGAGCAGGGGGATCACGCAGAAGGCGCAGGCGTGGTCGCAGCCTTCGCTGATCTTCAGGTAGGCGCTGGCCTTGGGGGTGGTGAGCAGCCGAGGGCTGGCCTCGGAGTAGAGGTAGTCGGGATTGGGGTTCAGCTCGAAGGAGGCCCCGGCGCCGATGACCTCGGCGATCTGCTCGATGTCCCGGGTGCCCAGGCAGGCGTCGATCTCCGGCATCCCGGCCATGAGCTCGTCCCGGTAGCGCTCCACCAGGCAGCCCGCCACGATGAGTTTCTCGCAGACGCCGTCCTTCTTCATGGCAGCGGCCTGGAGGATGGCCTCGACGCTCTCCTGCTTGGCGGCGTCGATGAAGCCGCAGGTGTTCACCACCAGGATCTGGGCCTCCGCCAGCACCGGGGTGATCTCGTAGCCCTTGAGCCGCAGGTGCCCCAGCATCACCTCGCTATCCACGAGGTTCTTGGGGCATCCCAGGGACATGAATCCGACTTTGGTCAACGGGCCTCCGGTGAACCTCACAGATTACCGCCCCCGGCCGATGACGTCAGTAGCGCGTGCTAAACTCACCCCCTTCCCACTCCGGACCCGCCATGAAGCTCACCCTCCAGGTTGATGGTGCCCTGCACCCTCTGACCCTCACCGAAGAGGGCGTGACCATCGGCCGGGGCGACCAGGCCACCATCCGCATCCAGGCCAACGCCGTGAGCCGGGTGCACGCCCGGATCTTCCTGCAACAGGGCCGGCCCTACGTCATGGACATGAAGTCCCTGAACGGGACCTCGGTCAACGGAACGACCCTGACTCAGCCTGTGCCCCTGCACCTGGGGGACAAGGTCCTGCTGGGGGAGGCCATGGTGGTGTGGGTGCCCGAAGGGGGAGTGCCGCTCCCCGTCACGGGCCTGAACCTGACCTTGGCCCCCAAGGCCGTCGCCTCCCGCATCGCCCTGGAAGACCGGGCCTTCGATGCCTCTGGCTCGATCCTGGTGCCCCACGCCAGCCTGGAGGCCATGCTGGCCCAGGCCAGCGGCCAGCACCCCGCCGGGGAGGCGGTCACCCTCTTCCAGCGGCTGGCAAGCATGGCGGGCACCCTGCTCCGCGCCGCGGGCCTGACGGAGCTGCTGGACTCAGTCATGGGCCTGGTGACGGCCCAGATCCCCTGTCAGCGCGGCTTCATCCTGCTGGCGGACGCCAGTGGCGAGCTGGTGCCGGAGCTGATCTGGGAGGAACACCCGGGCCAGCACCTGGCGCCCATCAGCCGCACCATCGCCCGTACGGCCATGAAGGATCGGGTGGCGATCCTCACCACGGACGCCCGGCTGGATCCGAGGTTCAGCGCCGGGGAGAGCATCAAGCTCCACGGCATCACCTCCGCCCTCTGCGCGCCCCTCATCGTCGAGGACCAGTCCCTCGGCGTGATCTACCTGGAGACCAGCCTCAACAAGGGCGGCTTCAAGCGGGAGGACGAGCACCTGCTGAGCGCCATGGCCAACTTCGCCGCCGTGGGCATCCAGCGTGAGCGGGAAGCCCGGTTCCGCCAGCGGCTGGAGCGCTACCACAGCCCGGCGGTGGTGGACCAGATCCTGAAGTCGAGTCAGAACAAGGAAGCCCCCATGCTGCAGGCGCAGCGCTGCCAGATCAGCGTGCTCTTCGCCGACATCTCCGGCTTCACCCGCATGAGCGAGGGCATGGAGCCCCTGGTGCTGGCCGGCATTCTGAACCGCACCTTCGAGGCCATGACCGACCAGATCTTCAGCCGGGGCGGCACCCTCGACAAGTACATCGGCGACGCCATCATGGCCTTCTTCGGCGCGCCGAACCCCGATCCCGACCATGCCCGGCATGCCGTGGCCGCCGCGGTGGCCATGCAGGAGGCCCTCTACGCCCTCAACGCGGCGCGGCCCGAGGGCTACCCCGAGCTGAAGATGCGCATCGGCATCAACAGCGGCGAGGCCTTCGCGGGCGACATCGGCTGCGAGAAGCGCATGGACTACACCGTCATGGGCAGTACCGTGAACCTGGCCTCCCGCCTGGAGAGCAGCGTGGCCCGGCCGGGGCAGGTCGTGGTGGGGCCCAGTACCGCGGAGCTCATCGACCAGGACTCGCTCCGGCAGCTGGGGGCCTTCTCCCTCAAGGGCATCGAGCAGGAGGTGCGGCCCTTTGAGGTGCTGTGGACCCACGATGGGCCCACGGCGGTCCACTAGGCACTCTTAGTCCTTGATGAAGTCCTTCCACAGCATCGAGGGCTGGATGCCTGAGTTGCGCTGGTACTTGCCGGAGTCGTAGCTGTCGTAGGCGCCGCTGACGGTGTGGTAGAAGATCTGGCAGATGGCCACGCCGGCATAGATCCGCACGGGCTGGATGCAGCTGATCTCCAGGGTCCAGTAGCCGCAGAAGCCGATGTCGCCGAAGCCGGCGGTGACGTGCACGAAGAGGCCCAGGCGGCCGACGCTGCTGCGCCCCTCCAGCATGGGGACCATGCCCTGGGTCTCGGTGTACTCCAGGGTGCGGCCCAGGTAGAGCCGCCCCGGCCGCAGCAGCAGGCCCTCGGGGGGGATCTTGAGGAACTCGATGCCGTTGGGCCGGGCCATGTCGAGCTCGTGCTCGGTATAGACGGCCAGGTCCTCGCCGAGGCGCAGGTTGTAGCTGTTGGGGTTGAGCTGTTCGTCGCGCCAGGGCTCGATGCGCAGCTGGCCCTGGGTCCGGGCCTCCTGGATCTGCCGACCGGTGAGGATCATGCGGGCCCCTCGGGAAAGGCGGCCGTCGGGAGGGCGCCGGTGCGGGTGGTCAGAGGCACGTCAGCGGTCGACCTTGATCACCACGGACTTGCTGATCATATCGTGGAGGCCCTTTCGTTCGGCGGTGAACAGGATGAGCAGGTAGGGCAGGATGCTGGCGCCGAAGTTGACGATTCTCATCAGGATCAGGTTCCCGCCCAGGCCCCCGGTGGCCATGGCCCCGAGGACGAACATGGCTGTGAAGGGCAGGGTGATCACCCAGGCGATGAGCCCGTTCACCAGGTAGCCGATCATTCGGAGCGCGGCCATCCCCACGTCGAGCCTGCCCGTGGGGTTGCCCTCCGGGACCACTCTCAGCTTCATGAGCTTCTTGCCGGGGGTGGCGCCGTAGGTAATCCAGCACCAGGGCACGAGGAAGACATAGGCGACGAGGAGCAGGAAGGAGAGGCAGCCAAGGGCGGCAATGGCCCCGAGCCCCGCCCCCATGCCCCGGGTGCCCAGGGTGCTGGGCAGCAGGAGGAGGGAGAGGATCTGGATGGCCAGCATGGGGGAGTAGTCGATGAGGGTTGCCACCAGGCGGCTGACGAAGTCCCCGCGCTCCCCGGTGGGGATGGCGTCGTCGGGGATGGGCGGCAGGAGTGAACCCGTCGAGGCGACTCGTGGGGGCAGGGCCGGGCTGGGCAGGGGGGCGGGTGCCACCGGGGGAACCGGCGGCGGGGCCTGGCTCACCACCTGGCCCGTGGCGATCTGATCCTGGCTCAACGGCTGGGACCCGGCCTCGACGGGGGGCTTCCCGGAGTGGATGGCCGCGAGCTCCTCGGCGGACATGCGCACGGTGCCCTGGGGCACCTGGACGCTCACGGCGGTGGTGTTGGGGCTGGCCTCGAGCTGGGGGTCGCGGAAGGTCATCTGGACCTGGCCCAGGGTGACCCGGTCCCCGTCCCTCAGGGGGGAGGACTGCACCCGGTTGCCGTTGACCAGCACCCCGTTGCTGCTCTGCAAGTCTTGGATCTCATAGCCTTCGCCGACTTTGCGGAGGACGCAGTGGTGGCGGCTGATGCTGGGATCGGGGAGGCGGAGGGTGTTGTCCAGCTCGCGGCCCATGTGGACCTCGTTGTCGACTATCTCGAACTCTCGGACGCCCGCGGTTTCATGTACCAGCAGCTTTGCCATAGGAAATCCTCGCGGTAGATGGGATGGCCGGAAGTGTAGCGCATCCAAGCCAGGTTTCGGCCGGGTTCTTCCTTGACGCGTCGGGGCGGACCCGCCAATCTTCCCCAAGACTCGAAGGTGCAGGCATGGTGCTTTTCAATGCGGCCACCAAGGAATTGACGGCCAAGATTGTCTACTACGGTCCCGGCTTGTGCGGGAAGACAACCAATCTCCAGCATGTCTACGACACCCTGCCCGGGGACGGCCGGGGCAAGATGCTCTCCCTGGCCACGCAGACGGACCGCACGCTCTTCTTTGACTTCCTGCCCATCGACCTCGGCACCATCCGGGGGATGAAGACCCGGATCCAGCTCTACACGGTGCCCGGTCAGGTCTTCTATGACGCCACCCGGAAGCTGGTCCTGCGCGGCGCCGACGCCGTTGTCTTTGTGGCGGACTCCCAGGCCCCGGCGCTGGAGAGCAACAAGGAGAGCTTCCAGAACCTCATCGTCAACCTCAAGGACCAGGGGGCGGATCTGGCGAAGATCCCCCACGTGATCCAGTGGAACAAGCGGGATACGCCCAACGCCCTGCCCATCGAGACCCTGGAGCGGGAGGTCAACATCTTCGGGGTGCCCACCTTCCCCGCCTGCGCCATGCGGGGCGAGGGGGTCCGGGAGACCCTCACGGGGGTGGCCAAGCTGGTCCTGAAGAGCCTCGCCGAGAAGTATGGCGGCGGTGTCGTGGAGGAGCCCCAGGCCGCCCTGGGCGCCCCACCGCCGCCCCCCCGGCCGCCCGTGCAGGAGTCCACCCGGCCCCTGGAAGTCGAGGAGCTCTCCGCCGGGGAGCTGTTGGAGGAGATTGATGAGATCCCGGCCGAGACCGTGACCGTCCCCCATGTGGCCGCCCAGGTCCACCACATGCCCCACAGCAGCGTGGTCGAGGTGCCCGTGGTCCTCGACAAGAGCCTCTTCAATGGCGAGAACCCCGTCGAAATCAAGCTGAAGCTGTATATTAGATAGGCTGTCAGCCGTCAGCTCTCAGCGGTCTGTCGGGCGCCCTGGGCGCCCGATGCTTTTCCTCCAGCCGATGGCCCACCGCCGTCCCCTGGAAGCCGGAGTCCCCATGTCCCGCCAGGTTGTCACCCGCTTCGCCCCGTCCCCCACCGGCATGCTGCACATCGGCGGGGTGCGGACGGCGCTGTTCTGCTGGCTCTACGCCCGCCGGCACGGGGGCCGCTTCATCCTGCGCATCGAGGACACGGACCTCTCCCGCAGCACCGATGACAACATCCGCATCATCGAAGAAGGCATGGCCTGGTGCGGCCTGGACTGGGACGAGGGGCCAGTGGTGGGGGATCCCAGCGCCTGGACCGGCGCTCACGGCCCCTACCGCCAGATGCAGCGCATGGACCGCTACCGCGCCAAGATCCAGGAGCTGCTGGACAAGGGCCTGGCCTACCGCTGCCGCTGCGACCGGGAGACCCTGGACGCCCGCCGCAAGACCGTGGAGGCCGCCGGCAAGGTCTTCCAGTACAACCGGGGCCTGGATGCTGGCCGGGGCTGCGCCGAGGCGCACCATGACGCCAGCCAGCCCGCGGCCGTCCGCTTCCGCATGCCCGAGACCGGCGACATCGTCGTGGCGGACCTCATCAAGGGCGACACCCGCTTCCCCGCCGACAGCCTGGATGACTGGATCATCGCCCGCACCGGCGACGGACCCGGGGTCATCGGCGTGCCCACCTACAACTTCTGCGTGGTGGTGGACGACACCCACATGGAGGTGACCCACGTCATCCGGGGCGACGACCACCTGAACAACACCCCCAAGCAGATCCCGCTCTTCGAGGCGCTTGGCTACGACCTGCCGGCCTTCGCCCACGTGCCCATGATCCTGGGCGCGGATGGCGCCAAGCTCAGCAAGCGCCATGGGGCCACCAGCATCACGGAATACCAGGCCATGGGCCTGCTGCCATCGGCCGTGCGGCTGGCCCTGGCGCGCCTGTCCTGGACCCCCAAGATCGACGGCAAGGCCGTGGAGAGCGCCGAGGAAGAATTGCTCACGGATACGCAGATGATCCAGCTCTTCGACCTGGACGACTGCCAGAAGAGTGCCGCCCGCTTCGACATGGACAAGCTGCAGTGGATCAACCAGAAGCTCATCCAGCGGTCCCCCTGGCAGGAGCTGGAGCCCCACCTCCGGCCCTTCCTGCCCGCCGCTTGGGAAGAGAAGCCGGACGCCTGGAAAGCCCAGGCCATCCAGGCCACCCAGAAGGGCAAGTCCCTCACGGACATGGCCGAGGCCCTGCGCTTCGCCTTCGAGCGGCCTGCCAGCTTCGACGAGAAGGCGGTGGAGAAGTTTCTGACGCCTGCCGTACAGCCTGCCCTGCGTGAGGTCCGCGAGCTCGTGGACTATAGCCATGACAGCCTGGAGTCGGCCTTCGCGGCCATCCTCGAGCGGCACGGCCTCAAGACCAAGGACCTGGCCCAGGCCCTGCGCGTGGCCCTCTGCGGCAAGCCCGTGAGCCCAGGCATCTACGACACCCTCATGCTGGTGGGTCGGGACGAGGTCGCGGCGCGCCTGGAACGGTGGCTCTGATGGACCTGAACGAGTTCACCCAGATCACCCTTGCGGTGCTGGAGGATCAGGGCACCGTGGCCTACGCGCCCACCCTCATCGCCGGTGACACGGTCCAGGTGATCCAGGGCATCCCCGAGGGCATCGACCACCGGGCGGCCCTGCAGGAGACGCTCCACCGGCTGGGGCTCGAGCACTCGGACTTCTTCTTCGGCGTGCGCTCCGGCCCGGGCGAGGTCACCACGGGCTTCCACACGAACGCCTTCACCCAGTTCCAGCGCATCTCCGAGCTCCGCCAGGGCTTCGTGGTCTCGAACCTCGAGGACTGCGCCTGGTGGACCCTCGGCCAGAGCCGCGACCAGTGATCCCAGGAGCCCCCATGAGCCAACACCCCAAGCTCGCCATCCTCGGCTTCGGCACCATGGGCCAGGCCATCAGCGCCGGTCTGGTGGAGGCCTCGGGCTACCCGGCGGCCCACATCCAGGCTGCCGATGTTCATCCCGCGGCCGGGAAGGCCCGGGCCGGGGCCCTCGGCATCCAGCTCTCCAATGAAGTGGAGGCCACCGCCAAGGCCGCCGAGGTCATCCTGCTCTGCGTCAAGCCCCGGGAGCTGAAGGAGCTGCTGGCCGGGCTGACGGCCGCCGGGGCCCTCGACCACCGGCCCCTGGTGGTGTCCATCGCCGCGGGCACGACGCTGGCGTTCCTGGCAGAGCACGTGCCCTCCGGCACGCCACTGATCCGGGCGATGCCCAACACCCCCTGCTCCATCCGGCGCGGCATGACGGTGCTGGCCCCGGGCAAGGGTGTCACCGAGGCCCAGCTGGCCCAGGCCCGGGTCCTCTTCGAGCCCCTGGGCCGGGTCATGGACCTGGACGAAAAGCACATGGACGCGGTCACTGGCCTCAGCGCCAGCGGCCCGGCCTTCATGTTCGTCATCCTGGAGTCCCTCGCAGAAGGTGGCGTGCAGTGCGGCCTGCCCCGGGCCGTGGCCGTGGAGCTGGCCGCCCAGATGACCCTGGGCGCCGCCTCCATGGTGCTGGAGACCGGCCGCCACCCCGCCGCCCTCAAGGACGAAGTCACTACCCCCGCCGGCTGCACCATCGCCGGCCTGATGGTCCTGGAGGACGGCCGCATCCGCTCCGTCGTCGCCCGCGGCATCGAGCGCGCCACCCAGGTCGCCGCCGGGCTGGGCTGAGCCTGATGGGAAGGGCCCTTTAGTCGGTATCGTGGAAGAGAACGGATCAAATCATGTCGAATGAACCCATAGAAACTCGCAGCCTCCACTTCATCGAGGAGATCGTGGAGGCGGACCGCCTCTCCGGCAAGCACGGGGGGCGGGTGCTCACGCGGTTCCCGCCGGAGCCCAACGGCTACCTGCACATCGGCCACGCCAAGAGCATCTGCCTGAACTTCGGGCTGGCCAAGGCCTACGGGGGCGCCACCAACCTGCGCTTCGACGACACCAACCCGGTGAAGGAGGACGTGGAGTACGTGGACTCCATCCGGGACGATGTGCAGTGGCTGGGCTTCGACTGGAAGGGCGAGTTCTACGCCTCGGACTACTTCCCCTTCATGTACGACTATGCGGAATACCTCATTGGGCAGGGCAAGGCCTACGTGTGCGACCTCTCTGAGGCCGAGATCCGCGAGTACCGGGGCAACTTCCACGTGCCGGGACGGCCCAGCCCCTTCCGGGATCGCACGCCCGAGGTGAGCCTGGACCTGTTCCGCCGCATGAAGGCCGGGGCGTTCCCGGACGGCTCCCGGGTGCTGCGGGCGAAGATCGACATGGCGAGCGGCAACATGAACCTGCGCGATCCGCTCATGTACCGCATCCGCCGGGCCCACCATCACCGCACGGGCGACGCCTGGTGCCTCTATCCGATGTACGACTACGCCCACGGTGTGTCCGACGCCCTGGAGACCATCACCCACTCCATCTGCACCCTGGAGTTCGAGGATCACCGGCCGCTCTACGAGTGGTTCCTGGAGCAGGACACGGAGGGGAAGTTCTTCCAGCGCCCCCTGCCGCGCCAGATCGAGTTCGCCCGGCTCAACCTCACCTACACCGTGATGAGCAAGCGCCGCCTGCTGCAGCTGGTGCAGGATGGCGTCGTCCGGGGCTGGGACGATCCCCGCATGCCCACCATCTGCGGCCTCCGGCGCCGGGGCTACACCCCCGAGGCCGTGCGGGCCTTCGCCGAGCGGGTGGGCGTGGCCAAGCGCGACATGGTGGCCGACGTGGGCCTGCTGGAGTTCTGCATCCGGGAGGACCTGGAGAAGCGGGCCCCCCGCCGCATGGCCGTCCTGCGCCCCCTGAGGGTGGTCATCACCAACATGGGCGACAACGAGGCCTTCGAGGTGGAGCTGGCCAACCATCCCGAGGACACCACCCTCGGCACCCGGAAGCTGCCCTTCACCCGGGAGCTGTTCATCGACCAGGACGACTTCCGCGAGGAGGCCCCCAAGAAGTGGTTCCGCCTGGCACCGGGCGCCGAGGTGCGACTGCGGGGCGCCTGCCTGGTGACCTGCAAGGAGGTCATCAAGGATGCTGCCGGGAACGTGGTGGAACTGCGCTGCGAGTGGGATCCCGCCAGCCGGGGCGGCAACGCGCCGGACGGCCGCAAGGTGAAGGGCACCCTGCACTGGGTGAGCGCGGCCCACGCCCTAGCCGCCGAGGTGCGCCTCTACGAGCCCCTCTTCACCCAGGAAGACCCCATGGACGTGCCCGAGGGCCAGGACTGGAAGACCCTCCTGAACCCCGGCAGCCTCGAGACCCTCGTCGAGGCCCGCCTGGAACCCAGCCTGGGCAACGCCCAGCCCGGCGAGCGCTTCCAGTTCGAGCGGACGGGCTACTTCGCCGTGGACCCCGACAGCCGCCCAGGCGCCCCTGTGTTCAACCGGACCGTGAGCCTGAAGGACTCCTGGACGAAGATCGAGGCCAAGGGCTAAGGAATCGCGGGCTGCGCCCACGATTCCTTGTGAGCGCGGCTGCGCCGCGCGGAGACCTTGGGTCTGTTTTTTCTCCTTATGGGCCAAAGCGCCAGCTTTGGCCCCCGGCTGTGACCCAGGTCGCATCGGGCCCCAACTGGTTGTTTCCCTCCGTGTCAGGAACGGGGCGGGTCTGATAGGGTTGAAGGGTTGGGTCTCCCCGCGGGTGGCCCTGCCGGGAAGCCGCCCATGGACAAGCTTGCGAGCCTGCTGCACACCACGCCTGCCATCGTCTGGATGGTAGGAAAGGTCGTGGTCGTTTTCCTTAGTGTGTTCCTCCTGGCCTCGGTCTGGACCTGGGTGGAACGCCGAGGCTCGGCCATGATCCAGGACCGCATCGGCCCCAACCGGGCGTTGCTGTTCGGACGGTGGCCCATCCTGGGCCTGTCCCAGCTGCTGGCGGACGGCATCAAGTTCTTCTTCAAGGAGGACCTGGTCCCCGAGGCGGCCAACAAGGGCCTCTTCTGGCTGGCGCCCTTCCTCGCCTTCGTGCCCGCGCTCATGGGCTTCGCGGTGATCCCCGTCGGCAAGAGCTTCGTCTGCGACGGCGTAACCTACCACCTCTCCGTGCTGGATCCCGGCAACGGCATGGGCCTGCTCTATCCCCTCGCCATCGGCGGCCTGGCCGTTTACGGCGTGCTGCTGGCCGCCTGGTCCAGCAACAACAAGTGGTCGATCCTCGGCGGCATGCGTGCCTCCGCCACCATGGTGAGCTACGAGATCGGCATCAGCATGGCCGTGGTGGCCGTCTTCATGGTGTCAGGCGGCTACGACCCCGCCGAAGTGATCAAGGCCCAGGGGCACCTGCCCTGGACCTGGTATGTGGCCCGCCAGCCCCTGGGCTTCCTGGTCTTCTTTACCTGCATGTTCGCCGAGACGAACCGGCTGCCCTTCGACTTCGCCGAGGGCGAGAGTGAGATCGTGGCGGGCTTCAACACCGAATACGGCAGCATGAAGTTCAGCCTGCTGGCCCTGGCCGAGTACTCGCACCTGATGACCGCCTCGGCCCTTATCGCCACGCTCTACTTCGGCGGCTGGCAGGTGCCTTTCATGGCCGATCCCCCGGTGCTGCTGTCCGTGGCGAGCTTCCTGGCCAAGATGCTGTTCTTCGCCTGGGTCTTCGTCTGGATCCGCTGGACGCTGCCGCGCTTCCGCTATGACCAGCTCATGCATCTGGGCTGGAAGATCCTGCTCCCGCTCTCCATGGCCAATCTTGTCTTCCACGCCTGGCGCATGAGCCAGGGACACTGAGGAGGGGGCCATGGGCGTCATCGTCAAGAAAGTGGAGCTGACCTGGCTGGACCGCACCTACGTGTGGCCGGTCCTGCAGGGCATGTCGATCACCTTCGGTCACTTCATCCGCAACCTGTTCACGTCCACCGCCAAGCGCTACACCGTCCAGTATCCGGACATGAAGCGCGAGATTCCCGCGGGCTACCGGGGCCTCCACGAGCTGAAGCGGTTCGAGGACGGCGCCATCAAGTGCGTGGCCTGCTTCATGTGCCAGGAGGCCTGCCCCGCCCGCTGCATCAGCATCGAGGCCGAGGAGTTCAGCGACCTGAACCTGTCCCAGGGCTTCCAGGAGAAGCGTCCGGCCAAGTTCTCCATCGACATGCTGCGCTGCATCTACTGCGGCATGTGCGAAGAGGCCTGCCCCAAGGATGCCATCTGGCTCCGCAAGGAGTATGAAGTGGCCGCCTACGATCGGCTCTCCATGCAATTCGGCAAGTGGAACCTCATGAACACCTATGCCGAGGCTGACGGCAAGGAGCAGATCACCCAGGATCCCACCCCCTCCGTGCCCCGCCGCACGATCGCGATGTAAGGAGAGGCCATGTTCATCACCTTCGCCTTCGTCACGCTGCTCGGTGCCCTGGGCATGCTGCTGCAGAAGAACGTCATCGTGGCGGGCCTCTGCATGGTGGCCACCTTCTTCGGTGTCGCCGGGCTCTTCCTGCTGCTGGCCAATCCCGTGGCCGCCGCGCTCCAGATCATCGTCTACAGCGGCGCCATCATGGTGCTGGTGCTCTTCGTGATCATGATGCTCAACAGTCACGAGGAGGAGGCGGCCCAGACCGCCCGCCCTGTGCAGCGCTGGGTCTCGGTGGCCCTGGTGGCCGCCCTCGCCTTCGGCGCCGTGAAGCTCGTCCTGACCTCCGCCGGCCTCAAGGATCTGGCCAGGAGTGGTGAGCCGATGCCGGGGGCCATGACCCTGCAGAAAGTTGGGACCACCCTCTTTGCTGAGCACCTGCTGGGCTTCGAGGTGGCGGGCATCCTGCTGCTGGCGGCCATGGTCGGGGCTGTCGCGCTGACCAAGAGGGACCTGTGAGGAGCCACCGATGACCGGCATGGATGCGATCCTCAACGGCGGCCTCCAGGGATACCTGGTCGTGGCCCTTCTCCTGTTTGCCATCGGCCTGGCCACAGTGCTGCTGCGCCGAACCCTGCTCATGCAGTTCATGGGCGTGGAGCTGATGCTCAACGCGGCCAACGTGGCTCTGCTGGCCTTTGCCCGCTTCCGCGGCGGGGATGCCCAGGCCACGGTGTTCTACCTCTTCATCATCGCCGTGGCCGCCTGCGAAGCGGCCATCGGCCTGGCGCTGGTCATCGGCCTCTACCGTCACCGGGGCACCACCGACTCGGACCGGGCCGCGGGCCTGAAGCAGTGAGGATGCGATGAACAAGTATTACTGGCTCATTCCGATCCTCCCCCTGATGGGCGCGGCCTTCAATGGCCTCCTGGGCAAGCGTGCCGGGAAGAGTGCCGTCACCTTCGTCGGCCTGGGCGTCGTCTTTGGCTCCCTGCTGCTGGCTGCCTCCGCGTTCCTGGCCATGAAGGCCACGGGCGACCACCGCCTGGTCCTCAACTACGGCGAGTGGATGGCCACCGGCTCCCTCAGCGTACCCTTCGGCATGGTGATCGATCCCCTGAGCGGCACCATGATGCTGGTGATCACGGGCATCGGCTTCCTGATCCACCTCTACTCCGTGGGCTACATGCACGAGGACGAGGGCTACGCGCGGTTCTTCAGCTACCTGAACCTGTTCGTGTTCTTCATGCTCACGCTGGTGCTGGGCTCGAGCCTGGTGCTCATGTTCGTGGGCTGGGAGGGTGTGGGCCTCTGCTCCTACCTGCTCATCGGCTACTTCTTCGAGACTGACTTCGCGCCGGATGCGGGCCTCAAGGCCTTCCTCACCAACCGGGTGGGTGACCTGGGCGTGTCCATCGGCATGATGGTGCTCTTCGCCGCCTTCGGCACCCTGACGGTCTCGGACATCCTCACCAAGGCCGGGCACCTGGCCCCGGAAGTGGGCTTCGGCGTCCTGACCTTCGCCACCCTGATGCTGTTCGTGGGCGCCACGGGCAAGAGCGCCCAGCTGCCCCTCTACCTCTGGCTGCCGGACGCCATGGCGGGCCCGACGCCCGTCAGCGCCCTCATCCACGCGGCCACCATGGTGACCAGCGGCATCTACATGATCTGCCGTCTGGCGCCGGTGTTCTCCCTGGCCCCCATCACCATGGACGTGGTCGCCTGGGTGGGTGCCGCCACGGCCCTCTTCGCCGCCACCATCGGCCTGGTGCAGCGCGACATCAAGAAGGTGCTGGCCTACTCCACGGTCTCCCAGCTGGGCTACATGTTCCTGGGCCTCGGCGCCTCGGGCTTCGCCGCGGGCTTCTTCCACGTCTTCACCCACGCCTGGTTCAAGGCTCTCCTCTTCCTCGGGGCCGGCAGCGTGATCCACGCCATGCACCACGAGCAGGACCTCTTCAAGATGGGCGGCCTCAAGGCCAAGACGAAAATCACCTTCATCACGATGCTGATCGGCACCCTGGCCATCATGGGCTTCCCGGGCACCAGCGGCTTCTTCAGCAAGGACGAGATCCTCTACCTGGCCTACCTGAAGTCCCCGGCCCTCTGGGTCATCGGTGTCATCGGCGCCTCCTGCACCAGCTTCTACATGTGGCGCCTCATGGCCCTCACCTTCTGGGGCAAGCCCCGGGACCACCACGCCTACGACCACGCCCACGAGAGCCCCTTCACCATGACCGTCCCCCTGATGGTCCTGGCCGCGGGCTCCCTGCTCTGGGGCGTCTGGGGCATTCCCGAAGCCTTCGGCGGCCACTTCGCCATCGGCGAGTTCCTGAAGCCGGCCCTCACCTTCGGCCAGGTCCACGGCGCCCACGGGCACCATGAGGGTCCCGCGATTCTGCTGGCCTGCATCTCCACGGGCCTGGGCCTGGGCATGGGCTTCCTGGGCTGGTTCAAATACAAGAACGGACCCGCCGCCGAGATCGCTTTTGCCGCCCGGCATCCCTTTGTCCATGACCTGCTGCTGAACAAGTACTACGTGGACGAAGGCGTGGAGCGCTTCCTGCTCGGCCCCATCCGCTGGTTCGGCAATGTGCTCTGGAAGCTCTTCGACGTGATCATCATCGACGGCGTGGGGGTGAACCTGCCGGGTGCGCTGGCCCGGGTCTTCGGGGACTTCACCGCCCTCTTCCAGACCGGCCGGGTGCGCAACTACGCGCTTAGCATGGCGCTGGGTGCCGCGGTCCTCCTCTATGTCTTCCTGAAGTAGGTGGGGCGATGACCTGGCTGAACTCCCATCCCCTCACCTTCCTGGTCTTCGCGCCGACGCTCCTCGGCTTCCTGATCATGGCGCTGCCCCACTCGCTCGGGCGCCTCTCCCGGATGCTCGGTTTCATGGGGGCCCTGGCGGTCTTCGTCCTGAGCCTGGCCTGGCTGCTGGGTCACAGCGGCACAGGCGCGACGATCTTCATCGAGCGGGCTCCCTGGTTCACCCTGGTGGGCCTGCCGGTGGACTACCACCTGGCCGTGGACGGCCTGAACCTCTGGCTGGTGCTGCTGACCACCTTCCTGGTGCCACTCACCATGCTGGGCACCTGGAACAGCCTGAAGGACCGCATCGGCACCTTCGCCGCCCTGTTCCTGCTGCTGGAGACGGGCATGCTGGGCGCCCTGATGGCCCAGGACCTGTTCTTCTTCTACCTGTTCTGGGAAGCCATGCTGATCCCGATGTATTTCATGATCGGGGTCTGGGGCGGCGATGAGCGCCGTTACGCCGCCAACAAGTTCTTCCTCTACACCCTGAGCGGCTCGCTGCTCTGGCTGGTGGCCCTGCTCTACCTGGCCAACAAGGCCGGCGGCTTCAACCCCATCCTCATGGGCCAGGCCGCTTCGGCGCTGCCCTTCAGCGTCCAGTGCTGGCTCTTCATCTCCTTCGCCGTGGCCTTCGCCATCAAGGTGCCGCTCTTCCCGCTGCACACCTGGCTGCCGGACGCCCACGTCCAGGCCCCCACGGCAGGCTCGGTCATCCTGGCCGGCGTGCTGCTGAAGCTGGGCGGATACGGCTTCCTCCGCTTCGCCATCCCGATCTTCCCGGCGGCGGCGATGCACTACGCCAAGCCCCTGGCCCTGCTGAGCGTCATCGCCATCGTCTACGGGGCCCTCGTGGCCATGGTTCAGCGCGATATCAAGAAGCTGGTGGCCTACTCCTCCGTGAGCCACATGGGCTTCGTGATGCTGGGACTGGCCTCCTTCACCGTCATCGGCACCCAGGGCGCCATGCTCCAGATGCTCAACCACGGCATCAGCACCGGCGCGCTCTTCCTGCTGGTGGGCATGGTCTATGACCGGGCCCACACCCGCATGATCGCGGACTTCGGCGGCGTGGCCGTGAAGATGCCCGTGTTCACCGCCTTCTTCCTCATCGTGACCCTCAGCTCCATCGGCCTGCCCCTCACGAACGGGTTCGTGGGCGAGTTCTGGATCCTGAACGGCGCCTTCCTCTCCGGCTTCGGCTGGGGCCGTCTCTATGCCTCCCTGGCCACCTCCGGTGTCCTGCTCGGTGCGGTCTACATGCTCTGGATGTTCAAGCGGGTCTTCTGGGGCCCCGAGAACAAGGACGAGGACAGCGGCACCCACCACCTGCACAGCGACCTGAATGCCCGGGAAGTGGCCGTGATGCTGCCCCTGGTGGTGCTGATCCTCTGGATGGGCATCCACCCGCGGACCTTCGTGGCCGTCAGCGAGGCACCCGTGGCCAACCTGCTCCGGGAGGCCAATGCACCGCCGGTTCGGACCTTTGTGCTGAAGCCCGCCGTGCACCAGGCCCCTGCGGCCCACGAGGCCGGCCATGAGGGCCACGCCGCCGAACCCGCCGCCCATGAGGTGCACCGATGAACCTCACTCCCAGCCAGTGGGCGGCCCTCCTGCCGCTGCTCTATCCGGTGGTCGGTGCCTGCCTGGTCGCCATCATGTCCCTGGACAAGGATCAGGCCACCACCAAGTGGATCCGCGCCGCCATGTATGGCACGGCCTTGCTCGCAGTGGGCGCCACCTTCTGGTACCTGACGGACCTCTGGACCACCGGCTCCCAGCCTGCCTTCTATCAGCTGCACATGGATCGCCTGGCCCAGTTCACGGGCATCTTCGTGGTGGTGGCCGCGGCCCTGACCATTCTCCAGGGGTGGGACCACTTCCACCAGGAGGGTTGGGTGAAGGGCGAGACCCTCGCGCTGCTGCTCTTCTCCGTGTCGGGCATGATCCTCTTCGCCTCAACGACCCACTTCGTAGCGCTGTTCCTGGGGCTCGAGCTCTTCAGCATCCCGCTCTACGCCCTGGTCGGCACCGTGCGCGCCCGCTCCGAGAGCGCCGAGGGCGGCATGAAGTACTTCCTGACCGGCGCCGTGGCCTCCAGCTGCTTCCTCATGGGCGGCGTGCTCATCTACGGCCTCAGCGGCACCCTGGACTTGGCCATCGCGGCCCCCGTCCTCGCGGCCAAGGGGCTCGGAACGGATCCTCTGGTGCTGGTGGGCGCGGCCCTGCTGCTGCTGGGCTTCCTGTTCAAGGTCTCGGCCGTGCCCTTCCACCAGTGGACGCCGGATGCCTATGAGGCCTCACCCCACCCCATCGCGGGCTTCATGTCTGTGGCGACCAAGGGCGTGGCGTTCATCGCCCTGCTCCGCATCTTCCCGGTCGCCTTCCGGGAGTTGGGTGTCGTAGGGGTGAAGATGCAGGCGGTTTTGGCCGTGCTGGCCGTGGCCACGCTGGTGCTCGGGAACCTCACCGCCCTGGTCCAGACCAACGTCAAGCGCATGCTGGCCTACTCCAGCATCAGCCACGCGGGCTACCTGATGCTCGGCTTCGTGGCGGGCACGCCTGCCGCCTTCAACGGCGTGCTCTTCTACCTGGTCATCTACCTGGCCATGAACATGGGCGCCTTCGGCCTGCTGACGGCCTTCGGGCTCGTGGGCGAGAAGACCACCTTCGATGACCTGCGGGGCCTGGGTTGGAAGCGTCCGGCCATGGGGGTCTCGGCCGCCATCATCATGCTCAGCCTGGCGGGCATTCCCCCCATGGGCGGCTTCTACGGCAAGTACATGATCTTCCGCGAGCTGGTGGCGACGGGCCATGTGGGCATGGCCATCCTCGGCGTGCTGGCGAGCCTGGTGAGCGCCTACTACTACCTGCGGTTCCTGGTGGCCCTGTTCCTCCAGTCCCCCGGGGTCGAGGCCGAGCGCCTCGCTTCGGATCGGCCAGCGGTCCATGCCCCTCTGGCGGGCGCCAGTGTCCTGGTCTGTGCGGCCATCGTCATGGCGGGTGGCTTCCTGCAGGCCTTCCTCGCCGATGGCTTCGCCCGTCGGGCCTTGGTCGAAGGCCTCGGACTGCTGCGCTGACAGCTGAAATTCGTGATCAACCTTCAGCCTGAAGTGGTGGTCCATACATCGTTATGCGAAGCTTGAAGGCTGGGCTCGGTTCGGCCCCTTGAGATGCGGAGTGCGGCACCATGAAGCGGAACACCTGGATTGGCATTGGGGTTGGCGTCGCACTGGTGGCGGGAGGGACCGCCTACGTCCTCACCCGGCCCAAGGAAGAGATCAAGTGGCGGCAAGCCAAGGTGGAGCGGGGCAACGTCACCCAGCGCATCAACGCCACCGGGGCCGTGAGTCCTGTGGTGCAGGTGGCGGTGGGCACCCAGGTGTCCGGCGTGATCTCGGCCCTCTATGTGGACTACAACAGCATTGTGAAGAAGGATCAGCTCATCGCGCAGATCGACCCGACCATCTGGGAGACTCAGCTGAAGGATGCCGAAGCTGGGCTGGAGCGGGCCAGGACCAACATGGACGACGCCCGTCGCCAGTACGAGCGGGCCAAGCGGCTGGCGGCTGAGAAGCTGCTGGCGGACCAGGACCTCGAGGCCAAGCAGGTGTCCTTCCAGACCTCGGTGACGACCTTCGAGAATGCCAAGGCCTCCCTCGACCGGGCCAAGGCCAACCTCGGCTACTGCAACATCACCGCGCCGGTGGACGGAGTCGTGATCTCCCGCCTCGCGGACGTGGGCCAGACCGTGGCCGCCAGCTTCAGCACGCCGAATCTGTTCCAGATCGCGCAGGACCTCTCCCAGATGAAGGTCCAGGTGAACATCGGCGAATCCGACATCGACGATGTGAAGGTGGGGCAGCGTGCGCTGTTCACGGTGGACAGCCTCCCGGACAAGCAGTTCTCCGCCATGGTGAGCCTGGTCCGCCAGGAACCGATCACCACCCAGAATGTCGTGAACTACGTGGTCGAGATGGTCGTGCCCAACGAGCCCCTTCCCAATGCGGACGGTGAGCCCGCCAAGGCCGAGGCCGGCGCGGGTCGCCATGGCGGCCCGGCTGCCGCCGCGGCCCCGGGCAAGCCCGAGGGTCGGGGCCAGGGCGCCCCCGGGGGTCGGGAGGGCGCACCGGATCCGGAGAAGGCCTGGGAGCGCATGAAGGATCGCCTCCCCGCCGGCACCACCAAAGCTGACTTCCTGAAGCGCTTCAAGGAGCGTCAGGCCGCTCAGGGCCAAGGCCAGGCCCAGCCCGGCCGCGGCCAGGCTCCGGCGGGCAAGGTCATGTCCTTCACCTCCCAGGCGCCCAAGGGCGATCCCAAGCTGCTCGCCCGCATTCCCGGCGGCGCCAGCCAGCTGGGTGGACCTAAGTTCCTGGGCGATCTCGCCCTGCGGCCCGGCATGACAGCCAACGTCACCATCGTCACCAACCAGCGCCGGGACGTGCTCCGGGTACCCAACGCCTCCCTGCGCTTCAACCCGGCGGCCTTCATCAAGGATGAAAAGAAGACCGACGGCCCCCGCCTTGGCCAGCCCGTGACCATGGGCGGTCCCCAGCGGCCCAACGCGGGTGCCCAGACCGGGACCGGCGGCAAGGGCGGCATGGTCGCCCGGCGCGAGGATCGGATCTGGATTCTCGAGAATGGCAAGCCCAAGGCCATCGTGGTCAAGGCCGGCGTGACCGACGGCCAGTTCACGGAAGTCACCGGTGAGGGCCTCCAGGAGGGCATGCAGATCCTGGTCGGGGTGGAGAACACCAAGCAGGCGGGCGCAGGCAGCCCGGCTCCCCTCGGCGGCACGCCGGCTGGCCAAGGCGGACGGCGCTAGCCGGGAGGATTCATGCGCTTCCTGGAGTTCCTCAAGCTCGCCCTATTCGCCATCACGCGGAACAAGATGCGCGCCTTCCTGACCATGCTCGGGATCATCGTGGGTGTTGGGGCGGTCATCGCCATGATCGGCATCGGCGAGGGCTCCAAGCGCGCTTCCATCGCCCTGATCCAGAACATGGGCTCCAACATGCTGCAAATTTTTCCGGGCCAGGGCAGCAACCGCTTCGGCCCCTCGGCCATGGGCAGCGCCGACATCCTGCTGGAGAGCGACGTCTCGCTCATCGAGCAGGAGCTGGCCGGCAGCAGCGTGGTGGCCGCCAGCCAGCTGGTCCGGACCTCCCGCCCCCTCATCTACCAGAACAGCTACTACGTGAGCCAGATCCAGGGCTCCAACCCGAACTTCCTGCAGATCCGCGGCTGGGACGTGGAAGCGGGCCGCTTCTTCACCGACAGCGAGGTGCGTGGCATGGCCAAGGTCTGCGTGCTGGGGCAGACCGTCAAGGACAACCTCTTCCCCAACGGAGAGGACCCCGTGGGCGTCACGGTGCGCGTGGGTGCACTGCCCTTCCTGGTCATCGGCGTGCTCGAGAAGAAGGGCGCCGGGCTCATGGGCGACCAGGATGACCTGATCGTTGCCCCCTATACTACGGTCATGCGCAAGATCATGGGCCGCGACAAGATCCAGCAGATCATGGTGAGCGCCCAGGAGGGCAAGGCGGAGATGGCCGAGGCCGAGATCACGGCCCTGCTGCGGCAGCGCATGAAGACGCCCCCCAAGGACGACAACCCCTTCCAGATCCGGAAGCAGGATGACATCGTGCAGATGCAGAGCCAGCAGGCGGGCATCCTCACGGCGCTGCTCGCGGTGGCGGCCAGCATCTCCCTGGTGGTCGGCGGCATCGGCATCTCCAACATCATGCTGGTGAGCGTCACTGAGCGCACCCGGGAGATCGGCATTCGCCGGGCCCTGGGCGCCACGCAGCACAGCATCCTGTGGCAGTTCCTCATCGAGGCCATCGTGCTCTCCCTGCTCGGCGGCGTCATCGGCGTGGGCTTCGCCTACTCGGCCGTGTTCATCCTCCAGAAGTTCCAGGTGCCTGCGGTGACTGAGTCCTGGGCCGTGGGGCTGGGCATCGGCTTCTCGGCGATGGTGGGCGTGGCAGCGGGCTTCCTCCCCGCGATGAAGGCCGCCAGGCTGAACGTGATTGATGCCCTGAGGTACGAGTAGCCTTCGATGGATGCTGCCATCGAGCCCCACGATCCCTATGCGGCACTGAGGAGCGGGAACTACCGCTGGTTCATCGCCTCCCTGGGGCTCGCCACGCTGGGCATGCAGATGCAGGGCGTGGTGGTGGGCTGGCAGGTCTACAACCGCACCGGAGACCCGCTGGCCCTGGGCCTGGTGGGTCTCTCCGAGGCGCTGCCCTTCCTCGCGCTGGCCCTCTTTGGCGGCCACGCCGCGGATCGCGTGAACCGTCTGCGCATCTGCATGGTCACCACGCTCAGCCTCGCCCTCTGCTCGGCCCTGCTCTGGGGCTTCAGCTGGCGCTTCCCGACCGGGCCGCTGGCATCGGCAGTCTGGCCCATCTACGGGATCATCTTCCTCACGGGGGTGGTGCGGGCCTACTACCGGCCCGCCAACACCGCCCTGGGGACGGACCTGCTGCCCAAGGCCCACTATGCGAACGGCTCCACCTGGCGGGTGGCGGTCTTCCACACGGGCATGGTCCTGGGCCCCGCCCTGGGCGGTCTGGTCTACGCCTGGCGTGGTCCCGTGGCGGCCCACTTCCTGGTGATGGCCCTCATCACGAGCGGGTTCCTGGGCCTGCTCTTCATCCGCTACACGCCCCGGCCTGCGAAGCCCCGGGTCGGGTCCATCTTCACCAGCCTGGGCGAGGGCCTGCGCTTCGTGTTCTCCCAGCGGTTGCTGCTGGGGGCCATCAGCCTGGACCTGTTCGCCGTGCTCTTCGGCGGGGCCGTGGCGGTGCTGCCGGTCTTCGCCAAGGAGATCCTCCACACCGGCCCCCAGGGGCTCGGCGCCCTGCGGGCGGCGCCCGCCGTGGGGTCCGTGCTCATGGGCTTCACCATGGCCCACCTTCCGCCCATGCGTCAGGCGGGGCGCACCCTGCTGCTCTGCGTGGCGGGCTTCGGCGCCGCCATGATCGCCTTCGCCCTCAGCCACAGCTTCGTGCTGAGCCTCCTGCTGCTGGCCGCCAGTGGCGCGGTGGACAACGTGAGTGTTGTGCTCCGCTCCACCCTGCTGCAGATGGTGACGCCCGAGCACATGCTGGGCCGCGTGTCCGCTGTGAACCAGGTCTTCATCGGCTCCAGCAACGAGATCGGCGCCTTCGAGAGCGGCGTCGCCGCGCGCCTCCTGGGTCTGGTCCCCTCCGTCGTCTTCGGCGGCTGCATGACCCTGCTGGTGGTGGCCGGCACCGCCTGGAGAGTCCCCGAGCTGCGGAAGATGGATCGGATTGAATAGGCTGCCCGCTCCTGGCTGTCAGCTATCAGCTGTCGGCTCTCAACTGATTGCCGACAGCTCGACCCATCCATTGCTGCTCATTGGCGGTCAGCCATCAATCAGCCGGAAATGGCTGGACCGGTGGACCATCCACTCCCCTCTTGAGCTGACAGCCGATAGCCGACAGCTCCTAGAGAACTTCCAGCGCCGCGTTGTAGTCGGGTTCCTGGGCGATCTCGGGGACGAGCTCGGTGTGGATGACCTTGCCGGTCTCATCCACCACCACCACAGCGCGGGCGAGGAGTCCCTTCAGGGGTCCGTCCAGCAGGGTCACGCCGTAGGCCTGGCCGAACTCGGGGCTGCGGAAGGAGGAGGCGGTCACCACGTTGTCCAGGCCCTCGGCGCCGCAGAAGCGCTTCTGGGCGAAGGGCAGGTCGGCGCTGATGCAGAGGATCGTGGTGTTGGGCTTCTCGTTGGCCCGGGCGTTGAACTTGCGGACGCTGGCGGCGCAGGTGGGCGTGTCCAGGCTGGGGAAGATGTTCAGCACCACGCGCTGGCCGGCGAAGTCCTGACCGGAGACTTCCGCCAGATCGGTGCGCACCAGGGTGAGGGCAGGGGCGTGGCTGCCCACCTTCGGCAGTTCGCCGGCGGTGTGGAAGGGGTTGCCTTTGAGGGTGACGGTGGCCATGAGAGCTCCTGAAGCGAAGCTCCAGTTTATCCCAAGTGTCCGGCGCTGCCGGGCGGTCGGTCTGCGCTCAGGACACCAGGAAGAACAGGGCGGGTACCGTGAGGATGCTGAACAGGGTCGAGAGGGCCACGGCCTGGGCCGCCAGGCCGGCATCACCGCCGTAGCGCTCGGCGATGACGCTGCACACGATGGCGACAGGCATGGCCGCCACCAGCACCACCACCATGCGGGTGATCTGCGGCAGGTGGAAGCCCAGCCGGGCCAGGACCATCCCCAGCGCCACGGTGGCGAGGGGGGCCACCAGGAGCCGGGCGAGCAGGACCCCGGCCAGCGAGAGAGGCAGCTTGCGGAAGGTGATGGGGACATTGCCCAGCTGGGCGCCGATGGCCAGGAGGGACAGGGGGATGGTGAGGCTGCCCACCATGTTCAGGGCGTCGAACACCGCAGCGCCGGACATGCCGGGCAGGGTGGCGGGGCTGCTGTGCAGGCTGCCGAGGGACCGGAGGCCCGGGAAGACCAGGGCCAGGGCGATGCCGCCTGCCGTGGCCCAGAGGCCGATGTTGGTGCTGAGGTTGCGGAGGGCCTCGCCGATCTTCCCGTGGAGGATCCAGACCCCGATGGACCACAGGGTGAGCTGGGCGCCGATGTTGCAGAGCAGGACGATGCGCACGCCCTCGCCGCCATAGAGGGCCTCGGCGATGGGCAGCGGCAGGAACACCCAGTTGGGGCTGGTGATCAGGAAGAGCACGGTGTTGCGGTGCTCCCGGTGGCCGAAGAGCGGCGCCACGCCCAGACCCACCAGGTAGGCCACGAGTACCAGCGGGATGGGCAGCAGCGGCAGCAGCCAGTCCTGGCGCAGCACCTGGGCATCTACCATCCGGAGCATCTGGGTGAAGACCAGGGCCGGGAAGGCCCAGTCCACCACCACGCGGCTCAGGACCGTGCTGGTGCTCTCCGGCAGGAGGTTCCGCCGCCGCGCCAGCCAGCCCGCCAGGATGACCAGGAACATGCCGACGATCTTCAGGAGCACCACGCGCGACTCAGACATAGCTTGAACTTTATAGGTCGCGGGGACAGGTGCCAAGGATTGGTCTCCTTAGCTTCCCGCCCTCCTGCTCCGCGCGTCATGATGGGAGTCTCGGGGGCCCGCTTTCGGGGCCGAGGGAGGGTCGTCACATGCCGCCACGCCTGCCTGAGGAGGCCCGACCCTGCCGCTTCTGCGGCCTGGATCCGGCCCTCGCCGTCGCCTGCAATGCCCTCGCTTTTGCCCTCCGGGACAGGTTTCCGGTGACGCCTCTGCATACGCTGATCCTGCCCCGCCGCCACGTGGTGGACTACTTCAGCCTTAGTGCGGAGGAGCGCGAGGCCTGTGCCGAGCTGCTCCACCAGCTGCGCACGGAGATCCTCGCCGCCGACCCCTCGGTGGCGGGCTTCAACGTCGGCATGAATGTGGGCGCCGTCGCAGGCCAGACCGTCTTCCACAGCCACATCCACCTGATCCCGCGGCGGGCGGGCGATGTGGAGAACCCCCGGGGCGGCGTGCGCATGGTGATCCCCGGCCAGGGCAACCGCATGCTGGACGTCTGCCCCTTCCAGGGCCAGGAGGGCTAAGGCTTCCTGACGTAGGGGATGGTCAGGGGGCCGTAGGGCAGCACGGCCACCCGGGCCTGGGGTCCGTAATGGGCCAGCTTCTCGGTCAGGGTCGCCACCAGGTCGTGGCTGGGCTTGAACTTGGCCTTCTTCACCGTCTCGTCGTCCAGCAGCGAGAAGAGGTAGCAGTCCGCCTTGAGCTGGATGATGGACTGCACCTGCACCTGCCACTGGTCGAACATGCTGAAGGACGGATCCTCGATCATCGCCAGCAGCTCTTCCGGCGTCTCACGCATCTGGAGGATCTTCGCGTAATTGCCATGGTTGGGTACGCCGTCCGAGCACTCGGAGGCGCTCAGGATGGCTCCACCCTTCTTGACGATCAGCGCCGCGGCGCTCATGCCCTTCACGGTCTGGTAGAGGTTCTGGTCCAGGGGGTAGCCGGAGTTGGTGGTGATGACGATGTCGAACTCCGCGTCCACCGCGTACATCGCGTTCTCCCGGACGAACGCGCAGCCCACGCGGTGGGCCTGGACCACGTCGCCCGCGAACACGGCGGTGATCTCCTTGGCTCCGTTCAGGGTGACGTTGAGCATGAAGTGCGGCTTCGCCATCAGGCAGTTCTGGGTGGCGGAGTCCTGGAGGATGTTGCCCTCCATTAGCCCCCAGGTGCTGTTGGGGTGGCCGATCATCTCGGCGTTGTGGAAGTCCAGGATGGTCTTGATGCCCGCGATGCCCGGCTGGATGCCCTTGGGGCCGCCGGAGAAGCCCGCGAAGAAGTGCGGCTCGATGAAGCCCGTCACGATCTTGAAGGTGGACTCCACGTAGGTCTTGTTGAAGAACACCTCGGAGCCGTAGGTGTTGCGGCCCACGCGGACCAGCTTGGTGTCGTCGAAGGCGTCATGGTTCTCGATGCGGATGGTGTCGACGATCTCCTGCCCGAGCATCTGGATGAGCTCGTCGCGGGTATTGGCGCGGTGGCTGCCCAGGCCATTGATGATCACGAACTGGGTCTGCGGCACGTGGCTCAGCTCCTGCAGCAGCCAGGGCACCAGCTTGTGGTTGGGAGTGGGCCGGGTGATGTCCGAGATGACGATGGAAACTGTGTCCGTGGCCTTGACCAGGTCCTTCAGGGGTGGTGTGCCGATGGGGTTCCGCAGCGCGGCGAAGACCGCGCCCGCCTCGTCTGCCAGGGCCTCCAGGTGCTTCGGCTCGATGACCTGGGCATCGTCGGGGACCGGCAGCTCCAGACCGAGCTTTCCGTAGGCGAGCTTCACCGTCTTCATCGTTGCCCCATTCATACGGCCGAAGCCGCTCGCAGCCTGCGTTCCTGAAGATGGGACCAGACCGCGTCAAGGTCCTGGTCCTGGTCGAACAGCGTCTCGGTGGTGCAGAGGATGTGGTCCACCAGCTCGTGGCAGGTATAGCAGATCCCGTGCTGCTCCAGCACCGGCAGAGCGCGGCGGCTGAGGACCAGGGTGTGGACCTCCTTGATGCCGAGCCGGGCCACCATCAGGGCCGCGGCGCGCCCGGTGACACGGTCCACCAGCCGGGTCCGGGCGGGATCATGACCGCCCTGGGCGAAGAAGTCCTTCAGGTCGAAGAGGGGCAGCAGCCAGTGCTTGCTGCTGGCAAAGATCACCTCGTCTCCCTCGAAGAGCTGCAGGGTCAGGTGCGCGGGCAGGCCCAGCTCGGGGGCCCGGCGGGCCTCATCCCACACGGCTTCCATCCAGGCTCTGGGGCCGCGTGGGCAGGCACCGGAGCAGGGCCGTGCCGGCGAGGATCTGGAGCAGGAGGCCCGGCAGCCGCAGCTGGAAGGTCTCGAAGCAGGCCTGGGCGCCGCCCTGCAGCAGCTGCGGGAACAGCACCAGCGCCTGATGCACGCCCACCACCAGCGCCAGGAGCGCCAGGGTCGGCCGGCGGCTGCGGGCGGCCACCAGCGCCGCCACCACGCCCAGCAGCGCCGACTGGACCAGCAGCTCCCGGAGCAGCGCGGCCGGGGGCAGGCCCGTCAGGAAATGGTTGGCCAGGGGGGAGAGCAGGCCCGTCAGCAGGCCCACCTTCGCGCCGTAGCGCCACCCGGCGATGAGGGTGAAGAAGAGGATCGGCAGCAGGGTCCGCCCCGCGTCGGGAATCCGGTGGACCAGGAGGGGGAACACCAGGTTGCCCACCACCAAAGCGCAGGTCGCCAGGTAGAACCGGCTGTCCGCCAGCCCCAGCGGTTGCGGAAGGACCATGGGAGGGGCGCCGGAACGGGTCATGGGAGCTCCTGGAAGGGGACGCCCAAATCCTACCACAAGGTCATTTTACAATCCCTCAAGCGCCCTCGAAAAACGCGAAGAACCGCTAGACTTGGACCTTCCCGGCGAGTGCGAGCTGCGGCTTCCCGCCCGATCAGGGTCCGTCTTCCCAGAAATTACAAGGGCTCCCATGCTCCGCGTGCTCAAGGTCATCGCCCAGATCGGTCTGCTGAGCCTGTTCGTCTGGCTGGGGGGCCGGTTCGCCGCGCTCACGGGGCTGCCGCTCCCCGGCAATGTCGTGGGGCTGATCTTTCTCTACCTGGCGCTGCGCTCAGGCCTGGTGAAGCTGGCGTTCATCCAGGAGGGGGCGGACTTCCTGCTGAGGCACCTGGTGTTCTTCTTCATTCCGGCGGCCGTGGACCTGATGAACTGGGGCGGGGTCTTCTACCGGTACGGGTTCCGGCTGGCCCTGGCCATCGCGGGGAGCACCTTCCTGACCTTCGTGGTGTCGGGGCATGTCAGCCAGTGGCTGCGGCGGAGGCACCAGCCATGCGAATCCTGATGACGGGCTTCGGCATCGGCCTGACCCTCGGGGCCTACTTCCTGGCCAAGGCTCTCTACATGAGGTACCGGCATCCCCTGCTGAACGTCGTGCTCCTGGGGGCGACGCTGGTGGCCGTCGCCCTGCTCCTGCTGAAGATTCCCTACCAGGCCTACCTGCCTGCCCGGAGCCTCATGATGTCGCTGCTGGGTCCCGCCACGGTGGGACTCGCGGTGCCGCTCTATCGGAACCGTGAGCTGCTGAGCCGCCATGCGCCCGCGATCCTGGCCGGGGTTGGGCTCGGGACGCTCACGTCCGTGGTCTCTGTGGCCTGGCTGGCGGCCTTCGCGGCCCTGCCGTGCGAGGTCGTCCTCTCGCTGCTGCCGAAGAGTGTGACCATCCCCTTCGCCCTCGAGGTCGTGCGGCTCCACGGCGGCAGCCAGGCCCTGGCCTCGGCCTTCGTGGTGGCCACGGGTACCCTGGGCTCGGTGTTCGGGGGCGCGGTGCTGACCTGGGTCGGGGTGCAGGATCCCATCGCCCGGGGGCTGGCCATGGGGACAGGCTCCCACGGTCAGGGCACCGCCATGGCCTTCCTGGAGGGCCCGCAGCAGGGCACCATGGCCGGCCTGGCCATGACCCTGGCGGGCATCACCACCACCCTGCTGGCGCCGCTGTTGATCCGGCTGCTGGTGAGAGCCTAAAAATAACGAGGGGGCGGAACTGACCCGCCCCCCGGAGATGCGATGGATCCTGCTACCTGAGGAGGGCGAGGATCGACTGAGCGGAGGAGTTGGCCTGGCCCAGGGCGCTGATCCCGGACTGGTTCAGGATCTGGAACTTGGAGAGGTTGACCACTTCGTTGGCCACGTTGGCATCCGTGATCTGGCTAAAGGCGGCCGTGAGGTTCTCCACCTGGATGCCCAGGGAGTTCGAGATGCTCTGCAGCTGCTGCTGGTTGGCGCCGATGGACTCGCGCAGGGCGGAGACCTTGTCGAGGGCCGAGGCGATGTCGGTCGCGGCCGTGCCAGCCAGGGCTGCCGTGGTGAGCTTGTCGGTCGTCGCCGAGAGGGAGTGGAAGGTGCCGACGGTGACATCAACACTGGAGAAGCCACCCAGGGACACCGAGACCGTTCCTCCACCGAAGACGCTGGCTGAGTTGAAGGTGGTCTTTCCCTCCAGGTCAGCCAGGGCCGTGATGATCTTCTGGAGCTCAGCATCCAGAGCGGTCTTGCCGGTGCCGCCATCGGCGCCGGAAGTGTCGCTGGTTGCCTGCTTCGCCAGGTCCGCAGCCCGCGTCAGCAGGTTGGTGACCTCGTCGAGCACGCCGTCAGCGGTCTGCAGGATGGCGAGGCCGTCGTTGGCATTGCGGCGCCCCTGGGCGGCGATCCGGGCGTCTGCACCCAGCTTGCTGCTGGTGGTGAGGCCCGCCGTGTCATCTGCGTCCTCGTCAGAGGCGCTGCTGACGGGTTTGCCAGTGGTGAGGCGCTGAATGGTCTTCTGGAGACCCGAACTTTTGCTGTTCAGCTGACGGCTGGCGCTCTGGGCGGCGATGTTGCTGAGTATCGAAGTCATAGCATCCTCCCTGATGCGCTGGGCAGCATCCTTGCTGCGGGGGTCTTCACAGGCAGAGGATCTGCTTGAGAGATCTTTCGGCCAGTTCACGCTGGTTCTTTAACTAATAATCTTACAGATACGCAACTCCCCCCCCACAGTTGGTGCCTTCCAAAGCGCGCGCACCTTGCAGCGCCTCACCAGGGGGGTGCCGGTCACCGGGAGATCTGGATCTCAAGGGAGGAGGGTGGTTGGTCTGTTCCGGGCTGTGAATTCAACAGCATTTCTTTGATTTTGAAGCCATTCTGACCGATCCTAAGGGGGATGGTCCTCGACCCCACCCTCGACCCCGGCGCTTCCAGCCCCCTCTATCTGCAGCTGCAGCGGCGGCTCCGTGGGCTCATCCAGCAGGGCGAGTGGCGCCCGGGGACGCGGCTGCCCGCGGTGCCGGAGCTGGCCCAGCGCTGGGGAGTCCACCGCCTGACCGTGCTGAAGGCCCTGGCGGGACTCAAGCGCACGGGCTGGATTCAGACGGTCCAGGGTCGGGGCAGTTTCGTGGCCCCACGCCTGCCTGAGGCCCCGGGCCTGCGCGCCAGCAGTGAGTTCCCCTTCGAGGGCTCGCCGCTGCTGGTGCATGACGGCGAGCTGGGCTCCTGGCTGGGCGAGACCCTGGAGCGGGTCCAGGACAGCCATTTGGTAAGCTTCTCCGCCGGCTTCATCCCCTCGGACCTGCTGCCAGGCGAGCAGCTGCGCCGGCTGACGGCCCAGGTGCTCAAGGACCTCGGCTCCGAGGCCTGGGTCTACTCCGCCCCTGCGGGCCATCGCCCCTACCTGGAGGCCGTGGGCCGCTGGCTGGCCTCCGAGGGCGAGCCCATCGACGAGGGCTGGGGCATCCGCACGCTGCCCGGCGCCCAGTCGGGCCTGGCCCTGGCGTTGGAGTCCTTCACGGTGCCCGGCGACAAGGTGCTGGTGGAGAGTCCCTGCTACGTCGGCATTCTGGCGCTCATCAAGGCCCTGGGCCGCGAGGCGGTGCCCGTGCCCGTGGACCGGCAGGGCCTGGACCCGGACCGCCTCTCGTCGGCGCTGCAGCGCAGCGAGGCGAAGATGCTCTTCACGGTGCCCAGCTTCCACAACCCCACGGGGATGACCCAGTCCAAGGCCCGCCGGGAGCGGGTGCTGGCGCTGACGCGCACCCACGGCGTGATCCTGGTGACGGACTCGGCCTACGGCGACCTTCGCTTCTCCGGCAACTCCATGCCCGCCTACCGGCGGCTCGAGGGGGCCGACCACGTCATCCACCTGGGCAGCTTCTCCAAGTCCCTGGCGGCCGGGCTGCGCCTGGGCTACCTCATCGCCCGGGACGACCTGCTGCGGCGCATGGCGCCCATCCAGGAGGTCCAGACCATCGCCCAGCCCCCGCTGCTGCAGGCCGTGGTGGCTCGCTTCCTGGACAACGGCGGCTTCCGGCGCCACCTGGCCCGTCTCCGCCGGGCGCTGAAGGAGCGGCGCGACGCCATGGTCGAGGCTCTGGCCGAGTCCTTCCCCGCGGGCACCCAGGTCTCCGAGCCCAAGGGCGGCATGCACCTGTGGGTGGTCATGCCCGAGGAGTTCTCGGCCCTGGAGCTGCACCGGGATGCCCTCCAGCAGGGCCTCGGCTTCGCCCCGGGCCCGCTCTTCTTCGTGGATGGCCGGGGCACCAACTGCCTGCGCCTGAACTTCTCCACCCATGACCCGAAGACCACCCGGGAAGCCATCGCCCGCCTCGGTCACCTCGTCCCTCGGGCCTGATCTGGCCTTACCCTGTTAGCAAGGAGTTCCCGTGACCGCGCCCAAGATCGAGATCCAGCTCTCCACCCACCCGACCTCTCCCGAGCGGCGGGCGGAGCTCATGACCAGCCCCGGCTTCGGCCGCATCTTCACGGACCACATGGTGGTGGTGCCCTACACCGAAGGCAAGGGCTGGGGGCCGGGCGTCCTCAAGGCCTATGGCCCCATCGAGCTGGATCCCGCCGCGTCGGTGCTGCACTACGGCCAGGCCATCTTCGAGGGCTTCAAGGCCTACACGCAGAAGGACGGCAGCATTGCCTGCTTCCGCCCCGAGGCCAATGCGCGGCGCTTCAACACCTCGGCCCGCCGCCTCGCCATGCCTGACCTGCCGGAGGACCTCTTCCTCGCGGCCGCGAAGGCGCTCATCACGCAGGAGCGGGCCTGGGTGCCCAGCGCCGTGGGCGAGAGCCTCTACATGCGGCCCCTGATGATCGCCACCGAGGCGGCCCTGGGCGTGAAGCCCAGCAGCGAGTACCTCTTCCTGCTGCTGGCCAGCCCCAGCGGTGCCTACTTCCCGGCGGGCGTGAAGCCCGTGACGGTGTGGATCTCCGAAGACTACGTCCGCGCGGCCCCCGGCGGCACGGGCTTCGCCAAGTGCGCGGGCAACTACGCCGCCAGCCTCGTGGCCCAGCACCAGGCCAAGGGCGAGGGCTGCGACCAGGTGGTCTGGCTGGATGCCATCCACCGCGAGTACATCGAGGAGATGGGCGGCATGAACCTCTTCTTCGTCTACCAGGAGAACGGCGAGACCGTGGTGGTCACGCCGGAGCTGACGGGCAGCCTGCTGCCGGGCATCACCCGGGACAGCCTGCTGCAGCTGGCCCGGGAGCAGGGCTTCCGCGCGGAGGAGCGCCGGATCAGCGTCAGCGAGTGGCGCACCGCCATCGCTGAGGGCCGGATGACCGAGGCCTTCGCCTGCGGCACCGCCGCCGTCATCACCCCCGTGGGCGAGGTCAAGTCCGCCCGCGGCGGGTGGACCATCCACGGCGGCCAGACCGGCCCCGTGGCTGCCAGGCTCCGCCAGGTCCTCCTGGACATCCAGCACGGCCTCGCCCCCGACACCCACGGCTGGATGCAGAAGATCGTCTGACTCGCACCCTCATCAGCACGGACTGCGCCTGGCTTGCCGGGCGTGGGGCCCCTCCCTCCGGAAAGTGACCATGCAACAGACTGAGAACCTCAACATCGAAGCCTTCGAGACCCTGCCCACGCCGGAGGAGATCCATGCCCGGCTGCCGCTGTCGGAGGCGGCCGCCCAGACCGTGCTGGAGGGGCGCCGGACCCTGGAGCGCATCCTGGACCGCAAAGACGAGCGGCTGTTCCTGGTGGTGGGTCCCTGCTCGATCCACGACCCCGTGGCAGGCCTGGAGTATGCCCGCCGTCTGAAGGTCCTGGCCGACGAGGTAGCCGATACGCTGGTCCTCGTCATGCGGGTCTACTTCGAGAAGCCGCGCACCTCCACGGGCTGGAAGGGCTACATCAACGATCCCCGCATGGATGACTCCTTCCATATCGAGGAGGGCCTGCAGAAGGCGCGGACCTTCCTGCTGCAGGTCAACGAGCTGGGGATGCCCGCCGCCACCGAGGCCCTGGACCCCATCGCGCCCCAGTACCTCGGCGACCTCATCGCCTGGACCGCCATCGGCGCCCGCACCTCCGAGTCCCAGACCCACCGCGAGATGTCCTCGGGCCTGTCCACGCCCGTCGGCTTCAAGAACGGCACGGACGGCTCCGTGGAGACGGCCATCAACGCCATCCTCTCTGCCGCCAGTCCCCACAGCTTCCTGGGCCTCAACAACCAGGGCCGCTCCGCGGTGGTGCGCACCCGGGGCAATGCCTACGGCCACGTGGTGCTGCGCGGAGGCGGCGACCGGCCCAACTACGACACCGTCAGCATCGCCATGGCCGAGCAGGCTCTGGCGAAGGCCAAGCTGGCCAAGAGCATCGTCGTGGACTGCTCCCACGCCAACAGCTACAAGAAGCCAGAGCTGCAGCCCCTGGTCCTGCGGGACTGCGTGAACCAGATCGGCTCGGGCAACCAGTCCATCGTCGGCTTCATGATCGAGAGCTTCCTGGAGGCGGGCAATCAGTCCATTCCCCAGGACCTCACCCAGCTGAAGTACGGCTGTTCCGTGACCGATGCCTGCATCGACTGGACCACCACCGAGATCATGATCCGCGCGGCCCGCTTGGCCCTGCGCGAGCCCCTGAGCCGGCGCGCCAAGGCCTGAACACACTAGCTCCAAGCCGCTGCCCTCGAGGGGGCGGCGGGGTGTCCTACACTGAGAGGCGCACGCAAGGATCCAGGGTGAAGAGCAGCTACAACGATTTCCGCGTCACCATGAGCGCCGGCGCGCCGGGACAGGTGTCCACGGCCCGGGGCAGGGGGGCGGTCGCCTCGGCCTCGCGCCAGGCCTCGGAGCTGGCCATCGCGGTGCTCAAGGACGGCGGCAATGCCTTCGACGCGGCCTTCGCCATGGCCTTCTCGCTGGCCATCTGCCATCCCCAGGCGGGCAACCTCGGGGGCGGCGGCTACCTGCTGTATCAGAAGCAGGGCGGGCGGCCCCGGTTCTTCAACTACCGGGAGCAGGCGCCCATGGGTGCCACCCGGGAGGCCTTCCTCACGGCCAAGGGCGCGCCGGATCCGGACAAGACCGCCTTCGGTCCCGCCTCCGTCTGCGTGCCGGGCACCGTCAAGGCCTTCTTCGAGCTCCAGGGTCGGCACGGCAAGCTGAAGGCCGGGGACCTGCTACAGGCCGTGGCCCGCCAGGCCGACGAGGGCGCCCTCGTCACCCAGTTCGAGGCGGACTGCCTGAACCGGCTGTCCTCCAAGCTCGCGGTCTCCCCCGAGGCCCGGCGCATCTATGTCCGCGCCGAGCCCTACCGGGCGGGCGACACCCTGCGGAACCCCGCCCTCGCTGAGACCCTGCGCCTGCTGGCCCGGGAAGGCGAGGGGGCCTTCTACCGGGGCCACATCGCCGAGCAGATGGTGACGGACCTCCAGGCCCACGGTGGCTTCCTGAGCGCGGCGGATCTGGCGGGCTACGCCATCCGGGAAGGCGAGCCCCTCCATGCCGAGGTTGGTGGCAAGGTGGTCTGGACCGTGCCCCCTGAAGGCGGCGGCGCCATGCTGCTGGAGATCCTGGGCATCCTCGATCAGGAGGCCTTCCGGCGCCTGCCCTACGACAGTCCCGCCTACCACCACCACATCGCCCAGGCCTGCAAGCTGGCCTTCATCGACCGCATGGACTACCTCGGTGATGTGCCCCCGAGCGAGGCCACCCGGCGCCTCCTGACCCGGGAGCAGCTGGACCAGCGCTTCGGGCTCATCGACCCGGACCGGGACACGCCCACGGCGGCCCTGGCCGCGGGGGCCCGCGCCCCCAAGCATGCCGGAAAGAACACCACCCACTTCGCCATCCTCGACGCCGAGGGCAATGCGGTGTCGAACTCCTACACCATGAACCTGCGCTACGGGTCCAAGTGGGCCGTGGCTGGCGCAGGCTTCCTGCTCAACGGCAGCATCGACTCCTTCTCCTTCATCGAGGGCACCGAGAACTACTTCGGTGTCATCGGCAGCGCGCCGAACCTCTTCGCGCCGGGCAAGCGCCCGGCCAGCAACATGGCCCCGGTTCTGGTGACCTCCGGTGGGGCTGTGGAGCTGTTGCTGGGCACCCCCGGTGGGCCCACCATCCCCACCACCCTGGCGAACACCCTGCTGGCCACCCTGGTCCACGGCGTGACTCCCGAAGCCCAGATCGCCGCCAGCCGCCTGCACCACCAGGGCTGGCCTGATGTCCTCTCCCACGAGCCCGGGTTCGATCGGCCCGACCTGCTCACCGCCCTGGCGGCCCTGGGCTACACCCTCAAGGACAAGCACGAGCTCATCTCCGATGTGCACGGCGTCTTCCGCCGGGATGGCGAGTGCCTGGCCGTCAGCGACCACCGCCGCGAGGGCCAGGCGCTGGCCTGGCCGCCTGCGGGGGAGTGACTTCGAATCCCCCTCTCTCCGCTGGTGAGTGTGGCAATTCGATGGAGGGGGATTCCCTCCGGGGCCACCACTGCGCGGCGTCCCCTCCGGCCGCACGCATCACTGGCACGGGCCTGATCGCTTCCGGCAGTCCACTGGACTGCCTCCAGCGGGCCCTACCTGCCAGTGCTGCTGTGACTTCGAATCCCCCTCTCTCCGCCAAATAAAGAAGCCGCCAGCAGGCGGCTTCACTTGGCGGAGAGAGGGGGATTCGAACCCCCGGTACTGGTTTACCCAATACACTCGCTTAGCAGGCGAGCCCGATCGGCCACTCCGGCATCTCTCCAAGGCTTTCTAGATTACCGGTCAAGGCGGACTGGCACAAGGCTTCTTGCCGGGGGACGCCCCCTCCCTTCAAGATGGAGGCACGGAGGGTTGGCCGAGTGGTTGATGGCGCCAGTCTTGAAAACTGGAGACGCGCAAGCGTTCGGGGGTTCGAATCCCTCACCCTCCGCCAAAGGAGACCTTCGTGGAAATGACGAGCATCTCCTTCGTCACGCCGAAGCTGTCCTCGCACTGGATCCACCTGGTGACCCGCACGGACTACCGCCTCGCCGCGGAGCTGGTGGAGGGCCTGACCAGCGAGCTGCTGGCCAGCCGCTACGGCTTCTGGGCTGCGGCCGGGCTGCCGGAGCCCGCTCACCTCGAGGCTGCCGCTGCCCGGGGCCTGGCCGACGAGGGGGGCTGCCTGTCCCGCGGCGCTCAGCTCATGGAGGCCCTGGCGGGCGCCCTGATGCGGCGTGCCTAGGGATGAGCCGGCCCCGTTGGGGCAAACAACTCGGGATGGCGGCCGATGGTTTCCTGAACGATGACCTGCCCCAGTGCCCGGTAGGCCTCCCACTGGGTCTCGTCGAAGAACTGATCCATGGTGGTCTGCTGGGGGAATTCCGGATTCGACTCTGCGTAGGCCAGGAGATCCAGGGGCAGGCCCGATCCCAGGGTGGGTTTCAGGATCACGAGCATCCCGGGTTGCGCCTGGCCTGGGTAGTGCAGCTCTGCCAGGGCTGCGAGGGCCGGCGCCTTCGGGTCCACCAGCGCCTCGACGGAGCCGAAGGCCGGACTGTGCTTCGCGCCCAGGACCCGATCCAATCCCGCCTGATCGAGGTAGGTGATCTCCACCCCGAGGTCCACCCTGGCTTTTGCCACCAGGTTGGACAGATCGCCGAGTTTGCGCTCCGGATCCTGACCGTTATCGCACCCGATGATCAGAGGCAGCTGCCTGCGGATCAGCTCGAGGAGGCCGGTGTTCTCATAGTGCCCCCCGTCCGAGAGGTACCAGTGTCGACTCGCAGTCCCTGGAAACCGTGCGAACCACTCCCCCAGCAGATGGGCATGCACGGGGACAGCGGCCTCGAAAGCCAAGCGGAGGCGATCCAGCCTGGAAACGGCCGGGGTCTCCTTCCCCTGCCGGGTGACCGTTCGCCGGGAAGGGGCCAGCCCCGTCCACCACCAGTAGCCGAGTCTGACATTCAGGAAGCCCAGCAGGATGCTCAAGGAGAGGTTGGTGCGGGAGCCCAGCCCGGTGGTGAAGGCCGCGCCACTCACCCCCACCCATTGTCCGACCGTCAGCGCTTCAGGCCTGAAGATCGGCTTGTCCTGCGCCAGCGATCCCGAGAAGGCATGGAAGCTGTTCAGAGGAGCCAGCCTCTGCTGGGTGGGCTCCGGGGCTTCCTGGAGGGCATGGTGCTGAATCCCGAGGCTGAGGCCTGCCGGTCCCACCGCGAGTCCCAAGCCCTTCCGGTCCTTCTGGGTTACCTGGCTGCGTCCTCCCGTCGTTTCGTTCAGGGTGACATTGATGAGGTGGAGGGGGCCGCCGCGCAGCCATGGCTTGTAGTCCTCCCATGGGATGTCATCCGATTCGCGCCGATCTGGTGACACGTCGCCTTCGCGCCGTTCCTTGTTGCTCGCTCCCAGGTAGGCCCGGGTGATCGCGGAGGTATAGAAGGGGCCGAGCGTACTGAGGTTCAGGAAGCCGATCACCCTACCCAGCAGGACGTTCAGGAGGAGGAGCGCGGCAAAGGCGAGCAGCCATTCCTGGGCTGACGGCAGGGCGACCCTTGTCCAACCCGCAGAGGGAACGGGGCCAAACGTCAAGCGATGCGCCAAGGCGGAGAAGACGCCCAGCCACAGTACCGCGACGCCCATGGCAAGCAGGCCCACCAGCGCCTTGCCCAGGACCTTGCCCATGGCTTGGGGCACGCCGTCACTCCCTTTGGAGCCCAGGAGTTTGGTGAGTTTCTCCTGGAACGAGACCGCAAAGGAGAGGACCAGCAATGGGATTCCCTTTGGGCTGATGAGGGCCAGGGCCGTCTGCTCAAGCCAGCGCCAGACGGCCGGAAGGAGCTTCCCTCCGGCACCGCTCGAGTCACTTTCCTTGAACCAGGACTTCCAGATCGCCCAGCCGACGCTATCCACCAGGGCCACGACGGCCAGGGCCAGTGAGGCGAGGAGGACCATCCGGAGGGCTCGGGACAGCAAACGTCGAGCCTCGGCGGGGCCCTTGTGCGAGGCCACCCAGGAGATCAGCAGCGCCAGGCCTCCCGCACCCAGCAGGAACTCGAGACCGGAACGCCACTCCTTCGGATTCAGGGTTTGATAGGTGGCGCCCATGGCGAGAAGGACCGCCACGCCCATCAAGGCGAAGATCAGGACCCATTTTGGGCGAGCAATCATCCCCTTGCGTCCCTGGACAGGGCTCTGGTCCACCAGCCAGTGGGCCCAGCCGATCACCAGACCGCCCGAGACCAGCACCGCAAGAGCCAGTGCGAACCACGAACTGAGATAGAGACCTCCTTGGACGAGCCTCTCGGGCAACCCTCCCGTCACGGCTCGGAAGAGGCCATCGAGGGCCATGCATCCCGCCAGGAACACGAGCCCAAGCACCACCTGGACCGCCACCCAGTTTCTCAGGACCGTGCCCACCATCAGCAGGCTGTCGCCACTGCCACCGGGGGTCAGATAGCGCCCATTGTCTCGTAGCCAGGCAAAGGCGCTTGCGACGGGACCCGCTGACCTGTTGGCGCTTCCAAGCTGAGCCTCGACCTCGGCAGCGCTGGGTTCTGAAGGCCCCTTTCGGCAGAAAAGCCCGCCCAGGAAGGAGCCCGTATAGCCTCCTCCGCTGACCGTGCTGAGGTAGTCCACATTTTTCAGCAGCTTCAGCTGGGCCAAGCCCTGGAGGACACCCAGGGAAAACGTCGCGCTGCGAATCCCTCCCCCGGATAGCGCCAATCCCACCCTTGGATGAGGAGGCGGAACGCCCGCTTTCTCGCGGCGGATCTTGATCATGTCTGCTTCGCTTTGTGCAAGCTCTCCAGGCATCCGGTCGGGTGGGAGTGGGTGGTATCTCATGTGCGACCCCTAGGGAGGAGGTGGAATCGAGTCCTTGAGGAGAAAGACCTTCAACCGGTGGAGGCAGCTCGGGTCACCGGTCGTGGGGTCCATCTCATGGCGGCGGGAGCTTTAAATACTTGGCCAGGTTGAGGGTCGTAAACAGGTAGTTCTGCTTGGGCCCCGCTGGGGTGTCATGGCGGCTGAAACCCAAAGAGGTGGCCTTGTAATGGAGCTCGATGGTGGGGCCCCACCTGGGGTGGCTGGCCGCACTGGGACCGGTCATGATGCCGAAGGTGATGCCCCAATATCGCGTGTACGAATCGGTGTAACGCCCCTCCGCCGACTTTTCCAAGGGGTAGCGGATGAAGCCGAAGAGGGACACATTCAGGGTGGGTTGGATGGAAGTACTGGCGGCCTCGCGGAGCTGTCGGAAGGTCTTCCCTTCCACCGGACCCAAGGTGAACGCCAGGCTGGGATGCGCCAGAACCAGGTAGCTCTGCTGGTCACCACCGCGGTTGAGGGCCACTTCCCAGGGGTATTGGAGGTAGCCCTTTTCACGGATGAAGGTCAGCCGGGCGTTGAAGACCTCCTGACTGCTGCGCAGGGTCTGGACCTGGTTGTTCGTCAGGGCACAGAGCACGCCCTGGGTCGCCTGCCAGCGGAGAAGGAAGGCCGCCTGGCTTGCACTGGGCCTCGAGGGGTCCGCGATGACCACCTCGTTGGTGGTCCCCGCAAAATAGTGGTCGCTGGGTGCGCCCGTTTCATCGGGCCTGGCGAGGGGCGGTTGAAGAAACCCCTTGAAGAAGTCTGGCCAATCCCGGTGGTTTGCGAAAAAGGAGGCACCCTCCCGGAGACCCTCGGCATGGCTCAGCGCTGGGCCCAGCTCCTGGAGCAGTTTTTGAAGGGGTTCGTTCTTCCCGTGAGTGTCCAGGTGGCATTCGGTGGCGATGAGCCGGAGGGCGAGCAGCCCCACTTCCGGATTCGACAGGTCCCCCTGGATCCCCAGGAGGCTGTAATACCCGGTCACCTCCTTGGGCTCGGGACACGGGGCCGCCAGCACCACCTTGGGAGCTGGAGCCCCGGCGTGAAGGAGGGGTGAGCCCAGGAACGCCCCCAGGATCTGCAGGACCCGGAGGTGGCTTCGGAGGAGCTCCGTGACCGATCGGCCCCTCATGGCTTCACCCCGCAGGCCCCCAGGAACGACTTCATGAGCTCAAGGATGTCCTTGAGCTCACCCTGGTCCAGGTCGGAGGCCTTCTTCAGGTAGGGATCCAGATGGCCTCGGATGAGGTCGTCCAGCTGGTGGCCTTGATCATAGGCAGCAACGGCCGCTTCCAGGTCGGGAACCGTCATCCTCACGCCTGCGATCCGAGCCAGCAGTGGGAGGTGGATCCTAGGGTTCTTGAGGTAGTTCAGGAAGTCGTGAACATTGGGATCCTTCTCGTAGTGCTTCACCTCCGTGTCTCTGTAGGTGGCTGGATCAACCGCCCAGCCCTCGGGGGGAGGATGGAAGGGCCAGGGCATGGTGAGGACATCCAACGCGTGATGGATGGACCAGTAGTTCGCGCAGTAGGAACCAGCGCTTGGCCGCACCAGCGTTTCATAGAGCGAGTTGTGATGAGGCAGCGTGAGGACCCGGCTGACGTTGGCTACCATGATGAGGTTGGCGAAGCTGAGCAGACTCGGCGGGTAGCTGCCCCCCAGGGTCTCGTCATTCAAACTCGCCACCGTTTGGTGGGCCACGGAAGTGCCCAGGCTGTGAGCCAGGATTGAGAGCTGTGAGGTGAGATCCCCCGCGAAGGCATTGACCATCTGGGTGCGAACCGAGGTGATCACTTCCCTCCTGATCTGCGGGAAGAAGGTGAACAGGACCACATCGGCAAGATGGGTGTAGAGCGGATCATCCTGACTCAATTTGCTGAGGAAGCCTGCCACCGAGGCCACCTCGGAAAAGGTGGCCAAGTCTTTGCCCGCTTCGGCCCAGCGGTTCAGCCACCCTGTGAAAACCTCGTCGTAGGTGATCTCCACGAACTGGGCGACATCCTCCTTGAGGGGTTTCCCGGCAGTGGACGCATAACGCTCTTTCAGGAAGGTCGTGATGGGTTCACTCCAACCGGCAGGGTGCTTGCCTATGCCGTGGACGAGGAAGACGACATGCATCACGTCCCTCCTGCGCAGGGGGTCACCTTGAGTGGAGGTGACGGTTGGCTGGCGTAGAGATGGGCTACCTGCCTGTTACCAAGCCACCCCTTCTCGGACGCCGGACCAACAAGGGGGAAAAGGGGTCAAAATGAGCTATTGAGTTCGCAGGACGATTCTTTGCGCCGGACATTATAAAATCAAGCAACAAATGCCCATTTGTATGAAAAAACATTCAATCATTTTTTCTGCAGAGGGAAACGATCTGCCGCTAGTTCCCCAAGGAGACCTTCGTGGACATGACTGGCATCCCCTTCGGAACCACGGACTGGTCCTCGGTCGAGCCCACCCGCCACAGCGGCGAGGCCGGGGTGGCCACCTGGCGCACCTGCCACTTCGATGCGATCCGGGTCCGGATGGTGGACTACAGCCCCGGCTACGTCGCGGATCACTGGTGTGGCAAGGGCCACATCCTGCTCTGTCTGGAAGGGGAACTGCACACGGAACTCAAGGACGGTCGCACGTTCCTGCTCAGGCCTGGCATGAGCTACCAGGTCGCAGACAACGCCGAGCCGCACCGCTCCTCCACGCCTGTGGGCGCCAAGCTGTTCATCCTCGATTGACGGTGAGCACGGCCTCTGGTCGCTGCTTCGCAGTCATTCAGAGAACTGTTTTCCGGTGGGAGTGAGAATCCCCCCTGTGGACGGTTCCCCAGCGCCTTGCGGATTCACTCGGGGATCCTAGGCAGCTGCTGCAGGTGGTCCCCCAGGGCGTCATAGATGGCGTTGGCCATGGCCGCTCCTTAGCCTTGCTGTAGGCGGGGTCGGGTCGCTTGGGTGCTGAGTGTTTAAACCCTGGCGTCCGACCGGCCACCCGGGCAGCCTGGAGCCTATGACGGAACAGCTGCTGCTCACGGGTGCGACGGGATTCATCGGCAACCGGGCCTTCTCTTCCCTGCGGGCGGACGGCTGGGCGGTGCGGTGTCTGACGCGGCGCCCCGAGGTGGCCCGGCGGACCTCGCCGGACCGGGACTGGGTGGCTGGCGACGCAGAGGATGGCGAAGCCCTTGCCCGGGCCATGGACGGCTGCCGGGTGGCTTTCTACCTGATCCACGGCATGGGGGAGCTGCACCCGGACTGGGTCGAGCGCGAGCTTGCCACGGCGGAGCGGTTCTCCAGGGCCGCGGCCCGCGCCGGGGTGGAGCGCATCGTCTACCTGGGCGGGGTCGCCCCTGCCGGCCCGCCCTCGGCGCACCTCCGGGCTCGCCTCGAGACGGGTCAAGCCCTGCGGGCAGGGCAGGTGCCCTGCCTGGAACTGCGGGCGGGCATGATCGTGGGCGCCGGGAGCGCTTCCTGGACCATCGTGCGGGATCTGGCCGCCCGGCTGCCGGCCATGGTGCTGCCGGCTTGGCTGGATCATCGCAGCGAACCGGTCGCCGTGGACGATGTGGTGGCCGCCCTGGTGCGTGCGTCCCGCCTGCCCCTGACGGGCAGCGACCTCTGGGACCTGCCGGGTCCCGAGGCCCTGTCGGGCGTGGAGATCCTGCAGCGCAGCGCCGCCCTCATGGGCCGGCGGCCCATCCTCCTGCGCGTGCCCTTCGTGACGCCGAAGCTGTCCTCCCACTGGATCCGCCTGGTGACCCGCACGGACTACCGCCTGGCCGCGGAGCTGGTGGAGGGCCTGACCAGCGAGCTGCTGGCCAGTCGCTACGGCTTCTGGGCTGCGGCCGGGCTGCCGGAGCCCCTTCGCCTCGAGGAGGCCGCTGCCCGGGCCCTGGCCGACGAGATGGGCCGCCTGTCCCGCGGCGCTCGCTTTGTTGAGGCCCTGGCCCAGGCCCTGATGCGGCGGGCCTAGAACCCCAGGGACTTTGGCAGCCGCGGGCTGGAGATGAGCTCGACGAAGACCGCCCAGCGCCGCGTCGGCTGGTCGGCGGTGCCGCCCTGGTGGTTCACCCAGTCGCGGACCCGCTGCTCGCCCAGGTTGTAGTTGATGACGTAGCTCCGGTAGGTCTCGATGAAGCGCAGGCGCTGCGCGGCCTGGGCTGCGGTGCGCAGGGAGTAGCGCATGAGGTAGGCCTCTGCCTGCGACCGATCGAGATGGCCGTCCAGGTAGCCCCGGGCGGCCTCGTTGTCGGCGAAGGCCAGCAGCTTCAGCTCCGCCTGCACCCGCGCCCAGAACGCCGCGTCCTGAGGATCGAGGCCCGCCAGGGGGAAGAGCACGTCCCGCTCGAAGGCCAGCCGCTCCACGCCGGGAAAGGCCACCTCGATGCCGAAGTTGGCGGTGCCCTCGGCGATGAGGGACTGGGGCGAGAACAGGGGATAGACCGTAAACTCCACCCAGCCGCGCTCCTGCGCGAAGCGCTGCTCCAGGAGGGCGTTGTAGACATGATGCCCCGGGTAGCCTTCGTGGGCCGCCAGATCCAGGGCCCGGTCGATGGTGATGGGCAGGTCCAGGTTCACCTGGATCACCGAGCTGCCGCCGCCCTGATACCAGTTGTAGGCGGACCAGGCCTTGTCCCGCACGTATTCCACGCGGAAGTGGTCCGAGGCGGGCAGCGTGGCGTGCTGGCGGGTGCGCTCCCGGGCCTCGTGGATGGCAGCCTGGAACACCGCGTCCACGCGCTCCGTGGGCACGATGACTCGCTCCCGCGCCCGCTGGTAGCGGTCCTGCACGGGGCCAGGCCCCGCGAGCAGCTGGTCGAGGCGGCCCAGGGCCGCCTCGAAGTCGGCCTCCGGCGTCACTGGGGGTCGCACCTGGTACAGGGCCTCGGCCTCGTCGTCAAAGGTGAAGGCCTGCCCCGCCAGCCGGGCGAGGTGAGCCGCCACGGCGCCGAGCTGGCCCCGCAGGTAATCCCGGCGGACGGCCTCGCCCGGTCCCGCCTCGGCGGCCGCGACGCCCTCGAGGAGCCGTGCCGCCTCGGCCCGCACAGCAGGCAGGGGCCGGGGCTCCCCGGCCTCGGCGGCGGCCTTCCAGGCGGGGGGTCCGTAGTAGGCGTCCACGAAGTTCGGGTCGTGGCGCCCGGTGGCGAGCACCAGGTGAACGTAGTCGGTGGCCCAGGTTGTGAGTGGCATCGGGGTCGGCTCCTCGCCCGTTGACTCTACCTGGATTTTAGAGGTGGTAACAAAACCCCACGGGGCCGCGCGAGGGGTGCCGGGCGAGCGTGACGCGGCATCGCGACGCCCGCCTCCTTGCGGTGCATCCCGCCTGGCTTCATCGCGGCTACGTCGGGTTTTGTTACAACCTCTCAGCCCCTCGCATCCCAGCCCTCGGCGGCGCGGAAGCTGTGGTAGCGGTCCTGGCCGAGAATGAGGTGGTCCGCCAGGGGGACACCCAGGGACTCGCCGGCGGCCTGCAGGCGGCGGGTGAGCTGGATGTCCTCGCGGCTGGGCGTGGGGTCCCCGCTGGGGTGGTTGTGGTAGGCCAGGGCGGTGGAGGCGCCGTAGCGCAGGGCCTCGCGGAAGAACTCACGGGGGCTGATGAGCGTGGCCGTGGCGGTGCCCTGGCTGAGGATGCGCTCGGCCAGCAGGTCGCCTTTGGTGTTGAGGGCCAGCAGGCCGAAGCGCTCCTCGGTCCAGCCCTGGCAGCGCGGCAGCAGGTAGTCGCCGGCGGCGCGGGGACTGGTGATGCGGGGGCGCTCGGCGCCGCGCTGGCCGCGCCGCACCAGCTCCAGGGCCGCCCACAGCTGGCCGGCCTTGGCGGGGCCGAGGCCCGGCTGCTCCAGCCAGTCGCTGAGGCCCAGGGCCAGGAGGCCCGCCAGTCCGCCGGTGCGACCGAGGAGACCCTGGGCCAGCTCAACGGCGCTCTGGCCCCGGCGTCCCGTGCCCCAGAGGAGGGCCAGCAGCTCCGCGTCGGCTAGGCTCTCGCCGAGGCCCGCCAGCAGGCGCTCGCGGGGGCGCTGGTCCGGGGAGAGATCGAGGATGCGCATGGGGCCTCCAATCAGCAGCTGACCCAGGCGCCCAGCCCAGGCCGGAAGCGCAGCAGCTCCACGGCGCCGGACAGCCGCAGCTGCAGGCAGAGCGCCTCGCGGCCGTGGTGCAGGAACCAGACGTTCGCCACGGCCCGGCGCTCGGGCATGACGAGGATGGGGTGGGGGAAGCCACTGCCCCAGCCGCTGCCGACCAGGTTGGGCGGCAGCGGGGTCGCCGGGGGGCAGCCCCAGAGCACGTCCGGGGGCAGCTGCAGGGCGACCCGGCCCCGGGTGGCCTCGCCGCCGGGCTCCAGCATGACCGGCTGGTGGTGGGTGGCGGCCAGCCGGAAGGCGAGGCCGAGGGTGCGGCGCAGCTCGGTGCGCGCGGCGCACAGGGGTGGGCTCAGGGGCGCGGGCAGCAGCAGCGCGGCGAGGGTCCGGACGCTGTGGTGGAGGGCGGCAGCGGAAAGGGCCATCACACCCTCGTCCACTTCAGGCGGTCCTGGCGCCAGCGCAGCACCTGCAGGTGACCATTCCCGGAGAGGCGCATGCAGAGGGCCTCCTTGCCGTTGTTGAGGAACCAGGCGCTGGCGAGGGTCGTGTGGCGGGGGGTCACGGTGATGACGGGATGGGCCTCGCCGGTGCGCGAGGCCACCACGGGCGCGTCCATGCCCGGAGGCAGGGGGATGTGGGCGGGCTTACCCCACTTCACCCTGCGGCTGAGCTGGACGGGCAGGTGCTCACCGATGCCGCTGGCTGCGCCCAGGGCCACCTTGACGTCGGTGCCCCGGGCCCGGGCCAGGATGAAGGCCTCCTCCACGCTGCTGCGGATCTCCGCCTGGGCGGCGAGGAGGTCCACCGGGCCCGTGTCCCAGAGGGCGGTGCCCACGGCCAGGAGGATCGCGGCCATGGCCATGGCCAGGGTGACTTCCAGCAGGGAGGAACCCCGCTGGGCGGACCTTCGGCAACCTGGCGTGGTGCGCATGTCCGCCTCCTACTTCTTGGCGGCGGCAGAGGCGGCGGTGAGCGCCAGGAAGGGCTTCAGCTTGGCGTAGGACTTCTCGCCGATGCCCTTGACGTTCATCAGCTCTTCGGGCCGCTGGAAGCCGCCGTGCTGCTTCCGGAAGGCGAGGATGCGCTCGGCGGTCTTCTGGCCGATGCGGGGCAGCTGCATCAGCTCGGTGACCGTGGCGGTGTTGAGGTTCACGGGCCGCTGGGGGGCCCGGGTGGTCCGGACCGGGGCGGCGCCGAGGGGGAGGGCCAGGGCAAGCGCCAGGGCCGTGGAGATGAAGAGGTTGGACATGGTTGCCTCCTTTCAGGCAATCCAGTCCAATCGAGGGTTGTGCCAAGCTGTAAATGTTGGAGCCGTTATGGATGAATTTGCCTGTGGCAAATTCATGTAATTAAATGATGACAAAAAAGACAGAAAGAGATCCAACTTTAGTTATTTATGCTTTTAAGCGTTGTAATTTTTTCGATAGAAAAAAGTACAACATGACAGCCCTCAGGGCCCCCTAAAAACCCACCGGACATCCCTGTCTGGACCGTTTATCCTGAGTGGGTCCGAGGAGCGCTGCAGGACCCGGCAGATCGGCTGTGCGGGATCTCAGGCTCGGATACTTCCCTCCAGGAACGGCGCTCACCTCAACCCTGAACCGGGACGAAGAGGTGGGTTCACCTTGCCGTACCGGCTTTTCGAGGAGGTCCTCATGACCGTCACCGCCGCCGACTTCACCGTCGCCGATCTCGCCCTCGCCCCCTGGGGCCGCAAGGAAATGGCCATCGCCGAGGGTGAGATGCCCGCGCTCATGGCCATCCGCGAGCAGTACGCCGCCGCGCAGCCCCTGAAGGGCGCGCGCATCGCCGGCTCGCTGCACATGACCATCCAGACCGCCGTGCTCATCGAGACCCTCATCGCCCTGGGCGCCGAGGTCCGCTGGGCCAGCTGCAACATCTACAGCACCCAGGACCACGCCGCCGCAGCCATCGCCGCGGGAGGCACGCCGGTCTTCGCCATCAAGGGCGAGACCCTGCCCGAGTACTGGGACTACACGCACCGCATCTTCGACTTCGCGGACGGCGCCAACATGATCCTCGACGACGGCGGCGACGCCACCCTGCTGCTGCACCTGGGCGCCCGGGCCGAGCAGGACCTCAGCGTGCTCGACCACCCGGACAGCGAGGAGGCCACGGTGCTCTTCGCCGCCATCCGCCAGCGTCTGGCCGAGAAGCCGGGCTGGTACTCGGCCCAGCTGACCAAGGTGCTGGGCGTGACGGAAGAGACCACCACCGGCGTCCATCGCCTCTACGAGATGGCCAAGAAGGGTGAGCTGAAGTTCCCCGCCATCAACGTCAACGACAGCGTCACCAAGAGCAAGTTCGACAACCTCTACGGCTGCCGGGAGTCCCTGGTGGACGCCATCAAGCGCGCCACGGACGTCATGGTCGCCGGCAAGATCGCGGTGGTCTGCGGCTACGGAGATGTGGGCAAGGGCAGCGCCCAGGCCCTGCGGGCCCTCAGCGCCCAGGTGTGGGTGACCGAGATCGATCCCATCTGCGCCCTGCAGGCGGCCATGGAGGGCTACCGCGTGGTGACCATGGACGAGGTGGCCGACCAGGGGGACATCTTCGTCACCTGCACCGGCAACCTCCGCGTCATCACCCACGACCACATGGCCCGCATGAAGCACAATGCCATCGTGTGCAACATCGGCCACTTCGACAGCGAGATCGATGTGGCGAGCCTGGAGAAGTACCAGTGGGAGGAGATCAAGCCCCAGGTGGACCACGTGATCTTCCCCGACGGCCACCGCATCCTCCTCCTGGCCAAGGGTCGGCTGGTGAACCTGGGCTGCGGCACGGGCCACCCCAGCTACGTCATGTCCTCCTCCTTCGCGAACCAGACCCTGGCCCAGATCGAGCTGTGGACTAAGCAGGGCCAGTACGCCGTGGGCGTCTACACGCTGCCCAAGCACCTGGACGAGCAGGTGGCGCGCCTGCAGCTGCAGACGCTCAACGCCCGGCTCACCACCCTGCGCCCCGAGCAGGCCAGCTACATCAGCGTGCCGGTGGAAGGGCCCTACAAGGCGGATCAGTACCGGTACTAGGTTTCAGCCTCTGCTGAGACGCTGCGCGTTTCAGATCGCACGGCGCCTCGCGGCGCCGTGCTTGTTTGGTGGCAACCGATTCCCTCTGGATCAGTGCCGAGGCTCAGCTCGGCATCTCCGTAGGTAGCGGCAGGACATTGGGCGGCACCTCGATGGCCTTGATCACCGAGTGGCGCGTGACGGCCTCGCAGTCCAGCTGCGGGGTCTGGGTGAAGTGGCCGGCGCTGAGGTCCGAGCGGACCTTGGCCAGCACCTTGGCGCGGGACAGGTGGTTGCCGCTGGCCCGGGCCTCCCGGCAGAAGTGCCAGGTGAAGGCGCCGTGCCAGTCGCCCTGGAGGAAGGCATCCGCTGCGGTCTGGCTCTCCTTGCAGCCGGTCCAGAGGATGTGGTGGGACAGTCCCTTCTCCAGCAGCTTCTGGTGGGCCGGTCGGGCGCGCCGGAACTCGATGTCGCGGAAGGCCTCGACCGAGGGCGGCGGCAGGTAGCGGGGCCTGCGGTCCATGAGCAGGTCCGCGGCCCTCAGACCAGTGCCACTGTGGCAGGTGTCCAGGAAGACCTCCAGGAGGACACTTGACGGCAGTCGGACCAGCAGGTCGTGCAGCTCGTCATCCACGATCAGGTGATCGCGGTCCCACTGGCTGCCGAGGGGGGCGAGATCATAGGGGCAGAAGGCCTCGTCGGCCCGGTCGAACTCGTCGAGGTTGAGGTCCGGCACCTGGGTGCCGTGGCCGGAGAAGCTGAAGACCAGGTGGTTGTAGCGGCCCGACAGGGCGCCGTCCACCATGCGCCGAAGCTCGTGCATGATGTTGAGCTTGGTGGCGGCCTGATCCGTCAACAGGGTGATGTCGGAATCCTCGAAGCCCAGCACTTCCTTCAGCAGCGAAACCATGTTCAGCGCGTCGTTGACGCAGCCATTGAGGTTTGCGGCCGGGAAATGCTGATACTGGTTGATCCCGACGCAAAGCGCATTTCGATGGAGCATGGGAACCCTCCCAGGACCCCGCCACGCGATCCAGGCGGAGCGCGCGGAAGGCCCCTTGCGCGGGGTGTCAGGGGAACGGACAACACCTGCCCGTCAGAAAAGACAGGACATCCGACGTATCGGCGGAGGACTGCGGCAGACGACGCACATCCCGGCGGACTCCACCCCCAACCATAGGCCTGGCAGGGGTCGGGTCAACCAGGGGCAGGCCTGGGCATGGTAAATTAAGGGCCAGGAGAACCCATTTCCATGGCTGAAGAAAAGAAGGAAGGTTGGCTGAACCTGCTGGCCCTGACCACCGTGATCCTGGCCGTCTGCGCGACCCTGGCCACCTTCAAGGGCGGCGGGCACTCCACCAAGGCCGTGCTCAGCCAGAGCCAGGCTTCGGACCAGTGGGCCTACTACCAGGCCAAGGGCATCAAGGGGAACCTCTACGAAGTGGAGGCCATGCGCCTCAAGCGGGAGCTGGAGCTGGCGCCCCGGACCGCCGTGCCGCTTCTGGAGAAGAGCCTCGCCGATGTGGAGAAGAAGGTGATCAAGTACGACTCCGAGAAGGCCGAGATCCAGAAGGTGGCCCGGGGCTTCGAGGACACCAAGGCCTCGGCCCAGAAGCACGGGGCGGCCTTCGGTCTGGCGGTGATCTTCCTCCAGATCGCCATCCTGCTCTCCTCCATCGCCGCCCTGCTCAAGAAGAAGCCCGTCTACTACCTGGGTCTCCTGGTGGGCCTCGTGGGCCTTGTCTATTTCGCCAACGGGTTCCTGCTCTTCCTGCCCGCCTGATGTGGGCTTTGACGGTGGCCGCCATCATCGAGCGGGAGGGTCGCTTCCTCTTCGTGGAGGAGACCGATGGCGTGTCTCCCCACCGGGTCCTCAACCAGCCTGCGGGGCACGTGGATCCGGGTGAGTCCGTGCTGGCGGCGGTGGTGCGCGAGACCCGGGAAGAGACCGGCCTGGACTTCACGCCGGAGGCTCTGGTGGGCATCTACCCGCTGCGGGCCGCCAACGGACGGGACTACTTCCGGCTGTGCTTCAAAGGCACCGTTCCGGCGGGGGCTGTGGCGGCCCCGGAGGATCCCGCCATCTTCGCCTGCCACTGGCTCACCCGGGCGGAGCTGGCCGCAGCGCCCCTGCGGTCGGGGCTGGTGCTGCGGTGCCTGGATGAAGCCCTGGCGGGTCGATGCTTTCCCCTGGACCTGGTGGCCGAGGTGCACACCGAGCGCTGAGATGGGCCTCAGGGCCCCTCAGGCTCCAGCAGGTTCGGCAGCTCCTGGAAGCCCTGGCTGAGGGCCCTGGACCAGCTGTCGGAGATGGCGGCGAAGCGGGCGTCCGTGCGCTCGATACGCCGATGGATCCGGAAGGTGAGGGCATCCTTCTCGATGACAGCAAGGTCCAGGGGCATGCCCACGGAGAGGTTGCTGCGGATGGTGGAGTCCATGGAGACGCAGACGGCCTTCATGGACTCTTCGAGGGAGCTGTTTGGGCCGATGATCCGGTCCAGGATGGGCTTGCCGTACTTGTGCTCACCCAGCTGGAAGTAGGGGGTGTCGTCCGTGGCCTGGATGAAGTTCCCCGGAGAGTAGATCAGGAACAGGCGGTGCTTGCCCCCCTTGCGCTGGCCCGCCACCAGGACCGTGGCATCCGCCCCGGTGCTCTGCTGCTCGAGGATGGCCTCGCGATGGATCTCCTGCATGCGCCGCATCTCGGCGCCCACGATCTCGGCCACCTCGAACATGCTCTCCACGTTCATGATCGAGCGGAAGGCGGGATCCCGGTCGCCCTTCTGGATCCCGTGCTTGAGCCGGGCGATGACGCCCTGAGTGATGGAGAGGTTTCCCGCCGTGAGCAGGGCGATGACCCGCTCTCCGGTCTTCTCGAAGGTGACCATCTTGGTGAAGCGGGAGACATTGTCCATCCCGGCATTGGTCCGGGTATCGGCCAGGAGCACCAGCCCCTCGGCCACCCGCAGGCCCACACAATACGTCATTGAACCAGCCCTTTCGTCATCCTCACTGCTGCTGTTGAACCTGCTGGGACCCGCTGGGGGCCGCCAGAGAGATCATGACATCAGCCTGGATTCCGATCTCGGTGGTGCCGTAGACCGACCCCCGGACCGGGGCGGCATCGTGGGCGTCAAGTCCTGAGCACAGACGGACATACATCTCCGTAACGCAGAGTCCGTTGGTGGCGTCGAAGCCGACCCAGCCCAGGCCGTCCACCCAGGCCTCGGCCCAGGCGTGGGTCTCCCGCAGGGCGTGGCCGGCCTCATCGGCCAGCAGGTAGCCACTGACATAGCGGGCGGGGATGCCCAGGCTGCGGGCGGCGCTCACGAAGAGGTGGGTGTGGTCCTGGCAGACCCCCCGGCCCAGGGCCAGGGCTTCGGCGGCGGAGGTGGCGGCGGTGGTGATGCCGCTCTCGTAGGTGATGGCCTCCCGCACCCGTGCCGACAGGGCGTGCAGGCGGGGGATGGGCTCCGACTCGGTGAGAGAGCGGGCGAGGGCGCGGATCGCCGCTTCCGGCTGGGTGAGCTGCGTCTGCCTCAGGAAGATGGGCAGTGGGGCCTCCTGGAGGAACCCCGAGACGATGCCGTGGCGCTCCTGGGTCTCCACGGTTCCCGTGGCCACGATCTCCATCTCGCTGAAGGTGCCCCGGCGGTGGTAGAAGCCCTCGCCATCTCCGAAAGCATTGAGCGGAAACTCCGTGACCGGGGTCCCGTTCACGGTGACCTCCCAGGACCGGGCCCGCTGGCAGTCCAGCAGACTCGGGTATAGGCGGAGCAGCAGCGAGACTTGGTTGGCTGGCGTCGCGTAGCGGTAGGTCGTCTGATGGCGGACGGCGAGTTCCATGGTCTTCCTAGAAGTGGTACGAGTCGGCGATCTCGGTGGCCAGACGGTTGGTCAGCAACAGGCAGTGTTGCACGGACTCGTGCAGGCCCCGCTCAATGAAGACCCCATTCCGGCCGGCCTTCAGCAGAGCGAAAAGCTCATCGGCGGTCTCGTTGCAGCTGGATCGGGCGCCGTGCTCCTTGGCGAGCCGCACCAGGTGGGTGCGCATCTGGTCCACACAGAAGGCCACGGATCGGGGGAAGGTGCGGTTCACCATGAGGAAGTCGACGATCTGGGCCGGGGTGTGCACCCCGCCGTAGACATGGTGGTAGGCCCGGATGCCAGAGAGGGCGTGGAGCACCGAGGTCCACTGGTAGTGGTCGCGGCCGCCGCCGACCACGTCCGTCTCCGGGAGCAGGACGTAGTACTTCACATCCAGCAGGCGGAGCGTCATCTGGGCCCGCTCCAGGGCGCCGCCAATGCGGGCGAAGTCGTGGCCCGCGTGGCGCATCATGCCGGTCTCCATGGCGCCCCGGAACACCGAGGCCCGCGTTTTCACCCAGTCGAGGTGTACCGGCAGCTCCTGGAGGGCATCGGCCACCGTGCAGCCCTCGAAGTGGCGCCAGCTCATGTTGAGCGCCTCCCACATCTCCTGGGTGAGCTTGGTGCGCACCGACCGGCCGTTGGCCCGGGCCCGCACCAGGCAGGACTGGATGGAGGCGGGGTTCTCGGGATCCAGGAGCAGGATGCCGACGACGTCCGCCTCGGAGACCGGTCCGCTCCCCTTCAGGAAGGACTCGCAGCCGGTGACACGCAGCACCGAGCGCCACTCGTCGCGGTAGGCCGAGCCCGGCAGCACGGCCATGCGCTGACCCATGGTGAGCAGACGGGCGGTGCACTCGGCGCGCTCCAAGTAGCGGGCCATCCAGAAGAGATTGTCGGCGGTTCGGCTCAGCATCGGGATCGCCCTAGTCTCTCAATACCCAAGTGTCCTTGACGCCGCCGCCCTGGCTCGAGTTGACCACCAGGGAGCCTTCCGTGAGGGCCACGCGGGTCAGCCCTCCCGCCACCAGGCGCATGCGCTTGCCCACCAAGCAGTAGGGACGGAAGTCCGCGTGCCGCCGGACCACGCCGGCTTCCCCCAGCGTGGGGACCGTGGACAGGTCCAGGGTGGGCTGCGCGATGAAGCCGCTGGGGTTGGCCCGGATGCGGTCGGCGTAGGTCGCGATCTCTGCGGCGGTGGACTTGGGGCCGATGAGCATGCCGTAGCCCCCGGAGCCGTGCACCTCCTTGGCGACCAGCTCACTGAGGTGCTCCAGGACGTAGGCCAGGCCATCCTTGGTGCCGCACTGCCAGGTGGGGATGTTGGCGAGGATGGGCTCCTCGCCCAGGTAGAAGCGGATCATCTCGGGGACGTAGACGTAGATTGCCTTGTCATCGGCGATGCCGGCGCCGGGCGCCGAGCAGAGGGTGACGCCGCCTGAGCGGTAGGCGTGGAAGAGTCCGGGCACGCCCAGCAGGCTGTCGGGACGGAAGGCCAGGGGGTCCAGGTAGTCGTCATCGATGCGCCGGTAGATGACATCCACGGCCTTGGGGCCGGCGGTGGTCTTCTTCCAGACCCGACCGTCCTCCACGAAGAGGTCCACGGGCTCGACGAGCTCGATGCCCATGAGGTCCGCCAGGTAGCTGTGCTCGTAGTAGGCAGAGTTGAGGGAGCCCGGCGTCAGCAGGACCACCACTGGATCTCCCGTGCAGGCCGGTGGCGCGACCTCCTTGAGGGTCCGCAGCAGCTGGGCGGGGTAGTTGTCCACCGGCGTCACCCGGCCTCGGCTGAAGAGATCCGGGAACATCCGGGTCATGATCTCCCGGTTCTCCAGCATGTAAGAGACCCCGGAGGGGGTGCGGCAGTTGTCCTCCAGCACCTCGAAGCGATCGGGGCCGGTGCGGACGATGTCGATGCCGACGATGTGGCTGTAGACCCGGCCAGGGGGATCGAAGCCGATCATCTCCGGCCGGAAGGCCTCGTTCTGGTAGACCAGATCCTGGGGGATCAGCCCCGCCCGCAGGATCTCGCCGCGGTGATAGACGTCGTAGAGGAAGGCGTTGAGGGCCTGGGCCCGCTGGCGGATGCCCTGATCCAGGCGCTGCCATTCCAGGCGGCTGAAGATGCGGGGCAGCAGGTCGAAGGGGATCAGCCGCTCCGGGTCCCCCCCTTCGCCGTAGACCGCGAAGGTGATGCCGATGCGCCGGAAGATCGCCTCGGCCTCGTCCAGCCGACGGTGCAGCCCCGCCACGCCGGTGTCGTCAATCCAGCGCTGCACCTCCGCGTAGCAGTCGCGGACAGAGCCTGCTGGATCGTGCATCTCGAAGAACGACATGGCGCCTCGATCGGAATCTGATCATTCTCCCGGTCACGACACAATTTGCAAGTCTAAACAGAGATTGTATTTACGAATAGCGAGTGTGAAATAGCCCAGGGCTAACCTTTCTTCCGCAGCCAGATCGCGGCGACGATCGAGGTGAAGAAGCCGGTCACCACGGTGCCGATGGCTCCCGCCATGGCGCTGGCCCGAGGGGTCTGCATGGGGGCCTGGGCCTTCACCGCGGCTTCAATCTGGGCGGCGCTGAGGCCCTGCTTAGCCATCAGCTCCCGGCCCAGAGCCTCCAGATCGGCGAAGTAAGTGGGGAACACCACCGTGGTGAAAAGCAGACTGCCGGTGACGATGATCATGGCCCCCAGGACGGTGGCGTTGAGGCCGTGCAGGACCTGGCGCAGATAGCCGCTGTCCCGGGCGGTGGACCGCAGGCCCCAGACCAGGATGCCGATCTGCATGGGCACCACCAGCCAGAAGAGGCGCAGCAGGGAGGGGTGTCGATACCACCCGGTGAACCCCATGACAAAGGTCCAGGCCGCCACGGAAAAGCCCAGGACAAGGCCGGCGCGGATGGGTGGGGGCATGGGCTTCTCCGAAAGGCCCCAGTGTGGGCCAGGGCCGGTGCCGGGTCCATCCCAGCCTTCAGAAGACGTGGACGCCGCCGTTGACGGGCAGGGTGGCGCCCGAGACGAAGCCCGCCTGCAGGATGCCCAGCACGGCCTCGGCCACATCCTCCGCCTGGCCGTTCCGGCGCAGGGGCGTGTGCGCCGCCGCCGCGGCCTTGTGCGGCTCGGGCAGGCGCGCGGTGGCATCCGTCAGGGTGAGGCCCGGCGCCACGGCATTCACGCGGATGCCCTGGGGGCCCAGCTCGAAGGCCAGGGCCCGCACGAAGCCCTCCAGGCCCGCCTTGGCCGCGCTGTGGGCGCAGAAGCCCCAGCCGGGATCCCGGGCCAGGCCACTGGTGATGGCCACAATGGAGCCGCACTTCTGCTCGAGCATCTGGGGCACCACCGCCTGGCAGCCGTGGAAGGCCGCGCCCAGCTCGCCGACCAGCTTGGCCTGGAAGGCCTCCCAGGGATAGCCGGAGAAGCCCTCCATGGGGAAGCCGATGGAGGCGTTCAGCACCAGGATGCCGATGGGGCCCAGCTCGGCCTTCACGGTGGCGGCCATGGCCTCCACCTGGGCCTGGTCCCGGGCATCTGCCTTCACCGCCAGGGCCCGCCCGCCCTTGGCGCGGATCTCGGCCACCACCGCCTGGGCCGCAGCCTCCGAGCCGAAGTAGTTCACGGCCACCAGCACGCCCTGGGCCCCGAGGGCCTTGGCGATGGCGGCGCCGATGCCCCGGCTGGCGCCGGTGACGAGAGCGACTTCTCCTGCGAGGGACATGGAGCCTCCTGATGGTGTGCGTCCGATTCTCCGCCCAGACGCGAGGCACCTCAAGCGTTGGTCGCCCGGGCCATCTCGATATCGGCTGCGCCGATATCGAGATGGCAGTTCACAGCAGGGGTCCACCAACTCCTGAAGGACCATGCCGCCAGGATCGTAGGGGCCAAGCGGAGGTAGCATGGTCGCCATGACACCCCTCGCCGCCGACCTCCTGATCCTGCTCCGCCGCGACCTGCGCTGCCTGGCCCGTGAGGCGGCACTCTTCCCGGATGACCTCGCACTGTGGCGCACGGTGCCCGGCATCGCCAACAGCGCCGGCAACTTGGCGCTGCATGTGGCGGGCAACCTCCAGCACTTCGTGGGCGCCGTGCTGGGTGGCTCGGGCTATGTGCGCCAGCGGGAGCAGGAGTTCGCACAGCGGAAGGGCACTCGCGCGGAGGTAGCGGCGGCCCTCGAGGTGGCCCTGGCCGAGGTGGAACGCACCCTGGCGGCCCTGGAGCCTGCGGCGCTGGATGCCGCCTTCCCTGTTCCCGTCGCGGGCGTGCAGCCGCCCACAGGGCGCTTCCTACTCCACCTGGCCGCACACCTGGCCTTCCACCTGGGCCAGGTCGGCTACCTCCGCCGCGCCCTCACCGGCGACCCCACCAGCACTGGCGGCATGGGCATCCAGGAGCTGGCGCCCTGATGCTTTTCCCATCTCGATTTCGGCAGCGCCGAAATCGAGACTGAAGGAATTCGTGGAACCGCGCGAAACCCCCCACAGGCGACCATGCCACCCCGTCCCGGCCTGTGCGATCCTGGCGGCATGGACCTTCAAGCCCTGCTCGATGAACTGGCTGCGGAAGCGACCCCCTACGCGGCGCGGGGGCGCGTGGCCGACTACATCCCGGCCTTGGCGGCGGTGGATCCCGCGCGCTTCGGCATCGCCCTAGCGACCATGGACGGCCGAGTCTACGGCAGCGGCGACTGGCGCGTACCCTTCTCGATCCAGAGCGTGTCCAAGGCCTTCTCGCTGGCGCTGGTGCTGGCCCGGGACGGCGAGGAGCTGTGGCGGCGCGTGGGCCGGGAGCCCTCGGGGAATCCCTTCAACTCGCTGGTGCAGCTGGAATACGAAAAGGGCATCCCCCGCAATCCCTTCATCAACGCCGGGGCCCTGGTGCTCATTGACCGGCTGCTCACGCTGACCGGCGACTCCCTGGGCACGCTGCGGGCCTTCCTGCGCAGCGAGAGCGGCAACGCGGCGCTGGACCTGGATCCGGAAGTGGCGGTGTCGGAGGCCTCCCACGGTCACCGCAACGCGGCCCTGGCGCACTTCATGGCCAGCTGCGGCAACCTGGAGAACCCGGTGGAGCTGGTGCTGGACCACTACTTCCGGCAGTGCTCCCTGGCCATGAGCTGCGAGGACCTGGCCCGGGCGGGCCTCTTTCTGGCCAACCACGGCTTGCGGGCCGATGGTTCCCGCCTGCTGAGCCGCAGCGAGGCCAAGCGCATCAACTCGGTGATGCTCACCTGCGGCACCTACGACGCCGCGGGGGACTTCGCCTACCGCGTGGGCCTGCCCGGCAAGAGCGGGGTCGGGGGCGGCATCCTGGCCGTGCTGCCCGAGCGCGGCATCCTGTGCGTCTGGAGCCCCGCCCTGGATCCCCATGGCAACAGCGTGGCCGGCGTCGAGGCCCTGGATCGCTTCACCACCCGCACGGGGTGGTCGGTCTTCTAGAACCACGCCTTCCGGTCGGCCTCTCCCAGGAAACTCCAGGCCAGGAACCGGCTCTGCTTCTGGCCCTGGGCCATGGGCACGACGCGGACCTCCACGGCGCCCGCCTGCTGCAGGGCCCGGCGCAGGCCCGGCAGCTCCGCGGAGCGCGAGACCAGGCTGGTGAACCAGAGCACCCGTTCCGCCAGGGTGCGGCTCTCCTCGATGATGCGGCGGATGAACCCGGCTTCGCCGCCCGCGCACCAGAGCTCAGCGCCCTGGCCGCCGAAGTTCCGGGCGCTGCTGGCGGCCGCCCGGCCCAGCTTCCGCCACTTGGTCTGGGCTGCCTCCCGGGCTTCGCGCAGGGAGGCGTGGAAGGGCGGGTTGCACAGGGTTGCCGCGAAGCGCTCCCCGGGGGCCACCACGCCCTGGAAGATGGCCGTGCGGTCCCGCTGCTGGCGCAGGGCGATGGCCTCTGGCAGGCCGGGATTGGCGGCGAGGATGCGGGCCGCCGAGCCCAGGGCGACCCCGTCCAGGTCCGTGCCCACGAAGGACCAGCCGTACTCGCGGTGGCCCACCAGGGGGTAGATGGCGCTGGCGCCCACCCCCACATCCAGCACCCGTACGCCCGGACCCCGGGGGATGGCGCCGCGGTTCCCTTCGGCCAGCAGGTCCGCCAGGTGGTGCACGTAGTCTGCCCGGCCCGGCACCGGCGGGCAGAGGTAGTCCGGGGGCACGTCCCACCCCCGGATGCCGTAGGCGGCGGCCAGGAGGGCTCGGTTCAGGGCCTTCACGGCGGCGGGATCCGTGAAGTCCACGGTGTCGCCGCCGTGGGGTGCCCGCTGGAGGAAACGCCCCAGCTCCGGGCTGGCCGCCACCAGTCGCCGGAAGTCGTAGCCCGTGGCGTGCCGGTTGCGCGGATGGAGTCCCGCCTTGGCGGTCCGGGGGGCTTCCTTCGGCTGGCGGGGGCGGGCAGGCATGGCGAGTCCGGCTCAGCCGCGGGGCCGGGAGGGATCCCGGGGCGGGTTCTCGGCGGCCTGGCTCTCGAGGCTGCTGAGGCCGTGGCTGGCCACCAGCCAGAAGCTGGCAGCCAGGACCCCCGTGAGGGTGGCCACGGTGGTGGCCAGCTGCGGGCCCTGCCAGAGGCCATCGAACCACTGCCGGAACTGCACGGCGACGACATTGGCCTTGCCGCCGACCATCTCCAGCTGGCGCAGGTAGCGCTTGGTGTCCTCGGGCTCGTAGCCCAGGGGATTGGGTGGCCGGACGGCCGCGGTGCGCTGGATGACCAGGGCGCTGCCCAGGCCCAGGACCAGGATCGCGGCGGTGAGGAGGTGCAGGTGCGGGCGACGGCGCGCGGGGACCGGGCCCAGGAGCGGGAGGAGCCAGCGGCCCTCCCGGGACCGGAGCTCCATGTCGCGCTGCTCCAGCTCGCCCTGGATGCGGTGGCGGTCTTCGTCGCTCACCGCGCAGCCGCGCCGGAGCAGCTCCGCCAGGGCCGCTGCCACCGCCTCGGCCTTGTAGGCCTCGCGGTTTTGCAGGTACCCGCGCAGCTCGGCCTCCGAGAGCGTGGGGATCCGGCTGTGAAAGGTCTCAGTCATGGGGCTTCCGGGGGCCCCGGCGCGGGCCCGCCTCCCAGTCTACGGGAGCGGGGCGTCTGCCAGGACCGCGGGTTCCCCAGGATGGGAGCGAATCTCACGTTTCTGCCGAGACAGGACTAGGATCGAGCCATGCACCTGTCCGACCGCGCCTTCCGGCGGCTGGTGGACGAGGCCCTGGCCCTCGTTCCCGCCGAGTTCAGTCCCTACCTCGAGGGCGTGCCGGTGGTCATCGAAGCCTGGGCCTCGGATGACCTGCTGGATGAAATGGGTGTCCCGGAGGACGAGACGCTCTACGGCCTTTACTCGGGACGGGCGCTCACGGAAGGCCCGCCGGAGCCCGGGGACCTGCCCCCCTGCATCACCCTCTACCGCGGACCGCTGCTGGAGGACTGCGTGGACGAGGCCGAGCTGCGGGACGAGATCGCCACCACGGTCATCCACGAGATCGCCCACCGCTTCGGCATCAGCGAGGAGCGCCTGGAGGAGCTGGGGTGGGGCTAGGTAGTGCCCGGCGCGTCGGTTGCCCAGTATCCTGGGGTTAGAGCCGCCGCTTCCGGCTCTGGGGAACGACATGTTGAACCGCCTCTGGTCCACCCTGAAGGGCGCCTTCGCCAGCTCCGTACTGGTGGCCAATGCCATGGCGGTCTGCTCGGGCATGATTCCCTTCGCCCTGCTGAAGCTGGCCCTGCCCGCCGGGGCCGTCCGGCGGGGCACGGACCGCATCCTCAACGCCCTGGCTGAGGGCTGGATCGCGGTGAACGGCTGGTGGCTGGCAGGCGTGGAGCGCATCTGCTGGGATGTGACGGGGCTCGAGGGACTGCGCCGCCGCGGGTGGTACCTGGTCAGCAGCAACCACCAGAGCTGGGTGGACATCCTGGTGCTGCAGAAGGTCTTCCACCGTCGCGTGCCCTTCCTGAAGTTCTTCCTCAAGCGCCAGCTCCTCTATGTGCCGGTCATGGGCCTCGCCTGGTGGGCCCTGGACTTCCCCTTCATGCGGCGGGGCAGCGGCAGCCGCACCCGGGACCTGGCCACGGCCCGCGCGGCCTGCGCCAAGTTCCGCCAGATCCCCACCTCGGTGATGAACTTCCTGGAGGGCACCCGCTTCACCCCGGCCAAGCACCAGCAGCAGCGGTCGCCCTACCGGCACCTGCTGAAGCCGAAGGTGGGCGGAATCGCGACTGCGCTCAGCGCCATGGGGGAGCGCTTCGATGCCCTGCTGGACGTCACCATCGTCTACCCCGACGGCGTGCCCACCTTCTGGGACCTGCTCTCAGGCAGGGTGCGCCAGGTGGTGGTGCGGGTGCGCGAACGGGAGATCCCCCGGGACCTGCTGGGCGGCGATTACGAGGGCGACCCGAAGTTCCGGGCCCGCATCCAGGGCTGGGTACAGGAGCTGTGGACGGAGAAGGACCGCCACATCGAGGAGCTGGTTGCCGGGCCGCAGGCTTCGGCCGTTAGCTGAGCATCAGGGTGCCGAAGGGTGACCCCAGCAGAGGCGGCAGGCCGGGGACCCGCTCCTCATAGAACCCCGCCATGCCGGCGTCGGCGTGGTGCCGGGCGGCAGCGGAAGGGGTGACGCCCAGGAAGCAGACCCGGGCGCATAGGTTGGAGACCAGGGCCGCCTCATCGCCATCCAGGGCCTGCCCGGCGCGCAGGGCGCGGCTCAGGCCCTTGTGGTGGCGGAGGCGCCGGTGGACGCGCTCCACCAGGGCCGCATAACGCTCCAGGGGCAGCGGAGTGCCCAGCCGCTCCAGCCGCTCCAGGGTGGTGAAGGCGTGCAGGAGGGCCTGGGCAGGCAGGCGGAAGTGGTTGTGGTCCTCGTGCAGGCGGGCGTGGAGGGCGCTGAAGGCCGCCACGGGACCCGGGAGCTTGGCCTTGGTGTAGCCCGCGGCGTGGGCCAGGTGGGTCCCGAAGAGCAGCTTGGTGCCGCGGTCCCCGAGGTCGTAGGGGGCGGCGTTGGCGGCCTCCAGAGCGGTCTCGAAAGCCTGGCGGACGAACCGCTCCATGAGGATGCCCGGGGTGAAGTTGCGGACTCTGGCTGCATGGGTGATGGCGATGCAGAGGCGCACGAACTGGCCATCCCCGATGCGGGTGTCCTGCAGCAGGTCTGACTGGAGGCGGTGCACGGCCTCGAAGAGCTGGGTCCGCTGGGTGGCCAGGTCCTCGCCGCCCAGCAGTCCACCATCCGCCAGGAACAGGTCAGCGGCATAGGGGAGGTGCCATCCGGACGCCGCCACCGAGGCGGGCACCAGGTCCCGCATGCGTCCGAGGAGCGCGCTCAGCCGCTCTCGGTTGCACAGGAGGTAGGCGTGCTTCGGCTCCTCGCGGGCCGTGCGCAGGAGCCGCACCAGGAAGCCGACCTTGGCCCGGATGCTGCGGACCTGGGAGAAGAGGGAGAGCCGGTCATAGGCCTCCAGCAGGTGCTCGTAGTCCGACACCAGGGCCGAGGGCCGCCCGCCCCGGGCCATGCCCTCCAGGTAGAAGGAGAGGAGGCCGCCCGGGTCCTCCCGAAGGTGCCTGAGGCCGGCGCCATGGCTGGCGAGGGGCCCGCAGGCGGTCTGCAGCACTGCCTCGAAGGCCTCGAACACCGGCGCCTCGGGCAGGGCCGCCTCGCCCGCGGCCGTCAGGGTGAAATAGCCCTCGGGCTCCACCAGGGTGCCCGCCGGGGCCTGCTTCTGCAGCAGGTCGAGCTCGCGGTCGGTCTCGGCGAGGCGGTCCAGGCGCTCCCGCCCCTCCACCTGCAGATACTCCTGGATGCGGTCGAGCTGCGCGGTCACCTCCGCGGGTTCAGTCACGCCCCGCACATGTATCTTCAAGCGGACGAGCAGCTCGAAGAGCTGGCTCACGTCTGGATCCTCGGCCCCGGGGATGGACTGAGCGCCGATGGGGAGCAGCCCCGCCAGCCGGAAGCGCGGCGCCATCCGGCGCTGGATCCGGTCGGCGCAGCCCCGGGCCTCGAGGATCAGGCGGTGGACCTCCTGCAGGGACTCGTAGCGGGTCTCCAGGCTGGCCTGCTTGGGCCGCTCGTCCTTCTGGATGAGGCCCTGGGCCAGCAGCTCCTCTAGCCCCGCACAGCCAAGCACCTCCAGGCTCACCGATTCGGAGGCAGCCAGGAGCTTGAGGCAGTCGAGTCCAGTCGGGGTCAGGTCCATGAGCGTTCGAGGCGATCTCCAGGCGGGTGGCTGCCCGCTGGAACGTCATCGGCCGGTTCTCCTGTCTAGTCAAGAATCTAGACAATACGATTCCCAGGAGCCTTGGCTCCTGCAGAGAGAAAGCCCACGAAGCCGGTTGGGGCTTCGCGGGCTTTCTCTCTAACCTGCAGCCTGCTCAGCCGTTGGTCTTAACGAACTGCTCCATGAAGTCCACCAGCGTCTTCACGTTGTCCACGGTCACCGCGTTGTAGCAGCTGACGCGGATGCCGCCGATGTCGCGGTAGCCCTTGAGGCCCACCATGCCGGCCTTCTTGGCTTCCTTGACGAACTGGTCATCGAGCTCCGGCGTGGGCAGGAAGAAGTCCACGTTCATGAGGCTGCGGTGCGCCTTCTCGGTGACGAAGCCGCGGTAGAAGCCGGCGTGCTTGTCGATGCAGCCGTAGAGCAGCTCGCCCTTCTTGCGGTTGTTGGCCTCGATGGCCTTCAGGCCGCCGATGCTCTTGTTGTAGGCCAGCACGTTCCGCAGGATGTAGATGCCGAAGGTGGGCGGGGTGTTGTAGAGGCTGTTCTTCTCGGCGTGGATCTTGAAGCGCAGGTAGCTGGGCAGGTCCTGGGCCTGGCACTGCTCGAGGAAGTCCTCGCGGATGATGGTGAGGGTCACGCCGCTGGGGCCGAGGTTCTTCTGGGCGCCGCCGTACATGAGACCGAAGGGGGCCACGTCGAAGGGCCGCCACATGAAGTCGCTGCTCATGTCGCAGACCAGCGGGACGCCGTTGGTCTCAGGAAACTCGTGCCACTGGGTGCCTTCCACCGTGTTGTTGCTGGTGAAGTGGACATAGGTGCTGTCGGGGCCGATGGAGATCTCATTGGCGTAGGGCAGGCGGCTGAACTTCAGGTCCTTGGTGCTGCCGGCCACGCGGACGTTGTCGCCGCCCACGAGCTTGGCTTCCTTGGTGGCCTTCTCCGCCCAGTTGCCCGTCACGAGGTAGTCGGCCTTCTGACCGTTGCGCAGCAGGTTCAGGGGGATCATGCCGAAGCTGAGGTGCGCGCCGCCCTGGAGCATGAGCACCTTGTAGTTGGCGGGCAGGCCCATCAGCTCCTTGGTGAGGGCGATGGCCTCCTCGTGGACCGCGTCGTACTCCTTGGCGCGGTGGCTGATCTCCATGACGGACATGCCGGTGCCAGCGAAGTCCAGCAGCTCGGCCTGCGCGCGCTCGAGGGCCGGCAGGGGCAGACCGGCGGGGCCGGCGTAGAAGTTGATCATGCGATGGGTCATGGGAACCTCCTGGGAATGGAAAATCGAAAAACGCTCGCAGAGAAAAGACGAGATGGCGGAGATGGCAGAAAAAGGAGTCTTATTGTTCCTCCGCGACCTCTGCTGCCTCAGCGACCCTCCGCGAGAGTGGTTGTAGTTAAGCCTTGAAGTCGTTGAGGATCAGCACCACTTCGTCGCCGATGCGGCCGAGGTTCTCCTTGGAGCTGGCGCCGATGTGGGGGGCCATGAAGACGTTGGGGGCGCTCAGCAGGGGGCAGTCCGCCGGGGGCGGATCGCTGGGCCAGACGTCCGTGCCGTAGGCCTTCACCTTGCCGCTCTGGAGAGCAGCCACGAGGTCGGCCTCATTGACGCACTTGCCGCGGCCGGTGTTGATGATCATGACGCCGGGCTTCATCTGCTCGAGGAGGGCGGCGTTGATCATGCCGCGGGTCTCGTCCGTGAGGGGCGTGTGCATGCTGATGACGTCGGCCTGGGCGGCGAGGGCCTCGAGGCTCACCAGCTCGGCGATGGGATGCTCCTTCAGGAAGGGATCATAGGCGAGCACCTTCATGCCGAAGGCCTGGGCGCGCTTGGCCACTTCGCTGGCGATGGCGCCGGCGCCCACGAGGCCCAGCGTCTTCTTGAACAGCTCGGTGCGCTTCAGCTCACTCTTGAGGAACTTGCCCTCCTTCATGGAGATGTGGGCCTCTATGAGGCGGGCGGGGATGGCGACCATGAAGGCCATGGCCATCTCGGCCACGGCCACGCTGCTGGCGCGCGGGGTGTTGACGGCCTTCACGCCGCGCTCGGCGCAGGCCTTCTTGTCCACGTTGTCCATGCCCACGCCGCCACGGATGACCAGCTTCAGGGCCGGGGCCTGGGCCAGCGTCTCCGGAGTGACCTTGGTCTTGCTGCGGACGAGCATGACCGTGGCTTCGGGCAGGCGGGCCATGTCGTCGGTGACCTCGCCGAAGGAGGCCAGCCGCTTGGGCAGGCTGGCGTCGAAGGCATCAGCAATAAGGATCAGCATGACTTTTCTCCAGAAGGGTTAACCACGAAGACCACGAAGACCACGAAGAAGGCTGGGTGAGGGGGAATGAACCGTCTTCCTTCGTGGTCTTCCCGTCTTCGTGGAGAAAGTTGTTGTCAACCTTAGTACATGCGGACCAGCAGGCCGGAGCGCAGCTTGGGCTCGAACCAGGTGGACTTGGGCGGCATCACCTCGCCGGCGTCAGCCACCGACATGAGCTGGGTGAGCGAGGTGGGATAGATGGCGAAGGCCACGGCGCAGCCCTCCTTCACCCGGCGCTCCAGCTCGTCCATGCCGCGGATGCCGCCGATGAAGTCGATGCGGGTGTTGGTGCGGGGGTCGTCGATGCCGAGGACCGGCGCCAGCAGGTTGTCCTGCAGGATGCTGACATCGAGGCCGCGCACGGGGTCGCTGGCGGGGAAGCTGCCGGGCTTGGCCTTGAGCTCATACCAGGTGCCGCCCAGATACATGCCGAAGGTGGTGGGGGCCTGGGGGGCGCGGTGGGCGGACACGGCCACCTCGAACTTCTCGCGCACCTTGGCCAGGAAGGCCTCCTGGCTCAGACCGTTGAGATCCTTCACCACGCGGTTGTAGTCCATGATCTTCAGCTGGTTGTCAGGGAACACCACGGCCATGAAGCTCTCGTAGGGCTCGTCGCCGGTGCCCGGACCCTCGGCGGCGCGGCGGGCCTGGCCATAGCGGATGGCGGCGGCGGTGCGGTGGTGGCCGTCGGCGATGTAGAGGGCGGGGACACCGTTGAAGAGGTGCACCAGCTCGTAGACCACGGTCTCGCCCGAGACCACCCACACGGTGTGGCCGATGCCATCGGGCGACACGAAGTCATACATCGGGACCTGCTTCCGGATGTCGTTCACGATGTGGTCGATGTAAGGCACGGCCTTGTAGGCCAGGAAGACGGGCTCGGCGTTGGCGGCCTGCTCGGTGACGTGGCGGGTGCGGTCGTCCTCCTTGTCCTTGCGGGTGAACTCATGCCGCTTGATGAGGCCGTTCTCGTACTCTTCCACCGAGCAGAGGCCCACCAGTCCGGCCTGCACGTGGTCGCCCATGCGCTGCTGGTAGATGTAGAGGCAGGGCGTGTTCTCCTTGAACAGGGTGCCGCTCTCGATGAGCCCGCGCAGGTTCGCCACGCCCTTGGCGTAGACCTCGTCGGCGTGGATGTCGATGCCCGCGGGCAGGTCGATCTCGGGGCGGCCCACGTGGAGGAAGGAGTGGGGGTTGCCCTTGGCAAGCTCGGCGGCCTCCTGGGTGTTCACCACGTCATAAGGGACGGCGGCGACCAGGGCGGCGAGTTCGGGCCGGGGACGGTGGGCACAGAAGGGCTTCAACTGGGACATGGGAACCTGCCATTGGGAAGGGGCCCCCGCGGGGCCGCACAGGCGCCATTATTCCCCCATAGGTGCCCTTTGGCGGCACGAAGTCGGAGGTTTTTGACGAAAGTCCCAAACTCCTACGATTTAGGGGCCAGAGCGTCAAGCTCCTTCACCCTTCGCCGAACTCCCGGTCCGACTGGTCGGTGAGCATGGCCGCATTCATGAGCAGCTCGGTGAGGGGCAGGTCCATCGTCTGCTCCACCCGGCAGGTCTCCACAAACTCGATGTCCGGCCGGTTCCAGCTGAGGATCTGGTAGGCGGCGGGCAGGCCCTCCTCGGCCTGGAAGCCGGCGTGGATCAGCTCGCCCTTCTTGAGGTAGAGAATGCCCATGCCCGCGTCGGACTTGACAGTGAGGGTGCAGGACTTCTTCTCCCAGTTGAGCAGCTGGAGGATGCTGTTCAGGCCGATGCCGCGGATCATGCCCGTGGGCTCGAAGTGGGACGCCGTCCGGATGGCGTCCATGAGGATGGTCAGCCGCGGGGGCTTGGTGAGGATGCGGATGGCCCCCAGCTGCAGCGGGGTGTTGAGGTGCTGGCTCTCACTCAGGCCAGTCATGACGATGATGGGGATCTGCGGGAAGTAGCGGCTCGCCTTGGCGATGAGGTTGAAGCCGTCCATGACGGGCATGTTGAGGTCCGTGACGAGGACGTGGACCGGTTCCTGGCGCAGGATCTCCATGGCCTGGCTGCCCTCTTGCGCCATGAGGATCTTGAACCCCTGCAGGCCTTTGAGGCCAGCCCGGTAGAGGCTCAGCGTGGCCCGGTCATCCTCCACCACCAGCAGGGTCTTGGTGGGGCCCTCGGTGGGGAGCAGGGAGCGGATATGGCTAGATATGTTCATGGAGAAGGCTCATCGGCACGGGTCAGGATAACGCTTTAACGTTCGTCACCTTTGGGAATTTTCCGCTCTGGTGTGGGCTCCTTGGCCAGGATGACCAGGGCTTCGGCCGAATCCCCGGGGTTCTGGGCCTCCCAGGCCACCACCCAGGGGGGCAGCTCGGCATCTTCGTAGTCCCGCAGCTTCCGGTGCCAGCTCACCAGGGACTGCACCATGGCCTCGTGGATGTTCTCGGCCTTGGGTGGGAGGTGCCGGTCCCAGATGGGCTCGTGGAAGTACTTCAGCAGGGTGGCTTCTGCGGGCTTGCCCCAGACGGCATAGGTGCGGTCCAGGGGGCCGCCCACGGGCTTCTGGTTCAGGTTCTCGCCATAGAGATAGAAGAAGACTGCGTCGCCGTCGCTCCAGTGCCGCAGGACGCCGAAGGCCCCCTTCAGCAGGTGGTTCTGCAGGGCCAGATCCAGGGGCTTCTCGGTGCGGAAGTCCCAGGGGCCCACATGGGCGTGGGCCACGGAGGGATAGCCCACCTCGGTGATCATCACCGGGCGCTCGAACCGGGCTGTCAGGGTGCGGGCCTTGTAGACCACCCACCACCAGGCGTCCCGCACCTGCTCATCGCTGGGGTACTCGTCGTACTTGGCGATGGGGTCGTAGGTGTTGATGCCGATCACGTCCAGGCAGTCGCCGAAGGTGAAGGTGTCGTGGCTGTCGAAGTTCACGCTGTAGACCAGCTTGCCCTTGTAGACCTGACGGACCGCGGCCGCCAGGCGCCGCCACTGGTCGGGAAAGGCCTGGGTGGAGGCCATCTCGGTGCCGAGGCTGAACCACTCGACGCCGCCCGCCTGGGCCAGGGTGGCCAGCCGCACGTTGAAGGCGGTGTAGTTCTGCCACCAGAGGTCCCAGCTGTCGGGGGTGATGTTGCCCCGCCACCACTCGGCGTTCTCGGCCTCGTCCCGCATGTTGAGGGTCGGGAAGAACATCATCCGCAGGCCCCGAGCCTTGGCCTGCTGGAAGGTCAGGACCAGGGCGGCCTCGGACGGGCTGGACGTGGGGTGGCGGCGGATCTCGTTGCTGTGGCCCGTGTCCATGCGGTAGATGGCCTGAAGGCTGACGCAGGTGGCCCCGGTCTTGGCGATGCGGTCCAGCTCCTCGCCGTAGTCATAGTCCGGCAGGCCCGCGTAGAGTCCCAGGACCATGCCCCGGGGCTGGGGCACCAGGGCCCGGTGCTGGGCCCGGCGAACAAAGGCCAGGGTGAGCGGGAGGGCCAGGATGGCGATGAGGATGCAGAGGCGACGGATCATGCGGAAGGGCTCCAATCTTCAGCCTAGCGGCTGGAGATTGGAGATAGGAAATGCTTTCGCCATCTCGTGAACCGTAGGTTCACGAGGGTTCTGAGGGCTCGGTCCGTTCGACCCGGATCTGCACGACCCTTGTGCCCTCCATGCGCAGCACAGTGAGGTGGGCGCCTTCGACGTCGACGGACTCCTGGGCCTGCGGGATCCGACCCAGGCGGGCCATGACCAGGCCGGCGATGGTGTCGAAGCCGTCCCGTTCCCACTCGACGCCCAGGATTCCGGTCACATCCTCCACGTGGGTCTGTCCCGAGACGAGCCAGACGCCGGGCGTCTGCTCCACCAGGCCGGCGGGGGCTTCGTGCTCGTCCTGGATCTCGCCGAAGACCTCCTCGAGCAGGTCCTCCAGGGTGACCAGGCCGGACACGCCGCCGAACTCGTCCACCACCAGGGCCAGCTGGGTGCGGGCGCGCTGGAGATCGCGCAGCAGGTCGGCCACGGGCTTGCTCTCGGGCACGAAGTGGGGGGGCTTCATGAGGGAGCCCAGGGGGGGCTTGGCGCCGTCTGGCAGCTGCATCAGGTCCTTGACCAGCAGCACACCGCGCACCTGGTCGATGCTGCCCTCGAAGACCGGCAGGCGGGAGTGGCGGCTGGTGGTGAAGGCGGCCCAGGCCTCCAGGACCGTGGCCTCCAGGGGCAGGGCGATGATGCGGGTGCGGGGCGTCATGACCTCGCGCACCACGGTGTCGCCGAAGCTGACCACGTTGCGGATGAGCTCCCGGTCCTCGGCCTCGAGGATGCCTTCGGCCTCGCCCTCTTCCAGCAGCGCGGTGACGGCCTCGTCCGTGGGCTCTTCCTCCTCGACATCGCGGGCCTTGTCCTCGGCCTGCTGCCGCATGATGCGCCGCGCCACAGGGTCCACCAGCAGGGCCAGGGCCGCCATGGCCGGGGCAAAGAGGGGGAACAGCCGCTGCAGCCAGAGGCTCGGATCCCGGGCCGCCAGCATGGCCGGGAGCAGCAGGTCCAGCAGCCAGAGAGAGGCCAGCAGGAGGATCGAGAAGGTCCAGCCCCCGCCCGGCAAGGTCTTGGCCAGGGGCCAGGCCAGCGCGGCCAGGGCCAGCAGGAGGGCCTGGTTCCACAACCGGAGGGCCATGCCCATGGACCGGGGATGCTCCAGCAGGGCCGCCAGCCGGGGGTCCAGGATCGCCTCTTCCTCCAGCAGCCGCCGCCGCTGCAGCGAGGGCAGGGTGTGGAAGGCCGTCAGCAGGATGGCCATGGCGCATCGATAGAGCAGCACCGCCAGGACGGCGAAGAGGAGCCAGGTGGGAGTGGGACTTATTGCGGGATCAGCCATGATCCAATCAATGTTACCGCGAATCCTTCCGGGACTGGATCAGGTGCGTGATCTCCGTGCGGGCCTCGGGGCTGAGCTTCACTTTCCGCAGCTCCGCTTCGCGGAAGTATTCCTCCGGATTCCGGCACAGGCCGTCCGGCGTCGCGGCCAGTCCCTTGCGGGCGCGGGCGGCGTTGAGGAAGACATAGGGCTCCTTGGCGAGCTCAGGGCTGCGCAGGAAGTGGCGGAAGGTCCACCAGCCTCCGATGCAGAACCAGACCGCCAGCACGCTCACGGCGTAGCGCTGCAGGCGCCGCATGAGAATCGGCGTCTCCCGCACGTTCCGCCACGCCTGGCAGGCCCAGAGGTTGATGGCGATGAGGGCCGCGGCCAGCAGGAGGGTGCCCGTCCAGCCCAGGGTGCCCCAGTCCCAGCCCGTCAGGCCCACGAAGAACGGGGTCAACATCAGGCCAAAGATCATGTTGAGGTGCAGCATGTAGAGCAGCAGGCTCTCGTGGCTGGCGGCCACCACCAGGTTGGGGCCCGGGAGTCGGGGGCGCAGCTTCTCGATCACGCCCAGGGCCGCGCCGCCCATGAGGATCCAGCCCAGGCGGTTGAGGACGCTGGGGAGGGTGGTGTTGTGCAGGGTCGTGAGCTCGTTCCAGGTCCAGGCGCCCATGGGTCCCTTCAGCAGCCAGGTGCCGGGAGCGGTCTGGATCCACGTGCCCTGCCACAGCCAGGCCTTCTGGTAGGTGGAGCCGAAGAGCCAGCAGGCGAATCCCAGGACGGCTAGGCCAGCCAGCCACTTGGCCTCGCTCAGGCGGGCCAGTCCGTCCTCTCCGGCCTCGGTGCGGCCCCAGCGGTAGAGGCCGCCCAGGAACGAGCCGAAGGCGGGGAAAGCCAGCCAGGGGAAGAGCGGGAAGAGGGCCTGGAGGCCCCGGTCGGAGTTGCCGTTGAGCAGGCCCCGGATGGGCATCCAGAGTCCGTCGCCGACACCGGTGGCCCAGACATAGGGGGCGACCAGACAGACCACCACGGCCAGCAGCAGGGCCACCCAAGCGTAGACCCGGGGGTGCCGGATGATGCGGGCCAGGGCCTGCAGGATGAGCAGGCTGAAGACGATGCACTGCAGCACATCGATCTTGTAGATCTCCTTCTGCTTCTGCACCGTGGCGAGTACCGTCCAGTCGGCGAAGGTGAAGCCCGGGGCGTGGAGCGCGTAGGCGCAGAGCAGGATGAAGCCCAGCCGCCTGGCCGTGTCGGGCCAGAAGGGGCGCAGGGTGCCATCCGCCTTGAAGGTGCTGAGGGCGAGGCTGAAGCCCGCGGCCATGGCGAAGCTGGGGGCGGGCAGGCCGTTCAGGAAGTTGAGCCACTCGGGCCGCAGGCCTGGCGTCAGCCACACGTTGACCGTGTGGGTCTGGATCATCACGATCACAGCCCAGCCGCGGAGCAGGTCGATCCAGTCGCAGCGCTTCGAGGGGGTGAGGTCCGTCCAGATGGACATGGGGGGCTCCTAGTTGGGCTGCTTCCGCATCACGCTGTGCTGCTTGCCGTAGAGGAAGTAGATGACAAAGCCCAGGCCCAGCCAGGTGATGAGCCGCCACCAGTTGGCCACCGGGAGGGAGAACATCAGCATCAGGCAGGTGAGCACGCCCATGACCGGCACGAAGGGCACCCAGGGGCAGCGGAAGGGCCGCTCGGCTTCGGGGTGCTTCTTGCGCATGATGAGCACCGCGGCGCAGACGATGACAAAAGCCAGCAGGGTTCCGATGTTGGCCAGGTGCAGCAGGGCGTCGATGGGCAGGAAGCCCGCCAGGGCACCCACGAAGATGCCCACGAGGATGGTGGACTTCCAGGGCGTGCGGAACTTGGGGTGCACGTCGCCGAAGGTGCTCTTGGGGAGCAGGCCATCCCGGGCCATGGCCAGAAACACGCGGGGGCCGCTCAGCATCATGACCAGCAGCACCGAGGTGATGCCGCTGACGCCGGCGGTGGCGATGAGGCCCTCGGCCCAGCCCATGCCCTTCTGCTTGAAGGCCGTGGACACCGGGGCGTTGATGTCCAGCTGGTCGAACCGGACCATGCCTGTGAGCACCGCCACCACGGCGATGTAGAGCACCGTGCAGACCAGCAGGGAGACGATGATGCCGATGGGCACATCGCGCTGGGGGTTCTTGGCCTCCTCCGCGTGGGTGGAGACCGAGTCGAAGCCGATGTAGGCGAAGAAGATGATGGCCGCCCCGGCCATGGTGCCGATGGGGGCGCCGCCGCCGTCCACCATGCCCGCCACCCGGTGCCCGAAGAAGCTGATGCCGGTCCAGCCGAAGGGTGCGAAGGGGTGCCAGTTGGTGGTGTTGACGAAGAAGGCGCCGACCGCGATGACGAAGAGCACGGCGGCCACCTTGATGGCCACCATGATGCCGTTGAAGGTGGCGCTCTCCTGGATGCCCTTCACCAGGACGGCGGTGATGATGAGCACGATGATGAGGGCCGGCAGGTTCATCACGGCGCCCGTGGCGGCGAAGTGGCCCGTGGCCGGGTCGTATTTCCAGGGCGACTCGCTCAGCAGCTTCGGGATGTGGATGCCGATCTTGCTGACGGCGCTCTGGAAGTAAGCGGACCAGCCCGTGGCCACGGCGGCGCTGGAGACGCCGTATTCGAGGATCAGATCCCAGCCGATGATCCAGGCGAACAGCTCGCCCAGGGTGGCGTAGGCGTAGGTATAGGCCGAGCCCGCCACGGGCACCATGGCGGCGAACTCCGCGTAGCAAAGGGCGGCGAAGATGCAGGTGATCCCGGCGATGACGTAGGACAGCATCAGCGAGGGACCCGCGATGTTGTGGGCAGCCGCTCCCGTGGCCACGAAGATGCCCGCGCCGATGATGGCGCCGATGCCCAGGGCCGTGAGCTGGATGGGACCCAGCACCCGGCGCAGGCGGTTCTCGCCCTTGGCCTCTTCCAGGAGGAGGGCCAGGGGCTTGCGGGCAAAGAGCTGGGAAACGGGACGCGGGTCGTTCGACATGAACAAAACTCCAGACAATCCGGGGGAAAGGACCCGGAAAGGTGTTCCAGGGGCAGGGCGGGGCGTTCGGCGATGGTACACCAGCTATGATTCCGCATGCTTCCGGCGGTTCTCCAGGGCGCCTTTTCCCGGGCGCGGGGCTCCCTGCTCCTGTGTCGGGGCTGCCTGGGGTCTGTGGGCGTGGGCGCGGTGGCGGGGCTCTGCGCCCGCTGCTGGCGCGGGTTGGTGCCTCTGGCCGAGGATCGCTGTCCCCGCTGCGCCTTGGTCCACGCGGACGGGGACTGCCCGGATGCCACCGCCTGGGCGTGCGGGGACGCGCTCTGGGATTACCACGGCGGGCGGCCCCCGCTGGGGGCGCTGCTGCTGCCGGGCCTCAAGGCCGGGGAGCGGGGCTGGCGTCGGGCTCTGCTGGCCCAGGTGGCGGCGGCGGCCCTGCCGGACTGGGCCGCCACGGTGGACCGGGTGACCGCAGTGCCCAGCACCCTGCCCCACCGCCTGCTGCGGGGCTTCGACTTCGGGGCCGAGCTCGGCACCCTCCTGGCCCGGCGGCTGGACCGACCGTTCGAGCCGCTCCTGGCCAAGGCCTGGGCCAGCGGCCGCCAGGCCACCCGCACCGAGACCCAGCGCCGCCGCCTGCCCCGGAAGGCCATCACCCTGCGCTGCGGTGCAAAACCCGTGGGCGTGGTGCTGCTGGTCGACGACGTCTGGACCACCGGCACCACCCTGCTGCGCTGCGCCCAGGTCCTGCAGGCCGGCGGCGCCGAAGAGGTGCGCGTGCTGACCCTGTTCCGGGCGCTGTAGGGGCTATCTAAACAGGTCGTATTCGTGGCAGAAGGGCAAAACGCTCGCAGAGGATGCGGAGATGGCTGAGGGTCGCGGAGGAAAGCGGTGGTCACCCCCCGAGCCGGGGCCTCCAAGCGCCGCGGGCGGCTGATTCGAAGCCCTCCGCCCCCCTCGTCTTTTCTCTGCGAGAGGGGTTGCTTTTGCCTGGGTGTGCTTGGCGTGTCGTGGCTCTTCCCTGAAATCCCGGATAACCCCTTTGCTGAAAAACCGGGTTCAACCCAGCGGCTGCCGCAGGACGGCGGGGCCCCGGGCGGCGCGGAGGTAGGAGGCGGGCCAGGGCACCTCGACGCCGAGCTCCTGGGCGGCGCGCAGGGGCCAGCGGGGGTCCCGCAGCAGCTCACGGCCCAGCAGGATCAGGTCCGCGGAGCCCTCGGCCAGGATCTGTTCGGCCTGCCGGGACTCGGTGATGAGGCCCACGGCGCCGGTGGGAACGCCGGTGGCGGCGCGGATGCGGGCGGCGAAGGGCACCTGGTAGCCGGGGCCGAGGGGGATCTTCGCCCCGGGTACCAGGCCGCCGGAGGAGCAGTCCACCAGGTCCGCGCCCAGATCCTTCAGGGCCGCGGCCAGCTGCACGGACTGCTCCAGGTCCCAGCCGCCCTCCACCCAGTCCGTGGCCGAGATTCGCACGAAGAGCGGCAGGCGCTCGGGCCACTCGGCGCGCACCGCGGCCACCACCTCTTGGGCCAGCCGGGTGCGGTTCTCGAAGCTGCCGCCGTAGCGGTCCTCGCGGTGGTTGGTGAGGGGCGACAGGAACTGGTGCAGCAGGTAGCCATGGGCCGAGTGAATCTCGACGACCTGAAAGCCCGCGGCCAGGGCCCGGCGGGCGGCGGCCACGAAGGTCTGGACCACCCCGGCAAGGCCGGCCTCGTCCAGGGCCGTCGGCACGGTCCAGCCCGCGTCGAAGGGCAGGGCGCTGGGGGCCACAGGCACCCAGCCGCCCGCCGAGAGGGGGACGCTGCCGCTGCCCTTCCAGGGCGCGGGATTGGAGGCTTTGCGTCCCGCGTGGGCCAGCTGCACGCCGGGCACCACGCCCTGGGCGGTCATGAAGCGCACGATGGGCGCCAGCGCCTCGGCCTGGGTGTCGCTCCAGAGCCCCAGATCATTGGGGCTGATGCGAGCCTCCGGCGCCACCGCCGCGGCCTCCGTGAGGATCAGACCCGCGCCCCCCTGGGCCAGCCCGCCGTAGTGGACCGCGTGCCACGCGTTTACCAGGCCCTCTTCGGCCTGGTACTGGCACATGGGCGACACCGCTATGCGGTTGGGCAGCGTCAGGCCGCGCAGGGTCAGGGGGGTGAACAGGGTGGTCATCGGGGCTCCACTTGCTCAGAATGCGGCATGCGCCGCATTCTGAGATAGCTAAGGATACTGGGTGATTAGTTCATCAGGATCGTTGGGTGAGGTGGGATGTGCGGGGTGGTTCCGGCGGGGCGAAAATACGGATCGTTGTGGATGATCGGGAGGGCCGGGGCTCTTCGGTGGGGGCGTTGCTGACACGGATGGAAGGTGTCGCGGTCACGGTGAAACGGCTGCGGACGGGTGACTACCTCATCGAGGGGAAGGCCGTGCTGGAGCGGAAGCGTGTGCCGGATTTTCTGGCGAGCCTGTTCGAGGGAAGGCTGTTCGCGCAGGCCCGGCGGTTGGCCGAGGCGCCGGTGAGGTCATTCCTCATTCTGGAGGGACCCTCCTCGGAATGGACCCAGCGCCACATCCGGCGGGAGGCCGTCCAGGGGGCGATGCTGACGCTCTCCGTGGTCTTCGGGATCCCGGTGCTGCGTTCCCAGGAGGAGGAAGAAACGGCGAGGCTGATTGCCTACACCGCGCGGCAGCTGCACTCCGTATCAACCGCTCCGCTGCGTCGGTCCGGGTGGCAGCCCAGGGGGAAGCGGGCCATTCAGCTGCGAGTGCTATCCAGCTTCCCCCGGATCGGAACCAAACGAGCCCAGCGACTCCTGGACCACTTTGGCACCCTGGAAAACATTGTGGCCGCCCCGCAAGAAGCACTGTCCGCAGTCCCCGGCATCGGTAAACAAACGGCCCAGTCCCTCCACTGGGCCGTCCACGAAGAGTCCCTTTATTACCACGTGTGAATCGTGGGGCAACGCCCCGCGATTCACACCCTCACAGCCCCAGAATCCTCCGTACCTCCCCCTCCAGCAGCCCCTCGCGGAGCTCCGCCAGGTCGTAGCGGACGCGGGTCATGGGCTTGCTGACTTTCAGGATGCGGGTGAGGTCGATGGGGGTGCCGCTCAGCACCACGTCGCAGGGGGTGGCCTCGATGGTGGCCTCGAGGTCCTTCACCTGGTGCTCGCCGTAGCCCATGGCGGGCAGGATGCCTTTGGCGTTGGGGTATTTCCGGTAGGTGGCGGCGAGGGAGTCCACGGCGTAGGGCGTGGGGTCCACGATCTCGTGGGCGCCCGCGGCCTTGGCGGCCACCACCCCGGCGCCGTAGGACATGGACCCGTGCGTCAAGGTGGGGCCATCCTCGATGACCAGGGCGCGCATGCCCTTCACCAGCTCCGGGCGGTCGCAGGTCACGGGGCTGTTGGCGCGGATGACCCGGGCTCTTGGGTTCACCAGGGCGGCGTTCCGCTCGATGGCGGCAATGTCCGCCTCCCGGGCGCTGTCGCACTTGTTGATGAGGATGATGTCAGCCATGCGGAAGTTGGCCTCGCCTGGGTGATAGGCCAGCTCGTGACCCGAGCGCAGGGGGTCGGCGATGCAGATGTGGAGGTCACTCTGGTAGAAGGGCAGGTCGTTGTTGCCGCCGTCCCAGAGGATGACGTCCGCCTCCTGCTCGGCGCTGCGGATGATCTGCTCGTAGTCCACGCCGGCGTAGACGATGAAGCCGTTGTCGATGTGCGGCTCGTACTCCTCCCGCTCCTCGATGGTGCACTCGTGCTTATCCAGATCCGCGTAGCCCGCGAAGCGCTGGCAGGCCTGGCGGGCCAGGTCGCCGTAGGGCATGGGGTGGCGGATGGCCACCACCTGCTTGCCAAGCTTTTTCAGGATGTTGCTGATGTAGCGGGTGGTCTGGCTCTTGCCCGCGCCCGTGCGCACGGCGGTGATGCCGATGACGGGCTTGGTGGACTTGATCATGGTCTTGGCGGCGCCCAGGAACGTGAAGTCGCAGTCGTGGGCGATGCAGAGGCTGGCCAGGTGCATGACGGTGGCGTGGGGCACGTCCGAGTAGGAGAAGACCGCCTCGTCAAGGCGCTCGCGGGCAATGAGGGCCACCAGCTCGGACTCGTCCACGATGGGGATGCCCTCCGGGTAGAGCTTCCCGGCCAGCACCGCCGGGTAGCGGCGGCCCTCGATGCCCGGGATCTGGGTGGCCGTGAAGGCCACCACCTGATAGTCCGGGTTATCCCGATAGACGGTATTGAAGTTATGGAAGTCGCGTCCTGCGGCTCCCAGGATCACCACGCGTCGTGTCGCCATGACACCATGCCTCTCGGTCCAGCGATGCGCCGACACGCTCGAAGTTGGCAGTCATGGCGGCACCGCGACGGCTGGAGGATACGCCCGCGGAGCGGCTCAGGTCACCGCATTGTGGCTTGAATCACAGGGCCCCGAAGAGACTATGCTTTTCCCATGCCCTATCTCGCTTCTCTCTCGGCCTTTTCCAGGCGGTTTCGCGCCCTCCTCGCGGTCCTGGCCGGTGGCTTTGTCCTCTGGCTGCTGGCGGGTTTTTTTCTGGTGCCCGCCGTCGTCCGCCCCCGCCTCGAGCGGGAGGCCACCGCAGCCTTGAAGCGCCCCGTCACCCTGGCGAAGCTGCGGTTCAACCCCCTCACCCTGGGTACCACGCTTGAGGGCCTGCGGATCGAAGAGCCCGGCGGCGGCGACTGGGTGACCCTGCGCCGCCTCTACGTGAACTACGAGATCTGGGCGCTGCTTCAGCACACCATCTCCCTCGCCGAGGTCGAGGTGGAGGGCCTGGTGGTGCGGGCGGGTCTGGATGCCAAGGGCCGCCTGAACTTCCAGGACCTGCTGGAGGGCGAGCCCTCGAAGCCCGCCGCACCCGCCGGGACGTCGCCCTGGATCTTCGACGTGGCCCACTTCCAGCTGAGCGAGGGGCGCCTCGAGTTCTCGGACCGCAGCGTCGTGCCCGCCTACCAGCGGGTGCTGGGGCCCCTGTCCTTCCGGGTGGAGGGATTGCGCACGGAGCTGAACCACCGCAGCGGCTTCACCCTGGAGGCCTGGACCGAGGCCCGGGAACACCTGCTCTGGCAGGGGGAACTCAGCGTCCAGCCCCTGGCCTCCAAGGGCAGCCTGCTGCTGGAGAACCTCCAGCTGGCCCGCTACCGGCCCTATGCCGAGGAGCAGCTGGTCGGGGAGGTCCGCAGCGGCACGGCCTCGCTGCGGGCCCAGTATCGCTTCGCGTGGGGGCAGGGCACGCAGGTGGTCGAGCTGTCGGACCTGGGCCTCTCCCTGAGACAGCTGAAGATCGGTGAGCGCGGCGTGGTGGAGCCGGCCCTGGACCTGCCCTCCGTGGACGTGCAGGGCGTCAAGGCGGACCTGCTCGCGCCCTCGGTTGACGTGGGCTCGGTCCTCGTGGACCAGGGCGCCGTGCGCGTCCAGCGGACCCCGGAGGGCCTCAACCTAGCCCGGATACTGGCGCCGCCCCAACCGCGCACCCCCAAGGCCGAGGCCAAGCCCCTGCAGCTCTTGCTCCGGGACCTGCGGCTCCAGGGCCTCCGGCTGGACTGGCAGGATCGGGTCCCTGCCCGTCCCGTGCAGGTGGCGGTGACGGAGGTCAACCTGCGCCTGCAGAACCTCTCCCTGGATCCCGCCGCCCCCTGCCAGGCCGACCTGGACCTGAAGCTCGGTGGTGGGGCCTTGAAGGTGGCAGGCACCCTCCATGCCCTCAAGCCCACCGGCGACCTGCGCATCCAGGCCAAGGGGCTGGCCCTGGCACCCTTCGATCCCTACCTGGACGGCGCCCTGGCGCTGCGGATCGCCTCGGGTAGCCTCGGCACCGACGGTCGCCTGCGCTTTGCCTTCGAGGGCGGAAAGACCGCCGGCATCTCCTATCAGGGCGCGCTCTCGGTGCAGCAGCTGGAGGTGCGCGACGCGGCCCAGAACGAGCCCTTCCTCCGCTGGAAGCAGCTGCGGCTGGCGGGTCTGGACCTGCGCACCGCGCCCCTGGCCCTGACCCTCCAGGCCGTGGACTGGGTCGAACCCGAAGGGCGCCTGGTCGTGCAGCCGGATGGCCGCACCAACGTGGCCATGGCGCTGCGCCTGGAGGCGGGCCCCAAGCCTGCGCCGGTGACCGCGTCGGTCGTGCCCGCCACCCCCGCCGCCGCACCGGACCTGCGCATCCAGAAACTGGCCATCACCGGGGGCCGCCTCAGCTTCATCGATCGCTCGCTGCAGCCGAACGCCGCTCTGGTGCTGAGCGATCTGGAGGGCAGCTACCTGGGCCTGTCCAGCCGCCCCGACGCCGCCTCCGAGGTGGCCTTCCGAGGCCGGGCCGGGGGCCTCGCGCCCATCACCATCACGGGCCACGCCATGCCCCTGCGCCACGACCTGGACACGGACGTGACCCTGAAGATCCAGGGCGCGGACCTCACGGACTTCACGCCCTACACCGGCAAGTACCTGGGCTACACCGTGCAGAAGGGCAAGCTGGACGTGGATGCGCGGCTGCGCATCGACCACCGGAACCTGAAGGCCGAGAACGCTGTGAAGCTGGACCAGTTCTATCTGGGTGAGAAGGTGGAGAGTCCCGATGCCACGGGCCTGCCGGTGAAGTTCGGCCTGGCCATCCTGCGCGACCGCAAGGGGGTCATCGCCTTCGACCTGCCCATCGAGGGCAGCCTGGACGATCCTGATGTGAAGTATGGAAAGCTGGTCTGGAAGGCGATCTTCGGGCTCCTGGGCAAGATCGCCACCTCGCCCTTCACCCTGATCAGCAGCCTCTTTGGGGGCGAGGCGGGGGACCTCAGCAGCGTCGCCTTCGCGCCAGGCACCAACAGCCTCGACCCCGCCGCCACGGCCCGGCTGCAGGCCCTGGGCAAGGCGCTGCAGGAGCGGCCCTCGCTGCGCCTGGAGGCCGAGGGCGCCGTGGACGCGGACCAGGATGGCACCGTGCTGCGCCGGACCGCCCTGGAGGGGCTGCTGCGCCGCACCCGGGCGCGGGTGCTGAAGCTCACCGAGGAGGGGCCGATACCCCCACTGGAGCGTGGGCGCTGGCTCCAGGTGGCCTTCGACACGGCCTTCCCGCCCGTCAAGGGAGCCCCGGCCGCACCGCCCCCGCCGCCCGCAGAGCTGGAGCAGCGGCTGCTGGGCACCCTTGCGCCAGAGCCTGCCGAGCTGGCCCAGCTGGCGGACCGCCGCGCCAAGGCCGTGCTGGCCTGGCTGCTGGACAACGCCAAGGCCGATCCCGAGCGCGTCTTCCAGGTGCGCACCGGCCAAGCCAAAGGAGCGGCCGTGGCGTTCACCCTGAAATAGGGCTGGTGCCGGTTTCCATCGAAAGGGAAAGGATCATCACCAGGACACCAAGAGAAGCAGAAGAAAGATTCACCACGAAGACAGGCAGACCAAAAAGGAAGATCTTCCTGGTTACCCGTTGTTTCTTTTGTCTTTCTTGGTGCCTTGGTAGCAAAGTCCTTTCGCGCTTTTTCGGGGAATGGAACTGAGCCGCTCAGGGCGCCGGGATGGTCTTCGCCCAGGCTTCGATGCCTTCGGCCAGGTCGGGCAGTCCGGGGCCGAAGCGGGCGGCACCGACCCAGTGCAGGCCCGGGGGCAGGGCTTCGAGCAGCTCAGTCAGCCGTGCGGTGTGGCCAGGCGCCAGCAGGGGGAAGGCGCCGGGGCAGGGTTCCTCGCGCACCTGGACCGCGGGGCCCAACTCCGGCAGCCAGCGGCGCAGCTCCTGGAACACGCCGGGCCAGACCTCAAGCCCGGGGGCCACGGGAAAGGCCCCGCCCAGGTAGGTGCGCAGCTGCAGCAGGCCCGGCACGCCCCGGGGGTCGTCCGCCGCCAGGGCCACCACCCCCAGCAGGCCGCCCCCCTCCGGGGGATGCAGCAGCAGGCCGAAGTCCCGCTCCCAGCCGGGCACCGGGGCGTGGCGGCTGTGCCAGACGCGGAGGTCCAGGGTGGGGATGGCCGCGAGCCGCGCCGCACCGGGGGCGGCCACGGGCGCGAGCAGCGCGGTGGCCTCCGGGGTGGGCAGGGCCAGCACCAGCTGCGCGGCGTCAAGGGTGCGGCCCTGGCTCTGCACGCGCCAGCGGCCCCCGGGCAGGGCCTCCAGGGTCTGGGCCCGACGCTCCGGCTGCACACAGCCCAGGCGCTCCGCCAGGGCCCGGGCCAGAGCGCCGGTACCGCCCCGCAGGAGGCGGGTGGTCTCGGGACCGTCGCGCAGGGCGCCGAGCAGCAGGCCGCCCCGGGCGTCCAGGGTCCGCAGCCGGGGCAGGGCCTCCACACCGAGGCGCTCCGGTGGGGCCGCCAGCACGCCCGCGAGCAGGGCGGGCAGGCACTCCCGGGCGAAGCCTTCGCCCAGGCGCCGGGCGAAGCAGCTGTGCAGATCCTCCCCCGCCGGGCCTGCGCCCACGAAGGGCTCGCCCAGCAGGCGCAGCTTCGCGGCCAGTCCCAGGTCGGGGTCCGAGAGCAGGCCCCGCAGGGTGGCCGGAGAGAGGCGCCGCTGCCCGCCCTTGCCGACCCAACGGGGCCCCTTCGGCGCAGGGGGTTCGAGGGTCAGGTCCAGGGTTGTCAGCAGGTCCGCCAAGGCGCCCGTTCGGCCCAACCGCAGGCCCTGGGGACCGCGCTCCAGGTGGCCGGGTTCGCCGTTGGGGCCCGGCCAAGGCAGGGTCTGGGCCCAGCCGCCCACGGTGGCCGAGGCCTCCCAGACCTCCACCGCCTGCCCGGCCCGCTGCAGGTGCCAGGCCGCCAGCAGGCCGGAGATTCCGCCGCCGAGGATGAGGGTGTCGGGCTGAGTCGAGGTCACGGGGCTCCGGAAGCGGTGCTCTCGGAGTATGAAACAGATGCGGGCGGTGGGGGTCAGGCCCAGCGTATGAGCTTGAGTGGAACCAGCTGACCGGCCCCCACCTGGGTCACCCTTCCGTCGGCGTGGCACTGAAGTGCAGCAGCCCCCACCCATGGCCATCTGGGTCGACAAAGCTGTGGGTATACATGAAGCCGAAATCCTCCGGCTGGTCATAGGTCGAGCCGCCTGCGGCGATGGCCTTGGCGACGAGCTCGTCGACCAACTCCCGGCTCTCGCAGCTGAGGGTGAGCAGAACTTCGACGGCCTTGCTCGTGTCGCAGATGGCCTTGGGCGTGAACTCACAAAACTTGGCGTGCGTCCCCAACATGACAGAAATGGTGTCGCTGAGGATGATGCACGCAGCCGTGTCGCCGCTGAACTGGGGGTTGTGGGCAAAGCCGAGGGCTTTGAAGAAGGCGATGGATTTTTGGAGATCAGCGACCGGGAGATTGATGAAGAGCTGGTTGATCACGTGTTTCTCCTCTGGGGCGCAGGTCAAGACGATGCGCCGTGCGGCCGAAGGGCGGGAGCCCTTGCGCCAGGGGCTGGGGTGAGCAGGGGGTAGGTCGCGGGTGCCATTGGCGGGCTATCCGACGATGTGAATTGGGGCCTAATCTCAAAGCGCGATGGTTTGCAATCAAAGCATGAAATGGCGTATGGAGGCACAGACGGAGAGTAACTGAGGCGCATCCATACGTCCGATGATGCTCTTGAGGACGGAGCCCAGGACATTCTGCGCCCCAGCCATGCCCAAATTGGCCGATTGTTGAACGATGAAACCTGCTTCGGCGTCCTTGAGCGGCTTCATGAAGTAGTAATCCATACCGCTGACCATCAATTCTTCGACGAGCTCAGCAAGTTCCCCGCTGTGTTTCGTGGGATTCGGTGACTTTTCGAGCGTGTCGAGGAGGGAGAGGGTTCTCTGGTGGAGGGCTTCTGGGTAATGGAAGCGAAGCGAGGGCAGGAACGGGCTCTCAATCGCTTCAGCTGGCGATTTGGCTGTTCGCTTTCCCGGAGGGGATGCCTTGGCTTTCAGTGGAGTTGCCATGCTCCAGATGATACGCCTGCCGAGAAACCAGTGCTTCAGAAGGAGCTATGGGGACTTTGTGGTGGGTGTGGCCGGCTAACGAAGGAAACAAAGCGGCCGCGCCTGCACCGAGGCGACGAGCGGAGCCGAGATAGCGAAGTGATGAGAGAGAGTGGAAGGCAATGCAGGCGGGTTCCGAGTTGAGCTAGGGGTTAGGCGGCTATGGGGAAATGGGTGGGTGGATTTGTTGCAGAACACGGTTTAGAAAATACTTATTTATGCGCTCGACTAGACTTGGTGAAATTCGTTCCAAGTACCATTGGAGTCGCCACAATTTGGGTTCGATGATGATGGCTCGGTTGCGCTCCACCTCACGAAGGGCGCGACGAGCGAACTCGGCTGCCTCCATTGGCCGCAAGATATCAGCCGCCTTGGCGACCCAGGCAGGATCGATGTTGGAGGTGAACCGGCCGTAGCGGCCACCTTTCAGAAGGTCTGTGCGGATGAGTCCCGGACAGAGCACGGAGACCTTGACCCCGAAACGACTGGCCTCGACTCGCAGCGCCCTGGAAAGGCCCACGATCCCACATTTGGTAGCCGAATAGATGACTGCCAGGGGAGCAGGGCTGAGACCCGCCATTGAGGCCGTGTTCACGATATGCCCGAATCCCTGCCGAATCATCAGTGGATAGGCAGCCAGAATCCCATTGGAGGTTCCTCGCAGGTTGACATCGATAAGGTCATTCCAGTCGGAGGCATGGCAATCGTGGGCCAATCCGCCGACGCCAATCCCGGCATTGTTGAACAAGAAATCGAGGCGATGGTGTTGCCCGAGGACCATTTCAATCACTTCTTGGAATCGATCAAGGTTTCGGACATCCAGCTCAACGGAGATGGCTAACCCGCCTCGCTCTCGAATGCCTTTGGCCACTTGCTCTCCAAGTTCTACCTGTCGATCGGCCACTACGACAAACACATCCCTGGAGGCAAGTTCCTCGGCCAACGCTTGTCCAATGCCTGAGGCACCGCCAGTCACGATTGCGGTCCGCTGAAATGCTGAAGGCAATTCTATTCGCAGTTCTTGCTTGGTCATGAGGTGACCCCGCGTGGCGGCCTAACGGATGGAGCTAAGCGGCCCAACCTGCGGCCGAAAGCTGAACGGAGACGAGAAAGATGTGCCAAGAGAGAGGAAAGCTGGTCGTGCAGGTTGGGTCCGACTTGAGCTGAGGGTTAGGCCATGAGCCTCAGAGGTTCTTTGATAGCCGCTGGAGTGCCTTCGGATGTTATACCCGGCGGTCACCTTTTTAATCTAAATGGAAGCTCGAATATAAAATTCGAAGGCCGTCCTACACCCCCAACTTTGGCTGGTTCGAAGGTGGCGTTTGCTGAGTACCGGATGCCGAAAGGCGCGAAAAAGCATACTTGATTACCAAGCATTCTCAGCCAAATAGAGGAGCTTGATGGGCATGGGCGGGGTTCTGGCGGCGGCGTGAAGGAGGCGTGGCAGAAGGCTGGCTAGGTCGAAGCGCCGGTTGTAGCGCCACTGGTATTCGGCAAGGTAGCGGGGGAGGTGCTGGTTGCCAATCCAGCGGCAGACGCCGCGAATGTTTCCTTTCAGGTTGCCGAGGGCGGTATTGACCCACTTGAAAGCCGGGACCTTGCTGTTTCTCCAACCACCAGGACTCTTCTGGGCGTGATGTCTCAGCCCGGTGGCCTGGGTGATGCCGTAGGCGGCCCATTCGTCAGTCAGCAGGGTCGCGGCAGGGCTGATGGCCTTCTTCGCCCATCGGCTCATCGTGGTGCTGCCGAGGTTGTTGACGGCTTGGGCTTGCAGGAGTCCCGGCCGGCCGTCCGGTGTTGTCTGGACGGCCAGGATGAAGGGCCGCTTGCCTGGGGCGCCGCGGCCTCGCCTCCCCTCGTGGCGCTCGCCCCCCATGTAGGCGTCGTCAGCCTCGACGCGGCCGTGAAGGCGCCGCCCGTGCTCGCGTTCCATCATCACCTGCATGAGCTTGTGCTTGAGCGACCAGGCCGTGGTCTGGGAAACGCCCAGTTGGCGGGACAGTTCCAGCCCTGACACGGAGTGCTTGGCCTGGGAAAGCAGATGCATGGCCAGGAACCATACCCTGAGCGGCAGTTTGGTGCTGTGGAAGATGGTCCCTGCTGTGACGCTGACCTGATGGCGGCAGACCGCGCATTGCATGAGGGGCCGGGTCGTCAGGGTGTGACCGCGGTGGCCCCCGCACTCGGGGCACTCAAAGCCCAGAGGCCAGCGGCTACGTGAAAGGGCCTGGATGCATTGCTCATCCCTGCCAAACCGCGCTTGGAACTCGACGAGAGAAAGCCCCGGCTGGAACTGAATGGCATTGCGGGTCATATCCATCTCCTTGGTCACCCCGAAAGGCACCCAAGGCTCGGTCTAGAAGACCGACATATCCTGTCCAATCCCCTCAAACCACTGTCGAATGGTTAGTTGAACCCACACCCACCTTGAAAGTTGAGGCTGAGGATGGTTGGTAATCAAGAAAGCTTTTTTGATCTTCAGGCCTGAAGATAGACCTCGCTGCCCTTCTCGGTGAACTCTGCGCTCTTTGCTTCCATGCCCTTCTGCAGGGCGGCTTCTTCGGAAAGACCCTGGGCGGCGGCGTACTGCCGGACGTCCTCGGTGATCTTCATCGAACAGAAGTGGGGGCCGCACATGGAGCAGAAGTGGGCGCTCTTGGCGCCTTCGGCAGGCAGGGTCTCGTCGTGGAACTCCCGGGCGGTATCGGGGTCCAGGGCCAGGTTGAACTGGTCCTCCCAGCGGAACTCGAAGCGGGCCTTGCTCATGGCGTCGTCCCAGAGGCGGGCGCCAGGATGGCCCTTGGCCAGGTCCGCGGCGTGGGCCGCGATCCGGTAGGCGATGACACCGTCCTTCACGTCCTTCTTGTTGGGGAGGCCCAGGTGCTCCTTGGGGGTGACGTAGCAGAGCATGGCGCAGCCGAACCAGCCGATCATGGCCGCGCCGATGGCAGAAGTGATGTGGTCGTAGCCCGGCGCCACGTCCGTGGTGAGGGGGCCCAGGGTGTAGAAGGGCGCCTCGTCGCAGACCTCAAGCTGCTTGGTCATGTTCTCCTGGATGAGGTGCATGGGCACATGGCCGGGGCCCTCGATCATCACCTGCACGTCGTGCTGCCAGGCGATCTTGGTGAGCTCACCCAGGGTCTCCAGCTCGCCGAACTGGGCCTCGTCATTGGCGTCGGCGGTGCTGCCCGGCCGCAGGCCGTCGCCCAGGGAGAAGGCCACGTCGTAGGCCTTCATGATTTCGCAGATGTCTTCGAAGTGGGTGTAGAGGAAGTTCTCCTGGTGGTGGGCCAGGCACCACTTCGCCAGGATGCTGCCGCCCCGGCTGACGATGCCGGTGACCCGCTTGGCGGTCATGGGCACGTAGCGCAGGCGCACGCCGGCATGGATGGTGAAGTAGTCCACGCCCTGCTCGGCCTGCTCGATGAGGGTGTCGCGGAAGATCTCCCAGGTGAGGTCCTCGGCCTTGCCGTTGACCTTCTCCAGGGCCTGGTAGATGGGCACGGTGCCGATGGGCACGGGGCTGTTGCGCAGGATCCACTCGCGGGTCTCGTGAATGTTCTTGCCGGTGCTGAGGTCCATGACCGTGTCTGCGCCCCAGCGGATGGACCAGGCCATCTTCTCGACCTCCTCCTCAATGCTGGAGGCCACGGCGGAGTTGCCGATGTTGGCGTTGATCTTCACCAGGAAGTTCCGGCCGATGATCATGGGCTCGGCTTCCGGGTGGTTGATGTTGGCGGGAATGACGGCGCGGCCCCGGGCCACCTCATCCCGCACGAACTCGGGAGTGATGCGGCTCTTCTGGCCCGCGGCTTCGCGGCCCAGGTTCTCGCGGATGGCGATGAACTCCATCTCGGGCGTGACGACGCCCTGCCGGGCGTAGTGCATCTGGGACACATTGCAGCCCGCCCGGGCCCGCAGGGGCTTGCGGTCGGCGTGGAAGCGGATGGCGTCCAGGTCCTGATCCCGCTCCCGCAGCTTCCGGTAGAGACTGGTGGCGCCCGGCAGCTCCTCCACATCACCACGCCCGAGGATCCAGTCCTGGCGCACGGGTTGGAGGCCCTTGGCCACATCGATGGTGACGGCCGGGTCCGTGTAGGGGCCGGAGGTATCGTAGAGCACCACCGGCTCATTGGCCGTGAGGTTGCCCGCGAAGTCGCGGGTGGGACTGAGGCTGATCTCGCGGAAGGGCACCTGGACCCCGGGCAGCTTGCCCGCCACGTGGATCTTGCGGGAGGCGGGGAAGGGCTTGAGGCAGGCGGCCAGGGCGGTCCCGGCTACGGGAGTCTGAGCGGGATCTGACTGCATGGTCATGAAAACTCCGGACTTGATGAAATTCGGGCCAGGATAGATCCCGCAATCAGCAAGTTTATCGCGCCGGGGCAAGCTGGACGAATTCAAAGATTGTCCCCGACCCGCCGATAGGACGGGCACGGAGCCCTGCCATGCCCGATTATCCCCAGGACAACCAAGCCATCCCCGACCAGCTGATGCAGATCGCCGCAGAGCAGGAAGGAGGTGCCGGGCGAGTGTTGGACCAGATCGAGGTGGCCCAGCATAGCTTCGAGGAGATCCAGACCCTGGCCAAAGAGTGCCAGGAGATCCTGCGGGTGATCATGCCCCCCTCGGCAGACCTGGAAGCCCTCACGGAGAAGCTGGAGCAGGTCGGCTTCCATGCCGACAACGGCGCCTACAACATCCAGGGCGCCTTCGACCTCTACCAGTACCAGGACATCGTGCGCCAGAAGCTCGAGCGCGTGGGCCGCAGCCTCATCGAGGTCTCCCACTTCGTGCTGGCGAGCCTGCAGCCCAACAGCGCGCACCTGCCGAAGATGGCCCCCTCGGGCCGGGACATCCTGCACCGCGAGCCCCAGATGGCCGACGTGATGAAGCCCGACGCGGACAGCGTGGTGGCGGAGTTCTTCGCCAAGGCCCTCAAGGAGAAGACAGAGAAGAAGGCCGAGGGATAGAACGCGACTGCTGCAATAATGGCCCCTGGAGGGACCATGCCCCGTCGTGTCCTGTTCTTAGGCAGTCTGGCCCTGTGTCTGGTCGCTTCGGCCCAGCCCCAGGAGGATCCGGTCCTGCGGGCCCGTGCCCAGCGCGCCTCGGCCGCGGGCATCGCGGATGGCGACCTGCCCCCGGTGCCGCGCGGCATTGTGGAACCCCCGCCCCTGCCACCGCCCGAAGCCCACCTTCGGGACACCCCCAAGGGTCAGAAAGCCAAGGCCAAGGGCAAGAGCAAGAAGGGCAAGGCCAGCACGGCCAAGGGCAAGAGCAAGAGCCCCAAGAAGGCTCCGGCCAAGGGGAAGGCCAAGTGAAGATCGGAGTCCTGACTTCCGGGGGGGACGCGCCGGGCATGAACGCCGCCATCCGCGCCGTGGTGCGCCAGGCGGACGCCCTGGGGCACGAGACCTGGGGCATCTACCGCGGCTACCAGGGCCTGCTGGAAGGGGACCTGGAGCCCCTGCCCAGCCGCGCCTGCGCCAACATCCTCCAGCGCGGCGGCACCATCCTGCAGACGGCCCGCTGCCTGGCCTTCCACCAGCCCGAGACCCGGGCGGAAGCGGCCCGGATCCTCAAGGAGGCCGGCATCGGAGCCCTCGTGGTCATCGGCGGGGATGGCAGCTTCCGCGCCGCCCAGGCCCTCATGCGCGAGCACGGCGTGGCCTGCGCCGGCATCCCGGGCACCATCGACAACGACCTGCCAGGCACGGACCGGACCCTGGGCTTCGACACGGCCCTGAACACCGCCGTGGAGGCCATCGACCGCATCCGGGACACCGCCTCCAGCCACGGCCGCCTGTTTCTGGTGGAGGTCATGGGCCGCAGCTCCGGCATGCTGGCGGTGCACACGGCCCTGGCCTGCGGCGCCGAGGCGGTGCTCTATCCCGAGTCCCCCGAGGACAGCCTCGAGAACCTGGTGGCCCGCCTCAAGGCCCACTGGAACGCCGGCAAGCGCAGCTCCATCGTGGTCGTGGCCGAGGGTGACACCGTGGGCCGGGCCATGGCTGTGGGCGAGCAGCTCCGGCAGGAGCATGCCCTGGACCTCCGGGTGGTGGTGCTGGGCCACATCCAGCGGGGCGGCAGCCCAACGGCCCTGGACCGCATCTGGGGCAGCCGCTGGGGCGCCGAGGCCGTGCGCCGCCTGGATCGCGGCGAGCGGGGCTTCTACATGGCCGAGGTGGCGGGCGCCGCCGTGGCCCAGCCCCTGTCCCGGGTCCTGGACCCCCAGCCCCTGCCGCCGGGCGACCTGGGCATCCTGGTCTCGGTGCTTTCCCGGTAGCCCTCCTGCTAAGGGGTGGGAGACTGGGCTTGTGATGCCTGCGACGGCCGTGTTTTTCTTGAAGGATGCCCTGGTGGCAGGAGGTCAGTGATGACGGACGTTGCGAAGAACCCCCTGGTCGCTGTCGTGATGGCCGGTGGTCGCGGGACGCGATTCTGGCCCCGCAGCAGGAACGCCCGCCCCAAGCAGTTCCTGGCCATCGTCGGCACCGAGACCCTGCTCCACCAGACGGTGCACCGCCTGGACGGCCACGTGAGCCCGGAGCGCATCTTCGTGGTGACCACGGAAGATCTGGCAGAGGAGACCCGGCGCATGCTGCCGGAGCTGCCCCCGGAGAACGTCATCGTCGAGCCCGAGGGCCGCAACACCGCGCCCTGCCTGGCCCTGGCCCTGGTGGAGATCGAGCAGAAGATCCCCAACGGTGTCATGGCGGTGCTCTCGGCGGACCACTGGATCGGGGACCGCGAGGTCTTCCTGGCAGACCTGGACGCCGCCGTGGCACACGCCGCAGAGAAGCGGGAGCTGGTCACCTTCGGCATCAAGCCCACCTATCCCGAGACCGGCTATGGCTACATCGAATCTGAAGGCCAGGGCCCCGTGCTCAAGGTGACGGCCTTCCGTGAGAAGCCGCCCGCGGCCGTCGCCCTCCAATACCTTGAGTCCGGCCGCCACTACTGGAACGCGGGCATGTTCGTGTGGACCTTGGCGGACTTCCGCCAGGGCCTGCAACAGCATGCGCCAGAGGTACTGGCACCCCTCGACGCCTGGGTGGCCGCCGGCGCCCGGCCCGAGGCCCTGGCCGCCGCCTACCGCCAGCTACCCAAGGTCGCCATCGACGTGGCACTCATGGAGCGGGCGAGCTCCGTGGCCGTGGTGCCCACGCGCTTCCGCTGGTCCGACGTGGGCTCCTGGCCCGCGGCCATCGAGTTCCAGGAGGCGGACACCGCGGGCAACGTCAGCCTGGGCGACACGCTGCTGTTGGACAGCCGCAACTGCGCCATCTTCGGCGGCAAGCGCTTCATCGCCGCCAGCGGCGTGGACGACCTCATCGTGGTGGACAGCGACGACGCCCTGCTGATCTGCCGCCGCGACCGCGCCCAGTCGGTGAAGGATGTGGTTGAGCGGCTGCGGGCGGACGGTCGTACCGAACTCCTTTAGCGGCCGTTCTCAGAGCGGAAAGCGTACGCTTTCCGCTATTGGAAAAGACAAGAACAACCGAGGTTCCAGATGAAAAGACCTGAGACGCTGCACGTGGACAAGCCCTGGGGCTCGTTTGATCAGTACGCGCTGAACACAAACTGCACGGTGAAGATCCTCACCTGCGCACCGGGGCAGAAGCTGAGCCTGCAGCGGCACAGTCACCGCGGCGAGCTGTGGGTAGCCCTGGATCCGGGCGTGGTGGTGGACCGGGACGGCGAGGAGCTGCGGCCCGCCGTGGGCGAGGAGATCTGGCTGCCCCTGGGCAGCACCCACCGGCTGCGCTGCGACGCCACCACGGCCCAGCCCGTGCGGGTGCTCGAGGTGAGCCTCGGCACCTTCGACGAGGCCGACATCGAGCGCCTCCAGGACGACTACGGGCGCAGCTGATGCGGCCCTGGCTCCTGCTGCTCGCCGCCCTGCCGGCCCTGGCCCAGAGCGGCGAGGAGCTGCTGACCCGGGTGGACCGCCTGCGCCATCCCTGGTCCGCCTTCACGGTGGAGCTGGAGCTGAAGGACGCGAAGGCCGCCCAGCGCTGGAAGGTCTCGGCCCGGGAGAACGGCGATGCCCGCCTGGATGGCCTCAGCGAGAAGGAGCTCGGTCGCGCCGTGCTGATGCTGGGCGACCAGATGTGGCTGCTGCTGCCCGGCTCCAAGCGCCCCTTGAAGGTGACGCCCCAGCAGCGGCTGCTGGGACCCGCTGCGGGCGGCGACGTGGCCCGCACGCGCTTCCGCAAGGACTACACGGTCCAAGAGGTGACGGAGGAGACGCTCGGCGAGCGGCCCTGCTGGCGCCTGGACCTGAGCGCCCGGAGCCCCGCCCTGAGCGCGCGGACGGTCCGCCTCTGGGTGGCCAAGGAGCCCGTGGCGCCCCTCAAGGCCGAGTTCTACCTCGCCTCGGGCAAGCTGGCCCGGAGCGCCGCCTTCGGGCCTCTCACCACGGCGCTGGGCCAGCCGGTCCTGTCCGGCCTGGAGCTCACCGAGCCGAGCGGCCTGAAGGTGACCCTGGCCTTCAGCGCCTGGTCCAAAGGGGGCGTGAGCCCAGAGCTGTTCCGGGAGCCTTGAAGCAGGGCCAGTGGGCATCGGTGCTAGACTCGAAGGTGAGGTGCCCGCAAGGGCTTCCCGCCACCAATCATCCCTCCCAATGAATCCAGTCCCCTCGCGGGACTCCCGCTAAACTCCCCACCACTCGTAACCCCGCCAAACCTACCCTCTCGAAGCGCCCGCACCTCCGGGCGCTTCTTTTTTTTGGTTCTTCCGGGATTTGAGGGGTAGATAGACAGGGCAACGGCAGTCTCTGATTCACTTGGATTTGCGAAGAAACAAGTGGAGAGGAGGCTGCCGTTGCTGACTAAGGAGTCTATGGCCCGAGTGGGGGCTTGGGAAGG
>CAIZZF010000003.1 GCA_903937385.1 uncultured Holophagaceae bacterium | reverse complement strand
GGGACGCCGCTCGACCTGACCACCACCGCGCCCACGGCGGGCCAGGCCCTGGTGTTCAACGGCGCCAAGTGGGTGCCGGGCACGGTGGCGGGCGCCCCGGGCCAGACCGGGCCGCAGGGTGCCACCGGAGCCGCTGGACCCCAGGGCTTGCCCGGCCCGAACGGCGCCCCGGGTGCTCCAGGCGCCGCCGGCCTCAATGGTCTGGACGGCAAGACCATTCTCAGTGGCGCAGGCAGTCCCGTGGCCACCCTGGCTGCGGGCACCACTGGAGACTTCTACCTCGATACGACCACCAGCCTGCTCTTTGGACCGAAGGCGGGGGCAACCTGGGCGGGCCTGACCGGCGTGTCCCTGGTGGGTCCCGCCGGGTCTCAGGGGCCGGCCGGCCCTCAGGGGGTGCCAGGACTCGCAGGCGCGACCGGTGCCATGGGTAGCCAGGGCATTCAGGGCATCCAGGGCCTCACCGGCCCGACGGGGGCTACGGGCAACACCGGCGCTGCGGGCGCCAGCCCTCTCACCCTCAATGGCACGGACGCGGTCTTCACCACGGGCTCGCTGGGGGTGGGCATCAGCCCGCCGAACGCCAGCGCCCTGCTGGATCTCACCAGCACCACCAAGGGCTTCCTGCCGCCCCGCATGACGGCCTTGAATCGCATCGCCATTGTCAGCCCCGTGGCAGGTCTGGTGATCTACCAGACCGACGCCCCGGCGGGTCTCTACCAGTTCGATGGCAGCACCTGGTCCCAGGTTGGCGCAGGCAGCGTCACGGGTGTATCAGGCACCGCCCCGATCTCCGTGAGCGGTACCACAGCTCCTGTCGTCAGCCTGGCCAAGGCCACGGCCAGCGCGGACGGTTACCTCGCCGCCACGGACTTCGCGGCCTTCACCGCCAAGGGACCCGGCACCGTCACCAGCGTCAGCGGCAACGGGCCGCTGTCCGTGGCCACTGCCACCACCACACCCAGCCTCACCATCGCCAAAGCCACGGGCAGCGCGGACGGCTACCTCGCCGCCACGGACTTCGCGGTCTTTGCCGCCAAGGGCTCCGGTTCCGTCACCAGCGTGGCGACCTCCGGGCCGCTCACCGGCGGGACCATCACCGGCACGGGCACCCTCGGCATCACCAAGGCCACGGCCAGCGCGGACGGCTACCTGGCCGCCAGTGACTTCGCGGCCTTCGCCGCCGGGGGCACCGGCAACCTCAGGGCCGATGGCAGCGTGGCCGCCACGGGCGCCCTGGACCTGGGCAGCCAGAAGCTCATCAACCTCAGCGGCCCGCCCACGCTGGCCACCGATGCCGCCAACAAGAGCTACGTCGACAGCATCGCCGCCGGGCTGGCCTGGCAGGCGCCGGTCATCAACATCGTGGCGGATCCCACGGCGCTCACGCCGGTGAGCGGGGACCGCTACATCGTGGGAACGCCCGCAGCCGGGGCCTGGGTGGGCCAGGACAACAAGCTCGCCCAGTACGACGGCACCACCCCTTGGGTGTTCACGACCCCCACCAACAGCATGTCCGTGTTCGCCACGGTGCCCTCCAACGGCTACGTCTACCTGGCCAGCAGCGCCCAGTGGGTGCAGTTCGCCGGGTCGAGCTATTCCTTCGGTGGCGGCCTCGCCTTCAATGCACCCAACGTCAGCATCGCCACAGGCGGCGTCACGGCAGCGAACCTGGCGACCGGCGCGGTGGATCTCTCTGGCACCAAGGTGACCGGCACCCTGCCCCTGGCTTCCGGCGGCACGGGCGGCACCGACGCGGCCAGCGCCCGCAGCAGCCTGGGCCTCAGCCCTGCGGCCACCATGACGGCCAGCAGCGGCACCAGCACCTCCACCCTGGTGAGCCGGGACGGCTCGGGCAACTTCACGGCGGGCACCATCACCGCCAACTTGACCGGTAACGTCGTCGGCGGCTTGACGGGCAACGTGCTGGGCAATGTGAGCGGCACCGCCGCCAACGTGACGGGCACCGTGGCCGTGGCCAACGGCGGCACCGGCGCCACGGATGCGGCGGGCGCCCGCAGCAACCTGGGCCTGGGCACTGCCGCCGTGGCGAACACCGGCACGGGCAGCGGCAACGTGCCCCTTCTCGATGGGGCGGGCAAGCTGCCCACCGCGCTGCTGCCCATCAGCGGCCTTACCTACAAGGGCAACCGCAGCCTGACGGGCAACCCCACCGTGGCGGTGGAAGCCTCGGGCAACTACTACATCATCAACGCGGCGGGCACCGAGACGGGTAGCGGCCTGGTGTTCGGCGTGGGCGATTGGCTCATCTCCAACGGCACGGCCTGGCAGAAGATCAGCCAGACGGCCACCGTGGCCAGCGTGGCCGGGAAGACCGGCACCGTGGCACTCGCCAGCAGTGACCTCACGGACGTGAGCCTGAGTGGCAATGGCGTGGGCAAGGTGCTGGCCTGGGATGGCACGAAGTGGGCGCCCACGGCGGCGGCCACGGGCACCGTCACCAGCGTCACGGCGGGGACGGGCTTGAGCGGCGGTCCCATCACGGGCAGCGGCACCCTGGCCCTGGCGAACACCTCCGTGGCGCCAGGCACCTACCTGCGGGCCAACCTCACGGTGGACGCGCAGGGTCGGGTCACCTCCGCCAGCAACGGCAGCACCATCGGTCTGGGCAGCGAGGTCAACGGCACCCTGCCCGTGGCCAACGGCGGCACCGGGGCCACCACCCTCACGGGCTATGTGAAGGGCAACGGCAGCAGCGCCATGACCGCCTCTGCCACGGTGGCGGGCACGGATGTCTCAGGCAACATCAGCGGCAACGCGGCCAACGTGACGGGCGTAGTGGCCCTCACCAACGGCGGCACTGGCGCCACCAGCGCCTCCGCAGCAGCCGCTGCCCTTTTGCCTGCCCAGTCCGGGAACAACGGCAAGTATTTGACTACCAACGGCGGCAGCCTGAGCTGGGCCACCGTATCCGGCGGCAGTGGCAGCGGCAGCACCATTAACGCCACTGCCAGCGGCACGCTGAACGTGGGTGACCTGGTGGAGTTCAACTCCGATGGCACCGTGAAGAACATTGTCACCACCGTGGCTGGCACCTCGAACGCCGTAAGCTCCTTTACCGCCGGCCAGGTGGTGAGCGGCGCTGCGGCTTCCTCCTACCCCGGTTGGGTCGTCTCGACCATCGTGGGCACCGACAAGGTGGTCCTGGGCTACAACCAGAGTGATGGCAGCTATGTGGTCGCAGGGCTCCTCAACGGCACCAGCGTGACCTGGGGCACGCCCGTGAAAGTGTCCGCAATCTACATGATCCCCACCGGCATCAGTGCCCTGGAGACTGACAAGTTCGCCTTGGCTCAAGCGACGGCGGCGTCCGGAGGCAGCGGCGCGCTCATCGTTGGCAAGGTTACGGGCACCGCCATCACCCTAGGCACACCCTTCTCCGGGTGGGGTGGGGGTAGCCCCTACCAGTGCGTCGGGCTGGGCAACAATCACATCGGCTGGAGCGATTCTCAGGGACTGGTCGACAGCTTTACCTACAACTCCAGCACGCTGGCCCTCAGCAACAACGGTCAGACCTCGATTGCAGGCATCACTTCGACCGGCAACACCCTGAGCCAGTACGACACCGACAAGATGGTATACGGCTGTGTCAATGGGGACGGCTTCCCCTCCGTCGTCTATGTGAACGGCAGCAACGCATGTGTCTACGCCGGACAAGTCTCCACGGGGACCGGGACTGCCGCGGGCTTCCGCGGGGTCAGGACCTCGGTCTCCAGCAACCCGGCCAAGCTGCTCTATGTTTATCAGAACGGTTCGACCTATGCTCGCATCGCCCAGGTCACCACCGGCAATACCATTTCCTGGGCCGGGGCGGCGGTGGCGCTGCCGACGACCATTCTCTGGGAGCACATCAACCTGGCCAACACGGCCGACAACATGGCGGTGCTCACGGGTTCCACCAATGGCAGCAACATGGTGACCGTCAGCATTGATACCACTGGCACGACTCCGGTGATCGGCTCCTACACCACGGTGCTGGCTTCCGGGTACACCGCACAGGGTTCTGGGGGTTTCGGGGGAAGTTCCAACGGCAGCAGCGGGCGCTTCGTGACCGCTTATTGCGACGCCAACGACTCGAACAAGCCGAAGCTGCTGGTGGGCCAGATGGGCAACAGCACCACGGTGGACCGTGGCAACGCCATCGGCGTGGTCACCGCCGGGGCAGCCAGCGGCGGCACGGCCACCATCGCCCTGCTGGGCAGCAACGCCACGGGCCTCAGCGGCCTGACGCCGGGGGCCATGTACTACATCCAGGCCAACGGCACCCTGGGCACGACGGTCACTTCCTACTACTACGGCACCGCCACCAGCAGCACCAGCCTGCTGAGCAGCGGCGCCAACAGCAGCGGCGCCACCGTGAATGTGAACGAGTCCGCGGCCAGCAAGGTGCAGAGCGCCAGCGGCAAGACCTCGGTCTACACGGAGTTCAGCCAGGGTGACGAGTCGGTGCGGGTCTACGCCAACGGCAGCAGCTCCTTCTACGCCGATGGTCACACGGACAGCAGCCTGAACATCGACCGGGGCCTGATCTACACCACCGTCGCCATCGGCAACCTGGCCTCGGGCGGCGCCATTGGCACGGCCGCTGCCACCGTGGACATGGGTACGGCATTCGCCATCACCCAGACCACGGCAGGCCAGACCATCACCCTGCCCAGCCCCACCAACGTCAAGGCCGGGCGCATCGCTTACCTGATCAACACAGGCAGCGCCTCCTTCACGGCCTACGGCAGCACCGTGGCGGCGGGCGCATCGGTGGTGGCCGTCTGGAACGGCAATGCCTGGAGCGGCTACTCGGCCCCGCCTGCGACCACAGCCACCACCGCCACGAACCTGGCCGGTGGCGTGGCCGGGGCAGTCCCCTACCAGTCCGGCGCAGGCGCCACGGGCTTCTCCGCGGCCGGCACCTCTGGACAGGTGTTGCTCAGCGGCGGAACTGGCGCACCCACCTGGTCCAGCAATATCGGAGGCAATGCCGCCAATGTCACCGGCACCGTGGCGGTGGCCAATGGTGGCACTGGCACCAGCAACGGCTCCATCACAGGCACTGGGGCGCTCACCTTCGCGGCAGCGGGTACCAACCAGAACGTCACCCTGACGCCAAGCGGCACGGGCTATACCCTGCTGAACGGCAACGTCGGAATTGGGACGACAACACCAGGCCAAAAGTTGCACTTATTTGGAGATGCTTCGCAAAAATTGGTCTACTCCATCTTTGAATCAACGGATGGTACCAACACCGCTGCGGTCTACCTGGGGACTGACCTGAAGGGCACCTCCTCACACGCAGGCATCGCCAAGGCTGCGAAATTATTGAACATTTCGACGACCGTTCCCCTGGTCATCGATTCGGTGTACAGCCAGCCCATCGTGTTCGGCACCACCGACCTCGAACGCCTGCGCATCGACGCTTCAGGCAACGTCGGAATCGGGACAGCGGCACCAACAAGCAATTTAACAGTAAATGGTGCAGCTAATACGGCCGTTGAATTACAATCCGCAGGAACAACCAAAGGTTATTTATGGTGGGACAATGCAACCAATGGCGGACTTTTAGGAGTTGGAACGGGTACTAGCAACACTTCTATTATATTTAAAAACGGCAACATAGGTATTGGACAGAGTTTACCGACTTCTAAGTTAGATGTGGCAGGTGCTTCCCTGGCAACTGCCTGGAATATTGCTTCCGACTACCGCTTGAAAAACAACATCGTAGACACCCACTTTGGCATTGCCGATGTGATGAAAATTCCGGTGCGTGACTATACCTATAAAGCCGATGCCGCCAAGACGCCCACAACCGGTTTTATTGCACAGGAACTGTATGAGATTTTCCCCAATGCCGTCACCAAACCGGCCAATGCAGAAGATATGTGGAGCGTGGATTATGGCAAAGTTACGCCGTTGCTAGTGAAGGCCATCCAGGAACTGAAGGCCGAGAACGACAGCCAGAAGGCCACCATCGTCACCCTGACCAACGACCTCGACACCCTCAAGGCCCAGGTCGCAGAGATCCTCAAGCAACAAACAAAGGCCAAGTAGGCCCAATCCACCACCCAGACGCGAGGTGCGCCCGCGGCCACCAGCCCGCCCACGCCTGGGTCTGGGTGGGCACCATCATCCCCTTCAGCCTCGTCGGCGCCTTCCTCATGACCCGCATCTGGGGCTCCAAGGCCGGGGGCGCGGCGCACTGATTGGGGGGCTGTCAGCTCTCAGCTGTCAGCTGTCAACAGACAGAATCCGACTCACCCTCGACGTCCCCGCGGCGCCTTCTTTGGTTCATCGCGTTTTAGCGTGGAGGTTGGAGCCCCGGAAACCCGTTCTCCTCAGCCCTGCCCGAGCCCCGCCGCCAGGGCCAGAAAAGCAATAGAACCAAAGGCAACCGGTGAGGAACAGTGAGGAACGGTGAGACTGCCACGAGCTAAGGCTCTTTCTCGCCGGCCCTCACCGTTCCTCACCGGTCCATCAGCTTTTTTGTCCGGACCCTGTGCCGCAAGGGAGGTGTCCCTGAGCCAGGGATGATCTGGCCCGGATGCTGAGCCCTAATGCGCAGAGCACCTTCCATCAGGCACCCCGCGTTGGCACGCGCTATTCCGCGATGATCCGCTTTTTTCACCGATAGCCGATAGCTGACAGCCGACAACTACAAGGACCCGAACGCTGCCTTCAGCCCGCTGTGGATGGCGTTGACATCCTCGGGCTTCCACAGCTTCCGGTCCTCGCGGACGAAGGTGGTGAGGTCCTGCCGGTTGTCGAAGCGGGCCACGGGCAGGTGGTAGGTGCGGGCCTCGTAGCGGTCGGCGGTGGGGATGATCCGGTCCACACGGATGGTGCCGGGACGGTCGCTCTGCTCCAGGAGCCAGGCCATGTCATCACAGCCGTACTGGCCGAGCATGACCTCCATGGGCACGCTGTGGTGGAGAATGCTGCCCTGGCCGTCGGGGCGGCCGCGCTCGATGTTCTTGCGGCGGCTCTCGGCGGGATCCACCCAGACATAGAGCACCGACGCCTGCTCCAGGATGGCGGGGGCCAGGGTCTGGAAGGCGGTCTCGTAGCCGTGGGGCGGCTTCAGCGGAAAGGCCGAGCCATTGGGGCCGCCGCGGGCCGCCTCGATCACCAGGGTCCGGCCCGTCTTGTCCTGGGCGTTCTGGCGGTTGAGGACGTCCAGCTCGGCGCGGCACTCGGCCTCCAGGGCACTGGCGAGGCGCTTGCGCAGCCGGTGCGGCAGCTCCCCCAGGGGCTGGCTCAGCCCCACCCGGGCGTGGGCCGCGTCCAGGCGGTCGAAGAGATGCTCCGCGGCACTGGCGACTTCCACCCGGCGGCTGGCCATGAGGTCCGCGTAGTCGTCGTTCAGCAGCTCGATGAGCACGGCCCAGGTCCACTCATCGCGGAAGGGGCGGTTGGGTCCGTGGTAATAGGCATAACCGAGTCCCGCCGCCTGCAGCTCATCGTCGATGCGGTGCATGAGGTGGACGTAGGGGTAGTCGTCCAACTGGAGCGTGGGGCCGATGTGAAAGTCCTCTCGACACTGGACATCCGTGAGGCTCGCCAGGTACCGGCGCACCTCCGACTTGCCCGAGGCGGGCAGCGAAAAGAGGAGAAGGGTAGGAATAAACTTGTCCATGGGAAACCGAACTTACCACATAACCCGATAGACTGATCGGATGACCCGAAAGACCGCCGCCAAAAGCACGGCCCTCCTGGCTCTTGGGCTGGCGCTCCTGGTCCTGCTGACCCTGTTCCGGCTGGCCTTTCTCCAGCACTTCCACAGCCCCGGCGAGGGTTTCACCGCCGAGGTCCGCCACGCGCTCTACCTGGGCCTGAAGTTCGACGCCCGCTGGGTGGCCATCCTGCTGGTGCCCGGCTGGCTGCTGCTGAAGAACGGCACGGGGGAGCCCGCCCCCGGCTGGCGGGACAGCCTCGCCACGCCCTGGCTGGCCCTCACCCTGGCGGTGTATTCCGCCATGGTCGTCATCGCCATGGTGGATGACATCAAGGCGAGGCCCTGGCTGCTGGCCTTCCTGACCCTCTCCGGGTGCTACCGGGGCCTGTTCAAGGCCCATGGCTTCCAGACCAGCCGCACGGCGCTGCAGACCTGGCTGGGCTTCTCCCTGCTGGCCTTCGCCGCCACGGTGCTCGTCTACTTCTTCGACTTCGGCACCTTCGCCTACATCCACACGCGCCTGAACGGCACGATGCTGATGTTCCTGCAGAACGCCAGCCTCAGCCTGCAGATGATCTGGCAGAGCTACCCGGTGCTCTGGCTGACCCTGCTGCTGCTGGTGCTGCTGGCCCTGGCCCTCGGCGGCCTGGCGGCCCTGTTCCGGGGCGGGCTGGCTGCGGCCCCCGAGCAGCGCTCGCGCCGTGTGCTGGCGCGGGTCCTGGTCAGCGTCTTCCTGATCGCCTGCATGTGGGGCAAGTGGAGCCGCTACCCCCTGCGCTGGGGCGAGGCCTTCGAGGCCCGGAACGGCTTCCACGCCCAGCTCGCCCTGAATCCCGTGCTGTTCTTCCTGGAGAACATGGAGGAGATGGACGAGGGCTTTGACCTCGCCACAGTGAAGGCCAGCCACGCGGTGCTGGCCGAGCACTTCGGCATCGCCCCCGCCTTCGACGCCCAGGGCAATCCCACGCTCAAGCGGCACATCCAGGCCCGGCCGCTGGTGAGCGGTCGCCCGAACCTGGTGTTCATCCAGCTGGAGAGCCTGGCGGCCTTCAAGACCTCGCCCGGCGGGAACGCCCTGGATCCCACGCCCTTCCTGGGCAGCCTGGCCCGGGACGGGGTCTATTTCGAGAACTTCAACGTGGTGATGGAGAACACCAGCCGCTCCATGTTCGCGACCCTGTTCGGCACGCCCGATGTCAGCAGCGTCCAGAACGCCACCCGCAACCCGCTCATGGTCAACCAGCACACCCCGCTGTCGGCGCTGACCGACTATGAGAAGGACTACTTCCTGGGCGGCAGCGCGAACTGGGCCCAGATCCGGGCCGCCCTCAAGAACAACCTGAAGGACCTCCACCTGCACGAGGAGGGCGAGTTCAAGAGCCCCGTCGTGGACGTGTGGGGCATCTCGGACGTGGACCTGCTCCAGGAAGCCCACGCGGTCCTGGCGACCCGGAAGGCGCCCTTCCTGGCCTACGTGCAGACCAGCGGCAACCACCCGCCCTTCACCCTTCCCAAGCACCACACGGACTTCCACCCCACCACTGTGGACACGGCGCAGCTCAAGGCCAACGGGTTCGAAGGCCTGGAAGAGTTCAACGCGGTGCGCCTCATGGACCACGCCCTGGAGCGCTACTTCGAGCAGGCCAGGAAGTCCGCCTACTTCGCCAACACGATCTTCGTGCTGTGGGCCGACCACGGCATCCCCCGCGGCAGCACCGACCCCCGGTTCGGCGACCTGACCCTGGCGATCCACCACATCCCCTTCATCCTCTACGCCCCCGCCCTGCTGCCGGCCCGGCGGGTCAGCACCGTGGGCTCCCAGACGGACATCCTGCCGACGGTGCTGAGCCTCATGGGGCAGTCCTTCTGGACCCAGACCCTGGGCCACGACCTGCTCGATCCCCGCTTCGCCGCCGACAGCGCCGCCTTCACCTTCACGACCTTCCGGCGCCCGCCCCGCACGGGCCTGCTCCAGGGCGACCGCTACCTGAACGTCGAGACCGACGGCCGCGCCAGGCTCTTCGACGTCCAGGCCCGGACGCCAGTGGACCTGTCCGCCCAGGAGCAGGCCCGCGCCCAGCGCATGACCGCCCTGACCCGGGCCTACCTGGTCTGGAGCCACTACCTGCTGTCCCACAACCCCCCGCTCCAGGAGCAGCCTTGATTCCCTGGCTCCGGGCCTACCTGCTGGCCGCACTCTGCCTCCTGGCGGTGGGCCTGCCCCTCCGCGTGCGAGAGGACCGGCCCCGCACCGGGCACCCGATGTCTACGGCACCGGGCTCCAGCCCCACGCGGGAAGTGACCTCGAGCCTGCCCTGGCTGCTGCCCAGCGCCACCCGGCAGGCCTGGCTGGCCACCCCCGGCGCGACCATCACCTGGCGGCTCAACCGCGCCACCCTGCACCTCCCGACCCTGCGGCCGCTGCCCCTGGCCCCGGCCTTCCGCGTGGTGTTCGTGGCCGACCTGGCCCCCCCCGACTACGCCGTCATCCTCGAGCAGTTCATCGGCGAGATGGAAGCGCTCAAGCCCGACCTGGTGCTGGTGGGCGGGGACCTGACCTACTCTGAGACCGAGGCCTGGTACGCCGCCGTCGCGGCGCAGTTCCTGCGGCTCGAGCGCCAGGGCATCCCGGTCATCGTGGCCGCCGGCAACCACGAGCGGAAGGGCTGGCCGCTGTTCCTGCGCCACTTCGGCCACAACCCCACCTTCCGGGTGGACATCGGCCCCCTGGCAGTCCTCACCCTGGACTCGGCCCACGGCCGCGACCAGCTCACCCCCTCCCAGTTCGACTGGCTGCGGGACAACCTCAACCACCTGGAGGGGCGGACCCCTCTGATCCAGATCCATCACCCGATCTTTCCCCCGGGCACAGCCTTGAAGGGCGAAGGGGATGGCAGCGGCGGCTCGCTCATGGGCTTCCAGCAGGCCTTCCTGCGCCTCTGCCGGGAGCACCGGGTCCCTGCTGTGCTGAGCGGCCACTGGCACTCGGACGCAGTCTTCGATGGCGCGGGCCAGCTGCGGGATGACGTCGCCGAGTTCCCGGGCACCAAGTTCATCGTCACCACCGCCCTGGGCAACGAGCTCCGTCAGGTGACCCGCTGGCCGCACGCCTACCACGGCTACCGGGTCCTCGACTTCGACCGGGGGCGCCTGGTCCGCTACACCTACGACGAGGCCGGGAACGGCCAGCCGGGCCCCATCGCCAGCACCCCGCTGGGCCTGCCGAACGCTCTGGTGAGGGCCTCCCGATGATCGCCATCTGGATCTTCCTCTACCTGGAAGGCCTCTGCCGGCTGCTGGCCATGAACGGCTTCACCATCCGCGGGGCCGTGACGTGTCTGGTCCTGCTGCCGATCCTGGCCCTTTTTATCGGTGGCACGGTCCGGCGGCGGCTTCCGGCGCTGTTCGGAGCCAACGTGCTCCGCGTCGCCGGAACCCTGGGCTTCGCCGCGCTCCTGCTCCTGTCCCGCCACCTGCACCTGGCTGGCTGGGATGTTCGTGACGCTTGGCCCAACCTGCTCGTCGCCACGGGAGGACTCGGCTCCTTCTGGGTGCTGCTGGGCTCGGCGGAGGAGGCTTCTCCTTCGGTGGGCCACTGGCTCTGGATCGCCTTCTGGCTGCTGACGGGGTTCATGGATCCCGCGCTACCGCTGGTGGGCGCGGGCCTCGCGGGCTTCCTCACGGCCTGGGGCCTGCTGCCGCGCCAGCCCGTGCCGGGAGGCGGGCGTCCGGCCATGCGCCAGCTCTCGCTGACGTTTTTCCTGGTGGGCCTGACCTTCTCCAAGGCCGGCTGGGACTTCGGCCCCCGGCCTGACTGGGCCTTCGCGGGCGCCGCCCTGGGCCTCGGTGCCGCCCTGGCCCAGCTGGGTCCTCTCCACCGCCTCCTGGCGCGGATTCCAGACCTGGCCCTACCCCTCGGCATTGGCCTCCTCGCCATCCTCTACACGCCCGGACTGCTGCTGCCCTGGGGCGCGCTGCTCGGGGTCCTGGTCGCCCTGGCCTGGGCCCGCGCCTCCCGCCCCTTCGCCACTGCCCGCCTCGGCGGAGCCCTGCTGCTGGGCATGGTCGTTTCCTTCGCTCTGCACTCGAACCTGGGGCTGCCGGGGCTGCGCCACCTCCTTTGGCTGGGGAACTGAATGAGCTCGGACCGGGAGATCGTCGAGCGCGTGCGGGAGGCCACGGACCTGCTGGCCCTGGTGGGGCAGGCCGTGAAGCTGCGAAAGGCGGGCTCGGCCCACGTGGGCCTCTGTCCCTTCCACGCCGAGCGCAGCCCGAGCTTCCAGGTGATCCCGGCCCGGAACTTCTACCACTGCTTCGGCTGCGGCAAGAACGGCGACGCCTTCACCTGGCTCATGGAGCGCGAGGGCATGACCTTCCCCGAGGCCCTGGAGCAGCTGGCCCGGGCCGCGGGCATCGACCTGCCGCAGCGGCGGGAGCGGCCCTCGGCGGAAGTGGACCTGGAGACCCGCATGCGCTCTGCCCTGGAGGCGGCCCAGGCCTTCTTCGAGGCGCAGCTCCAGCGCCACGAGGGGGCCCGCGTCTACCTGCGGGATCGGGGCTACGAAGGCCCCTTCCTGGCCGAGGCCGGCTTCGGCATGGCCCCGGACGCCTGGGATGCCCTGGTGAACCACCTGCGCGGCCTGAACTTCTCCGCGGAGCTGCTGGAACAGGCCGGACTGGTCAGCCGCAGCGAGCGCGGCACCCTCATCGACTTCCTCCGCAACCGCCTGACCATCCCCATCCACGACGCCCGGGGCCGGGTCGTGGCCTTCGGCGGCCGCATCATGGGCGAGGGACAGCCCAAGTACCTGAACACCCGCGACACACCGCTCTTCCACAAGGGCGGCACGCTGTTCGGCTTCCACCGGGCCAAGGGGGCCATGCGCGACGGCGCCCTGGTGGTGGAGGGCTACTTCGACGTGCTGCAGCTGCACCAGAACGGCATCCACCAGGCCGTGGCCCCGCTGGGCACCGCCCTCACAGACGAGCACCTCAAGGCCCTGCTGCGCTTCACCCGCCGGGTCATCCTCTGCTTCGACGGCGACGCGGCGGGCCGCCGGGCCATGGAGAAGAGCCTTCGCCTGGCCTTGCCCCTGGGCTTCGAGGTGCGGCTGCTGGAGCTGCCCCAGGGCGAGGATCCGGACACCTGGTGTCTCAAGCTGGGCGGCGAAGCCTTCCGCGAGCTGCTGCACACCGCGCCGGACTGGACCGCCTTCATGGTGGACCGGTCCATGGAGGGCAAGGACCTGCGCCGCATCACCGACCGCATGGGGGCCTTCAAGGACCTGCTGGACTTCCTGCCCTACCTGCCGCGCACGCCCGAGAGCCGCGAGCTGTTCACCAGCCTGGCCCACCAGCTCCAGGTGCCCCTGCAGGAGCTGGATCGCGCCGTAAAGAGCCGACAGGCCGCGCGTCCCGCGGAGGAGCCGGAGCTCGCGCCCCAGGGGACCCTCGACCTGGACGAACTCATCCGGGGCCTGCTGCTGCTGAGCACCGCGGGCCACTGGCGCCGGGTCCAGGAGCTACCCGCGGCCTGGTGGGAGAGCCTCACCGGGGCGCCCCTGCTCCAGGCCCTGCTGGACGCCGAGGGGGATCCCACCCAGCTGCCCGAGGGCGCCACCGCGGCCCTGCGCCGCCTGGAGGCCAAGGCCAGCAGCACCGACGAGGCCGGCCGGGATGCCGAGGGCCTCATCGGCAGGCTCGAGGGCGGCTACATCGACCGCGAGCTCCAGGCCAACAGCCGCCTGCTGCAGGATCCCCGCACCTTGGTGGATGGTCCGCTCACCACCCGGCTCATGGCCCGGCAGAACGACCTGATCACGCGCCAGAAGCAGCTCTCCAAGCGGCGCCGGGGTCCCCGCTGAGCCCTTCTCAGCAGAACCCTTGCCGGATCCGGAAGATCTCTTATACTGAAAGGTCCGCTTTCGGCCAGTAACAGCGGTCGGATTCTGCATTTCCCTCCACCGCCGAGTCCTATTTTCTTGCTGGATCGATGCCCGAAACGCTCTTTGAGGTACGAATGGTTCCGACGCCGCCCCGCGACACCTACTACCCCCTCACCAAAGCTCTGATTTCCATCGGAAGGAAAAACGGTTTCCTGCTGGTTGACCAGCTCAATGATTTCCTTCCCAATACCGCCTCCAGCCCCGCGGATCTCGAGCTGCTCCTGAGCCTGTTCTCGCGGCTGGGCGTGGGGATTGGCGCCACGGAGGAGGAGGCTCAGGCCGCCCGCGAAGCCATCGAGCCCGAGTTCGTGCTGACCGAGGGGGTTCCCAAGGGCGACAAGGATTCTGAAGTCGAGATCGACAGTCCGGACAGCGACAAGTTCAACGACCCGGTCCGCATGTATCTCAAGGAGATGGGCACGGTCCCTCTCCTCAAGCGCGAGGACGAAGTCGAGATCGCCAAACGCATCGAGGTCGGTGTCCGCAGCGTCATGCGTGCCATCTCGCGCTCCCGCCTCGCCGCAAGCCTGCTCATCGACATCGGCAAGATGCTGAAGGAGAACCCGGGCAAGATCCGCGAGGTCGTGGGCCTGTCCGACGAGGTCGATGACGACGAGGATGCCGAGAGCACCTCCGCCACCCAGCACGTGCACCACCAGTTCGAGAAGCTTCTGGTCTTCGATCAGGCCCTGCAGGACCTGCTGGAGCTGAAGGTCCAGGTGGACGCCGGCACCAAGACCCTGCCCAAGCGCCGCAAGCTGGACCGGGAGATCCTCCAGGCCCGGGGCCGCCTCTCCCGCCAGATCCGCAAGCTGGGCCTCAACAGCCTCGCCGTGACCCGGCTCATCGACCGCATCACCCACCAGCACAGCCAGGTGCTTACGGGTGAGCGCAAGTGCCGCGAGCTGCGGGACCGCATCAAGAATCCCGCCTTCGCCAAGATGAAGGACAAATACAAGGATGAGCTGGCCCACATCGAGAAGACCCTGGCCGAGTTCTTCATCAAGTACGAGACCGTCAGCGAAGTCTTCCACAAGGACTTCAACGGGCTGAAGGCCGCCGAGAGCGTCAGCCGCGGCGCCAAGGCCGAGCTCATCGAAGCCAACCTCCGCCTGGTCGTCAGCATCGCCAAGCGCTACACCAACCGTGGCCTGCAGTTCCTGGACCTCATCCAGGAAGGCAACATCGGGCTCATGAAGGCCGTGGACAAGTTCGAATACAGCCGCGGCTTCAAGTTCTCGACCTACGCCACCTGGTGGATCCGACAGGCCATCACCCGCGCCATCGCGGACCAGGCCCGCACCATCCGCATTCCCGTGCACATGATCGAGACCATCAACAAGCTCATCCGCACCCAGCGTGAGCTGGTCCAGAAGCTGGGCCGGGAACCCTCCAGCGAGGAGATCGCGCACGCCATGGACATGCCCGTGGGCAAGGTCCGCAAGGTGATGAAGATCGCCCAGGAGCCCATCTCCCTGGAGACGCCCATCGGCGAGGAGGAGGACTCCCACCTGGGGGACTTCATCGAGGACAAGACCGTGGTCTCCCCTGTGGAGCAGGTCGTCCAGCAGCGCCTCAAGGAGACGGTCCGCAACGTCCTCAACACCCTCAGCGAGCGCGAAGAGCGCGTCCTCCGCATGCGCTTCGGCGTGGGCGACGACGGCTCCGAGCACACCCTGGAGGAGGTCGGCAGCGAGTTCGCCGTCACCCGCGAGCGCATCCGCCAGATCGAGTCCAAGGCCCTGCGTAAAATTCGCCACCCGCGCTACTCCAAGACCCTCAAGGCCTTCCTCGGTTAGCACGCGGTTGCCAAGTCGGAATGGGTCGGCGAATTTGTGAGCCAAGGCCCGAAAGGGCCTTGGGCACATCCCGGAGGGATGCGAACAGGATTCGCCATCCGCGCTACTCCAAGACCCTCAAGGCCTTCCTGGGCTGATCAGGCTCTTCACAGGACCTAAAAAGCCCCGCCCCCGCGGGGCTTTTTAGGTCATTCTTGACCCATTGCAGCGGAGCCCCAAAAAGTGCTTTCCAAGGACCAGACCCTGGGCAAATACCAGATCCTGGACCGCCTCGGGTCCGGGGGCTTCGGCGCAGTGTACCTGGCCCTCGACACCTGGGTGAACCGCAAGGTGGCCCTGAAGGTTCCCCACCAGCAGCAGGATGAGATCGTGGACATGCTGAAGGAGCCGCGCATCATGGCGGGCCTGAAGCACCCGAACATCGTCGAGCTCATCACCGTGGAGCGGAAGAACGGCATCTTCTTCATGGTGCTGGAATATGTGGAAGGCGAGAGCCTGGACCGCATGATCCGCCGGGAGCGCAGCCTGCCGCCCACCCGGGCCCTCGAGATCGGCCTGGATGTCTGCAGCGCCATCGCCTTCGCCCACGGCCACCAGGTCCTCCACCGCGACCTGCGGCCCGCCAACATCCTGGTCAACCAGGCCGGCGTGGCCAAGGTCACGGACTTCGGCACCTCCCGGGTGCTGGAGATGCAGCATGTCCCCTACGCGCCCACCCGCATCGGCTCGCCGCCCTACATGGCGCCGGAACACTTCCGCGGCCGCGCTGTCTTTCAGTCGGACCTCTGGTCCCTGGGCATCACCCTCTACGAGATGCTCACGGGCACCGTTCCCTTCTATGACGCGGACCCGCTGAAGATCGCCCAGGCCTTCACCAGCCAGCAGATCACCGTGCCCCATCTGCGCAACCCCATCGTCCCAAAGGCCTTCTCCGAGGTCGTGATGAAGGCTCTGGCCGTGAACCTGGGTGAGCGCTTCCTCTCGGCCCAGGCGTTCCTCGAGGCGCTGCGCCGCCTGAAGGAGAACGTCGCGCGGGAGACCCGCCCCCTCGGCACGGCCGTGCTCTCCTCCTCCTCCTCGGGTCCGCACCCCTCCCTGCGGGCCTCCACCCAGGCCCGGCTCTGCCGGTTCTGCTACCGGCAGATGCCCCGCATGACCCTGGTCTGCCCCAGCTGCGGTGAAAAGAACTGATGATCTGGCATCCCACCAAAGACGCGGTGAAGCGGCTCTGGGGCCGGCGCTGGATCCGTCGGGTGACTTATGCCGTGGTCGCGGGGGCCGCGCTGTATACCGGCGGCCCCTGGCTGGCCACCCGGCCCGTGGTGGTCCGCTGGGCCCTGGGCCACCTGGACCGCCTGGTGCAGGAGGAGACGGGCCTGCTCCTCACCATCGGACGGGTGGAGCTCCGCCCGAGCCGGAGCGCCCTGGTCCTCCACGAGGTCCGCCTGGGGGGAGACCTGCTCACGGTCGAGCGCCTGGAAGTCCAGGCTGACCTCCTCTCCCTGCTGGGCCCTTCGCACCGCATCCATGCCCTGCGCGTGGAGCACCCCCACCTGCGCCTGACCGAGGCCGGCCTGCAGGCGATCCACCTCAAGAGCCGTCCGCCCCGCACCGAGCCCCTGCCCCGCTTTCACCTGGACGTCCTCAGCCTCAGCGGGGGTGAGCTCACCCTGCCGGAACCCCTGCGCGGCGTCCCCGCCCTCCGCTACCAGTTCGAGGTGAAGGGCGTCGGCCAGGGACCCAACCAGGTCCGCCTTGACCTGACCGGCCCCCAGCTGGCTGTGAAGGGCCCCGGCGGCTGGGAGAAGGGTCGGCTCGACCTGCACGGCGAAGTCTCCGAGCCGGCGCTCGTCCTCCACGAGGCCTACCTCCGGCTGGAGGACAGCCAGCTGCGCCTAAACGGCCGCTACACCGGCACCACCCCCAAGAGCCCCGGGCGGCTGGAGGCCCGCCTCACGGGTGTCCTGGACCTGGTGGACGCAGCCCGCTGGAGCGGAACTGCCAGACCCCCTCTGACCGGCACCCTGGACCTGGCCGGCACCCTGGCGGGGACCCCCCAGAAACCCACCTGGACCCTCAGCGCCGATGGCCAGGACCTCCGTCCCGCCGGAACGACTTTCCAGCCCGGCGGGCTTGACCTGAAGGCCAGCGGCAGCCTGGACCGCGCCCAGGTGGACAGCCTCCGGTGGTCCTCCCCCCAGGGCGACCTGGAAGTCCAGGGCACCTGGTCCCGCAACGCCCCCCTCCAGGCCAGCCTCCGGGGCACCAACCTCGACTTGGCTGCCCTGGGGAGGCTGCTCAGGGTGCGGGAGCTCGAGGAGACCCGGGGCTCCCTCCAGGCCGAGCTCCAGGGCCCCAGGGCTGGGGACGCCCCCCGTCGCCTGGACCGCTGGCAGGGCTCCTTCCAGCTGGGCCTGCTCCAACGGGGGGCAGACTCCGGCAGCCTCAAGGCCACCCTGGACCAGGGCCAGCTCACCTTTGAGAACCTCCGGCTGGACCTGGCGGGCCTCAAGGCCGAGGGCACCGGTCGCGCCACCCTGGGAACCCGCGGCCTGACTCTCATCGAAGCCGAAGGCAAGGCCGAGGTCGGAGCGGACCAGGTGGCCCACACCCTCAGCACCTGGGACGTGGTCAAGCTGGACATGGCCGGCGCCGCCCAGGCCCAGGCCCAGGTCCGCTGGACTCCGGCCGGCGGCTTCAGCCTCCAGGGCACCGTGGCCGTGACCAGCCCCCGCTGGCACGGCGCCCATGCCGACCACCTCCAGGGTCAGGTGGAGATCCAGGGGTCTGATCTGTGGGTCCGGGAACTCCAGCTGCGCAAGGCGGAGGGCTCGGGCGGCGGCGACCTCTGGCTCACCTGGCGTCCCCTCCCCCCCGGCCAGTCCCAGATGGACATGTGCTATACCGCCTTCCGGCTCCCGGTGGCCGAGGGGCTCCGAGCCGCCGACCTCAAGACCCCCGAAGGCAGGGACCTCCCCATCACCGGGCTGGGCTCCGGCTGGGTGCGACTGCAGGGTCCCTATGCCGCCATCCGCATGAGCGGAAATGCTCAAGTCGAATCAGGCGAGTGTTACGGAATCACAATTCCAGCGGCTTCCTCAGACTTCTGGATGAACATCCCCGCGCTCCGCCTGAAGCTCTCGAACGTCAAGCTCGCCGAGCGCCCGGACCTGCTGGGCGCTGAGGGCGTCGCCCCGGAGGGCGCCCTGGCCCTCACCGGCCTGGCCGACATGGACTTCCAGCGCTGGACCTGGTGGACCGACCTGCATGGCCGCCTTGATACGCAGCTGCTGGCGCTGCCCGGGCCCCGGCTCCAGGCCCAGGTGGATGCCACGCTCCTGGGACCCATCACCGCCCCCTTCGGCCCCCTGGACCTTCCTGAAGGCAGCCTCACCCTGAAGCGCGGCCGCCTCTTCTTCGGGGACCGCAGCTTCGACGGCATCGAGGGGCAGGCGAGCCTGGTGCGCGGCCACCTGGAGGGCCGGCTGGGTGCCGCGGGCCAGGCCAAGCCGCTGCTGGCCTTCCAGGCGACGCGGCAGGGCCTGGGTCTCGCAGGGGACCTCAGCCTCTCCGTGTCCCCGGACAGCGCGCCCACGGAGACACTCGCCCGCAGCCTGACCGAGGACCTGCTGGAGGACCTCAGCCTCTCAGCCACCGTACAGGGCCGCTGGAACCCCGGGCAGGACCTGGCCTGGTCCGGCTCCCTGGACCAGCTGGCGGCCCGCTTCAGCGCCTTCGAGCTGCACCAGTCCCGGCCCTCGGCCCTCCATGGCAACGGCCTGGGGGCGGTGGTGGATGTCGCCCTCGACGGGGGCTCCCGCCTGCAGACCGACGCCACCAGCGGGCGGGCGGCCCACCTGCGCCTGGCCGGCACGGTCCCCTTCTCCGCTTCCGCCCCCCTGGCGCTCCAGGCCCAGGGCGCCGCCGACCTGGCCCACCTCAAGTCCATCCTCGACCTGGTCATGGAAGTCGATGAATACAACCTGCTCTCCGACCTCCGGGTGCAGGGCACCAGCCGCTTCCGGATCCTGGCCCACGGCACCTACCTCGACCCGCTGCTCGATGGCACCCTCTCCCTAGACAAGGGCCAGGCGCGTCTCCGCGGCTACCAGGGCATCGAGGACCTGCAGGCCCAGGTGGTGCTCAAGGACCGGACCATCACCATCCCCGAGGACCAGCCCCTGCGCGGGACCCTGGCCCAGGGCGACCTCCGCCTCAGCGGCGGCATGTCCTGGCGCCTGGGGGGCATCGAGTCCTATGCCCTCAAAGCGAGCCTGGGTAACTTCCAGCTGCGAGACATGCCCGATGGCCTCGACCTCCAGGGCAGCCTCCAGGCCAGCCTCGATGGCACCGACACGGGCGGCGTCCTGAAGGGCAAGCTCCGCACGGACCGGCTGACCTATCAGACCGAAGTGAAGCTCGCGGACCTCATCCTCCGCAGCGCCCTCAGCGACACCGCTCTGACGGGGCTGGACCTGGATGACCCCCTGGACCGCATCCGCCTGGACCTGGACCTGAACCTGCAGAGTCCCTGGACCTTCGACACCAACCTGCTGAAGCTGGAGGGCCGCACCGAGGGCCCCTTCCAGGTTGTGGGCACCCTGGCCCATCCGGTGCCCAAGGGCACCCTTGTCTTCCAGCCCGGCGGCCGCCTCACCAACATCTTCCCCGCGGGCGACATGGTGGTAGACCGGGGCTCCCTGGCCTTCTCCGAGGCCCGGGCGCTGGATCCGCTCATCGCCATCCAGGGCAGCCTCACCTCCATCCCTGGCTACACGGTCAACCTCGACATCCGGGGCACCCTCAGCAACCTCAGCATCATCCCCACGTCCACGCCCAGCCTGCGCCAGGACGAGATCATGGCCATCCTGATCAACCCCGGCAACGTGGCCAACGTGGGCACCGCCGGGGCGACCTCCGGCGCCACTCAGGGCGCCATCACCTCGGGGCTTGCCAGTGCCAGCACGGGCCTCCTCTCCACCCTCGCCTTCGCGCCCCTGCAGGATCAGCTCCGGCGCACTCTGGGGCTGGACCGGGTGAGCGTCGCGCTCCGCACCAATGCCCAAGGCACCGGGGAGACCGAGTTCACCTTCGGCAAGAGCATCACCCTCCTGGGCCAGCGCAGCGCCTGGGTGGTCTCTCACAAGAAGACGGGTGAGCTGGCCATCACCTCGGGCCAGGTGGAAGTGCGCTTCGGCGACTTCATCCTCCAAGTGGGCGGCAGCAAGGGCGGCGGCGTGGCTCTGAGCCCCTCGGGCGAGATTCGGCACACCTGGAGCCCCAAATAGTCAGGAGATCCGCATGATCACGGTGAAGTGCTTCGCCCGCTACCGCCTGCTGCTGGGCCTCGACGAGCTGGCCCTGCCCCTGGCCCCCACCCTGGGCGACCTGCTGGCCGACCCCCGCTTCCAGGCCCTGCCCCCGGACGCCCTCCTAGCCGTGAACCAGACCTTCGCCGACCGCAGCACCCCCCTCGCCGACGGCGACGAAGTCGCCCTCATGCCCCCCGTCTCCGGCGGGTGAGACTGCCCTTCCCCAGAGATAAATCGTCACCACGCAGAAAGGACCTGTCTTTACTATCCTTTCTTCGTGGTCTTCCCGTCTTGGTGGCTAAGGCCTTTCAGCCGTCCTTGCGGATCTCGAGCACCTCGCCACCAGTGAGGCGGAGGAGCTCCTGGAAGCCGGGTTCCTGGCGGAGGCGGTCCTCGGGGCGCTCGGGGGCGGCGGGGGTGCCATCCCCATCGAACTCGACCACCACGGACTGCAGGCCGGGCAGCACGGTACCCAGGGCGGCCAGGAGGTGGGGGCTGGCCTTCTCGCGCTCGAAGTCCTGGAGGGTCTGGCGCACATTGGCGGGGAAGCGGAAGCGCAGCACCGGTGGCTGCCAGGCCAGGTCCGTGGCCATCTGGGGGGCCGTGGCGAAAGGCCGGAGGAGGCCCGTGCCCAGGCGCAGGGCCTCGCTGCAGGCGGAGCGCAGCTGAGCCGAGGTGCCGATGGGTGGGTGCGGAGCAGCGGCCACGGGTGGCTTGGGAGGTGCGGAAACCGGTGCGGGGGGCGGAGCCGGGGTGGGCCGACGAGGCCCCTCAGGCGCCGGCGCGACCTGGGGGGCCCGGGGAGGGACCGGGGGCGGACCCGCCGCAGGCACCGCCGGCCTGGGTACAGGATTGGCTGCGGGATTGGCCGTGGCCGCGCCAGAGATCAGCGCGTCCAGGGGGGCCAGGTGGGGCAGCTGGGCGGCGGTGATCAGGGCCAGCTCCACCACCACCCGGGGCAGGCTGCTGTCCCGCAGGTCCCGCTCGCGGCTCAGCAGCAGGTTCAGCATCCGCGCCCAGCGCAGCAGCTCGTGAGGGCCCTTGTTCGCCCGGGCCTCGGCTTCCAGCCGGTCCCGGAAGGCCAGCACCAGCTCACGCCAGAAGGTGGCCCAGTCCGCACCCTGGTTGGCCAGCTCGCGGCAGGCCTCCACCAGGGCCGCCGAGTCACCGACAGCCAGGGAGGACATGACGCCCTGCACCAGGTGGGCGCTGACGATGCCCAGCTGCTCGCGGACCGCTTCTTCCTGGACCTGGCCGTCGCCGGCGGCGATGACGCGGTCGAGGATGGTGAGGGCATCGCGCATGGAACCCTGCCCCGCTTCGGCCACCAGCCGCAGACTGCCGGGCTCCGCGGGGACGCCCTCCTGCTCGCAGACGTAGCGCAGGCGGCCTTCGATGAGGCCCACGGGGATGAGGCGGAAGGGGTAGATCTGCACCCGGCTCTTGATGGTGTCCGGGACGTCCTGCAGCTCGGTGGTGGCCAGCACGAAGATGGCGTGGGGCGGCGGCTCCTCGATGACCTTCAGCAAGGCGTTGAAGGCCTCGGTGCTGAGCATGTGCACTTCGTCGATGATGTAGACGCGGTAGCGGCAGAAGGCGGGGCGGGTCTGGGCCTGCTCGCGCAGGGCGCGGGCGTCGGCCACGGAGGCCCGGCTGGCGGCGTCGATCTCGACGATGTCCAGGCTGCTGTCCGGCTGCTCTGCCGCGCGGCAGGGATCGCAGACGCCGCAGGGGGTGGCGGTGGGCCCCTCGGCGCAGTTGAGGGCCCGGGCCAGGATCCGGGCGGTGCTGGTCTTGCCGGTGCCGCGCACGCCCGCAAAGAGGTAGGCCTGATGGATGCGGCCGCTCTCCTTGGCACGCTTCAGGGCATTGGCCAGGGCCTTGACGCTGCCCTCCTGCCCCACGAGGTCGGACAGGGTGCGGGGTCGGTACTTGAGCGCGAGGGTGGTCATGGCCCTTCAGTCTCCCACAAGGGACGGGAGGGCGTCAGCGTCGAAGAGGCCGGGCTGCCGGGCCAGCGTGGGGACCACCGCCGCCACCCGCTCGGCGCGCGGCGCCCGGACCCGGCGAGGCGCGGGAAAGGCCGCCCGGAAAGCGGCCCGGATGCCCTCCGCGTAGTCGTGGTCCAGGACCTTCAGCCAGCCGTGGTCCGCCAGCACCCGGTAGAAGGGATCCCGCTTCAGCAGGCGCAGCCCGCCCACCCAGGCCCCGGCGGCGCCGCTGACCCGGGCGCGGCGGGCGAAGGCCTGCGGGTCGTGCACCGCCATGAGGGGCGTCACCGCCAGGTTTACCGCGATCCCCGCCTTGGCCAGGCGCTCCACGGTGGCCCATCGGCCGGGAATGGTGGGGGCGTGGGGCTCCACCACCTGCCGCACGGTGTCGTCATCGGTGGGGATGGAGAAGCCAACCGTGACCCGGTCCCCGAAGGCGCGGAGCAGGTCGAGGTCCTGCAGGATCAGGGGGGACCGGGTGTGCAGGAGCACCTCGGTGCTGGGGCAGAGCAGCAGCACCTCCAGGCAGCGCCGGGTCAGCCGGTATTCGCGTTCGAGGGGCTGGTAGGGATCCGTGGCCGAGGCCAGGAACACCCGGGCCTCGTGCAGCCGGTGCCGCTGGGACCAGAGCAGCTCCGGGGCATTGAGCTTGGGCGCCACCCAGCCGCCCCAGTCCTCAGGGCCGTGGAGGGCGTTCGGATACTCGCGGACATAGCAGTAGCGGCAGCCGTGGGCGCAGCCACGGTAGGGGCTGAGGGCGAAGCCGAACCCGTAGCGCTCGTCCTTCTGGGGCCGCAGGATCGACCGGGCCTCCTCCGGCTCGACCCGCAGATCCTTCAGGAGCTGCGGCGGAGCCAGAGGCAAGGACAGGAGGTTCATGGCTCCAGTTTTCGCCTTTTATTCGTCAAGTCAAGGGTTGCTGCCGTTTTTCGGGATGACGTTGATGCGCCCGTTGGTCTCCAGGATGGCCACGTTCACCTGGGCCAGGTCCGAGAGCCCCCCCTGCCGCACCGCCGCCATGAGCTCGTGGTGGGTAATGCGCTCCGAGGCCAGCATGGCCTCGTCCACCACCCCATGGTGCACCAGGATCTGGGGGCGCCCCTCGAACAGGTTCTCGGCGCGCTTGCTGCGCCAGGTGAGCCAGGACAGGAAGCCGTTCACCGCCAGCAGCGTGGCCACCAGGATGAAGCCTGCCCCCACGGTGTTGTCGCCGGCGTTCATGCTGTTCTGCACCGCGTTGCTGAGCACCAGCAGCAGCACCAGGTCAAAGGGCGCCAGCTGCCCCACCTGGCGCTTGCCCGTGAGCCGCAGGGTGACGAGCAGGAAGCCGTAGACCAGCAGCCCCCGCAGGACGAACTCCCACCAGGGCTGCGCCAGCCCCCACATGGAGGCGCCGACGGGCAGGAGCAGGGCCAGGGTCATGCAGGACTCCCCAGGGGCAAGGCAGACCCATTCTGCGGGTTCAGGAGCAGGATGTCATCGTCCCGCATCCGCGGCTCGGCGCTTGAAGTGGTTGCGGCTGTAGACGGTGAAGGGCTTGCCCCCCTGGGACAGCTCGAAGGTCTCGGTGAACTCGCCGTCCGACTTCCGCTCGTAGGTCTCCCGCACCTTCCAGGACTCGGGGACGTTCTCCATCAGCTCACTCTCGAAGACCAGCTTGCTGGCCGAGCCCAGCGCCCGATTCAGCACATAGGTCACGACGAAGCCCTCCTGATGGAACTGCCGGAACACCAGCGTGTTCCGCTTCCGGTCATGGCTGAAGAGGCTCAGGTGCTCGTGCACCTCGCCCGCCTTGTTCTTCTCCTGGGGTGGGAAGGTGGACTGGTTGCGCTCCGAGAGGAAGCGCTCCTTGAGGATCACCTCGTAGCGGCGGACCACCGTCCCCGTGCCCGGCTCACCCACAGCAGTGCCTTCCCACTCGCCCACCAGGAACCGGACCGGGGCCCAGATGTCCGCCTGCGGATCCGGCGCCTGGGCCATGGCCAGAGAACCGACGAGGCAGAACAGAGCGGCACAGAGCTTGGGCATGGTTCCTCGGGCGGGTCACAGGATGCAGGGCCAGCATAGCCTAGTGGGAACTGGGACCCGGCGGGGAGACGCAGTCCCGCGAATGAACAAACGGACCACGCCCGTAACGAAGCGACCTGCGGACCCGAAAGTGCAGGGAAGGAGGATCGGCCGGGAGGCAAGGCAGGCCGAGGCTTGGTTAAGCCAAGTCCTTCGGCGAAGGGCAGCCAGAGCTCAGGGTTTCTTGGCAGCCTTCAACGTGGCGAAGTAGGCCTCACCCGATTTTCGTTGCAGTGTATGGCCTGGAAGATTTCATTGAAGATCCGTTGTGACGCCTAACGAATGGAGCTAACCGGACCAGGCGCAGCTGAAACAATTGGCAGAGAACGGCTGAAGGGATTGCCAGGGCGGAAGGACCTGGCCGCTTGCGGCTGGGCCCGAGTTGAGCGGTGGGTTAGGCGTTGCTTGGCGGAGGAGAAGCAATACTTTTTCGCCAACGATTATCAATCATCCGATCAACCGGAATGAGGATCAGGAAGAAATAGCCCGAGTAGAAAAGCATGGAGACTGACCATGAGTTCATTCGTGACAAAAACAGCGTACCTGCAAGTGCGCCCGGGAGCGCGAAGATGGCTCTGATTGCTATTTGCCCCGCAGATACCTCCAGTTTGAAGTCCTTGGTGCAGACAGGACAGGTATGTCGACCGAATGGCGAGCCCCAGTATCGTTTCCAAGTGAGCGGGACTTGTTCGTTGCAATGGGGACAAATCACGAATGCTCCTTACGCCTAACGAACCAGGCTAACCGGACCCGCCTGCGCCGTGGCGCTAAGCGGAGCCGGGAAGGCCAGAGGATGAGAGAGGGTGGAGGACATGGCAGGCGGGGTCCGGGTTGAGCCGAGGGTTAGGCTGCTCGTTATTGTGCCTTGGGTGTTGCTCGACTTTCTTGAAGATAGGCATGATATGTTTCAGTGATACCTCCGGCCCGCAGTGTGACCTGGTTTTGGAAAGTGCTAGTGAACCCACCATTTTCCATGAATATTACGTTTTCGGTCGAGTTGATCCATTCGACTTTGGACACGGTAACGTAGGTTCCACTCAGAACCAGTGCCTTGTCGGATTGGCCTGAACGCTCCATGTGAAGGTAGACCCTCGTGTAGTCGTTATCGATTGCTCCCTGTCCTTCGTAGGTTTCAACGGTATAAAAAACGCCAGCAACAGGCGATTTGATCGTCGTTATCTGGGTATGCCTCGAGCAGGCAATTAGCGTTGCCAAGAGTAGAAGGGCTGATATTTGAATGACCTTGTTCATGAATCCCAACCAGCGTGGAGCAGCCTAACGGAGGAAGCTAACCGGCCCAACCGTGGGCCTGGTGCAGGTGAGTTGGCGGGAGGTGGTCACGGTTGGGTCCGGTTGAGCGGAGGGTTAGGCTGAGTCACTTAGCAACCCGTTTGAGGGTGAGAAACGGCTTGGGATCGTGGCCTGCAGGGCCATCACCATTGCACTTGAAAAGTTTAAGTGTGTCGCCCGATAGCTTGAATGCCCAATCGACCTCCTTACCAAACAGATAATCGAAACGAGCCTCAAAATGATCGCAACCTACCTGGTAGGTGAACTGGTGGTCAGGGAATGAGGCCGCTCCATCAACACCAAAAATGTACTTTCGGCCTTGTTGATCAAGGTAAACGCCAGCGACTGTTTGGGATCTCAGAAATTCATCCGTTGACCCGACAAATTCGAAGTGACCGAAAAAATCTCCAGGGGTGGAGATCGAAAATGAATCCGGAGACTTTACAGCCAGATCCAGAGTGTCTTTGGAATTTCCGTTATCGACCCTGACTGCTCGTTGATTCGATTCAAGGTAGTAGTCCGTGCCACTGTCATGGAAATTGACAACAGGACTCAGGACTGTCTTGCCGCCTAATGCTGAAACAACAATTTCAAGAACTCCGCCTTTGCCAATGCTAGCGAATGGCGATTTGGATTTTCGAACAGCCTGGATGTAGGTCGATTTGAGGTAAGACCCAGGACGCAGAAATACCTGGGCTTGAGCCGGAAGCTCCACAAGCAAGATTAGAGGCACTATGGCTAGATGGATCTTCATTACGAAGCCTAACGGAAGAAGTTAACCGGGCCCGCCTGCGCCGAGGCGCGGAGCGAAGCCGGGAAAGCCGGAGGATGAAAGAGGACGGAAGACATGGCAGGCGGGGTCCGAGTTGAGCCGAGGGTTAGGCCGATCAAGGTATCTCGGTGTATTGATGGGTGGGGTTCGTGGGTGAATACCCGCAGGAAGGACAGGAGGTGGACGCCTCTTGGCGGGCAAGCAGATCGGAATGGTTGCCCTTATTCATGTAGTACCAGGCATAGCTTTTCTTGCATTCTGGGCAACGAATAGCAGCAGCCCACCATAGAAACCAGAAGATGGCGATAGTGAAATAGGTTCCGGTAGTCGTTGCCTCAGGCAATTTAAGGGGATTACCAGACCATAGCGAACCGAAGGCAAAGGTAAGTATGATCGCCAGCCAGGTGAGAACTACCCAGAAAGAGTACTTCCAGCCTTGGCCTGTTTGACGGGCGAACTCCTTCATGGATGCTCCAGGAGGCCTAACTAGGAGTTCTGCGACAAGGGGGTTTGTGTAATTGCCGTATAAGCAGGTAAGGACGACATGGTAACTCGCACCAAAGCTGAATTTCCTTTTTGAGGAATCCGTTATCCAAACCTAAGACTTGTCGGATACGAGGCCATCTAGCGGGAATTCACCTACCTTAGGTTTGCCTTAAATTCTTTCACCACTTACGAATGACGGTAAGGCTTGTCCAGAATTTTTCTCTTTCCCTCGAAGTCAGGTGAGTGCCCTCCACCCTCGACGGAAGCCCCTTGGGATGAGTTGATGTTCTCCACCAGAGCGCCACGCACCAGCTCCGAAAGTGCACCAACTTGCGCGGAACTCACGACTCAGAGTCCCTTATCACCGTTCATCACTGTGCATCACTGGTTCCAAAAGCAGCTTCGACGGTGATGCTGTAGATAAATAGGAAGAGCGCAATAGATTCAAGTTTTAAAGATGTTTTTAACCGGTGATGAACGGTGATAAACGGTGATAAAAGCAGAAAAGATCGAAATCATGGAAACCCAGGCGCAGTCATAGCCCTGGCACCTTTCTTGGTGCCTTGGTGGCCAAGTCGTTGTTCCCTTTAGCCGCGAGTGGCTGTCAGTGCGCCTCAGGCCCCGCCCAGACTTCCAGGCCTTCGAGGATGTCGCGGACGCCGGGGCCGAAGCGGGCGTTGCTGAGCCACTCGATGCCGGTGGGCAGGGCTTCCAGGGCGGCAGCCACGCGGGCGCGGTGGCCCAGCTCGGGGCGCGGGATGGCGTTCTCGGCGAGCTCGTGGCGCACGGCGGAGGGCGCGTCCAGGGTGGGAATCCAGTGCTGCAGGCGGGCCTGCACACCTGCCCAGGTCTCCAGGTCCGCGGGCTTGCCGAAGGCGCCGCCGATGAAGCTGCGCAGCTGCATGACGCCCGTCGGGGCGGTCTGGGGATCCATCCAGGACGGCACCAGGGAGCCCAGGTAGCCGTGCCCTTCCGGGGGGTGGATCAGGAAGCCGAAGCTGTCCTTGAGGGCGGGCAGCGGGGTGTGGCGACTGTGCCAGAGGTCCACGCTGGTGTAGGGGATGGAGCCCAGGGCCGCGGCGCTGCCGGGGGCCACGGGCCGCAGCAGGGCTGAGGCCTCGAAGGCCGGCAGGGCCAGGACCAGGCGGTCCACCTCGCGCACTTCGCCGCCGCCGCTCACGCGCCAGCGGTGGTTCGGCAGGGCCTCGAGCCGCTCGGCGCGGAGCCCGGTGCGCACGGCCGCGAGGTGCTCCGAGAGCTTGATGGGCAGCTGCCCCATGCCGCCCTCGGGCACCACCATGTGGCTGACGCCGCTCTTGCGGATGCCGTTCACCAGGCTGCCCGTGGCCTCCCACTGGCGCAGCTTGGGGATGGCGTCGACGGACAGGACCTCGGCCGGCGCCGCCAGCACGCCCGCCACCATGGCCGGCAGCAGCTCCGTGGCCACGCCCTTGCCCAGGCGCCGCGTGATGAAGGCCGAGAGGGATTCTTCAGGCTCCGCACCGCGCACGGGGATGAAGGGCTCGGCCATCATGCGCAGCTTGGCGCCCAGGGGCATGAGGGCGGAAAACATCAGGGACGGGGGCGAGGCGGGCACGGGGATCAGGCGGCCGCCCTTCCCCACCCAGCGGGCGCCGGTGCCCGGGGACTTGAAGGGCAGCCCGATGGCCGTGAAGACCTTGTCCACCACGGTGCCCTGCTGCCACAGCACGCCCTGGGGCCCGGTCTCGATGTGCCCGCCCTCCCAGGGCAGCGTCTTCATCCAGCCGCCGACACTGGGGGCAGCTTCCCAGACTTCCACGTCGATGCCGCGGCGCTGGAGGTGCCAGGCGGCCGCCAGGCCTGTGACGCCGCCACCGAGGATCAGGGTGCTGCTCATGGCAGGATCTCCAGAACGCGCCGCGTCAGGCAGCGGATGTAGGCCGCATCGGTGCCGGGCGCGGCCACGCGCCGGTAGGTGCGCACCCCGGCCTTGTGGGCCACCTCGCGGTATTCGATATCCAGCTCGTGCAGGGTCTCGATGTGCTCGCTGACGAAGCTGAGGGGCACGATGATCACATCCTTGCCGCCCAGGCTCTCCAGCACCGCCTTCAGCGGGGGCTCCAGCCAGCGCACGGGACCCGTGCGGCTCTGGTAGGCCAGGGTGTAGCCGCCGGGGATCGGGCCCAGCCGGGCGATCAGGGCATCGCGGGTGGCGTGGATCTCCCGCTCGTAGGGATCGCCCGCCGCGATCTGCCGCACGGGCAGGCTGTGCGCGCTGAAGATCACGGTGGCGTCCGGCAGCTCCGCCAGCGCCGTGCGCAGGGGTCGCTCCAGGGCGTCGAGGTAGTCGGGATCGGTGGCGTAGTGGTCCACGCCGGGCAGCAGCTCCAGGCCCGCCTTGGCGGCTTCCACGGCCAGCTCCCGCAGGCTGGAGCCCGTGGTCGCGCGGCAGTCGTGGGGGTAGAGCGTCACGGGCACCAGCTTGCGGATGCCGTCGCGCTTGAGGGCCTGCAGCAGGCCCGCGGCCTTGGGCGCCGCATAGCGGAAGCAGAGCTTCACGGCCTCGTCCCGCCCCGCTGCGCGCAGGGCCGCGCGCAGCGCATTGCCCTGGAAGGCGCTCTCGCGCAGCAGCGGTGAGCCACCGCCGATCTCGGCGTAGCGGCCCTTGGCGCCGGGGGCGCGCAGGCGGGCGATGAGCCGCGCCAGGGGTGGCTGCAGGAAGGCCGGACAGGGCAGCTTGATCAGGTCCCGGTCACCAAAGAGGGCCGCCAGGAAAGGTTCCACTTGGCCCAGATTCACGGGGCCACCCAGATTTAGAAGCAGAATCGCAGTGTCTCTCATCGCTCCTAACCTTACGCGAGACCCTGGGGTCCAATCGTCACGGAAACCTGCACGGCTGCTGTTCGGACAGGCATAGCTGGCGGATTGCCGGCATCCTAGAGACTGTTCCAGTTCCGGGAGTGCCCATGAACCTCGCTGCCTTCGCCGCCCTGCCCGATGAGGCCCGTCTCTGGTTGCTGGCCCTGGATCATCCCGCCGAGGCCGCGGCCCTCGCGCCGGAGCTGGATGCCCTGCTCGGCCGCTGGCGCCACAAGGGCACCCAGTACCAGGCGGCCTGGACCCTGCTTGAGCAGCGCCTCGTCGCCATCGCCGAGCCCACCCTGGCGACCGCGCCCTCGGGCTGCGCCATTGACGGCATGCTGCGCGGGGTGAGCCAGGCGGCCACCAAGGCGGGCAATGCGCTGGCGGATCCCCAGGCCGTGCACGTGCGGTTGGCCGATGGGCTCCAGGCCATCGCCCGCACCGACCTTGGCGCACGACTGGCCGACGGCACCCTGGACCCCGCCACGCCCGTGCTGGACCTGGCCCTGCTCACCCTCGGCGACCTGCGCCGCGGCAAGCTGGAGCGGCCCCTGGCCGCAACCTGGATCGGGCGGAAGTTTGGTGTTCACGCAGCGGTGTGAGGGCGTTGTTAGCTGTCGGCTATCGGCTGTCGGCTGTCAGCTAAAGCCAACAGCCAGAGGTCGGACCATCCCGGGCCAGACTCAGCTGAAGGCGCGGCGCCATAAACCGTCGGCTTTTCCTGGCCCATTCCAGGCATGGAGAAGAGATTCATCTGGGATTTCAGGGAGCGCGCCAAAACACGCCCGCTACGCCCTGTAAATTCTCCGCACGCTCCCAGAAATCCCGGAAGAACCAAAAAGAGGGACCCATCCGGGCCCCTCATTCACCGACAGCTGACAGCTAGAAGATCGACTCACCCGGCTTGCGGCGCCAGGACTCGGACCGCTTGGGGGAATCCGACTTCGGCTTGGCATCCTTGGCCGCGGCCAGGGTCTGCAGCAGCGAGCCACCGCCCACCAGGGAAGCGACGTTCTTGGCCAGGACCGGAGCCGCCGGGGCGCTCACGGGGCCAGAGGCGGAAGACTCGGTCGCCGCAACCTTCGCAGTGGCTTCCTTGAGGCGCTTCTCGTACCACACTTTCCGCTTGGGATCGATGACCCGGATGTTGCCGGCCTTCTCGCCCTTCTTCAGGAACTTGGGTTTGGGCTTCTCACGATCTTCCCGCAGGATTGAATCGGGTTTTGCTGCTTCTTCGAGGATCTTCGCCAGGTTCCCAAGGCCACGCAGGTTCATCATGTGCGGTTACTGCTCCAAAAGGGGCCACGGGCCACCGCTCATGAGTCTAGCGGCTGCGCCTTTACTTACATAGTGAATTTAGGCACCGGGCTCGTGAATTCGCCGTGACGACCAGGTCCCTCCTGGGACACTGGAGGCCATGGGCACCCCCACACGCACCCTGAAGGCCCGCCTGGACGCACTCTGCGGGCAATACGACACGGCCCTGGCCCTGGAGAAGGACCCCCTCCGGGTGCCCCTTACCTACAACGACCCCCTGGATCGCGAGCTGGCGGCCTTCGTGGCAGCCCACCTGGCCTACGGGCGGGTGGATCCCATGGTCCGGGCTGTCCAGGCCGTCCTGGTGCCGCTGGGTTCCGCCCCCACTGCCTGGCTGCTGGCCCACTCCGAAACCGAAGGGCGGAAGGCCCTGCAGCGGGCGCTGCGAGGCTGGGTCTGGCGCTTCCACACGGGCGTGGACCTGGCCGAGTGGCTGCTGGCCTGGCGGCGACTGCACGGCGAGAGCGGCCAGGGGCTGGAGGCCCACCTGCTGCCGGGCCCCGACGAGCCCGCCGACCGGGCCCTCTCGCGGCTGGTGCAGCGGCTCCGCACGGAGCTGCCAGCCACCTACGGCGCGCGGTTCTCGCTGCCAGATCCCGAGGAGGGTGCCGCCTGCAAGCGCTGGCGCATGTTCCTGCGCTGGATGGTGCGACCGGGCTGGCCTGATCTCGGCCTCTGGACCCGCTATCCAGCCCGGGAGCTGATCATCCCCCTCGACACCCACGTGGCCCGCGTCGCCCGCTTCATCGGCCTCAGCCACCGCGCCACGCCCGATGGCAAGATGGCCCGCGAGATCACCGACGCCCTGCGCCAGCTAGACCCGGCAGATCCCCTGCGCTACGACTTCGCCCTCAGCCACCTGGGCATCCTCGGGGACTGTCCCGGGGTGCGGCAGCGCAGCACCTGTGCGGGGTGTGCGCTGTATCCGGTGTGCCGTGCGGGCTCCGAATCGGCGCGGCCGATTCGGAGATAGGCAATGCGATGGCGAGGTCCAGGCGCACCAAGGCCGGGCTCGCCACGGCGAAACCCAGGCGGGTGGCGATCCGTGCGACTGAATGTCGCACGATGAGCCGGGCACCCGCCGGGTTGAGCATCGCCTTGCCCCGCCAGGGCCTGGACCACCACCGAAGCAGGGCTCTGCTCCGCGGGGTCCCCGCCCGGAGCGTAGGCCAGTGCCGACCCGTGGGCGCAAGGCGAAGGCGCCGCGCTCACGGTTGGCGAGCCCGGCCGTTTTGCGCTGCAGGCGCAAAAGGGCCGGGCTTGCCACGGCACTCGACGTAACGACTTAGGGCTGCTTCTTCCGATCTGACCCGGTTCGTCGCACCCCGATGCATGGGGCCCGGCTTGCCTTCAGCCTAGCCGGGATAGGGACCCGGGCGCCACCTGAGCCAGGCTGCAAGATGGCCCGAGGACCCGGAACGCCTTGGGCCACATGGCCTTTCTCCCAGCAGCCTCGAGAGCTCATCGCCTCAAGGCGCCACCCCTTCCGGGGGTCTTACGTTTCATTGCTTACCTGCCTGGGGCAAGCTTCGCCCGGCGGAGCCACCCCCGGGGTCACTCCTTATCTAGGGATGCACGAGTCCACTGACGAGCTTCAGATCCGCTATTTCCCAGGTTGGGCAACGCCTGAAGGGTTTCAGCTTCTGGCGGCGGAGGGGGCTCCTCCCCAGGGTCGCCCAGAGTCCCGAGCCACCCGTGGAAACCGCCTCCCCTCCACCAACCTGGAGTCTCTTGCCTACCTGCGCCCTGAACCCCTGATTGGTGCTATTTTTGCGCTGGCAAAATCCGCTCGTCGCCTCTTGACACCCCTACATCTTGGGGCGATCCTTGATCTCCGGCACAACCCCTAGAGGTCGTATGCAAAAACCCCCGTTTTTTGGGGTGGCGTTGCACGCCTCTGGAAAGGTTGTGACTTTCCTGGATTAGCGCACGCACTCCTCTATTTGTTCCAACATTAATCTTGAGCCCAGGACTGACCATGAAGATCGCCCGCCACTTCACGAAGGCAGGTCACGATCCCCTGGAGGGGATCCCCTTCGTCCCGCGGACCAGCCGGATCTCCAAGCTCGACGGCACCGTGGTCTTCGAGGCCAAGGACGTGCTGGTGCCGGAGACCTGGTCCCAGGTGGCGGTGGACATCCTGGCGCAGAAGTATTTCCGCCGGAAGGGGATCGACGAGCAGAACGGCGGGGAGAAGGACGCGCGGCAGGTCTTCCACCGCATGGCGGGCTGCTGGCGCCACTGGGGCGAGACCCACGGCTACTTCGAGACCACCGAGGACGCCCAGGCCTTCTACGACGAGCTGACCTACATGCTGGCCAACCAGATGTGCGCGCCCAACTCGCCGCAGTGGTTCAACACGGGCCTGCACTACGCCTACGGCATCAGCGGCCCGGCCCAGGGCCACAGCTACGTGGATCCCCGCACGGGCGAGATGATGAAGTCCACCTCGGCCTACGAGCGTCCGCAGCCCCACGCCTGCTTCATCCAGAGCGTCTCGGACGACCTGGTGAACCCCGGCGGCATCATGGACCTCTGGACTCGCGAGGCCCGCATCTTCAAGTACGGCTCGGGCACGGGCACCAACTTCTCGAAGGTCCGCGGCTCCGAGGAGCCCCTCTCCGGCGGCGGTCGCAGCTCGGGCCTGATGAGCTTCCTGTCCGTGGGTGACCGCGCCGCGGGCGCCATCAAGAGCGGCGGCACCACGCGCCGGGCCGCGAAGATGGTCTGCCTGGACCTCGACCACCCCGACATCGAGGCCTTCATCGACTGGAAGGTCACCGAGGAGCGCAAGGTCGCCATGCTGGCCGCCGGCAGCGCCGTGATCCGCCGCCACTGGGACGCCATCTGCCTAACCGTGGAGGGCTCCACCACCAAGGATGCGGACCCCAAGACCAACGAGGCGCTGCGTAAGGCCCTGGCCCGCGCCAAGCGGGACGGCGCCCCCGCCGCCTTCCTCACCCAGTGCCTGGGTCGCCTGGCCGAGGGCGACTTCGCCCGGGACCTGCAGGGCTACGACACCTCCTGGGACGGAGAGGCCTACTACACCGTGGGCGGCATGAACTCCAACAACTCGGTGCGCGTGCCCGATCCCTTCATGCGCGCCCTGGAAGTGGACGGCGACTGGGAGCTGAAGCGCCGCATCGACGGCAAGACCTCGAAGAAGCTCCGCGCCAAGGACCTCTGGGCGAAGGTGAACCGCGCCGCCTGGACCTGCGCGGATCCCGGCATCCAGTTCAACACCACCATCAACGACTGGCACACCTGCCCTGAAGACGGCCCCATCAACGCGAGCAACCCCTGCTCCGAATACATGTTCCTGGATGACACGGCCTGCAACCTGGCCTCGCTGAACCTCTGCACCTTCCTCACCGAGGATGGCGGCTTCGACCTGGCCGGCTACCGGCACGGCATCCGCCTCTGGACCGTGGTGCTCGAGATCAGCGTGCTCATGGCCCAGTTCCCCAGCGAGTCCATCGCCCAGCTCAGCTACCAGTTCCGCACCCTCGGCCTGGGCTACGCGAACCTCGGTTCGATGCTCATGCGCATGGGCATCCCCTACGACAGCGTCGAGGGCACCCAGTGGTGCGCGGCCCTGACGGCGATTCTCACGGGCGACGCCTACGCCGCCAGCGCCGAGATGGCCCGCGAGCTCGGCCCCTTCCCCGGCTACGAGAAGAACGCCAAGCACATGCTGCGGGTCATCCGCAACCACCGCCGCGCCGCCTACAACGCGCCGGACTCCGAATACGAGCAGCTCTCCATCCGGCCCCAGGGCCTGCGCGGCACCGGCGTGCCCAAGCGCATCCTCGACGCCACCCGCGAGAGCTGGGATACGGCCCTCAGCCTGGGCGAGCAGCATGGCTACCGCAACGCCCAGGTCTCGGTGCTGGCACCCACGGGCACCATCGGGCTGCTCATGGACTGCGACACCACCGGCGTCGAGCCCGACTTCGCCCTGGTGAAGTTCAAGAAGCTGGCGGGCGGAGGCTACTTCAAGCTGGTGAACCGCGCCATCCCCGAAGCCATGGCCCGCCTGGGCTATTCCCCCGCCCAGATCCAGGACATTGAGCGCCACGTGGTGGGCTGGCAGCAGCTCAACGACGACACCCCCGGCATCACGCGCAGCATGCTCAAGGGCGCCGGCTGGGCCGAGGAGGAGATCGCCCTGGTGGAGCAGAAGCTCCCCACCGCCTTCGACGCGGCTTACGCCATTGATGTCGAGCGCCTCAAGGGCCAGTTCGACGCCACCCAGGTAGAGACCTTCCTGGCGGCCCTGGGCGGCACCATGACCGTGGAAGGCGCGCCGCACCTCAAGGATGAGCACCTGCCCATCTTCGACTGCGCCAACCGCTGCGGCCGCATCGGCCGGCGCTACATCGCGCCCATGGGCCACCTGCGCATGATGGGTGCGGCCCAGCCCTTCCTCAGCGGCGCCATCAGCAAGACCATCAACCTGCCTGCGGAAGCCACCGTGCCCGAGATCGGCGGCATCTACGAGGCCAGCTGGCAGCTCATGCTCAAGGCCGTGGCCCTCTACCGCGATGGTTCCAAGATGAGCCAGGCCATGGCCACCAGCCTGGACCTGCTGGACGGCGTGGACACCCTCCTGGACGAGCAGGCCTCGCCCGCCGAGAAGACCCCGGCCATGGCCCAGGTCCTCACCCAGCAGCTGGTGCGCACCTACCGCCGGCGCCTGCCCAACCGCCGGGGCGGTTACACCCAGGCGGCCACCATCGGCGGCACCAAGCTCTACCTGCGCACTGGTGAATACGAGGACGGCAGCCTCGGCGAGATCTTCCTCGACATCCACAAGGAAGGCGCCGCCTTCCGCGCGGTGCTGAACTGCTTCGCCATTGCCGTGAGCATGGGCCTGCAGCACGGGGTGCCCCTGGAAGAGTTCTGCGATGCCTTCCTGTTCACCCGCTTCGAGCCCGGCGGCATGGTGTCCGGCAGCGACACCATCAAGCTCAGCACCAGCCTCATCGACTTCGTGTTCCGGGAGCTGGCCATCAGCTACCTGGGTCGCTACGACCTGGCCCACGTCGAGCCCGAGCACCTCAGCAGCTCCCCCACCGGCCTGCGCCCCAACAGCCATGCCCCCGGCGCGAACCTGCCCAGCCTGCCCACGGGCACACCCCTGCCCTTCCCCGATGCCCCGGTCGGCGGAACCTCCCCCGCCCAGCCCAGCGCGCCGGAGCTCGTCGCCGTGGCCGTCACCCGGCCGACCCCGTCCATGTCCGGCGGCACCGTCTCCGCGGCTCAGGCCGCCCGGGAAAAGGGCTACACCGGCGATCCCTGTCCCGAGTGCGGCCACCTCACCCTGGTCCGCAATGGCGCCTGCATGAAGTGCCAGACCTGCGGCGCCACCACCGGCTGCAGCTAGGTGCCCCTGACACGATCAAGAGCGAAGGCCCCACGTCGGGGCCTTTTGCTCGTCCCAGACTGGGCTGCAAGGCACCGCCAACGGATTGAGGCCGCGCCATGAAGACGGGTCGTAATGCCCCCTGCACCTGTGGCAGCAGGAAGAAAGTCAAACACTGCTGTGGGTCAATCGGCACGAGAGTCCAGCAGGCCTCACCCCGCGACGAGGACCGCCGGTGGGTGGAGGAGCACCTCATCAAGGAGGGCGACCTGCTGCTCTATGGGAACCTCCTGGAGGACCTGGAAGGCGGCTCGGCCGAGACCCCCTGGAAGGCGTTCCGGGGGATTGCTGAACGCTATCTGGAGGCGGGGCCTAATCGAACGACCCTCATCCACGCTGAAGTCGATGCCTTGATCGAAGCCCTGATCCAGCGGGATCAGCGGTTCGGCTACCCGCCCCCCTTCTGCCACCGGGGCTGTGCCAACTGCTGCCACGAGCTGGTCTATTGCACCTCTGAAGAGGCCGCCGGCATCCTGGCCACCTGCCAGGCCCAGGGGCTGGAGATTGACTACGACAAGGCCTCCCGCCAGCTGGCGCACGTGACCATCGACAGCCGGGGGGACCACACCGGAGAGACCACCTGGAACGATCAGGCGCCGGAAGATCAGTCCTGCCTCTTTCTGGATCCGGCCGAGAGGAGCTGCCGCATCTGGCCCGTGCGGCCCCTGGTCTGCCGGGTCCACCTTGCCGAGGAGACCGATCGGCACTGTGCTCCGCACAATGGCGTGGAGAACCCGGAGGCCCGGGGTATCAACTATGTCGAGCTGGCCACGATCCTCAGCGTCGTGTTTACGCTCCATCGAGATTCGATCAAGCGGACCATGGGCAGGCTGCTGCTGGACGCGAGGCCGGCTGACCCTGGGCTGGCCTGAGGGAAGCTGGGCGGGCGGAAGGATCCTCCCGGCGCCCAGCCCCTGATCCCGTAAGCTGTCCTTGGGTGCGGCTCCCGTGGCATCCCCGCGCCCTCCGATGCCCCGACCCCAGGAACCTCTGCCCCATGGACCGCTCCTCCCGCAACCGGCTGACCCCGAAGCTCCTGCCTCAGTTCAGCGGGGCGACCCTCTTCGACGCCATTGCCAGGGCCGTCTGTGCGGCCGGGTGCCTGCCGCGCAAGGAGCTCTTTGAAGCCTGGGAGATGGCCCGCCGGGTGCGGCGGCGCTTCCGGGGCCGGCGCGTCGTGGACCTGGCCTGCGGTCATGGCTTGCTGGCCCAGGTGCTCCTGCTGCTGGACGACAGCTCCCCGGAGGCCCTGGCGGTGGACCTGCGCCTGCCGAAGAGCGCCGCGACCCTGGTGGAATCCCTGGGCGCGGCCTGGCCGCGGCTGGCGGGCCGGGTGCAGTTCCTGGAGACCGACCTGAGCCAGGTGCCTCTGACTTCCGGAGATCTGGTGGTCTCGGCCCATGCCTGCGGCGGGCTGACGGACTTGATCCTGGCGCGGGCTGTGGCGGCCGGGGCCACCGTGGCAGTGCTGCCCTGCTGCCACGACCTGAAGACGGGTGATCTCGGCGGCCTGGAGGGCTGGCTGGACGGTCCCCTGGCCATGGACGCCACCCGGGTGGCACGGCTGCGCGCCCAGGGCTACCGGGTCTACACCCAGCTGATCCCCGGCGACATCACCCCCAAGAACCGCCTGCTGCTCGCCGAGCCGGCCTGATCCCGCTTTGAATTCACAGGAAACAAGAACAAGAAAAACTAAGCCACCGATGAACACCGATGAAAGCAGGATTAAGACATGATAAAAACTATTATAAGTTTCTTTTTAGCTCTTTCTTTATCAGCTTTTAATCAGCAGTTATCGGTGTTCATCGGTGGCTGATTAGCTTTTTTTGCGCAGGTTGTAATGCATCTCCGAGGAGTCTCCCCATGGGTCACGAAGAAGCTTTTGTGAAGGCCTTCATCGCCTCGGCCCAGCGGGCGCGCTGGATCCACTTTCTGGCGCTGCCCAAGCGGCGCCAGGAGATCCTCAGCCGCCTGAACCGGCACCTGCCCTATGTCTCCGAGCTCGGCACCGAGGTCCCCGGCGACCAGGACTTCCCCGCCGGACTCGAGCAGCTCCTCAAATCGAAGGGGGCCGGACCCACTTGCCACATCATGGTCGATGGCCTCAGATGCGATGGCCGGGAACTCCCCCTGGCCCAGGCCCTCAACGAGATCTGCCTGCACCGTGGCGGGGCCATCCTGTCCTGCCTCCCGGGCCGCCTCGCCTACTACAAGCCCGAGTCCCCGGCCCCAGGCATCCTCTTAGAACGGCCTGCCATTGTCTAGGTTTTATCACAGAGGATCTTGGAGAACAACGACTTAGGATGAAGGCGCAGGGTGGACTCGGCCCCTGCACCTGGGAGCCCCATGAGAGTGACCACCGGTAACCTGGAAGTGCTGGACAGTGGGACCGTCGATTCGATGGGCATGCACGACGTGGACTGCCTGCTCACCGAACAGCCGCCCCTCTGGACCACCTTCCGCGTCCAGCGCAGCGAGGAGGGGACCCCCGGCATCGCCTGGCAGCGGGCGGACCCGGAGCGCCTCGTCATCACCATGACCAACCCGCGCCACAACGCCGGTCCCGAGGCTCCGCTCCAGATCGGGCAGATCCATCATCGACCCCTCTTCATTTCCTTTCGCATCAATGTGCTCGGGGACTACTGCTCCTTCCAGGTGGCCTACACCTTCTACATGGGTGAGCAGACCGCCTGAGCGCCAGCATCCCGGACGGAACAAGGCGCGCGGGGGTCGCCCCCCGCGCGCCTTGTTCGTCTGGCTCCGGCTAGATGAGACCCAGTTCCTTGACGGCGTCGCGCTCCTCGCCCAGTTCCTTGGCGGTGGCGTCCATCTTGGCGCGGCTGAAGGCGTTGATCTCCAGACCCTGGACGATCTTGACGTTGCCGTCCTTGACCGTGACGGGGAAGCCGTAGACCAGACCCTCGGGGACGCCGTAGCTGCCGTCGGAGGGAAACGCCATGCTGGTCCAGTCACCCTCGGGGGTGCCCAGAGCCCAGCTCTTCATGTGGTCGATGGCGGCGCTGGCGGCGCTGGCGGCGCTGCTGAGGCCACGGGCCTCGATGATGGCGGCGCCGCGCTTGGCGACGGTGGGAATGTAGGAGCTCTCATACCAGGCGTGGTCGTTGACCAGGTCGTAGGCGCACTTGCCGTCCACGGTGGCGTGGTAGAGGTCGGGGAACTGGGTGACGCTGTGGTTGCCCCAGATGGTCATCTGCTTGATGGCCGTGACGGGGGCGCCGGTCTTGGCGGCCAGCTGGGAGATCGCGCGGTTGTGGTCGAGGCGCACCATGGCGTGGAACTGGCTGGGCTTGAGCTTGGGGGCGTTGGAGAGCGCGATGAAGGCGTTCGTGTTGGCGGGGTTGCCCACCACGAGGACGCGCACATTGCGGCTGGCCACTTCACTCAGGGCGTGGCCCTGGGGCTTGAAGATGCCGCCATTGGCGTTCAGCAGGTCGGCCCGCTCCATGCCGGCCTTGCGCGGCAGGGCGCCCACGAGCAGAGCGTAGTCGGCATCCTTGAAGGCCACCATGGGATCGTCGGAAGTCACGACGCCCGCCAGCAGGGGGAAGGCACAGTCGTTGAGCTCCATGACGACGCCGTTGAGCGCCTTCAGGGCGGGGGTGATCTCCAGGAGCTGGAGGATCACGGGCTGATCTGCGCCCAGCATCGCGCCACTGGCGATGCGGAAGAGCAGGCTGTATCCGATCTGGCCGGCGGCGCCGGTGACAGCCACGCGAACGGGGGTCTTCATGGGTGATCCTCCTGGATGGGTGACCCCATTCTATAGCGGGCATCCAGGAAGAAAACCAGCGGGTCTTGAATCGTGACATCCGTCCGCCGGCCCGGCAGCGGACTGTTAGCTCTCCAGGTCCTTGACCACCTGGTCCCCGCCCAGCTGCCGCATCTGGTTCAGGATCCAGGCCTGGCGACCCCGGATGTAGTCGCTGGGCGCGTTGGCGTGGAACTTCCGGGGGTTGGGCAGCACCGCCGCCAGCAGGGCCGCCTCGCTGGGCGTGAGGCGCTTGGCGGGCTTGCCGAAGAAGGTCCGGGCCGCAGCCTCGGCCCCGTAGACCCCGTCGCCGAACTCCACGATGTTGAGATAGACCTCCAGAATCCGCTTCTTGGACCAGCCGGCCTCGATCAGCAGGGTGAACCAGGCTTCCAGGCCCTTCCGGGTCCAGGAGCGGCTGCTCCAGAGGAAGAGGTTCTTGGCGGTCTGCTGGGAGACGGTAGAGGCGCCCCGCTTGCGGCGGCTGGTCTCGTTGTGCTGCACGGCCTTCTCGATGGCCTGCCAGTCGAAGCCGAAGTGGTCGGCGAAGTTCTGGTCCTCGGCTGCGATCACCGCCACGCCCAGGCTGGGGGAGATCTCCTCCAGGGGCACCCAGCGGTGGCGGGCCGTGTAGGACTTGTCCCCGGACCAGGCCTCCAGCCGGCGCTGCACCATCAGGCCGGAGCTGGGCACCGGGACGAAGCGGAAGACCAGCACCAGGAGCAGGTTCAGGCCCAGAAACAGGCCCAGGGCCCAGCCCAGGGCCTTGAGGACCCGCCGACCCCAGCTCCGCGCCTTCACCATGCCGCCGCCTCCAAGGGGAGTGCCGCGAAGGGCGATGGCTCAAGCAGAGAGTTCGTCATGCTTCCATTCTGCCAGCCCGGGAGCCCGGCGGGGCGGCGCCGCCTTGTGGGGCGGGGCGGTGGCTGCTAGGCTGAATCATCACCACGCTTGAGAGCACCGATGGCCGCCACCTCCCCGATTATTCTGTCCATTAGCATCCCCCAGGGTGGCTAGGACGGGTTTACCCCTTCGTTCCCTGCCACCCCCCGCACCTCACCGTCGGGGGGTTCTTCGTTCTGCAGCTCTGGAGTCTCGATGACCTCCGATCCCACCCCGTCCCGCGACCTCCTCGAGCGCATCCTCACGGCCCTGGTCTATGACGTGGCCATCGAGAGCCCCCTGGAGCCCGCCCGGCACCTGAGCGAACGCCTCGGCGCCCCCGTCTGGTTCAAGCGCGAGGACCTGCAGCCGGTCTTCTCCTTCAAGCTCCGGGGCGCCTACAACAAGATCGCCAACCTGGACGAGGCCACCCGCAGCTGCGGCGTGGTGGCGGCCTCCGCGGGCAACCACGCCCAGGGGGTGGCCCTGGCCGCCCAGCGCCTGGGCTGCCGGGCCACCATTGTCATGCCGGTGACCACGCCCCGCATCAAGGTGGAGGCCGTGCGCGGCATGGGCGCCGAGGTGGTCCTGCATGGCGACACCTTCGAGGCGGCCTTCGCCCACTCCAGGACCCTGCAGGCCCAGAGCGGCGCCACCTACATCCACCCCTACGACGACCTGGATGTCATCGCGGGACAAGGCACCATCGGCATGGAGCTGCTGCGCCAGATGCCCCGGGGCATGGAGGCGGTCTTCGTGCCCGTGGGCGGCGGTGGCCTCATCGCGGGCATCGCCGCCTATCTGAAGCGCCTCTGCCCCGGCATCCGCATTGTGGGCGTGGAGCCCACGGACGCCAACGCCCTCTACCAGTCCCTGGCCGCGGGCCACCGCGTCAAGCTGGACCAGGTGGGCCTCTTCGCGGATGGCGTGGCCGTGAGCCAGGTGGGCGAGCAGACCTTCGAGCTCTGCCGCCAGTACGTCGATGAGGTGGTCCTCGTGGACACGGACGAGATCTGCGCCGCCATCAAGGATGCATTCGAAGAGAACCGGTCCCTCCTCGAACCCGCCGGTGCCCTCGCCGTGGCGGGCCTCAAGGCCTGGACCGCCCAGCACCCGGACCGGCCCAACCCCGGCGCCCTGGTGGCGATCCTCTCCGGCGCCAACACCAACTTCGATCGCCTGCGCTTCGTGGCCGAGCGCGCCGAGCTGGGCGAGCGGCGCGAGGCCGTCCTGGCGGTCACCATCCCCGAGCGGCCCGGCAGCTTCCGGGCCTTCTGCGAGCGCATCGGCCAGCGCGCCATCACCGAGTTCAACTACCGCTACGCCGACCCGACCAAGGCCCACATCTTCGTGGGCATGCAGGTGGCCGACGGCGCCGAGACCCGCCGCCTGCTTGAGGACCTGCACGCCGACGGCCTGGAGGCCCTGGACCTCAGCGACAACGAGATGGCCAAGCTGCACATCCGCCACCTGGTGGGCGGCCACGCCCCCGCCGTGGTGCACGAGCAGGTGCTGCGCTTCGAGTTCCCCGAGCGGCCGGGTGCCCTGCTGCGCTTCCTGGGCAGCATGAGCAGCGACTGGAACATCACCCTCTTCCACTACCGCAACCACGGCGCCGACTACGGCCGCGTCCTCGTGGGCATCGAGGTGCCCCCCGACGACCAGACCGAGTTCCGCGCCTTCCTCGACAACCTCGGCTACGCCTGGATCGACGAGGCCCAGAACCCTGCGTACCGCTTGTTCCTGGGCTGAACGGCAATCAGGGCAGAAGGGTCCGGACGTCCTTCCCCTCCAGCAGCACGCCTGGCGAGGCAAGGCGCTCATACCTGGGAGGGGCATCGGAAGTTGCCACTTCCAGGATGTCCTGGTGAGCCTCGTAGACTCGGATGAAACGCAGGCGGTCCGCACTGTTGGCGTGACGGGACGCCATGGCTTCGATCAATTTGGCGAGTTTCGCGGCGCCGACTTCCACCACCCGCATCTCGCCCGACATGCTGGCCAGGGTCATCAGGGCCACGGGGCGACTGCCAACCATCACCATGAAGCGCCAGGTTCCTGTAGAGACGACGCCCTGCTCCACCGGCTGCTCAGACTTCAGTGCGGCGGGAGGCAGGGTGAAGACCTCAAATCCGTAGCCGATGGTTGCTGTCCGCAGCTCGCGAAGGGTCTGAACATCGTAGGGGAAGCCCGAAGGAACCGGTCTCTCGTCAGCATCCGACAGGGTGGCAAGGCGGCGAGCGAGATCAGCCTGGGCGACGGCTCGGTATTCAGCCGCCTTCGCGGTCCCATTGCTCCAGAGCTTGGCGCTGGGAACCTGGGCTTGCACTCGGATGGCACAAGCAACGAGCAGCATCACCAATACAAAATTTCCAGATCTGGCCATGGGGGGGGCCTCCGGAGAAATAATAACCAGAGCCTGTCAAGCTGGGCTCATCTGATCCAGGAGGTCCCATGCACTTCCTTCCTCGCCTGATAAGAGCCCTCGTCTATACCTTTTCTGTGCCTCTCCTGGTGCCCTTGACCCTTCATTGCGGGGGCGGCAGCTCCTCTTCCACACCGACGGCTCCGGTTCCGGCTCCCAGCAATCTCTCCTATTCGCAGGCCAGCCTGGTGGCCACCGTGGGCGTTGGCATCACGCCTGATCAGGCCAGCGTGACGGGAACGGTGGCGAGTTTCAGCATCACGCCCGGACTGCCCGCAGGGCTTGCTCTCAACAGCGTGACCGGAAGCATTTCTGGCACTCCGACTGCGGCTTCCCCCGCCACGTCCTACACCGTGACAGCCACGAACGCCACCGGATACACCACCACGATCATCCAGATCAAGGTCAACCAGACCAGCGTGGGTTCCTTCCAGACGCTGAACTGCCCGCAGCAGATCCAGGAACACAGCCAATGGTGCTGGGCTGCCTCGGGTGCGAGCATCCTGGCCTTTCTTGGGACTCCCCAGACCCAGTGCAGCATCGTGAACTATGTTCGGAGCATCAACTACGCGTGTGGGAATGCCACTTTCGCCTGGTCCGACACCACCGCCAACATACCCATTGAAGCCCTCTATGGCCCCGCTCCCAGTGTCACGGATTTCATGGCCCACTATGGCAAGCCCTGCACTGGCAGCAGCGCGGCACTGACCTTCCCCACGATCCAGGCGGAAATCGGAGCCAACCGCCCGTTCTATGTCAACTGGGCGTGGTCAACCGGAGGCGGTCACATCCTGCTGGGGATCGGCTGGGACACTCGGAACAGCGGACAGGAAGTGACAATCATGGATCCCTGGACCAATGAGGGAATCAAGCTGGTCTCCTATACCTGGCTCTGCACCGGCTCAGATCCGGTGGAAGGTAACGCAACCCACACCTGGCAATGGTCGCTCAAGGTGAATCCCTGATCGGACATTCCTTGGGTTTCTGCCCCCTCTTATACCCCAAACCAGCAGGGAGCAGGAGACGGATAGGCAGCTCAGGTGAGGCAGCCCTTGTCGTGAGGGGACGAGGAAGCAGATGGGCGCGGAGGCTGGCGGTCTGTGGCATCCTCCCTGTCGGAGGCTTTCATGACCGAGCGGCTGACAGGTCCTGAGCTGGTGGCGCTGGTGCGGCGGGTGTTCGTGCCTCGGCCAGGGGAAAAGGCGCTGGCCATCCTGGTGGACCTGCCGGACGCGCAGGTGCCGGATGACGCCGACTGGGCCGCGCGGCGGGCCATGGCTGCGGACTGGGCCGCGCAGCTGAAAGCCCTGGACTCGGACCTGGGGCTGGCCACGCACCTGGCCATCTATCCCAACATCCACACCAACAACGGCGACCTGCCCGAGCAGGTCTGGCTGCACACCGGCGGCCCCCTGCCCGCCTCGGAAGCCCTGGATCCGGCCGCCTCCCTGAGCTTCGCGGAGCTCTACGCGGAGCATCCCATCCTCATCGCCCTGACCAAGTTCTCGGCCACGGCGCCCCTGAAGCTGGCGGCGAAGAAGCACCCCATCCGCGCCGCCACCATGCCCGGCTTCCGCGCGGACATGATCCCCGCCCTGCGCCTGGACTACACCGAGGTGAATCGCCGGGTGAACCTGCTCAAGGACCTGCTCGACCGGGCCGAGGGCGCGGCCTTCCGCTTCGGCACACCTGCCGGCGAGTGCGCGCTGCACCTGGACCTGCGCCACCGCACGGGGCACGCCTCCGGGGGCCTGCTGCCCGAACCCGGCGTGGCGGGCAACCTGCCCTCGGGCGAGGCCTACATCGTGCCCTACGAGGGCGAGCGGCCCGGCGACGCCAGCCGCACGGCCGGCATCATGCCTGTGCAGTTCGGCGCCGAGGTCGTCCGCTACCGCATCGAGGGCAACGTCGCCGTGGCCGTGCTATCGGAAGGCCCCGCCTCCCGGAAGGAAGTCGAGCACCTCCAGCGCGAGCCCGCCTACGGCAACCTCGCGGAGCTGGGCCTGGGCGTGCTGGCGGCCTTCGGCGTGAAGCCCGTGGGCGAGATCCTCCTGGACGAGAAGCTGGGCCTGCACCTGGCCTTCGGCCGCAGCGACCACTTTGGCGGCCAGGTGGGCCCCGCCCAGTTCTCCAGCCCCGAAGCCGTCATCCACATCGACCGCGTCTACGTCCCCGAGACCCAGCCCGACGTGCAGGTCCTCAGCGTGGACCTGACGATGCCCGATGGCACCAGCGTGGCACTCATGCGGAACGGGGCCTACAGCGTGGGGTTCTGATCTCGCGAGGGACAGGTGCCGCCGCCTCAGGAGGACGCGTTCACCTCGAGGTGCAGATCTTTATCCCCGTCCATCCCCGGCTAAATAGCACTTTGGGACGGGGAGGAAGACACGGGTACCGAGATGACAGCCCCCCTTTCACCCCCGGGAGGAAAGGCGTGGTCCGAGGGCTCATTTCCGGAGGGGCATGTGCAGGGAAAAGCTTCTAGCTAGGGATGAACGGGGATGAAAAACGTTTAACGGGGAGTTCCCCTGCCCCGGCCTACTCCTTGCCCGGCGCGGAGCCGTGGAAGAGACGCCAGGCCCAGCCCTGGCCGCGCCGCACCAGGACAGCGGTGAAGCGGTAGGGTGCCTTGAAGCGCAGCTTGCCGGCGGGATCCTTGACCACCATGCGGCCCTCGACGAAGGCCCAGGCGGTGTCCCCGTGGTGGCTGAGGTCCACCCGGTCCATCTCCCAGCTGAAGCGGTTGCCCCGCATCAGGCCTCCGAGCCAACCCTCCAGGGCGGCGGGGCCCTTGAAGACCTCCCCCTTGTCCGAGCCCACCAGCAGGATGTCGGCGCGGTCCTCGAAGAGGGCCAGGCAGGCCTTCACATCCCCGGCGGCGGCGGCGGTGTTGAACTGCTCCAGAGCCTGACGGACCTCGACATTGACCGTGGCCGAGCTTGGTACAGTGCCCGGAGCGGCGCAACCGAGGGCAAGCAGTGCGGCAATCCCGGTGCCCCACAGAGCGGTCTGAATCCGAAGACGTACGAAGCTGCACATGGCTTCTCCTGGTTCATGGGCTGGGGTTGGTCTGGCCATGCTGACAGGCCACCGGGAGCCGAGCCATCCCTTTCGGAGGCGACAAGAACTGCAACGCCGGAGTTCCGTTGCTTTTCTTGGTGCCTTGGAGCCTTGGTGGCAAAGCCTTCTTCTGCCATCTATCGATTGCGGCTCGATACCTGAATTTGCCAGGATCTCAGAACAGCCGCCCCACCAGCGCCGCCAGGGCGGTCTCGGTGCGCAGGATGCGCGGCCCCAGGTCCAGGGGCTTCAGGCCCGCGCGCAGCAGGCTCTGGAGCTCCGCGTCGATCCAGCCACCCTCGGGGCCGATGGCGAGGGTGACGGGCGCCACCAGCACCTTCGGCGCCTCGCTCCCGCCCCCCGGGTGGGCCACCAGGCCCGTGCCCTGCCCCACCAATCCCGGCAGGTCGCCCTCCACGAAAGGCCGAAAGAGCCGCGCCAGCTGCAGCTCCGGCAGCACCGTGTCCTTGGCCTGCTCCAGGCCCAGCAGAAGCTGCTCGCGCAGGCTCTCCGGCTGCAGCCGGGGGCTGGCCCAGTAGGCCTTCTCCACCTTCCAGGCGTTGAGCAGCACCAGGCGGGCCGCGCCCAGGCTGGCGGCAGCCGCCACCACCCGGTTCAGCACCTTGGGCCGCGGCAGGGCCACGACCAGCGTCAGAGGCAGCTTGGGCGGTGGCGCCTGGTCCAGCACGAAAGTCAACTCCAGGGCCTCGGCGTCCAGCCGCAGCACCCGGCCGCGCCCCATGGCGCCCCCCAGCAGGCCCACAGCCAGCTCCCCGCCCACCGTGGCCCGGTGGACCTCCCGCACGTGGGTCAGGCGCCGCCCCGTGAGGCAGGCGCGGTCCGGCGCCACCAGATCCTCGGGCAGGAGCAGGACGAGGTTCATGGCCGCGCCTTCCGTTTTGCCTTCGGCTTGGCCCGGGCCGCCACGGCAATGGCCTTGGCCATCCACGCCGCCAGCAGGTCCGGATCCTCCAGCACCTCTTCGGGCAGATCGTAGTACTGCATGGGCCTCGCGGGATCGCCGAAGGGCAGGAAGGGCCCCCTGCCCGCGGCCTCGAAGTCCGGCCGGTTGCTGTCGTCCACCTTGAAGTAGAGGACCTCGTCCGCCACCAGCGCGAACGTGCGACCTTCCGCGAAGATGGCCAGGCCGCCAAACATGGGGCGCGAAGTGACGGGACGGATCGCCCCCAGCTGCTCGAGGAGGTAGGCGCGGAAGCTCGCAGAGACAGCCATGGGGTCATCCTACCCGCCCGGGAGCGCCGGATGAACGCCTCCCGAGGCCAGTGGTCGGTGGTAGGCGGCTGGTTCCGGTCACAATGGGCCGCACAGAGGCCCCACTGGGGGTACCTTTCCAGTATTGGAACCTGGAGGTTGCTTATGGTCCGTCATGCTTCCGCGACTGAAGCTCTGGCCTGTGTCCAGTCCGGGATGCGGGTCTTCATCCACGGCGGCGCCGCCACGCCCACCATCCTGGTGGAGGCCCTGGTGGCCCAGGCCGAGCGCCTGCAGGACGTGGAGCTGATCCACATCCACGTCAGCGGCAAGGTGGACTACGCCCGGCCCGACTACGCCCGCAGCTTCCGGGTCGCCAACCTCTTCGTGGGACATAACATGCGGCCCTACGTGGGCACACCCCGGGTGGACTACCTGCCCTGCTTCCTGTCCGAGATCCCGAACCTCTTCCGCTCGGGCCGCCGACCCCTGGACGTGGCCCTGCTCCACGTCTCGCCCCCGGACGAGCACGGCTTCTGCACCCTGGGCGTCAGCGTGGACGTGGCCCAGGCCGCGGCGGAGTGCGCCAAGGTCATCGTGGCCCAGGTGAATCCGCAGATGCCCCGGGTCCACGGCGATGGCTTCATCCACATGAGCCGCATCCACCACTGGGTCGAGGTGGACACGCCCATCCCCGAGTTCCCCCAGCCGCCCATCGGCCCGGAGGAAGCCGCCATCGGGCGCTTCGCCGCCGAGATCATCGAGGACGGCGCCACCCTGCAGATGGGCATCGGTGGCGTGCCGGATGCAGTGCTGGCGGCCCTCAAGGGCCACCGCCACCTGGGCATCCACACGGAGATGATGTCCGATGGGGTGCTGGCCCTCATCCACTCGGGCGTGGTGGACAACACCCTGAAGAAGATCCACCCGGGCAAGGTCGTGGTGGGCTTCGTGACCGGCACCCGCAAGGTCTACGACTACATCGATGACAACCCCCAGGTGGCGATGCTCGACATCGCCTACATCAACAACCCCACCATCATCGCCCGCAACCCCAAGGTCACGGCCATCAACAGCGCCGTGGAGGTCGACCTCACGGGCCAGGTCTGCGCGGACTCCGTGGGCCACCGCATCATCTCCGGCGTGGGCGGCCAGATGGACTTCATCCGGGGCGCCTCCTTGTCGCCCGGCGGCAAGCCCATCATCGCCCTCCCCAGCCGTACCAAGCGGGGCGAGTCCCGGCTGGTGCCCACCCTCAAGCCCGGCGCCGGCGTGGTGACCACCCGCCAGCACGTCCACTACGTCATCACCGAATACGGCGTGGCGGATCTCTACGGCCGCACCCTCCACGAGCGGGCCCGGGCCCTCATCCGCATCGCCCACCCCGAGGACCGCGAGAGCCTCGAGCGCGCCTGGAGCACGGTATCCGTCTCCGATTAGCCTAGAACTTGTCCGCGACCCGAGCCGCCTCCACCCAGATGACCTCGCAGGCGCCGTCACCGGAGTCCATCCGGGTCAGGCTGCTGACCCACCGGAAACCGTCCCTGCCCTCGGCCCGGACGAGCTGCCCCCGCAGCTCCACGAGCTGTCCGACCTTGGCCCCCAGCAGCCGCTTCGCGACCGCGTCGGTGGCGGGGATCAGGTGCATGTTCGCGCTGTGCGAGATGACCTCGCCCGCCGGGATCGGCATTGTGGAGGCGCTCCAGAAGTAGAAGCGGTCCTGCTGCCGGATGGTGAGGGCCGCCAGCACCCGTGAGTCGGACATGGGCCCCCAGCCCAGGGCCAGATCCACCGGCGACAGCTCCGCCGCGCGGTCGAAGCGGTAGCGCTCGGTTCCCAGCACCCGCGCCCGAATCTGGAACTGGGCCAGGGAGGTGAGCTGGTAGCTGCGAAAGGACCAGCTCTCCCCACTGGCGGGCTCCGTCTGCAGCGGCTCCTCGGGGGCAAGGATGCCCGGCGGCTGGGCCACGGGGCGGCCGTTCCAATACATCCACCCCGCGAAGCCCAGGACCGCCGCCAGCCCCAGCATCAGCCGGCGCTCTTGAGCCCACTCCAGCCACTCGTCCATGAGAGCAGCTTAGCGGCACGGCGGGAGCTGGCCAGGGGCGGGGGCTGATTCCCCCCCCTGCTGCCCTACACTGGTGTCATGTCCGACGCCCTGCTTGATGCCCTGCTTGACGCCTGCCGCCGCCTCCATGCGGGGGGACTGCTGGCGGCCTCGGACGGCAACCTGTCCGTGCGTCTGCCCAACGGCCTCCTCGCCATGACGCCCAGCGGCGTGCCCAAGGCCAAGGTGGAGCTGCGCGACCTGGCCTACCTCAGCCTCGACGGCGAGGTGCTCTCGGGTCGGCCCAGCAGCGAGCGGGCCATGCATCTGGCGATCTACCGCGCGGTGCCGGCGGCGAAGGCCATCGTCCACGCCCACCCGCCCACGGCCATCGCCTGGACCCTGGCCCGGCCCGAGCTGGAAGAGCTGCCCTCGGACGCCCTGCCTGAGGTGATCCTCGCCGCGGGCCGCATCCCCATCGTGCCCATGGCCATTCCCGGCACCGAGGCCATGGGCACGCACCTGCTGCCCTTCCTGCCGGGGCACCGCCTGCTGCTGCTGGCCCGCCACGGCGGCCTCTGCTGGGGCGAGAGCATGCTGGAAGCCGCCGGCGGCATGGAGCGCCTGGAGCAGGTGGCCGAGATCCTCTGGAAGGCCGAGACCCTGGGCGGCGCCCAACCCCTGCCCCCCGCCGACCTCGCCGAACTCCGCGCCCTCCGCACCAAGCTGGGACCGCGGATCATATGAACCCCTTCGACTCTCTGGGTCTCCGCCACGACGGTCGCACGCTGTGGGTGCTGGACCAGACGCGGCTGCCGGATGCGGAGGTCTGGCTGGACGGCAGTGAGCCCGCGGCCATGATCGCTCTGATCCAGCGGCTGGCGGTGCGTGGCGCGCCGCTCATCGGCGTGGCGGCGGCGGCCTGCCTGGCCACCTTCGCCGAGCGCGGCGCTTCGGCCACGGAGTACGCCGCCGCCTGCGCCGCCCTGCGCGCGGCCCGGCCCACGGCCGTGAACCTCATGTGGGCCATGGACCGCATGAAGCCCGCCACAGATCCCGTCGCCGAGGCCCAGGCCATCTTCGCGGAGGACATCCGGCTCTGCGAAGGCATGGCCACCCACGGCGCGGCCCTCATCCAGGACGGAGAGCACCTGCTCACCCACTGCAACACCGGCGGCCTGGCCACAGCGGGCATCGGCACGGCCCTGGGCGTGATCCGTCGCGCCCACGAGCAGGGCAAGCGCCTCCACGTCTATGCGGACGAGACCCGCCCGCTGCTGCAGGGTGGCCGCCTCACCGCCTGGGAGCTCAAGCGCCTCGGCATCCCCGCGACCCTCATCACGGACAGCATGGCGGCGCTGCTGCTGCGGGACGGCAAGGTACAGCGGGTGCTGGTGGGCTCGGACCGCGTGGCCGCCAATGGCGACTTCGCCAACAAGGTGGGCACCTACGGCCTGGCCGTGCAGGCCCGGTTCCACGATGTGCCCTTCCATCCCGTGGCGCCCTTCTCCACCGTGGACCTGGCCTGCCCCAACGGCGCCGCCATCCCCATCGAGCTGCGCGACGCCGCCGAGGTGCGCGGCTTCGGATCCCTCCGCTGGGCCCCCGAGGGCATGCCTGCCTGGAACCCCAGCTTCGACGTCACCCCCGTGGACCTGGTCACCAGCCTCGTGCTGGACAATGGCGTCTACACCACCGAGCAGCTGAAGGCCGGCGCACTGTGCGATGGGTCCGCTTCCTGACTCTCGGTTTATCCGGGATTTCAGGTTAGGAACCAATACACGCCAACCACACTCCCCTCATTGTCTTCTCCGAACGCTCAGGATAGAAGCAACCACTCCCGCAGAGAAAAGAAGAGGAGAGCGGAGGGGCGCTGAGGGCTCTGGGTTACGCGCTATTCTCCGCGAAGCTCAGCCCTCTCCGCATCCTCTGCGAGAGTTGTGGCCCTTCCCCCACGAGTTGGGTGAATCCATGGAGAGCTGGCATTCCCAGAAATCCCGGAAGAACCTAAATCTCGACCAGCGAAAAGAGGCTCTCCACCGGCACCTGGAGCACCTTGGCCAGCTTCAGGGCCAGCACGACGGAAGGCACCATCTTCCCCGTCTCGATGGCGTTGATGCTCTTCCGCGTCAGCCCTGCCAGGGCGGCCAGATCGGCCTGGGTGAGGTCCCGCATGGCACGGTGGACCTTGAGGGCCGTGCGAAGCTCTGCGCCGGACATGGCTCAGTCCCGATCGAAGAAGAGGAACGCCGCCAGGAAGGAGATGGCCCCGATGAACCAGGTGAAGGTGCCCATGTGAGCCAGACTGTCCGGGCTCGGACGGAGCCCCAACAGCCAGGCCAGCGGGAGCTGCACGAGCATCACAAGCAGGAAGGCGACCCGCACAGCGCGCATGGCATTCAGTCTTCGGAACTCGTCCTTGGCCACGGCCTGGAGCGCGGGATCATCATGGGTGATCGAAACCCCCCTGCGGGAGATCAGGACCCAGGCGAGCCCCAGGGTCAGGATGAGGGGACTGAGCAGGAGGATGCCGAGCTGCAGGCGCTCGTGCTGGCCTCCCCGGTCCCAGGCGGTGAGGACCCCATAGAAGAGGACGGGCAGCAGTCCTGCGAGGCAGATGGAGGCCAACCGCCTTGTGTAGCGGAGGAAGAACTCGGTCCTATGGGCTTCGGGTTGCATCGTGTCTGCCTCCGAGGGGGGCCGGGCTCCCCCGTGAAGAGAACATAACCCATGCAGGACAAAAAGCAACCGTTTGGTTTCTTTTTAGAACATATCGGTTACTTCGCTCGCAACGACTCTCCTGAAATCCCCAATTGAAGGGGCGCTGAGTTGTGGCCAGAGGCTGTTCTCCGCTTTCCTCAGCGCCTCGGCTCTCCTCTGCGTTTCTATTTCTTTCAGAAAATGATTCTTCAACGCGCCAGCGCCCGGGACAGGCTCTCGTCGTGGTCCGTCATTTCATCTTGCGGCACCGAATCGTCAGCGGACTCAGTGCCCCACGTTCCGGTACATGGCCTCGATCTCGGCCTTGAAGGCGGCCGCGATGGCCTTCCGGCGCAGCTTCAGGGTGGGGGTCAGCTCGCCCAGCTCCATGGAGAAGGGGCGGTGCAGCAGGGTGAACTTCTTGACCTGCTCGTACTGGGCCAGCTCCTTCTGGAGGTGCAGCAGGCGCTCCTCGAAGAAGGCCACCACCCGGCTGTGGGAGACCAGCTCCGTGAGGTCGTGGTACTTGAGATCCACCGAGCGGGCGAACTCCTCCAGGCTCTCGAAGTGGGGCACGATCAGCGCCGAGACGAAGTTGCGGGAGTCGGCGATGATGGCGATCTGGTCGATGAAGGGGTCCTTGCCCAGCATGCCCTCGACCCGCTGGGGAGCGATGTACTTGCCGTTGGAGGTCTTCATGAGCTCCTTGATGCGCTCAGTGAAGATCAGGTTGCCCTGGGCGTCGATGTCCCCGGCGTCGCCAGTGCGGAGAAAGCCGTCCGCGGTCATGGCCTTCGCGGTCTCGTCCGGGCGGTTGTAGTAGCCCCGCATGATGGTGGGGCCCTTAACCAGCAGCTCGTGGTCCTCGCCCAGCTTCACCTCCAGTCCGTCGAGGGGTCGGCCGAGGGTGCCGATGGGGAGGGTGCCGTCCTCGTAGCAGGAGACCGTGGCGCAGGTCTCCGAGAGCCCGTAGCCGTATTTCAGGTTCAGGCCGATGGCCTGGAAGAAGACGTTCACATCGTCCGCAAGGCTGGCGCCGGCCACGGGAAAGAACTTGCAGCGGCCGCCGAACAGCGCCCGCAGCTTGCGGAAGATGAGCCGGTCCGCCAGCCCGAGCTTAAGGGCCAGCCAGGGCCCGGGCCGCTGCCCGAGCATACGGAGGCGCACCCGCTGCGTGCCGGCCCGCATGGCCCAGAGAAACAGGGCACGGACCAGCCCGGAGGCCTTGGCGATGCGGCCGTGGATGCCGGCGTAGGCCTTCTCATAGACCCGCGGCACCGCGCACATGTGGGTCGGCCTCACTTCTCCAATGATCTCGATGAGGGTGAGGGGGTCTCGGATGTAGACGTTGAGCCCGCCCCGGTAGAGCACGTAGAAGGTCCAGGCTCGCTCGAAGATGTGGCACAGCGGCAGCATGGCCAGCGAGACGTCGCCGGGCTCCACCTTCAGCCGGAGGTCATGCAGGTGCATGGCCTCCATGACGTTGGCCTGGTCCAGCATCACGCCCTTGGGTTCGCCTGTGGTACCCGACGTGTAGACCAGCGTGAGCAGGTCGTCCCTCCGAAGCTCCCGGGCCCGGCGCTGCACCTCCCCGACGCTGGCGGGCCCCTCTCCCAGGTGGATCAGGGCCTGGAGGCTCAGGGCCCGGGGTTCGCCTTTGAGGTCCACCTTGGGGTCCAGGGCAATCACGTGGTCGAGGTCGCCCGCGGCCAGGAAGGCCAGGCCCAGGTCCACCTCGGGCTGCTCCCCGACCAGGAGGATCCGGATGCCCGCATCCCGCAGGATGAAACGGGCCTGCTCCGGGGTGCTGGTGGGATAGAGGGGTACCGTGACGCCCCGGGCGGCGAGGATGCCCAGGTCCACCTGGGTCCACTCGGGCATGTTGCGGGCGCAGAGACCCACTTTGTCGCCGGCCTGATGTCCCAGGTGGACGAGCCCGCCCGCCACGCCCTCCAGGGCCGCACCCAGCTCCCGCCAGGTCGTGTCCCGCCACTGGCCGTCCACTTTCGCACGCTGCGCGGGCCGGTCGGCCCAGTCCTGGACGTGCTGGCGATAGATTTCGATCAGGTGACTGGATGCCATGACCTGACTCCCGGAGCCGGAATGTACGTTCAATTGGCCCTGCTCACCACCGGAATTTCCCAAAGAGTTACTCCCCACGGCCACTGAGGGCCTGCAGCCCAACCCCCACCACGATCACGGCCAGGGCCACCCACCGCATGGGGGTCATGGCCTCGCCCAGGAAGGCGCGGGCCATGAGCGCGTTGGCGATGAACCCCAGGGCCAGGAAGGGGTAGGCGTAGTTCACCTGCACCAGCGAGAGGGCGCCGAGCCAGACCACCACACTCACGGCGTAGCAGGCCAGGCCCGCCATGACCCAGGGCTCGAGCATCAGCCGGAACAGCGGCCCCACCGCCAGCTGCATGCCGCCGGCGGCCTGGAGTCCCTTCTTGAGGCAGATCTGCGCGGCGGCGTTGAGCAGCACGCCCAGCACGATGAGGGGAATGGCCTTCAGGTTGGGACTCAACGGACCTCCAGCAGCTGGGTGAGTGCGTGCCACAGGACGGTCTCATCCAGGGCGTTCATGCAGGGATGCTCCGGCAGGGGACAGTGGAAGGCCATGCACTCCAGGCAGGCCAGATCCTCCCGCCGCACCACGTGGACCCGGGGGCCCCAGGGGCCCGAGTGCCGGGGCCTCGTGGGGCCGAACACGGCCAGGGTCGGGATGCCCACCCCCGCCGCGATGTGCCCCAGCCCAGAGTCCATGCCCACCAGGGCGCGGGCCCCGCAGACCCAGGCCGCGGACAGCGCCAGGGGGCAGCGGTCCACGAGGTTCAGGGCCTGGGGCAGCTCTGCCACCAGCTCACCGGCCAGCCGCTGGTCCTCGGCCCCGGCGCCCAGGACCACCACGCCCAGGCCCCGCTCCCGCAGGCGCCAACCCAGGGCCGCGAAGAGGGGCACGGACAGCCGCTTGGAGCCGCTGTTGGCGCCCGGCGCGAACACCACGTAGTCGCCCTGGAGCCCGCCCTCGACCTGCTGGGCGGCCTGGGCCTCGAAGGCCTGGGCCCGGGGCCGGAAAGGCGTGAAGCCCATGGGACCCAGGTCCGGGAAGGCCTGGCTGACGACGCTGGCATAGCGCTGCACGAAGGGATCGTCGCGCTGGTAGAACGCCACGCTGTGGGTCTGCAGCAGGGCCACGCCGCCGTCGCCGCAGCCCAGGCGCAGGGGCACCCGGGCCAGCCAGGCCGCGAGATGGGGCCGGGCGCTCTTCGGAAAGCCGATGAGCGCCGCGGGCCGATGCCGCCGGAGCAGCTTGGCGGCCTCCCAGGCCCCATACTTCCGCCCGGGCTCGGCCACAGTCGCCACCACGTTCGCGCTGCCCTCGAAGAGCTCCACGGCCACCGCCGGGCCCCACACCACCAGGGGCAGCCCTGCGCGACGCAGAGGCTCCACCGCAGCGTAGGCCATCATGGCATCGCCGAAGAAGCGGTTCACCCGCATCCAATAGGCACCTTGCGGGATCATCCGGACCTCTTCCTGAGCAACAGGATATCCCCACTTCCCGTGGACACCGAGAGCAGCACCTCGAAGCGGGCCCGCAGTGCCGGGCTGTTGCCCCAGGCGTTCTGCTCCCACTCGTCCCGCTGGGCCACCAGCCGGGCCTCGGGGTCCAGGCGCTCCAGGATCGTGGCGCTACGGATCTCGGGCATCAGGTGATCGGTGTAGACCATGACCCCGCTGCGCAGGGTCTGCCAGTAGTAGACCTGGCGGCCCCGGATCAGCGGCTGGACAGCCGCTGTCCAGCGGTGATAGCTCTTCCGGGCATCCAGCAGCCGGAAGCCCCAGGTGCCGCCGACCAGGTAGAGCAGGCCCAGCCCCAGCGCCACCCCCCGCACCAGGCCCGGCCCCTGGCCCCGGAACGTGCTCACCAGCACCACCACCAAGCCGCTGCCCAGGCCCAGCGCCAGGACGCGCAGCAGGTCGAGGAAGGGCGCGGCCCCGGCCTGGGTCCTGGCCCCGCCCCCGCCGAGGGCGACGGTCGCCAGGCCTAGGACCAGCACCCCCAGCAGGCCCGCAAGCAGGGCGCCGAGGCGGCGGGCCCGGGCGGGCGTCGCCTGCCGGAACAGGTCGGCCGCCAGCAGGGCCAGGAAGGGGTAGCCCATGAGCAGATACTTGCCCTGCTTGCTCTGCACCGCGCTCAGGAACACCAGGGGCACCAGGAAGGCCAGGAGCAGGAAGCGGCCCGTCGGCCCCGCCAGGACCCGCTCCCGCCGCAGGTGCAGCAGCAGCGCGGGCAGCAGCAGGGACCAGGGGAAGAAGTCACCCAGCAGGTATTCCAGATACTTCCACCAGGGGTGGAGGTGATCCCAGGCCCGGGTGGCCCGGCCAAGGTTCTGCAGCACGATGAGCTCATAGGCGTAGTGCGACCCGCCCTGAAGGCCCGCAGCCAGATACCAGGCGGCCACCGGCAGCAGGACGATGGCTGTACCCAGGACGAGGCGCGCGCGGCGCAGCACGGCCAGGTCCCGCTGCCAGGTCAGGAAGGCCGCCAGCAGCAGCGCCGACAGCACCGGCGCCAGCGGCCCCTTGGCCAGGAAGGCCAGCGCCAGCCAGCCGTAGGCCTTCAGGAACCAGGGCTGGGCTTCGGCTTGGCCGCTCGCGGCCGCCTCGCCTCGCAGCAGCAGGTAGCCGCTGAGCCAGCAGAGCCAGCTCCAGGCCAGCAGGGCCGAGAAGAGGAGGTCGATCTGGATGAACTGGCTCTGCCAGAACCAGAGGGGTGATACGGCGAGGATCAGCGCGGCGGGTTCGGCGGTCCCCTCCGGCAGGAAGCGCACCGCCCACTGGCGGAAGGCCGCGAGGAAGGCCACCGAGGCCACCACCGAGGGCAGCCGCAGCGCCCAGGCCGCCACGCCCTGGGTGAAACCCAGGCCGCCCGTGAGGGTCTCCAACAACCCCGCGGAGGCCTTCATCACCCAGTAGTAGAGGATCGGCTTCTCGCTGTAGGGCAGGCCGTTCAGGTAGGGCAGCAGCCAGGCACCGCGCAGGCGCATCTCCTTCACGCACTGGGCGAAGTCCGGCTCGTCCGGGGCCCAGAGGTCCCGCATGGGCAGCACGGCCAGCAGCAGCGCCGCGAAGAGCAGCTCCGGGAGATGGGTGCGCACCCAGCCCTTGAGTCGGGGCGCGGACGGGAGCGGAGGGGCAGGAACAGTCACCCCACCATGATCGCCGGGAAGCGCCGTCTGCGCCCAGGCGTTAGACTGGCCCCATGAACCCCCTGCTCCTCAGCCTGTTGCTCCTGGGTGCCCCTCCGGAAGGCGTGAAGGAAAATCTCAAGCAGGCGGGCAAAGAGGTCGGCCAGACCGTCAAGGAAGGCGGCAAGGCCCTCGGGCAGGCCGCCAAAGAGGGGGGCCAGGCTGTGGGCAAGACCGCCAAGCAGGGCGGCAAGGCCTTGGCCCGTGGCGCCAAGACCGCGGGCAAGGCCATCGCCAAGGGCGCCAAGGAGGCAGGCAAGGGCATCGCGAAGGGCGCCAAGGAAGCCGGAGAGGGCATCAAGGACGCCGTGAAGAAATAAGGTTGTTCAGGGTTTTAGGGGAATGCCAACCCTTCATGGATTCATCCAGTTCACGAGGAAAGGGCAACAACTCTCGCAGAGGATGCGAAGAGGGCTGAGGTTCGCAGAGAACAGCGGGTAAGTCGAAGCCCTCGGCGCCTCTCCGCTCCCCTCGTCTCTTCTCTGCGAGAGTGGTTGCTTTCCCATGAGTGTGCGGAGAATGCACCGAGAGTGGGGTTGGCGCATCTTGCTGCCTTCCCTGAAATCCCGGATGAACCAGAAGTAAGCGGCCTCAGCGCCGCCGCGCCACCAGGGCACCGGAGTTGCGGGCGATCACCTGCCAGCGGTCCTGCTCCGCCGCACCCAGGGTCTTCCAGATTGAAACCTTCGCCATCACCAGTACGGGTCGGTCGGAATGCTCGGCCTTCATGCGATCGGCCACGGCGCCCAAAGCTGCAGGATCCTCGTTGAACCAGCGACCGGGATCGGCCAGGCGGTCGCGGCCGAAGGCCAGCTCTCCGGTGCCCGCCACCACGACAACGCGGGTGCGGGCATAGAAGGGCAGCCCTTGGAAGTAGACGTCATAGGAGATCCACTGGGCGTTGGCGGGGGCCTGCCGCACCAGGTCGGCGACCCCCTTGCCGGGGCCTGCGGTGACCTGCGCCGCCGCCAGCAGGAGCCAGAGCGCCGCCCCGTAGGAGGCCATCAGGCGGGGTCCGCTGAGCCCCCGGGGTCGGTGCGCCCAGACACCCAGACCCCCAAAGGCGGCCCCCAGCAGGTAGAGCCAGGGGAGGCCCGTGAGGTGGTCCCGGAAGAAGACCGCCGCCAGTAGGAAGAGGACGCCCAGAGCCATCAGCTCCTTGCCCATGCGGCCCAGGGCCGCGGCCTCCTCGCCCTGCCGCTCGAAGGCGCAGGCCAGGGCGGCCAGGGGCACGATCACCGGCAGGATGTAGGGGGGCAGCTTGGAGCCGGAGAACGTGAAGAACACCAGGGGCCAGAGGAAGCCCATGGCCGCCAGGCCCACGGTCCACCGGGCCAGGTGGTCCTGGGCCTGGGGGCCCCTGCCCTGGAGGAAGGTCCAGGTACGCTTCAGACCGACCAGCGTGGCCGAGAGCCAGGGGAGCAGGCCCACGGCCAGGAACCCCACGAAGTAGAGCTTGTCCAACAGCCAGTTGTTGGAGCCCTGCCTGGCGTGCTCGTGGGTGAGGAAGCGGGTGAAGTGCTCGTGAATAAAGAAGAACTGCGCATGGCCGGGGTTGGCGCGGTTCACGGCCCAGAACCAGGGCACCACCAGCACCAGATAGAGCAGCCAGCCGAGGGGATCGAAGGCCGTGCGCAGCACCGCCCGGCGCAGGTCCGGGTCCTTCCAGGCGAAGAGCAGCGAACCCAGCAGAATACCCCCGGTGAGGATCACCTCCGCCAGTCCCTTGGTGAGCATCGCGCCCGCCAGCAGGGTGAAGGTGGTCAGCGTCCAGCCGAGTCCCGTGCGGCCTTCCCGGCGCTGGGCCACGGCCTCCACCAGGGCGGCCAGGGCTGCCACCAGAAAGGCGCTGAAGAGGGCATCCAGCGTGAGCAGCTGGCCCAGGATGAAGGCCAGCAGGCCCGTGGCGGCCATGAAGGCGGCCCAGAGGGGCTCCCGCGCGCCCAGCCGCTTGGCCAGGCGCCAGGCCGCCCAGAGCATCAGCGCTGAGGCCAAAGCCAGGGGCAGCCGGGCTGCGGCGCCCGAGATGCCGAAGAGCTTCATGCTGAGGACCGACAGCCAATACTGCAGGGGCGGCTTCTCGAAGTAGAGCACCCCGTTCAGGTGCGGCGTGAGCCAGTCCCCGGAGGCCAGCATCTCCCGCGGGATCTCCGCGTAGCGGCCCTCGTCCGGCTCCCAGAGTGGCCGGAACAGCAGCGGCAGCAGCCCCAGGAAGAACCAGAGGCCGAGGAGGGTACTGCGTTCACGGCGGGTCATGGGTTGTCGTGTGCTCATGAGAAAAGAATTAACCACGAAGACGAGAAGACCACGAAGGAAGGAAGAGGGGGGATCTTGGTACCGCTGTTCTTCGTGGTCTTAGTGGTCTTCGTGGTTAATTTTCAAGCGCCTTGGTTAGTTCTCGGTCTCGACGACCTTCTCCTGGGCCTTGTGCTCTTCCACGAAGAAGTCGATGGTCTTCTTGAGCGAGTCGGTCATGGACACCTTGGGCTCGAAGCCGAAGGTGGCCTGCATGCGCTTGATGCTGGGGGTGCGCCGGGCCACGTCCTGGTAGCCCTTGCCGTAGAACTCGCCGCTGCCGACCTCGACCATGCGGCCCTCGGGAATGCCGCGCTCGATGCGGAAGGGATGGTCCTTCCAGATGGCGATCATCATCTCGGCGATCTCGCGAACGCTGTAGTCGTTGGCCGGGTTGCCGATGTTGAAGATCTGACCGTCGGCCTTGCCGCCCTCGTTGCGCAGCACGGCCATGATGCCGTCCATGGCGTCGGCCACGTCGATGAAGCAGCGGCGGGCCGTGCCCCGATCCACCAACTGCAGCGGCTCACCGTTGAAGAGGTTCCAGCTGAACTGGGTCACCAGGCGGCTGCTGCCCTCCTTGGCGGTGTTCAGGCTGTCGAGCTTGGGGCCCATCCAGTTGAAGGGGCGGAACAGGGTGAAGCGCAGGCCCTGCTGGAAGCCGTAGGCCCAGATCACGCGGTCCAGCAGCTGCTTGCTGGTGCTGTAGATCCAGCGGTTCATGGGGATGGGGCCCGTGACCAGCGGAGACTCGTACTCGTCGAACTCCTCGTCCGGGCACATGCCGTAGACCTCGGAGGTGCTGGGGAAGACGACCCGCTTCTTGTATTTCACGCACTGGCGGACGACCCGGAGGTTCTCCTCGAAGTCGAGCTCGAACACGCGCAGGGGGTCGGTGACGTAGACCTTGGGCGTGGCGATGGCTACCAGGGGCAGCACCACGTCGCACTTCTTGATGTGGTACTCGATCCACTCCTTGGAGATGGTGATGTCGCCCTCCACGAAGTGGAAGCGCGGGTTCCCCAGGTGCTCGGCGACCTTGTGGGCCCCGAGGTCCAGACCGTAGACCTCCCAGTCCGTGTCCAGCATGATGCGGTCCACCAGGTGGGAACCGATGAAGCCATTGACGCCGAGAATGAGGACTTTCATGGGATCTCCCTAGGCCAAACAGGTGATTCTATCAGCCCAACCAGATGCGGTCACGGGCGGCTCCCCTGCCGCATCCCCGGGTTGGAGGAGACTCCATGGAAATAGGAACAACCCTCGCAGAGAAAAGATGAGAAGGCAGAGGGGCGCAGAGACAAGGAAGATGTAGGCAGAGGACTACCGAGGAGCAGAGGAAAGCGGAGCAAAGCAGGCTTGTTCTGCTCTCCTTGGCTCCACCGTCCTTTCTCCGCTTATCAAATTCCTTTCGCATTTTGCCTTCCTCAGCGCCCCCCGGGCCCTCTCCGCACCCTCCGCGAGAGTTTTTTCTTCTGCGCCTTATTCCGACTTCAGCGACCGCGTCATCAGCCGGCGCACGGCCTCTTCGGGGCTCTCGCCGTGGAGGAGGCGCAGCACTTCGGCGGCGATGGGGAGGTCCAGGCCGTGGGTCTTGGCCAGGTCCAAGGCGGCCTCGGTGGTGAACATGCCCTCGATGACCTGCCCGCCGAGGGCGTCCCTGGCCGCGTCCACGGTGTGGCCCTTGCCCACCAGCTCGCCGAAGGTGCGGTTGCGGCTCTGAGGACCCGTGGCCGTGAGCAGCAGGTCGCCCATGCCGGCGAGGCCCATGACCGTGGCAGACTGGCCGCCCAGCACCTCGACCAGACGAGACATCTCGGCCAGGCCCCGGGTGATGAGGGCGGCGCGGGCGTTGTAGCCCAGGCCCAGGCCATCCACCAGACCGGCCGCGATGGCGAGGACGTTCTTCAGCGCGCCGCACAGCTCCGTGCCCACCACGTCGCGGCTGAGGTAGATGCGCAGCTTCTCCGAGGCTAGCTGGGCCTGGAGGGCCTTGGCGCGTTCCTCTGAGACCGTCGCGGGCAGGGCCAGCACAATGGCTGTGGGTACGCCGCGGGAGACCTCGTCCGCAAAAGAGGGACCGGACAGGGCACCCACGGGCATGTCCAGCACCCCCTCCAGGGCCTGAGACAGGGTCTCGTGCGTGCTCTGGAGGATGCCCTTGCTGACGTGGACCACCAGCTCCGGCCGGTGCTCAGTTCTCGCCAGCAGGCCCTGCCAGGCCTGGGGAGTCACCTGCGTGGGCATGGCCGAGATCCACAGCGGGGCCGCAAAGGCCTGGGTCGGATCATCGGAGGTCTGCAGCCCCGCCGGGAACTCCACATCCTTGAGCCGCAGGTGGTGGCGGGTGGCGGCCATCTGGGCCATCTCGTCCGGGAAGGGTCCCCACAGCGCGACCTTGGCACCGGCCCGCGCCCAGGTGATAGCCAGGGCCGTGCCCCAGGCGCCGGAGCCGAAGACGCCGATATCAGGCCTGGTCATGGCCGGCCTCCTGCTTGGCGCCCCAGAGCTTGGATTCGGTGCCCGCCTGCAGGCGCCGGATGTTGTCCCGGTGCTTCCAGATCACCAGGAGGGCCAGGGCTGCCCAGGGCAGCGCGGGTACCAACAGCTCGAGCAGGGTGCCCCCGTAGTTGAGGATGGAGGCGCCGGTCAGGAGGAACTGCACGGGCATCATGGCCGCGGCCAGGATGCTGCCCAGGCTCACGTGGCGCGTGAGCCAGAGGGCGAAGAGGAAGGTGGCCATGGGCAGGACCATCAGCTGCGCGTCCACGGCGAGGAGCACCCCCAGGGCCGTGGCCACGCCCTTGCCGCCCTGGAACTTCAGCCAGGGCGTGAAGGCATGCCCCAGCACCGCCGTCAGGGCCAGCAGGGAGAGCTGGTCCAGGGGGACTCCCGCCTGCTTCGCCAGGAAGACCGGCAGGAAGCCCTTGAGAATGTCCAGCAGCAGGGTGACGAGGCCTAGGCCCTTGCCGCCCACGCGGCTGACATTGGTCGCGCCGATGTTGCCACTGCCGTGGGCGCGGACATCACCCTTGCCCGCAAGCTTCACCAGCAGCAGGCCGAAGGGGATGCTGCCGCACAGAAAGGCCGCCAGGCACCAGAGGACCAGGGATCTCGGATCAGAAAAAGTCATGGATGCAGTGTATCAGCGGCTCGCGGTGCCTGCGGCCACCGCCCGCCGGAGCAGATCGAGGGCCAGGGCCGTGGTGCGCAGCTGCACCTCGACCCGGTCGCCGCCCATGCGGTGGGGTTTCACCAGGGTTCCGCCTGGCCCCGCGATGGCGATGAACACGGCGCCCACGGGCGCGTCCCCCTCGGCGTCGGGACCGGCGTTGCCGCAGATCCCCAGGCCCCAGGTGGCGCCCAGGCGCTGCCGCGCAGCTTCCGCCAGGGCCACCGCGCAGGGCTCGGACACGGTGCCCACGCGGGCCAGCCAGGAGGGATCGAGGCCCAGGAGGGCCGCCTTCGTGCCCAGGGTGTAGACCGTGGCACCGCCGAGGAACACCTGGCTGGCGCCGGGAATGGCCGTGAGGCGCGAAGCCAGCAGGCCGCCGGTCATGCTCTCGGCCGCGACCAGGGTCTGCCCCTTGGCCCGGAGTCCATCCAACACGGCGTCCTCCAGGTTGCTGGCACCGACGCAGGCCAGGTCCGGTCCCAGCACGGCCTCGAAGTCCGCCTGGGCCGCGGCAAGCTCCGCTGGATCCGAACCCCGGGCCAGCAGCTCCACCTGGGTGAGGCTGGCGAGGATGGTCCACTCCAGGTGGGCGTGCCGCTCGCGGGCCTCGCGGGTGCGCTCGTCCAGGGTGCTCTCGGGCACGCCGGACACGACCATGCGCAGGGTGTGGACGGCCTTCCCCGCCAGCACCGCGAGGCGCGGCGCCACGTGCTCCTCCCACATGCGCTTCATCTCCCGGGGCACGCCGGGCATCATCACGATGCGCGCGCCGGGATGGCCCGGAGGGTCCTGCCACCAGACGCCGGGGGCCGTGCCCACCTGATTCCGCAGGGGCTCGGCGCCCACGGGGATCAGCGCCTGCTTGAAGTTCACCTGGGGCGGGATCCGCTTGCGGGCCTCGTAGAAGGCCAGCATGTCCGCCCGGGACTGGGCGTCCTCCACCAGATCCACGCCTAGGATCTCCGCGAAGAGCTCCTTGGTGAAGTCATCGAAGGTGGGCCCGAGGCCCCCGGTGGTAAGGATGAGATCCGAGCGATTCAGCGCCTCCCGCAACAGGCCACCCAGGTCCTCCCGGCTGTCGCCCACGGCCGTCTTTCGATGGAAACCCAGGCCCAGGTCCGCCAGGCGTTCGCCCAACCACACCGAGTTGGTGTCGAGTCTCCGGGTGGTGAGCAGTTCCGTGCCGATGGCGATGCATTCAATGCGCATGACTGGAATGGAACCACGGGGACCGCGAAATCTCTAGCCCTCCAGCCAGCGCTGCACGGCCCAGCGCCCCGCCCACAGCCCGAGGCCCGTGCCCACCATGCTGAGCACCACCCCCGTGGTGAAGCCCACCAGCTCGCCGAGGTACCAGCCCAGCAGGCTGCCCACGGTGGCCCCGACGAATCCCATCAGCTTTTCCATCTGGAGGCCTCCGCAGAGTACGATGAGCCGATTGGCCGAGGTGTTTCCATGATCATCCCCGATCTCGACGACCTGGTGCTGGAAACCGACGAGGAGTCGGGCATCCAGGAGCTGGGCCGCCGCTTCCTGGCCCGGGGTCCCTGGACCGCCGTGGCCTTCCTGGTGAAGACCCGAACCGACCCCGAGGGCGACTGGGAAGGCCCCTATCTCTGGCTGCACCGCTACCAGAAGGTGGCCCAGGGCTGGAAGCTCGTGAGCCGCTTCCGGACCACCAGCCCCGAGCAGCTGGCCGAGCTGGCCGAGGCCCTGCGGGCGTGGGGCGTCTAGGCCCCGGCCATGCTTCGCCTCAGCTCTTCGCTCAAGAAGGGGGCCGCAGATGGCACCTCGACCCACTGGCCCATTGCCGGGAACAGGCGCCGGGGCAACGGTAAGAAACAAGAAAAGTTGCCGGTGATGAAAGGGATTGTGGGGATAAAGCCGCAGCTTCAGCGTGGGGCTCCATCCAGGGGCGCCTCCAGCGGGCCCATGCGGGGTGAGCCAGGACCCATCACCGAAATCGCTGGCTGAGATTCTTTTCAAGAAAAAGGATATTTTTAACCAGCGATGAACACCGATAAAGACTTGATAAAAAATGAATACCCAAATCTATTCAGACCTTTCTTTATCAGCTTTTAATCGGTGTTTATCGGTGTTCATCGGTGGTTAATAAGCTTTCTTGATTACCAAGCATTCTCAGCCAAATAGAGGAGCTTGATGGGCATGGGCGGGGTTCTGGCGGCGGCGTGAAGGAGGCGTGGCAGAAGGCTGGCTAGGTCGAAGCGCCGGTTGTAGCGCCACTGGTATTCGGC
>CAIZZF010000002.1 GCA_903937385.1 uncultured Holophagaceae bacterium | reverse complement strand
TGTCCGCCAGCGTCACGATCGCCCGCAGCTCCTCCTCAGGGTGCTGCCACGTCAGCAGGAAATCCTTCTGGTAGAGGTCGGTCTTGAGGGCCTGGAAGGCTTTCAGGTTCTCGGCGAGGGTCGGCATTTGGGGCTCCTTGAGGAAGGGTCAGGACAGAGAGAGCGAAACGGGAGAGGGTTGGAGGAGGCGGCCGCCGGGTGTCTGGGGCAGGGTGAGCCGGCCGTCCCGCACCCGGGACTCACCGCGCAGGAGCACCTCGCGGAAGGCCAGGGTGGAGGTGAAGCCGGGGAAGGCTTCGTAGGCGTCGGAAGCGGAGGAGCGCAGGGGCCGGGCGGGGCCGTTGGGGTCCAGCACCACGAGGTCCGCGTCCAGGCCCGGCCGCAGGGCGCCCTTGCGGTCCCCGACACCAGCCCGGCGGGCAGGGTTCAGGGAGAGCTGCGTGGCGAGGCCCAGGGCTGCGCGATCGGGGTCGCCCTCCCAGAGCTTCCAGGCGGTGTGCGGGAGGGAACCCAGCCCGGGCATGCCGTTGGGTACCTGCCGCAGGTCCTTGCCGTCCCAGGCGTCCTTGTGGGCGGCACAGAAGGGGCAGTGGTCTGTGGCGAGCACATCGGCGGCACCCTGGCGCATGAGCTCCAGGAAGGGCGCCCGGTGGCCGCGCAGGGGCGGGGAGCAGAGCCAGCGGTGGCCGTCTTCGCGGGCCAGCCAGGACTCGTCCAGGAACAGGTACTGGGGGCAGGTCTCGAAGCTGAGGTCGCCCTTGGCGCGGTTCGCCACCAGGACCTGAGCGCCCTCAAGGGTTGAGACGTGCACCACGTGCAGGGCGGCCCGATGCTTCAGGGCCAGGTCCACCACCCGCTGGATGGCCACCACCTCGGCGGCCTCGGGCCGCAGGAGGGTGTGCGTGAAGGCCTTGCTCAGATCCAGCCCGCGGGTGTCCACGGCGGCGATGGTCTCGTCGTCCTCGCAGTGCACCAGGAAGCAGCCGCCCAGGTCGCCGAGGCTCTGGAAGAGCTCCTCAATGAGGTCGTAGCTGGCGAAGATGCCCGCAGCCTTGTAGGTGGTGTAGAGCTTCAGGGTGCGGTAGCCGCCGGCCTGCAGGGTCCGCAGGGTCGCGAGGTCCCCGGGGCTGAAGGTGGTGGGCGTCAGGTGCCAGAGCACATCGGCGTGGGTGCGCCCCTCGGCCTTGGCCCGGGCCCGCTCCAGGCCGCGCAGCAGGGTGTCGCCCGGCTCCTGGGTGACGAAGGTGCAGAGCGTGGTGATGCCGTTCTCCAGGCCGACCCGGGTGGCGGACTCGTAGGTGTCGGCCAGGTAGTAGGGTCCGATCTGGTCGTCCACGTGGGTGTGGAAGTCGATGAAGCCCGGCAGGACGTAGCAGCCCTGGGCGTCCACCACCCGATCGGCGGAGGCCACCTCCACACGACCCACGGCCGCGATGCGCTCGCCTTCGACCAGCACGTCCAGGGACTGGAGACTGCCGTCGAGGGCCACCCGGCCGTTGCGGACGAGGGTCTTCACAGGCTCAGCGAAGCCAGCACGGGCGCGACGGCGGCGGGAATGCTGATGCGGGAGAGGGGCGCTTCCACGTCCTTGAGGCCGTGGCCCGTGGCGAGGATGACCACCGGACCCGAGCCGGTCAGGCGGTTCGGGCCCGCCTGCAGCTTGACCAGACCCGCCAGGGCCGTGGCACCGGCCGGTTCCGTGAAGATGCCGCTGCGGCCCGCGAGCAGAGCCTGGGCCTCGAGGATCTCGTCGTCGGTCACCGTGAGGGTCAGCCCCTGGCTGTCCAGCACCGCGCGCCGGGCGCCGTGGGCGTTGCTGGGGCAGGTGACGGAGATCGAGTCAGCCCGGGTGGTGGGGTTGGCCGCGTCACTGTAGACGCCGGTCTCCACATAGCGGTGGATGGCGTCGGAGGTCTCGGCCTGCACCCCGATGAGGCGCGGCAGGCGGTCGATGAGGCCAGCCCGCTGCAGGTCCACGAAGGCCTTGTGCACGCCGCCGAGGATGACGCCGTCGCCCACGGAGATGAGGATCGCCTCAGGCACCTGGTAGCCCAGCTGGGCCCAGATCTCCAGGCCTGCGGTCTTCTTGCCCTCGATGGTGAGCGGATGATAGGCGGTGTTGCGGTTCAGGCCGCCGCGCTGGGCGGTGTACTCCAGCGAGAGGGCGAAGGCGTCGTCGTAGGTGCCCTTCACGGGGACCACTTTCGCGCCGTAGAGCACCATCTGCACCAGCTTGGCCTTGGGGGCCTTCTCGGGGACGAAGATGAGCGCCTTGGTGTCCGTGGTCGCGCACACCGCGGCCAGGGCCGAGGCGGCGTTGCCCGTGGAGGCAGCGACGACCAGGTCGATGCCCAGGCGGCGGGCTTCGGCCACCACCAGGAAGGAAGCCCGGTCCTTCAGGCTGCCGCTGGGATTCAGGCCGTCGTTCTTCACCCACAGGCTGGGCAGGCCCAGCTCGGCGCCGAGGCGGTCCACCCGGCCCAGGGGCGTGTTGCCCACCTGGATGGGGGGATGGAATTCCGGCTCCACGGCGCAGAACAGGCTCCAATCGGGCTTCGTACGGTTGAACGTACGGCCGATGCTTTCGTAGTCGAAGACCGCTTCCAGCACGCCCAGCAAGGGAATTCCCGGCCGGTAGGCCGGGCCGCAGACGGGGCAGAGGTAACGGACTTCGTCCCGCGCAAAGGCGCGTCCGCAGTCCGTGCACCGATAGGTGAAGACGGTCATGGTGCTTCCTTAGAGATAGAAAACCCGCGCGGAAGGGGTTCCCCTCCGCGCGGGTGGGTGGTGCGGTCTAGAAGTGGACTTCGATGGCAGCCATGACACAGGTGGTCTTGGGGTTCACGCCGCCGCCGGTGCCGGAGGCGGTGGCAGCAGCAACGGACGAGAAGGTGGGATCACCGAACTTGTTGTCCCAGTACTCGAAGCCGGGGCCGATCTGCCAGGTGCCCTTCTTGCAGCCGACGAGGGGGCTGAAGTCGGCCATCCAGTAGATGCGGGCCAGGGTCTCAGGCTTGGTCTGCACGGCGGAGCCGTCCTTGCCCTTGGTGCCCGTGTAGGTCGCGAAGCCCTTGACGGAGGTGTTCACGGAACCCAGCGCCACGGGGATGCCCCAGGCGGCGGCGATCTGGTAGGTGGGATCGAAGGTCACGTCCGTGGTCCCGCCCTTGGAGGAGCTGAAGCCGCCGAAGGCGTTGTGGTTCTTTTCCTTGTAGTAGAGCAGGGCGACGTTCAGGAAGCCGGGCACCTTGAAGGAGAACTCGGGGCCGGCCATGAGCTTGTAGACGGCGGGGGCGAAGGTGGTGTTCTTGGCGGCGTAGTCGAAGCCGAAGGTGAAGTTCATGCCGCGCACGGGGCCGAAGTCGATCTTGGTGTCGAGCACCTTGCTCAGGTTCAGGCTGTGCTTGTAGGCGACATAGACTTCATGAGCGCCCTGCTTGGGGAAGGCGGCGGAGGTGCCGGCGTTGTTGGAGGGATCCGTGGTGCTGGAGGTCAGCATGTCCACGCTGAAGAAGTTGCTGCCCAGGCTGTAGCCCGACACGTGGGTGAAGTTCATGATCTGCTTGGTCATGGACTCGGGATTCGCCGGTTCCTGGAACTTGTTGCCCGTGCGGTACTGGAAGGAGGTGTCGCTCCAGTCAGCGGCGCTGGCGGGGACGGCGGCCAGGGCCACGAGGGCCAGGGCGGTGAGGGTGAGCTTCTTCATGAAGTTCTCCTTGGTTGAGGTGGCCAGGCAAACCTGGACCTCGGGTGGGGGGGGGTGGGGGTGGTGGGGAGCGGTACAGCAAAGTCCTTGACGGTGGAACCGTGGGATTGCCCGTGTTCAACTCCCTCCGAGTTGAAAACGGTCTGAGATGCAGTTGGTGAGAACCGCGCCAGTCCGCTGTGCAAAGGCCCGCTGTGCCTCGATTTTCACCGAAAAGCCAGCCAAATGCACCTGCCATGAGGCCGGAAGAATCCCGACCGCCTTGCCGGAGGGCGCCTGGAGCGGGCCGTACGTCCGCTGGCCTTGTGTGCAAACCGTTACCATTTGGGACCTTGCGAAAAACGGACCGCAACTGCTGGAAAGCCGGTGCTGACGCTTAAAAGATTAAAATAGAAACCCTATAGGTCAATAAAAAAATACTGATATAAGAAAATTTTTACCCAATGGGCTGGGGGAGCGGCGGCAGCACCGACTCCGCATGCACCAGGGCGGCCAGCGTGAGGCAGGGGGAGAGGTCCACCACGGTGCCCTCGGGCAGCACTGCCGCGGCCGTCCAGTCCACCAGGGCCCAGTTTCCGGTCCGGAACCGCGCACTCACCTGCTCACTGCGGTACGAGGCCAGCTCCCCGGTGACCTCCAGGTGGTAGGTCTTCCCAGCCAGGCGGGCCTCGATGACCCGACCGGCGGGCTTGCGCACCAGCCGGAAGGCATCACCCCTGGCCTCGCGGTAGCCCTCCTCGTCGATCCAGAACCGGGGCTTGTCCTTGTAGGGGGCGCCGGCGGCGGGACAGAAGGTGTCGCAGTTGCCGCACTCGTTGCAGAAGTCCGCGACGTTGAGGGTCTGGACCCGCTGGGTCACGGCGAAGGGACGGGTGCCTTCGGCCACCAGCTGTCCCTGCCGCTGGACGAGCAGGGGCAGCTGCAGGCTGAAGGGCTCCAGGCTGTAGGCCAGGTTGGCGCGGTTGGGGCAGACGGTGACACAGAGGCTGCAGAGGTCGTCGCAGTCCAGGCAGCGGCTGGCTTCCTTGGCGGCAGACTCGGCCGTGAAGGGCTTGAGCACCTCGTCGAAGCCGTGCCGGTCCGTCAGGGGCAGCACGGGCACCTGCTGAGCCCCCACCAGGCGGCCCTTCTTCTCCATGAGCGCCGCGTCGGCAGCACCCTTCTCGAGCAGGGGCTCGGCCTTGAGCTCCACCCCGTGGCGCAGGGCGATGGCTTCGGCCACGGCCCGGCCATCCGCGATGGCCATGATCACCGAGGAGGCGCCGTGCACCACATCCCCCCCGGCGAAGAGGCCGGGCACCGAGGTCGCGCCCGTGGCGGGGTCCACCACGAGGTAGCCGCTGCCGTTCCGCTTGATCTCGAGGCCCTCCAGGAAGTCCAGCACGGCCTCCTGGCTGATGGCCGAGATGATGGTGTCTGCCGGGACCAGTTCGACGCTGCCTTCCACCGGCACTGGCCGGGGCCGGCCGGAGGCGTCCCGCTCGCCCAGGCGCATGCGGGTGCAGGCCAGGGCCTTGACCCGGCCGTGCTCAGCGACCACCGAGGCCGGGGCCAGTAGGTCCCGGATCTGGATGCCCTCTTCCACGCAGTCGTGGACCTCGGCCGGATCCGCGGGCATCTGGGCCCGGGTGCGGCGATAGACAATGGTGACCTCGCTGCCCTTCGCCAGCCGGATGGCGGAGCGGACCGCGTCCATGGCGGAGTTGCCGGCGCCGATGACCAGGATGCGCTGGCCCAGGTCCATGGGTGTTCCGGCCCGCACCTTCGCGAGGAAGTCCAGGGCGTCCATGACGCCCGGTGTGTCCTCGCCGGGAATCCCCAGGCGCTTGCCCTTCTGGGCGCCGACACCGAGGAAGACGGAGCCGTAGTCCCGGCGCAGCTCGGCCAGGGTGAAGTCCCGACCCAGCACCTTGCCCAGCTGGATCTGGACGCCCAGCTCGCGCAGGCGCACCAGGTCGCCCTCGAGGGTGGCGTTCGGCAGCCGGTAGGCCGGGATCAGGCCCCCCACCATGCCGCCCAGCTCCTGCTTGGCTTCGAACACGACGGGCTCGAAGCCCATCTTGGCCAGGTAGTAGGCGGCCGACAGGCCCGAGGGGCCTGCGCCGACGATGGCCACCTTGATGCCCAGGGGCTTGCCCGCCACCTCGGCGGGCAGGGGTCCGGCGTTCTCGAAGGCGAAGCGCTTGATCTCGCGGATGGCCAGGGGTGCGTCGTAGAAGTTGCGGACACAGCGCTCGGTGCAGGGATGATCACAGACGCTGCCGGTGATGCCCGGCTGGGGGTTGGTGCGGAGGATGACCTCCATGGCCTCGGTGGGCTTGCCGTGGGCCACCAGCCACAGGTAGTCCGGGATGTTCTGGTGGGTCGGACAGGCGTCCACGCAGGGCGCGGCGATGCAGTCGAAGTGGCCCAGGGGCCGGTCGCCCTTGAAGTCCAGGGGGCGGGTGCGGCGGGCGTAGACGTCATCGCCCACGGCCTTCACGCCGTAGCTGGCCAGGTTGAAGCGGGCGCCGTGGCCGCCGGAGCGTGCCTGGATGAAGGCGTCGAGGCTGGCGGCGCCCACCTCGTCCATGGCCGCTTCCAGATTGACCAGATACTGCTGCAGGCGGGCGTAGCCGCCGGGCTTGAGGAGATCCGTGCAGACGGTGACGGGGCCGAGGCCCGCTGCCACCAGGTCCGCGAAGTTGCGGGCGTCGGCCCCGCCGCAGAAGCTGACAGGCACCTGGCCGTCGAGCTCCTCGGTGACGAGGGTGGCCAGGGTGAGCGTGAGCGGATGCAGCGCCCGGCCGGAAAGGTACATCATCTTCTCGTTGGTGGGGAACACAGGCCGGTGGTTCACCACCTCGAGGGTGTTGGAGAGCTTGAGGCCGAAGCCGTTCGGGCGGCCCTCGGCCACCTGGGCCAGGGCCTTCACCATGGCCATGGCGTCCGGCCACTTGGGGTCGTGGCCGAAGGCCTCGTCAGGCACGGTGATGTCGAAGCCGAGGGTGTCGTTGAGCAGTCCCCGCAGGCGCTCGGGACCGAGCAGCGTGGGGTTCAGCTTCACCCAGGTGTGCATGCCCATGTCCGTGAGCAGGAACCGGGCGATGCGCTCGATCTCCGCCGGGGGGCAGCCGTGCATGGTGGAGAGGGTGATCTGGTTAGAGAGTTCCGTGGGGATCGTGATGTCGCGCACGCCGGGATAGACCTGGGCGACGGCCTCGATGGCGGCCTCCAGGGCCGGGCCGGCATTGCGCATGTCAGCGATGAACTTCTGCACCCGGGGGTGCTGGATGCCTTCCAGGTTGTAGCCCACACTCATGCTGAAGTGGGTGCCTGGATCCTTGAGCCCCAGCTTGTGGGCCAGGGCGTGGATGAGCACCCAGGCGTTGAGGTACTCCGTGAAGGACTCCTCGAGCTTGAGTTCCTGGGACCACTCGCAGTTGTAGGTCTCGTCCGCTGCGTCGATGCAGGGCCGGCTCACCTCGATCTCGTCGAGGATCTGGACCGTCTTCAGCTCAATGAAGCGGGCGCCACACAGCCAGCTGGCCACGATGTTCTGGGCCAGCTGGGTGTGGGGGCCCGCAGCCACGCCAAGGGGCGCGGCCACGGTGTGCCCGAACATCTCCCGGGCCAGCTTGGGATGGGGCACCTGGAAGTTCGCCTTGGGGATGCCCATGACGGCGTCCCGGCTGTCGAGCTCGCTGAAGATCCAGCGGGCCAGCAGGTCGATCGAGGCGGATCGGAATGCTTTTTCCATGGTGCCTTGCTCCCGTGCAAACGGAGGAGACGGAACTGCCTTGGTGCGGCCGACTAGAGGAGACCGGCGAAGACGGTGGGGTAGCGGGCCAGGAAGGCCGCGCTGTGCTGCAGCTCGCGCTCATCGAGGCACTCACCGATCTTGTGGGTGTTCTGCTCGATGCCCGTGCCGAAGCCAATCATGGCGGGGTGCTTGTAGACCCCGTTGTTCACCCACTGCTTCTTGGCCGCGCCGGGGACGCTGGCATCCTTGGGGATGGGGTAGCCCACGCCGTCGGTGCTGAAGACCCAGCGGTCCACGCGGGGCTCCTTGGTGAGGACGCCACCGGTGCCCACCTTGCCGTCCACGTTGGGGGAGATGACGTTCCGGTAGGCGGCCACCGCGGCCTGCACCGCAGGGTGCTCCTCGGGGGTGAGCCAGCCCAGGTAGACCTGGGGGTTGTTCAGGACGTAGCCCTTCCAGGAGGCGTCGGTGTAGGTGGGGATGGAGACCTCCACCGTGAGGCCGGCCTTGCGGGCGACGGCCACGGCATCGAGGGCCTCGACGTCGGCGCAGGACTGCTCGGGGGTCTCGCCGATGGTCAGGCGACGGTCGAAGCGGAAGGTGAACTTCTCGGGCACGGCGCAGTCACTGGGGGTGTCCAGCTTGGACCAGGAGGCGGTGCGGGTGCCGTGGCCCAGGAACTTGTCGTCCAGGAAGCCGATGCGCTGGTCGTACTTGTCCGCGGCTTCCTTCAGGATGGCGCCGCCGAACTCCAGGGGGTTCTTGCCTTCCCAGGGCATGGAGCCATGGCAGGACTTGCCCTTGACGGTGACCTCGATCTGCATGCGGCCGCGCTGGCCACGGTAGATGCCAAGGGCGCCGTTCTTGGAGCAGCCGGAGCTGTCGGTGAGGATGACCACATCGGGCACCACGGCGGGCGCGGCGGTGGGGAAGACGTCGCGGTTGAGGTACATGGGGCCGGCGCCGTCATTGTCCTCTTCGCAGACCGTGGCATAGGAGTAGACGATCACGCCCTTGAGGGCGCCCTCGGCCTCCAGCTCCAGCATGATCTTGGTGGCGATGGCGGCGGAGATCACACCACCCAGCTGGTCGGCTGCGCCGCGGCCAAAGATGAGGTGGTTCCACTCACTCTCGGGGGGCAGATAGCCCAGTTCCTTGTTCAGGAACGCCTTGTTCACCTTGGTGGCGTCGATGACCCCGTCGAAGCAGTCGATGCCGCCGGTGTTCTGGAGCCACTGGGCCCGGAGGGGCTTCACGGTGTCGGTGTGGCCGTCGATGTAGACCACCTTCTTCTGGTCCGCGGGGATGCCGTCATTGGGATCTTCCACCCGCCATACCAGGTTGCCGAAGGCGTCAAAGTAGGCGTCCTCATCCTTCCGCACGGCCTTGATCGCGACAATCTTCTTCCGGAGGTAGTCGATGCGGGGGAACTCGTGGTTGGAGGTGCCGCAGGCGGGATCGCCCCCCTGGTCCACGGGCTTTTCAACGTAGTCGGCGGGGATCCGGATGGCCTCCTTCAGCATCTCTGCCGCCAGGGGCAGGTATTTGGCAGCCAGTTCGGCGATGCGCGTGTCGAGGTTGGACATGGGGGGGACTCCGGTGAGGTGAAGGGAAGTGAAATCCGGCGAGAGCCGCCGGGACGGGGTTGGTTGGGTTCAGGCCTTGTTCTTCTTGCCGAGCAGCTTCATTTCCTTGAGGGGCAGCGTCGTGCGGCGGATGCCGTCGAGCTGGCAGAGTGCGTTGGCCACGGCCCCGGCGGTGGGGACCAGGCCGATCTCGCCCACGCCCTTGGCGCCGTAGGGTCCGACCGCATCCGGCACCTCGATGCCGATGATCTCCATGGGCGGCATGTCCTTGGCCTTGATGAGGCCCAGGTCGGACATCTTGAGGGACACGGGCCGGCCGTCCTTGTAGGGGAACTCCTCGGACACGGCGTAGCCGAGACCCATGTGCAGCGAGCCCTCGATCTGGCCTTCATAGAGGGTGGGGTTCATGATTCGGCCCGCGTCGTGGGCGGCGGTGATGCGGGTGATCTTGCCCGTCTCGTCCAGCTCGACGAGCTGGGCCGCGTAGCCGAAGGAGTAGTGGGTGATCACGTCATAGCCAGGCTTGGGGGGCTTGCCGGGGGGCACGGTCCAGTCACAGACCCAGCTGCCCCGATACTCCTTGCCGACGAGATCCTTCAGGCCCTTGCCCGAGGCCAGGTCCACCTTCAGGTCCTTGCAGGCGGCAATGACGGAGTTGGCGAGCAGTGAGGTGCCCCGCGAGCCGGTGGTCATGCCGGACTCGGCCTCCTCGTTGGTCTCCACGATGACTTCGATGAAGGCCGGGTCGATGCCCGTCTCTTCCACCAGGGACTGGACGCCCATGGTGAAGTTGCCCTGGCCCATCTCGCACCAGCCGTGGTGGAGCTCCACGCGGTTCTCGGCGCGGATGATGATCTTGGCGTGGCCGAAGTCCGCCAGGCCGCAGCCGATGCCGGTGTTCTTCATGCCGGCGGCGATGCCCGCATACTTGGCCGCGCGGAAGCGGTCCTTGAGGGCCTCGAGGCACTTGCGCACGCCCACGCCCGAGGTCAGGGTCTGGCCCGTGGCGATGGTCCGGCCCTCAGTGAGGGCGTTGTCCCAGCGGAACTGCCAGCGGTCGAAGCCGCCCTGCTTGCAGAGCTCATCCAGGCAGGACTCGAAGGCGAAGTTGGACTGGTTCACGCCGAAGCCCCGGAAGGCTCCGCAGGGCGCGTTGTTGGTGACCACGGCGGTGCCGTGCACCTTCACGTTGGGCACATAGTAGGCGGCGGCGGAGTGGGACACGGCCCGCTCGATCACGGCCAGCCCGACGCTGGAGTAGGCGCCGCTGTCCGAGTGCATGGTGACCACCATGCCGGTCAGGTTGCCGTCCTTGTCGCAGCCCACGGCGTAGTCCATGACGATGGGATGCCGCTTGGTGTGCATGCGCAGGGAGTCCTGGCGGGTGAGGCGCAGCATGGCCGGACGGCCCGTGGACCAGGCCAGCATCGCCACGTGGCTCTGGGTGGTGATGTCCTCCTTGCCGCCGAAGCCGCCGCCATTCTGTACCTGCACCACGTTCACCAGCTCCTTGGGCAGGCCCAGGAGCAGCGCCACCTGGTGGCGGTCTTCGTAGACACCCTGGCTGCAGCTGTAGAGCTTCACGCCGGGACGACCGTCCTTCTGCCAAGGCAGGGCCAGGGTGGCCTCGGGCTCCAGGAAGGCGTGCTCCACGCGCTGGGTGGTGAAGCGGTTGCGGGTGACAAAAGCCGAGCCGGCCAGGGCCGTCTCCGCGTCTCCCACGGTCACCGAAGCCCGGTGCAGCACATTGCCCGGGAACATCGGATGCACCTGGTCGGCGCCCGGCTGCAGGGCCTCGAACACGTCCGTGACGGGCGCCAGCACTTCGTATTCCACTTTCACCTTGGCAGCGGCGGCCCGGGCGATGGCCTCGGTCTCCGCGGCCACGGTGGCGAGCACGTCCCCCACGAAGCAGGTGATCTCGCCCTCGGCCACCAGCACCGGCCAGTCCATGGTGATGGAGCCCATCTGGCGCTTGGCGGGGACATCCTTGGCGGTGAGCACCTTCACGACGCCGGGCGTCGCGAGGGCTTCGGAGATGTCGATCTTCAGGACCTTGGCCCGCGGGTGGTCCGAGAAGCGCAGGGCCGCCCAGATCATGTCCGGTTCCTTCATGTCCCCCACGAAGACCCGCTGCCCCAGCACGGCCTCGCGGCCGGTGTACTTGGGGTGCCGGGTGCCGACCTTGCCGGTGCCGCCCGGGTATTCCACGGCCTTGCCCTCGCGCAGGGCCTCGGCGGCGCAGGCGATGGAGTCCACGACCTTCTTGTAGCCGGTGCAGCGGCAGATGTTCCCCGAGAGGCCCTCGGTGATCTCCTGGCGGCTGGGATCGGGATTCTTGCGCACGATGGCGGCGGCCTTCATGACGATGCCGGGGGTACAGAAGCCGCACTGGACGCCGCCCTTGACCACGAAGGCGTCCGCGAAGGCATCCTGCTCGGCCTGGCTGAGGCCCTCGACCGTCGTGAGGCTCTTGCCCTCAAGCTCCTTCATCTTCATGCGGCAGCTGAGGCGCGGCTTGCCCTCCACGAGGATGGTGCAGCAGCCACAGACGCCCTCGCCCGAGCAGCCGTCCTTGGGACTGAGGATGCCGGCCACTTCCCGCAAGTAGGTAAGCACCTCCATGTCCGGATCGAGACTGTAGCTCACGGGCTGAGTGTTGAGCGTGAAGTCCATGGCTCCCTCCCCTCTCTTGACCTGTTGGGTGTTCGCTTCGGTTCCCCAGGGATCGCCATTTCTGCGCAGCAGGCTCTGGGGAGTTGTGCGTCAGGTTGCAGTTCAAGTTTAGGAATCTCGACAGCTAGGTCAATAATTTTTTTCATTCGAAAAAAATTTTTTTATCTATCCCTCAAAACCCCTACTCATCACATGAAGCCAACTGCATAAAAATTAAAGACAAGGCCCATTGGGGGGTGGTTTCCCCTCTGGGATGGGATGCCTGGGCGGACGGTTCCGTTCAGACGGCCACGATGCGGGTGCCGACCGTGGCCGGGTCCTCGGTGGCCAGCGCCTCGGCGGTGGTGATGAGCACCTCCTGGCCGCCCGCGGAGAGGTAGGCCAGGGCGCTCTCGATCTTGGGACCCATGCTGCCTGCCGGAAACTGGCCCTCGGCCAGGTGCTGCCGGGCCTCGGCGGCCGTGAGGCGGTCCACCCAGCGCTGGGTGGGCTTGCCGAAGTCCAGGGCCACCTTGGCGACGCCGGTGAGGATGATGAACAGGTCCGCGCCCAGCTCAGCTGCCAGCAGGGCGCTGAGCCGGTCCTTGTCGATCACGGCTTCGACGCCCACCAGGAAGCCACTGGAGTCCCGGATCACCGGAATGCCCCCGCCGCCCCCGGCGATGACGGAATGCCCGGCCTGGAGCAGCAGCTTGATGGCCTCCAGCTGGACGATCTCCAGGGGGCGGGGCGAAGGAACGACCTTCCGCCAGCCGCGCCCGGCGTCCTCCTTCATCTTCCACTTCTTGGTCCGCATCAGCTCCTTGGCCCGGGCCTGCTCGTAGAAGGGCCCCACGGGCTTGGCGGGGGCCTGGAAGCCCGGGTCCTCCTTGTCCACCACCACCTCGGTCAGCACCGAGGTGACGGGCGCCGCCAGACCCATGAAGCGCAGGCGGTTGATGAGCATGCGCTCCAGCATGTAGCCCATGGAGCCCTGGGTCATGGCCCCGCAGATGTCCAGGGTGTAGGACGGGATCTGATCAAAGGCGGACTCCTGCTGGATCAGCAGGTTCCCCACCTGGGGGCCGTTGCCGTGAACCACGCAGAGGGCATAGCCTTCGGCTACCACCCGGGCCAGCATCTCCGCCGTCTCCCGGGCGTTGGCGAGCTGGTCCTCCTGTTGACCCCACTCCCCTTCCCGGAGCAGGGCATTGCCACCCACCGCCAGCAGTGCGATTTTCCCGTTCATGCGTTCGCCAGTTCCCTGAGCATCTGGCCCAGCAGGTTCCGGGTGACGACGCTGCGGTAGTGGGCGGTGGCGCGGATGTCGTCGATGGGGCTCATGTCGGCCAGCAGGGCCTCCCGCGCGGCCGCCACAGGCAGACTGGCCAGGGGCTTTCCCAGCAGCGCGGCTTCAGCGTTCCGGGCTCGCACGGGTGCCGGAGCCACGGACCCGAGGCCGATGCGCAGCTCCGCCACGCAGCCATCCTCGATCCGGGCGTAGGCGGCCAGGCAGGTCTTGGAGATGGCCTGGGCCTGCCGGGTGCCCACCTTGCGGAAGTAGTGGAAGCCCCGGCCCAAAGGCTTGGGAACGATGATCCGCGCGAGCAGCTCGTCCGCAGCCATGTCCAGGCGCTTGTAGCCCTGGTGGAACTGGTCGTAGGCCACACGCCGGAGCCCCCGAGGCGAGACCAGCGCCAGCTCGGCACCGTAGGCCAGCAGGCTGGGCGGGGTGTCCGCCGCGGGACTGGCGTTGGCGATGTTGCCCGCCAGGGTGCCGCGGTTCTGGATAGCCAGGGCCCCCGTGGCCCGGGCGCTCTTCACCAGGTTGGGGAAGTGCTGGTGGACCGCGCGGCACTCGCGCAGCTCCGTGAAGGTCGTCAGGGCGCCGAAGCGCAGGCTGGTGGCATCCTCCTCGGTACCGCGCAGCTCCGCCAGGCGGGAGAGGTCCAGGAAGTGCGTGGGCTTCAGGCGGCCCGCGTTGTAGACCACCATCAGGTCCGTGCCGCCGGCCAGGGGCGTATAGCTTCCGGGCGCCTGGGCCATGAGCTCGAGGGCCTCGCCCAGGCTGGCGGGCACGCGGACATCGAAGTCGGGCAGGTAGCCTCTCATCGGGCAGCCTCCCGCTCGGCGGCCGAGTGGACCGCATCCAGGATCTTGGCGTAGCCGGTGCACCGGCAGAGGTTTCCGGCGAGGCCGTCGCGGATCTCGTCATCGCTGGGGTTGGGGCAGCGGTTGATCAGGTCCGTGGCCGAGAGCAGCATGCCCGGCGTGCAGAAGCCGCACTGGGCGCCGTTGTGGGTGAGGAAGGCGGCCTGGAGGCTGGACAGGTTCTCGCCCTCGGCCAGGCCTTCCACGGTGACCACCTCGGCCCCCTGGGCCTGCACCGCGGGCACCAGGCAGCTGTTCACCACCCGGCCATTGAGCAGCACCGTGCAGGCGCCGCACTCGCCCTCGCCGCAGCCCTCCTTGGTGCCCGTGAGGCGCAGGTCCTCCCGCAGCACGTCCAGGAGCCGGGCGAAGGGATGCACGCTGGCGCGATACTCCGTGCCGTTGACCTTCAGGTTCAGGTCGATGCACTCAGCCATGGGACACCTCCTCGCAGCGCTCCAGCAGCCGATCCGGAGTCATGGGCACCTCGTCCAGGCGCAGGGCGCCGAGAGCGTTCTCCAGGGCGTTCACCACCGCGGGCGCGGGCCCGTCCATGGGCAGCTCGCCGATGCCCTTGGCCCCGCCGGGGCCGCCCGCGTGGGCGTTCTCCAGGAAGACCACCTGGATGCGCGGCAGGTCCACGCTGGTGGGGATGATGTAGTTGGTCATCTGGTTGTTGATCATGCGGCCGCGCTGCATGGTGACCTCTTCCCAGAGGCCCCAGCCGATGCCCTGGGCCACACCGCCCTCGATCTGGCCCGCTGCCAGGGTCGGATTGACCACCCTGCCCACCTCCTGAACGGCGACGAAGTCGGCGACCTTCACTTCAAACGTGTCCAGGTCCACGGCCACCTCGGCGGCATAGCAGGCCCAGGAGTAGGTGGGGTAGGCGTCGCCCTGGTAGGTGACATCGTCCCACTGGATGTTGGGCGGACGGTGATACTGCCCGTAGCACCGCAGGGTGCCCAGCGTCGCCACAGCCTTGACCACGGCAGCCTGGAAGGACTCGGGGGTGTAGGGCTCCACCAGGAAGCCTTGCTGGACCAAGGCCAGCTTGAAGCCGATGGCGGCGTCCTCGAGAATCCGGCCCACCATCATGGTGCTGCGGGAGGCCACGGTGGGGCCGCTGTTGGGCACGTGGTCCGTGTCCACCGGGGCGGTGTCCACCAGCTCCACAGGCAGCTGCAGGGCCTCGGCCACGATCTGGGCGAAGACCGTGTTCTTGCCCTGGCCCATCTCGGTGGAGGCGGCCAGCACGGCCACGGTGCCATCCGCCAGGCCCTCGACCCCGGCCACGGAGGCCACGTGGGACTCGCCGTTGCCGGTAAAGCCACAGCCGTGCATGAAGACTGAGAAGCCCACGCCCCGCTTGATGGGACCGTCCCCGGGATTGGTGAGGGCGAAGGCCGCGCGCTTGTCGCGGTAGCCGATGGCGGCCAGGGCCTGGTCCATGAGGCCGGCCAGGTCCAGGTCCTCGCGGATCACCTGGCCCGTGGCCATGGTGTCGCCCATGTGGAGGAAGTTCTTCCGTCGCAGCTCCACGGCGTCCAGGCCCAGCTTCCGGGCGCAGACGTCCATGTGGCGCTCCATGGCGAAGAGGCTCTGGGGCGCGCCGAAGCCGCGGAAAGCCCCCGGGGGCGGCGTGTTGGTGGCCACGGCCCGGGCATGGATCCGCACGTGGGGGCAGCGGTAGACGCTGGCCGCATGCACCGCGCCGCGGCTGAGCACCACCGGTGAGAGCGTGGCGTAGGCGCCGCCGTCGAGGATGAAGTCCGCCTCCAGGGCCAGCAGGTTCCCTTCTGCATCGAAGGCCGTGCGGAGCCGCGTGCGGGAGGGGTGCCGCTTGGTGGTGCAGGCCAGGTCCTCCTCGCGGTCATAGATCAGCCTCACGGGCTTGCCGCTCTTCCAGGCCAGCAGCGCCGCGTGGCCGCCGTTCACGGAGGGGTAGTCCTCCTTGCCGCCGAAGGCTCCGCCCATCTCCATGGCCACCACCCGCACCTGCTTCTCGGGCAGGCCGAAGAGCTGCCGGAGGGCGCCGTGCACGTAGTAGGGACACTGCAGGGAGCCCCAGACCGTCACCTGCAGGAGCCCGTCCCTGGGCTCCACCACGGACAGCATGGCGTTGGGCTCGATATACATCTGCTCCTGGGCGCCGGTGCGGTATTCGCCCTCGATCACGTGGGCCGCCTGGGCCCAGATGGGGTCGGGGTCGCCCTTGGCGATCCGGATCTCCTTCAGCAGGTTGTTCGTGCCGTAGATCAGCGGCTGCAGGTCGAGGGAGCTCTGGATATCCAGGACTGCGGGCAACTCTTCGATCTCCAGGCGCACCGCACGGCGGGCCTTCTCGACGAGGAACTTGTCTGGGTGGGCCAGCAGGAGCACCGCCTGCTGGGAGTGGGTGATCTCCTCGCCGATCCCGATGAGGAAGGGCTGGTCATCGACCACGGAGGCCACGAGGTTCGTGCCGGGGATGTCCTCGGCCGTCACGCACGTGAACTCCTCCCAGGGGATGCCCTCGCCGAAGTGGATCGCCCGCAGGATGCCGCGGGGCACCTCCGAGCGCACCGTGAGCCCGTGGAGAGCGCCGGGCATGAACTTGTCGTCAGTGTAGATGGCGGTGCCGAGGACTTTGGCACGGCCTTCCTTCCGGATGGAAGAAGCGCCGATCACGGGGACTCCTAGCGGGGTGATTCGTTAAACCGGGTGCTCGTCGGCGGCGATATCGGCCTCGCGCAGCGCCCGTTCGGCGGCGTCCACGATCTTCTGGTAGCCGGTGCAGCGGCAGAGGTGGCCGGAGAGCTCCCGGCGCACTTCGTCATGGGTGAAGCACTTTCCGCTGTCCACCATGGCGGTGGTGGAGAGCACCACGCCGGGGGTGCAGAACCCGCACTGGATGGCGCCCTCGTCCACGAAGGCTTCCTGCACCGGCGTGAGCTTCCCGTCCTGGGCGAGGCCCTCGATGGTGACGACCGCCTTCCCGTGGGCCCAGGTCGCCAGGTAGATGCAGGAGTTCACGGGGGTGCCGTCGAGAAGCACCGTACAGGCCCCACACTCGCCCACGGAGCAGCCCTGCTTCACGCCAGTGAACTGCAGGCGGTCCCGCAGCACGTCTAGGAGGGACTCACGGATGTCGATCTCGATCTCCACGGCCCGACCGTTCACGGTCATGCAGAGCCGCTTCCTTGCCTTCACGCCTGCGGCGTTCTTAGTCAGCACAGCAACCTCCTCCCCGCTTCACGGCTTCAGCCACCGCGCGCTGGGTCAGCACTTCGATCAGGTGTTCCCGGTAGTCCTTGGAGGCGCGCCAGGAGGAGCGGGCCTTGGCAGGCTTCAGGGCCAGCCGGGCGATCTCCTGGACGCATTCCCAGGTCACCTCCCGGCCCTTGGCGTAGTCCTCGGCCTCGAAGCAGCGGACGGGCACCGGCGCGGCCACGCCCAGGCCGATGCGCAGCTCCACGAAGCGGTTCTCCCGGATCTTGCACACCGCCGCGACCCCCAGGGTGGCGATGTCCATGGCCTTCCGGGGGGCGAACTTGATGTAGTGGCCGCCCATGCCCTCGTAGCCCTCGCGGGGGATGAGGATGGCGACCAGGAGCTCGCCCGGCAGCAGGTTCACCTTGCCGGGTCCTGCGTAGAAGTCGCGCATGGGGATGATGCGCTCACCCTCGGCGGTCTCCAGCTTCAGCAGCGCATCCAGGGCGAACAGGGTCGAGGCGCTGTCCGCGGACACGGCGCCGTTGCAGAGGTTGCCGCCGATGGTGGCGATGTTGCGCACCTGGGGGCCGCCCATGGACACCGAGGCCTCACCCAGCACCGGCACGTGCTTGCGGATGAGCTCGTGCTCGAAGATCCGAGTGAAGGGCGCCATGGCGCCGACGGAGATCGTGCCGTCCGCCAGCATCTCAATCTCGTCCAGGTGCGGGATGTTCCGCAGGCTGAGCAGGCCGGCGCCGGCCAGACTTCCGTGCTGCATCCGGATGAGCACGTCCGTGCCGCCGGCGATGACCTTCAGCTCGGGGTTGGCCGCGTAGATCGCCTTGGCCTCAGCGAGGGTCTCGGGTTCGCAGAGTTCGCAGATGTCAAACATGCTGCACGCTCCTTTCGGCCAGGAGTCCGGCTTCGCGGAACTTCTCGAACACCACCTGCGGGTAGAGGGGGATCTTGTGGAAGGCCACGCCGGTGGCGTCCATGACGGCGTTGCGCACCGCCGGGGCCGGGGAGATGGTCGGACACTCACCCAGGGACTTGGAGCCGAAGGTGCCGGCCGCGTCGAAGGTCTCCACGAAGGCCGCGTTGATCTTGGGGGTGTCCAGGACCGTGGGCAGCTTGTAGTCGAGCAGGTTGGGGTTCAGGGGCTTGCCGGTGACGGAATCGAAGAGCATCTGCTCCAGCAGCGCGGCCCCCAGGGACATGCTGACGCCGCCGTGGACCTGGCCCTCAGCCAGCTTGGGGTTGATGATGGTGCCCGAGTCGTGGATGTTCCAGAGCTCTGTGACCTCCACCCGGCCCGTCTGGATGTCCACCTCCACTTCCACGAAGGTGGCCCCGTAGGACATGGCGTTGATGCGCACGTTGGCCGAGGTGTCGCTGGTGATGGGGGCAGCGAGGAGCCGGTCGTAGAAGGAGTCCATGGCCACGTCTCCCAGGCTGCAGACGGTGCGGCCCAGGCTGGTCTCGACGATCATCCGGTCCCGGATGTCCATCTCGGCGGGGGCCAGACCCGTGCGGCGGGCGGCCACCTCGAGCACCTTCGCCCGGACCTCCAGGGCGGCCTTGCGCACGGCGATGCCCGTGACGAAGGTCTGCCGAGAGGCGTAGGCGCCGGAGTCGAAGGGCGTGATGTCCGTGTCCTGGGTGGTGACCACGTGAACCATGTCCACGGGCAGTCCCAGGGTCTCCGCGGTGATCTGGGCGAAGACCGTGTCGCTGCCCTGGCCGATCTCCGTGGCGCCCACCTGCAGCGTGACGGAGCCGTCCTGGTTCATGACGATGCGGGCGCCCGCCAGCTCCAGGGCCACGGGGTGGGTGCCCGAGGCGTAGGCGAAGCAGGCCATGCCCAGGCCCCGACGCAGGTGACCGGTCTGGCCCTGGTGCACCTTCTTCTTCTCTTCCCAGTGGATGAGCTCTTTCCCCTTTGCGATGCACTCGGGGATGCCGAAGGAGCGCACCACGTTCTTGGTGAGGGGGTCCTGGTGGCCCAGCTTGATGAGGTTCTTCCGGCGCAGCTCGATGGGGTCCATCTCCAGCTTCCGGGCGATGTCGTCCAGGTGGCTCTCCAGGGCGAAGAAGATCTGGGGCGTGCCGTAGCCACGCATGGCGCCCGCCACGGGCAGGTTGGTGTAGACCGTCTTGGGCTCGTACTTGATGGCCCGAAAGTCATAGAGGGGCCGGAACTTCCCACCGGCGGACATGGCGATGGAGTGGCCGTGGGAGGCATAGGCCCCGGTGTTGCTCAACACCTGCATGTGGATGCCCTGGAGCTTCCCCTCCCGGCTGAGGGCGGTCTTGAGGTGAAGCTTCATGCCGTGCCGGGTGCGGGTGTCGATGAAGACCTCCTCGCGGGTCATGCAGTAGCGCACGGGCCGTCCGCCCGCGGCCAGGCTCATGGCGGCCGTCAGGGGCTCCACCACCACGTCCTGCTTGTTGCCGAAGCCGCCGCCGATGTAGGGCTTGATGACCTTCACCCGGCCCCAGGACAGGCCCAGGGCCTGGGCCACGATGCGCCGGACGATGTGGGGGATCTGGGTGGAGGAGTTCACCACCACCCGCCCGTCGGAGTCCACGAAGGCGTAGGCGCTCATGGACTCGATGTGGCAGTGCTGGACGATGCTGGTCTCGTAGTCGCCCTCGAAGATGACGTCCGCGTTCTGGAACTCGGCTTCCACATCCCCGAACTGGACCCCGAAGGAGCTGACGATATTGCCCGGCCGGTTCTCGTGCAGAAGCGGGGCGCCCTCCGCCATGGCGTCCTCGGCGGTGAGCACGTGGGGCAGCACCTCGTACTCGACCTCGATCAGGTGCAGGGCCTTCTCCGCCGTGAGCAGGTCCTCGGCCACCACCGCCGCGATGGCGTCGCCCACAAAGCGGGCCTTGTCGGTGAGGATCAGGCGGTCCTCGACGTCCCGGTGACCGGGGTCCAGGGACCAGGGGTGCCCCGCGGTGGCGAACTTGATCTTCGGCAGATCGGCTGGGGTCAGGACCGCCACCACACCGGGCAGGGCCTTGGCCTTGGAGGCATCGATGCGCGTGACCCGAGCGTGGGCGTGGGGGCTGCGGAGGACCTTGCCCACCAGCATGTCCCGCTCAAAGAAGTCGTCCGTGTACATGGCGCGGCCGGTGACCTTGGCGACGGCATCGAGCCTCTGGGTGTTTTTTCCCACGATCTTGTGGTCCATGTGGCACCTCAGTGGGGGAGCGGAGTCCCGGATTCAACCGCTCCGCAAGTATGGAATGGGACGTAGAGAACAGTAAAAAATTTTCAGTAAGAGGTCACAATTTTCAATTTTCCTGGGACTAGCCCAGGCTCAGGGTCGGACCTTCCATGAGATGCCCGGCGAGCTCATACATGTTCGTGATGCCTCCCACGGCAAGGCGGCTGGTCAGGCCAAAGAACTCCAGGCAGGTGCCGCAGGCCAGCACCTCCACGCCCCGGGCCTCGAGCTTCTGGAGGTTGGCCAGGGACTCGGAGCCCTCCACCGCCAGCTTCACGCCGCTGTTCATGAGGAGGAGCCGCCGGGGCACCCGCTCGGCCTCCGTCAGGGTGTAGAGGAAGCCGCGCATCAGCAGGCGAGCCAAGTCCGGGTCCCCCTGGCCGATGCCGTCAGCGGACAGGAGGACCACCTCGACCGGGCCGCCACCGGAACTCCCCTCGGGCAGCGGGCAGGCATCGGCCTGGGCCGGAGCCGGGGCCAAGCCCTGGGGGGTCAGGCGGATCCGCGTCAGGCCGCCCTCCTCCACGGCCTCGACCAGGCACTTCGCGTAGGCGCCGAACTTCAGCAGGTTCTCCCGGGAGGCCGCGTCGTCGACGGTGATCTCGAGGGTGTCGAAGCCCCCCTCGGCCAGGGCCTTCCGCGCCAGGATCACGGGCTGGGGACAGGGCAGACCGCGGGCGTCCAGGGTTCTACAGATAAGGCTCATAGGTCCTCCGCCAGTGACCCGCTTGGGGCTCTCCAACTTGCCACAGATTCTCCGCGCCGCTCTCTTGCAACAGGGCGCCGTCCGGAACCTCGGCCAGCAGCCCGAAGCCGCAGAGGCTCTGGACCTGCCGGGGAACGGGGATCAGCTCAACCGCAACCCCTGCGGCCTTCAGGGCCCTTTCCGCCCGCAGGGCCGCGTGGCTGGAGGCATAGGTGGCGAGCAGGAGCATGGCTAGGTGATCCGGACCAGCCCGGCTTCGCCGCCGGTGTCGCCGACGATCCAGGCCGGCACGCCCGCCGCGTGAAGGGCGGCCAGGGCCGCCTCGGCCTCGGCCGCGGGGAGGGCCGCCAGCAGGCCGCCCGAGGTCTGGGGATCGAAGAGCAGGTCCAGGTTCGCGGGGCTGAGGTCGCCCCGCAGGAACTTCAGGCGGCCCTCCCGGTTCCGGTAGGTGCCCTCGGGGATCAGGCCCATGGCGGCATAGTCCTGGACCTCCGGCAGCAGAGGCACCTGGGCCATGCAGAGGCTCAGGCCGCAGCGCTCGCCCGTGGCCATCTCGGCGGCGTGGCCCGCCAGGCCGAAGCCGGTAACGTCCGTGCAGGCCTGCACCCGGAAGCCCGCCAGCACCTCGGCGGCGGCCCTGTTCAGGGTGGCCATGGCGGTCTCGGCGGCGGCCTGGGCCGCGGGCGAGGCGCACTCGGCCCGAAGCGCCATGTTCACAAGGCCGGTGCCGATGGGCTTGGTCAGGATCAGCTTGCCGCCGAACTCCAAGGTGTTGTTCCGCCAGGCCCGGTCCGGGTCCACCAGGCCCGTGACGGCATAGCCCAGCTTGGGCTCTGGATCCTCGATGCTGTGGCCGCCCAGCAGGGCGCAGCCGGCCTCGGTCAGCGCCGCGAGCCCGCCCGCCAGCATGGCCTTGAGGGGCTCCATGCCCAGGGCCTTGAGGGGATGGCAGACCAGGGCCAGGGCCGTGATGGGCCGGGCGCCCATGGCGTAGAGGTCCGACAGGGCATTGGCCGCGGCGATGCGGCCGAAGAGGTACGGGTCATCCACGATGGGGGGGAAGAAGTCCACGGTCTGCACCAGGGCCTGGTGGGGCCCCAGGCGGAACAGACCCGCGTCCTCGCTGCCCGAGAAGTCCGCCAGCAGCTCCGGATAGGCAGGCTGCGCCAGCCCGCAGAGGGCCTGCTCGAGCACGCCGGGGCCCAGCTTGGCGCCGCAACCCGAGAACCGTGTGTAGGACGTGAGCTTCACGTGAGGATCGCCTCCAGGACTTCCAGGGTGTCGCGGATCTCCTGGGGCGTGGTGAAGAATCCCGGGGAGAGGCGCAGGGTGCCGCCCCCGGCCAAGGTCCCGAGGCTGCGGTGGGCGGCCGGGGCGCAGTGGAGGCCAACCCGGGTGCAGATCCCGCGCCGGTCCAGCTCCAGGGCGACTTCGCCTAGGTCCCGGCCTGGCAGCGTGAGCGAGACGACGGGCACCCGGGGCTCGCCGGGACCGGGGCCATGGACCACCATGCCCGGCAGCGCGAGCAGGCCCCGGAGGAGCTCGTCACAAAGCGCTGCCTCCCGCGCCTGGATGGCCGGCAGCCCGGTGCTCGCGAGGAACTGCAGCGCGGCCTGGAGGCCCGCCAGCCCGGGCAGGTTGGGCGTGCCCGGCTCGAAGCGGTCCGGCAGGATGTCCGGCTGGACCTCCAGCTCGGAGGCGCTGCCCGTACCGCCGAACCACAACGGCTGCGGCAGGGCCCCAGGTCCCAACAGCAGGCCGCCGGTGCCGGTGGGACCCAGCAGGCCCTTGTGCCCCGAGAAGCAGAGGAACTGACCCCGTTCCGGCAGGGGGTGGTGCCCCAGGGACTGGCTGGCGTCCAGGCAGAGCGGGATGCCGCGCCGGGCGCACTGCTCGGCGATCTCCCCCACGGGGGTGAGGGCCCCGGTCACGTTGCTGGCCGTGGTCAGCACGAAGAGGTCCGGGCGCTGGTCCAGGACCTCCCGCAGGCCCGCGGGGTCAGGCCGACCGCAGGCATCAAAGGGGATCACCCGGAGCCGGACCCCCTGGGAGGCCTCCAGGTGGCGGAGGGGTCGCATGACCGCGTTGTGCTCCAGGCTGCTGAGGGCCACCAGCCCCCGGGGCGGAACGCTGCCCAGGAGGACTAGGTTCAGGGCGGCCGTGGCGTTCGGCGTGAAGATCAGGCGCTCCGAGTGGGGGGCGCCCAGGAACCCGGCGCAGGCCTCGCGGGCCTCGAAGAGCAGGCGGCTCGCCGCCAGGGCCAGGAGATGGCTGCCGCGGCCCGGGCTGCAGGCGCCCTCCTCCAGGCAGCGCGCCACAGCGGCCGCGACACCGGGGGCCTTGGGGTGGCTGGTGGCCGCGTTGTCCAGGTAGATCATCGGGCCTCCCCGGCCCCCAGCATCAGGATGGCCTCCAGGACTCCGCCGGCGATGGCCCGGGCCTTGTCGGACACCGTGAAGCAGTGCTCCCGCAGGCCCCGGGGATCCACGTCTGCCACCTTGAGACCGGCCTTGGCGTTGAAGCCGGGGCGGATGAGACCCCGCACCACGCCGTCGATGGCCGAGCAGACCGTCACGTCCTGGATCCTCAGCACCGGGTCGCCCGCACGCACACGGTCGCCGATGGCGCAGCAGGGCTCCACCGGGCCCGCCACGGGCGCATGGATCACGCGCTCCCCGCCGCGGCCCGCGATGAGGCCGGGCACGCCGGTGTTGGGCTCAGCGCCGCCGGTCAGGAGGACCCGGCCCAGGTCGTGCCCGCGGTTGGTCTCCACCACCGCGTGGGCGTCCCGGCCCGCCACGAAGCCCGGGCCCAGGGCCACCACCACGGGGGCCATGTCCAGCCGCGTACCCAGGTTGCGCTTGGCGAGGATGGCGTCCACCAGGGCCACAGGCCGCAGATGGTCGAGGCACCGGCCCTCGGGATCCAGCAGGATCGGCACGGGGTCGCCGGGCGCCCAGGCCGTGGGCACCGTGTCGCAGCACCGGGCCTCGAGGCCCTCCACGCAGGCGCGGCCTTCATACATGGCTTCGGACAGGCTGACTGTGCGGCGGATGGCACTGGGCGCCGCCACCTCCAGGGCCACCACCCGGAAGCCCGCGCGCACCAGGCGCAGGATGCAGCCCGTGGCCAGGTCGCCCGCGCCCCGCACCACGACGAGCTCCCCGTGCAGCAGGCTCATGGGCGCCTCCCGGGGCCGCGGGCGAGGATGCGAATGTCCGGCGCCAGCGTGGTCAGCAGCACCCGGTCCGCGGGCAGCTCCGCGAACTGGCGCTCGGTGGGCAGGGAGGTAGCCTGGTCGGCCTGGTTGAACAGCATCACTCGGGGTCCCGGAGCATCCTTGAAGAGGCCCTGGGGATGGCGGGCCAGGGCCACCACATGGTCCCACGTGAGGGGCTCGCCCAGGGCGCAGCCACTGACCTCGCAGAAGCGCTCGGGCCGGTGGACGGTCCGACCATCCAGGGGGCGACCCAGGCTGCTCAGGCCCACCACCCCCACCACCAGATCGGTGCCCGGAGGCAGGACCGGCTCGTGGTCCGCGGGCGCCTTGAGCGGCAGGCGGCGGGAGCCGTCGGCCTCCACCAGGACGAAGTCCCAGGAGGCTTTCAGGGCCGGAACCCAGTCCGGATGGACACCCTTCAGCTTGCCGGGCTCCGCGGCCGGTCGGGCCATCAGCACCGTGAGTCCCGGCACGGCCTCGGGCAGCTCGCAGGCCCCCGGCGGCGCCTCCAGCTCAGCCTGCAGCACCAGGGTCAGCGGGGGCCGGGCGGCTTCTCCCCGGGGGTCCATCAGGTGGGTGGTGCTGGTGAGCAGCACGCGGCGCCCCTCGGCGGCCAGCTCTGCCCCCAAGCAGAAGAGGGCGGTGGTCTTGCCGCCCGCACCGACGAAGGCGATGACGCCCACGCCCCCGGGCAGCAGGGGCAGCAGCGAGGCGGCCAGGGTCATGGGATCTGGCGCCGGGCCTGACGGGCCGCGTGGGTGGCTTCGTAGGCGGGGCTCTTGTGGCGCGCGGCAATGAGCTCTGCGGCCAGGGCCACAGCCAGTTCCTCGGGGGTCTCGGCGCCGATCTCCAGGCCGATGGGCGCCCGCAGGGCCGCCACCTTGGCGGGATCAAAGTCTTCGGTGGCCACCTGATCCAGCACCAGCCGGGTCTTGCGGAGGCTGCCCATGAAGCCGGCGTAGCGGTAGGGCTTGCGGAGGACCAGCCGGACGCATTCCAGGTCGCTCAGGTGACCCCGGGTGACGATCACCACCGAGGTGGACGGATCGAAGGGGAAGGCTCCCACGATGTCGGCGTAGGACCCGCCCAGGGTGTAGACCCCACCCGGGAACCGGCGGGGTTCCAGAAACGAGGGCCGGTCATCGCCCACGGTGACTTCGAAGCCGAGGCTCGGCACCAGGGCAGCCAGGGCCGTGCCCACGTGACCGGCGCCCAGGATCAGGAGCTTCTCCTTCGGCAGCAGCGGGTCGTAGAGCAGCTGCTGCGCCTCGTCCAAGACGGGCAGGCCATGCTCCAGGGCCTGGCTCGCGTGGCGGGCATCCACACCCGGGAGGGCATCCTCCACCCAGGCGCCCGCCGCATCCAGCACGGCCGTCTGCCCCGTGTCCAGCCGCTTGATCAGCAGTGCGGCCACGCCCTGCTCAAGCAGGCTGAGAGCTACCCGGTAGGGCGAACGCTCGCCCAGAGGTTCCACGAAGAGGCGGCTCGTCCCGCCACAGACCATGGCGGGACCTTCCGCGTCCATGCCCTGCATGTCGATCTCCAGGGTGGTGGGCTGCGCGCCGCCGAGCCGGGTGCCCGCCTCGGCCAGGGCCAGAGCCTCGCCGCGGCCGCCGCCCACGGAGCCCAGCAGCCGGCCCTCGCGGCCCACGAGCATCTTCGAGCCCGCGTGGCGGGGCGCCGAGCCCCGAACCCGCAGGACCGTGCACAGCACGAGGTCCTGGGGGTGGGCCACGATGGCCCGGAGGAGCTCCAGGTTCATGCCTTCTTCCGGCTGTAGGGCGTCCCCAGCAGGGGCAGGCTGGTGCGGAACTGGCCGTCCCGGTAGAAGTAGGCGCCTGCCACGGCTGGCGCCGTGGGAATGCTGACGATCTCGCCGATGCCTTTGGCGCCGTAGGCCAGGGGATCCAGGTTCTTCTCGATGATGAGGGGCACAATGGGCGGCACCTGGGTGGCCTTGAAGAGGCCGAGGGTGCCGTACTTCGCGAGGACCTCGCCGTCCTTGAGCGGGAAGTCCTCCGTGAGGGCGTAGCCCAAGGCCATGACCACGCCGCCCTCGATCTGGGCCTCCACCTGGTTGGGGTTCACCGCCCGGCCCACGTCATGGGCCGCCACCACCCGCTCCAGCCGACCCTCGGCGTTCAGCAGGACGACCTGGGTGGCGTAGGAATAGGACACATGGCTCACGGGGTTGGGCTTGTCGGAACCCATCGGGTCCGTGATGCCCGAGTACTCGCGGTAGTATTCGCGGCCTTCGAGCTCCGCCAGGCTGTGGGTCTTGAGATCCACGGCCAGGTCCGTCGCGGCCAGGCGGGCGGCCTCGCCGTTGAAGACCGTCTGCCGGGAGGCGGTGGTCGTGCCGCCGTTGGGCGAAGTGGAGGTGTCCGGCACGGCCACCTCGATCTCGCCCCAGGCCAGCCCCGAGGCGTCGGCCACGAACTGCATGAGCACCGAGGCCAGGCCCTGGCCGATGCAGGCGGCGCTGGTGTAGACGACGGCCTGGCCGCCCTGGACGCGGATCCGCACGCGGCCCACATCCGAGAGGCCCACGCCGATGCCCGCGTTCTTCATGGCGCAGGCGATGCCCGCGTCAGGCCGGGCCTCGCACAGGTCCTTCACGGCCAGGAGGGTCTCCTTGAGGGCCGTGCCGGCATCGGTGATCTGGCCGTTGGGCAGCACGTCGCCGGGCTCCACGGCATTGAGGTAGCGGATCTGCCAGGGGGTGAGGCCCACCTCCTTGGCGAGCAGCGTCAGGCAGGACTCCATGGCGAAGCAGGACTGGGTGACGCCGAAGCCCCGGTAGGCGCCGCCGGGGGGGTTGTTGGTATAGACCGCCTCGCCGACGATGTCGACGTTCGGGATCTTGTAGGGACCGGCGGCGTGGGTGCAGGCGCGCTGCAACACGGGGCCTCCCAGGGAGGCGTAGGCGCCAGTGTCTTCCAGCAGGTAGGCCTTCATGGCCGTGACGCGACCCTGCGCGTCGGCAGCCACCTCATATTCCATCTCGAAGGCATGGCGCTTCGGATGCACCTTCAGGCTCTCCTGCCGACCCAGGGTCACCTTCACGGGCACGCCGGCGGCATTGGCGAGGAGCGCGGCATGGTGCTGGACGATGAGGTCCTCCTTGCCGCCGAAGCCACCGCCCACGTAGGCGCTGACCACCTTGACCTGCTCGGGGCCCACGCCCAGCACGCCGATGATGCCCTTGTGGTCGTCGTAGATGCTCTGGGTGCCGGTGTAGACCGTCAGGGTGCCGTCAGCCTCGGGCACCGCCAGGGCGCTCTCGGGCTCCATGAAGGCGTGCTCGGTCTCCGGGGTGGTGAAGGTCTGGCGGATGATGTGCGCGGCCCTGGCGAAGGCGGCCTCCACATCGCCACGCTTGAGCACGGTCCGGGCCAGCAGGTTGCCCTTGGGATGCAGCCGGGGGGCGCCTTCGTCCTGCGCGCGGCGGGGATCCACCTGGGGCGGCAGCACCTCGTAGTCGAGCTTGATCTTGGCCAGGGCCGCCTTGGCCTCGGCGCGGGTCTCGGCCGCCACCAGGGCGAGGGCGTCGCCCACGTAGCGGGTCTCCTCGCCCACGGCGATCAGCGCGGGCCAGTCATGAATGATGTGGCCCTGGTGCCGCTCGCCCGGAACATCCGCGGCGGTGAGGATGAGCTTCACGCCCGGCATGGCCAGGGCTTCAGTGGTATCGATGCCCAGCACCTTCACCCGGGGCTTGGGCGTGCGCAGCACGGCGCCGTGCAGCATGCCCGGACGCTTCATGTCGTCCACATAGAGGCCCGTGCCCAGGACCTTCTCCCGGGCGTCGGTCCGGCAGATGCGGGCGCCCACGCTGAGCGGGGTGGCCGCTTCCTCGGGCACCGGGAGGTTCTCGCGCAGGAGCCGCGCGGACTCCAGCACCGCCTTTTCGATCTTCACATAGCCCGTGCAGCGGCACATGTTCTGCGCCAGGGCCTTGGTCACTTCCTCGGGGCGGGGATCCGGATTGGCATCCAGCAGGCCTTTGGCGCTGATCACCATGCCCGGGATGCAGAAGCCGCACTGGACCGCGCCAGCCTGGGCGAAGGACCAGGCGTAGACATCCTTCTCCCGCGGAGAGAGACCCTCCAGCGTGACGACGCGCTTGCCCTCGAGCTTCGCCGTGTTGAACAGGCAGGCGCGGGAGGCCTTGCCGTCCACCAGCACCATGCAGGCGCCGCAGGCTCCTTCCGAGCAACCGTTCTTCACCGAGGTGAGGTTCAGTTCGTCCCGGAGGAAGTCCAGGAGGTTCCCTTCCTTCGACGTGACAACTTCCCGGCCGTTGATCTGGAGCGTGGCCATCTTCAGTGCCTTTCAAGCGTGCAGAGAACCCCTTGGCGGGGCGGGAAGGGGCCCGGTGGCCCCTTCCCGTCTGCCTTGGACAGTGCGTCAGTTCTTGGGGAAGGCGGAAGCCACGCCCTGGACGTAGTAGTTCATGGCGTTCATGTCGCTGTCGGACATGTTCTTGCCCTTGGCGACACGCTCCTTGCCCTCCTGATCCACGACGGGGCCAGCGAAGGGATGCAGCTTGCCGGTCTTGATCTCGCCCTCAAGCTTCACGATCTGCTTCTGGAGGTCGGCGGGCACGGACTTGCTCATGGGCGCGAGCTGGATCATGCCTTCCTTCATGCCGCCCCAGACGTTGGTGCCCTTCCACTTCTTGTCGAGCACTTCCTTGATGGTCCGGATGTAGAACTCGCCCCAGACGTGGGTGGTTCCGGACAGCTGGGCGGTGGGGCCGTACTTGGCCATGTCGGAGTGATAGGAGAAGGCCCAGGTGCCCTTTTCCTTGTGCTTCTCCTCGGCGGCCTGCACCACGGCGGTGGAGTCCGTGTGGTGGGTGATCATGTCGGCGCCCTGGGCGATCAGGGTCATGGCGGCTTCCCGCTCCTTGCCCGGATCGAACCAGCTGTTCACCCAGATGACGCGCACTTCAGCCTTGGGGTTCACGCTCTTCATGCCGCGGGCGAAGGCGTTGATGCCCATCACCACTTCGGGGATCGGGAAGGCGGCCACATAGCCGGCCACGTTGGTCTTGCTCATCTTGCCGGCGATGACGCCGTTCAGGTAGCGGCCTTCGTAGAAGCGGGCGTTGTAGATGCCCATGTTCGCGCCGGACTTGTAGCCCGTGGCGTGGAAGAAGGTCACCTTCGGGAAAGTCTTGGAGACCTTCTCGGTGGGGTTCATGTAGCCGAAGGAGGTGGTGAAGATGATCTGGTTGCCGTCCTGGGCCATCTGGCGGATGATGCGCTCGGCGTCGGCACCCTCGGGCACGTTCTCGATGAACTTGGTGGTGACCTGACCCTTGAGGGCGGCCTCCATCTGCTTGCGGCCGAGGTCGTGCTGGTAGGTCCAGCCCGCGTCCCCGACGGGGCTCACGTAGATGAAGCCGACCTTGACGGGCTCGGCGGCGGTGAGGGCGGTGCTACACAGCACGGCCCCTGCCAGGGTTGCGAGGGCGAGGTTGCGGGTTTTCATTCGGTGTTCCTCCAAGGTGGATGGGGGGGGACCGCCCGTGGGGGCGGAGGTTGGGGGGGGGTCAGGCGTCGGGCAGGAAGGTCTGTCCGAGAGAAGCGGGTGAGTTGAGGCGGATCGTGCTGCGGTTCCTGGAGATCAGGACCAGGACGAGGACGGTGGCCGCATAGGGCATGGCCGACAGGGCCTGGGCGGGGATGTTGATCCGCACGCCGGAACCCTGTACGAACATCTGAGCGATCATGCACCCGCCGAAAAGATACGCCCCTATCATGACCCGGGCCGGACGCCAGGTGGCGAATACCACGAGGGAGAGCGCGATCCAGCCGCGACCCGCCACCATGCCCTCCACCCACATGGGCGTGTAGAACACCGACATGAAGGCCCCGCCGATGCCCGCCATGGCGCCCCCGAAGAGGACTGCCTGATACCTGATTTTGACCACCCCATAGCCGATGGAATGGGCCGAGACCGGGGACTCGCCCACGGCCCGCAGCACCAGTCCCGCCTTGGTCCGGTAGAGGAACCAGGCCACGAGAACAATCAGGACCCAGGAGAAGTAGACCAGGCCCTGCTGCTCGAAGAGGGCCGGACCGAACACCGGAATCTTGTGAAGCAGGGGGATGCGGATGGGTTCGACACTGGCCAGGGCCACCGATTCGTAGGGCTTGCCGATGAAGGCCGAGAGGCCCACGCCGAAGATCGACAGCGCCAGTCCCGAGGCCACCTGGTTGGCCATGAGGGTCAGGGCCGAGATGCCGAACAGCAGGGACATCAGGATGCCCGCGGCCATGCCCGCCAGGATGCCCAGGAAGGGGTTTCCGGTGTGGTGGGCCACGGCGAAGGCCGCCACGGCGCCCACGGACATGGTGCCCTCGGCACCGAGGTTGAGGACACCGGCCTTCTCGGTCACCAGCTCACCGAGGGCGACGATGATGAGGGGCGTGCCCGCCACCACGGTGGCGAAGAGGATCGAGCTGATGAAGTTCAGTCCCATGGGGGGTCCCTACTTCCTGCGCCGGACCAGCCGCAGCCGGAAATTGATGAAAACGTCGGATCCAAGGAGGAAGAACAGCAACATGCCCTGGAAGACTTTGGAGATCGACGAGGGCAGGTTGAGGTACTGCTGGGCCTGCTCGCCACCCATGTACAGGAGCGCCATGAGCAGGCTGGAGAAGAAGATGCCGATGGGGCTGAGGCGCCCCACGAAGGCCACGATCATGGCCGCGAAACCGTAGCCAGGGCTGATGTGCTCCGTGATCTGGCCAATGGGCCCGGAGACTTCGGAGATGCCCGCGATGCCCGCCATGGCACCGCCTGCCAGCATGCCGATCCACACCGAGCGCTTGGCGGAGAAGCCCGCGTAGCGGCCGGCATGTTCCGCCTGGCCCGCCACCTTCATCTGGTAGCCGAGGAAGCTCTTGTTCATGAAGATCCAGCCCACCAGCAGCGCGCCGATGCCCAGGAGCAGGGCGGCGTTCACCCGGGTGCCCTCCACCAGGAGGGGCAGGGTGGCCTTGGCGCTGAGCAGCTTCGTCTGGGGGAAGTTGAAGCCGTCCGGGTCCTTCCAGGGGCCGTGCACCAGCCAGGACACCACCAGCTCGGCGATGTAGACCAGCATCAGGCTCGTGAGGATCTCGTTGGCGTTGAACCGCGTCCGCAGGAAGGCGGGGATCGCGGCCCAGGCCATGCCTCCCAGGGCCCCGGCCACGATCATGCCCGGCAGCAGGAAGGGACTGGTGCTGCCCTCGAAGTGCAGGGCCAGGCCGCCACCCACCAGGGCGCCGATGAGCAGCTGGCCTTCGGCGCCGATGTTCCAGACGTTGGCCTTGAATCCGACCGAAAGGCCCACCGCGCACAGCATCAGGGGGGTGGCCTTGAGGAACAGCTCTGCAATCCCGTAGGAGTCCTTGATGGGATTGAGGAAGAAGACCTTGAAGCCCTCGAGGGGGCTCTTGCCCAGGACCAGGAAGAGGATCAGCCCGCTCAGGAACATCAGCGCCACCGCCAGCAGCGGTGACAGGTAGCTCATGGTCTTGGAGGGCTCGGGCCGCTGCTCGAATTTAAGCCACATGGGGCGCGTCTCCAGGTTTCTCGGCGTCCGGCCACATGCCGCTCATCCAGATGCCGATCTCCTCGACCCCGGTCTCAGAGGTGACCTTGCTGGGAGAGAGGGTCCCCTTGGCGATCACCACGATGCGGTCGCAGATCTCGAACAGCTCTTCCAGCTCTTCGGAGATGACTAGGATCGCCGTGCCCGAGTTGCGCAGGTCGAGCAGGGTCCGCCGGATGAAGGAGGAGGCCCCCACATCCACACCCCAGGTGGGCTGGGCCAGCACCAGCAGCCGGGGCTCCTGCATGATCTCGCGGCCCACGATGAACTTCTGGAGGTTGCCACCGGAGAGGGACTTGGCTTCGGAGTTGGCGCCCCCGCACTTCACGTCGAAGCGGGCGATGCAGTCCTCGGCGAACTTCTTGGCCACGCCCCAGCGGATGAGGCCGCTGAACAGCATGCCCTTGCGGTAGGCCGTGAGGAGGATGTTCTCGGTGAGGCTCAGGCGCGGCACAGCCCCCCGCCCCAGGCGCTCCTCAGGCACGAAGCACATGCCCAGACCCCGGCGCCGGGCCGGATTGAAGTGACCCACCGGCATGCCGCACATCTGCACGGCCTGGTGGTCAGCCAGAGGTTCCTCGCCAGAGATCGCCCGCAGCAGCTCCTGCTGGCCGTTGCCGGAGACCCCGGCGATGCCGACGATTTCGCCTGCCCGCACCTCGAGGTTGATGTTATGCAGGTGGGTGCCGAAGGGGTCCTCAGTGGGCTGGGAGAGGCGCTCGATGCGCAGCCGCACCTCGCCGCCGTCGCCGGGCTCGCCGTGGTGGCAGACCGGCAGGTCCTCGCCGATCATCATGCGCGCCATGGTCTTGGGTGTTTCCTGCGAGGGCGTGCAGGTTCCCGTGACCTTGCCGTTCCGGAGCACCGTGGCCTTGTGGCAGAGCTCCTGGATCTCGTCGAGCTTGTGGCTGATGTAGAGGATGCTCACACCCTCGGCGGCCAGCTGGCGCAGGGTCTCGAAGAGCTTCCGCACCGCCTGGGGCGTGAGCACCGAGGTGGGCTCATCGAGGATCAGCAGGCGGGGATTCTGCAGCAGGCAGCGGATGATCTCCACGCGCTGCCGCTCGCCCACGGAGAGGGCGTGTACCAGCCGGCGCGGGTCCACGGGCAGGCCATAGCGGGTGGAGACTTCCTCGATGCGCTTGGAGAGGGTCGGCAGGTCGAAATCGCCCGGCAGGGCCAGCGCCACGTTCTGCACCACGGACAGGGTCTCGAAAAGGGAGAAGTGCTGGAACACCATGCCGATGCCCAGCTCCCGCGCCTGGCCCGGGCTGGAGATGGTGACCGGCTGCCCCTCCCAGCGGAGCTCGCCCTCATCGGGCCGGATGACCCCGTAGATCACCTTCATGAGCGTGGACTTCCCGGCGCCATTCTCCCCCAGCACCGCGTGGATCTCGCCGGGCATCACGGTCAGATCGATGCCGTCGTTGGCGATCACGGAGGGGTAGACCTTCCGGATTCCCTTGATTTCGAGCCTGGGTGTTGCGGGTGTCTCTGTTTGCATCGGGCATTCCCGGCGAATCTTCAGATGGTGACACGGGGGTCTTCAGACGCCTGAGCCAAAAATCGGCCTGGATCCTGGACGGGGGGGCTTCGACGGGAAATGTTCGGAATAAGACTGGTGCCAGAATGGGTTTGATCATAAAATTTTTCTCTAGGTAAGTCAATTTTTTTCACAAAATATGTCCGTCGGGCTGGCACCATAGAAACCCAATTAATTTAATTGGCTGTTTCAGGGATGGATGGCGTAGCTTAACCCCCCTCCCAGCCGCCACCCAACAGCCCCACCCCCCACCATCGGGCCCTGGCGGGTTCAGAAATACGTAAATGGCACCAAAATTTGTGGATGCATCCCGTTTTTCGCTAGAATTCACCCCAACCCCCTTGGAGGACCGCCTTCCCATGACCCTGGACCTTGATCCAAAGGCCTTCATGCGCCGCGCCATCGAGCTCTCCCGCATCCACATGGAGGCCGGCGAGGGCGGCCCCTTCGGCGCCGTGGTGGTCCGGGAGGGGCTGATCGTCGCCGAGGGCTGGAACCGTGTCACCTCCACCCAGGACCCCACCGCCCACGCCGAGGTGGTGGCCATCCGCGAGGCCTGCTCCCGCCTGGGCACCTTCGAGCTGAAGGGCTGCGAGATCTACACCAGCTGCGAGCCCTGCCCCATGTGCCTCTCGGCCATCTACTGGGCGCGGCTGGACCGGGTCTGGTACGCCAACAATCAGGCGGACGCCGCCGCCATCCAGTTCGACGACCAGTGGCTCTACCGGGAGGTGGCTCTGCCGATCAGCGACCGCAGCCTGCCGACCCGGAACCTCCTGCGGGACGAAGCCCTGACGGTCTTCCAAGCCTGGGACGCGAAGCCAGACAAGATCCGCTACTAGTCGTCGCCTGAACCCAAGAAGGCCGGGCTGAGCCCGGCCTGCTTGGTAACAACCGGCCCTTAGTGCGCGAGCCTTAGGATGGTCCCGACCTCTTCGGGCGGACGACCCACGACGGCCTGGTAGTTGCCACGGTCCGTGGCACCTTCCGTGACGATGAGCAGCAGGGTCTTGTCGGGACCCAGAAGGCCCCGCTCCCGGAACTCGGCCGTGGAGGCGTCCTCATGCAGGGCGGCCAGGGCGCCCAGGGCCGCGGCCCCGGTCTCGCCGGCGACGACGCCGGCACCTGCCAGCTCCCGCATGCCCTGCCGGGCGCGGTGGTCCCCGATGGAGATCATCCAATCGACGCCGGTGGACACCCGGGGCCACGCCACGGGGGACGGCAGGCCGCAGTTGAGGCCGACCATGATGGAGGAGTGGGGGCCGGGCACGGCCGTCATCTCACCCTTCGCGGCGGAGGCCTGAACACAGTTGGCGTCCGCGGGCTCGACGCCCACGAGGGCCCCCTGCCAGGGACGGCTGCGGAAGTAGCTCACGGTGGCGCTCATGAACGCGCCAACGCCGACAGGTACCACGACCACGTCCGGGTCCGGGAGACCCGCCGAGCGCAGGGCCTGTTCGATCTCCATGTAGATGGTGGTGTAGCCTTCCACCACGCGGCGCGGCGTGACGTCGTAGCCGGGCCAGGAGGTGTCAGAGATGACCAGGCAGCGGTCGCTGGCTTCTTCGGCGGAGCGCGCCACGGCGGCATCGTAGTCCCCGTCCACCACGGTGACCGCGGCGCCCTCGTTCTGGATGGCGTGGATGCGCGCCGGGACTGTGCCCGCGGGCACGAAGATGTGGCACTGGAAGCCCAGCAGGCGGGCCATGAAGGCCACGGCCCGGCCGTGGTTGCCATCGGTGGCGGCAGCCAGGGCGAAGGGCTTGAGGTAGCTGATGCGCCGGGCCAGGTCGTTGATGTTCAGCCAGGGCTCGGGCTCGAAGCCGAGGTGGTCGCAGAGCGCCCGGTAGGTGGCCCAGGAGGCCCCGAGGATCTTGAAGCTGGGGAGGCCCAGTCGCTGGGTCTCCGCCTTCACCAGCACCCGGGCCACCCCGTAGTGCCGGGCGAGGTCCGGGCAGTCGAAGAGCGTGGTCGCCAGGTAGGCGGGCATGCGGCGGTGGAAGGACCAGACCACGGGATCCGGCGCGGGCCAGCGCTTCTCCGCATCAAAGAGCGGGTTGTGCAGCAGCAGGGATTCCTTGGCGACCGTGGTGTTCATCTTCAATCTCCTGGCAACGAGGCGGACCGGTGGGTGGGGTCGTTCTGGATCACGGGATGATGTGCGTGCCGCCGCGGTTGGCCAGCGCTGCCCCGAGGTGCGAGGGGTCGGTGATGATGGCCTCCTTGCCGCCCTTCTCCAGGAAGTCCACGACCGCCTGGACCTTCGGCAGCATGCTGCCCGGCTTGAAGTGGCCTTCCGTGATGTAGCGCTTGGCCTCCGCCAAGGTGATGGTGTCCAGGCTGCGCTGGGTGGGCTTGCCGAAGTCCAGGCAGACCTTCTCCACCGCAGTGGAGATGACCAGCAGGTCCGCACCCAGCTGCTGGGCGAGCAGGCTGCTGGCCAGGTCCTTGTCGATGACGGCGGCGGCGCCGTGGATCTTCCCCCCCGGGTCCTCCACGACCGCAATGCCGCCGCCGCCGCAGGCCACCACCACGATGCCCGCATCGAGCAGGGTCTTAACCACACCCATCTCCAGCACACGCTGAGGCGCGGGCGAGGCCACCACGCGGCGCCAGCCGCGTCCGGAGTCCTCCACCAGCTCCCAGCCATCCTTCTCCCGGTGCACCTGGGCCTGCTCGGCACTCATGAAGGAGCCGATGGGCTTGTTGGGCTGGGCGAAGGCGGGATCCTTCGCGTCCACCAGCACCTGGGTCACCACCGTGGCGGCAGTGCGCCCGATGCCACGCATCTTGAACTCGTTGTAGAGAGCGCACTGCAGGTGGTAGCCCAGGGCGCCCTGGGTGTCGGCGACGCAGCTGTCCAGCGGAACCATGTGCAGCTCCGGGGCGGCCAGCTCCGAGCGCCGGAGGATGAAGCCCACCTGGGGCCCGTTGCCGTGCGTCACCACCAGGCGCAGGTCCGACTCCTGGAACATGTCGGCGATGTGCCCACAGGTCTCGGCGGCGGCGCTGTACTGATCCGAGACACTCCGGTGATCGTTGTCGGAGATGAGGGAATTACCACCAATGGCGATGACGACAGTACGGGACATCATGACTCCTGAGTGCGGGTCTTGGTTCAGAGTGGTTTACAGGCTGAGGCTCTGGGCGCGCTGGATGATCTGCTCGAGCTTGGCGCCCGGGTCCTTCAGGCGGGTGAGGAACATCAGGGCGCTGATCACGAACGGCTTGTAGCTCGCCTCGTGGTACGTCGGAATCCGGTACTGCTCGAACACGTCCGCCGAGACCTCCCCGGCCTTGCAGCTCACGTCCGTGATGTCCGCCGGCAGGCAGTGCATGTACAGCGCCTTGCCCCCCGCCGTC
>CAIZZF010000001.1 GCA_903937385.1 uncultured Holophagaceae bacterium | reverse complement strand
TAGCTGATAGCTGATAGCTGATAGCTGATAGCTGATAGCTGATAGCTGATAGCTGATAGCTGATAGCTGATAGCTGATAGCTGATAGCTGATAGCTGATAGCTGATAGCTGATAGCCAAGAGCTACCTGCTAGCCTCTCCCCATGACCGCAACCATCTCCATCCTGGGCCGGGGCCGCGCGGGGCGCGCGCTGGCGGAGGCCTGGGGCGAGCGGGCGGCGCTGCTGGAGCACTCGGCCCAGCCCGCGGGGCTGGTGCTGCTGGCGGTGCCGGACCACGCGGTGGCCGGCTGCGCGGCGCGGTTCCCGGGTCGCTGCGTCCACCTGGCGGGCAGCCTGCACCTGCCGGGGGTGCCCTGCGCCCACCCGCTGACCAGCTTTGACGGCCGGGCCCGGGACTGGTCGGGCACGCCCCTGGCGATCACCGGGGCCGTGCCGGACGAGCTGCGCCGCGCCTTCGGGGACCTGGGCTTCGCGGCCTTCGACCTGCCGGGGGAGCTGAAGCCCCTCTACCACGCGGCGGCGGTGCTTACCTCGGGCCACGCGGCCACCCTCTGGCTGGGGGCCGAGGCCTTGCTGCGCGCTCAGGGTGTGGCCCTGCCGGGGCGGGGCCTGCTGCCGCTGGCCGAGGCCACCCTGCGCAACATCACGGAGCGCGGTCCCGCGGGCCGCACAGGCCCCTTCCCCCGGGGGGACGCGGCCACCATCGCCCGGGATGCGGCGGCCCTGTCAGAGCCCTGGCGGGAGATCTTCCTCAAGCTGGGGGGCGCCCTTGACTGACTTTGTACCCCCGCTTCCCCTGCGCTACACGACCCCGCCAGGCTGGGCGGCGGTGGCCCTGGCAGATCCGGCCGCGCTGCTGTCGGACCACGCCCACTGCGAGAAGAAAGCCGCCCTCAACGCCCTGAACCTGAGCCTGGCCCTCACGGACACGCCCCGGGCCTCGGTGCTGCTGGCGCGGCTGGCCGAGGACGAGATGAACCACTTCCGCCGGGTGCTGGAGGCCCTCCAGGCCTTCGGCTGGCCCCTGCGGCCGGACGGGGGCAACGCCTACGCCCAGGGCCTCCACAAGCTGGCCGCCAAGGGCCTGCTGGACCGGCTGCTCATGGGAGCCCTCATCGAGGCCCGCAGCTGCGAGCGCCTCTGGCTGCTGGAGCAGGCCGGGACCGGTCCCGCCGAGCTGGCCACGGCACCCTGGCTGGCCTTCCTGCTGGAGCTGGAGCGCTGCGAGGCGGGCCACGCCGTGGGCTACCGCAGCCTGGCCGCGGAGCGCTTTGGCCCTGAAGCCGAGGCCCGGCTCGACTGGTGGCTGGACCGGGAGGCGGAGGTGATCTCGGCTCTGCCCTGGACGTCGGCGGTGCACTGATGGGGGGATGGCACTTGGCTATCAGCTATCAGCTATCAGCTGTCGGTGAATGAAGGACGAGGTGGATCGGGGCGCGCTCGTGTGGGTCGGGGCCAGCTGAGAGCCACCACTGGCGTGGGGCTCTCAGCTGTCAGCTCTTGGTCAAGAAGGGCGAGGCCGATCGGGTAGGCGCCCCCCGGGTGGGTCGGCGCCATCTGACAGCTGATAGCCGATAGCTGACAGCCCACACCTGACGGCCGACAGCACAGCCAGCGACCCCAGGTATGGCCGTTCATGGCATCCTGAGGGGAACTTCCGAGGCAAGCATGTCCACTGTTCCCGACCATGGTCTCAAAGAGCTGGTGCCGGTCTTCGGTCCCGAAGCCCTCGGCGTGGGCGCTCATGGCAGCTTCTATGCGGGCCTTGAGCGGCTGGGCAGCTCCGGTGACCTCAAGGCCCGCCTGCTGCTGTCCGCCCTGTCGCACTTTGCCGCCAAGGGCTATGACGGCGTGCAGGTGAAAGAAGTCGCCGAGGAGGCCGGGGTCTCGAAGCCGACCCTCTACTACCACTTCGGCAGCAAGGAGGGGCTCTTCCGGCAGCTCTGCCTGGTGGCCCTGGCGGGCATGGCCGTGCGCATCCAGGCCATGGTCGAGCCGTTCCTGGCCGCGCCCATCGAGGCCCCCGAGGCGCGCGAGGCCGCCTGCCTGCAGCTCTCCCGCGACTACCTGGGCATGCTGCTCGAGAGCCAGGAGTTCACGGGCTTCATCCTGCGCTCCATCGCCGTGCCTTCGCCGGACTCCAGCTTCCGCGATCTGATGCCCCTGGTGGAGCGCGGCCTCAGCCCCCTGGGTCTGTTCATGGACCACGTCTTCCACACGGGCCTCGAGCGGGCCCGCAAGGAAGTCCTGCTGTTCACCTCGCTGGTGGGCTCGCTGGTGGAGGAGAAGCTGCGGGATCCGCAGTACCAGATCACCGATGACGAGCTCCAGTGGGTGACCCGGCGCTGGCTGCATGGCGTGCAGGGCTGACTTGAAGGCTGCGGGCACCACCTCCAGGCTTGCTCCGATCCGGGCCACGGTTCGGCCCCTGGACCTCGCCCAGCATCTCTTCGAAGTGGAGCTGGCGATCCCCGCCGAGGCCTTGCAGGGAGGCGCCGTGGCGGCGCTGGCCGCCTGGACGCCCGGCTCCTACCTGGTGCGGGACTATGCCCGCTTCCTGGACCGGATGCGGCTGGTCCTGGGCAGCCGGGAGACCCCCCTCGAGAAGGTGGGCAAGCAGACCTGGCAGCTGCCCGCGTCCCCCAAAGGTCTCGTCCTCAGGTATCGGGTCTACGGCAACGAGCTCACGGTGCGCACCAACCACGTGGACGCCAGCCATGCGCAGGTCATCCCGGCGGCGACCTTCCTCTACCTGGAAGGCCAGCTGGAGCGGCCCTACGAGGTCAAGTTCGAGGGCTTTCCTGCGGCCTGGAAGGTGGCCTCCGCGCTGCCTGTGAAACAGGGCGCCTACCGCGCTGCGGACTTCGACACCCTGGTGGACTCCCCCTTCGAGCTGGGCAGCTTTCGGTCACGCCGCTTCAGGACCGGCGGCACCGCCTTCGAGCTGGTCTTCACCGGGCCGCACAACGGCGACGAGGCTCGCATCACCGAGGCCACCCAGAAGATCGTCGAAGCCGAGGGCGCTCTCTTCGGGGGCTTCCCCTTCCGCCGTTACGTGTTCCTGTTCACGTTCGCGCCGCGGCTGCGGGGCGGCCTGGAGCACCGGGACTGCACGAGCCTGATCTCGGACAGCACGGCCTTCGACAAGCCCGAGGGCTACTACGCGCTCTACCAGCTGGTGGCTCACGAGTTCTTCCACGCCTGGAACGTGAAGCGGCTCCATGACCCCGTGCTGGGCCCCTTCGACTACAGCCGCGAGAACCCCATGAAGCTGCTCTGGTTCCATGAGGGCTTCACGTCCTACATGGAGCACGTCTTCGTGCTGCGGGCGGGCGTGGTGCCCTGGAGCCACACCGCCAGGGAGCTGGCCCGCTGCTGGAGCGAGCAGACGCAGCGGCCGGGCCGCCTGGAGCAGAGCCTCGAGGAGTCCAGCTTCGATGCCTGGATCCGCCTCTACAAGCCCCACGAGTTCAGCCCGAACAGCTCGGTCAGCTACTACGAGAAGGGCGAGCTGGTGGGCTGGCTCATGGACGCGGAGCTGCGCACGGGCAGCCGGGGCCAGGCCGGCCTGCCGGAGCTGTTCGCGCTGCTCTGGTCCCGGCACGGCGAGGCCGGCGTCACGGATGCCGATGTGCGCAGCGCCTACGCCGAGCTCTCGAAGCAGGACCCGGGCCCCTTCTGGGCAGCCTGGATCTCCGGGCGGGCCGAGCTCGACGCCTCCCGGCTGGAGCAGGCTTTCGGCCTGGTGCTGGAGGCCCGCGCCCCCTGGGAGGGACTGACGCCTGCGGAGCAGGCCGATCCGATTGCCCTCCGGCGCGCCCAGGCCTGGACCGGCCTGGTCCTCGGCTCCAATGGCCCCTTCGTGCAGAACGTGGTGCCTGGCAGCCCCGCCGCCGAGGCGGGCCTCAGCTTCGGCATGGAGCTCCTCGCCGTGGATGGCTGGCGCACCCCCACCTCGGCGGAGGCCCTGCGCTGGCTGGCCCAGCCCGGCCCCGGCACCACGGTCACGGTGCTCGCGGCGGAGCGCGGGCGGGTCTTCCAGGTCACGGTGCCGGTGCAGCAGAGTCCCGAGCGGTCCTACCGGCTGGTGCCAGCTGCCGAGGCCGGGCTGGCGCAGCGGGCCGCCTTCAAGGCCACCTACGGCCAGCCTCATCCCGCCTCGACCAAGAAGCGGGGCCGACGTCCGTGAGGATCGCCGCGATCCTCTCCGCGCATGATGAGGCCGAGGCCCTCCCGGCGGTGCTGGCCGGGCTGAAGCCCTTCGGTCTCCACCGCATCCTGGTGGTGGACGACGGCTCCACGGACGGCACCGGTGACTGCGCCCGGGCCGCCGGCGCCGAGGTGCTTCGCCTCGAGCCGGGGCAGGGCGGCGGCAAGGGCCAGGCCATGCGGGCGGGCATCGCGCATCTTCGCGGCGACCGCTTCGACTTCTACCTGTTCCTGGACGCGGACGGGCAGCACGATCCCGCGGACCTGCAGGGCTTCCTGGACCATCTTGCTGCCCATCCCGAAACGGACTTTTTCATCGGCTCGCGCCACCAGGACCGCGCCCGGATTCCGGCCAAGCGCTGGCGCACCAATGCCCTGGGCAGCTGGACCCTGGGCCGCATCGCCGGGGTCACCTGGGAGGACACCCAGAGCGGCTTCCGCATGATCCGCAAGAAGGTCCTCGACCGCCTGGACCTGCGCTCCCGCGGCTTCGCCATCGAGATGGAGATCGCCATGAAGGCCGCGGACTGGAAGCTTCACTGGGCCCACATCCCCATCCGCGCCATCTACCACCCGGGACCGCCGAGGAGCCATTTCCGGGGGGTGTTGGATACTTGGCTCATCGCTTGGGAATCCCTGAAGTGCTGAGAGCCAGCTGGCGATAACTGGTAACGTGATCCGATGATCAACCCTCTGGACTGGGACCTTGGCAATGTGCCGCCGGGCGTGGCCTGGGGCGGCGTGGACGAGGCGGGGCGGGGAGCCTGGGCGGGACCGGTGGTGGCGGCCTGCGCGGTGCTGGACGGGGCGACGGTCCAGAAGTGGGGCCACGTGCTCCGCGGCGTGCGGGACAGCAAGGAACTCAAGCCCGAGAAACGGGAGGCCCTGGCGGCGGAGCTGAAGGCGCTCCTGCCCGCCTACGGCATCGCGGAAATCGACGCCCTGGCCATCGACCGGGAGAACATCCTGGAGGCCACCATGATGGCCATGCGCCAGTCGGTGTCGAATCTGGCCCTCCGCCCGCGTCTGCTCTTCATCGATGGCAACCGCGGCCCTCGGACCGGGCTGCCCGAGCGTCTGGTGGTAGATGGTGACGCCCTCAGCTGCGCCATCGGCGCGGCCAGCATCCTGGCCAAGGCCCACCGGGACGCCCTGATGATCAGCCTGGAGGAGCAGCACCCGGGCTACGGCTTCGGCCAGCACAAGGGCTACGGCACGGCCCTGCACCGGGCGCAGATCCGGGCCCTGGGCGTGAGCCCCGTGCATCGCATCAGCTATGCGCCCGTGGCCGCGCTGCAGCAGGTCGACGAGGCGCTGCGCGACGCGCTGCGGCACAGCCTCGAGCGCTGCGCCTCCGTGGCCGAGCTGCAGGCCTGGGTGGCCCGGGAGCTCCGTCCCGCCTACGGTCGGCTCAAGCTGGTCTGGGTGGAGACCCTGCGCCGCAACTACGCGGATCGCCTGGCCCAGCTGGCGGAGGCCGAGGGGCTGGTCCAGTGACCGACGCGGCCCTGGCCCTGCTGCGGCGCGGCGACCGCTGGTTCGTCCAGCGCCGGGCCCTGCACAACCCGGTATTGCCCGGGCTGTGGGAGTTCCCGGGGGGCAAGTTCGAGTCTGGGGAGGGGCCGGAGCAGGCCCTGGCCCGGGAGCTGTACGAGGAGATCGGGCTTTGCCCCAAGGCGCTGCAGGCCTGGCCGGTGCAGGAAGGTGCGGTGCGCCTGCATCCCTTCCTCGTGGAAGCGGACGGCACTCCCCGCACAGCGCTGGCCTGGGCCTGGTGCACGGTGGCGGAGCTGCGATGTCTGTCGGTCCCGCCCCGGAACCAGGCGCTGATCGATTGGCTGGCGCGGGAGCCGCCCGACCCGGAACTTCAGGGTGATCCTGCTCATCTGATAGGCTGAAGCCTTCCCGGCCCGGAGCTGTCATGTCGCGATTCCTCATTCGGACCTTCCTCTGGGTCCTCGCCGCCTCTGGGCTCTGCGCCCAGCAGGCGCCGCCGACCGAGGTGGTGCTCACCGCCACCAGCAGCGCCAAGCTGGTGCTGGCCATGACGGCACCCAAGGTCTCCGGCGTGAGCGAGGCCACGGTGGGCACGGAGTTTACCGCCGTCCTCAAGCGGGACCTGGACGAGTCCGGCGTCATCGCCGTGCTCCAGGAGCGGCTGCCCGCCGACGCGGCGCCGGTGAAGGCCTGGAAGGAAGCGGGCGCCCAGTGGCTGCTGTCGGTCCGGCTGAGCAAGGCGGGCAGCGGCGACCTGCAGGTGGAGGCCTCGGCCGTGGACACCGGTGCGGAGAAGGGCGTGTTCACCCGCACCTACAAGGCTGACAAGATCGTGCCGCTGCGGCACATCGCGCACTCCCTGGCCGATGACCTGGTGGGGCGCCTCACCGGGGATCGGGGGGTGGCCTCCAGCCGCATCGTCTTCGTGCGCGGACTCGCCAAGGGTGTCAAAGAGATCTTCCAGGTGGACCGCGATGGAGCGGGCCTGATGCAACTCACCCGGCACGGGGCCCTGACCCTGGCCCCCACGGTCGCCCAGGACGGGCGGCTGGCCTACGTGACCTACAAGGGCGGCGCGCCCGAAGTCTGGGGCCAGCGGCGCGTGAACGGTGACCACGAGAAGCTCTACCCCACCACCAACGCCGGCGGCATGATCTCCATGCTCTCCTCGCCCGCCTGGTCGCCGGACGGCAAGCGCCTGGCTTTTGTGCAGGGCGACCGTCGCGGCAACGCCGACATCATGGTGCTGGACCTGGCCACGGGACGGGCCCGGCGCCTGACCGACAGCACCGGGATCAATACCGAGCCCAGCTGGAATCCCAACGGAACCCAGCTCGCCTTCACCTCGGACCGGGAAGGCGGACCCCAGGTTTTCCTCATGCAGGACGATGGCTCAAACCTCCGCAAGCTGACCACCGAAGGGCTCTACAATGCCAGCCCCGCCTGGAGCCCGAACGGCGCCATGGTGGCCTATGTGTCCCGGTTCGAGGGCAAGTTTGATCTCTTCATCTACAAGCTGGGCGAGGGGAAGGCCTACCAGATCACCACTGGGGTGAGCACCTCGGAGTCTCCCGCCTGGTCCCCAGACGAACGACGGTTGGTTTTTACAAGTAACCGCTTTGGCAGCTCTCAGCTCTTCACCACGGACCTCTCAGGCCGTCAAATCCTCCGCATGTCCGAATTGGGGGACTGCCAGAGCCCTCGCTGGATCCGCGGAAGGTGAAAAAATAATGACATTCCCCTGAGCATGCACCATCTATACTCAGGCATATCAAGGAGGACCAACCCCATGCGATACGGCATCTACATCGTCCCGGCGGCCATTGTGCTCACCCTGGGAAGCCTGGCCTGCAAGCCGCCCAAGACGGCGGAGCAGATCAAGGCCGAAACCCAGGCCGCGTTCAATGAGGGCTACCAGGCCTTCAAGGATGGCAAGGCCCGCGCGACGAATCCCTATGTGAACGATAAGGAAAACCCGCACAAGGCGACCGGCTGGAATGATGGCTGGGACAAGGCCGCCGCCGAGAAGGCTGCTGCCGACAAGGCTGCCGCCGACGCGAAGGCCGCTGCGGATGCGAAGGCCGCCGCTGACCGCGCTGCCGCCGACAAGGCTGCCGCTGAGGAAGCCGCCCGCAAGGCCGCCGAGGCCGAGAAGGCCGCCGCCTTCAAGCGCGCTGCCGACGCCGCGCTCAAGACCATCCACTTCGACTACGACAAGTCGGACATCAAGTCCAACGACCGCGCTGTCCTGCAGGGCATCGCCGACTTCCTGAAGGCCTACCCCGTGGCCAAGGTTGAGATCGAAGGCCACTGCGATGAGCGCGGCACCAACGAGTACAACCTCGCCCTGGGCAACAAGCGCGCCGCCGGCGCCTTGGCCTACCTGAAGACCCTCGGTGTCGACGAGGCCCGCTTCACCACCATCAGCTACGGCAAGGAGCGTCCGCTCTGCACCGAGGCGAAGGAATCCTGCTGGAGCCTGAACCGTCGCGGCGAGTTCAAGCTGAAGTAATCCAATTTCCGTATCGCGTGAAGCGGGGGCGTCGGCCCCCGCTTTTCGTTTAGAATGAAGGCAGCTTCGGAGTTCCCATGCGCCGCACGATGATGCTTCCCGCCTTGGCCGCGCTGCTCGCGGTCGGTTGCGGATCCGAGGACCAGCTCCGCCGTGTGGAGCAGGAAGTGGGCGACCTCAAGCTCGAGGTCTTCAAGCTCCGCCAGGCGGTCGAGGACGGCAACAAGAAGGCGCAGACCGATCAGCAGGCGGCCACCGAGGCCCGCACCCAGGACCGCCGCTTCCAGGCGGATCTGCAGGAGAGCCTGCGGCAGGTCCAGGACACCACCCGGGCGCTCAGCAATCGCCTCGGCAACCTGCCCCGAACCGCGGGCACGAAGGCGGCCCCGGCCGAAGTGCCTGCCACGGCCGTGGCCACGGAGGATGAGCGGGTGCTGAACGCGGCGGTGGTGGACTACAACCGCGGCAACTATCCCCTGGCCACCGACGGCCTCGAGCTCTGGCTGAAGACCTATCCCCAGAGCACCAAGCGTCCTGAGGCCCTCTTCTTCCTGGGCCTCTGCCACTACAACCAGCAGGGCTACGACAAGGCCCAGCCGGTCTTCGAACGCATCATCAAGGACCACGCGGCCTCCTCGCAGTTCCTGCCCGCGAAGCTGAAGCGTGCCCAGTGCCTGCTGAAGCAGGGGCTGAAGCCCGCCGCCGCGAAGGCCTTCCAGGAGCTCGTGAACGGCTTCGCCGGCAGCGCTGAGGCCCGCACCGCCCAGCAGGAGCTCAGCGACCTGGGGCTGTGAGGCCTGGCCGCCTGGAGAGAAAAGGATTTCTTTAAGCGCAGGAATGCGGGGGAGGAATTTCTTCTGCTTTGCTCCGCATTCCTCATCTCCTCGGCAGTTCTCCGCGTACCTCTTTCTTTTCAGGAATGATCAGAGCAGAAGGGACGCTAGGATGGCTGCATGGCCACGCTGCTTCTCATTCGCCACGGCATTGCCGAGAATCCCCGACCCGGCCAGCAGGATGCGGACCGAGCGCTGACGCCCGAGGGCTGGAAGCGCACCCGCCTGGCCATGCAGGGCCTCGTGGCCCGGGGCTACCGGCCTCAGCGGGGCTTCAACAGCCCCTACCGCCGCGCGGCGGAGACCATGGTCTGCCTGCAGGAGGCGGCGGGCGGCTTCCCCCTGGAGACGTCCCTGGAGCTGACTCCGGGGGGCCGGCCCGGTCAGGCGGACCTCTGGCTGCGGAGCCTGCTGGCCGAGGCCACGCCGGACCACGTCCTGGCCATCATCAGCCACGAGCCCTTCCTCAGCAGCCTGGTCTTCCAGCTCACGGGCCGCAGCCTGGAGTTCAAGAAAGCAGGCTGTGTGATCGTGACCTGGGACAGCGGCAGCTGGAGCTTCGAACGCCACTTCCAGCCCATGGAACTGCGGGGCTGAAGTGCGGGTCCAGCCGACCTTCGCCACCCTCGCCTCGGGCCTGAGGCTGCACTACCGGATACAGGGCAATCCCGAGGGCCCCTGGCTGGTGCTGCTCAACGGCCTGCTCTCGGACACGACGATGTGGGCTGGTGTGCTGCCAGGGGTCACGGACCGGTTCCGGGTGCTCACCTTCGACAGCCGGGGCCAAGGCCGCTCCGACGCGCCTCTGGAAGGCCCCTATCCCACGGCAGTGCTGGCGGCCGATGCCTGGGAGCTGTTCCAGGTCCTGAAGGTCACGCAGCCCTGGCTGGTAGGCCTCTCCAACGGCAGCGCCATGAGCCTGGAGCTGCTCTGTGACCACCCCGGAGCCTTTCCCGGGGCCGTGCTGACCAGCGCCATGCCCCGCTTCGACTTCGCCATGGGCCTCAAGGCCGAGCACTGGGCGCGCTGCCTGGAAGTGGGCGGCCCCCTCCTGCAGTTCGACGCCGTGGCGCCCTTCCTCTGGGGTGACCGCTTCCTGGAGGCCCGGCACGGGGTGCTGCGGGCCTACCACCAAGTTGTGACGGGCCAGGACCGGCCCCCGCACGGCAACCTGCATCAGATCCGGGGCACCCTGGGCTGGGACATCCGGGACCGGCTGGAGCGCATCCAGGCGCCGGTCCTGCTGCTCTGCGGTGCCGAGGATCTGTTGACGCCGCCCTGGAGGTGTCTAGGTACCGCCCAGGGGATTCCGGGCAGTCGCTTTGAGGTGGTGCCGGGTATCGGCCACGCCTTCCCCGTGGAGGACCCCAAGGGTTTCGTCGCCCGGGTGCGGCATTTTACCGATCAGATGGGCTCCGGTTTGGCTGAATGGGAAAATTGACCTATCCTGTCAGAATCCCCGAGCCACTTCTGACTCCCTAACCCCCCCCCCAGGTGACCTATGGCCACCCCAACCCAGCCACCGGCCGCCCTGAGTTTGCAGGAGCTCAAGGAGCTCTCCATCGGCAAGCTCGCGGAGCTGTCGAAGGAGCTGGCCATCGAGAGCCCACTCTCCATGCGCAAGCAGGAGCTGGTGTTCCGGGTGCTGCAGGCCCAGGCTGAGCGGGAAGGGCAGTTCTTTTCCGAGGGCGTGCTGGAGGTGCTGCCCGAAGGGTTCGGCTTCCTGCGCAGCCCCGACCAGAACTACCTCGCGGGACCTGAGGACATCTATGTCTCGCCCAGCCAGATCCGCAAGTTCAACCTGCGCACCGGCGACACCCTCTCGGGCATGATCCGCCCCCCAAAGGAGGGCGAGAAGTTCTTCGCGATGTTGCGCGTGGACGCCGTGAACTTCGATCCCCCGGGTATGGCCAAGGAGCGGGTGCACTTCGATGACTTGGTGCCCCTGTACCCCAAGCATCACCTGCGCATGGAGCGGGACGCCCAGGAGCTGAGCACCCGCGTCATGGACCTGATGACGCCCCTCGGCAAAGGCCAGCGCGCCCTCATCGTGGCCCCGCCGCGCACGGGCAAGACCGTGCTGCTGCAGAACATCGCCAACTCCATCACCGCCAACCATCCCGAGGTCTTCCTCATCGTGCTGCTCATCGACGAGCGCCCCGAGGAAGTCACGGACATGGAGCGCAGCGTCAAGGGTGAGGTGGTCTCCAGCACCTTCGACGAGCCCGCCACCCGCCACGTCCAGGTGGCCGAGATGGTCATCGAGAAGGCCAAGCGGCTGGTGGAGCACAAGAAGGACGTGGTCATCCTGCTGGACTCCATCACGCGCCTGGGCCGGGCCTACAACACGGTCGTTCCCCCCAGTGGCAAGGTCCTCTCTGGCGGCGTGGACAGCAACGCGCTGCAGCGACCCAAGCGGTTCTTCGGCGCCGCCCGCAACATCGAGGCCGGGGGCAGCCTGACCATCGTCGCCACGGCCCTCATCGAGACCGGCAGCCGCATGGATGACGTGATCTTCGAGGAGTTCAAGGGCACCGGCAACAGCGAGATCGTCCTGGATCGCAAGCTCAGCGACAAGCGCATCTTCCCCGCCATGGACATCCAGAAGTCGGGCACCCGCAAGGAAGACCTCCTCATCGACCCGGCCCGCCTGGCCAAGATCTGGGTGCTGCGCAAGATCCTCAGCGCCAGCGGCCCCAGCGAGAGCATGGAGCTGCTCGTGGACCGCCTTGGCAAGACCAAGACCAACGATGAGTTTTTGGCGAATCTCCAAGACCCGCCGCCGCGGAGGTAGCTCTGCTCTGAATCCGGCTGCGCCGAATTCAGAGATAGGAAACGCTGCGCGTTTCCGAAGTGCTTGGAGCTGGCGTGGTCCGATCCCGAGATTGCAGCAGTCCGGGCGGCGCCAGCCGTCCTTGCTCCGAAAATGGCCGAAGGCCATATTCGGAGCAGCCGCTAAACTGATAGGTCGCAAGCGAGCCAACCAGTGACCTTCCCCCACAGCCCATTCTTGATCGGACCCGTCTCGGTGCCCAACCGCCTCGTGATGGCACCGCTCCATGAAATCACGGACCAGCCCTTCCGGAAGTTCATCCGCGAGGTGGGCGGGGTGGGGCTGGTGGTTTCGGAGATGATCAGCAGCGAGGCGCTGGTGCGCCACGCGGTGAAGGCCGAGAAGATGATGGCGGCCACGGGCGAGCGGCCGCTGTCCATGCAGGTCTCCGGGGGACGTCCCGAGGCCCTGGCCGAGAGCGCGCGGCTCTGCGAGGCCGCGGGCGCGGACCTGGTGGACCTGAACATGGGCTGCCCTGCCAGCAACGTGACCAAGGGAGGCGCGGGCTCGGCGCTGCTGCGGGACATGCGCCTGGCGGAGCGCTGCGTGACTGGCATGGTGAAGGCGGTGAAGATCCCGGTGACCGTGAAGATGCGCGCCGGCTGGGACGCGTCCCAGAAGGACCGGGGCGAGTTCCTGGACTTTCTGAAGATGTTCGAGGCGGCGGGCGTGCAGGCCCTGGCCATCCACCCCCGCACCCGCGTCCAGCAGTACGAGGGTCACGCGGACTGGAGCATCATCGCCCGGGCCGTGGCGGCGGGCGTGCCCTATCCCATCATCGGCAACGGCGATGTGAACACCCGGGAGGATGCCTTCCGCATGGTCGAGGAGACGGGCTGTGCGGCGGTGATGATCGGCCGGGGCGCCCTGACGAACCCCTACCTGTTCCGGCAGATCCTGGAGCCGGACCTGGAGGTCACGACGGCCATGCGCATCGACGCCACCCTGCGCCTGTTCCAGATCCTGCTGGACCTGCTGGAGCCCCGCGAGGCCCTGCACAAGATCAAGAAGATCGGCGCCTGGTTCACCAAGGGCGTGCCCGGCGGCCACGGCTTCCGCCAGAACCTCCACGCCGCCAGCGACCCCGTCGCCCTCATGGAAGCCATCGACGCCCTGAGGCACCAGAGCGTGGCGTAAAGCCCAGCAGAAAAACCAAAAAGATTCACCACGAAGACACAAGGACACGAAGAAAAGGGCTCATCGCGGAATAGCGTGTGCCAACGCGGGGCGCCTGATGGAAGGTGCTCTGCGCATTGGCGCTCAGCATCCGGACCAGATCATCCCTGGCTCAGGAACATCTCCCATGCGGCACATGGTCCGGACAAAAAAGCTGATGGACCGGTGAGGAACAGTGAGGGCCGGTGAGAAAGAGCCTTAGCTCGTGGCAGTCTCACCGTTCCTCACCGGTTTCCTTCGGTTTTATTGCTTTTCTGGCCCTGGCAGCGGGGCTCGGGCAGGGATGAGGAGAACGGGTTTCCCGGGCTCCAACCTCCACGCTAAAACGCGATGAACCAAGAAAAGATGGGGTCAACCAGGAATGCATGGGTGGGAAGCCAGGCAAACCGCAGAGGCCACAGGGGGCTCTCCGCGCATGGAGGCATGCCGGTTCATCCTGCCAGTGCGAAGAGAGTCTGCACCAAGAGAAAGCCATGTTTTTGCTTTCTTCGTGTCTTCGTGGTGATCCTTTTTCTTCCCGGGTTCAGGTCGGTCCCATGGCGGTGGCGTCTTCGAGGGTGAAGGTGCCCTGGGAGGTCTTGGGGACCTGGCGGATGGGGCAGGGCTCGACGGGGCAGCGGTCGCAGTAGAGGCGGGCACAGGGATCCACGTGGGTGTGGACCTCGCCCTCGATGCCACCCGCGAGCAGGGACTTCCGGCCGAACTCTTCGCAGAGATCATGGGCCTGCCGCACGGGGTAGAACTCGGGTACCACCATGTGCACGTCCACGTGGGTGTAGCGGCCGCTGCGGAAGGTGCGCAGCTCATGGAGGGCGATGATGTCCCCGGGGCGGGTGCCGTTCATGGCCGTCAGCACCTTGCCGAGGGTGTCCGGGTCTTCCATGTCCAGCAGGGCCTGGGAGGACTCCTTCACCAGCCGGAAGCCCGTGCGGGCCAGCAGCAGGCCCACGATCATGGCCATGACCGGATCCAGCCAGGTGAGGCCCGTCAGCTTCACGCCAAGCAGGCCCGTGGCGATGCCCATGGTCGTCCAGAAGTCCGAGAGGATGTGGTGCCCGTCAGCTTCCAGGGCCTTGGAGCGGGTCTTGCGGCCCTGGGTCAGCAGGAACCAGCCCAGCAGCCCGTTGAGGCCGCCGGCGATGAGGTTCACGATGAGGCCCCGGCCCAGGTCCTTCAGCTCGACGCCATAGAGGAGCCCCTTGCCGGCCTCGATGAGGATGAACACCGCGGCCAAGGAGATGAGGCCGCCTTCGAAGGCCGCGCTGAAGTGCTCGATCTTGCCGTGGCCGTAGGGGTGCTCCTTGTCTGCGGGCTGGCCGGCGAAGATCACCGCCCCCAGGGCGAAGGTGGCCGCCACGATGTTGACGATGCTCTCGATGGCGTCGGACTTCAGGGCCACGGAACCCGACAGCAGGTAGGACCAGAACTTCAGGCCCAGAACCACAGCCCCGGCCACGATCGAGAGGGTGGCGACGCGGATCCGGAATCTCTGTTCAGCGTGTTCGGCAGATGTCATGGGTGCTCGCTTTCAGGCCTCAGGAGTCGAAGTCTTCGAAGAGGCCGCGCTGGACTCCAGTGCCGGGGTCCGCGGGGAAGGGATAGGCCGCTGCGGGGGCCCAGGGACGGTCCGGGTCGAAGGGGCCGGGCGGGGGCAGGTCCGGTGGCAGCCAGCGCAGGGCCGGGGCGGGGTGGACCTGGGCCACGAGGCTCTGGGCCCCGGCTTCGGGCGGCACGGCTGGCACGCGGAGCAGGGCCACGGGCGGGTGATCCAGGGTGTCCGCCCAGGCGGTCGGAGGGGTGACCCGGGCCTCCAGGGGGGCCGGGTCCCGGGGGTCGGCCGCGAGCCCCGGCGTGAAGGCTCCGGGGGTGGGTGGCAGCGGCAGGCTGGCTCGCCAGGGGTGGCCCTCCCGCAGGGCCTGGCGGCCCAGCAGGCTGGCCAGCTGCAGGTCGCTGGAGGCGCCCAGGTGGATCGGGGTGCGCAGCCGCTCCTGGAGCAGAGCCTTCAGGGCCCGGAGCTGGCCGTTGGCGGCGGCCCAGGAGCCCCCGGCGCGCTGGAACTCGGTGCCGCCCGTCAGGGCCACGCGCCAGCCCACGGCGCGGCGGGCGAAGGGCAGGTCCACCCAGGCGCCGGCGGCGAGGCGCTGGGCCAGACCGCGCTCGGCTGCGCCCTGGGCCTCGGACATGGCGGCCACCAGGGCCTCGCCCGAGGCCAGGCTGGCCAGGGCACCGTAGGGCAGGGTGACTTCGCCCCAGAGCCAGCCGCTGGGCGCTTCCTCACCGGCGGCGGCGATGCCCAGGTCGGGCAGGCGCCAGGGCGCGCCCGCCCGGGGCATCCAGCCGAGGACGCCCTGGCGCCAGAGCTCGCCGACGGGACCCTCGGGCATCTCGGGAGCATGCAGCCAGCCCCGGAAGGCACCGCCCGGCAGCTGCGCGGCGGCCTCGGCCTCCAGGTGCAGGGTCAGGTTCGGAATCGCCGTGATGGCCTCCCACCAGCCCTGGCGGGACTCGGGGGGCAGGGCGGCCATCCAGGTGGGCGGGTGGTCCCAGATCAGGCCGAAGCCGCCCGGGAGCAGGGCCGCCAGCCGCATGAGGCGAGCCAGGGCACGGCCCGGGGCGGCGTGGACCGAAGCCAGCCCCTCGTCCAGGAACCGCGAGCCGGCCCAGCCGGCCCAGGGCGCGTCCAGGGAGGACCGCAGCAGGAACCCCTTGCCTTCGGTCTCCGTCACAGGGCCTCCCGGGCCGCCGGGGCGGGGGCGAACATCGGCCGACCCGCGAGGCCCGGCGCAAAGGCCCGGTCCCAGCGGTTCCGCAGGCGGTGGGCGGCCTGGCGGGCGGCCTCGAGGTCCGAGGCGCCCAGGAGTCGCAGGCCCAGCCAGGTGGCGGAGAGGAGGCAGCCGGTGCCCCGGCGCTCGCCGGGCAGGCGCGGGACCCGGTCCAGGGGCTGGAGGCCCTGGGGCGTGATCCAGAGGTCCTGGATGTCGCAGCCTGCGGCGTGCCCGCCCTTGAGCCAGACGGCGGCGGCACCGGCCGCGAGCCAGGGGCCCGCCAGGGCCTCGGGCGCGGCGGTCTGGATGGCTTCGGGCGGCAGGCCCGCGAAGGCGGCGGCCTCCCCCCGGTTGGGGCTCACCACCCAGCTGCCCATGGGCAGCAGCTCCGTGGCCATGCGGCGGAGGTCGGCCCCGTCGTGCAGGCCCACCCCGGCGCTGGGGGCGAGGATGGGGTCCCAGATGCGGACCGGTGGAGCCAGGTGGCGGAGGGTGGCGCAGAGGCGGCGGAAGTCCTTGGGATCCAAGGCGCAGAGGCTGAGCTTCACGCCCCAGCGGCCGGCCAGGTGCGGCGCCAGCGCCTCCACCCGCAGGACGGGATCCAGGCCCGGCGGCTCGATGCGCAGGCAGGCCAGGCCGTTCTGGAGGGTCTCACCCAGGCTGACGGCCATGGGCTGGCAGCCCAGCTCCGCCAGGGAGAGGGCGTCCCGGAGCAGGCCCGCGCCGCCGGATGGGTCCATCCCGCCCAGACATAGGGCGACCGGCGGGGCGCTGGGGTGGGGAGCATCCATGGGGCTTCAGGATGACACAGGAGGCCTGGTTATTCCGTTCCAGCTCCTCAGACCCTGCGGTCGGGATCCACGATCTCGGTCACCCGCAGGCCCAGGCTGTCTTCCAGCACCGTCACCTCGCCGCGGATGATGACGCGCTCCTTGCAAAGCACATCCATGGGCTCGCCAGCACTCTTCTTCAGCTCCACCAGGGAGCCTGGCTCCAGCTCCAGCAGCTCGCGGATGGTCAGGCGGGCCTGACCCAGCTGGATCTCCATCCGGAGCGGGGTGTCGATGAAGGGCATGAGATCGTCCACCACCTGCTCGAAGGTGAGCACGCGGTCGGTCTCAAGCCGATCCCCCCGTTTGATCATGGTTCTCCCGCTGGTCCTGTCAAAGCATGGACCCTGGCGCCGGATGTCGCAACGGATGTGCCAGGACCCGAACCTACTGCTGGATGGCCCAGTCCACGATCAGCACGCTCTTGATGGGGCGGGCGGGCTTCTTGTGCTTGGGATCTTCCTTCTCGCCGGGCTTCGGGGGGTGGGGCTTGAACTGGTCGTTCAGCTTGTCCTTGATCTCCTTGCTGAGGGCCTCGCGGGACTCGGCATCGGAGGCCTCGTCCACGCTCTTGCCGGCCAGAGCGCCCAGCACGATGGACTGGATGAGGCTCTTCTCAGCCGAGGGCTTGTCCCCGGACACCAGCTTGCCCAGGTCGGGGTCACAGAACAGGATGTTCAGCTCGCACCGCAGGAAGGCGTTGCGCCGGGGGCCCGTGAGGTTGACGGTGCGCGTCAGGACCATGACAGGCGAGGCATCTGCACCGCCGTGTCCGCCGCCCTCCTTCTTCTCCCCGGTCTCCTCGCAGGTATCGGTGTCCTCCGCCGCGTGGGAGTCCTCCGAAGGCGACCCTGCCTGGGCCTTGGCCTCTTCCTCCGCCTTGGCCTTGGCCACCTTGGCGGCAGCCCGCTTCTTCAGCCAGTACCAGGTGCCGCCGCCCCCGCCGCCGAGCACCACAAGGGCGGCCACGGCGATGATGATCAGCTTCATCATGCTTTTCTTCGGGCTGGGGGCTACTTCTTCAGACATGCGTTCCTCACCAGATGATCCTTTCATCGGGTGAAATCCGGTCCGGCCTGAATTCCGCCCAGTTTCCCCCAGGGAGGCTGAAAGCCAGTGGATTTGGCATTTTCGGAATCAAAAGCCCTTGAGATGCTCTGAAAACCTGGAGAAGGAGGCTTCCACGCCAAGTGGCAAAATAACGCTTAAAAAACACTCATAGAGAAACAAGGGGGCCTGTCGGAACAGGCCCCCTTGTTTCTGGCTTCCAGCCTCTGGCTGGAAGGTAGGATGCTACTTCTTCTTCTTGCCCTTGCCGTTGACTTCATCAGCCAGCTTCTTGCCGGGTTTGAACTTCGCGACCTTCTTGGCAGCGATCTTGATGGGCTTGTTGTCGCGGGGGTTGCGGCCGGTGCGGGCGCCGCGGCTGGCAACGGAGAAGGTGCCGAAGCCCACGAGGGTGACCTTGTCGCCGAGGCGGAGGGCGGCGGCGATGCTACCCAGCACCTGATCCAGGGCGGCAGCGGCCTGGGACTTGGTGATCTTGGCTTTGACGGCGACGTCCTTGACGAGATCATTCTTGTTCATGGAAACCTCCAAATTAGGGGGTCTGTGCCCCCGGGTTGAGAGAAACGGATTCGCTCGGGAGGGAGACGTCCGTGTTTGCTGGGTCTTCGAGGAGCTTTGGCCCGCAGAGGCGCATGAATCCTACATTTCATAAACTGCCAAAAAGCTACGCCGCAGGCCCAACAGGGTCAAGGCTTTTTCTAGAAAAAAATTCGAGGAATACCGTGGTTGGTGGCTTCTGAGGTCCATGGAACATCGAGAAGCCCGCAAATGCTCACTCTAAGTCCCAGTGGATCGCGCAGATCCCCGTAGAACCGCGGCTCGGGTGGGTCCCGGGTCGCCGCCGCCGGTCCAGGCCTCGCTGCGGCAGTTCCCCGGACCCCGTAAGAGTGCCTAACAACACCCCTCGCGGCACCGCGGGGTGTTGTTAGGCACTCTAAGATGGAGCCATGTCCCACCCCTACTTCCTCACCGTGGCCTATGCGGGCGCTGGCTTCCACGGCTGGCAGATCCAGACTTCACTGCGCAGCGGGCAGGGGGACCTCTGGAAGGCGCTCCGGGCCTTTGACGCCGAGGCGCCCATGCCCCAAGGCACAGGCCGCACGGATGCCGGAGTCCACGCCCGGGCCCAGGGAGTGCTCATCCACACCGCGCGGGCCTGGGAGCCCTACCGGCTCCTCGCGGCCCTGAACGCCCACCTGGCGGCGGACCTCCGGGTGATGGCCGTCCGCCCTGCACCCGAGGGGTTCTTCCCCCGCCAGCATGCCGTCGCCAAGCGCTATGTCTACCGTCTGGGCCTCGGACCCGCGGCCGACCCGCTGCAGGCGCCCACCCGCTGGCACGTGCACCAGGCCCAGCCCCTGGATCTGGCTGCCATGGCCGCGGCCGTCCCGCCGCTCCTGGGCACCCACGACTTCTCGGCCTTCCGCTGCGCGGAGTGCGCCGCCCAGACGCCGGTGCGGACGCTGCACGGCATCGGGATCGCACCGGTGGAGGGCGGCGCCGAGCTGGTCTTCGAAGGCAGCAGCTTCCTCATGCACCAGGTCCGCATCATGGCGGGCACGCTGGTGGAGGTGGGCCGGGGCCGCCGCCAGCCGGACTCCCTGGCCCAGTTGCTGCAGTCCCTGGACCGACGCCGGGCCGGCCTCACCGCCCCGCCCGAGGGCCTGTGCCTGGAGAAGGTCTGGTACGAAGCCCGCTGGGGTATGAGCGAGCCCAGCCCCTGGGGCGAGGACCACCGCCGCCAGGGTTAGTCGAGGAAGAAGCCCACGCCCTGCCAGACCTTGAAGCGGGTCTTGCCGTCCTTGGCGGCGGCGGGGTCGAAGACGATGCGCTTGGCGGCCTCCAGGCAGGCCTCATCGGCCTCCCGGGCCTCGGGGGTGTCCCCGGGCAGGCCTTGGAGCAGGCGGGCCGCCAGCACGTCCCCCTTCTCGCTGATGAGGACGTTGACCACCACCGCGCCCTTGGGGCGGCTGCTGAACAGGCGGGAGGACTTGATCCGGGGGGTGATCCGGTTCAGGTTGATGGCCCGGGCGGGGGTCAGGTCCTCGCCCAGGACCACCAGGTCACCCTCGACGGGCACCGTGCTGGCCTTGCGCTGCAGGGCCTCGTTCTCGACCTTGATGCGGGCGACCTCGGCTTTGGCCGCCTCAGCGGCCTGCCTCGCAGCCTGCAGCTCCTTGACGATGGCGTCGCCACCCTCCTGGTTCTCCCGCTGGGAGGCCCGCAGCTGCTCGGCTTCCTTGCGCGTTACCTCGGCCTCGGTCTTGGCCAGATCCCGGGCCTTCCGGGCGGCCATGAGCTCCTGCTGGAGATCCTCGGTGGCCGCCAGGCGCTGCTTCAGGTCATCCCGCTCCTCGGTGAGCTGCTTCACCTGAGTCTGGAGCTGGGGGACCGTCGGTTTCTTGGCGGCCGAGAGGGGCAGGGCGAGCAGCAGCAGGGCGACGGCGAAGCGCATGGAACCTCCTGAGGCGGGAGGTTCAGCGTGAGGCTCCCAGCTGATCGCCTCCCTGGGCGGGTTTTGTAGCCTTGAGAATCCCACGCTTCAGGAGCTTGGAGAAGATGCCGAGGCATTCATCCGGCTCGAAAGGCGCGATGGAGAGGATGTCCCGGATGGTCCACAGGCCGTTCACGCGGGTGGCCAGGAACGCCTCGTTGGGCCCGAGGTCGGTGTTGGTCAGCTCATCCAGGCTCATGGCCAGCTCGGGCACCAGGTCCAGGTCCGGCTTCTTCTCCTGGAGCAGGTCCTGCACCACGGCCATCATCTTGTTGGCGTCGAGGTGCCGGGGCTGGTCCTTGAGGATGCGGCGGAGCTCCTCCTGGGCCTCCTGCAGCTTCTGCTTTTCCACCAGGGCGCGGGCCCGCTGCAGCTGCAGGCTGGGGTTCTCGCCCAGGTTGCCGCCGGGGTTGACGATGCGCACCAGACCCCGCTCGTGCAGGTCGAAGAGCAGCTTGTTGATCTTGAATTCCGGCAGGCGCATCTCCAGCACCAGCTGGTCGATCCGCCGGTGGCCATCCAGGCGGGACAGGATGTTGGCGTCCTCGGTGGCCAGCGGCAGGCGCTCGGCGATGGCCTCGGAGATGGCGGCCAGGATGGCATCCCCACCCTTGATGACTTTGCGGATGCGCTGCCAGTCATCGAGGCGGCGCGCGCCTTCGAGGACGATGCCCGTGACATCCAGGCTCAGCAGCATGCTCTTCTGGTGGGAGGCGGCACCGTCGTGGAACTCGAAGTTCCCGACGCCCCACAGGAAGGTGTCGTAGATGCTCTCCTCCACCTTCATCTGGACGATGCGCCGGATCTCGGTCTCGGTGACGAGCTGCCGGTTGATGAGGATCCGGCCCAGCAGCTGCTGCTCATCCTCCTGGGTGGCCAGAGCGTCCCGGAGCTGTTCTTCGGTGATGCGGTTGTAGGCGAGCAGGTACTGCCCCAGGTACTCGCGCGGATCCGAGGACCAGATGCTGGTGATGCGCCCCTCGTGGAAGGCGACGCGCTTGGTGTGCATGGACCCCTTGAGCTCGAGCACCCCGGTCTTCTTGCCCACGGCCAGCCACTGGAAGATGTCTTCCAGGCTCATGGTCGCCAGATCACCGCTTAGCGCCAATGCCAGTCCCCCGTCCCATCCCTGATTTGTAAGTTGTTACCTGTCATGAGACCAAAAATCGCCCCGGAAGGCAATGCCCAGTCGTCTGGAACCCTTATCGGCACCTTTCAGACTTTCAAGAGGGGGTCAGAGCCGCCTCAGGGTGGCCCGGATGGCCTGGTTCAGCAGGTCCGGGTGGTGGCGGGCCATGGGCGACTCGGGATCCAGCAGGGGAAACCGGTGGACCGGGATGCCCATGATCTCGTCCCGCTCGGCCGTCAGCGGCTCCCCGCCCTCCCGCCGGTAGCGGGCGAGCATCTCGGGCCAGAGGGGGGTCTCGTTGGCGATGATGGCTGTGATCCCGGTCCGACCCAGGGCCGAGATGGCCGCGATGTGGGTTTCCAGGTCCAGGCCGTCGGTCTCGCCGGGCTCGGTCATCAGGTTGGCCACGTAGATCACCGGCGAGCGGGAGAACTCCAGGGCCTCCTGGAGGTCCGGCAGCAGCAGGTTGGGGATGGTGGAGGTGTAGAGGCTGCCCGGGGCCAGGAGGATCAGGTCCGAGCGCAGCAGGGCCAGGACCGCCTCTGGCAGGGGCTCTGCGTCATTGGGCTCCAGCCAGAGCCGGGCCAGGGGCTGGTGGCTGGTCCCCACGGCCATCTCCCCCACATAGCGGCGGCCCTCCATGTCCTCGCCCACCAGCGTCACGGGCACGGTGGTTGAGGGGAACAGGCGGCCCAGGGTCACCAGGACGCCCGAGAGCTTGCGGATGGCGCGCACCCAGTCGCCGGTCAGATCCGCCAGAGCCCAGAGCATCAGGTTGCCCAGGGAGTGGCCAGAGAGGCTGCCCTCGCTCTTGAAGCGGTAGTTCAGCAGGTCCGTCAGGGCAGAGTCTTCAAGGGTGAGGGCGGCCAGGCAGTTGCGCAGGTCCCCCGGCGGAATGCCGCCAAGTTCCTCCCGCAGCCGCCCCGAGGAACCGCCGTTGTCCGAGACCGTGACGATGCCCGTCAGCTTCCAGGGCTCGCGCACCCGGCCCGCCTCCCGCTTGATGGCACGGAGGAGGGAGGCCAGTCCCGTGCCACCCCCCAGAGCCACCACGCGCAGCGGCTGCTCGGGATCGAGACCCTGGGAGCGAGCGGCCATGGCCGTAGTACGCCGGAGCTAGCGGTTCTCGGTGAAGGCGAAGAGGGGGGACTTCCGGATGGCGTTGAAGTCGGGCTCCATGTGCCACTGGAAGACGAAATTGGCGTCCAGGTCCATGGCCTTCTTGAGGCTCTGGGCGGACTCCTCGACGTTCTCGGTCTGGGCGAAGGCCACGGACCGCAGGTAGTGGAGCGAGCCCACGGCGGGGTGGCTCTTGAGCGCCTTGTCCACCAGCTTGACGGCTTCGTCTGTGGCGTGGCGGTTGAGGCAGGCCTGGATCTCGGTGAGGTCATCCAGGGCGGCCACGGCGGGAGGCGTGACCTTGGCCTGGGCCAGCAGGAGATAGACCTGGGCCCGGCGCTTGACGGCCCAGTCACCGGCCTCGAGGGCCTCGGCTACCAAAGCCTCCAGGGCCTTGACGGCCTCGGGGTACTTGCCTGTGTCCACCAGCTTCACGGCCTTGGCGTAGGCGGTCGCGAGCGCGGAGGGAGCGGCCTGGGCCGGCATCGGGGTGGACTTGGGAGCAGTTTCAGTCTTGGCCTTCGTTGCCATGCGGGATCCTCTGGAAGCCTTGAAGAAACTATAGAGTGACAGGTTTCTCTGGGCAAATCCGGCACCCGGAGGCGGAATCAGGCTTTGAACAGGGCTTTCTCACGGTTCAGCATCCGCGTGGACACCATCGTCATGATCGCCGCCAGGCCCACGGTCATGGCGAAGGCCACCAGGTATTCCATCCAGCTGAACTGCTGGCTGAACAGCTTGCGCAGCGCCAGGCAGACGTTCACCACCGGCACGTAGGTGAGGAAGGCCATCTTGTCCACGCCCGGTGCCATGGTGAAGATCCCCAGGAACATGACCAGGAAGATGCCCGGCGTGATGGCGCTGCCGGCCTCGATGGTGTTCCGGGCCTGGATGCCCATGAGCAGGATGAAGTTCGAGAAGAAGAGGCCCAGGGGTACCATGATCAGGAAGGTGAGGCCCAGGGTCATGGGGTTGGCGATGGCCGCCACCGCCTGCATGGACCCGGCCGCGCCGCTGCTGGCGGTGGCCACGGAGAGGCCCATGCTCAGGAGGTTCAGCAGGGCGGCAATGACCCCGATGCTGAAGATGTAGAGCAGCTTGCCCAGGATGATCTGGTTGCGGGGCAGGCGGGTGGCCATGAGGCTCAGCAGGGTGTGGCGCTCCTTCTCCCCGGCGGTGGCGTAGATCCCGTGCTGCATGGAGCCCGCGTACATCATGATCATCAGCAGGTAAGGGAGCATCCGGCCCATGACCTTGCCCACCTCCAGGGTGATGTCGGCCGCGTTCTTCACGTCCAGCTTCAGGGGCTCGGCCAGCTGGGCCGAGGCGCCGAGGGTCTGGAGGCGGCCCTGCACCCAGGCCTGCTCCTGGGTCCGGACGGCTTCCTTGAAGCGCTTGAGGGCGATCTCCGAGGCACGCTCACTCTCGTCCACGATGACGCCGACGGTGAAGGTCTCCTGCTTCTGGAGCGAGGTGGCGGCGGTGGCGGCGATCTCCAGGGCCAGCTCCAGCTTCTGGTCGCGGATGGCCTGCTTCAGGTCCCCCTCGGGGCGGGCCACCCGCTCGAAGCGCTTGGGATCCGAGGCCAGCACCCCGTCCAGGATGTGGGAGGGGTCCGAGACATAGATGCGGCTGGCCTTGTTGCGGTTCTGGGCCTCGTCCCGCTTGCCCATCTTGGCCATCATGCCGAAGATCGCGGGATACAGCAGGAAGGGCAGGACGAACGCGAAGAACATGGTCTTCCGGTCCTTGGAGAGCTCCAGGAATTCCTTCTTGGCGATGAGCAGGGCGCCGCGCATCAGTTACCCCCCACGGCTTCGGATTCGGCCGCCAGCTGGAAGAACACTTCGTCAAGGGTCTTGGCGTTGCGGCTCTGGAGCAGCTCCCGGGGCGGCGCGTCGCCGTGCAGCTTGCCGTCGAAGATGATGCCCACCCGGTCGCAGATGTCCTCCACCATGGGCATGACGTGGGTGCTGACGATCACCGTGCGGCCCTCTTCCCGCATGATGCGCAGCAGGTCCAGGACGGTCTTGGCCGTGAGCACGTCCAGTCCCGTGGTGGGCTCGTCGAAGATGACCACCTTGGGATCGTGCAGCAGGGCGCGGGCGATGCTGACCTTCTGCTTCTGGCCCGAGGAGAAGCCCTCCATCTTGACGTCGGCGAAGTCCGCCAGCTGCAGCTTGCCCAGCAGGTGGAGGCCCCGGCGCTCGGCCACGGCAGGTTCCACATCCTGGAACTCGCCGAAGAGCCGCAGGAGCTCCCGGGGAGTGAAGCGGGTGTAGACCCCCATGTCGGTGCTCAGGTAGCCCAGGCAGCCCCGGACGGCCTCGGGCTTCTGGCGCGTGTCCATGCCGCAGACTTCGATGGTGCCGACATCCGGGTCCATGAGGCCCGCGATCATCCGGAGGGTCGTGGACTTGCCCGCGCCATTGGGGCCGAGCAGGCCGTAGATCTCGCCGGGCTTCACGGTGAGGGAGATGCCCCGGACGGCGTCGATCCGCTTGTTGGAGCGGGTCTTGCGGTCCTTCACGCTGAAGGACTTGTGGACCTCGTTCAGCTGGATCACTACGACCTCCCTGTGGGAAGCTCCCAGTGTAAGCGGCATCACGTAGCCCGTAACAACCCTCCGGTGGGCGGGAAGTCTCGACAGGCGAGTGGTCCGATTCCGGCGGTCAGTGGTGGTTCAGCGCGCCGGTGGTGCCCAGCACCACCAGCACCAGGCCGAGACCCAGGCAGTAGACCGCGAAGCCGTTGAGCCGGGGCTTCCGGGTGAAGCGGTCCAGCAGGCCGATGGCCAGGTAGCCGGAGACCGCGGCGGCGAGCACTCCGGCGATGCAGAGCAGCACCGGGGACACGGAGCCGGCCGGGAAGGCCAGGTCCGCAGGCAGGGGCTGGTGCCTCAGCAGGGGCTTCAGCAGGCCCCGCAGCTCGACCAGCGCCGCCGCCGCGATGGTGGGCATGCCCAGGAGGAAGCTGAACCGCGTCGAGGCCGGCAGCTTCAGACCGCGGAAGACGCCCACGGAGATGGTGGAGCCGGAGCGCGACAGGCCGAAGCCACCGCCGAGGCCCTGGATGGTGCCCACGGCCAGGGCGTCCATGGCCCGCAAGTCATGGTGGTCCCGGCCCGCCAGATCCAGGTTGCTGAGGTTCACCCGCTGGCGGCTCAGGGTGTTGGCGAGGTAGAGCAGCAGAGACGTGCAGAGCAGGCCCAGGCCATAGACCCAGAGGTGCTCCTTGGCCGCCTCCTTCACCCCCCGGGTGGCGAGGCCGAAGATGGCGGTGGGGATCATGGCCAGGAACAGCATGAAGGCCAGGCGGCGGCCCTCCTTGTCGCGGCCGAAGCAGCCCATGACGATCTGGACCAGCTCGTGGTGGAAGTAGACCATCAGGGCCAGCAGGGTGCCCAGGTGCAGCAGCACATCGAAGGCCAGCGGCATGGGTCGGCCATGGAACATCAGGTGCTCGGCCAGGGTCAGGTGCGCCGTGGAGGACACCGGCAGGAACTCCGTCAGGCCCTGGATCAGTCCCAGGAGGATGGCGTGTAACAGGTGCATTCGGGCTCCGGCGGAAACAACCAGTGTGCCAGAGCCATCAGGATTCCCGCCTGCCCCCGGGGCGTGATTGAATCTTCAGATGCGACCCCTCGACCTCCGCTCTGACACCGTCACCCGGCCCACGCCGGAGATGCGCGCCGCCATGGCTGCTGCCGAAGTCGGCGACGACGTCCTTGAGCGCGACCCCACCATGGCCTCTCTGGAAGCCCGGGTGGCGGACCTGCTGGGCCTGGAGGCGGCCCTGTGGGTGCCCTCGGGCTGCATGGGCAACCTCATCGGCCTGATGCTGCACCTGCGGCGGGGGGATCGCTTCCTGGCCCCGGCCCAGGCCCACGTGCTGGGCTCGGAGCTGGGCACCGGTGCCTGGCTGGCCGGGGGCATGCCCGAGGCCCTGGCCTGGGAAGGCGGCCTGGGTCGGCCTACGCCGGCTCAGGTGACCAGGGCCGCGGGCTCGCCCGGCCCCTACTACACGCTGCGCAGCCGGCTGCTCTGCCTGGAGAACACCCACAACTTCGCCGGGGGCACGGTGACGCCCGTGGCCGAGCACCGGGCCCTGGTGGCCGCCGCCAAGGCCGCGGGCCTGGCCGTGCACCTGGATGGCGCCCGGCTCTGGCATGCGGCGGCGGCCCTGGGCTGCCCGCTGACTGACCTGACTGCAGGCGTAGACACGGTGCAGGTCTGCCTCAGCAAGGGCCTGGGCGCGCCCATGGGCTCGCTGCTCGGCGGCTCAGCCGCGGCTATGGTGGAGGCCCGGCGCCTGCGCAAGATGCTCGGCGGCGGCGTCCGCCAGGGTGGGGTGATGGCCGCCGCGGGCCTTGTGGCCCTGGACTACCTGCCGCGGGTGGTCGAAGACCACGCCAAGATCCAGCGACTGGCCGAGGGGCTGCGCACGTTCGGGATCGCCGCCCCCGTGCCGGAGACCAACATCCTGCTGGTGCCCGTGCCCGACGCGCCCGGGGCCCTGGCGGCCCTGGAAGCTGTCGGCGTCCGGGTCCTGCCCGTGGGCAGCGCCATCCGCTTCATCGCCCACCGTGACCTGGCGGCCGAGGACATCGAGGAGGCCCTGCGCCGCCTGGAGCCCGTGGCCCAGTCCCTGCGCTCGGCCTGACCATGAAGCTGCGCCTCGCCCTCGCCGTGGTGCTGCTCCTGGGCCTCGGCGCGGGTGCGTGGCTGGTCTGGCAGAACGGGCTGGAAGCGGTTCCGCTTGCCGATGGCCGGAAGCTCTATGTCCCGGCGGCGCCCGACTTCCAGGAGGACCTGGCGAAGGTGGCGGTGCTCCTGCCTGGAGGAGCCGGTGGGGAGGCCCTGCTGGTGACCCAGTCGGACCTACCGCTGCTGGAAAAGGGGCCGAATGGCCTGGCGGGCCTGCTGGTTGCCGAGGCCTCGGTCTCCCGCCACGGTCGCCGCTGGCGCCTCACGGTGCGGCCGGGCTGGCGGCTGCAGGACGGCACGACCCTCGACGCCGCGCGCCTGCTGGCGGCTGTCGCCCCCCAGGTGGCCAGCCTCGGCGGCAAGGGAAGCGCCCTTGATCCGGCCACCGTGGAGCTGCGCTTCAAGACCCGGCCCATGAGCTTGCCGACCACCTTCCTGGACTGGCGGGTTCCGGGCAGCGGGCCCTTCGTGCGGAGCGGCGCCACGCTGACCCGCTTCGACGGCTTCGTGCTGGGCCGCGCGGGCCTGGCGGCGGTCACGGTCGTCTCGGACCCGGCCCTGCTGCAGAGTGGAGCCTGGGCTGCGGGCCTCGCTTCACGACGCTGGGCCTGGGCGGCCTTCCCTGGGGGGATGGCCCCGGCGGACATGGCCCGGGCCCGCACGGCGCCCTATGACGAGCTGCACCTGAAGGGTGGCACCGTGTGGTTCCTGTCCCGCCGCCTGCGCCGCCTGCGACCCGACCCCACGGACTGGACCCGCACCCGCCTCTTCGGCGCCTGGCAGGGCAGCCTGGACCTGCCCTACGATCCGCTGGGGATGTAGGCACTACTCCAGGTTCGCGGCCTGCTCGCGGATCTGGTCGAGGGCGCCTTTGGCTTCCATGACGGCGCGGGTCATGGCGATGCGCTTGCACTTGCTGCCGGTGGTGTTCAGCTCCCGCAGCACTTCCTGGCACCACACGTCCACGGCCTTGCCTTCGAGACGATCCTTCGCCAGGCGCTCGCCGAAGTCCTCCAGGTGGGCGGAGAGTCGGATCAGCTCCTCGCGGACATCCTGGCGCTCGGCCAGGACGCCGGCCTCGGCCAGCAGGCGCTCGGCGGGCAGCTGGCCGGACTGGCGGGCGTCTTCCAGCAGCTGCTCGATGCGCTGGCGGTAGAGTCCGGGCAGCTCCAGGGCCTGGGCCTCGGCTTCGGCCTGCAGCCTGTCCCGCAGCTCCTGCAGCCGCGTGAGGCCTTCGGTGAAGAAGGGCCGCAGGCGCTCGGCCTCCCGCCGTCGGCCTTCGTTCCAGGTATCCAGTAGCCGGGCCATGCCCTCGAGCAGCTTCGCCTCCAGGCGCTCGGCCAGGTTCGAGTCCGGGGCCAGCCAGGCGCCGGGCAGCCGGAAGAAGGCGTCGGCCGTGAGCGGTGGCAGGTGCAGCCACTCGGCGTCCTCCTGCCAGGCCTTGGCCGCGGAGCGCAGCAGGGCCCGGTTCAGGCGGGGCTCCAGGGAGGGCTCGTCCTGGACTTCCACGGTGAGGTCGAGCTTGCCCCGCTGGGCCGCCTCCCGGACCTTGGCGCGCAGGGCGGCCTCCAGCGGGAAGAGCGCCGGCGGCAGCCGCAGCGACAGGTCCAGGGCCTTGCTGTTCACACTGCGCAGCGTCATCCGCAGCTGCCCCGCCTCCAAGGGCTGGACGATCTCGGCAAAGGCAGTCATGGATCTCATGGGCATCCCGGGCAAGTGATTCAGCCTACCGCCAGAACACCACAGACTTCTTCTTTGTGACCTTTGTGTTCTTTGGGGTCGATTTCTCTTTTTCTCTCAGCGGGGGCGCGACCCTCGGAATGGAATGAGCTGAGAGGTCGCTGCTTCCCTGGATCGTTTTTGGGGTTCTGCTTGCCCGGTGGAAAAAGAGAAGGATTTACCACAAAGAACACAAAGGGCACAAAGAACTGCCTTGGTGGTGGGCTTCTCATCCCAACCCGTGCAACGGCGCCCGGCATGGGATCCTTGTGGTTCCTCTGATGCGGTTCTCTAGAGCCAGGGCGTCGCCTTGGCGCGCCTGGCTTCGTAGGCTTCGATGGCGGGGAGGCTGGTCAGGCTGACGCCGATGGCGTCGAGGCCTTCCACCAGGGTGGTCTTGCGGGCGGGCTCGAGCTCGAAGCGATAGCTGCGGCCGCCACCGGATACGGTCTGGGCCGGCAGGTCCACGGTGAGGGGGCCTTCCGTGGCGAGGTCCTCCACGGCGGCCATGGGCAGGGTGATGGGGAGGATGCCGTTGGAGAAACAGTTGTTGTAGAAGATGTCGGCGAAGCTGGGGGCGATGACGCAGCGGATGCCGAAGTCGAGCAGGGCCCAGGGGGCGTGCTCGCGGCTGGAGCCGCAGCCGAAGTTCGGCCCGCCAAGCAGGATCACAGTCTCGCGGTAGTCGGGCCGGTTCAGGATGAAGTCAGGCTTCTCGCGGCCCTGGTCGTCATAGCGCAGCTCGAAGAAGAGGTGGCGCCCCAGGCCCGTGCGCACGATGGTCTTCAGGAACTGCTTGGGGATGAGCAGGTCCGTGTCGATATTGGCCCGGAGCAGCGGAGCGGCGGTGCCGGTGAGGGTCGTGAAGGGTTTCATCGGACCTCCAGGAGGCGGCGGACATCGGTGAAGTGGCCGGTGACCGCGGCGGCGGCGGCCATCTCGGGGCTGACCAGGTGGGTGCGGGCGCCCCGGCCCTGGCGGCCCTCGAAGTTGCGGTTGCTGGTGCTGGCACTGCGCTCGCCGGGACCGACGCGGTCGTCATTCATGCCCAGGCACATGCTGCAGCCGGGCAGGCGCCACTCAAAGCCCGCATCGAGGAAGACGCGATCCAGGCCCTCGGCCTCGGCCTGGCGCTTGACCAGGCCCGAGCCGGGCACCACCAGGGCGCGCACGCCCGGGGCGACCTTGCGGCCCTTGGCCACTCGGGCCGCGGCGCGCAGGTCCTCGATGCGGCCATTGGTGCAGGAGCCGATGAAAACGACCTGCACGGGCACCTCCTCCATGGGTGTGCCGGGCTGGAGGCCCATGTAGTCGAGGGCGAGGCGCATGGCCTCCTGCTTGGCGGGGTCGGTGGCGGCCCTGGGGTCCGGCACGCGGCCGGTGATGTCCACCACGGCCTCGGGGTTCGTGCCCCAGGTGACCTGCGGTGCCAGACCGCTCACGTCGAAGGTGTAGTCCTGGTCGAAGCGGGCGCCCTCGTCCGTGGGCAGGCCCCGCCAGTTGGCCAGGGCCTGCTCCCAGAGGGGACCCGCGGGGGCCATGGGCCGGCCGGCCACATAGGCGAAGGTGGTCTCGTCCGGCGCCACCAGGCCCGCGCGGGCGCCGGCCTCGATGCTCATGTTGCAGAGGGTCATGCGCCCTTCCATGGACAGCGCCCGGACGGCGGAGCCGGCGAACTCGATGACGTGGCCCGTGCCGCCGGCGGTGCCGATCTGGCCGATGAGGAAGAGGGCCAGGTCCTTGGCGCCAAGGCCCTCGGGCAGGGTGCCCTCGAAGCGCACCCGCATGTTCTTCGAGTGCCGCTGGGGCAGGGTCTGGGTGGCGAAGACGTGCTCCACCTCGCTGGTGCCGATGCCGAAGGCCAGGGCCCCGAAGGCGCCGTGGGTGCTGGTGTGGCTGTCGCCGCAGACCACCGTGCTGCCGGGCAGGGTGAAGCCCTGCTCGGGGCCGATGACGTGGACGATGCCCTGCCGGTCATCCAGGAGGGGGATGTAGGGCACCTGGAAGGCCTGGACGTTCTCCACCAGGGCCTCCACCTGCAGGCGGCTGGTCTCCTCGAAGCTGCCGTCCGTCCGGTTCTGGGTGGAGATGTTGTGGTCGATCACCGCGAGGATGGCCTCTGGGCGGCGCAGGGGGCGCTCCGCCAGGCGCAGACCCTCGAAGGCTTGCGGACTGGTCACCTCGTGGACCAGGTGGCGGTCGATGTACAGGAGGCTGGTGCCGTCCGGCCGGGTCTCCACCAGGTGGGCTTCCCAGAGCTTGTCGTAGAGGGTGCGGGCGCCAGAACTCATGGGCGGCTCCTTTGAATGGATTTGGCCCGGACCGGGAAGGCCAGGGGGGTGAAGTCACTGGACTGGACCAGGTGGATGAAGGCCCGGGCCGCGTGGGAGAGGGCCTCCTCCCGGCGGTAGACCATGCGGATGAGCTTCTCCAGCTTCAGCTGCCGCACCGGGACTTCCACCAGCCGACCGGCGGCGATGGCGGGGGCCACGGTCATGCGGGGCATGATGGCCAGCCCGGCGCCCTGGGCGACGAAGTCCTGCATGGTGGAGAGGGTGCCCAGCTCCATGGTGATGCGCAGGGGTACCCCGTTCCGGGCGAACAGGTCGGTGATCGAGGCCCGGGTGGGGGTGAGGGAGTTGTGGGCGATGAAGGTCTCCTCGCCCAGCACCTTCAGGTCGATGACGCGGCGGCCGGCCAGCCGGTGGTCGGGAGGCACCACCAGCACCATGTGGTCGCGGAAGACCACCTCGCTGCGCAGCTCCGGCTGGAGGGGGTCGTAGGAGACAAAGCCCACGTCCAGCCGGTGCTCGGCGATCTCGGCGGGGATGTGCTCTGAGCTCAGGCGGTAGGCCTTGAGCTTGATGTCGGGATGGGCCAGCTGGTAGTCCAGCAGCATGCGGGGCAGCAGGAACTCGGACATGCTCTCGTTGGCGCCGATGCTCAGCCGACCCTGCTGCAGGCCCTTGAGGGTGCCGAAGGTGTCCGTGATCTGCTGGCGCAGGTCCAGCATGCGCAGGGCCAGGGGCAGCAGGGTCTGGCCGGCGTTGGTCAACGTGCCGCCCTTGGTGGTGCGGTCCACCAGGACTTCGCCCAGCTCTTCTTCCAGGCGCTTGAGGGCGAGGCTGATGGCCGGCTGGGTTCGGAAGAGGCGCTCCGCCGCGCGGGAGAAGCTCTTCTCCCGCGCGATCATGAGGAATGTCTCCAGCTGACCGAGCTCCACGCCGACTCCCGAACGTTCGAGTCTAACGACTTAAGCAAAACTAATGGAATCATAAAAAATATTAACTATATTCATGGCTTGGTTCGGCTAACTTGAATTGATCCGTCCGTTACTTGCCGGACCGGGGAGACCACCAGACCTATGGGTGCCCAGCGGATCGCCATCTTCGACACGACCCTCCGGGACGGTGAGCAGTCTCCGGGCTGCAGCATGAACCTGGAAGAGAAGCTGCAGATGGCCCGCCAGCTGGAGGCCCTCCAGGTGGATGTCATCGAGGCCGGCTTCCCTGTGGCCTCCGAGGACGACTTCGCCTCGGTGCAGGCCATCGCCCGGGAGTGCCGCGGGCCGGTCATCGCCGCGCTCTGCCGGGCCATCCCCCGGGACATCGAGCGGGCCTGGGAGGCGCTCAAGGAGGCCGAGCATCCCCGGATCCACACCTTCCTGGCCACCTCGGACATCCATCTGGACTACAAGCTGCAGAAGACCCGGGCAGAGGCCCTGCAGATGATCCGTGAGGGTGTGGCGCTGGCCAAGTCCTTCACTCCGGACGTGGAGTTCTCCGCCGAAGACGCCACCCGCAGCGACTGGGACTTCCTGGTGGAGGTCTGCAAGGTCGCCCTGGAGGCTGGGGCCACGGTGCTGAACATCCCGGACACCGTGGGCTACACCGTGCCGGACGAATACGGCCGCCTGATCACCCATCTCCGGACCCACGTTCCCGGCATCGACCAGGCCACCATCAGCGTCCACTGCCACAACGACCTGGGCCTGGCCGCGGCCAACTCCCTGGCTGCCGTAGCGGCCGGGGCCCGGCAGGTGGAGTGCACCCTCAACGGCATCGGCGAGCGGGCCGGCAATGCAGCCCTCGAGGAAGTGGTGATGGCCCTGTCCGTGCGACGGGACGCGCTGCCCTACGAGACCGGCGTCCGGAAGGAGCTGCTCTACCGCGCCAGCCAGACGCTCTCCAACATCACGGGCAGCGAGGTCCAGGCCAACAAGGCCATCGTGGGTCGCAACGCCTTCGCTCACGAGAGCGGCATCCACCAGCACGGCATGCTCAGCCACCACTCGACCTACGAGATCATGACGCCCGAGTCCGTGGGCGTGCGGCGCAGCAGCCTGGTCCTCGGTAAGCACTCCGGGCGGCACGCCCTGGCCAAGCGCTTCGAGGAGCTGGGCTACAAGCTGGACCGGGTGGGGCTGGACAAGGCCTACAAGCTGTTCACGAAGCTCAGCGACCAGAAGAAGGAGATCTTCGACGAGGACCTCCTGGCCATCGTGCAGGATGGGCTCACCCACATCCCCGAGGTCTACAAGCTGCGGGCCCTGCAGGCCACGGCGGGCACGGCCATGTTCGCCACGGCCCTGGTCACCCTGGCCACGGAGGCGGGCGACGCCACCGAGACCGCCATGGGCGACGGTCCCGTCAACGCGGTCTTCGCGGCGGTGGACAAGCTCACGGGCCTGAGCGGCCGGCTGCTGGACTACCGGCTGCACTCGGTCTCGCGCGGGGCCGACGCCGTCGGCGAGGTCTTCGTGCAGGTGGACTTCGAGGGCCAGCCTCATGGCGGCAAGGGTGCCAGCACTGATGTGGTGGAAGCCAGCCTGCGGGCCTACCTCAACGCAGTCAACAAGGCCCTCTTCGCCCGGCGGGCCAGGAAGCCGCAGGCCGTCGAGGCGGGGGTCTGAATGCCTGAACGTGTTCAAGGAGTGCGCATGGAAGCAAGGATTGTCGTCCTCCCCGGAGACGGAGTCGGTCCCGAAGTCACTCGGGAAGCCGTTGCCTGCCTCCAGGCCGTGGCGGACCTCTACGGTCACCAGTTCACCTTCGAAGAGGCCCTCATCGGCGGGGCCGCGGTGGATGCCTGCGGCGACCCGCTCCCCGCCCGGACCCTCGAGCTCTGCCACGGCGCTGCGGCAGTGCTGCTGGGCGCCGTGGGCGGCCCTGCCTGGGACAAGCACCCGCGCGACCAGCGCCCGGAGTCCGGCCTGCTGCGGCTGCGCCAGGGCCTGGGCCTCTACGCGAACCTCCGCCCGGTGAAGGTGCACCCGGCCCTGGAGGACGCCTCGCCGGTGCGCCCCGAGATCGTCCGGGACACGGACATGATGATCGTGCGGGAGCTGTCCGGCGGTCTCTACTTCGGCGAACCGCGCCAGTACAGCCCCGAGCGGGCCGTGAACACGCTGCCCTACAGCCGGGAGGAGATCCTCCGCGTGGCCCGCGTGGCCTTCGACCTGGCCCAGAACCGCCGCCGGAAGCTGGTCTCCGTGGACAAGGCCAACGTGCTGGAGACCTCGCGCCTCTGGCGGGAGGTGGTCAACGAGGTGGCCGCGGACTATCCCGAGGTGGCGGTCCAGCACGCCTACGTGGACAGCTTCGCCATGGCCCTGGTGGCCCGGCCCCGGGACTTCGACGTGGTGCTCACCGAGAACCTCTTTGGCGACATCCTCAGTGACGAGGCGGCGGTGCTCGCCGGTTCCCTGGGGCTGCTGCCCTCTGCCAGCCTCGGCGGCACCGTGGGCCTCTTTGAACCCATCCACGGCTCGGCCCCGGACATCGCGGGCCGGGATCTGGCCAACCCCATCGGCACCATCCTTTCCGCCGCCATGCTGCTTCGCCACGCGCTGGGCCTCACGGAAGAGGCCCTGGCCCTGGAGGCCGCCGTGGACCGGATCCTGCATGAGGGCCATGGCACCTCGGACCTGAAGGGCGCCACCCATCCTCAGGGCACTGCTTCCCTGGGCGCGGTTATCCGCGCCGCCCTGGCCACGGTTCCCGTGAAGCCCCTGCCTGTGATTTTGCCCACCTAGGGCCGACCGCTCGGGAGCTCCCCGACCTCGGCCCCGCACCCCGAGCGGGGCCTTCTTTTCCTCGACCCCATCTCCCGATTATCCTTGAGGACCGCCATGAGCCCAGCCAACCCCGCGAGCCCCCCCGCTCCCCGGAGCCATAGCAGCCTCGACCCCGCCCGCATCAGCCAGTGAAGGAGAGCTACACCATGGATAGGACCGGCGCACAGATCATCTGGGAGTGCCTGCTGCGGGAGGGCGTGGAGACCGTCTTCGGTTACCCCGGCGGTGCCATCCTCCCCACCTACGACGCCATGACGGAGTATCCCATCCGGCACGTGCTCGTGCGCCACGAGCAGAGCGCGGTGCACATGGCGGACGGCTTCGCCCGCGCCTCCGGGCGCACCGGCGTGGTGGTTGCCACCTCGGGTCCCGGCGCCACCAACCTGGTGACCGGCCTGGCCACAGCCATGTTGGACTCCATCCCCCTGGTGGCCATCACGGGCCAGGTGGGCTCGGGGCTGCTGGGCACCGACGCCTTCCAGGAAGTCGACATCACCGGCATCACCCTGCCCATCACCAAGCACAACTACCTGGTGACCCGGGCCCAGGACATCGCCCCGGCCATCCGGGAGGCCTTCGCCGTCGCCTCCAGCGGCCGGCCCGGTCCCGTGCTGGTGGACATCACCAAGGACGCCCAGCAGGGCCGGGCGACCCTGGACTGGGAAGGCGCGGCGCCCACGCGCCACCTGCGCCACATCCCGCCCTCCCCCTCCCAGGTGGACCTGGACCGGGCCCTGGCGATGATCAACGCGGCCCAGCGCCCGGTGATCCTCGCGGGCCACGGCATCCAGCTCTCCGGGGCCCGGGCCGAGGTGCTCGCCCTGGCTGAGCTGGCTCAGATCCCCTTCGCCGAGACCCTGCTGGGTCTGGGCGCGGTGCCCGCTTCCCACGTGCTGAGCCTGGGCATGATGGGCATGCACGGAGAGTCCTGGGTCAACCAGGCCATCCAGGAGGCGGACCTGCTGATCGCCCTCGGCATGCGCTTCGACGACCGGGTCACGGGCCGGCTCAAGGAATACGCCCCCAACGCCCTGAAGATCCACGTGGACATCGATGCCAGCGAGATCAACAAGCTCGTGCCGGTGGACGTCCCCCTGGGCGGCGACCTGAAGCAGGTGCTGCAGGCCATGCTGCCCTCGGTGAAGGCAGCGGACCACACGCCCTGGCTGGAGCGCATCAGATCCTGGCGCGGCGACTCGGCCGTCCGCGACATCAAGAACCTGCCCGATGACGGCCACCTCTACGCGGCCCACGTCATGCACGATCTCTGGAAGATCACCAAGGGCGAGGCGGTGGTGGTAACCGATGTTGGTCAGCACCAGATGTGGGAGGCCCAGTACTACCACCACGACGGTGAGCGCAGCCTCATCACCAGCGGTGGCGCGGGCACCATGGGCTTCGCCCTGCCGGCAGCCATCGGTGCCAAGCTGGCCCGGCCCGAGGCCGAGGTCTGGGTGGTGGCCGGCGACGGAGGCTTCCAGATGACCTTCGCCGAGCTCATGACTGCCGTGCAGGAAGGCGTGAAGGTCAACATCGCCATCATCAACAACGGCTACCTGGGCATGGTCCGCCAGTGGCAGGCCCTGTTCTACGAGGGTCGCTACGCCGCCACGCCCATCCTGTCCCCGGACTTCGTCAAGCTGGCCGGAGCCTTCGGCATCCACGGCGAGCGGGTGGAGAAGCGGTCGGACCTGGAGGCCGCCGTGGCCCGGGCCCGCCAGCAGCCGGGCACCGCGCTGATCGAGTTCAAGGTCGAGCAGGAGGACAGCGTCTATCCCATGGTGGCCGCCGGTGCGGCGCTCCACGACATGATCCGGCGCCCCTCGCCCAGCCCCATCGCCGAGACCGGCGCCGACCCGGTCTAGCTGCCCGACTTGCCAAGGAAGGATGGAGAACCCATGTCCCATGTGCTCGTGATCTACACCGATGATGAACCCGGCGTCCTCACCCGGGTGGCGATGCTGTTCCGCCGCCGCGGCTTCAACATCCACTCCCTGACCGTGGGTCCCACGGAGCGCGTCCATGTCTCGCGGATGACCGTGGTGGTGGACACGGACGAGGCCACGGCCCGCCGGGCGGTGGAACACCTCCGCAAGCTCGTGAACGTGCTCGAGGTCCAGCAGCTCGGCCACGGCCGGAACGTGGTCCGGGACCTGGCCCTGCTGCGGGTCTCCACCCGCCAGGGGCGCTCCGAGGTGCTCCAGCTTGTGCAGGTGTTCCGCGCCAACGTGGTGGACATCGCCGACGACAGCGTGGTCATCGAGTGCACCGGCAGCCTCGGCAAGATCGAGGCCCTGGTCGACAGCCTGCGACCCTTCGGGATCCTCGAGCTGGGCCGCACCGGCGCCGTGGCCATGGCCCGCGGGCTCCGCTCGGAAGACTCCAACCGCCTCGCTGCGGTGGCCACCGTGGCCCCCGGCAGCTCCGGGGCCATGTCCGTCTGAACCTTCTTCCCCCCGTCATCCGACCTAAAACCTAAGGAGCCTTCATGGCCATCATTCACTACGACGCCGACCTCGGCCTCATCCGCGCCCGCAAGGTCGCCATCCTGGGCTACGGCTCTCAGGGCCACGCCCACGCGCTGAATCTCAAGGACAGCGGCGTCCAGGTCCGGGTGGGCCTCCATGCCGGCTCCGCCTCCCGCGCCAAGGCTGAGGCCGCCGGCCTCACTGTGAACAGCCCCGCCGAAGCCTCCGCCTGGGCGGACGTCATCATGGTGCTGACGCCGGACACGGGGCAGGGCGCCCTCTACCGGGAGGCCATCGCCCCCAACCTGACCCCGGGCAAGACCCTGATGTTCGCCCACGGGTTCAACATCCGCTTTGGCTGGATCGAAGTGCCCGCCGGCGTGGACGTGAGTCTGGTGGCCCCCAAGAGCCCCGGCCACCGCGTCCGCGAGGTCTTCGTGGAGGGCGGCGGCACGCCCGGCCTGGTGGCCATCCACCAGGACGCCAGCGGTCAGGCCATGGCCTTGGCCCTGTCCTATGCTGCCGCCATCGGCCTCACCCGGGCCGGGGTGCTGGAGACCACCTTCGCCGAGGAGACGGAGACGGACCTCTTCGGTGAGAAGGCCGTGCTCTGCGGTGGCGCCAGCGCCCTCGTCAAGGCGGGCTTCGAGACCCTCGTGGAAGCCGGCTACCAGCCGGAGATCGCCTACTTCGAGTGCCTGCATGAGCTGAAGCTCATCGTGGACCTGATGTATCGCGGCGGCCTGAGCTACATGCGCTACAGCATCAGCGACACGGCGGAATACGGGGACTACACCGGCGGCGCCCGCCTGGTGACCGCCGAGACCAAGGCCGAGATGAAGCGCATCCTGGAAGAGATCCAGGACGGCCGCTACGCCAACGCCTGGATGGAAGAGAACCGCACGGGCCGCACCTGGTTCGAGGCCCAGCGTGCCGCTGACTACGACCACCCCATCGAGGTCGTGGGCCGGCAGCTGCGCAAGATGATGCCGTTCCTGGACGCGGCGGAAGTTCCTGCTCCGGTGAAGAAGGCCTGACACCTCACTATTTCCACCGGTACCAGGGAGGAATCTTGAATTTATCAAGATTCCTCCCTGGTAAATTTCGGGTATTCTTACCTAGGGTAAAAAGCCCGGGTTCCACCCCAGAAATCTAGGCCTAGGGAGTCCCTGAACTTGGACCGATTCCCCTCCCCCGCCGGAGCACTGAATGACCGAATTTTTCCCCAAGACCGCGACTGTGCCCACCCTCCAGGGGTGGCAGGCTCCGGGCTCGCTGGATTTCCAGGCTGCGTTCCTCCGGGCCGGAGGCTGGGCGCTGACCCGCACCGAGGCCTTCCCGGACGCCGCCCGGCTCCGGGAGCGGCTGCAGGAGCTCAAGGCCTCCATGCGCGAGGGCGGGAAGATCGGCCTGGACCTGCGGGGCCTCCGCGACAGCGCTGACAGCGTCATGGCCACTGCCCGCGAGGCCGGCGTGGCCTTCCTGCTGCACACCGCCGAGCTGCCGCCCTCCCTGGCCATGCTCCGCCACGCCAACCTCCCCCGCATCGTCGCCGTCGAGAATGCCGAGCAGGCTGCCCAGGCCAAGGCTGGAGGCGCCTCGGCCCTGCTGGCCCGGGCTGGCATCGTGGCCACCCTGCGCTCCCTGGGCCTCCCCGTGATGGCCACCGCGGACACAGATGCCGAGGCCCGGCAGGCCATGGCCGATGGCGCCTTCGGCCTGCAGCCCCGCACGCCTTCCATGCTGGATTCCTCGCCGCTGGCCGCCTTCCGGGCCCGCCTCATGGCTGGCCTCGACTCCATGGCCCAGTCCTTCATCCGCACCGGCGCCTGCACCCTGCCGCGCCTGAAGATCCGCAACCTGGACCTGGCCTATCCCATCCAGCAGGGCGGCATGGGCGTGGGCATCTCCTGGGAGGGCCTCGCCGGGGCCGTGGCCGAGACGGGCTGCGTCGGTCTGGTCTCGGCCATCGGCACGGGCTACCACGGCTCGGCCAACCCCAAGATGCGCCTGGGCCGCCCCGATGGCACCGACTCGCTGAACCCCCCCAAGGCCCTGGAGTGGATCCTCCGAGCGGCCCGGGAGCGCTCCGAGGGCCGCGGCGCCGTGGGCGTGAACATCCTCTGCGCCATCGAGGGCTACGAGGCCGCCGTGAAGGCCAGCCTCGCCGGTGGTGCCCAGATGATCGTGTCCGGCGCCGGCCTGCCCCTGGCCCTGCCAGGCTACGTGGGTGATGCGGATGTGGCCCTGGTGCCCATCGTGTCGTCTGCACGGGCCCTGAACCTGATCTGCAAGCAGTGGCAGCGGAAGTACAGCCGCCTGCCCGATGCGGTGGTGCTGGAAGGCCCCGAGAGCGGCGGCCACCAGGGCTTCAGCCACGACGGCTGCCTGGACCCGGCCCACACGCTGGAGAACATCCTGCCGTCGATCCTCGCGGAGCGGGACAACTGGGGTGACTTCCCCGTGCTGGTGGCCGGCGGGGTCTGGGACCACGCGGACATCCAGCGCTTCCTGGGCCTCGGCGCCTCGGGCGTCCAGATGGGCACCCGCTTCATCGGCACCTTCGAGTGCGACGCCTCCCCGATCTTCAAGGAGGTCATCCTCCGTGCCAAGGCAGAGGACATCGGCCTCATGAAGTCCCCGGTGGGCCTGCCCGCCCGGGGCGTGCGGACCAGCCTCCAGCGCCGCATCGAGGCCGGCACCGCGCCCGCCATCCGCTGCGTCAGCAACTGCCTGTCCCCCTGCGGCCACGGCAAGGGCGCCGCCGCCGTGGGCTACTGTATCGCCGACCGCCTGGCCGACGCCATGCAGGGCGACAAGGAAAACGGCCTCTTCTTCACCGGCAGCAACGGCGCCAAGCTGCGGGACCTCATCAGCGTCCGCGACCTCATCGAGGAGCTGACCCAGGATCCGGGTCTGCAGCGGCTCTACGCCTGAGGGCTGAAGCTGGGATATTCGCCAGGTCTGGATCAGCAGACCTCGGCAACTTGTGATATCGGTTCTTTACCGGGGGTCAGTGCCTGCCGATAGGGCCTATGGGGCGGTTGTCCGTTCCGTGTGTCTGAGGTCTGCATGTCCGGTGCCCGCCGGGTACGTCCTTCCCTCCTGCGCCTGCTCGGCGTGGTGGGCGCGGGCTGCCTGGTTGCCTTGGCCTCGGCGCAGGAGCCCCGGGAGGCCCGGTTCATCCCGCCGCCCAAGCGGCGCCCCGAAGGCTTCCGGGCACCGCCCTTTGAAGACCGCCAGCTCGAGCGGCACCTGGACGAGCTCGCGTGGCGGGGTGGTCAGCCCACGCCGGAGCACCAGGCCATCAAGAAGCAGGTGGCCGCGGAGCACCTGCAGCGGTTCGCAGCCTCCTTTCCGAGGCCGCTGGACAAGGGCGCCGAGTGGGCTGCGATCCAGGCCTCGAACGCGGCGACCTGGTCCTGCCTGGGGCCCACCAAAGGGGTCTCCACCTACTCCGGCATCACGAACCCCGACATTGACTCGGGCCGCATCGCTCCCAACGGTCTGGCGATCTCCCCGGACGGCAAGACTCTGTACCTGGCTTCCTCTAACGGCGGGCTCTGGAAGACCGGCACCGCGGACAGTCCGAACGCCACCTGGAACTGGACGCCCCTGACGGACGCCCTGCCCATGGCCTCGTCCACGGGGAACATCCCCCTGGGAGCAGTCGCCCTGTCCCCCAGCGGCAGCACCCTGTTCATCGGCTCCGGCGACTTCGCCGCCAGCTACGGCAAGGGCTTCTACCGCAGCACCGACGGTGGCACGAGCTGGACCGAGACCTCCAAGGCCAACCTCTGCGGGCTCTACGCCTCGGACTACATCTCGTGCATCCTCCCCGTGAACGAGACCACGGTCCTCGCCGGTGGCAATGCCGGTCTGTTCCGGTCCACGGATGGCGGCGCCTCCTTCGGCAGCGGTGCGGTCGGGAACCGGGTGCTGGGTTCCAACGGCTATGGCGACCGCATCTGGTCCGTGGAGCAGGTGGGCAGCTCCTCCCAGAACCTGGTGGCCAGCCTCCAGGTCACGGCTTCGACCAACACCGGCACCGCCTGGTACTCCTCTGACGGCGGCGCCACCTGGAACCAGGCCTCGATCTCCGGCACCAGCCCGACCTCGGTGGCGAACATTGGCCGCATCACCCTTAAGAGCAACAAGGCCGCGGGCAACCTCAACGTCTGGGGCATCGCCCAGATCACACCCGGCCGGTCCATGTTCAAGGGTGTCTTCCTCAGCACAGATGGCGGGCGCAACTACACCCTGGTGCCCGACGCCACCTCCCCTGCCACGCTGTTCAAGAGCGCCGGCGCCTCCGACGGGGACCAAGGCGAGTACAACCAGTGCCTGGCCGTGAGCCCGACCGGGACCTCCGTCGCCACCACCAAGGTGTTCACAGGCAGCAACCTGGGCTTCTACCGGTCCAGCGATGGGGGCTCCACCTGGACCTGGATGACCGGCTGGTATACCTGGGCGGGCCTGCCCGTCTACTCCCATGCCGACAAGCACGCGGCGGTCTGGTCCCCGGATGGGTCCACCCTCTACGTTGGGACCGATGGCGGCCTGTCGGTGTTCTGGGACCCCTTCCGTGCCACCCCGCCCATCCGGCAGGCCGGCAACCCGCCCCTCACGGACAACACCTTCGTGGACAACCGGCACAACGAAGGCCTGAGCACCCACCTGGTCTATCACCTGGGCTCGACCACGGCCCCCAACCCCTTGGGTTCCAACGACCGGGTGACCATCGGCCTCCAGGACAACAGCACCCGCCGGAGAACCGGTGCCACGCTGGCCACCAGCGGCCAGTTCGACGAGGCCTACGCCACGGGGGATGGCTTCGGGACCCTGATTCACAAGCTGGACGGCGACAAGATGATCGCCTCGGGCTACAGCGCCAACCTGGGCTACAGCACCGATGGAGGGGGTACCTTCCACAATGGGAACACCGGCATCGACCTCACCGGAGGCGCTCCTTTCCACACGCGGGTGGAACCGGGGCGGGCGGACGCCACCGGGAACACGGCCTACACCGCCACCAGCTACAAGCTGCACAAGTCCTCCAACTTCGGGCAGTCCTGGGTGCCCTGCGCCATGGGCAACTTCCCCAGCAGCTATCCATCGCCCTACATCCGCAACTTCAACTCCTCTTCGCTGGATCCCAACAAGCTGGCCATTGTCGATGCGACCCACTGCTGGATCAGTGCTGACGGCGGCGCCACCTGGACTGACAAGGGCGCTGTCTACGCCGCAGGTGGCGTGGAGGTCGCCCTCAGCTACATCTGGTTCGACACCACCAGCGACAGCATCCTCTACGCCGCTTCGGCCTATGCAGGCTGGGGGCCCACCATCCAGCACCTCTGGCGCTCCGCCGATGGGGGGACCACCTGGCAGAACATCGAGGGCGCAGGATTTCCCTCGGGCAATGGCGTGAACTTCGGGGGGCCGGTCCACATCATCCAGAACGACCCCACCAACAACACCACCCTCCTGGCCGGCACGGACTTCGGGATCTACGCCTCCACGAACTCGGGGGCCACCTGGACCCGTTACGGGGTGGGCCTGCCCATGGTCGGGGTTCCCGACTTCTACATCGCCCCCGATGCCAGCTTCATCCGCGCCGCCACCTATGGACGCGGGGTCTGGCAGTCCACAGGACCGATCCTCGACCCAGCCATCCTGCTCCAGCCCGTGGACACCACCGCCTATATCGGCCTGGGCACCACCTTCACGGTGGAGGCCACCTCCGCCCTCGGCTACCAGTGGCAGGTGAACAGTGGTGGGGGCTTCACCAACCTCGCGAATGACTCGGTTTATTCCGGGGCCACCGCCGCCTCGCTGGGCCTCACCGGCATCACCGCCGGCATGAACGGCTGGCTCTACCGGGTCATCGTGACGGGCGCCGCGGGGGCCTCCACGCCCACGATCACCTCCAGTGCCGCCAAGCTGACGGTGACCGCGCCGCCCTCGCCCAGCATCCAGACGCAGCCCGCGAGCCTGACCGTTGCTGTGGCGGGGACAGCCACGTTCTCCGTCAGCGCCACTGCGGTGGTCTCCTACCAGTGGCAGGTGAACACCGGTTCGGGCTTCACCAGCCTCAGCAATGGCGGGGTCACCAGTGGTGCGACAACGGCCAGCCTGGCGATCACCGGCGCCACCCTTGGCATGAATGGCTACCAGTACCAGGTCGTCCTGACCGGTTCTGCCGCGGCCAGTCAGCCGGTGCTCACCTCGACGCCGGCGTCCCTGACCGTAGTGACCGCGCCGGCCTTCACCAGCCAGCCCGTCAACGCCAGCATCGCCGTGGGTGCCAATGCCACCTTCAGCGCCACGGTGACCGGCGCCAGCACCACTCGCTGGCAGTCTAAGCTCGGGGCGGGAGCCTGGACCGATGTCGTCGATGGCGGCGTCTACTCCGGCGCGACGACGACCAGCCTCGCCATCACCGGGGCCACCTCGGGCATGGATGGCACCAGCTATCGCCTCATCGCCACCGGTGCGCTGTCGCTCACGACCACGTCAAGCACCGTGACCCTGGCCGTCAAGGATCCTGCGGCCATCACGGTCCAGCCCGCCGACGCGAGCAGTTTCTTCAACTACCACGCGGTGTCGCTCTTCACGGTGACCGCCACCGGGGTTGGCCTCACCTATCAGTGGCAGATCTACACTGCAGGTGCGTGGGTGAACATCACGGACATCGTGAACTACAGTGGGATGACGAGCTCCGCGCTGTCCATCTGGGTGGCCACTACGATGACTGGCAACCAGTACCGGGTCATCGTGACGGGCGCGGTGGGGGCGCCGGTCACCTCCAGTGTGGCGACCCTGACCGTGATCTGCACGCCGGGCATCACCAGCCAGCCCGTGGACCGGGCCATCGACGTGGGGGGCACCACCACTCTCAGCGTGGTGGCCAACTCGGCCCTGTCCTACATCTGGAAGGTGAACACTGGCTCGGGCTTCACAACCATCTCCAGCGCGGCTGGCGTCTACGCCAACTGGTGGTCGGCCACCCTGACCATCACCAATGCCACTGCACTGATGAATGGCTACGTCTACGAGGTCCAGATGCTGGGCTGCGGGTCGCCAGCGGCTTCGACCTATTCCTCCCCTGTCACGCTGTCGGTGGGGGCGGCGCCTGGCATCACCGCCCAGCCGGCCAACGCAGCTGTGGTGGCGGGTGGGAACACCAGCTTCTCGGTGACTGCGACAGCGGCGACCTCCTATCAGTGGCAGGTGAACACCGGCTCCGGCTTTGCCAATATCAACAACGGTGGGGTCTACAACGGCGCCACCACGGCCAGCCTGTCCATTACCGGCGCCACTCTGGCCATGAGCAACTACCAGTATCAGGTCATCGTGGCCGGCGTCATCGCGCCGACCGCCACCTCCAACGCGGCCACGCTGACCGTGAACACGGCGCCGGCCATCACAGCCCAGCCAGGCAACGCCACTGTGACCGCCGGGGGCAATGCCAGCTTCAGCGTGACGGCCACAGGCACGGGCCTCAGCTACCAGTGGCAGGTCAGCAGCGGCGGGGCCTTCGCCAACGTCGCGAACGGTGGGGTCTACTCGGGCGCCACCACGGGGACGCTGAACATCACCGGCGCCACGGCGGGAATGAACGGCAACCAGTACCAGGTGGTGGTGACCGGCACCGTCGCCCCAGCCGTCACGTCCAGTGCGGCCACGCTGACCGTGAACACCGCGCCAGCCATCACGGCCCAGCCGGGCAATGCCACGGTGACCGCCGGGGGCAACGCCAGCTTCAGCGTGACGGCCACCGGCACAGGTCTCAGCTACCAGTGGCAGGTCAGCAGCGGCGGAGCTTTCGCCAACGTCACGAACGGCGGGGTCTACTCGGGCGCCACGACAGCGACGCTGAACATCACCGGTGCCACGGCGGGCATGAACGGCAACCAGTACCAGGTGGTGGTGACCGGCACCGCCGCCCCGGCCGCCACGTCCAGCGCAGCCACGCTGACGGTGAACACGGCGCCGGCCATCACGGCCCAGCCGGGCAATGCCACGGTGTCCGTGGGCGGCAATACCAGCTTCAGCGTGACGGCCACCGGCACGGGCCTCAGCTACCAGTGGCAGGTGAGCAGCGGAGGGGCCTTCTCCAACCTCTTGAATGGTGGGGTCTACTCAGGTGCCACCACGGCGACGCTGAGCATCTCCGGTGCCACGGCGGGCATGAGCGGCAACCAGTACCAGGTGGTGGTGACGGGCGCCGTCGCCCCAGCCGTCACGTCCAGCCCAGCCACCCTGACGGTGAACTCGGCACCGGCCATCACAAGCCAGCCTGCCAATGCCACGGTGCCCGCGGCCGGCCACACCAGCTTTACGGTCACGGCCACCGGCTCGGCCCTCACCTACCAGTGGCAGGTGAGCAGCGGCGGGGCCTTTACCAACGTCTCGAACGGCGGGGTCTACTCGGGTGCCACCACGGCGACGCTGAGCATCACCAGCGCCACGCTGGGAATGAGCGGGTACCAGTACCAGGTGGTGGTGACCGGCAACATCGCTCCAGCCGCCACGTCCAGCTCCGCCACGCTGACGGTCACCACGGCACCGGCCATCACGGCCCAGCCAGTCAATGCAGCGGTGACGGCAGGGGGCAGTGCCAGCTTCAGCGTCACGGCCACCGGCACGGCCCTCAGCTACCAGTGGCAGGTGGGCAGCGGCGGAGCCTTCGCCAACGTCACGAATGGCGGGGTCTACTCGGGCGCCACCTCCGCGACGCTGAGCATCACCGGTGCCACGGCGGGCATGAATGGTACCCAGTACCAGGTGGTGGTGACCGGCAACATCGCCCCGGCGGCCACGTCCAGCGCAGCCACGCTGACCGTGAACACGGCCCCGGCCATCACGGCCCAGCCGGTCAATGCGTTGGTGACCGCGGGCGGCAATACCAGCTTCACGGTCACGGCGACAGGCTCGGGCCTCAGCTACCAGTGGCAGGCAAACAGCGGCGGAGGCTTTGCCAACCTGACGAACGGCGGGCCCTATTCGGGTGTCACTGCGGCGACCCTGAGCCTCACCAGCGCCACACTGGGAATGAGCGGCACCCAGTACCAGGTAGTGGTGACCGGCATCGTCGCTCCGGCGGTCACGTCCAGCGCAGCCACGCTGACCGTGAACACGGCGCCGGCCATCACGGCCCAGCCAGGTGATGCCGCGGTGACGGCGGGGGGGGATGCCACGTTCAGTGTCACGGCGATCGGCACGGCCCTCACCTACCAGTGGCAGGCGAGCAGCGGCGGCGCCTTTGCCAACCTCACGAATGGCGGGGTCTACTCGGGCGCCACCTCGGCGACGCTTAGCATTACCGGTGCCACGGCGGGAATGAGCGGCACTCGGTACCAGGTGGTGGTGACCGGCAACGTCGCCCCGGCGGTCACATCCAGCGCAGCCACGCTGACCGTGAACAGGGCCCCGGTCATCACGGCGCAGCCGGCCAACGCCACGGTGCCCGCGGGGGGCAATGCCAGCTTCACGGTCACGGCCACCGGTACGGGCCTCAGCTACCAGTGGCAGGCGAGCAGCGGCGGGGCCTTTGCCAACCTCACGAGTGGCGGGGTCTACTCGGGCGCCACTGCGGCGACCCTTAACATTACCGGTGCCACGGCGGGAATGAGCGGCACCCATTACCAGGTGGTGGTAACCGGCAATGTCGCCCCGGCGGTCACGTCCAGCGCAGCCACGCTGACGGTGAACACGGCGCCGGCCATCACGGCGCAGCCCGCCAATGCCACGGTGCCTGCGGGGGGCAATGCCAGCTTCACGGTCACGGCCACCGGGACGGGCCTCAGCTACCAGTGGCAGGTGCGCAGCGGTGGCGCCTTCGCCAACGTGACGAATGGCGGGATCTACTCGGGCGCCACCACGGCGACTCTGAGCCTCAGCGGCGCCACGGCGACGATGAGCGGCTCTCAATACCAGGTGGTGGTGTCCGGCACCGTCGCCCCAGCGGCCACCTCCAGTATCGCCACGCTGACCGTGAACACGGCGCCGGCCATCACGGGCCAACCGGGCAATGCCACGGTGCCTGCGGGGGGCAATGCCAGCTTCACGGTCACGGCCACCGGGACGGGCCTCACCTATCAGTGGCAGGTGGGCAGCGGCGGCGCCTTCAGCAATGTCACGAACGGCGGGGTCTACTCGGGCGCCACCACGGCGACACTGAGCCTCACCGGCGTCACGGCGGCCATGAGCGGCTCTCACTACCAGGTGGTGGTGTCTGGCGCCGTCGCCCCAGCGGCCACCTCTAGCGCGGCCACGCTGACGGTGAACACGGCACCGGCCCTCACGGTCCAGCCGGGCAATGCGACGGTGTCGGTGGGCGGGAGTGCCACCTTCAGCGTCACCGCGACGGGCACGGCTCTCAGCTACCAGTGGCAGGTGAGCAGCGGCGGCGCCTTTGCCAACCTTACGAACGGCGGGGTCTACTCCGGCGCCACCACGGCGACGCTGTCGATCACGGGCGCCACGGCGGCCATGAACGGCTACCTGTATCAGGTCGTGGTGTCCAGCACGGCCGCCCCTGCCGCCACGTCCAGTGCGGCCACGCTGACGGTGAATACACCGCCGGCCATCACGGCCCAGCCGGGCAATGCCACGGTGACGGTGGGCGGGAATGCCACCTTCAGCGTCACGGCGACTGGCACGGGCCTCAGCTACCAGTGGCAGTTGGGCAGCAACGGCGCCTTCGCCAACGTCACGAATGGCGGGCTCTACTCGGGTGCCACCACGGCAATGTTGTCGATCACGGGCGCGACTGCTGCCATGAGCGGCACCCAATACCGTGTGGTGGTGACCGGCACGGCAGGCAGCGTCAGCAGTGGGGCGGCTGGGCTCACGGTGATCGTGAGAACCCAGGACTTCAATGGCGACGGAGTGGTCAACGTGCTGGACCTGGCGAGCTTCTTCACGTTCTATGCACCGGGCGTTCCCGTGGCGAACTCGCCAGCCGACCTCAACGGGGACGGCTTCGTGGATGATGCCGACCTGGCCCTGCTGCTGGCCGGGATCTAGGGAGAGCTCACGATGCGACGACTTGCGCTTCCCGGAATCCTCGAGCTCGCGGCGCTCCTCGCCTGTGGCGGCGGGGGTGGGGGCGCATCCGGCCCCGCCCCCTCGCCAAGCCCGGTTTATGCCACGACTCTGAGCTACACGGATCCGGGAGGGGCGGGGTTCCGGTGGTTGAGGAACTCGAGTCTCTCCACCGCAGGGAAGCTGGTTCTGGACCTGACGGGCCCCACGGGCCAGAGTGGCCAGGGGGTGGCGTTCATCCTGTCCACGGACGCCACCAAGGTGGCCTGGGCCGCCCCACCTTCAGCCCAGGGCCTGGTGGAGAACCTCGTCTTCAACCTGGGAACCACCACCCCGGTCCTGGTCGGCAAGGACGCTGGCCAGGGCACCCTGCAGGGGGCGATCTTCCAGAAGTCGGGGACGCAGAGCTTCGGGCAGCCGCTCGCGCGGGTCTGCTTGCAGCTGAAGGCCGGCACCGTGGCCGTGAATGCCCCGGTGGCCATCACCTTCGTGTCGGGGAACACCCTGGCCCCGGGTGGGACGGCCACGGGATTCACCGCAGGGGTGGGCACCTGCGTGGCCCAGTAGGCGTTGGCCCGCTCAGCTCGCGTTCGGGTGCCGCTCCAGCAGCTGGCGCAGGACGGGGTTCCGCTTCACCACCTCCTGGCGGCGGAGGTGGGCGATGAGGGCGGGCGGCGCGGCGCTCCAGCGGGCGATGTTCTGGATGAGCAGGGTGGAGACATAGGTGCGGCGGCAGAGCAGGGCGGTGGTGTGCCCATCCAGGGTGAGGCCCACCAGGCTGGTCAGGCAGCGCCCCTCTGTGGTGAGGATGAACTCCGCCCGCTCCTCGCCGGTGCGCTGGTTGAAGGTGCTGCGCAGGAGGTCCCGGGCCATGGCGCGCACCTGCTCAGGTGCCTCGCGGGAGGTGGCCACCAGGTAGTGCTCCAGCAGGCGCTTGGGGGACCAGAGGCGGCGGAAGAGTCCCGCAGGCAGCAGCGGGTTCTGGAGCAGGGCCCGGCGGACGCCGGCGTCCGTGACCAGGGCCGTCCGGGCGCCCAGGGCCTCCAGGCCGGCAGCGGTGCGGTGGTGGGCGGCGATGAGGCGGGCCTGGAGCAGCCCGACCCGGGGGTTCTCCAGCAGGGCGCGGATGACCTCGGCCGCGGGGTCGAAGCAGAGGGCGCTCAGTTCCGGCTCCTGCGCCTGGTGGGCCAGGGCGACCCGCTCGTCCACGGGCCGGGCGTGCAGGCGCTGCTCGAACAGCTGGCGGTGGGTGGCAGACTCCAGGGGACGGGGGGCCTCCGCTTCGGCGTCGGCCACCGCCGGCTCGGCTGCCGCTAGGTCTGGAGCTGGAGTCGGGAATCCGCCCCGTTCGGGTTCCACCGCACCACAGGCCACCAGGGCCTCCAGCATATCCAGAATTTCGGCCTCCTCCGTGTTCAGGATGGCCGCGAGAGTTGGCAGGTCCTGGCTGCCGTCCAGCAGCGAGAGCAGGTAGCCCTGGCGCGGATCGAGGGGCAGGGTGTGGAGGTCCATCTCCACGCGGGGGCAGGGCTTCCAGGTCATCAGACGAGCCTAAGTCAGTCCTGGGCCTGCGGCACCTGGATAATTCCCGGAATTGTCCCCGTGGACTGCGAGGGTCGCGCGTCCGGGGGCCAGGCCGATCCCAGGCGCGGGGTGCTGACACAAAAAGCTGGACAGGGTCGGGCCTGCACCCCGCTGCTGGCGCTCGCCTCAGGTCCAGTGCCCCCGGGTGTCTCCTGGCATTTCCCAGGCCGGGTCCAGGTGCTGGCAGCGCCACGCCTCGGTCTCCCGGTCGGCTGCCTTCGAAAATCGGCCGTCCAGACAGGAGATATAACGGTAAACAGACAACTTAGATTTGATCAGACCGGGTCGATAGGGGGCGGGTGAGGGACTCCCTTTGGCCTGGTTTGACGTGTTCAAGAAGCCGACTCCGACGGAGGAGACCTCCGGGCTGCGGGACCCGGAGCAGATCCTGGCCTATCTGGAGTGCCTGTTCCGCCTGGGTTCGGAGCTGCTCATGCACCTGCCCGGGGACTCCCTCGCGCCCCATCCCGTCGTCCTGGATCAGATCAGCGAGGGGAAGGGCACGTTCACCATTCGGATGCGGAAGCAGCCCGCGCGGGAACCCGGGAAGGGCATGCCGACGGAGTTCTGGTTCAATCTGGATGGCCTGCGGTTCCTGGCCAGGGCCGAGTGCGTGGGTCGGCCCAGCCCGCTGAAGAACGAGTTCCACCTGCCGGAATGCATCAGCCACGCGGAACGGCGAGGGGGAAGTCGGGCGCGGTTCAACCTCCGGGAGAAGGCCCAGGTCCTGGCGTTGGAGTCCCTCTTTGAAGGCACCGGGCTCAGTGGCAAGCTGCTCAACCTCGGGCGGGGCGGTTGCGCCTTCCGCGTGGAGAAGGCCATCGACATCCGGACGGACAAGAAGCTCACTCCTTCAACGTCCCTGGTGCGCCCCGGCAAGGAACTGGGCCTTGTCCGCCTGAAGGAGATCCTGAACATTCCCCTCATGGACCTCACGGGGGTCGTCTCTCACTGCGAAAACCGGTCCGAAGGCCTGGTAATCGGACTCGCCTTCACTGGTCTGAAAGGGAGTGATGCCCAGGCTATCGACCGGCTGCTGCTGGCCAGGGTGCCCAAGGTTGTCCCAGGTTTCACCTGGAAACGGAGACGGACGGAGGAGGATCCACCCGAGGAGGGCTCCGCTGCAGTCGGGGTGGCCCCCGACGCAGCCGCGCCGCCCGAACCCCCTCCCCTCGCCGAAGCGCCTCTGCCGATCCCGGAACCGCCCCCCATCGTGCTCTCAGAGGCTGAGACACAGCGCCTCCTGAGGCGATGCAGCCGTCAGATCCTGCTGGTGGTCGAGGATGACCTGGAGCGGGAGTTCCTCGCGGCCTGGCTCCACGCCGAGGGTTTCCGAGGCATCCAGGAGGCCCGGGGCTGGCTGCCAGCGCTCCACAAGGCCCGCAAGGAGAGCCTGGACCTCCTCCTGATGAACCAGCAAGTGGGACAGAACACGGCGCTGGAGATCCTCGATTCCATGCGCAGCAACAGCCTGGCGGACCAGGCCCGGGTGGTGGTGTTGAAGAAGCAGGAAGATGTCCGCCTCACCCTGGCCGCCAAGGCGGGACGGCTGGTGCTGGTGCCGGCGCAGCCGCTGGACCTGAAGGAGGTCCTGCTGCCCTGTCTGGAGGCGCTGTTGGGGCTCGCCGACTGATCCCTACTCTTCCACCACGCCCTTGAGCCAGGCCTTGCCCCGCAGCCGCTCGACGCTCACCTCCGGGAACAGGTCCAGGGGGCTCCGGCCTTCGAGGCCGATGCGGGGCACGGCGGCGCAGCTGAAGCCCAGCCGGGCGCCTTCCTGCAGGCGCAGCGGCAGCTGGGCCACGGGACGCACCTCGCCGGTGAGGCCCACCTCGCCCATGAAGAGGCACTTCTCCGCCAGCAGGCGGCCGCCGGCGCTGCTGCAGAGGGCGGCGATGACGGCCAGGTCCGCGGCGGGATCCTCGATCTCAAGGCCGCCGGCGACGTTCAGGTAGACGTCCCGGTCGTGGAGCTGCACGCCGCCGCGGCGCTCGGCCACGGCGCAGAGCATGGCCAGCCGCTGGCCGTCGATGCCCAGGGCGGTGCGCCGGGGGATGCCCAGGCCCGCTGAGGCCACCAGGGCCTGGATCTCCACCACCATGGGCCGCGTGCCGCTCAGGACCACGGTGGCGGCGCAGCCGGGGCGGGGCTCGGCGTCGAGAAAGAACGGGTTGCCCTCGGCGGGCACCAGGCCCCGCTCGGTCATGGCGAAGACGCCCAGCTCGAAGGCAGCGCCGAAGCGGTTCTTCAGGGCGCGCAGCAGGCGGTGGTGGTGGTGCCGGTCGCCCTCGAAGGCCAGCACCGTGTCCACCAGGTGCTCCAGCACCTTGGGACCGGCGAGGCTGCCGTCCTTGGTGACGTGGCCCACCAGCACCAGGGGTGTGCCCGTGGTCTTGGCCCACCGCGTGAGCAGGGCCGCACAGCCACGCACCTGGCTCACGCTGCCTGCGCTGCTCTCGAAGTCGGGATCGAAAAGCGTCTGGATGCTGTCCACCAGCAGCAGACCGGGCTTCATGCGCTCGGCCTCCTCCAGGATGCGGCGCACGTCGGTCTCCGCCAGCAGGTGGATGCCCGGGTATTCCGCGCCGAGGCGCTGGGCCCGCAGCTTGATCTGGCGCTCGCTCTCCTCACCACTGGCGTAGAGCACCGTGCCCTCGGCCGTGGCGGCCCACTGCAGCAGCAGGGTGGACTTGCCGATGCCGGGCTCCCCGCCGAGCAGCACCACCATGCCCGGCACCACCCCGCCGCCCAGCACCCGGTCCAGTTCGACAATGCCCGTGGGGCGACGCTGCGCATCCGAGACTTCCACGTCCTGCAGCGCCACAGGGCCGGTGTAGTGGCTCTGGGCGAAGGCCGAGCCAGCCCGCTGCAGGTCCCGCTTCAGGGTCCCGCGCACTTCCTGCACCGAGTCCCACGCCCCACAGGCCGTGCACTTGCCGAGTGCCTTGGGATGGCGCGCTCCGCAGGCCGTGCACTCGAACAGCGGCGTGGCCTTGGCCATGGGGTCCTGCCCCTCAGTCCGGGATCGCTTGGCGGATGAAGGCGACGATGTCGTCCGTGTTGGTGCCCGGCTGGAAGATCTCCCGGATGCCGATGGCCTTGAGGGCAGGGATGTCCTCGTCGGGGATGATGCCGCCGGCGAAGACCAGCACGTCCTCGGCGCCCTGGGCCTTCAGCAGCCGCATGACCTCGGGAAAGATCTGGTTGTGGGCCCCGCTGAGGATGCTCATGCCGAGCACGCGGGCGTCCTCCTGCACCACGGCCGCAACGATCTGCACCGGCGTCTGGCGCAGCCCCGTGTAGATCACTTCCATGCCCGCATCACGCAGGGCGCGGGCCACGACCTTGGCGCCCCGGTCGTGCCCGTCCAGGCCCGGCTTGGCAATGACGATGCGGATCGGTGCTTGGCTCATGGGGGGCTCCTCGGGTCTACCAGCTTTCAGTCTGCCTCAGCGCCTCGTAAAGACCAACGGCTGCGGCCTGGGCAAGGTTCAAACTGCGGTGGTGGTCACCCAGCATGGGGATCCGCACCAGGTGGTCGGCATGAGCCTCCAGGAGCTCCGGGGGCAGCCCCACGGTCTCCCGGCCGAAGACCAGACCGTCGCCGTAGGCCCAGGGCACCTGGGTGTGCCGCCGGGCGCCCTTGGTGGTGAAGAACCACAAATTGCTGGCGGGGTTGCGGGCCAGGAAGTCATCCCAGTCTAGGTAGTGGACCGGGTCCAGCTTCTCCCAGTAGTCCAGCCCGGCCCGGCGCACCTGGGCGTCCGAGGTGTCGAAGCCCAGGGGGTGGATCAGGTGGAGCTTGGCATTGTTGTTGACGCAGAGCCGCCCGATGCTTCCGGTATTCTGCGGAATCTCGGGCTGGTAGAGAATGAGGTGAAACATGGGAGGTCCCCGATGAGCGACTGTCTGTTCTGCAAGATCGTGCGGAAGGAGATCCCTGCCGACATCGTCTATGAAGACGATACCCTGCTCGCCTTCAAGGACATCAGCCCCCAGGCGCCGGTGCACCTCCTGCTCATCCCGAAGGCCCACTGCGAGAACCTCAACGACCTGACGCCCGCGATCGCCGAGGCCGCCGCCCGCATCCCGGGTGTGGCCGCCCAGCTGGCCCGGGACCACGGCGTGGCGGAGGCCGGCTGGCGGCTCACCACCAACTGCGGCGTCGAAGGCGGGCAGGGCGTCTACCACCTGCACTTCCACGTCATCGGCGGCAAGCCCCTCGGCGGCCGGGTCTGTCGGTAGTCCTGAGCCCCTCCTTTCAGGAATGGGGTGGGGTCATGTTTTAACTTGAGTTAATTTTTTATTTAAAATTTAAATTCAACGGATCTGGGCAGCGTCTGTCTGCTCCAGGCGCAGGCGCTTTCGACTATTCTGGTCTCATGGCCTGTTGCCATCTCCATCAGGAGCTCTGAGGCCGATGCCACGGATCCACATCATCGACGACGACCCCACGATCCGCCTGAGCACGGAGCTGCTCCTGGGGGCGTTGGGCTTCGAGACCGAGTCCTCCGAAAGTGGTGCCGAGGGCCTGGCCCGGCTGCAGGAGCGGCCCCCGGATCTGGTGGTCTGCGACATCGTAATGCCGGGGCTGGACGGCTTCGGCGTGCTGGCCGCAGCCCAGCAGATCCCCCGCCTGGCCCGGGTGCCTTTCATCTTCCTGACCTCCCTGACCGACCGGGACACCCAGCGCCGCGGCATGACCTCCGGGGCTGACGACTTCCTCACCAAGCCCTTCCATCCGACCGAGCTGGTGGATGCCATCCAGGCCCGCTTCCGGAAGCTCACCACCCATGGGCCCGATGAGGCCGTCATGCAGTCAGCCCTGGCCCGGATGCGCGAGCTGCTCAGTGGCCAGGAGCAGGCTCTGCTCGGTCTCGACGACCCGGGAGCGGCCCCCCTGGAAGCCGAGGCGCCCGTCCTCGACCCGGAGGTCGTGGCGGCCCGCCGCTGGGCCGAGGGCTGGATCCAGCGGGTGCGGTGGGTCTTCGATGAACACAATCCCCAGGCGATCGTCTACCTGAAGGATCGGGTCCACTCCAAGAAGCAGACCATTCATGCGACCTACCTGCTGTCCAAGCTGTATTTCAAGGTGGGTGACCGGCCGCATGCCGAGGCGGAGTTCGCCGTCGCGGAGAGTGTCCTCAAGATGAACATCGGTCTCTTCCGCACGGCCATCGAGGGTGAGAACCAGCCCGCGACCGCGGGCCGGTACCCGGGCCTGCGCGCCCGGATCATCCGCCTCGAGCGCAAGCTGGAAAAGCTCCGCCAGGAACAGTTTGGTTGAACCGGTCATCAGAAGTCCCAGCCTCGAAGAAGGAAACCCATGGAGTGCCGCCAGATCGTACAGGAATCCGCCCCCCTGAGTGAGGGGCAGCTCCTGGTGTTGGCGGAACTGGAGCCTCAGCTGGTCCTGGTCTTTGGCAGCGTTCGGGCCCTGCGTCTGCCTGGCCGCTTTGCCGGGCTGAAGGCGGCCTTCCCGGGCGCCGCCCTGGTGGGCTGCTCCACGGCCGGGGAGATCAGCGATCAGGGCCGCTCCGAGCAGAGCTGCGTGGTCACGGCCGTGCGCTTCCACGGGGAGATCACCCTCCAGGTCGCGGAGGCCGTGGTGCCCAGCATGGATGCCTGCCGAGCCGCCGGCGCCGCCCTGGGTGCGGCCCTGAAGCGGCCTGGCCTGCGGGCCATCCTGCTCTTCGGCAAGGGGGTCGGCGTCAACGGCAGCGCCCTCCTCGCGGGGCTGGTTTCCGAAGTCGGCGCGCAGGTGCCCATCTCCGGCGGATTGGCCGGGGACGATGGTGCCTTTCTGGAGACCCTGACCCTCGGCCCCTCGGGGATCACGCCGGACGGCGTGGTGGCCGTGGGCCTTGGCGGCGAAGGGCTGATCCTCTCCCACGGCTCTCGGGGGGGCTGGGCTCCCTTTGGCCCCGCCCGCAAGGTCACCCGCTGCCAGGAGAACATCCTCTACGAGCTGGATGGCGAGCCCGCCCTGAACATCTACAAGCGCTACCTCGGTGAGCATGCGAAGGACTTGCCTCACTCGGGGCTGCTGTTCCCCTTCGAGATCCTCGATCCGGAGCGGGGCCGGCTCGGCCTCATCCGGACCATCCTGGGCGTCGACGAGGCTGAGGGATCCCTCATCCTGGCGGGAGAGATTGCGTCCGGAGGCTACCTGCGGCTCATGCACGCCTCCAAGGACGGCCTGGTGGACGGGGCCGAAGTGGCCGCCCGGCTGGCCGGCAGCCTGCAGTCGCTGGAGGCGGGCCAGGGGCTGGCCCTCCTGGTGAGCTGCGTCGGGCGCCAACTCGTCATGGGGGACGCCGTCGAGGAGGAGCTTGAGGTGGTCAGCGAGGTGCTGGGGAAGGGCATGACCCTGGCCGGGTTCTATTCCTATGGCGAGTTCGCCCCTCTGGCGCCAGGGGACTGCCGGCTCCACAACCAGACCATGACCGTGACCTGTCTCGGGGAGCGTTGAGCGTGCAACGACTCCTCCAGCGGCAACTTACGCGGGCGCTCAAACTCCCCGAGCAGCAGGAGCTTCAGGGTCTGCTGAGGGACCTGAGCCAGGTGCAGCTCGACCCGACCATTCCCGACTCCGTGCGGCGTCTCCTCAGTGGTTTTGGCGATTTCCTGGGGCGCGTCGAGAGTACCTACCTGCAGCACGAGCGGGATCAGGAGCTTCGGACGCGAAGCCTCGACCTCAGCTCCGAGGAGCTGATCAAGGCCAATGAGCGGGTCCAGCAGTTCGCCGAAGCGCAGGCCCAGATCGTGCAGTCGCTGCGGAGCTCCGCCAATGCCCTGCTGCGGTCCCAGGGCCGAGCGGAAATAGGCTCGGAGACCACGGATCTGGCCCGGCTGTCCACGCTGATGGGTGAGCTGCTGGCGGACCGGCGGAAGGCGCTGCTCGAGCTGGAGCAGCAGAAGGCGGCCCTGGATGAGCACGCCATCGTCACGGTCACAGACACCGCGGGCGTCATCCTCTACGCGAATGACAAGTTCTGCGAGGTAAGCGGCTATCCACGAGAGGAGCTGGTCGGAGCGAACCACCGCCTCGTCAAGTCAGACCAGCATCCGCCCGAGTTCTACAAGGTGATGTGGGAAGCCATCCGCGCCGGCAAGGTGTGGCACGGCGAGATCTGCAACCGGGCCAAGGACGGCCATCTCTACTGGCTGGCGGCCACCCTGATGCCCATCCAGGGCGAGTCGGGGGAACCGGTCGCCTACATCGCCATCCGCACGGACATCTCCGAGCGCAAGCAGATGGAGGAGGAACTGCGGCAGAGCCGGGAGCAGCTCCGGATCGCCCTCGATGCCTCGCAGATGGGCTTCTGGGACTGGAACATGACCCTGGACAAGACCTACTTCAGCGACCAGTGGCTGGCCATGCTCGGCTACCGGCACGGGGAGCTGGAAGACAGGAACGACACCTGGAGCTCGCTCGTCCATCCCGACGACCTGGAGCAGGCCCGGGAGACCTACCGCCGGCACGCCCAGGGCGAGCTCCCGGCCTACAAGGTCGAGCTGCGGATGCGGCATCGGGATGGCAGCTGGCGCTGGCTCTTCTCCTCGGGACAGATCACAGCCTGGGATGCCCTGGGTGAGGTCACCCGGGTCATGGGCATCGACACCGACATCAGCGAGCGGAAGAAGGCCGAGCTGGCTCTGCAGCTGAGCAAGGATCGCTACGATGAGTTGACCGCCAGGATCCCGGTGGGGGTCTACACCGCGACCATCGATCCCGCAGGAGCCCTGACCTTCGAATACGTCAGCGATCGGTTCGCTCAGCTCCTGGCCCTCGAGAAGGCCGATGCCCTCCAGCTGTCGTCAGGGATCTTCTCAATGGTCCACCGTGAGGACTTTGGCGGAGCCCTGGAAGCCGTGGCGCGGGCCACCCAGGCGCCGGGGCCGTTCCGGTGGGAAGGCCGGGTCTGGGTAAGCGGGGAACTCCACTGGTTCCGTTTTGAGGCTGATGTCACCACACTTCCGGAGGGCGGCACCCGCTGGAACGGCATCCTCCTGGACATCACCGACCGCAAGGAGGCGGAGCAGGCTGTGCGGGAAGCTCGTGATCTGGCCGTGGCGGCCAGCCAGGCCAAGAGCGAGTTCCTGGCCAACATGAGCCATGAGATCCGCACCCCCATGAACGGGGTCCTCGGCATGGTAGGTCTCCTCCTGGACTCGAACCTGGATGGCCAGCAGCGGCACTACGCCGAGCTGGCCCGGCTCAGCGGGCAGTCGCTCATGGCGCTCATCAACGACATCCTGGATCTCTCCAAGGTCGAGGCGGGCAAGCTCGAGCTGGACGAGGAGGCCTTCGACCTGCAGGGACTCCTGGAGGAAGTGGGCACCACCATGGCGGCGAAGGCCCAGGAGAAGGGACTTCGGTTCGAGCTGGCCCTGGATCCGGAGACGCCGCGCGTCTTCTGGGGGGACGCCCGCAGGCTGCGCCAGGTGCTCGTCAACCTGGTGGGCAATGCGCTGAAGTTTACGGACGCCGGGCAGGTGACCGTGCAGGGCAGCTCTCAGCGCGTGAACGAAACCCACGTCCTGGTGCGCTTCGCCGTGCGGGACACCGGCATCGGCATTCCCGAACACCAGCTGGGGAAGCTCTTCCAGAGCTTCAGCCAGGTGGACGCCTCCACCACCCGGCGGGCCGGTGGCACGGGGCTGGGGCTGGCCATCTCGAAGCAGCTGGCGGACCTGCTGGGGGGCGAGATCGGCGTGACCAGCGTGGAAGGCCAGGGCTCCGAGTTCTGGTTCACGGCCATGCTCAAGCAGCGGAGCCTGGTGGGGGAGGACGCCCCGGCCCGGGCGGAGGAGACCGCCCTCGGCCTGCGGGATTTCCAGGGCGCCAGCCTCCTCCTGGTGGAAGACAACCTCGTGAACCGGGAGCTGGCCCTGGCCATCCTCGAGCCGTGGAACCTCCGGGTGCAGGTGGCCTGCAATGGCATGGAGGCCCTCCGGGCGCTTCGGGAGGCGGACTACGACCTGGTGCTGATGGACATCCAGATGCCCAAGCTGGATGGTCTGGAGGCCACCACCACCCTCCGCAATCCCCTGTCGGGGGTCCGAAACCCCCACGTGGTCGTGGTGGCCCTGACGGCCCACGCCATGGCGGAGGATCGCCAGCTCTGCCTCGATGCGGGGATGGATGACTACCTGACCAAGCCCCTGGAGCCCCATGCGCTCCTGGCGATCCTGGACCGCTACCTCTCCAGTGGCACGGGCTCGCGGCCCCTGCCCCTGGCGCTTTCCTTGTCTGATGACGGTGCGCCCCCGGTCGTCTTCGCCGAGGAGGAGTTCCTCGGGCGCCTGATGGGCAACCGCAGCGCCGTGGGAGCCATCCTCAAGGGCTTCCTGGAGGACTGCCCCCGGCACCTGGCCCTCCTGCAGTCCGCCCTGGCTTCCGGCGATCTGACGACCGCCGCCATGGAGTGTCACCTCATCAAAGGTTCCTCTGCCACCGTGGGTGCCGCGACCCTGCTGGCGGGAGTCCGGACGCTGGAGAAGGTGGTCCTGGCTGGTGACCTGAAGGCCTTCCGGGCCGGCCTGCCCGGCCTCATCCGCGACTTCGAGCAGTTTCGGCAAGTTGCGCAGGCCTTTAGCCCTTGATTCCAGGAAAGATCTGTTCAGGATTGAAGACCAGTTCCAAGCTCGTCAGCTCAAGCATACGGTTGGAGAAGTCCCATGGACGAAGGCCAGAGTGAAGTGACGGAGTCCCTGCGGGTGATGGTGGTGGATGACGATGTGGTCTTCCGCCGCTACCTGGAGGCTCAGCTGCGGATGATCGGCTACCAGGTCGTGCCCGTGGAGAACGGGGACGCCGCCTGGGTTCTGATCCAGGCCGATCCGCCGGACCTGGTGCTCCTGGATGTCTTCATGCCCGGCATGAGCGGGCTGGACCTGTGTCGGCTGATCAAGACGACCCCAGCCTCCCAGAACATTCCCGTGGTCCTCCTGACCATGCTGGGGGCGAAGGCCAAGGACGGCGGCTATCAGGCGGGCGCCGACGACTTCCTGAACAAGCCGCCCCACCTGCTGGAGCTGAAGACCCGGCTGCGGAACCTGCTGCTGCTGCGGCAGCTCCAGGACGCCCATGCGGCCGTGCCGGGGGATGCTCCCTCCGAGGAACTGGAGGGGCCGCCCGCTCATATCCTCATCCTCGATGCGCAGGGCTACATGGTCGGCCACCTGAAGGGCCTGCTCGCAGAGGAGGGCTGGGACATCCAGGGCGTGGCGACTTCCGAGCAGCTGGTGGAGCGCCTGCGGCTGGACCGGCCCGACCTGCTGATCCTGGACCAGGACCTGACGGAAGGCACCGGCAGCAGCCTGATCTCCCGGCTGCGCAGCGACGTGACCACCGCCGACCAGACCATCCTGCTGACCTGCGAGTCCGGTGCCCTGGAGCTCCAGGTGGGCATCTGGCAGAGCGAGGCCGACGAGCACCTGGTCAAGCCCTTCGATGCCGCCGAGCTGAAGACCCGGGTGCGCTCCCTGCTCAAGCGCTCGGAGCTGCGGCGCCGGAAGGACGCCCAGATCCTCGATGCGGACCCCAGCTCCATCAAGGATCCCAACGGCGGAGCCTACACGCGGCCCTACCTCTACGCGAGCCTCGAGCACTTCTGCGCCTTCGCCACCCTGGTCGGCCGCCCGGTGGGTCTCCTGGGCTTCCGGCTGGTTGCGGGCGCCACAATGTGGTCGGGCGAAGGGCAGCGGGTCTCCGACATCATCAAGAAGCACCTGGAGGACCACGAAGTGCTCTGCCGTCTGGGCGACGGCCTCTTCGTGGCCATCCTGCCGGGCGCGGACCTCAGCGAGCTCACCCAGCGGGTCGCCACCCTCAAGCCCAAGCTGCCCGCTGGGCACTATGCCACGGCGTCGGGCAAGGGCAAGATTGCGACTTCGCTGCTGAAGAACATCTGGGAGCAGCTCCGCCAGGAGGCGGAGGCCAAGCCGCGCTGAAGCTCGGCCGCAGGATCGTGCCTCAGGGGCGGGCAGGGACTGAACGCGGTCCCGCCCGCCCTGGTTCTGTCTGCCCGGGCCTGTCCCACCGCTGAGCTGCTGCCCCGCAGGCCTCCTGCCTCCTCCCGCCCTGCCGTGAGGGAGCAGGGCCCCGTCTGCCCAGACATGACCCCTGCATCACTTTCGCTTTTATTCCCCCTTGTTGACTGCAGTTATGTTTCTAGACTTTGAAGTGGTTCTCAGTGGAACAAAGTGGATTCAAGTGGGAATAAGTGGTCCCAGCTCGATTCTACTGGCTCACCTGGGTTGCTGCTTGAAAGGTCAATCCGGTGCTGCGACTTCGCGGGAACACACCGGCCACGGTGGATGAAAAGGGACGCCTCAAGCTCCCCTCCTCCTTCAAGGCCGAGCTCGAGACCTACGCCCAGGGCGTGGGGGGCGGAGCCCTGCGGCACTACCTGACCTCGCTGGACGGACGCTCGGCGCGGCTCTACCCCATGCCCGTCTGGGAGGCCATCGAGGCCCGCCTGGCGGCCCTGCCGTCCACCAGCCCCGCCAAGCGCAAGTTCCTGGAGACCACCGCCTACTTCGGGAGCGAAGTGGAGCCGGATGCCCAGGGGCGCTTCGTCATCCCGCCCACCCTGCGCGAGGCGGCCCAGCTCACCGGCGAAGTGGCCGTGCTGGGGCAGATGGACCACCTGGCCCTGTGGAACAAGGCCGGCTTCCAGCGGCGGCTCGCAGCCGAGCCCCTGGGCGCCGAAGACCTGGCCCAGCTTGCGGACCTGGGAATCTGATGATGGCGCTGGAGTCTCCCATCCATGTCCCGGTGCTGCTCCAGGAGGTCCTGGACCACCTGGTGCTGCCCCCCGCCGCGCGCGTCCTGGACCTCACCCTGGGGCTGGGTGGCCACGCTGAGGCCCTGCTGGCCAAGGCCGACGCCGAGACCCGCTACCTGGGCGTGGACCGCGATCCCGAGGCCCGTGCCCGCGCCCTGCAGCGCCTGGGGTCCGACGCGCGGCTCACCATCATGGGCTGCGCCTACGAGGACCTCTGGGACGAGCCCCAGTTCCTGGCCTGGCAGGTGGCCCAGGCCCCGGGCGGCTTCGACGCCATCCTGGCCGACCTGGGCGTGTCCACCCTGCAGCTGCGCACCCCGGAGCGGGGCTTCAGCTTCCGCGACGCAGGCCCCCTCGACATGCGCATGGATCCCGAGCACGGGCTGCCCGCCCGGGCCTGGATCGCCGAGCAGACCGACGAGAGCCTGGCGAATGCTATCTACCAGTACGGCGAGGAGCGGGCGAGCCGTCCCATCGCCCGGGCGATCCTGCGGGCGCTGCACGAGGACCGGCTGGAGACCACCCGCGACCTGGCCCGGGCCGTCTACACCGTGATCCCCCGCGAGCCCGCCAAGCGCAAGGGCCACAGCGATCCCGCCACCCGCACCTTCCAGGCCATCCGCATCGCCGTGAACGGCGAGCTGGACCGCCTCGCCGCCTCCCTGGAGGCCGCCGTGGCCCACCTGCGGCCCGGGGGTCGGCTCGCGGTCATCAGCTTCCACAGCCTCGAGGACCGCATCGTCAAGCAGACCCTGCGCCGCCTCGCGGGCGTCTATGACGGCCCCGGCCGCACCTCCCCCGTCGTCCTGCCCAAGCTCGTGAAACTCGTTCATCCCGGTGGCATCGCGCCCAGCGAGGCCGAGGCCGCCGTCAATCCCCCCTCCCGATCCGCCCGCCTCCGCGTGGCGGAGCGCCTGCTCTGATCGAGGTCCCCATGGTCATTGGAACGCTGCCCGGCTCTTCCGCTCCGACCCGCACGGTGGAGAGCGAGGGCATCCTGCGCGTGCTGCTGCTGGTGCTGGCCATGGCCATGCCCCTGGCCACCCTGGCCTACCTGAAGATCCAGAGCACCCGCCTGAGCTACGCCATGGGCGAGATCAAGGACCGGATCCACAAGGAAGAGGAGCTGCACCGCAAGCTCATGCTCGAGCGCAGCCGCTACCAGCGCGATGAAGAGATCCAGGTGTATGCCGACAAGGCGGGCCTCGCGCCCCGGAAGCAGGGCCATCTGATCCAGCGGGCCTTCACGCCCGAGGACCAGCGCATCGCCAAGCTGCGCCCCGTGTCGTCCGAGGGGCTGTAGCCCTGGTCCGGGGGCGGTAGGCTGTAGGAGTCGTCCTTCGTCCACGCCCCCTCCAGCCCTGGCCCAACCGTGTTCCATCGCTTCGCCACTGAACCCCGATCCTCCCGGCGCCTGCTGGGACGGCAGGAACCCCAGGACCTGCTGGGCAGCCGCATGCCCTGGATCCTGGGCAGCATGGCCTTCTGGGCGCTGCTGATCCTGCTGCGGCTTCTCTGGCTGCAGGTCGTGGAGCACCGGAAGTTCCACGCCAAGGCCGAGCAGCAGCACACCACCGTGGTACCCATTCCGCCCATCCGGGGCGAGCTCCGGGACCGCCGCGGCGAGCCGCTGGCCATCTCGATCAAGGTGGAGAGCCTGTTCGTGGATCCCCGCGCCTTCTACCCGGACTACAAGCCGGGCCGGGGCGAAGAGCGCCAGTGGGGGACGCCCAACAAGAAGGCGGCCGCGGAGATGGCGGAGAAGCTGGCCCCGATCCTCGAGCAGACCAAGGGGCAGGTGCTCGACAAGCTGCTGCGCAAGAAGACCTTCGTCTACCTGGAGCGGCACCTGCCGCCCACCAAGGTGACCGCCATCCGCGCCCTGGACCTGGATGGCATCGAGTTCCAGCCGGAGAGCCGCCGGTTCTACCCCCGGGGCAGCCTGGCCGCGCAGATCCTGGGCTTCACCAACATCGACGGCCTGGGCCAGCTGGGCATCGAGCAGACCTACGACAAGCAGCTGGCGGGCATGAAGGGCGAGCTCATCGCCCCCCGGGACGCCCACGGCAAGCTGCTCATCCTCCAGGAGAACTACAGCCAGGTGCCCGTCAATGGCGCCTCCCTGCAGCTCGCCCTGGACGCCTCCATCCAGCACATCGTGGAGGATGCGCTGGAAGAGGGCATGCGCCTCTCGAAGCCAAAGACAGCCTACGCGGTCGTGGTGGATCCCCAGACCGGCGAGATCCTGGCCATGGCGGGCACGCCCACCTTCGATCCCAACCACATCCTGCCGAAGAAGTTCCGCAACCGGGGCGAGGGCGAGCTTGGCGCGGGCGAGCGCGAGGAGCTGCACCGGGAGCAGGAGCGCCAGAAGGCGGCCCGCAAGGTGCACCCCCTGGAGGACGTCTACGAGCCTGGCTCCACCATGAAGATCTTCACCGCCGCCATCGCCCTGGAGGAGCGCAAGGTCCACCTCGGCGAGCGCATCGATTGCCTGGCGGGGCGCTGGCAGTACAGCCCCAAGGTGCCGCCCATCACCGACACCCACCGCCACGGCGTCCTCACCTTCGAGGAGATCCTCTGGCAGAGCTCCAACATCGGCGCGGCCAAGCTGGGCATCCGCCTGGATCCGGCGGTGCACTACCAGTACCTGCGCAAGTTCGGGTTTGGCGAGGCCACGGGCCTGAACTTCCCCGGCGAGAGTCCCGGGCGCATGATCGCGCCGGACCGCTGGAGCACGCCCACCCAGTACACCTTCTCCTACGGCTACGGCCTCAGCACCACGCCGCTCCAGATCCTCATGGCGGGCTGTGCCCTGGCCAATGGCGGCAAGCTCATGCAGCCCATCCTCGTGCAGCGCATCTTCAACGACAAGGGGCTCCTGCTGAAGGAGTTCAAGCCCACGGTGAAGGCCCAGGTCCTGAGCGAGGAGACCTCCAGCCTCATGCGGGAGGCCCTCAAGGGCGTGATCACCCAGGGCACCGGCAAGCGGGCCCGGCTCGACAATGGCGTGGAGTCCTTCGGCAAGACCGGCACCAGCCGCAAGCTCATCGGCGGGAAATACGATCCCCGGCGCCACTTCGCGTCCTTCATGGGCTTTTTCCCCGCCGACAAGCCCCAGTTCGGCATCCTCGTGATGCTGGATGACCCGGGCGGCGACACCACCGGCGGCGACGTGGCGGCGCCGCTCTTCAAGCGCATCGGCGACGGCATCCAGCGATTCCGGCAGACCACCCCCGACCTGGACCGCGAGGCGGACCTCAAGCTGTCCCTGCGGGACTGGCCCGTGAGCGAGACGGACGAGGCCGCGGTGCACGTGGAGCGGGGCCGGGTGCCCGACCTCAAGGGCCTCAGCCTCAAGGCGGCCATCCAGCGAGTGGTGCTGGTCGGAGGCGTGCCCCGGATCGAGGCAATGCCCGGTCAGCAGGCCACCCGGGTGCTGGCCCAGAGTCCCGAGCCCGGCACGGCGCTCGAAGCGGGGGCGGTGGTGAAGATCAAGGCGGGGAACCCATGAAGTGGCATGCGCTCATCGAAGGCCTCGCCGAGCGGGGCACGGGCCCTGACGTCGAGGTGCTGGACCTCACCAGCGACAGCCGCGAGGTGCGCCCCGGGTGGGCCTTCCTGGCCCTGCGGGGCGAGCAGGCCGACGGGGCCACCTTCGTGCCCCAGGCCCTGGCCCAGGGGGCCGTGGCGATCCTCTCTGAGGCCGCACTGGAGGTGCCGGAAGGCGTCGCCAGCGCCGTGCTGGGCGGGGAGGCCCGGCTGCAGATGGCGCTCCTGGCCCGCCGGCTGTATGGCGAACCGGATCGTCACCTGGCCGTCCTCGGTGTCACCGGCACCAACGGCAAGACCACCACCACCACCCTGATCCGCCAGCTCCTGCAGGGCGCAGGCCTGGGCTGCGGGCTCATCGGCACCGTGCTGAACGCCGCCGGGAAGGTGGAAGAAGAAGCCGTCCGCACCACACCCGAGAGCACCGCCTTCTACCGCTGGCTGGCGCGCGGCGTCACGGCTGGCGACGTGGCCTCGGCCGTGGAGGTGAGCAGCCACGCCCTCTGCCTGGGCCGGGTCCACGGCGCCCGGTTTCGGGTGGGTCTCTTCACCAACCTCACCCAGGACCACCTGGACTACCACGGCACCCTGGAGGCCTACTTCGAGGCCAAGGATCGGCTCCGGACCCAGAGCGACCGCTTCCTGACCAACGCGGATGACGCCTACGGGCGGCGGCTCCTGGGTGCGCCGGGCTGCTACAGCTATGCCATCGACCACCCCGCAGACTACCGCGCCGCCGACCTGGAGCTGGGCCCCACGGGCTCGCGCTTCACCCTGGAGACGCCGCTGAACGTCTGGGAGGTGGAGAGCCCCCTCCTGGGCCGCTTCAACGCCTACAACCTGCTGGCGGCCCTGGCGGCCTGCGCCGAGGCGGGCTTCGACCTGAACCAGCTGGTCCCCGTATTACCGACGCTGACCGGCGCCCCAGGCCGCCTGGAGCGCGTGGACTGCGGCCAGGCCTTCGGCGTCATGGTGGACTACGCCCACACCCCGGATGCCCTGGAGAAGCTGCTGGCCGAGGGCCGCCGCCTGCTGCCGCCCGGCGGTCGCCTGCACGTGCTCTTCGGCTGCGGCGGGGACCGGGACCGCACCAAGCGGCCGCTCATGGCCGCGGCCGTGGCCGCGGGCGCGGACGTGCTCTGGCACACCAGCGACAATCCCCGCACCGAGGACCCCGAGCGCATCCTGGACGACGCCGCCCCGGGCATCCCCGAGGCCCTGCGGGTCGATGCCGCGCGCTACCACCGGGACGCCGACCGCCGCCGCAGCGTGGCGTCGGCCCTGGGTGACTGCCGCCCCGGCGACCTGCTGCTGTTAGCGGGCAAGGGCCACGAGCCCTACCAGGAGATCCACGGCGTGAAGCACCCCTACAGCGACCGCGCGGCCGTGGAAGCGGCGCTCGGCGGCACCCGGTGACCCGGCTGCTGCAGGTCGTTGGCCCCGGGGATCCCGCCATCGCCGAAGCTGCGGAGCTCCTTGCCGCCGGTGGCCTGGTGGCCTTCCCCACGGAGACCGTCTACGGCCTCGGCGCCGATGGGCTGAATCCCGAGGCCGTGGCGCGGATCTATGCCGCCAAGGGCCGCCCAGCAACGAATCCCGTGATCCTCCATGTCGCGGATGTGGCCCAGGCCCAGGCCCTCGTGACCCGCTGGCCCGCGGAGGCGCAGCGGCTGGCGGAGCGCTTCTGGCCCGGCCCCCTGACCCTGGTGCTGCCCGCGGCGGACACGGTGCCCGCCATTGTCCGCGCCGGGGGTCCCACCGTGGCGCTGCGCTGCCCCGCCCATCCCGTGGCGCTGGCCCTGATCCGGGCCGTGGGGAGGCCCCTGGCCGCGCCCAGCGCCAACCGCAGCCAGCACCTCTCCCCCACCTGCGCCGCCCATGTGGCCTCGAGCCTGGGCGAGGCCGTGGACCTCATCCTCGACGGCGGCCCCACCAGCTCGGGCCTGGAGTCCACGATCCTGGACCTCAGCCAGGTCGGGGTCCGGCCCCGGATCCTGCGCCCCGGTCCGATCCCGCCCGCGGAGCTGGAGGCACTGCTCGGTCCCGTGGACCTGTGGCAGGGCGCCGTGGCGCCCGGCGCCACCCAGGCTGCGCCGGGCATGGCTGAGCGGCACTACGCCCCCCGCGCCAGGCTGCGCCTGGTGGTGCCTGGGACCGGCATTCGCAGCCTGGGGGGCCGCACGGCCTACGTGGCGCTCGGCGCCCTGCCGCCGCTGCCCGCGGGCATCCTCGGCGTGCCGCTGCCGCTGGATCCGGAGCAGGTGGGCACCCGGCTCTATGCGCTGCTCCACGAGCTGGATGATGCGGGCTTCGAGCAGATCTTCATGGAACAGCCGCCAGACACGGAAGCCTGGCTGGCCGTGCGGGACCGCCTGGGGCGGGCCTCGGCGAAGGAGACGGCATGAGCCTCTGGTCCCTCTTTCAGGCGGCTTCCCAGCTGGGGGCCGAGGTTCGGGGCGACGGCTCCGTGATGCCGACGGCGCTCTCCCTGGACACCCGTACCCTTCAAAGCGGCGCCTGCTTCGTGGCGCTCCGGGCCGAGCGCGACGGCCACGACTTCGCCCTCCAGGCCGTGGCGAAGGGGGCCGCGGCCCTGCTGGTGGATCATGCCCTGGCCACGGACTGTCCGCAGCTGGTGGTGCCGGACACGCTGGCGGCGCTGCAGCGCTGGGGCCAGACCCGGCTGGCGGCGGTGCGCCCGAAGACCGTTGTCGGGGTCACGGGCAGCGTTGGCAAGACCAGCACCAAGGAGCTGCTGGCGGCAGCCATGGGTGGCTGGAAGACGCCGGGCAACCGCAACAACACCCTGGGCCTGCCCGAGGCTCTGGCCACGCTGCCCGAGGGCCTGGCCTCCGTGGTTCTGGAAATGGGCATGAGCACGCCTGGCGAGATCCGGCGGCTCACGGAGATCGCGCCCCTGGATGCGGGCCTGATCACGCTGGTGGGGACCGCCCACATTGAGAACTTCCCCGAGGGCCAGCAGGGCGTCGCCCAGGCCAAGGGCGAGCTGGTGGCGGGCCTCCGGCGCGGAGGCATCTGGGCCCACCTCGCGGCGGATCCCTGGTGCCGGTGGATCGCCGAGCAGCCCTGGGCCGCCCACGCGGTGGCGCTGCCTGTGGGGGCAGGCGAGGCCTATCACTGGGATGCGGTGGCGTCTCTGGGCGCCGCGGGCAGCGCCTTCCTGCTGCACACACCGAAGGGCGAGCTGGCCGTGCATCTTCGCCTGCCCGGCGAGCACCAGGTCCGCAACGCGGCCCTGGCCGCCGCCCTGGCGCTCCACCTGGGCACGGCTCCGGATCAGGTGGCCCGCGGGCTCGCGGCGGTCGCTCCCGAGGCCGGCCGGGGCCGCCTGCACGCCCTGGCCGGCGGCGGCTGCCTGCTGGACGAGACCTACAACGCCAGCCCGGATTCCATCCTGGCCTGCGCCAAGGCCCTGCTGCAGCTGCCCGGCGGCGAGGCCGTGGCCGTGCTGGGCTCCATCCGGGAGCTGGGCGCCGGCGCACCCGGAATCCACCGGGACACAGGCGCGGCACTCAAGGCGCTGGGGCTGTCGCGCCTCTGGGCCTACGGCGACTTCGCCCGGGACTTTGCCGAAGGCTTCGGTCCCGGTGTGCAGGCCTTCCCGGACTTCGAGGCCCTGCGGGATGAGGCCACGGGACTCTCCGCAATCCCCGCCGGAGCCCGTATCCTGGTGAAGGGCAGCCGGTACTGGCGCGCGGAACGCGCCGCCGAGTGGCTGCTCGCGCACCGGCCCTGAGTCCTTCACTACGCGTTCCCTGTTCCTGTCTTACGGATTCCCATGCTGCCCTGGCTTCTCCATCCTTTCCGCGACCTGATCCCCGGTTTCTCGGTCTTCCGCTACGTGACGTTCCGCACGGCCATGGCCGCGGCCACGGCCATGGTGTTGAGCCTGCTGCTGGGGCCCTGGGTGATCCGCACCCTGACCGCGCTGAAGATGGGTCAGCACATCCGCGACGTCGGCCCCGAGAACCACCAGAAGAAGGCGGGCACGCCCACCATGGGCGGCATCCTGATCCTGCTGGTGATCACGGTATCCACGGTGCTCTGGTGCGACCTCAAGAGCGGCCCCATCTGGGTGGTGCTGCTTTCCCTCCTGGGCTTCGGCATCGTTGGGGCCTTCGATGACGCGCAGAAGCTGCTCAAGAAGCAGAACCTGGGGCTCACCAGCTGGCAGAAGATGGCCCTGCTCACGGGCATCTCGCTGCTGGTGGCCTGGCTCATCCTGCACTTCGGCCTGCGCGGCACGGCCACCAGCCACCTGTCCGTGCCCTTCTTCAAGAACTTCCGGCCGAACGTGGGCATCTTCCTCATCCCCTGGATCTGGCTGGTGATGGTGGGCACCAGCAACGCCGTGAACCTCACGGATGGGCTGGACGGCCTGGCCATCGGCGGGACCCTGATCGTCTCCATCACCTACGCGATCCTGGCCTACGTGGTGGGCCACGCGAAGATCGCGGCCTATCTGGCGGTGCCCTTCGTGTCCGGTGGCGCCGAGCTGTCGGTGTTCATGGGCGCCATGGCGGGGGCCTGCCTGGGCTTCCTCTGGTACAACGCGCACCCCGCCGAGATATTCATGGGCGATACCGGCTCGCTGGCCCTGGGCGGCGCGCTGGGCACGGTGGCCGTGATCATCAAGCAGGAGCTGCTGCTGGTCATCGCCGGCGGCCTGTTCGTCCTGGAGGCCGTGAGCGTCATCCTGCAGGTGGGCAGCTTCAAGCTGCGCGGCGGGAAGCGCATCTTCCGCATGGCGCCCTTCCACCACCACCTGGAGCTGGGCGGGCTGCAGGAGACCAAGGTGGTCATCCGCATGTGGATCACCGCCATTGTCTGCTCGATCCTGGCCCTCAGCTCGCTGAAGCTGCGATAGGGCGGGGCCGGCTGGGCCACGGCTGGCCCAGGATGAAGCCCTGGCCCCAGGGCACGCCCGCGTCCATGACCGCTTCCAGCTCCTCCAGGTTCTCGATGCCCTCGGCGATGAAGCCGATGCGCATGGCCGTGGCGAAGTGGGCCAGGGCGTTCAGCAGGGCCGCCTGGTAGGGCCGGCGGTGCGCGTTGTGGACGAGACTGCGATCGGCCTTGATGAAGTCCGGCGCCAGCTGGGCCATGTGGCTGAGGCTGGCCACGCCCGCGCCCAGATCGTCCACGGCCACGCGGAGGCCCAAGTCCCGCAGCCGCCCCGCATAGGCCTGCAGGGCCTCCAGATCATGGACACCCTGGGACTCCGTGAACTCCATGACCACCAGCTCAGGGCTGAAGGGCAGGGCCTCCAGCCAGGCGGGGAGGCTCTGCCAGAAGCCGGGGGCCTCCAGGCTGACCGGCTCCAGGTTCACGAAGTGGAGGTAGGTGTCGTCCCCCGCGCTGGCCAGGGTCTGGAAGGTGGAGTCCAGGAACAGGAGATCCAGGGTCAGGCGGTCCTGCGGCGAGAGGCGGGGATCCTGCAGCAGGGGACCCACGGGATGCGCGACGCCATTGGCATCCAGGTGCCGGGCCAGGTATTCCCGCGCCACCAGCCGGTTGTCGAGGAGGCGATAGACAGGCTGCACGTGCGAGGCAATGACGCCTTCCCCGCTCAGCATGCTCTCCAGGATGCCCTTCGACATGTCGACTCCGTTCGCGCAAGGCTCCTGTGCAAGTGTAGCGCGGTGTCCCGGGTCGCGTCCCGCCCTGCGGCTGAATCCCGGATTCGGGCTACGCTAGAACAGGAGGCGGCATGCGCACCGTGGTCATGGGAGCAGGACGATCAGGACTGGCGGCAGCCCGTTTCCTCGCGGGGCAGGGACGCTCCGTGGTGATCACGGACCTGCGTCCGGAGCCGAGTCCGGAGCTGGAGCTCGAGCTGACCAGGGCCAGGGTCGCCGGCGTCTGGGGTGACCACCCGCTGGCGCTGCTGGAGGCCTGTGAGGAGCTGGTCATCAGCCCTGGCATTCCCCGCACGGCGCCCTTCGTGGCGGAGGCGCTCCGCCGGGGCATCCCGGTCCTCGGCGAGGTCGAGCTGGCGCACCGCGTGATTCGCGCACGGCCCGGCGCTGGCCAAGTGCTGGCCATCACCGGCACCAACGGGAAGAGCACCACCACGGATCTGACGGCCTTCCTGCTGAGGGCCGCGGGGCACTCAGCCGCGGCCTGCGGCAACCTCGGGACACCGGTCCTGGAAGCAGCCCAGTCGGCGCCTGCGGACACGACCTTCGTGGTGGAGCTGAGCAGCTACCAGCTGGAGTCGATTCAGGCCTTTCATGCCGAAGCAGCAGCCTTCCTCAACCTGACTCCGGACCACCTGGACCGCCACGGCACCATGGAGGCCTACCGCCAGACCAAGTTGCGGATCTTCGAGCGGCAAGCCGCGGACGACCTGCGGGTGCTGCCCATGGCGCACGCGAAGCTGGGGGAGGGTGCGCCCGGCGCCGGGCAGACTGCGCGCTTCGGCTGGTCGCCCTGCGAGGCCTGGTGCGATGGGTCGGGCCAGCTGTTCCTCCACGGCGAGGCTCTGCTCAACCGCTCGGAGTTGCTCATCCCCGGCGACCACAACGTCGAGAACGCCCTGGCGGCGAGCCTCCTGGCCCGGCACGCCGGCGCCTCCCTGGAGGGCCTTCGCGCGGGCCTGCGGACCTATCCGGGCCTGGCCCACCGCCTGGCCTTCTGCGGCGAGAAGGGCGGCGTGCGGGCCTACAACGACTCCAAGGGCACCAACGTGGACGCCACGCTGACGGCCATCCACGCCCTGCCGGGGCCCCTGGTGCTGCTGCTCGGCGGCACGGACAAGGGCACCAGCTACGAGCCCCTGCGCGGAGCCCTGGTGGGCAAGCTGCGGCGCCTGGTCTTCCTGGGCGAGGCGATCCCGCAGCTCACGCAGGAACTGGGCGATCTGCCGCACGAAGTGGTGCCGGTCTTCAACGATGCGGTGCAGGCGGCCCTGGCCCTGGCCCAGCCCGGCGACCAGGTGCTGCTCAGTCCGGCCTGCGCGAGCTTCGATCAGTTCGACAACTTCGAGCAGCGGGGCGACCGCTTCGAAGCCCTGATCCACGCCTGGAGCGCCTCATGACCAGCCCCCTTGCGGCCGAACTGCGCCACCTGCTCGGCGATGACGCCGTGCTCACGGAGCCGGACGACCTCGTCCGCTACCAGGAGGGCTGGCGCTACGGCAAGGGCGTGGCCCTGCTGGCGGTGCGTCCGTCCACGCCCGAGCAGGTGGCGGCCACCCTAGCCGCCTGCCGGGCCGCGGGTGTGGCCGTGGTGCCCCAGGGCGCCAACACGGGCCTGGTGGGTGCCTCCACGCCAGACGCCAGCGGCCGCATGGCGGTGCTGAGCCTCGAGCGTCTGAATAAGCGCCTGGAGATCGACCCCGTCAACCGCACCGCCCGGGTGGACGGCGGCGTGCTGCTCAGCGCCCTGAATGCGGCCCTGGCCGAGCACGGCCTGATGTTCCCCATCGACCTGGGCGCGGATCCTACCCTCGGTGGCATGATCGCCACCAACACCGGCGGCACGCGGCTGCTCAAGTACGGGGACGTGCGCCACAACCTGCTGGGGATCGAGGTGGCCCTGGCCGACGGCACCGTGCTGGAGGCCATGAACCAGCTCCGCAAGAACAACACCGGCCTGGATGCCAAGCAGCTGTTTGTGGGCACCAGCGGGGTCCTCGGCGTCATCACCGGGGCCGTGGTCCAGGTGGTGCCAGTGCCCGGCCAGCGCGCTGCGGCCCTGGTAGGCTGCGCCTCCGGGGAGGCCGCCCTGGCCCTGCTGCGGGCCCTGGAGCGGGATCTGGCCGACGTCTTCACGGCCTTCGAGGCCATCAGCGCCGAGGCCATGGGACCGGTATTCAAGCACCACGACCAGCTGCGGAACCCCTTCGGTGCCGCGCCGCCACCGGCCTATTCCGTGCTGGTGGAGCTGGCCTCGACCCTGCCCGCCACGGCCCTGGACCTGCCAGCGCTGCTGGAGGAGCGGCTCGGCGCCTTCCTCGAAACAGAGTCCGGCGAGGCCATCACCGATGTCTTCATGGGCAAGCCCGAGGATTTCTGGGCCATCCGCCACCACATCAGCGAAGGCCTGCGGGCCGAGGGGAAGGTGCTGGCCTTCGACATCAGCGTGCCCCGCAGCCGCATGGCCGCCTTCACCGCCGCCGCCCGGGCCCTGCTGGCCGCGGAGTTCCCCTTCGTGCGCTGCTGCGACTTCGGCCACTGGGGCGACGGTGGCACCCACCTGAACCTGGTGTGGACCGAGGCTGGCGCGCCGATCCCCGCTGCGGAGCTGGTGCCGGTTCTCCAGGCCCGCATCTACGACCTAGCCGTGAAGGGCTTCGAGGGCAGCTACAGCGCCGAGCACGGCGTGGGCCCCCACAACCAGCGGTTCTACGAGGCCTACACCCCCGCTGCGGTCAAGGCCGTCAGCGGCGCGATCAAGGCGCACCTGGATCCAGACGGCCTCCTGGGAACGACTCGGCTTTCCTGACAACAGCCGCCTCCACAGGGATGTAGGGCACGAGCTGCGCTGGCTTCGGCGATACGAGCTTTAGCCACCGATGAACACCTAAAAAAGCTGATGAACACCGATAAATCAAGCAGTGGAATTGGCCCCCATGGTCCCATTCCTGCGGCCCGGTGCCTGGGTTGTAATGAACTGATCCACCACAAAGACACGAAGGCGCCCCGACACATCCCGCACGGGTCCGCCGAAGGCGACTTCCGGCTCAGCCGGAAGTGACCCCGGGGGCGCCGGAGTCGCGTCCCAAGAAGCGCAGCCCCGGCGCCCCCGGGATACAACCCGTGCTGTCAGGCTGTCTGCCCCTCGCTGATGCGTGCCTCGTGGCCCCACCCAAGGGGTCATGCATTTCTTGGCGTTCTTGGCGCCTGTGGGAGGCCACTTGGGCGACCCTTTTGCGGTCATCCTAGCTGGAATGGAGGAGTGTCCATGAGAGCAGCGATGTTGGCCCTGGTTGCGGTGGTCCCGGTGCTCTTGGCGCAGGCGCCGCCAGCGGCGGATGCCTTCGCGCCGCTGCGCTTTCTGGTGGGGGAGTGGGTTGGTGAGGGTGGGGGGCTGCCGGGACAGACCTCGGGGGCGGCGTCGTTCCGCTTCGAGCTGGACGGCAAGGTGCTGGTGCGCCGCAGCCACGCGGACATGGCCGCCACCAAGGACCGGCCCGGTTCCCGGCACGAAGACCTCATGAGCCTCTTCAGCGAGGGCGGCGTGCTGAAGGCGCACTACCTGGATAACGAAGGCCACGTCATCCGCTACCGGGTGGTCGAGGTGCCCGGCGGCGTCGCCTTCACCAGCGAGCCCGCCCCCGGCCCGCGCTTCCGCCTGAGCCACCTGAAGAAGGCCGAAGGTCTCGTCACGGTCAGGTTCGAGATCGCCCCGCCCGCCAAGCCCGAGGCCTTCTCCATCTATCTCGAGGCCCAGACCCGCAAGACCAACTAGCTTTTCCCAACCTGAAAAACGGCACCCGGAAACCGGGTGCCGTTTTTCAGCGATGGAATGGCTGGGGTCAGGCGTGCGAATCGTTCCTGGGCAGCCAGAACCGGGGCGGCGCGTAGGTGACGGCCATGAGGATGAGCTGGCTGGCACAGAAGCCTGTCAGGGCCCAGAAAGCCTGGTCCATGAAGCCGTAGGAGTGGAGGCCCACGCCGAGCATGTTCACGCCGAACCAGGAGAGGGCGGTGATGACGTTGCCGAAGATCGCCATGACCATGGTGCCGCGCTCACGCACATAGCCGGCCCAGCGGGCGTGGAGGATGATGGCGTTCCAGAGCACGATCAGCAGGGCGCCGTTCTCTTTGGGATCCCAGCCCCAGAAGCGGCCCCAGGACTGGTCGGCCCAGATGCCGCCCAGCACGGTGCCCACGAAGCTGAAGAACAGGGCGAAGCAGATGATGCCGTAGGCCATGTCCGCAAGGACGCGGTCCGTCTCGATGTCCTGGACGGCGACGATGTGCTTGCGCACGCCGTAGGCGATGGCGATGGCGCCAGCGAGGAAGGTGCCCGAGTAGCCGATGGTGATGGTCACCACGTGGGTGGCGAGCCAGAAGTTGGAGTCCAGCACGGCGCGCATCATCTCCATGGTGTCGCCGGCTTCGCCCAGGTGCTGGGCCACGATCAGCGAGGCGAACCCGAAGATGGAGGCCATGGCGGTGCCGAAGCCCTTGCGGTACATCTTCTCCACGAGGAGGCCTAGGATCACCACGCCCCAGCCCACGAAGACGGCGGAGGAGTAGAGGTTGGTCACCGGGGGGCGGCCCTGGAGGATGATGCGGGCGGCGAGGCCCAGGGTGTGGACGATGGCGCCGGAGAACAGCAGGGCATAGGCCGTGGGACGCAGCACCTCGGGCTTGTAGACCCAGGAGATGCAGGCGGCCATGAAGGACGCCAGGAAGATGATCATGCCCACGAAGAAGGGCTGGGAGCGGTTGAAGACCACCTCGCGGCCGGAGTGCCCGAGGGCGTCGGGCTTGAGGGTGTTCACCAGGCCGTTCATGTCCGCCAGAGCCTGGTTGAAGCCGGCGGGGTCGTTGCTGAGGTAGGCGGCATTCATCTTGGCCAGGGGCGTCAGACCAGGGTGCAGGGGGCCGCCCATGTTGGCGGTGGTGAGCGCCTGGCCCACGCTCTGCCAGGCCTCGGGGGGTGCCCCGGCGGTGGGCGGCAGGATGCGGAAGTGCGCCAGCTGGACCAGGTCCTGGTGGCGGAGGCTGGCGTCCTTGCTGCCCAGGGACTGCAGCTCCCAGGCCAGCCCCGGCGAGCCGGCCAGCTGGAGGGTGTTGCGCAGCTTGTAGTAGAGGAAGACCCGCTCGAAGAGGTTGATGACGGAGCTCTGGAAGCGGGTGCGCTTCTGAGGCGCGATGGGCTGGGCCGTGGCGGCCTGCTTCTGGATCTCGTCCAGGTGGGGGCCCAGCTCCGAGAAGCTGAAGTAGTTGCGGGCCGTGGTCTGCTTGGCGCCGATGAGGCCCAGCACGTCCAGGTCGTCGATGACGAAGATGGGCTGCTGATCGGCCACCTGGGGCCGGAACAGCACGTCCAGGAGCCACTCGTCAGGACCCACGTTGTGGCCGGCGTGGCGGAAGCCCTGGCGGCTGTGGATGACCAGCAGGGAGTTGCGGGCCACGGAGTCCAGGGGCTTGACCCGGCCACCCTCGAGGATGGGCAGGGTGCCGAAGCCAGAGGCATCAAAGCCGCGGACTTTGCCGGAGGGCAGGGCGAAGGTCAGGGCGAGGGCCAGGGCGAGGCCCCCCGCAATCCAGGAGAGGTACTTGGTGAGGAAGTTCATGGTCAGGCCTCCTTCTTGTCCTGCCGCCGCTTGAGGGAGCGGCGAAGGACGATGGCGAAGTGCACGAGCAGGCCGATCGAGACCAGCACGCAGGACACATACGGGAGAAGCCAGCCGGGATTTTCAACCACGGAAAGGACGGACAGCGTATCGTTCTTGCCAAAGCTCGCCTGGTAGAAGGTCTTGCCTTCGTAGCGCAGGGGCTGGTTCATGTAGATCAGGACCTCGCGGGATTCCTTCTGCGAGGGGTTCACCACCTGGACCAGGCTGGAGAAGTTCTTGGGGATGTCGGTGCCGGGATAGACGTCGTGCCGGAACTGCTTGAGGGTGAAGGCGTAGGGCAGGTACAGCCGGCGCAGGCGCATGGTCAGGAGGTAGGTGTGCCCCTCGTGGGTGAAGGACTGGGGGGCGCCGATGGCCGCCGAGGCGAGCCAGACTCCGTAGCTGCGGCCACCGGCCACGGGCTCGACGAAGGCCGAGGCCTGATTCATCTCGCCGTCCGCGGTGACGGTGGGCTGCTCGACCACGAGGACGCCGGGACCCACGCCCGCGGTGGCCATGGAGGTCTGGCCGGCCGGGAGGTTGGAGAGCTCGGCGTTGGCAAAGTACTTCTTCACGTTCATGGTGAGCGGCGTGCCGGGGATGGGGATCGCCCCGCCCCGGGAGAGCTCGGAGTCAGGGATGGAGTAGACCTCGTCCCAGGTGGGATCGGTGACATCGATGACCGCCAGCTCCATGCTCTTGTAGCTCTGGACGTAGTTGACGGTCTGGCCGACCTCGATGGACATGTTGGTGTCCACCTGCAGCATGCCGGCCACGAACTCACCCGCGAACAGCACCACGAGACCCGCATGGATCAGCCACAGGCCGGACTTGGCCCAGGTGCGCTTCAGCTCGAGGGTCTTGCCCGTCAGGTTGATGGTGAGGAGCAGTCCGACCAGGGCCGCGCCGGGGAACACCGGCACCGGGAAGGGCAGGGCCGAGAACTGCCGCCACACGATGAAGCTGCGCATGTAGGCGTTGACGGCGCCGGCGGTGCCCATCTCCACCTGGGCCAGGGTGCAGAGCACCACGAGGGCCATGAGCAGGGCCAGCAGGACGATGGTGAGCTGGATGGACTTCAGGAACTTCCAGGTTTGGAGGGCGAGTGGCTTAATCAAGGTGGAGGCTCTCCAGGATGTGCATGAAATCGGGCTTCGCCTTGGCCACGGGGCCCGCATCGCCGGTCATCTTCAGGAACCAGGTGTTGCCGTCCGGCGTGGAGATGTAGCCCGCCACCATCCGGCTCTTGGTCTTGCCTTCACTGCTGAAGTCGTAGACGTTCAGCGGGCCGGCCTTGGTCTTCAGGGCCGTGCGGGCCTTGGCCAGTCCCGGCTCATCCAGGGGCGGGAGGGCGATCTGGCCCCGCCAGCGGTTGACGTTCGCCAGCTCACCGCCCGCGGGCCCTGGCAGCACCACCACGGTGGCCTCCAGCTTGCCGTCCACGGGCGCCTTGAAGGTGGCGAAGCGCATGCCGTCGCCGGGCTCCGAGGTCCAGCCCTTGGGCAGGGACCACTTCAGCGCGGCCTTGCCCGTAGGTGCAGGCGGTGTCGGCATGTCGGAAGGGCTGCCCGTGCGCTCACCCATGGGCTGGGGAGGCGCGGCGGGGCGGGGATTGCTCGGCGCGTTCGGGGCTTCCCGCGGCACCCGGTAGTGGGCCACCTGGTCGCGCTGGCAGCCCAGGGCCAGGAGAGCCAGGCCGACGCCGGTCAGCAGGGCGCGCATCTCAAAGGATGAGCGGGGGGGTTGAGAAATAATCAGTGGGTTCGGCAAGGGGCTTCCTCGGTGACATTTCAGGGTATCGGACCTTGCCGGATGGGGGTAGGTCGAATTTCGACAACACCTTATAGACCTTAAGTACTAAGTGCACGGAAGAGGGACTTTCCCCCGAAAATGTCTGGGCAGGAACGCCCATGTAACCTGGACCCATGACGGCCTTCGATCCCTGGGAACCCTATCGCGACCTGCGCTTCGCCGGGACGCGGGAGCATCCCCGCTTCGGCACCTGCTTCATCGCCGAGGGTCGGATCCTGGTGGAGGACCTGCTGGCTGCGGGCCGGGCGGGCCGGATGCAGGTGGTCTCCGTGGCCGCCACCACCTCTGCCGCAGCCGCAGTCCGGGAGCTGCTGCCGCCGGACACGGAGCTGCTGGTGGCGGAACCCTCGGTGCTGTCCTCGCTGGCTGGGTTCCCCTTCCATCGCGGCCTCATGGCCTGTGCCGCGGTGCCTTCGCCGCCGCCTTTCGTGGAGCTGGTGCAGGCCCGCCGGCTGCTGGTGCTGCCCCGCCTCTATGACAGCGAGAACCTGGGCCTGCTGCTGCGGAGCGCCGCCGCCCTGGGTCTGGACGGTGTGCTCGCGGGACCGGGCCCCGGCCTCTGGAGCCGCCGCACCGTGCGGGTGTCCATGGGCGCAGTCTGGCGCATCCCGGTCTGGCACGCGGAAGATCCCTGGCCGCCACTCGCGCACTGGAAGGCGGCGGAAGCCGGCACCGAGGTGGTTGCCGCGGCCCTGACCGCCACGGCGGAGGACGCACGGTCCTGGCACCCGGGGCCTCGCTGCGCCCTGGTGATGGGTCCCGAGGACACCGGTCTCGACGCGGAACAGCTGGCCTGCTGCGACCGCGCGGTGGCCATCGCCATGGCCTCCGGCATGGACAGCCTCAACGTCGCCGCCGCCGGGGCCATCCTGATGTTCCGCATGGTTGAGGGGCGGGGCTGAAGTAAAAAATTGTTCCGACACCAAAATGATGCCCTTTGGTGCACTGGTGGAACCTCCCCCGGTCGCTACTCTGGATGGCAGAGGCAGCCAGCCTGGCTGTGGGGGGATGGCATGACCAGCTTTGGAGCACAGGAAAAAGGGGCGGTGGATCCCTGGCTGGCCTGGGATGAGGCTCTGGATCAGGTATCTCTGCCGCGGGATCCGCGGAAGGTGTTCTCTCCGATGCCCGCGTTCCTGCAGCAGATCCTGGACTCCTTCGTGGACTTCGACGCGGAGTCCTTCGGCCAGGACCTTCCCAGTCGAGCCTGCGGACAGCCCGGTTCGCTCCGAGTTTCCAAGCTGAGAGCCGGAACGCGAAAATCCCCGGCCGCGTGAGGGCCCGCCCCTGGGCAACGGCCGGTCCATGCCGTTCCGGGGCGCTGCGGTGATTGCTTAGTCCCCGAAAGTGGCTGGCTGGGGTCAGGCCTCCCGGAAAGGGCAGTGCAAACAGGCTGAAGAATCTGGCCGTGGCCAGTATTCACCGGCTAGCCCGGCCCCTTTGCCCCACCCCGTGGTTCGCCTTCCCGGCGGTTGAAAACGCGGGGGGCGGATCGCGGGGTGGGCAGATGCTGCGCAGGTGCTAAGTGCTTCTGCGGAGGGGCGAATATTTGTCTAGATTTTCCGGGAAGGGCGTCCTCTGAAGGGGGTGTGACGATACACGGGAACGTGTTCATGAGCTTCCCCATGATGCCCCCAGGCAACTCCAGAGAATCCGCGGTCTTCGGCCTCCCAGCCACCGGAGGCGGGAAATGACCGGGCAGGCAAGCGTCACTGCCTACCTGTTCCTGGGGCTGATCTTCCTGATCATGCCATCCCTCACCTGGGTGATCCTGGCGCGGCAGCGCTCGCGCGTCGTGGTGCTCTGGTGCGCGGGCAGCCTGCTCTATGCCGGGGGAATGCTCCTGGTCGGTCTCCGGGGGAGCATTCCTGACTGGGTCAGCTTTGCAGTGGCCAACCTCGTGACCTTAGCGGGCCTGTTGAGTTCCATCCAGGCGCTGCGCCTGGACCAGGGGGCGCCCTGGCGGCTGCGTTGGATGGTCGTTGCCGGCCTGGTCTATCTTCTGAATTTTGAGTTTATTGAACGGGGACTGGGCAATGCCCCCCTCCGCAAGGAATTCATCGTCCTCGTCCATTTGACCCTCCTGCTGCAGGTGGTCCGGTGGGCCTGGCGCATCGCCCGCCGCCAGCAGAGCATGGGCGCCCTGGCCATCGCCGGATCTCATCTGCTGCTGGCCGCCGCCATGCTCGTCCGTCTGGTGCACCTGATCCAGGTCGGTGGTGGAGGCGAAGGCCCGACCCGCCACTTGGTGGAGATGGGACTCCTGGTCTCGGCGGGCGTGCTGGCCGCCATCGTGGGTGACGTGGGCTTCATCGGCATCGCCCTCGAGCGGTCGGCGCGCCAGCAGCTGGAAGCTGTGGCCTGCAAGGTCCGGATGGAGGAGAGCCTGCGCCTCGGCAACCAGCTGGCCCATCTGGATCGCCAGCGGAGCCTGGGCCTAATGGCGGCCACCTTGGCCCACGAGCTGAACCAGCCCCTCATGGCCATCCTGGCCAGTGCCCAGGCGGCCCGGCGGGGCACCGCCGCGAATCGCCTGGAGCCGGCCCAGAGCCTCGAGCTGCTGGACAAGGTGATTGCCAATAGCCGCCGCATCTCCGGCATCACCGAGCGCATCCGCAGCTTCATCCGGCCGGGCGAGCCGCACTCGGCACCCGTGGATCTGGTGCGGATCACCCGCGAGATGCTGGAACTCTTGCAACCAGACCTGCAGCGCCATGGTGTCCGGGTGACCTTCCCCGCTGCCAGCGAACCGGTCCTGGTGCAGGGGGACGCCATCCAGCTTTCCCAGGTGGTGCTGAACGTCCTCCGGAACGCCCTCGAGGCCGTGCAGCTGGTCCCGGACCGATCCCTCCAGATCCAGATCACGCGGTCCGGCAGTGTGGCCCTCCTGAGCATTCTCGACACGGGGCCGGGTCTGGACCCCGGGCTGGCCGATCAGGTCGGGAGGCCCTACTTCACCACCAAGGACCGGGGCCTGGGCATGGGTCTGTCCATTTCCATCGCCATCCTGGAGCAGCACCAGGGAAACCTCACCCTCCGCAACGCCGAGGGGGGCGGGGCCTGCGCGGTCATGCAGCTGCCGCTCCTGGCCCCTGGAAGCAGGCAGCCCCGGGTCCCCGCTGAAAACGCCCTGGCACCGCTGGTCGTCCTTGCCGAATCGACCGGAGGCGGGCAATGACGGGTCAGGAGGGCACCCTCTCCCATCTGACCCCGGGGTTGATCAACCTGCTCCTGCCCGTCCTGATCTGGGTGGTCCTGGGGCGGCTGCGCTCGCCGGTCGTGGCGCTCTGGTGCCTGGGCAGCCTGCTGGGTGCCGGGAGTCTCCTCCTGGACGGCATCGGGGGAAGCCTCCCGGACTGGGTCAGCTTTCCGGTGTCCAACCTCCTGGCCTTCTCGGGCCTGTTGCTCACAGTTCAGGCGCTGCGTCTGGATCGGCGTGTGCCCTGGCGGCTCCGCTGGCTGGCGGCGGCCTGCCTGGGCTACCTGCTGGTCCATGAGCTCCTCCGACAGGGGCTGGGCCATGCCCCGCTACGCCTGGGCTTCGTCGCCCTCACCAACCTGGTCCTCATGGTGCAGGTGGCGGGGTGGGCCTGGCGCATCGCCCGCCGCCAGCAGAGCAGGGGCGCCCTGGCCATCGCCGTAGCCTATCTGCTATTGGCGGCCGGGGTGGTCCTCCTCCTGCTGGAGTTGGTACTGGCCGGGGGCGGTCTCCCGCCCCGCCTTGGGGAATTGGCCAGACGGATCAACTCGGCGGGGGTACTGGCCGACCTCGCCGGCGATGTGGGATTCCTCGGCCTCGCCCTCGAGCGCTCGGTCCGCAGCTGGGAGAAGGCCGCCGCCAGTGAGGCCCGCCTGGAGGCGAGCCTGCGCCTCGGCAACCAGGTGGCCCATCTGGAGCGTCAGCGGAGCCTGGGCTTGATGGCGGGTTCCCTGGCCCATGAGCTGAACCAGCCGCTCACGGCGATCCTGGCCAGTGCCCAAGCGGTCCGGCGGCGCGCCGCCTCGGGGCGCCTGGACTCAGCCCAGAGCCTCGAGCTGGTGGACAAGATTGTCTTCAACACCCGCCGCATCTCCGGGATCACGGAGCGCATCCGCGGCTTCATCCGGCCGAGCGGGCTGGACTCGGCGCCCGTGGACCTGGAGGCGATCACTCGGGAGATGCTCGAACTGATGCAACCCGACCTGCGACGCCATGGGGTTCGGGTGACCTTCCCGGCGGGCGGGGAACCGGTCCTGGTCCAGGGGGACGCCATCCAGCTGTCCCAGGTGGTGCTGAATGCCCTCCGGAACGCCATCGAGGCCGTGCAGCTGGTCCCGGACCGGTCCCTCCAGATTGAGATCGCCCGGTCGGCCACTGAGGCCGTCTTCTGCCTCCGTGATTCGGGGCCGGGCCTGGACCCCACGCTGGCCGATCAGGTCGGGACCCCCTACTTCACCACCAAGGAGCAGGGCCTGGGGCTGGGCCTGTCCATCTCCACCGCGATCCTGCGCCACCACCAGGGAAGCCTGAGCCTCCGCAACGCCGAAGGGGGCGGGGCCTGCGTGGACATCCGCCTGCCGCTCCTGGCTGGAGGTGGCTCATGACCTGCGCTGCCTCCACGGCCAACGTTGCAGTTCTTCAAGTAGTGCGGCCCAGGGCCGGCACCGGAACCTCCGTCGAGCGGATGGGCTTCGGTGGTGCGGCGATCGGGGGTGCGAGGTGACCGGGCAGGAGAGCGGAATATCCTACCTGAGCCTGGGGCTGATCAACCTGCTCCTGCCCCTCCTCATCTGGGTGGTTTTGGCGCGGCTGCGCTCGCGGGTCGTGGCGCTCTGGTGCCTGGGCAGCCTGCTGGGTGCCGGGAGCCTCTTCCTGGTCGGGCGCCCTGGGGTCCTTCCGGGCCGGATCTTTGATTCAGCGAGCAACCTCATGGACTTCATGAGCATGCTCTGCATCATCCAGGCGCTGCGCCTGGACCAGAAGGTGCCCTGGCGGTTCCGCTGGCTGGCTGTGGCCTCCCTGGGCTACCTGTTGCTCTACGAGTTCACGCGCCAGGCCCAAGGCTATCTCACCCTCCGCATGGCCTTGGTCCCCTTCGTGGCCCTCATCCTCCTGCTGCAGGTGGTGGGGTGGGCCTGGCTGATCGCCCGTCGGCAGCAGAGCGTGAGTGCCCTGGCCATCGCCGGAGCCCACCTGCTGCTGGCGGGCAACATGGTCTACATCCTGGCGAACCTGCTCCTGCCCCGGAGTGGCGCCCTAGCCTGCACACGGCAGAGCTCTGGCCTGATGGACATGCTGGGGCTGCTGGCCGCCCTTGCGGGGGACGTGGGCTTCATCGGCCTAGCCCTTGAGCGTTCCCTACACCAGTGGCAGGAAGCGGCTGCCGGAGAGGCTCGCCTGGAGGAGCGCCAGATCCTCGGGAACCAGCTGGCCCATCTGGATCGCCAGCGGGGCTTTGGCCTGGTGGCGGCATCCCTGGCCCACGAGCTGAACCAGCCCCTCACAGCGATCCTGGCCAGTGCCCAGGCGGCCCAGCGGGGTACCGCCGCGAACCGTCTGAATCCGGCCCAGAGTCTTGAGCTGTTGGACAAGATCATCATCAACGTCCGCCGCCTCTCCATGATCACCGGACGCATCCGCAGCTTCATCCGGCCCGCTGAGCCGCACCTGGGCCCCGTGGACCTGGAGCAGATCACCCGGGAGATGCTCGAAATGGTGGCGCCGGACCTGCAACGCCAGGACGTCCGGGTGGCCTTCGCGGCCGGAGGAGAACTCGTCCAGGTGCAGGGGGATGCGATCCAGCTGTCCCAGGTGGTGCTGAATGTCCTCAGGAATGCTATTGAGGCCGTGCAGCTGGTCCCGGAGCGGTCCCTCCAGATCCAGCTCACCCGGTCGGCGGATGAGGCCGTCCTGAGCATCCGCGACTCCGGGCCGGGTCTTGACCCCGAAGTGGCCGAGCGTGCGGGCATGCCTTACTTCACCACCAAGGCCGATGGCCTGGGGTTGGGCCTGTCTATCTCCACGGCCATCCTGCAGCAGCACAAGGGGAGCCTGGTGCTCCGCAATGCCGAGGGGGGCGGGGCCAGTGTGGACATCCGGCTGCCGCTGCTGGGCGCCGGCGGAGTGCTGCCATGAGCCCGGAGCTCAGGTCTGCCGCGGAACGAGCCGAGCGCTGCCGCCGGGGCCGCATCGTCCTCATCGACGACGATGTCGAGATCCTGGCCGCGATCACCTCGCTGCTGGAGTTCGAGGGGTATGCCTGCGATAGCTTCTCCTCAGCCCTGGACTACCTCCGGCAGCTCGAGGTCCCGCGGCGCTCTCCCCCCGGACCCAGCTGTGTCCTGCTCGACGTGATGATGCCGGACCTGGATGGCCTGGAGGCTCAGCGGCGCCTGGCCGATCTCGATGACACGCCGGTGCTGCTCATGAGCGGCGCCAGTGGGGCCCGGGAGGCCGTCACGGCCTTCCGCGCCGGTGCCCTGGATTTCCTGATCAAGCCCATCGAGGCCGAGACCTTGCTGGCAGCCGTGGAGAGGGCGCTCCTGGCAAGCCGAGATCGCCAGCACCTTCGGGTGAAGGCCCAGTCCTTGACTCGACGGCTCGCGGCCCTGACCCCGCGGGAACATGACGTTGCGATCCGGGTCGCCCACGGCAAGCTCAATCGGGTGATTGGCGAAGAGCTGGGCCTTGCCCTGCGCACGGTCAAGCTCTACCGGCAGCGGTGCCTGGAAAAGCTGGAGGCCCGCAACACGGCGGACCTCATCCGGATCCTGCAGGAGGAGGAACTCTGAGCTGGGGTGGGCAGGCTCGTCAGGGCTCGCGGCTGGCGGCGATGTCGATGAGGCGGGTGAGCTCGCGGATGACCTCGCGGCGGTTGCCATCGGCCTCGTAGAGGGCGGCGACTTTCTTGCGGGCGGCGCCCACGTCGCCGCAGGCCTTGCCCCGGCTGATGAGCTCGCGGCAGGCCTCGGGCATGGGACCCCAGCTGCCGCACTCGACAAAGCGGTCGCTGAGGAAGATGAACTTGGGGATGGCCTCGCCGCCATTGGTGAGGAACCGCACGAACACCTCCGGGTGCTGCTCCCGGCTGAGATAGCGCACAGACAAGGACGGCGCGGCCTCGGCCAGCCGCTGCAGCACCGGCACGTGGCGCACCACATCACCGCACCAGTCCTCGGCGATGGCCACCACGTGGACAGGTCGGGGCAGGGCGCCCAGGAAGCCCGCCACCTGCGGCTCCAGCACCAGGGCCTGGCGCAGGGTCTCCATCTTGTCCCGCAGCTCAGCGGATTCGGCGACGCCCAGCCAGGCTGAATACTCAAGGCCGGACTCGAAGATCGCCTTCCAGTCGATCACAGGCAGCGTGGCGGGACGGGGCATGGGGACTCCAGCAAAGGTGCCCAGCATACAGTGGCACAGGATTGGCCAAGCACCACCGCAACGACTCTCGCGGAGAAAGGACGAGGTAGGGGAGGAGCGCAGAGGGATTGGGCTAGGCACTCAGCAGCGCTAGGAGAACTTGCCCTGAAGGGTGTCACCTCAACCCTCTGCGAACCTCAGCCTCCTCTGCGAGAGTTGTTCCCCTTCTCCGCAGACTCGGCAGGAGGAAGCCGGTGCGGGCCTTGTAGGCGGCCCACCCGGGGTGGCGGGAGAGGCTGGCTTCGATCAGGAGGATGTTCGGCAGGAAGACCAGGCCCCAGACCCAGGCCAGCACCAGCCAGGGCAGCCAGTGGCGGGCCAGGAGGGCATAGGCCGCGTAGAGCAGCATCTCCCCCAGGTAGTTGGGGTGCCGGATGCGGCTGAAGAGGCCGTCGCTGATGAGGCCAGGGCCGCGCGCCAGGGCCGCGTGCTTCTGCGCGTCCACCGCCAGCATGAGGGCCAGACCCACCGTGTGCATGGCGATGGCCAGGGCCAGCAGCCAGGGCGCAGGCTCGGGCCGGGCCCCCAGGAGGGGCGTCACCACGAGCACCGGGGCGATCCAGTAGGGTCCCAGCACCGCCAGCCAGGTGAGGAGGCCGCCGGCCCAGGTGGCGCGGGCGTTCCAGCGGGCATCGGGAAAGGCCGCATGCTTCAGCAGCCAGCAGAGCCCGTAGGTGCCGTGCAGGGCCAGGTAGGTCCAGGCCGCGCTGCCCCAGCTGCCAAAGGCGGCCATGAGGCCCAGGACGAAGAGCCCGGTGCCACCCTTCTGCAGGTTGATCAGGGTGGCCAGCTTCCAGGGCCGCGGTCCGCCGCCCACGTCCTGGCTCAGGTGGGTCGCCAGCGTGTGCAGGGCGCGGGCCCAGGCGGGCGCGGTGGCCCTGGATTCGGCTGCGCTTGCGGGGGGTTCCGGGATGGCCATGGGCCATGATGACGGCTTGGCCGCTGCTCCGACAGGGCTCTTCAGGGCTTCCCGAGGTCCTTGCGCAGGACCTCCACCGGATCCCCCGGCGTCAGCTCCTGGCGGCCGGTGGTCTGGAACCCGGCCTTCTCCAGCAGGCGGAGGGAGGCGCTGTTGCCCGGCGACACGATGGCCAGGAGGCCCTTGAGTCCCAGGCTCGCCCCGAAGGCCACGCAGGCTTCGGCGGCCTCCAGGGCGTAGCCCAGGCCCCAGAACTCCGGCAGGAAGGCGTAGCCCAGATCCACCTCGGGCAGCGTGTCCCGCTTGATGAGGCCGCACATGCCCATGGCCGAGCCGGTCTGCCCGTGCGCAACCAGCCAGAGCCCGTGGCCGTGGGCCGCGTAGCTGGCCAGGGGGCCGCTCTCCAGGTAGGCCGCGGCCTGCTCCAGCGTGCGCACCCCCTTGTCAGCGATGTGCTCGATGAAGGACGGCTCGTTGAGCAGGCGGAGGATGAACGGGGCGTCCTCCACCTGGAAGGGACGGATGACGAGGCGCTCGGTGGTCAGGGGTAGCATCCCTTTAGGGTCGCCGGGAACGAGCCGGAAGCCAATCCGCCACGCACAGGAAAGTGCCTATCCCCTCCCTGGTGGCTCTGGGCCTAAACTGAGAATCAGTCGCCTCAAGGAGCTTCCGTGACCCTCGCCAAAGCCTATGCCGTTTCCTCCCCCACCGCTGCCCTGGCGCCCTTCCAGATCGAGCGTCGCGCCGTGGGTGCCCATGACGTGCAGATCGAGATCGCCTACTGCGGCATCTGCCACTCGGACATCCACCAGGTGCGTGACGAGTGGGGCGGCGCCAAGTATCCCATGGTGCCGGGCCACGAGATCGTGGGCCGCGTCACCGCTGTGGGCGCCCACGTGAAGAAGTTCCAGGTCGGTGATCTGGCCGGCGTGGGCTGCATGGTGGATTCCTGCCGCACCTGTCCCAGCTGCGAGCGGAAGCTGGAGCAGTTCTGCGAGAAGGGCGCTGCCTTCTCCTACAACGGCACCGAGATGGACCGCAAGACGCCCACCTATGGCGGCTACTCGTCGAGTGTGGTGGTGGATGAGGCCTTCACGCTGAAGGTGTCCCCCAAGCTCGATCTGGCCGCGGTGGCGCCGCTACTCTGCGCGGGCATCACCACCTACTCGCCGCTGCGCCGCTTCCACACCAAGGCCGGCGACAAGGTGGGCGTGGTGGGCCTGGGTGGTCTGGGCCACATGGCCGTGAAGCTGGCTGCCGCCATGGGCGCGGAAGTCACCATGCTCAGCACCTCCCGGACCAAGGAAGCGGATGCCCGCAAGCTGGGGGCGCAGCACTTCGGGCTGACCTCTGACCCGGCCACCTTCAAGGCCCTGGCGGGAAAGTTCGACCTGATCATCGACACCATCTCCGCGCCCCACGACTACAACAAGTATCTGGGCCTGCTCCGCCTCGAGGGCGCCATGGTGCTGCTGGGCGTGCCCCCGGAACCGACTCCCGTGGCTGCCGGCTCCCTCATCTTCGGCCACAAGGTGCTGACGGGCTCCCTCATCGGCGGCATCGCTGAGACCCAGGAGATGCTCGACTTCTGCGCCGAGCACAACATCGTTTCCGAAATTGAGCTGATCCCCGTCCAGCAGGTCAACGAGGCCTACGACCGGATGATGAAGAACGATGTCCGCTACCGCTTCGTGCTGGACATGAAGACGCTGTAGAAAATCTCAGCCCCTGCTCCCAGGGGGAATGGCGTAGGTCCCCACGGCGTGGGCGACCGGATCCGGGCTGCCTTCGGAGTAGATCGACACTTCTCCGATGGCCAGGGTCCGGCCCACCTTCAGGAGCGTGCAGACGCCCAGGATGTCCGCGTCCGCCGAGGGCTTGCGCAGGAAGTTGATGGTCAGGCTGGTGGTCACGGCCAGCGGCACGATGCCGATGCGGCCAAGGATCGCCACGTACAGTGCCACATCCGCCACAAACACCATGACCGGTCCTGAGACGGTGCCGCCCGGCCGCAGCTCCGCGACGCCGACGGGGTGCCGGACCGTGGCCGAACCCTTCCCCACCGCCTCGACGGTGCACTTGTTCTGGGGGAACTCACTGGCCAGGAAGGCGGCCATTGCTTCTTTCGTGACCATGGGTGAGCTCCTGAGGGTGTGATGTCGCGTCGGGGCTGATAGGGCGGGTGGGGTTCAGGAGAGTCTGCCCGGAAGATCCGGAACCGTGCACGGGGATGTTCAGCGCTGCCCTCCTCCCGGGGGCCGCCGGGTCCATGTTCCCTGTCGCCAGGGTCCAGGAGGCCCTGTACAGGAGGTGATATTGTTGATTTAATAAATGATATATGCATTGAATATTCATACAATATAAATAAATAAAATGGAAAAAAACGGCTAGAAAAACATTTGCGAGGCGGTACACTCAGGGCGGTTCCACCTCGGAGGCGCTGGAGAAGGAGGCCTCATGACTGTCGATCTCGGCAGCGCCATCGGTCCCTACCGGATCCTGGGCCACCTGGGCGTTGGGGGAATGGGCGAGGTCTACCGGGCCTGGGATCCCAAGCTGGGCCGGGAGGTCGCCATCAAGGTAATCCCGGAGACGCTTGCCGGAGACCCGGTCCGGCTCGAGCGGTTCGAGCGGGAGTCCCGCACCCTGGCGGCCCTGTCCCACCCCAACATCGTGCAGGTCTTCGATGCGGGTGAGCAGGCGGGGCAGCCCTACCTGGTCATGGAGCTGGTGGAGGGGGAGACCCTGCGGGAGCGCCTGGCGCGGGGTCCCCTTCCCTGGCGCCAGGCCGCAGAGCTGGCTGCGGACACCTCCGAGGGGCTGTCGGCTGCCCACCTCAAGGGCTTCGTGCACCGGGACCTCAAGCCCGAGAACCTGATGGTCTCGGTGCATGGTCACGTGAAGATCCTTGATTTCGGACTGGCCTCCCTGCGGGTGGAAACCACTGTGCCGGTCCCCACGGACTGTTCCGGCGGCGTCACGGAAGCGGGCACCGTCATGGGCACGGCGGACTACATGAGCCCTGAGCAGCTGGAGGGGCGGGACGTGGGCGCCGGGAGCGACGTGTTCAGCCTGGGCATCATCCTGTTCGAGATGATCACGGGCACCCACCCCTTCCATCGGGATACGCCCACCGGGACTCACGCCGCGATCCTGGGCGGCTGGCCTGCCGCCGCCGCGGGGGGAGCGGGGCTGATCCCGCCGGCCCTGGGCAGCATTCTCCGGGTCTGCCTGGCCCGGGAGCCCGCCCTGCGCTTCCCCTCGGCCCGGGACCTGGCCCTGGCGCTGCGCTACACCGCCTGGCGAGCGGCAGAGGAGCGCCCGGTCTGGAACCTGCCGACCCGGGTGCTGAAGCGCCTGCCCACCTCGGTCGTCGGGGTGTCTCTGGTCCTCCTGGCCGCAGGTGGCGGCCTGCTGTCCTGGCAGCGGCGGGGATTACCGCCCAGGCCGCCTGCAGCGACCGTGGCGCCGGGGCGGCCCAGCGTCCTGGCGCTGCCCACCCGGGTGCTGGGGGCCGGGAGTGAGGCCTACCTGACCGACGCGGTCCCGACCACCCTCTCCACCCTGCTGGCCGGCGTGGAGGGGATCGATACCAAGGCGCCTCCCTCCAGCGTAGAGGTGGACAAGTGGCAGGGGGATCTGGCTCAGATCACCGAGGCCTACCGCACTGATCATCTGGTGGTGACGACCATCTCCAAGCAGGGCCGCCTCCTAGTGCTGAATGTCCAGCTGGTGGACACGCGGACCTGGAAGGTGCGCTGGGGGCACCAGTACGAGGGCCCCCCCTCCGCCTACAACACCTTCGTGCGGCAGGCGGCGGAAGCCGTCGCCCGGACCTTGACGCGCGAGGAAGGCGGCAGCCGGATGGCGGCCGCGTCCCGCACCAGCTCCGAGGTGGAGCTCGCCATGGGGGAGGGCCGGCACTTCCTGTACCGCTACCGGGCGTCCTACCGCGATGAGGACTTCGACGTCGCCAAGGGCGCCTTTGAGCGTGCCCTGCAGCTGGATGGCCGCCACGCGGAGGCCGCCGCGGAGCTGGCGTCGCTCCATGGCTGGCATTCCTTCGAGCATGGCGACAGCCAGACGGGCAGGGACGCGCGCCGCCTGGCGGAGAGCTGGGCGCGCCGGGCCCTGGAGCTGGATCCCGCCTGCGGTCTGGCCTGGAGCTCGCTGGCCATCGCCGCGGTCCACGGGCGCCGGGAGGATACGGAGCTTGCGGCGGGTTACGCGGTGAAGGGAGTCTGTCTGGCGCCCGGGAAGGCTCAGGTCCACATCGCGATGGGCTCGGTCCTGTCGGGGCCGGGCTCCGTGGGCCTCTTCATCGCCGGGGGACGACGCTCCATGGAGCTGGACCCCCTGGACCTCTGGGGCCCGGGTTTTGTGGCCCTGGGCCTGGCCTGGATGGGGCGGGCGGAGGAAGGTCTGCCCCTGGTGCAGCGGGCCCTCCTGCGCGATCCAGGACACGTCTTCCTCAACCGGGTCGTGCGGGTCTATGCCCTGATCCGCCTGGGCCGCCTGGAAGAGGCCGAGCGGATCCTGGCGCAGTCCCCGCGGCCCGTCCCGCCGGAGGTCCGGTTCTGGCTGGCCGCTAGCCGGGGGCAGAGCAAGGAAGCCAGGGCTCTCGCGGCACCCCTCCTGGCGGAATGGCTGGGACCCCGGATGCGGGCCATCGACATCAGCAACGCCGTGATCTACAACGCCCCCTTCCTAGTGCGGGTGGGCCTGCGGAATGACGCCATCCGCCTGCTGCAGCGGAGCCTCGACATGGGCTCCCCCCCACCCCTGGACTGGCTGCTGACGGATCCGGACCAGCAGGGCCTGCGGCGGGATCCCCGCTTTGCCCCGATCCTGAAGGCCACCCAGGACGGCGCAGCCATGGTGGTCCGGCAGCTCGACCAGGGCCGAGCCCGGGGGGAGCTGCCGGAGTACCTCGCCGAGCCCCTGGAAGCGCTGCGGGCCTTGCTGGCTCCGCAGGGGTGAGCGCTGGCCTGAGGACGGGGGCCAGTGCCGGGGCATCGTGAGCCCTAGGCTTCAGCGAGGCCTGGCAGGGGCATCGGTGGCGCGGGCGGCACGCTCCAGCACTCCGGGATTCATCCTCAGCTCCCCCCGGGTGGCGGTCCCCACCGCAAAGGCACAGCCACTCGTCAGTGCAGCAGCGGTGGTCCCGACCGCCGGGATGCGACTGCCGAGCTGCCGGATCAGCTCGCCGGCTTCGGCGGACCCACCGCGAATCAGGGGGTCATGAGGCAGGAGGACGAGCACTTCGACACCTCGCTGGGCAATCACCGCCGCAGCAGCCCCGATGCTGGTCGGAGCGCGATAATCGACCACCGTGAGCACGGATTCATCCGGAAGCGATCGCTGGAGATCAGCCACTGCCTGGCGACTGAACCGGGAGTCGCAGACCACGCCAAAATGGGTTCGGCCTTTGAAGATCCGCTGCGCTGCCTGGGCAACAGGGCCGAAGTCTTCGGCCGCAAGCGTCAGTGCAAGCGATGGCAGGGCAAACAAGATGGCGGGTCTGACCATGGTGTGACTCCTTGGAGAGGGCCTGAATGGCCCAGGGTGGGGTGGTGAATGTCTTGGCGGGCAACGCCCACACCGGCACCTGATCAGGGCAGCAGGGATGGGGAGGGGCGGGTCTCGTTCGATCACCAGGGCAGCTCTGGCTTGATTCCAGAACCCCGGGCTCTTGGCAGGCATGAGGTGACGGCGCAGGGCAGACTCTGACCTGCTGAGAGTGCTCCTTGAAAAACTCGTCTTGTTCAAAAATGAAGATAATTAAATTGAACCCAAGTGCCATCATTAAAATAATTGTCTAGAATTGAGAAATGTCTAAATATTCGCCAGACGTTTGCGCTGGCCGGGAACGGGCTCAAAAACAGCAGCGCCCCGCCGACCGGCGGGGCGCTGCCTGAGACAGGAAAACCTAGTTCCGGGGAACCCAGAGGTTGGAAGGTCCCTTCGGGGTCTCCCACGGTGCGCGGGTGATCTCCACGGGACCGACGGTGCCGAGGATGGAGGGGTCGAGCAGCTTGGGATTGATCGCCAGCTCCCAGTTGGTGCCGGCGCCCAGGGCGAAGGCACAGCCGTTCTTCAGGGCCGCCGGGGTGGTTCCGAAGGCCGGGATGTTGCTGCGGTGGACCTGATTCACCAGGACGGTCGCGTGGAAGGAGCCATCCCGGATCAGGGGATCATTCGGCAGCAGGGCCATCAACTCCACGCCGCGCATGACCATCACGGACGCGGCGCCGCCCAGGTTCGAGGGAGAACGGAGATCCACTACAGTGAGCTTGGTTCCGTCGGGAAGCGCCCGCTGGAAGTCGTCCACTTCCTTCTGGCTGTAGCGGGTGTCGCAGACAACGCCGAAGTGCGTGCGGCCCTGGTAGATCTGGTTCGCGGCCTTCACGGCGGGGGCGAAGTCCTCGGCGGCGAGGGTCAGAGTGCAGGCTGCCAAGGCGAGGGTGGTGAGGATACGACTCATGAAACACCTCCACAAAAGGGACCCGGCGGGTCCAGTGGCTGCCGAGCAGAAGGCTGCGGCAGTGGAAGGGTCTGCCAGACGACCTCTCCGGGCCATGAGGTGTGCCTAACGGGTTCGTCGAATAAAATTATTGAATATGACAATAAAATAATTGTTTTTTCATATTTGATGATTTCCAATCATGGCCCCTCGTTAGGGAATCGTTAGGTCCAGGTCTTGAGAGATGACCCGGAGGTCCCCATACTTCCTTCGCTCCCCTGAGGCATGCCATGAGCCGACTAGCCTTTGGCGGATTTGAGCTGGATCCCACCTCCGGCGAGCTCTGGAAGGGGGGGGAGCGGGTGCCGCTCCAGGACCAGCCTCTGCGGCTGTTGCTCTGCCTCCTGGAGCGACCTGGCCAGCTGGTGGGGCGGGAGGAGCTGCAGAAGCGGATCTGGCCGGGGGAAATCCATGTGGGCTTTGACGATGGCCTCAATGCCGCCGCCTGGCGGCTGCGTCAGGCCCTGGGCGAGTCCTCGGAGCAGCCCCGGTTCATCGAGACCGTGCCCCGGAAGGGCTACCGGTTCATGGGCGAGGTGACGCCCCTCCCCGGCCGCCCCCCTCAGCCCCAGGTCTCTTTTCCTGTGCCCGTGTTCCGGCCCCTCTCCAGTGTTCTTCCGCTCCCTCAGGCGGTGGCCCCCAGCCGCCGCCGGTGGGTGCCCTGGGTGACGTCCCTCCTGGTGATGGCCCTCCTGGGCGTGCTGGCGACCCGGGTCCTCGCCACGCGCCCCCCGGTGCCGGTGGTGGCTGTCTCTTTGTTGCGGAATGAGACCGGGGACGCCGCCGTGGACTATTTCGCGGCGGCCCTGACCCGCCAGGTGGAGGAGGATCTGGCCGCCACCAAGGGCGTGACACTCCTGCCTCCAGAGCGGCTGTCCCGGCCTGGCGGCAGGGACAGCCCCCGGCTCGCGCCGGATCGGGTGCTCACTTGGACCCTCGCCCGGAGGGGAGCCGTCTATGTGCTCTCCCTGAGGCTGTCCGACGCCCGAGGTCAGCAGCCGAGGGAGCAGACCCTCGAGGTCAGGCCCGAGGCGCTGCGTGAGGTCCACCAGCAGGTGACTGCCTTCGTCGTGGGGCAGACCCAGCCCAGTCCCCCAGGTCCCAGGGCTCCCTGAGAAGGCGGACGCTGGCGCTCGGAGGGGGCCTCAGCCCCAGACTTTCCGGCCCCCGACCCAGGTGCTCAGTACCTTGCCGGGCAGGCTCCAGCCCTTGAACGGGGTGTTGTAGGAGCGGGACTGGATGAAGGCGCGGTCCACCTGCACCCGGCCCTCGGGATCAAAGAGGACGAAGTCTGCCGGGGCGCCGGGCTTGAGGCTGCCGAGGCCCTTGCGGTCCAGGTGGAAGGCCCTGGCGGGGCCGCTGGTGAGCAGGGCGATGGCCCGGGACAGGGAGAGGACACCGCGGTTCACCAGGACTTCGATGGCCAGGGGCAGGGCGGTCTCCAGACCAATGACGCCGAAGGCGGCCACGGGCAGCTCCACTTCCTTGTCGTCCCAGCCGTGGGGGGCGTGGTCCGTGGCGATGGCGTCCACGGTGCCATCCGCCAGAGCCTCCAGGATCGCCTGGATGTCACTCTCGGTGCGCAGAGGCGGGTTCATCTTGAAGTCGGCGTCGAACTTCATCAGCTCCTTGTCCGACAGCGCGAAGTGGTGTGGCGTCACCTCGCAGGTGACCTGCAGACCCCGGGACTTGGCCTCCCGGACCATGCGGAGGGAGCCCCGGGTGCTCAGGTGGGCCAGGTGCAGGTGGCCGCCCGTGTGCTCCGCCAGCACGATGTCCCGGGCCACCATGGCCTCCTCGGCCGCGGCGGGGATGCCCAGACACCCCAGGGAGGCGCTGACGGCGCCCTCGTGCATGTAGCCCTTGCCGGCCAGGTCCCGGTCCTCCTCGTGGGCCACCACGGGCACCTCGAGCCAGCGGGTGTATTCCAGCGCCCGGCGCATGAGGGCCGAGTTGGAGATGGGCAGGCCGTCATCCGAGAAGGCCACGCAGCCCGCGGCCTTGAGGGTGCCCATGTCCGCCAGCTCTTCGCCCTTCATCTCGCGGCTCACGGTCCCGATGGGGAAGTAGCGGCAGAGGCCGGCCTTGGCGGCGCGATCCAGCATCAGCTCCGTGATGGCCACGGTGTCGTTCACGGGCTTGGTGTTGGCCATGGCGCACACGGAGCTGAACCCGCCGGCCACCGCGGCCCGGCTGCCCGTCTCGATGCACTCCTTGCGGGTCTGACCCGGCTCGCGGAAGTGCACGTGCAGGTCGATGAAGCCCGGCGTCAGCACCGCCCCGCCGCCGTCCAGGACTTCCGCTTCCTCGGCCCGCGGGTGGGATGTGGCCCCGGTACCGATGGCGGCCACCGCCCCGTCCGCCACCAGCAGTGAGCCCGGCCCATCGAGACCCTGCGCGGGATCGATCAGGCGGACATTCTTCACGAGGAGGGACATGGGGGCTCCGGGCATGGGAACAGTCTAGCGGGGGGGAGGGTTGGTATCAGCTGTCAGCTATCAGCTCTCAGCCAAGGATGGGCCCCGACCCACACGATCAGGCCTTTGGCGCCTTCCCTCACCGACAGCTGACAGCTGACAGCCGACAGCTATCAGCGATCAGCTGTCAGCCAAAGCTAGGCTGCGACCCATACAGGCAGGTCCTGGAGCGGTCCGCAGAACCCATCCGCGCCCTTCTTTCACCGATAGCTGACAGCTGATAGCCGACAGCTAAAAATCTACTCCATCCGGTAGTTTGGCGCTTCTTTGGTGATCATCACGTCGTGGGCGTGGCTCTCACGGAGGCCTGAGCCGCTGATCTCCACGAAGGTGGCCTTCTGCTGGAAGTCGGCGATAGAGGTGCCGCCGCTAAGGCCCATGCCAGCGCGCAGGCCGCCCATCAGCTGGGTGACCAGGTCGGCCATGCGGCCCTTGTAGGGCACCTGGCCCTCGATGCCTTCGGGGACCAGCTTGGTGTCGTCCTTGCCCTCCTGGAAGTAGCGGTCCTTGCTGCCCTGCTTCATGGCGCCCAGGCTGCCCATGCCCCGGTAGGACTTGAAGGTGCGGCCGCCGTAGAAGATGGTCTCGCCCGGCGCTTCGTCGGTGCCCGCGAAGAGGCTGCCGATCATCACGCAGTCGGCGCCGGCGGCGATGGCCTTGGCCACGTCACCGCTGAACTTGATGCCGCCATCGGCGATGCACACGATCCCGGCCTCGCGGCAGGCGCGGCTGGCCTCGGCCACGGCGGTGATCTGGGGCATGCCCGCGCCGGTGACGATGCGCGTGGTGCAGATGGAGCCCGGTCCGATGCCCACCTTGACGGCATCCGCGCCGGCGTCAGCGAGGTCCTTGGCGCCCTGGTAGGTGGCCACGTTGCCGGCGATGAGGGGCAGGTGTGGATGGGCCTGCTTGAGGCGCCGGACTGCGTCCACCACGCCCTGGCTGTGGCCGTGGGAGCTGTCGAGGCAGAGCACGTCCACCTTGGCCTCAGCCAGGGCCGCGGCCCGCTCCAGCAGCTCCTTGCCCACGCCCACGGCGCCACCCACCCGCAGGCGGCCCATGCCGTCCTTGCAGGCGTTGGGGTACTCCGTGGACTTCTCGATGTCCTTGACGGTGATGAGCCCCTTCAGCTGGCCCTCGCCGTCCACCACCAGCAGCTTTTCGATGCGGTGCTTCTGCAGGATGGCCCGGGCCTCCTGCAGCGTGGTGCCCACGGGCACCGTGACCAGGTTGTCCTTGGTCATGGCCTCGGAGACCGGGATGTCCCAGCGAGTCTCGAAGCGGAGGTCGCGGTTGGTGAGGATGCCCACCAGCTTGTGGCCTTCAACGACAGGGACGCCGCTGATGCGGAACTTCGCCATCAGCGCCTCGGCCTCACGGATCGGCGCCGTGGGCTCGATGGTGATGGGGTCCGTGATCATGCCGGACTCAGAGCGCTTCACCTTGTCCACCTCCTCGGCCTGCCGCTCAAGGCTGAGGTTCTTGTGGACGATGCCGATGCCCCCCATCTGGGCCAGGGCGATGGCCATGCGGCTCTCGGTCACCGTGTCCATGGCGGCAGAGACCAGGGGGATGCGCATGCCGAGATTCCGGGCCAGGCGGGTGCTCAGGTCCACCAGGTTGGGATGGACTTCCGAGTAGCCCGGCACCAGCAGGACGTCATCGAAAGTCAGCGCGCGCAGCAGAGGCAAGGTCAGCATGGTTAGCCCTTTTCCGGACCCGCAGCCTGCGGGACCTTGCATCCCATGGTCTCACGGCCCGATGCCCGCAGCCAGCGGCTGCTGGCAGCGCAGACCGTCCCCCGGGGTTCCGCGCCAGGGCGCCCAATCGAGGCAGCTGGCCTGCGCCCGGGGACACCGGGGGCCAAAGGGGCAGCCCGGTGGCCGATCCTGGGGGGCGGGCAGGAAGCCGGTCTCCCCGGAGGGCTCCCGACGGGCTGCCGCCAGGAGGCGGGCGGTGGTGGGATGGCGGGGGCTGTCCAGCAGCCTTGCCACGGGGCCGGCCTCCACGCGCTCACCCCCGTAGAGCACCAGCAAGCGGTCGCAGACGTCTGCCGCCATGGTCAGGTCATGGGTGATCCAGAGGAAGCCCAGGCCGCGCTCGCGGTGGAGCTCCAGGGCCAGGTCCATAAAGTCCTGACGCACGGTGGCATCCAGGGCCGCCGTGGGCTCGTCCAGCACCAGCAGCTCCGGGTCGCAGGAGAGTGCCATGGCCAGGCAGAGCCGCTGGCGCTGGCCGCCGCTGAGCTGGTGGGGGAACCGTGCGAGGAAGGCCGGGTCCGAGGGCAGGCGCAGCCGGGCCAGCAGGGGCCTCAGCCGCGCCACGGCGGCCTGGGGGGCCTCCTGGCGGTGGAGGCCTGGCAGCAGGGCCAGGTGCTCCGCCAGGGTGAGCAGGGGGTTCAGGGCCTGGCCCGGCTGCTGGGGCACCCAGGCCAGCCGGGCGCCGCGGAGCCGATCCCGGGAAGGGCTCGGCTGGTCCATGGCTATGCCAAAGGCACGGACCCTGCCAGCGGTCTGCAGCACCCCCGGCGGCAGCACTCCGAACAGGGCCTGCACCAGCAGGCTCTTGCCGGAGCCGCTCTCCCCCACCAGGCCCAGGCGCTCGCTAGGGGCCAGGGTCAGGTCCAGGGGCCCCAGGAGGCGGACCCCGTCCCTTCGCTGCAGAACCAGACCCTCGACAGCCAGAACCATGGGCCTACGATCGCAGGGAAGGTGCGGATGTCAAACGAGTTCCAAAGATCCCCTGAATAGCCCTTGACGCCCCGCTGGGTGGTCCTACCCTTGGGCAACCCACTCACCCTGCGGAGCCCGAATCGGTCCCGCCCTGGCATGGAGGATTCATGGATTTCCTGCGCCCAGAAATTCAGGAGCGCCTGATGAAAGATCATTTTGAATTCCGCAAGCTCATGGAAGAACACAAGTCCGCCGACACGCGGCTCGGTGATCTCCAGAAGAAGCCCAGCCTCTCCGCCAAGGAATCCCTGGAGGAGGTCGAGCTGAAGAAGATCAAGCTCCGGGCCAAGGAGCGCATCTATCACATCGTGCAGGAGGCCTCAAGGCACGCCGAACAGTAGGCCCCACCGCACTCGCGGCAGAAGCCCCGGGAATCCGCCCGGGGCTTCGTTTGTACGGCCTAGGTCTGGGTAGTCTCCGGCAGATACCTCGGCCTGAAGGGCTCGCCGACCCAATAGACGAGCTCGAGCAGGTCATCCACGTCCCAGAGCAGCACTTCGGCGCGGGCGCCGGGGTGGAGGTGGCCGAGGTCCGCGTGCCGCAGGCTGCGGGCGGCGTGGAGGGTCATGGCCGTGAGGGCCTCCTCGAAGGTCAGGCGCAGCTGCAGGCAGCCCAGGCGCAGGATGGTGAGGGGATCGGCACAAGGGCAGGAGCCAGGGTTGAAGTCCGTGGCGAGGGCCACCCGGCAGCCGGCCTCGATCATGCGGCGGGCCGGGGCCCACTCGTGCATGCCCAGGAACAGCGTGGTGCCCGGCAGCAGTACCGGTGTGACGTTAGCCGCAGCCATGGCCGCCATGCCTGCTTCGCTGCAGAACATCAGGTGGTCCGCGCTGGCGGCCCCCAGCTCCGCGGCCAGCTCCGCGCCGCCGGTCCAGGACAGCTCATCGGCGTGAACCCGGGGGACGAGGCCCAGGGCCTTGCCCGCTTCGAAGATGCGTCGGCCCTGGGCGGCGCTGAACACGCCGGTCTCCACGAACACGTCGCAGAACCGCGCCACGCCCGGGTTCCCCGCCACCAGCTTCGGCAGCCAGTCCTCGGCCACGGCGCAGGCGTTGGCCTCAGCATCGCCGCCAAACTCCGGGGCCAGATCGTGGGCGGGCAGCAGGGTGACATCGAGGCTCCAGCCGCGGCGGCGCAGCTCGGCGTAGGCCGCCAGCAGCCGCCCCTCGGTGGCCAGCTCGAGGCCGTAGCCGGTCTTGGCCTCTAGATGCACCACGCCGCGCTCCCGGAAGGCCCGCAGGCGAGCTTCTCCCGCCGTCACCAGCTCGGCCAGGGAGGCCCCGCGGGTGGCGCGCACGGTCTCGCGGATGCCGCCGCCCTCGGCGGCAAGCTGCTGGTAGCTGACGCCCTGCAGGCGCCGGTTGAACTCGCCCGTGCGGTTGCCGCCGAAGAGCAGGTGGGTGTGGGGATCCACAAAGCCCGGCGTGGCCCAGGCGCCGCCGCCATCCACCCGGGGCGCGTCCGCCCAGGCGGCGGGCAGGTCGGCGGCGCGGCCCAGCCAGGCCACGTGGCCGTCCACCACCGCCAGGGCTGCGTCTGGTATGCGGTCCACCGCCCAGGTCCGGGCGGGATCAGGGGTCCACAGGCCCCGGAGGTTCACGAGCACACGGCGGTCTGACATGGCACCAGTCTGCCAGGGAGGACCATGGCCCCAGAGGATTCTTGGTAGCATCGGCCCAGCGTGGAGGTCCCATGGGGGCACGGTGGGTGGCATGAGGGGCTGGGATCAGAAGTACTTCCGGAAAGCCCTGCTCTGCGCCTGCTGCGCTGCGCTGTCGCTGGCCGCCCAGCCTGCCCCGGCCCAGCCCGGGGGTGTGATGCCCGCGCCGGTGCTGAAGCCGGGGGAGGGCTTGGCCCTGGCCCTGGAGGGCGGGGACATCCAGACCTTCGGCGAGGGGCGTGCCGTGTCGCCCATGGGTGGCCTGGCCAAGCTGGTGTGGCTGCGCGTCGAGGGCTCCGGCTGGTCCACGGGGAGCGTGAAGTTCCGCTGCCAGGGCACGACCGGCTCCCTGGCCTGCGGAATCCCACCGGGCCACGGCACCGTGAGCCTGGCGAAGGCCCTCGAGGAAGACTGCGACCTGGCCTTCCTGGCCTGGATCGCGGAGGCCCGGACCCGCTGGGTGAAGGACTACGGCCCTGAGGTGGCCTGGTATCGCGTGGGGGAGGTCTTCGAGCCCTTCCTGGGCCGCCGCCTCCTGGCCAACGCCACCCTGCCGGTTTTCGCGACCCCCTGGGTGGGCGACGGCGACCTGCTCCGCACCAGTCCCGAAGGCTTCCTCCGCTGGCTGCTGCAGCCGGAGAACGCCGAGGTTTCCGCCTTTGGCCGGCGCACCCTCGCGGGATTCTGGGTGGAGGTGAGCGCGCTGTTCGGCAAGGAGAACTGGTGGTTCAAGACCGCCACCGCCAGCGTGCCTGGGGTGCCCGGGGCCACCAGCGCCTGGGTGGCGGGCGGGCGGGGCTCCACCCTGGTGGTGTTCCACCTCCCCCGGGGCAAGGGCAAGCCCGAGGCCCTGGCCCGCCTCCGGGAGATCCTGGGGCTGAAGTCTTGACCTCCCCTGGCGTCTGGGCGGTCTACCTCCTCCGCTGCGGCGACGGCACCCTCTACTGCGGCATCGCCCTCGACGTCGAGGCCAGGCTGGCGCAGCACCAGGCAGGGAAGGGCGCCAAATACACCCGGGGCCGGGCGCCCCTGGCGCTGGTGTTCCGAGAAGCCTGCGGCAGCAAGGGCGACGCTCTCCGCCGCGAGCGGCAGCTCAAGCGCCTGCGCCGGGCCGACAAGCTCAGGCTGTGCGGCCTGCCGCCATCGCGCTGAGCAGGTCCGCGGCGGCCTGCTTCGGCTGCTCGGCCTTGAACACGGCATTGCCCGCCACCAGGCAGTCGGCGCCCGCACGCACCAGATCACCGGCGTTCTTCAGGCTCACGCCGCCATCCACCTGGATGAAGAAGGGCACACCGCGCTCGCTGCGCAAGGCGTCGAGGCGCCGCACCTTGTCGAGCACCCGGGGGATGAAGCTCTGACCGCCGAAGCCCGGGTTCACGCTCATGAGCAGCACGAAGTCGAAGTTGCCGACGAGGTCCACGAGGGCCTCCACGGGGGTGCCGGGATTCAGCACCACGCCAGCCTTGCCACCCGCCTGGCGGATGGAGGCCAGGGTGCGGTGCAGGTGGGGATCCGCCTCCTGGTGGATGCTCACCCAGTCGGCACCGGCCTTCACAAAGTCTGCAGCGTAGCGCAGGGGCTCCACGATCATCAGATGGCAGTCCAGGGGCAGGGTGGTGGCCCTGCGGAGGCTCTCCACGACAGGCAGGCCGATGGTGATGTTGGGCACGAAGCGGCCGTCCATGACGTCCACGTGCACCACCTGGGCGCCCGCAGCCTCAATGAAGCGCAGCTCCTCGCCCAGCCGCGTGAAGTCCGCCGACAGCAGGGACGGGGCCAGGAGGGGAGTCGCAGGGCGGAGGCTCATGGGGTCAGTATCCCAGAGGGGACGGCTCTCTCGCCATGGCTTTACTGATAACCACTCTCGCAGAGAAGGGACGAGGGAAGCGGGGGGGCGCGGAGAAGGGCAGAGGCTTTGATTGCATCGGCGCATTTCTCTGCATCCCTCAGCCATCTCCTCATTTCTCTGCGAGGGTTTTTCCTTCTTTCACTTGCCCAGGTTGGCCTCTACTCCGTTCACCCACAGCCTGCCGGGGCGCAGCTTGCGGAGGGCTTCGGGGCTGAGGTCGGCGAGGGGGGCCTGCACCCAGAGCAGGTCGGCCACGGCGCCTTTCTGGAGGGTGCCCAGGTCCTTCGCCCGACCCAGGGCCGCGGCGTTGCCCGCGGTGTAGGCCCGGATGGCCTCGACGCGGGACAGGCGCTGGCCCGGCAGGAACCCGCCGGCGGGGTCGCCCTGGTCATCCAGGCGCGTCTCGGCGGCGGCGAGGCTCACGAAGGGGTTGGGATCCTCCACGGGGGCGTCGCTGCCGAAGGCCAGCAGGGCGCCTCCGGTGGCGAAGCTGCGCCAGGGGAAGGCCTCATTCAGGCGCTCGGGGCCCAGGCGGGCGGGGGTCCAGCTGTGGTCCGAGGTGCAGTGGACGGGCTGCACGCTGGCCACCACGCCCAGCTTGCCGAAGCGGGCCGCGTCCTCGGCGGTGACGATCTGGGCGTGTTCGATGCGCGGGGGCAGAGCGCCCTTGCCCTTCTTCGCGGCCTGGGCGAGGAGGTCCAGGGCTGCCCGGTTGGCGGCGTCGCCGATGGCGTGGATGGCAGGCTGGTAGCCCGCGCGGAGGGTGATGGCCACGTCGGCGGCAACCTTGCGGGGCTCCGTGACCCAGAGGCCCCGGGTGCCGGGCTCGTCGGCGTAGGGCGCCAATAGGCGGGCGCCGCGGCTGCCCAGGGCGCCGTCCAGGTAGAACTTCACGCCCTGCACCTGGAAGAAGGACACCTGCTTCGGCCGACCCGGCTTGAGTTCGCGGAGCATGAGGTCGTGGTCGTGGCTCAGGTAGGCGAAGACCCGGATGGGCAGGGAACCTGCGGCGGCCAGGCGCCGATAGGCGGCCAGCTCGGGGCCGTCCACGCCCATGTCTGCTACCGCCGTGAAACCTTCGGACCGCAGGGCGGTCAGGCCCGCCTTCAGCTGGGCCTCGCGCTCGGCAGGCGTGGGTGCGGGAAGATGCTTCCGCACCAGCTCCACGGCGGTGTCCAGGAGGATGCCGCTGGGTCGGCCGGCGGCGTCCTTGAGGATGCGGCCGCCTTCGGGATCCGGTGTATTGGGGCCGATGCCAGCCACGGCCAGGGCCGCGGTGTTCACCCAGGCGGCATGGCCGTCCACCCGCTCCAGGAGGACCGGCCGTGAGCCCGTGAAGGCATCCAGGTCCTGGGCCCGGGGATAGGCCCCGGCGGGCCAGCGGTTCTGATCCCAGCCTCGACCCTGGAGCCAGCCCTGGGGGTGGGCCTCGGACCAGTCCCGGATGCGGCGGAGGGTCTCCGGCAGGCTGGCCAGTCCCGTGAGGTCAACTTGCCGGCTCAGGGCGCCCAGGCCGCCCACGTGGGCGTGGCCCTCGATGAGCCCCGGCAACAGGGTGCCGCCGGGAAATTCCACACGCCTGGCCGTGGGGTGCTTCTTCGCAAGGGCTTCGATGGCGCCCACGGCCAGGATGCGGTCCTTCTTGATCAGCACGCCCTGGCCCTTCAGGAGGCCCTGGCCCACCCAGATGTCGGCCCCCGAGAGCAGCTGGACCTGGGGGGGAGGCGCGGGCGGCAGGGGCATGGCGGGCTCCGGGGAAGCGGCCAGTGTAGCGTCGGGACCGTCCGGGGCGATAAGGTGGAAAGATTGGGAGGTTCCATGTACGAGAAGGATTTCCTCGAGCAGGTGCGGACGCAGCTCACGGTGAAGGAAGATCCGGCCAAGCTGCGCCAGCGGAGCTTCGAGACCAGCTCGGGCATCCCGCTGAAGAACAGCTACACGCCGGCGGACCTCGCGGACCACGATCCCCTGCGCGACCTGGGGGCTCCCGGCAAGTTCCCCTTCACGCGCCACGTCCAGCCCACGGGCTACCGGGGCCGCCTCTGGACCATGCGCCAGTACGCGGGCTTCGCCACGGCGGAGGAGAGCAACGCGCGCTACCGCTACCTGTTGGCGCAGGGCACCACGGGCCTGTCCGTGGCCTTCGACCTGCCCACGCAGATCGGCATGGACCCGGACCACGAGATGGCCCTGGGGGAAGTCGGCAAGGTGGGCGTGTCCATCAGCTCCATCCACGACATGCGGACGCTGTTCCGGGACATCCCCCTGGACAAGGTCACCACCAGCATGACCATCAACGCCCCCGCCGCCGTGCTGCTGGCCCTCTACCTGGCTGTGGCCGAAGAGCAGGGCGTCAGCTGGGCCCAGGTGGGCGGCACCATCCAGAACGATATCCTCAAGGAGTACATGGCCCGGGGCACCTACATCTTCCCGCCCCGCCCGAGCCTGCGCCTCATCACCGACATCTTCGCCTTCTGCGCGGATCAGGTCCCCGGCTGGAACACCATCTCCATCTCCGGCTACCACATCCGCGAGGCGGGCTGCACCGCGGCCCAGGAGATCGCCTTCACCCTGGGCGACGGCATTGCCTACGTGCAGGCCGCGCTCGACGCCGGCCTCAAGCTGGAGGCCTTTGCCCCCCGCCTCAGCTTCTTCTTCAACGCCCACAACCAGTTCTTCGAGGAAGTGGCGAAGTTCCGGGCCGCCCGGCGCATCTGGGCGCGGATCATGCGGGATCACTTCAAGACCGACGATGCAAAAAGCCAGATGTTGCGTTTTCACACCCAGACGGCGGGTAGCACCCTCACGGCCCAGCAGCCGGACAACAACATCGTGCGCACCACCGTGCAGGCCATGGCGGCGGTCTGCGGTGGTACCCAGAGCCTGCACACGAACAGCCGGGACGAGGCCCTGGCCCTGCCGACGGAAGTGAGCGCCCGCATCGCCCTGCGCACCCAGCAGATCCTGGCCTTCGAGTCCCGGGTGGCCGATGTGGTGGATCCCTTTGCCGGCAGCTACCTCATCGAGTCCCTCACGGACGAGTTGGAGGCCCGGGCCCTGGCCCTGCTGGCCAAGGTCGACGAGCTGGGCGGGATGGTGAGCGCCATCGAGAAGGGGTTCCCCCAGCGTGAGATCCAGAACGCGGCCTACGCCTTCCAGAAGGGCGTCGAGCGGGGCGAGCAGGTCGTGGTGGGCGTGAACCGCTTCGAGGTCACGGGCGAGGTCAAGCCTGACCTGCTGCGGGTGGACGAGGCCCTCGGCGCCGTACGCCGCAGGGAAGTGGCTGCCGTCCGGGCGGGTCGGGACCAGGCCGCCGTGGAAGCCAAGCTGGCCGCCCTGCGCGCGGCTGCGGCCGGCACCGACAACCTGATGCCCTTCATCCTGGCCGCGGTCAAGGCGGAGGCCACCGTGGGCGAGACCTGCGACGCCCTGCGCAGCGTCTTCGGGGAGTATCAGGAGACGCTGGTGCTCTGAGGATTCCTCGAGTTCAGAGGAAAAAATCTAGATCCAATTTATAGTTTGAGAGCCAGCCTGGCGTGCCGATGAACCGTGCAGACCTCAGGCTTTCCGAACAGGACGATCCGGTGCAGAACCCCGGGGAAATCCGGTATCATTGTTGCAACCCCATTTCCAACCCCTCCCGCACGGCGGGATCTGTTCCAGGAGACACCATGCGTATCGCTACCCTCATCACCGCCGCCGCGCTGATCCTCGCCATCCCCGCTCAGGCCAAGATGCCCTTCGTGAAGAAGGCCCAGGAAGCCGGCTTTGCGGAAGTCAAGGACTGCAAGGCCTGCCACGCCGCCCTCCCCGTCAAGAAGGACGGCGAGATGACCGAGCGCGGCAAGTTCCTCAAGGCCACCAAGGCCGAGAAGAAGGCCGCCGAGGTCGACGTGAACTGGCTGAAGGATTACAAGGGCAAGTGAACCGCTGACGCGGTTTCAGACGAGGCGCCGGGCGGGTCACTCCCCCGGCGCTTCTCTGTACCTTGCTGGCTGGGGTGATCCAGATCACCGGCCTGTCACAGGTTTGTCCGAATTCGGGTAGGGTATAGAGGACTTGTGAGGTAGCTATGCGCCTGCTTTTTGCTGGATTGCTCTCCGTCGCGCTCTCCGTTGCGCTCGCCGCGGCGCCGCCCAGCGCGAAGGACTGCGCCGGCTGCCACGAGGTGAACATCACCCAGTTCGAGGCGTCGAAGCACGCCAGCATGGGCTGCACCGGGTGCCACACCAGCATCACGCGGCTGCCCCACGCTGAGAAGCCGGCCAAGGTGAAGTGCGACACCTGCCACGACGATCAGGTGAAGGCCTACCAGAAGAGCGTCCACGGCATGGCCATGAAGAGCGGCATGACCGATGCGGCCACCTGCTCCTCCTGCCACGGCACGCCCCACGCGATCATGGGCGGTCCGGGCTCGAAGGTGGCCAAGAAGAACCTCGCCGACACCTGCGGCTCCTGCCACTCGAACCCCGAGTTCCTGTCCCGCCACCACAACATCCCCTTCGCCAAGCCGGTGGAGGCCTACAAGCTGAGCCTCCACGGTCGGGAAGTGGCCAAGGGCAATGACAGCGCGGCGTCCTGCTCGGACTGCCACGGCAGCCACGACATCCTGGCCTCCAAGGATCCCGCCGCCAAGGTGAACCGGGCCCGGGTGGCCGAGACCTGCGGCGTCTGCCATCCGGACGTGCAGGCCATCTACTCGGACAGCGTCCACGGCCTGGCGGTGAAGCGGGGGTCCAAGGACTCTCCTACCTGCACGGGCTGCCACGGGGAGCACAACATCCAGGCGCCCTCCGAGGCCGGTTCCCTCGTGAACCCCTCCCGGGTGTCCACGGTCACCTGCGGGCGCTGCCACGGGGACGAGCGGCTGGATTCCCGCTACAGCTTCGGCGACAAGGTGCCCGCCTACCAGGACAGCTTCCACGGCCTGGCCGTGCGGGGCGGCCAGAAGCGCGCCGCGAACTGCGCCTCCTGCCATGGCATCCACAACATCCTGCCCTCCGCCGATATCCGCTCCACCATCAACCCCGCGAATCTCCAGAAGACTTGCGGCGTCTGCCACCCCGGTGTGGGCGAGAAGATCGCCAAGGGCCAGGTGCACGTGCGGACCGCCGGCGGCATCGAGCACCCCAGCGTGCGCTGGATCCGCCTCGCCTACTACGCCCTGATTCCCATGACCATCGGGTTCATGCTGTTCCACAACGGCCTGGACTGGCTGGCCAAGCTCCGGCGCCACAAGCCCCACCACGGCACCGGTGAAGTCCTGCCCCGCATGAACCGGAAGTTCCGGATCACGCACGGCCTGGTGATGGTCAGCTTCATCTCCCTGGTCATCACGGGCTTCGCCCTCAAGTTCCCCGAGTCGGGCTGGCTGCAGGCCTTCGGTCTCGGCGGGGCCGGTCAGGTGCGCGGCATCATCCACCGCATCGCGGGCGCCGTGATCATGGGGGCTACGGGCCTTCACATCCTCCACCTGGTGGTGGTCAAGAAGGACCGGGTCATGGTCTGGGAGCTCCTGCCCAGCTGGCAGGACGCGAAGGACATCGCCAACATGCTCCGCTACAACCTGGGCCTGACACCCAAGCGGCCTACCTTCGGCATGTTTGGTTACGCCGAGAAGATGGAGTACTGGGCCTTCATGTGGGGCACCATCGTCATGGCCGTTACGGGCGTGCTGCTCTGGGCCAAGGACACCAGCCTCCACTTCTTCCCGGTCTGGGTCATGGATGCGGCCACCGCAGCCCACTGGTATGAGGCCATCCTGGCCACCCTGTCGATCCTGGTCTGGCACTGGTATCTGGTGATCTTCGATCCCGACGTCTATCCCATGGACCTGGCCTGGCTCACGGGCAAGGCCTCCGCGGACCACATCCGCGAGACCCGCCCCGAGTACTACCGGGAGCTCATGGAGCAGCAGGCGGCCAAGGACGCCAACCAGACCCCTGGGGATGGGAACTGACCGAGATTTTGTGATCTCGATCGGGGTCCATAAAACAACCTTTGAGTGAATAATAGGGACAACCCCCCGGGTTGCCTGTCCCCTGCTTCTTCACCAAAGGACCTCCCATGATCCTGGATACCCGTCCAATCCTCGACGCAGCGCCGCACTCCAGCCGCCGCCGGGCCGGTGCCGGATGGCTGCTCTCGCTGGCCCTCCTGGCGGGCCTGCTGCTGGGCGCCGCCCCGGCTCAGGCCGCTGGTGCCAAGGCCGCCAAGGAAAACTGCTTCGACTGCCACAGCGACAAGGACATGACCAAGGACGGACCCGGGGGCAAGCCCCGGTCCCTGTTCGTGGACGAGGAGAAGTTCGGCGGCTCGATGCACAAGGGCATGGGCTGCCGGAGCTGCCACTCGGACCTGAAGGACCACCCCAACGACGGCGCGACCCCCAAGCCCGTGTTCTGCGGCAGCTGCCACACGGCGGAAGACAAGGTCTACCAGACCAGCATCCACGGCATGAGCAAGTCCCTGGGCGCCTCGGGTGCCGCCAACTGCGTGGACTGCCACGGGAACCACTACATCGTGCCGGCGAAGCAGCACGACTCGCCGGTCTACAAGATGAACCTGCCCAAGACCTGCGCCCGGTGCCATGCCAACAAGAACATCACCGATGAATACAAGATGCAGTATCCCTCCGTGGGCTCCCAGTACCAGGAGAGCATCCACGGCATGGCGCTGCTGCAGAAGGGCCTCATCGTGGCCCCCAGCTGCAACGACTGCCATGGCGTGCATGACATCAAGCGCAGCGTCGACCGCACCTCGCCCATCAACCACGCGAATGTAGCCAAGACCTGCGGCAAGTGCCACGTCACCGTGGAAGAGATCTACAACAAGAGCATCCACGGGCAGCTGCTGGCCAAGGGCGATCCCCGCGGCCCCGTCTGCATCCAGTGCCACTCGGCCCACCAGATCGAGACGCCCACCGGCGGCCACTTCAAGGCCGGCAGCGACATGGTCTGCGGCAAGTGTCACACGGACCGGCTGGAGCACTACCGCGACACCTACCACGGCAAGGCCATGGCGCTGGGCAAGGCCAACACCGCCAGCACCGTCGCCGCCTGCTATGACTGCCACGGCCACCACGATGTGCTGCGCACCTCGGATCCCAACTCCCGCCTGTCCCCCGGCAACATCGTCAACACCTGCAAGCAGTGCCACCCCAAGGCGAACCCCAGCTTCGCCCGCTATGCGCCCCATGCCAACCCGATGGACCGCAAGAACTTCCCCCAGCTGCACTACGTTTTCATCGTCATGACCACGCTGCTGGTGTTCACCTTCACCCTGTTCGGCGGCCACACCCTCTTCTGGCTCTTCCGCTCCATCTGGCTCTATCGGCATGACTCCAAGCAGTTCCGTGAAGCCAAGCTCAAGATCCAGGCGGATGATGAGCAGTTCACCCGCTTCCAGCCCTTCGAGCGGTTCCTGCACATCCTGGTGGTCACGAGCTTCCTGCTGCTGACCATCACCGGCATGCCGCTGAAGTTCTACTACGCCGACTGGGCCAAGGCCATCTTCAGCCTCTTCGGAGGCGCCGAAGTGGCGCGGACCCTCCACCACTTCGGGGCGGTCATCACCTTCGTCTACTTCGTCCTGCACGTCAGCGCGACCGTCAGCCACCTCTGGAAGCGCCGGCGCTTCCTCTGGAACCCGGAGACCAACGTCTTCGAGCCCAAGCGCATCTTCCAGGCCATGGCCCACCCGGACTCCATGATCCCCACCAAGCAGGATCTGAAGGACTTCGTGGATCACAACCGCTGGTTCTTCGGCAAGGGCCCCCGGCCCGAGTTCGACCGCTGGACCTACTTCGAGAAGTTCGACTACCTCGCCGTGTTCTGGGGCGTCTTCGCCATCGGCGTCTCGGGCCTGATCATGTGGTTCCCGGTCTTCTTCAGCAAGTTCATGCCGGGCTGGATGATCAACGTGTCCCTCATCATCCACTCGGACGAGGCCCTGCTCGCCTCGGGCTTCATCTTCACGGTCCACTTCTTCAACACCCACTTCCGGCTGGAGAAGTTCCCCATGGACACCGTGATCTTCTCGGGTCGGATCTCCAAGGCTGAGATGCTCCACGAGCGCAAGCGCTGGTATGACCGTCTGGTTGCCGAAGGCCGCCTGGACGAATACCGCGTGAAGGATGAGTGGGAAGCCTGGAAGGGCATCGCCCGCGCCGCCGGCTACATCTTCTTCGGCGTCGGCCTCATGCTCCTCGTCCTCATCATCTACGCCATGGTGTCTCGCCTCGGCCACTAGACCCGCAGGACCCCGGGCCGCCCGGTCACCCAGGAACCTCTGGGGACGGGCGGCCCGATTTATGCAAGGGGATTCATGACCGGTCGTTGCGAAGGGAATACCGGACCTCTGTGACTCGAATCACCGACAATTCAGGGAACTCCAAGAGACAATTCGATGACAAACTTTTCAGGTCCTGTCCTCGTCCTCCAGACGAACTCCTCAGGTGCCGATGCCGCCCAGCCGGGGCAAACCTCTTTCAACCCCCTCTTCTGCTTTCCAGGACGTTGCCTGGGAGCCCTAACCACAAGGACACAACATGCGCCGCATCACCCTCCTGACCGCCGCCCTCATGCTTCTCCTGGCCCCTGCCGCCATGGCCAAGCCCACCACCGTCAAGGGTGCCAAGTGCACCGTCTGCCATGACGGCGCCCCCAAGGACAAGAAGTTCAACGCCGCCACCGCCAAGATGTTCCCCAAGTACAAGGAAGACAAGTGCAAGGACTGCCACGGCTGGGCTGATGGCAAGCTGACCACCACCAAGAAGTAGCTTTCTCCCCTCAGGGGAACAGAAAAGGGCGCCGGAGTGATCCGGCGCCTTTTTCTCGTTCTGTTGAGAGGTGGTTCACGGGTTCTGCTTGCTCCAGTCCGTCTTGAGACTATATTGAGACCCAGAATCCCATGGATCGGAGGCGCCGATGCTGCACTGGCGCAAAGCATTCCACTCCACGGTGCACGTGATCGACGCCGAGCATGCGCATCTGTTTGAACTCTTCAACCGCCTAGAGGCCCAGGGCGGGCTGCAGCGGGCAGGGGATCTGGACGAGATCAACCGCAGCATCGACGACCTGCTGGATTACGTCGTCGATCACTGCTCCCGGGAGGAGCAGGTGATGCGTGAGGCCGGCTATCCCGGCCTGGAGCAGCACGCGCTCCATCACGCCTACATCCGGGAGGCTTTCGTTGAGATCCTCCGCCCGCTGACCGCCGGGCAGATCACCCTCGAGACCTTCGTCAGGCTCATCCGGGGCCAGTTCATCAAGCACTTCATGCGGGATGACTTCCGCTTCGTGAAGTGGGAGCGGCTGCAGGACAGGCGTGGCCAGATGGATCCCAGGGCCGAGCGGCGGCACTTCGGCGAGATCCTCCTGCGGGCCCGCGCCGCTCAGCCTGGAGGCAGTCCGCAGCGGTATCAGTAGGCGCTGCAAGAGCGTATGAAACCGCAGATGACGCAGGTGCCGCAGAAAGAACCTGCGAACCCAGGCGCAGTCCTTCGGCGCCCATCTGCGTATATCTGCGTCATCTGTGGTTAGTCGTTCTACAGTCCCAGCAGGGCGCGGGCTTCGGCCTCCATCTGGTCGAGCTGGGCCTTGCCGGTCCGGGACTGCAGGTAGACCTTCAGCTTGGGCTCGGTGCCGCTGGGGCGGAAGGCGGCGAAGCCGCCGCTCGGAAGGCGGAACTTCAGCGCGTTGCTGCGGGGGATGGGCAGGGCAGCACCGCGGTTGTCGGGCCGGTCCAGGATGGGCTCCGTGCGTCCCTCGCCGTGCCACTGGCAGCCCTGGAAGTCCTCCCAGCTGGCGACTGGCTCGCCACCCAGGGTGGCCAGACCGGCGCTGCGGATGCGGCCCATGGCCTCGGCAAAGCGCTTGGCCCCGCCGGGGCGAGGATCCTCCAGGTTCACGAGGCGGTTGTGGAAGCTGCCAACCCGGCCCTGGAGCGCCTCCACGGCTTCGAAGAGGGTCATCCCCTTGGCCTTGAAGTGCCCGGCCATCTCACCCACCACCAGGGCGGCCGTGACGCCGTCCTTGTCGCGGAGGCTGGGGGGCAGCAGCATGCCGTAGCTCTCCTCGGCGCCGAAGGCGTAGGCTTCGCCCAGGGCCTCGAGCCGGTCCATGCACACGGCGATGTATTTGAAGCCCGTGAGCGTCCAGACGACCGGCAGGCCGTGGTGCCGGGCCACGGTGGCCATGAAGTCCGAGGTGACCACGGTGCTGACCACGGCGCCCAGGCGGCCCTTCTGGCCGCAGAGATAGTCCAGGGTGAGGGCCGCGAGGTCGTTGCCGCTCATGAGCTCCCAGACCCCGTTGCGCTTCGCCACCACGCCGATGCGATCCGCATCAGGGTCGTTGGCGAGGACGACGTCGGCGCCCATGGCCTCGGCTTCCTTCAGGGGCGCCGCATAGGCCGCCAGCTCCTCGGGGTTGGGGCGGGGGGCCGTGGGGAAGGTGCCATCCTGGATGCCCTGGCTGGGGCTCACCGTGAGGGGGAGACCCGCCGCCTCGAACAGGGCGGGCACGAAGGCGACGCCGGTGCCGTGGAAGGGCGTGTAGAGGATCGACGCCGGGGTGAACGGCTGGGGGTGCTGCAGCAGCTCCTGGCCCATGGCCACGTAGGCGGCCTCCACCTCCGCGGGGATGGGCAGGATGCTGCCAGCGGGCGCCACGGGCGGCACCGGCACCAGGGGCAGGGTGGCCATCTCGGCCTCGATCTCCGCGTCCCAGGGCTCCACCACCTGGCCGCCCAGGTCGTTATAGGCCTTGTAGCCGTTGTATTCCTTAGGATTGTGGCTGGCCGTCACAATGGCCCCGCAGCCGGAGCCCAGGGCCTTCATGGCGAAGCAGAGGAAGGGGGTGGGCAGGGGGCGCGAACCCAGGTACACCGTGTAGCCCGCCGCCGCCAGCACCGCCGCCGTCTCGGCGCTGAAGACATCAGAATTCAGCCGCGTGTCGGCGCCCACCACGGCGATCTTCTTGTCCGGGGCGTGGCGCTGGGCCACCGCCGCCAGGGCCAGGGTCACCCGGCGCACGTTGGGCTGGTTCATGCGGCGCAGGCCCGCGGCCATGAAGCCGCGCAGGCCGCCCGTGCCGAAGGCCAGGGGCTCGAAGAAGCGGTCCTCCAGCTCGGCGAGGGCGCCGGACTCGCCAGCTTCCGCCGCAGCCAGAAGGGGTTCAAGCTCGGCCCGCAGCACAGCTTCGAGGTGGGGGAAGGAAAGATATCGTCGGGCGGCATCAAGGCTCATGGCGGCATCCTGTGGTGAACCACCAGCTTACCTGCTTCGGGGGCCAGAATCAGAGCGCAAGGAGGATGGAGTCAGCCCTGGGCGCAGGCGTGCTTCGACTTCGGGGTGGACCCCAGCGCGGCAGTGGTGTCTACTTGGAATTCATTGAAAATTCAGTTGAAATCCGTGCGTTGGGCTGCCCAGAGCGGTGTGCCTCGCCCCACCCATTTAGATCCCCGGAGTCCCCATGTTCACGCTCGCCACTCTGATCGGACCCTCGGCCCTTGCGACCAAGGAGTTCACTATCCTCCCTGACGCTCCCGGTGGGCTCCATGTGCGCATCGTTGGGCGGAAATCGGGTCTGCTGGCTTGGCTGCTGAACCTGATCGGCATCGATGCGACGACAGTGCTGGAGGTTTTTGCCGACAGGATCGTGTTCAAGAGCTCCAACCTCAGCGGTGCCCTCACCACCACCCTGCCGCTGGCCTCGGTGTGCGGAACCTCGTCCGGCTTCTTCAAGCCCGTGCTTTACCTGGTTCTGGGCGTGCTTACCCTACCTCTGGTATTGACCGTTATCGGGGCCGTCATCCCGATCCTGTTCTTCGTCTTCTACTTCCTGCACAAGTCGCTGCTGATCAGTATCGAATCCAATAGCGGCAGCAGCATCGCCATCGCCTTCAAGCGCAGTGTCATCGAGGGCGTGCGTGTGGAGGAAGAAGACGCCCAGAAGGTCGTCTCTATCGTCAACGAACTCCTGCTCGGCCAGCAGGCTCGGCAGATCCGGTAATAGGCGGGCTTTCGATCCCTTAGGCCCCGCCCAACGCAATGTCCTCGAGGAGGATGCTCAGCCCGGCGCTGCTGCCATACCAGCGGAGGTCGCTGCCCAGGGCCACGATGCGGGTGAGGAAGTCGCGCAGGTTGCCGGCGAAAGTGAGCTTGTCCACGGGCTCGGCCAGCTCGCCGTTGCGGATGCGGATGCCGCTGGCGCCCACACTGAGGTCGCCGCTGACAGGATCCACGGTGTGCAGGCCCATGATCTCGGTGATGAGCACCCCGTTGCCCGCCATGCGGTAGAGGGCCTCGGCGGAGTCCTTCCCGGCCAGGGGGAAGAGGTTGAAGGTGGTGGCCCCGGGCTGGCTGCCGAAGCCCCGACCCGCGCTGGCCGTGGGGGCCATGCCCATCTCGGCGGCGGTCTTGAGGGTGTGGAGGTAGGTCTGCAGCATGCCGTCCTGCAGCAGCACGTTCCGGCGGGTGGGCAGGCCTTCCGCATCCCAGGGCTCCGTGCCCAGGGCCGGGCAGCCCGGGGCCTCCGCAAGGCGGCCATCATCGATGAGGGTCAGCAGGGGCGAGGCGATGATCTCACCCAGCTTCCCGGCGAAGAGGCTGCGCTGCTTCAGCACCGACTCGGCGTCCAGCATGCCCGCCACGATGCCCAGCAGGTCCACGGCCACTTCCGGATGCAGGACCACGGGATACTTCCCGGCGGGCAGCCGCTGGGGGTTCAGCTTGCGCTCGCCCTTGAGGGCCGCCTCGGCGCCGATGGCCGCGAGATCCAGGTCGGGTCGCCGGGAGACGCCCCAGTGCCAGGAGGCCTGGCGGTCCTCGCCCTCGGCCACGGCCAGCTCGATGCTGGCGGAGCAACTGGAGCCGGTGTCCGGGGTGCGCACACCCTTCTGGGTGAGCAGCAGGCTGGCGCCGGTGCCGTCGCCCCAGGCAGACTCACGCACGGCAGCGACCTTGGACGAAGCCTTCCGGGACTGGGCTTCCAGCTCCAGGGCCCAGGCGATGCGCTGCTCGGGGGTGATGGTCTCCACCGCCGCGTCGTAGCGGCTGGGCAGGTCGTCGGTGCCGGAAGGCCCGGCCTGGCGCAGCCAGGGATCCTCGTCGCCCAAGGCGCTCAGCTCCCAGGCCTGGGCGAAGAGGCTGCGGAAGTCCGCCGCCGCCAGGTCCGTGGTGGTGGCCAGGCCCGCGCGCAGGCCCTTGGCGCCGCCGCGCAGCACCCGCACACCGAGCCCACCGCGCTTGCTCACCGTGAGGTCCTGCAGCGCCCCGTTCTGCACCTTGGCCTTGCGGCTGTGGGACACCGAGATAAACGCCTCAGCCCCCTCTGCGCCCAGGCCCATCGCGTGAGCCATGCCGTCCTGGAGACGGGCTTCAAGGGATTCGGGGATGAAGGTGGTGAACGGGGTCATGGAAATCCTCTGGAGCTAACCGCAGATGTCGCAGATGGGCGCAGATGAAAAACAGGAGATGGCAGGTCGGGCGTTCATCTGCGAAATCGGCGTCATCTGCAGTTTCGAACTAAAGCACACTCGGCAGGGCTTCGGCGGTGCCGCCGACGACGAGGGCGGGGCAGAGGATGGTGGGGAGGGCGTCGCTGACGGGGACGCCCTGGCCGTCCTTGCCGCAGGTGCCGATGTCGAAGTGATGGAGGTCGCTGCCGATGCGGGTGAGCTGCTTCAGCACCTCGGGGCCGCAGCCGCTGAGAGTGGCGTTCTTGACCGGATAGCGGGCCACGCCGTTCTCCACCCAGTAGCCCTCGGTGACCTGGAAGACGAAGTTGCCCGTGACGGTGTCCACCTGACCGCCGCCCATGTGCTTCACGAGCAGGCCGCGGTCCAGGTCGCGGAGGATGGCCTCGGGGGCCTCGCTGCCCGCGGCCAGGAAGGTGTTCCGCATGCGGGGGATGGGCAGGTGGCGGTAGCTCTCGCGGCGGCCATTGCCCGTGGCTTCCGTGCCCATCTGCCGCGAGGTCTTGCGCGACTGCAGGAAGGCCTTGAGGATGCCGTTCTCGATGAGCACCACGCGGCTAACGGGGTTGCCTTCGTCGTCGATGGCCTGGCTGCCGCGCTTGTGGGGCAGGGTGCCGTCGTCGATGATGGTCACGCCCGGGGCGGCCACCTGCTGGCCCAGCTTGCCCGCGAAGGAGCTCATACCGGCCAGGGCCAGGTCGGCCTCCAGGCCGTGGCCGCAGGCCTCGTGGATCATGGTGCCCCCGGCGCTGCTGCTGAGGACCACGGGGAAGGTGCCGGCGGGCGCGGGCTGGGCCTCCAGGGCCTGCAGGGCCAGGCGCACGGCCTCGTGCACCATGCGCCGCACGGCCTCGTCCGTGAACAGCTCGAAGCCCCGGGTTTCGCCCAGGGCCTGATAGCCCGTCTGGAGCTGCACGCCATCCCCGGCGGTGGCATTGAGGCGCAGCACCACCTGGGTGCGGTGGTCCTCCGTGAGGCGGGCGGTCCAGGCGCCGTCGGCCAGCTCCGCCGCGGCGATCCAGACCCGCTGGGTGCTGTCGCCGTAGCCCACGGAGACCTGCTTCAGGGCGCCGGGGCGCAGGGTCTCGGCGTGCTCCCGGGCCAGGGTCTCGGCGCGCCGAACCAGGGCCACCTTGTCCGCCAGGGGCACGGCGCCTGGATCCTGGGCCACGGGGCTGGGCGTGGGGAAGGTCCGCACCACCAGCACCGGCACGGTGGCCGCAAGGCCCTGGCCCGGGGCGGCCAGGGTGGCTGCGGAGGCCAGCAGCTCCTCGTGGGAAGGGGAGATCAGGTCGGCGAAGCGGGTGGTCTCGCCGTCCACCAGGCGGAGGCTGACGCCGAAGGTCTCCGAGGCCAGCACGTCCTCCATGCGGCCGTCATCCATGCCCAGGGCGTGGGCGCGGCGACGCTCCACGAACACCTCGCCGTAGCCGCCGCCCCGTTGGAGCAGGGCAGAGAGGACGGCACGGAGCTGGTCGGCGGTGAAGGGTGCGGGCATCGGGGCTCTCCAGGTCCGCGCGCGGCGGACCCTCCAGTCTGCCAGAAGGGCCGCTTCGGCCTGAGCGAGAAGCCCAGCCAGGGCCCTGCCGTCGTTGGAGATGACGAGGTCCGCATGCAGGGCCCGCTCCGGCGCCGAGGCCTGGGCGCGCAGCCGGGCAGCGGCGGCCTCGTGAGTGAGGCCGTCCCGGGCAATCAGGCGCTCCACCCGCAGGGCCTCCGGGGCGTCCACGGTCCAGAAGGCGTCAAAGTGGTGGGCCCGGGCCCGCTCGACCCAGAGCGCTGCATCGAGCACTGCGCCGCGGGTGTCCGCAGGCAGGGCCCGCAGCCGGGCATCCCGCAGGGCCTCGATGCGCGGGTGGAGGATGGCGTTGATCTGGGTCCGGGCGACGGGATCCGAGAAGACATGGGCGGCGACCCAGGCCCGGTCCAGGGTGCCGTCCGCCTGGAGGGCCTCCGGCCCGAAGGCCAGGGCCACCTCGCGGAGCCCCTCGCTGCCCGGGGCCACGGCCTCCCGGGCCAGGGCGTCCGCGTCAATGACCACCCAGCCCCGCTCCGCCAGACACCGTGCGACGAAGCTCTTGCCCGCGGCGATGCCGCCGCTGAGACCGAGGAGGGGGAAGGGAAGGGCATGCACGGGTAGGACCTCTCTGGGAAATTGTGCCAACAGCGCTCGCCCCATGGGGTGATTGTTGCGGCCGGGGTGGAGTCGGACGGGGGACTACCCCGGGTCAGGGGTCCCTGGTCATTCGTTCCCTGGCCTCCTACACTGAACCTTCGAACATACCGCCTCGAGGTTCCATGAAAGACACATCCCCCGAACAGGTCATGGATTTCTCGCAGCTGGAAAAGCCGGTGCTCGAGATGGAGGCCCAGATCCGGGCCATGGAGATGGACCCCTCCCAGAACAAGGAGCGGGAGAAGCTGATCAAGAAGCTCGACAAGCTCAAGGCCGACCTGTTCTCGCACCTCTCGGACTGGCAGCGGGCCCAGCTGGCGCGCCATCCCAAGCGGCCCTACACGCTGGACTACCTGGAGCGCGTCTGTGAGCGCTTCGACGAGCTGCATGGGGACCGCCGCTTCGGCGACGATGCCGCCATCGTGGCGGGCATGGGCTGGATCGAGGGCAATCCCGTCATGGTCATCGGCCAGCAGAAGGGCCGCGACACGAAGATGAAGATCCTGCGGAACTTCGGCATGCCAAAGCCCGAGGGCTACCGGAAGGCCCTGCGCCTGATGAAGCTCGCCGAGAAGTTCCAGCGGCCCATCCTGTGCCTCATCGACACCCCCGGCGCCTACCCCGGTGTGGATGCGGAAGAGCGCGGCCAGGCCGAAGCCATCGCCCGGAACCTGCTGGAGATGGCCAAGCTCCGGGTGCCCGTGGTGGCGGTGGTGCTCGGCGAAGGCGGCAGTGGCGGGGCCCTGGCCCTGGGCGTGGCCGACCGTGTGCTCATGATGGAGAACGCCATCTACTCCGTGATCTCGCCCGAGGGCTGTGCCTCCATCCTGTGGAAGGACGCCTCCCAGGCGCCCAAGGCCGCGGCGGCGCTGAAGCTGACGGCCCCGCACCTGCTGGAGCTGGGCATCATCGACGGCATCATCAAGGAGCCCCTCGGCGGCGCCCACTCCGACTACGACGCCGCGGCGAGCGCCCTGAAGGAAGCCGTCATCGAAGCCTTCTCGGAGCTGTCTGAGCTGACAGCAGATCAGCTGGTGGAGGAGCGCTACCAGAAGTTCGCCCGCATGGGCAGCGTGGGCTGAGATGGGCGCGAAGCTCTGGCGCCTCCGCCGGGAGCTTCCGGCGGGACTGGCGCCCTGGCGAAGCCTGGGCGAGGCCTGCGGCCTGGACCCCCGGCTGGCGCGGCTGGCTTGGCTGCGCGGCGTCGACCGGCCGGAGGCCCTGGCCTGGCGGCTCGATCCGGCCTGGACCCGCAGCACCGATCCCCACCTGCTGCCGGGCGTGGACGCGGCCGTGGCCCGCATCCGCCGGGCCATCGCGGCCCGCGAGCGCATCGTGGTCTACGGGGACTACGACGTGGACGGCGTCACCGCCACGGCCCTGCTGGTGCGCACCCTGGAGAAGCTGGGGGCGGAGGCCTCGTTCTTCATCCCCAACCGCTTCTCGGACGGCTACGGTCTGCACCTGGACTGCATCCAGGAGCTGAAGGCCAGCCGCGATCCGGGCCTGCTCATCTCCGTGGACTGCGGCGTGCGCAGCCTGGAGGAAGTCCGGGCCAGCGCGGAGCTGGGCCTGGAGTGGGTCATCACGGATCACCACGCCCTGGGCGCGGAGCTGCCCCCGGCCTGCGCCGTGGTGCATCCCCACCTGGACGGCTACGCAAACCCCTACCTCGCGGGGGTGGGCGTGGCCTTCAAGCTGGCCCAGGCCCTGCTCGGGGCGGTGCCCACGCCCGAGGGCGCCGACGCGGCCTTCCTGGACGGCCTGCTCAAGCTGGTGGCCATCGGCACGGTTTCCGACATGATGCCCCTGGTCGATGAGAACGCTCTGCTGGTGCGCCGGGGGCTGGATGCCCTGGGCCAACGGAACGGCCCTGGTCTGGCGGCGCTGCTGCGGGCCGCAAAGAAGGAGGGCGTGATCGGCGCCCAGGACATCGCCTTCGGCGTGGGGCCGCGGCTCAATGCCGTGGGCCGCATGGGCGGGGCTGAGGATGCGGTGCGCCTGCTGCTCACCCGGGATGCCGACGAAGCCGCGACCCTGATGGTGCGGGTGGAGGCCCTGAACGCCGAGCGCCGCGCCACCCAGCAGGCCCTGACCCGCCAGCTGCCGCCCCCGGGCGACGAGGCTTTCGACTTGGTGCTGGACCCCACGGCCCACAAGGGCGTCATCGGCATCGTGGCAGGCCACCGCATGCGCGCCACGGGTCGACCCGCCGGGGTCTGCACGGTGGTGGACGGCGTGGCTCACTGCAGTCTCCGGGCCCCGGAAGGCTATGACCTGGGGGCGCTGCTGGCCCTGGCGCAGCCCTTCACCCTGGGCGGCGGCGGCCACAAGGTTGCAGCGGGGCTCAGCTTCGAGGCCGCCCGGTTCGCCTTTGTGCGCTCGGCCCTCCAGCGCGGTGCCGCCGAGCAGGCCGTGGGTCGCGAGCTGCCGCCCCTGCTGCTGGATGGGGGGCCCGCGGAGCTGGGGGCGGACGGCTCCTTGGCCCGGCTGGAGCCCTTCGGCCAGGGCTTCGCTCCGGTGCTGGCGCGCCTGGAGGGGGTCGTGGAGAAGTCGGTGGTGTTCAGCGCCGATCACTGGCGGCTCGGGCTGTCCGGCGTGAAGGGTTCGGTCACCTGGTTCGCAGGCGAAGGCCGCCCGGAGCAGCCCCGTCCAGGCGACCGCCTGTGCCTGGCCGCCACGCCCCAGGACAGTGACCGCTGGGGTCGCTCCTGGCTGGTGGACACGCCCCTGGCGGAGGCGGCGCCATGAGCCTCCACAGCCTGCTCCAGGCGGTCCCGCCCGCGCGGCATCCCCTGTGGCGGGGGCTGGGCTGGGCCCTGGTCGCGGGCACCCTGGTGGTGACCGCCCAGTTCCTGGTGCAGGGCGTGGACGGCATGCCGGGCCGCACCAGCGGTGGCGATCCGCTCTTTGGCGAGGGCACCCTCGGCAGCATCGGAACCCTGACGGAGCAGCTCGGGCCGAACCGTATGGTACTCGCCTACAAGACCATCACGGGCACCGAGGATGACCTGCTCCTGGACCAAGTGCGAGGCCGCCTCGACGAGCCGGCTGGGCAGTGGCGCCTGCTCTCGCCCAAGGCGCGGCGCCAGGCCGGAGTGTGGACGCTGCAGGCCCCCATGGAGCTGGGGGTGGCCCAGCCCGGGACCACCACCCCCCTCGGCAAGGGCCGCATCGAAGGCGAAGGTCCGGCGCTGCGGTGGACCGGCGGCGAGTGGGAGGGCCTGGCGCCCCTGCGCTGGGAGTCCCTCGAAGGCTCGGCGCAGGGCGTCTGGAACCTGCCCACGGGCTGGCGGCGCGAAGCCGATGGCCGCCTCCGGGTAGAGCGTGGTCCCGTGCGCTGGCAGGCGCCCCCGGACCGGGCCACTCCGGCCACCCTCCGCAGCATGGACGCTGACCGCCTCTGGGCCACGCCGGGCTTCCTCACGGGCCACCTGGAGGGCGTCAAGGCCACCCTGAGCGAGGGCTCCTTGCAGGCCAGTGTGGCGGATCTTACGCCGGAGCAGGTGAGCTGGCCCGGGCCCCTGGCCTTCCAGCGCAGCGATGGCTGGCACGGCGACGCCCAGGGCGGCGTGGCCCCCCGGCCGGCGCCTGGCGCCACGTTCCAGCAGGTGGAGTTCCGGCACTTCCGGGCCCGCCGGGCAGTATCCACCGGCGAGGAACAGCTCAGCACCGAGGGCGCGCGCTGGACACCCGCGGGTCTGCGCCTCGAGGGCAGTGTGGTCTGGGATCAGCCTGTGGACGGCCAGCGGCTGGTCCTGCGGGCCCCCCGGGTGCTGATGCGGGAGGCGGCGGGGTGGGACCTGCCGGACAACCTGGCCGTGGGTCATGCCGTGGCCGAGGGCCAGGCCGTGCTCACCTGGGGGCGTCGCAGCCTCTCCTCTCCGCGCATCGAGGTGGAGCGCGCCACCCGCCGCTGGAAGCTCCAGAGCCCCGTGTTTGGGCGCGGCGAGGACGGCACCTTCACGGGCGGGGGCGGGCAGGGCGATCCCCGCGTCTGGACCATCGAGGGGCCCGTGCAGGTGAACCTCTTCACCGGAGGCAGCGTGCGGGGCGCCCGGCTGGTCTGGGAGGACGCGCTCTGGACGCTCACGGGCCGCCCGGCAGCCTGGAGCCGCCTGCGGGAGCGGCTCTCGGGGCCGCGCATCGTGCGCCGGGGCGAGGTAGTCACCTTCCCGGAGGGCCTCAGCGGCACCCTGGCCGCCGCGGACGGGGACCTGGTCCTGCGGGCCGAGCGGGGCCAGAGCGAGGCCCAGAAGATCGTCCTCAGCGGCAACGTGGAGTGCCAGGGCCAGGGCTGGCGGCTGGCGGCGGACACGGTGACGGTCACCGTCGGCGCAGACCGCTCGGTGAAGCTCGTGCAGGCTCAGGGCGCGGTGACGCTGCGCGGCCGGCTGGGCGAAGGGCAGGGCGAGGCACTGGAGCTGGAACCTGGCCCGCAGTCCGTGAAGTGGCAGGGGCGGGTACGCGGCAAGGGCACCGGCTCCGGTTGGTAACGGCCCGCAGAGTTGCCTTGAAGGGGCATTGATCTCGGGCATGATGGTGGTTCCATCGTAATAGGAGGCACCATGCCCCGGTTCCACTCGCTCCCGCTCCTGGCCCTGCTTCTGGCTGTCGCGCCCCTGGTCGCCGTGGCGCCTGGCGACAAGGACGAGGCCAAAGGCTCGCCCCTGGCGGCGCTGCCCCTGCGCAGCATCGGCCCGGCGGTCACCTCGGGGCGGGTGGGGGACATCGCCGTGGATCCGCGCCGGACAGACACCTGGTTCGTGGCTGCGGCCTCGGGTGGCCTCTGGAAGACCGTGAACGCGGGCACCACCTGGAAGCCGGTCTTCGACAAGGAGGCCTCCTTCTCCATCGGCTGCGTCACCGTCGATCCCCGGGACTCCAACGTGGTCTGGGTGGGCACCGGCGAGAACAATAGCCAGCGCTCGGTGGCCTACGGCGACGGCGTCTACCGCAGCCTGGACGGTGGCCAGCACTGGGAGAACCTGGGCCTCAAGGCCAGCGAGCACATCGCCAAGATCCTGGTGGATCCGCGGGACAGCAAGGTGGTCTTCGTGGCCGCCCAGGGACCGCTCTGGAAGGAAGGCGGCGACCGGGGGCTCTACAAGACCACCGATGGGGGGAAGACCTGGAAGGCCGTGCTCACGGTCGATGCCCACACGGGCGTCACGGACGTGGTCCTGGACCCCCGGAATCCCGAGGTGCTCTACGCCGCCACCTACCAGCGCCGCCGCCACGTGTGGGGCATGGTGGACGGCGGCCCCGGCAGCGGCATCCACAAGAGCACGGACGGCGGCCAGACCTGGACCCGCCTGGAGGAGGGGCTGCCCAAGGACGACCTGGGCCGCATCGGCCTGGCCGTCCCGGCCGGAGCGCCGGATACGGTCTACGCCACCATTGAGGCGGCCAACAAGGCCGGCGGCTTCTTCCGCAGCACGGACGGGGGGCGGAACTGGGAGCGGCGCAACGAGCAGGTGAGCGGCAGCGCCCAGTACTACCAGGAGCTCATCTGCGATCCTAAGGAGCCCCAGCGGGTCTACAGCATGGACACCTGGATGCAGGTGACCGAGGACGGCGGCAAGACCTGGCGGCGGGTGGGCGAGAAGTCCAAGCACGTGGACAACCACGCCCTCTGGATCGACCCCGCGAACACCGACCGCCTGGTCTCGGGCTGTGACGGCGGCGTCTACGAGAGCCGGGACCGGGGCGCCACCTGGGAATACAAGGCCAACCTGCCGATCATCCAGTACTACCGCGTCGCGGTGGACGAAGCGCGGCCCTTCTACACCATCTACGGCGGCACCCAGGACAACTTCAGCATGGGAGGCCCCAGCCGCACCCGGAACCTGCATGGCGCCACGGGCTTCGACTGGTTCGTGACCCGGGGCGGGGACGGCTTCTACACCCAGGTGGATCCCACGGACCCCAACACGGTCTACTCCGAGAGCCAGTACGGCGGCCTGGCCCGCTTCGACCGGCGCACGGGCGAAGGGGTGTCGATCGTGCCCCAGCCGGCCCCCGGGGAGGAGCCCTTCAAGTGGAACTGGGATGCCCCGCTGCTGCTCAGCCCCCACAGCAGCAAGCGGCTCTACTTCGCTGCGCAGAAGCTCTTCCGCACCGATGACCGGGGCGACAGCTGGAAGGTCGTGAGCCCGGACCTGACCCGCCGCCTCGACCGGAGTCGCATGAAGCTCATGGACAAAGTTCAAAGCGTGGATGCAGTTGCACGCAATACCTCCACCAGCTTCTTCGGTAACATCGTGGCCTTGGCCGAGAGTCCCAAGGCCGAGGGGCTGCTCTACGTGGGCACCGATGACGGCCTCCTGCAGACCAGCGAGGACGGCGGGCAGGCCTGGCGCAAGCTGGACCGCTTCCCCGGCGTGCCGGATCAGACCTATGTCTCCTGCCTCGCCGCCAGCCCGCACCAGGTCGGCACGGTCTACGCTGCCTTCGACAACCACAAGGTCGGGGACTTCAAGCCCTACCTGCTGCGCTCCCGGGATCGCGGCCGCACCTGGGAGTCCCTGGGGGCCGGCCTGCCCGAGCGCGGCAGCGTCTACACCGTCCGGGAGGATCCGGCCCGGGAGGGCCTGCTCTACTGCGGCACGGAGTTCGGCCTCTACTTCAGCCTGGACGCGGGCAAGGTCTGGTCCCGGTTCAAGGACCTGCCGACCATCGCTGTGAAGGACCTGGCCATCCAGGCCCGGGAAGGGGACCTGGTCGTGGCCACCTTCGGCCGCGGCTTCTACGTCCTGGATGACCTGACCCCTCTCCGCGAGGCGAAGGCCGAGGACCTGGACCGCGAGGCCCACCTCTTCGGGCTGCGGCCCGCCCTGGCCTACATACCCGCCGTGCCCTTCGGTGGCCCCGGGACGTCCTTCCAGGGAGACTCGCTGTTCCTGTCCCCCAACCCGCCCTTCGGCGCGGTCTTCACCTACCACGTGAAGACCGAGCCCAAGACGAAGAAGGAGCAGCGCCAGGCCCAGGAGAAGGAGGCCGTCAAGGCGGGCAAGGATCTGGTCATGCCGTCCTGGGACGCCCTGCGGGCCGAGGACCGGGAGCAGAAGCCCGCGGCCGTCCTGACCATCAGCGCCGCCGACGGCCAGGTCCTCCGCCGCATCAGCGGCAAGGCCGGGGCGGGTCTGCACCGGCTGGCCTGGGACCTGCGCCTCCCCAGCCCCGCGCCCATCCGGCTGAAGGTGGCCGACGAGCGGGATCCCTGGGACTACGGCGCCCACGGCGCCCTGGCTGTCCCCGGCCGCTACCAGGTCAGCCTGGCCCTCCAGGTCGACGGGGTGCTGAAGCCCGTGGCGGGCCCCGTGACCTTCGAGGTCAAGCCCCTGGACGCGGACCGGCTCACGCCCGCCCAGTGGACGGAGTTCAGCGCCTTCTGCGCCCGCATGGGCGAGGCCCAGCGCCGGGCGCAGGGCATTGGCGAGAGCCTTGGCGAGGCCCGGAACCGGGTGGACCACGTGCGCAAGGCCCTCCTTGAGACTCCGGCCGTCGATGCGAGCCTGCTGGAGAAAGCGCGCCTGCTGAGCTTTGAGTTGAAAGACCTGGGCGACCTGCTGAAGGGTGACGCAACCGTCGCTGCGCGCCAGGAACCCACGGGCCCCGGCATCCTCGGCCGGATCCAGGAAGTCACCGACAGCGTCTGGGGCACCACCCAGCTGCCCACGGCCTCCCAGCGCCAGGATCTGGCCTGGGCGGAGGAGGGCCTGAAGGCGCTCAGCGGCCGGTTCGATGCGGCCCTGGCGACCCTCAAGGTCCTGGAGGATGCCCTTGAGGCCGCCCATGCCCCCTACACGCCGGGCCGGGTGGTCCGGTAGGGGCCATCCGCCGGGCAGTGTGTTCTGATAGAGCCATGACCGATCAACCTCCGTGTCTCGAGGCCGTGAACCTCCAGAAGCGCTATGGCGACCGCACCGTGGTGCGGGACGTCAGCCTCTGCGTGGGCACGGGCGAGGTCGTGGGCCTGCTCGGTCCCAACGGCGCCGGCAAGACCACGACGTTCTACATGGTGGTCGGGGTGGAGGCCCCGGACCGGGGGGGCATCCGCTGGCTCGGCCAGGATGTGACGGCCCTGCCCATGCACCGCCGGGCGCGGCTCGGCATCGGCTACCTGGCCCAGGAATCGAGCGTCTTCCGGGGGCTCACCGTGTGGGAGAACCTCATGGCGCTGGGGGAGCTGCAGCCCATCCCCAAGGCCGAGCAGAAGGAACGCTGCGAGCGGCTGCTGGCGGACTTCCACCTCGAGAAGGTGCGCGACACCCTGGGCATGAGCCTCTCCGGCGGGGAGCGGCGGCGCTGCGAGCTGGCGCGGGCGCTGGTGACCGAACCCCGCATCATGCTTCTGGATGAGCCGTTCGCCGGCGTGGACCCCAAATCCGTGCTCGAAATCCAGGGCCTGATCGGGGACCTGAAGGCCCGGGGCATCGGCGTACTTATCACGGACCACAACGTCCGGGAGACCTTGCAGATCGCCGACCGGGCCTATATCTTGGCGGACGGGATGATCATGAAGAACGGCTTGCCCAGTGAGATCGCAGAGGACCCCGACATCCGTCGGGTCTACCTGGGCGATCGGTTCAGGTTGGACTGATGGCAGGCCCCTTCCTTTCCCAGCGGCTGGCCCAGAGCCAGACCCTCGCCCTCACCCCGGCCATGCAGCTGAAGCTGAAGCTCTGGCAGATGAACCTGCAGGAGCTGTCCCAGACCATCGAGCGGGAGCTGGAGGAGAACCCCCTGCTGGAGCTGGCCGAGGACGCCGACGACATCCCGACCCTGGAGGCCATCGAGGAGGGCCGCGACTCGGACCTGGGCGAGTCCCCGGTGGACCAGGTCTCCGACGGCGGGGATCTGCCCGAGGGGGTGGACATCAGCGACCTGGGACCGATGCTGGACTCGGCAGGTGAGATGAACCCCGAAAGCGATCTGGAAAAATTCACTGAGGAAGGCGTGGCGCAGGTCCAGGAGACGGAACTGGGCGCCGAGAACAGCTGGGACCAGGATCTGCCCCGCACCAGCAACCTGCCGGACGAGGACCGCCTCTCCTGGGAGGACCGGCTCAGCGCCTTCGAGTCCCTGCAGGACCACCTGGTGGGCCAGCTCTACGAGACCCTGGAGCATGAGGACCCCCGGGCGCCCCTGGTGGAGCGCCTCATCGACCGGCTGGACCCCAAGGGGTTCCTCCGCATCGACCCCGACCAACCCTCCGTGGAGGCCACGCCTGTGAGCCTCGCCGCGGATCTGGGTGTCTCCCTGGAAGACCTGCTTGCCGCCGTGGAGGTGCTGCAGGAGTTCGATCCCTCCGGAGTGGGCTGCTACACCGTGCAGGAGTCCCTGCTGCTGCAGCTGCGCCATGCGGGGGCGGAGCCCGATGACCTGGCCGTGCGCATCATCCAGGACTACTCTGTGCTGCTGTCCCAGCGCGACAGCGGGAAGCTCCGCAAGGCCCTGGGCTGCACCGAGGAGGAGCTGGCCCATGCCATGGACCAGCTGAAGCACCTGAACCCCTCGCCGGGCCGGGCCTTCGACCCCGAGGGCGAGCGGGTGGTCAAGCCGGACGTGGTGGTGCTCAAGGGCGAAGACGGCAACTGGAAGGTCTATCTCAACGATGAGGGGCTGCCCCGGCTCCGGGTCAACGGCGAGTACCCGCGCTTCATGGCCTCCAGCGAGGCCAAGTCCGACAAGGACTTCATCCGCGAGCGCTTCCGCAGCGCCCGGGACTTCATCCGCGGCGTGGAGGACCGGAACCGCACCGTCCTGCGCGTCTCCGCCCAGATCGTGGACCTGCAGAAGGAGTTCATCGAGCACGGCATCGAGTACCTGCGGCCCATGGTGCTGCGGGACGTCGCCGAGGCCACGGGCTTCCACGAAAGCACCATCAGCCGCGTGGTGAAGGCCAAGACCATCCACACGCCCCAGGGCCTCTTCGACCTGAACTACTTCTTCTCGGCCCGGCCCAAGGACACAGACATCTCGGCCACCGTGGTCAAGCACCGCATCAAGGCCCTCGTGCAGGCTGAGGATCCTGCCAAGCCCCTGTCCGACGAGGCCATCGCCGGACTGCTGGAGCGGGATGCCATCAAGGTGGCCCGCCGCACCGTCAACAAATACCGGGAGGAGCTCAAGATTCCTCCAGCTTCCCAGCGCCGGCGCCGATAAGACGGCCGGAGTTCTCAGTTCCGGGCCACCCGGCCCCTTTCAGGAGTGTCCCATGAAGGTCCACTACACCGGCCGCCACGTGGAGCTCACCGAGCCCCTGAAGCAGTTCACCAAAGAGCGGTTGGACAAGCTGGCGACCTACCTGGACGACATCATCGACGTCCACGTGATCCTCGGCGTGGAGAAGCACCGGCACGAAGCTGAGATCACCCTCAAGACCCGCGCCAGCGCGTTCGTGGCCTCGGCCACCACTGCCGACATGTATGCCAGCATCACCCAGGCCATCGAGAAGCTGGATGTCCAGGCCCACAAGCACCAGGGCAAGCGCAACACCCATCCCCACGACAGCGCCAAGGCCGTTCCCGTCGAGGAATAGTCCAGACAGCCCTGTGAGAGGCGGCCTCCCGGGGCCGCCTCTTGCGTTCGGGACGAGGCTCCGGATCCGGCTCCAAACCAGCTATCCTGGAGGCTCCGGAGTCTCCCATGCCCGATCCCACGCATCTCTACGCGCCCAAGACCTGCACCGATCCGACCCAGATCTGCGAGAAGTGCCGCTGCGCCTACACCCTGGAGCACTTCCAGCACGGTGTGGAAGGCCAGGAGTGCGTGTGCCAGCGCTGCCTCCAGGTGATGGGCTACAAGGTCTAGGCATGACCGCGAGTCTGGCGCCGTCTGAAGCGATCCTGGAAGAGGTGATCCGGGGCCGGCGGGTCTCCGCGGCCGAGGCTCTGGCCCTGCTGGAGCAGGCCGAGCTGCCCGACCTCGCCGTGGCGGCCACCGCAGTCCGCGACCGCCACAACGACCCGGCCCGCGCCAGCTACGTCATCGACCGGAACGTGAACTACACGGACGTCTGCAACGTCTACTGCACCTTCTGCGCCTTCTACCACAAGCCCGGCGACAGCCGGGGCTATGTCCTGACCAAGGACCAGCTGAAGCAGAAGGCCGAGGAAACCCAGGCCCTCGGTGGCACCGGCTTCCTGCTGCAGGGCGGCGTGAACCCGGACCTGCCCTGGGACTACTACCTGGACCTGGTGCACTACCTTCACCAGGACCTGGGCATCTGGGTCCACGGGTTCTCGCCGGTCGAGATCCAGATGATGGCGAAGCTCAGCGGCCAGAGCCTGCGCAAGACCATCGCCGACCTGCGGGACGCGGGGCTGGGCTCCATCCCCGGCGGCGGCGCCGAGATCCTGGTGGACCGCATCCGCAAGAAGATCGCCCCCCTGAAGGGCAACCGTGAGAAGTGGTTGGAGGTCATGGAAGCGGCCCACGAAGAGGGCGTGAAGACCACGGGCACCATGATGTTCGGCATCACCGAGACCCTGGCCGAGCGCATCGAGCACCTGCAGGCCCTGCGGGACCAGCAGGACCGGGCCCTGACGCGGGGCAACGGCGGCGGCTACACGGCCTTCGCCGCCTGGCCCTTCCAGAGCGGCCACACCCCCTGGGAGGGCAAGGTGCCCAAGCCCACGGACGTGGAATACCTGCGCACCATCGCCGTGGCGCGGATCTTCCTCGACAACTTCACGCACCTGCAGAGCAGCTGGGTCACCATGGGCCGCAAGACCGGTCAGCTGGCCCTGCACTACGGCTGCGATGACATGGGCAGCCTGATGCTCGAGGAGAACGTCGTCAGCGCCGCCGGCACCTGCTACAGCGTGAACCGCGACGAGATGGAGCGCATGATCCGCGCCGCCGGCTACCAGCCCTGGCAGCGGGACAACGTGTACGGCGTGGTCCCGGCCTGAACCCGGCTCTGGAACCAGAAGGCTCTTGGGGGCCGGAAAAAAAATTCTTCCGGGATTTCCGAGAATGCCAACACTCCCTGGATTCATCCAGTTCGTGGGGGAAGCACTACCACGCTCGCAGAGGGTGCGGAGAGGGCTGAGGTTCGCAGAGAACAGCAGGTAACCCGAAGTCCTCAGCGCCCCTCCGCTCTCCTTGTCTTTTCTCTTCGAGAGTGGTTGCTCTTGCCTGGGCACGCGCTTCCTGCCGATGATCAAGGCGATCCGGAAAGCGGTTTCGACAGGGATGAAGGGGATGGGTCAGCCCTTCTTCGGTAGAATTCTCTGGGGTTGTCAGTGCCTGGCACGGCGGCCTCCCTGTTCTGGAGCTTCCATGCCCGCCTACCGCTCGCTGACTTCGACCCATGGCCGCAACATGGCGGGGGCTCGCGCTCTGTGGCGGGCCACGGGCGTCAAAGAGGGCGACTTCGGCAAGCCCATCATCGCGGTGGTCAACTCCTTCACGCAGTTCGTGCCGGGGCATGTGCACCTGATGGAGCTGGGTCAGCTGGTGGCGCGCGAGATCGAGGCTGCCGGGGGCATCGCGAAGGAGTTCAACACCATCGCCATCGATGACGGCATCGCCATGGGTCATGACGGCATGCTCTACTCGCTGCCCTCCCGGGACCTCATCGCCGACTCCGTCGAATACATGGTCAATGCCCACTGCGCCGACGCCATGGTGTGCATCTCCAACTGCGACAAGATCACGCCGGGCATGCTCATGGCCTCGCTGCGGGTGAACATCCCGACCATCTTCGTGTCCGGCGGCCCCATGGAGGCGGGCAAGGTGCAGTGGCAGGGCAAGACCATCGCCGTGGATCTCATCGACGCCATGATCAAGGCCGGGGACAGCAAGGTCACGGACGCCGAGGTGGACAGCTTCGAGCGCTCGGCCTGCCCCACCTGCGGCTCCTGCTCGGGCATGTTCACCGCCAACTCCATGAACTGCCTGACCGAGGCTCTGGGCCTGGCGCTGCCCGGCAACGGCACCGTGGTGGCCACGCACGCGGACCGCAAGCGGCTCTTCCTGGAGGCGGGCCGCGGCATCGTGGACCTGTGCCGCCGCTGGTACGAGCAGAACGACGCCTCGGTGTTGCCCCGCGGCATCGCCACCCTCGCCGCCTTCGAGAACGCCATGGCCCTGGACGTGGCCATGGGCGGCTCCACCAACACCGTGCTGCACCTGCTGGCCGCGGCTCAGGAGGCGGGCGTGGACTTCAAGATGGCCGACCTGGACCGCATCTCGCGCAAGGTGCCCTGCCTCTGCAAGGTGGCGCCGGCCACCCAGGACTACCACGTGGAGGATGTGCACCACGCCGGTGGGATCTTCGGCATCCTGGGCGAGCTGGACCGGGCAGGGCTGCTGCATCGCGAGGCCTCGACCGTGCACGCGCCGACCCTCGGCGCGGCCATCGACCGCTGGGACGTCATGCGCACCAAAGTCCCGGAGGTCCATGACTTCTTCCGCGCCGCCCCGGGCGGAGTGCCCACCCAGGAGGCCTTCTCCCAGGACCGGCGCTACCCGGAGCTGGACCTGGACCGGGCCAAGGGCTGCATCCGCGACTCCGCCAACGCCTACACCCGCGAGGGCGGCCTGGCGGTGCTCTATGGCAACATCGCCGCCGACGGCTGCATCGTGAAGACCGCCGGCGTGGACGCCAGCGTGTGGAAGTTTTCGGGCCGCGCCCGGGTCTTCGAGAGCCAGGATGCGGCCGTCATGGGGATCCTCGGCGACACCATCGTTGCCGGCGATGTCCTGGTCATCCGCTACGAAGGCCCCAAGGGCGGGCCGGGCATGCAGGAGATGCTCTACCCCACCTCGTATCTCAAGTCGAAGGGGCTCGGCAAGGCCTGCGCTCTGCTGACCGATGGCCGCTTCTCCGGCGGCACCTCGGGCCTTTCCATCGGTCACGCCTCACCGGAGGCCGCCGATGGCGGCGCCATCGGGCTGGTGGAGGAAGGCGACACCATCGAGATCGACATCCCCGCCCGCAGCATCCGCCTGGCCGTGAACGACGATGAGCTGGCCCGCCGCCGCGCGGCCATGGAGGCCAAGGGCGCCGCCGCCTGGCAGCCCGCCAAGCCCCGCGCCCGCAAGGTGTCCGCGGCCCTGCAGGCCTACGCCCTCATGGCCACCAGCGCCGACCGCGGCGCCGTCCGCGACGTCAACCAGATCCGGCGAAGGTAGCGGCTGAGCGGGGAAAGAAAAAAGCTCACCGCCAAGGCGCCAAGAAAAGCAAAAAGCCATTGCCTAAATGATCACCACGAAGACAGGAAGACCACGAAGAAAGCTGACAGGCACTGCTTCGTGGTCTTTGTGGTCTTCGTGATTCATTTCTTGAATCCTTGTCCTTGTCCTTGTCTTTCTAGGCGCCTTGGCGTCTTGGCGGTGACCAGCTCCTGTCTTGTCGCGGAATGATCCCTGATCAGCCTTTGAGCGCGGCGATGAGGGCGTCGGCGAGGGGTCGGATGCGGGCGGGCTCGCTGAGGTAGGCGCCGCGGGCGGCCACGAGGCGGGCGCTGGAGCGGCCTAGCACCGCGGTCTCCACGAGACCGTGGGCCTTGAGGGTGCCCCCCGTCTGCACCAGGTCCACGATGGCGTCGGCCAGGCCCAGCAGAGGGGCCAGCTCGGCGCTGCTGCTGAGGGGCACCAGCTCGGCGGTGAGGCCCTCGCGGGTGAGCCAGGCCTCGGTGGCCCGGGGGAACTTGGTGGCGAGACGCAGGTGTGGCTTTGCCCGCAGCTCGTCGAGGGAGAGCCCGGCCAGGGCGCAGAGCGAAAGGCGGCAGGCACCGAAGCCGAGGTCCGCCAGCTCCAGCAGGTCCATGTCCATCTCGTCCAGGGTGTCCGAGCCCACGATGCCTAGGGACGCCACGCCGGCGGCCACGTAGCGGGGCAGGTCCGCGCCCTTCAGCAGCAGTGCGGACACGCCGGGCGTAGCGGTGGGGATCCGCAGCACCCGCGACTTCAGGGCCTGGGCGTCCAGGGCCAGGGGCGTACCGGCGAGCAGGGGGACGAGCTCGTCGCCGAGGCGGCCCTTGGGGAAGGCGATGAGGATGGCCGGTGCGTTCATCAGGGCTGCTCGAAGAGGTCGGGCCGGGTCTCGGCCAGGTCCAGGAGGCGGGACAGGCGCACGCAGAAGCCCGCAGCCTTCCAGGGGCGGCCGAGGCCGGGGAAGAGGCGGTCGTAGCGGCCGCCGGCAGCCAGCTCCTGCTGGGCCCCGGGCGCCCAGAGGCGCAGGGTGGGACCGGTGTAGAAGTCCAGGCCGGCCACGTCCGCGAGATCCACCCGCAGCTCCAGGTTGGCCGGGAGGATGGGCAGCAGGGCCTGGAGGGCGCGGTCCATGTGGTCCACTTCCTCCTGCAGCAGCTCGGCGTAGGGGCTGGCGCTGAGGGCGGCGAGGCTGGCAGGGCCGTCCAACTCCGACAGCAGCGCCTGGGCGTGGGCTGAGAGCCGCGTGGCGGAGGGGTGGCCTTCGAGGGCCTGGGCCACGCGGTGCGGGGCGCGGCGGGAGAGGGCCGCTACCACCTCGGCGGCCAGCTCGGGGGAGAGCCCCTCCGCTTCCAGGGGTCGGCGCACGAGGGCCGCGTTGCCCATGTGGAGGATGGCGCTCTTCAGGCCCAGCACGCCGGGGATGGCCATGAGCAGGCGGGCCAGCTCCACATCCGCCTCGGTGGAGGACTGGCCTTCGGTGGTGATGCGCTCGCAGCCCACCTCGAAGCGTTCGACGGCTTCCCAGGGCTGGACGGGACGGCGGAAGACAGCCCCCGCGTAGGAGACGCGCTCCGGCGGTTCCGGGAAGCGCCGGGCCAGCAGGCTCGCCAGGGCCATGGTGAAGTCCCAGCGCAGGGCCACCAGCTCGTCGCCGTCGAAGAAGCGCAGGGCGCCGTCGGGCACCGTGTCCCGCAGCACCAGCGAGGGATGCAGCTCGCGGTAGCCGTGGTCAGCGAGCAGGCCCATGAGGGCGTCCTCCCAGCGGCGGAGTCGCTCGGCGGGGCCGAAGAGCAGGTCAGGGAAGTGCGGGGTGCGGACGGGCATCAGGCCGGCCCTCCGGTGCGATCCGCGTGGCGCTGCTGGAGCACCGCCACCACGTCCAGCAGGCTCGCGCCCTTGGCCAGCAGCAGCATGTCCAGGTGGAAGATCAGGTCCGCGGCCTCGCCCAGGAACTCCTCCCGGTCGTCGTTCTTGGCGGCGATGATCACTTCCCCGGCCTCTTCGACCACCTTCTTGGCGATGCGGTCGAGGCCCTGGGCGAAGAGCTTCTGCGTGTAGCTGCCCTTCAGATCCGCCGCAGCTTTGCGCGAGCGCAGCAGCTCCTCCAGGCGGCCCAGCCAGGGCAGGGTGGCGGGCCAGGCTTCGCCGTCGAAGCAGCTGCCGGTGCCGCGGTGGCAGGTGGGGCCGTCGGGCTCGGCGAGGATGAGCAGGACGTCCGCGTCGCAGTCAGGACGGATCTGGAGGAGCTTGAGCCGGTTGCCGCTGCTCTCGCCCTTCACCCACAGGGCCTGCCGGGAGCGGCTCCAGAAGGTGACGAAGCCGGTGTCGAGGGTGAGCTGCAGGGCCTCGCGGTTGAGCCAGGCCACCATGCGCACCTCGCCGCTGGGGCTCTGTACGATGCCGGGGATGAGGCCGTCGGGGCCGAAAGTGAGGTTGTTGAGGTCCATGTCAGATCCGTATGGAAAGGTCGTGCTCGGCCAGGTAGGCCTTGAGGCGGGGAATCGGCAGGAGGTTCTCGTGGAAGAGGGTGGCGGCCAGGACCGCGTCGGCGCCGTGCTCGAGGGCCTCGAGGAAGTGGACCTCGTGGCCCGCCCCGCCGGAGGCGATGAGGGGGATGGGCAGCTCCGAGGCCCAGTCGAGCAGCGGCAGGTCGAAGCCATCCCCGGTGCCGTCGCGGTCCATGGAGGTGAGCAGGATCTCTCCGGCGCCCAGCTCGTTGAGCTCCCAGAGCCAATCTTTGGCAGACCGCTCCGTGGGTTCGGTGCCGCCCTTGAGATAGACGCGCCAGCCCAGCTTGGGGTCGCGCTTCACGTCCACAGCGGCCACCACGCACTGGCGGCCGAAAGCGTCGGCCAGCTCCGTGACCAGGGCCGGGCGCAGGGACGCGGCGCTGTTCACGGCCACCTTGTCGGCCCCGGCGCGCAGCAGGCTGCGGGCGTCCTCCACCTTCGAGACGCCTCCGCCCACGGTGAAGGGGATGCTCAGCTCGTGGGCCACGTCGCGCACCCAGGATTCGCGGGTGCCGCGGGCTTCCAGGGAGGCGGAGATGTCGAGGAAGACCAGCTCGTCGGCGCTCTCGGCGTCATAGCGGCGGGCCAGCTCGACGGGGTGCCCGATGTCGCGGAGCCCCTTGAACTGGACGCCCTTCACGACGCGGCCCTGCTTGACGTCCAGGCAGGGAATGACGCGCTTGGCTGGCATCAGGCGTTTCCTTCCAGGGCGGTGCGGGTGCGCGAGTCCTCGAGAGACACGAAGCCTTCCAGCAGAGCCTTGCCGCTGATGGTGCCCACCACGCCGGGAATGCCTTTCAGCGGCTCCAGGTCCGAGATCTCCTTGAGGCCTCCGGAGGCCTGCACCTGGAAGCCCTCCCTGGCCACGAAGGCCGCGGCTTCCAGGCCGGGTCCTTCCAGCGTGCCGTCCCGGCTCACGTCCGTGACCAGGGCTCGCTTGAAGCCGAGGCTGAGCAGGGCCTTGAAGGCGTCCACGGAGGCGATGGCGCTGGGTGACTGCCAGCCCCGGGTGACGATGCGCTCGCCCTTGAGGTCCAGGGCGGCGATGACGTGGTTTTTCGAGAGCCCGGCCAGGGCCGTGGGGTTCTCGACGGCGAGGGTGCCCACCACCGCGTCGAAGCCCAGGGCCAGGACCGACTCCACGGTGCGGCGGTCGCGCAGGCCGCCGCCCAGCTGGAAGCGGACCTCCGGGAACCGCGCGGGGAAGGACAGGAAGTCACCCTGCCGGGGCTTGCCGAAGGCGCCGTCCAGATCCACCAGATGGATGCGGCGGGCCCCGGCTTCCATGAGGCGCTCGATCCAGGCCTCGGGCTCGAGGTCGTAGAAGGTGGCCTGGCGGGGGTCGCCATGGCGCAGCCGCACCAGGCGGCCCTGCATCAGGTCGAGGCTGGGAATCAGTTGCATGGTTCCTCCGGCACGGGCGTGCGGGCGCCCATCCAGGTGAGGGCGGACTGGAGCAGCAGCAGGCCGGGACGGCCCGACTTCTCAGGGTGGGGCTGGAAGCCCATGACCATGCCCCGGGCCTCGATGGCGGCGAAGGGGCGACCGTGGTCGGCCAGGTAGACCGACTCGGTGGAGGGCTCCAGGGCATAGCTGTGGACGAAGTAGAGCCAGGCGCCCTTGGGATCGGGCAGGGCCGGGTGGGCCATGTGCTGGCGGACCTGGCTCCAGCCCATGTGCGGCACCTTCACGCCGGGGCCGAGGCGCCGGACGATGCCCGGGATGAGGCCCAGCCCCGCGGCCCGGGGGGCTTCCTCGCTGCCCTCGGCCAGCAGCTGCAGGCCCAGGCAGATGCCCAGGAGGGGGCGGCCCTCGGCCACCAGTTCCGGCAGCGCGCGCCACCAGCCCCGCTCAGCCAGGGACCGCTGGGCCGCATCGAAGTGGCCCACGCCGGGCAGGACGATGGGACCCGTGGCCGCGGCCTGGTCGGGGCTGGTGGCCCGGCGGTAGGCGAGGCCCATGCGGTCGAGAGCCCCTTCCAGCGAAGCCAGGTTGCCGGCGTCGTAGTCGATGAGGGTGATGATCGGCGCGGCGCTCATTCCGAAAGGGTTCCCTTGGTGGACGGCACGCCGCCGCCGGTGATGCGGGTGGCCTCGCGCAGGGCCCGGGCCAGGGCCTTGAACAGCGCCTCGACCTTGTGGTGGGTGTTCACGCCACGGAGCAGGTCCGCCTGGATGCAGAGCCCGCCGCGCATGGCCAGGGCCACGAAGAACTCGCGGACCATCTCCACCTGGAAGCCGTCGCCCAGGATGATGGGCGGCAGGTCCGCGTGGAACTCGCACCAGGGCCGGCCGGACAGGTCGATGACCACCCGGGCCAGGGCCTCGTCCAGGGGCACGTAGGCGTGGGCGAAGCGGGCCAGACCGGCGTGGTCGCCGAGGGCCTCCTTGAGGGCATCACCCAGACAGAGGCCCACGTCCTCCACCAGGTGGTGGCTGTCCACGGGCAGGTCGCCCGAGGCCTCGACCTGCAGGCCGAAACCGCCGTGCTTGGCGATCTGCATCAGCATGTGGTCGAAGTAGCCCAGGCCCGTGCGGATGCGGACCTCGCCGCCATCCAGGTCCAGGCTGAGCTGGATGCTGGTCTCGCCGGTGACGCGGTAGAGGGAGGTGGACCTCATGGCAGCTCCTGGAGCAGGTGAAGCAGGGTTTCGAATTGCAGGTCTTCCGGGGCGGCGAAGCGCGCGCGGTCAGGGCCCACAGCCCCGAAGCGCCAGGATACTTCGGGACGGAGCGCAGCGGCGGCCCGGAGGCAGCGGGCGTCGTCCACGGTGTCGCCCACGAAGACGATCTCCTCGGCGCGGAAGGCGTCGGCCAGCTGCAGCAGCCCTGCGGGCTCGGGCTTGCGGAGGTGGGGCGCGGCGTCGCACACCGCGGGCAGGCTGTAGTCCAGCACCTGCCAGGCCAGCACCAGCTCCTCGGGCGGACGGCCCGTGAGCACGGCCAGCTCCCAGCCCGGGGCCCGCAGCTGAGTCAGTCTGGCCAGGGGTCGCTCCAGCTTGATGGTGTCGGCGTAGTGCTTCTGCACCAGGACCTGGGCCGCGGGCTCCAGGGCCTGGATACGAGTCTCCAGCTCCGGGAAGCCCCGGCCCGTGGCGGCTTCCACGAGGACTTGGAGGTCCACGTCCCCGTGGGCCTCGGCCAGGGCCAGGGCGCCGGCCGCGAGGCGGAAGTCGTTGTTGAAGCCCCCCGCCCGCTTGAAGGCGCGGTAGCAGCCGTCGGTCCAGGGCAGGGCAGGCCGGAGCTCGGCCAGAGCCCGGGCCACGGCCTCCAGGAAGCTGCGGTCCGCGTCGATGAGCACGCCGTCGATGTCCAGCACGAGCAGGCGCCGCCGGGGCCGGGGGGCGGGGGCGGGCAGGGCCGCCCCCAGCGCCGTCGCCACCCGCACGGTGTCGGCTTCGGTTCCCAGGCTCAGCCGGGCCGCGTCGGCGCCAGGCAGGCGGCGCACCTGGATGTCGGCGGGCTCCAGCAGGGCGCTGGGGTCCGGGGTCAGGTGCAGGAAGTTGCCGGCGCTGGGGGCCGCGCGGTGGGTGGTCAGGGCCGTGGCGAAGCGGTCGCGGCGCTCGGGCAGGGCCCGCACCGCAGGCTCGAAGGCCGGGGCGAAGTCCAGGGCCACATCGAGCGCCTCGAGGCTGGCGGACGGGATGGAATAGGGCAGCTGCAGGGCGGCGAGGCGGCCGAGGAGGGCGGGGTCGCCAATCAGGTAGCCCAGCCGCCAGGCGGCGGAGGCCAGGGCCTTGCTGAAGGTCCGCAGCAGCACCAGGTTCGGGTAGCGGTCCACGGCCAGGCGGTGGGTGGCGGGGGCGAACTCCGCGTAGGCCTCGTCCAGCACCACCAGCGGCGGATCCGGCCGGGCGACGGCCGCTTCCAGCAGGGGCTCGAGGAGCTCCGGGGAAAGCCAGGCGCCCGTGGGATTGTTGGGCAGGGTGAGCCAGACCTGGCGGCAGTCCAGGGCCGCGAACCAGGGCTCCAGGGGAAAGCCTGTGCCCTGGGGAACCAGGCGCACCCGGCCGCCGTGGCGGCGCGCCAGCAAAGGATAGAGGCTGAAGCCTGGGTCCGGAATGGCGACGGTGTCCCCCGACGTGAGGCCCGCCAGGGCCACCAGGTCCAGCAGGGCGCCGCTGGAGGGACCCAGCAGCAGCCCGCCCGCGGGGGCGCCCAGTCGCTGGCGGAGCCGCTCAGTGAGCTCGCCCTGGCGCTCGGGGTAGACATTGAAGGGCAGGGTCTGGAGCCGCGCCAGCAGCGCTTCCCGGGCGGCCTCGGGCCAGTCCGTGGGCAGCTCGTTCATGTGCAGGCGCAGGCCCGCCGACGGCTCCAGCGGTCGCTGGTAGGCGGGCAGGTCGGCAAGATCAGGGCGGAGGAGCGGCATGGGGACTCAAGAGAGAGGGTAGGAGGATGACCGGCGTTCCTGCCGGGAGCAGCGAAGCGGAGCGCCAGCTGTCCAGGGGCTTCCTAGGGGCGGCGGTGGGCGCGGAGGCCCGCGCTGCGACCGTGGTGGGTGAGGCCCTCCGCCTCGGCGAGGCGCTCGACCCAGGGGGCCATGGCGGCGGCGTCACCCGCAGACAGCCGCAGCAGGCTCTGGCGCTTGAGGAAGGTGGCCACGCCCAGGGGGCTGGTGTAGCGGGCGCTGCGGTCCGTGGGCAGCACGTGGTTGGGTCCGGCGCCATAGTCGCCGAAGGCCTCGGCGCTGGCGGCGCCGATGAAGACAGCGCCCGCGGTGGTCAGGTCCGGCAGCCAGGCCTCGGGATCGGCAACGCAAAGCTCGAGGTGCTCGGGCGCCCACGCCTGGGCCACAGCCACGGCCAGCTCCCGGGCTGCGCAGACCAGCCGGCCGTGGGCCGCGAGGCTCTGCTCGAGGATCGATCGCCGGGGCGAAGCCGCCACCCGAGCCTGCAGCTCAAGAGCCACGGCCTCCAGCAGGGTTCGGTCGGCGCTGATGAGGACTGCGGCGGCATCGGGGTCGTGCTCCGCCTGGGCCAGCAGGTCCTCGGCCAGCCAGGCGGGGTCGGCGCTGGCGTCGGCCAGCACCAGCAACTCGGTCGGGCCCGCCAGGGCGTCAATGCCGCAGGTGCCGATGAGCTGCCGCTTGGCCTCGGCCACGAAGCGGTTGCCGGGGCCGGCGATGAGGTCCACGGCGGGCTCGCCGTAGGCCAGCCAGCCCAGGGCCTGGGCGCCGCCAAAGGGATAGAGCTCCGTGAGGCCCAGCTCCGCGGCGCAAGCCAGGACCAGGGGATCCACGCCCCAGGCGCCGGGCAGCGTGGCCTGGGGCTTGGGCGGAGTGACGCCCACGATGCGGCGCACCCCGGCGACCTGGGCGGGGATGACGGTCATGGCCAGAGTCGATGGGTAGAAGGCCCGGCCGCCAGGGATGTAGACGCCGGCCGCCTGCATGGGGCACCAGCGCTCGCCCACGGTGCCGCCCCTGGGCAGGGGCAGCTCCAGGTCCCGCAGGCAGCCGCGCTGGCCTTCGGCGAAGCGCCGCACGTTGCCGATCATCTCCCGCAAGGCGGCCATGAGGTCCGGCTGGCGCTGGTCCAGCTCCGCGCGGGCCGCTTCCAGGGCCGAGCCCGGGATCTGCAGAGCCGAGGGGTCAAGGCTCACGCCATCCAGCTTCCGGGTCCAGGCCAGCACCGCCGGCAGCCCCTCGGCGCGCACGTCCGCCAGGATGGCCGCGACGGCCTTCCGCGTTTCTTCTTCCATCCCTGCATTCCGGCCCAGTGCGGCCACCCACCCGAGGACTTGGTCCCGGTCGTTCAGGTCAGTGATTGGGATGAAGTAACACCTATGCACCTCGGAGGCGAAGAGCTAAGTCTGCCCGATTCACGTCGTGAGCACAACCTGAAATACCGTGTGTCCGGCTCAGGCGGGCTGGGCGACCAGGGGCTGGAAGAAGCGGCGCACGTTGGCGGGCTTGGCGTCTTCCGTCCACTCCCAGCAGGCGGGGTTGGCCAGGATGGCCTGGGAGAGGGCGACGTGCAAGGCGTGGCCGGCGGCATGCGCCTCCACGAGGCCCAGCAGCGGGGCACCCAGCAGGGCGAGGTCGCCAACGAGGTCGAGCATCTTGTGGCGGACGGCTTCATCTTCGTAGCGCAGGGACTCGTTCAGGGGTCCGTCGGCGCCGAAGACCACGGCGTTGTCGAGGCTGCCGCCCAGGGCGAGCCCGCGGGCGCGCATCAGGTCGATCTCCTGCTCCAGGCAGAAGGTGCGGGCGGCGCCCAGCTCCCGGCGGTATTTCTCCGGGGTGAGGGTCAGCTCGCGGCTCTGGCGGCCCAGGGCGGGCACGGGGAAGTCGATGACATAGCGCAGGCGGAAGCCGTCGAAGGGCAGGGCGCGGATCCAGCGGTCACCATTGCGGACCTCGATGGGCTGGGTGATCTTCAGGAAGCGGCGGCGGCCTTCCAGGGCCTTGGCACCGGCTCGCAGGATGGCGTCCACCCAGGGGGCGGCACTGCCGTCCAGGATGGGGAGTTCTTCGGCGTCCACTTCGATGCGGAGGTGCTCGACCTCCAGACCCATCAGGGCGGAGAGGAGGTGCTCCACGGTCTGAAGGCGCACGCCGTCCTTGACCAGGGTGGTGGCCAGGACCAGATCGCCGGCCAGCTCGGCCTTGGCGGGAATCTCGGTGCCGGTGGGGAGGTGGACGAACACCAGGCCCGAGGGCACCGTAACGGGTACCAGGCGCACTGTGCAGGGCCGATTGCCGTGCAGGCCGTGGCCCGAGATCGTGATCTCGCGGCTCAGGGTCTGGGGGGTGGCACTGCGGGGCATGGGAACCTCTGCGAGTTCCATAGCCAATCTTGTGCCAATATATAAATCAAATCATTACATGATTTAATTTAGACGTTAGAAAAAGAAAATGTGGGTATTGAACCACAGGTGTGGTCCCCTTCAGCGGGGCCGGGCCCGCTCCCAGTCTTCGGGGGTGGTCAGCTTCAGATTGGAGCTGGGGCTGGGGATCAGCTTCACGGCCAGGCCCAGGCGCTCCAGCAGGGCCACATCGTCGGTGCCCGTGAACTGGTCCCGCTCGGCGGTCTCGAAGGCTCTCAGCCAGGTGGCGAGGCGGGCGATCTGGGGGGTCTGGGCCCGGAAGAACTCCTCCCGGGGTTCGGTGCCGAGCACCCGACCGCTGGGGTCCACCCGCTTGAGGGTGTCCGTGGAGGGCTCCCCCAGGAGGGTCCCGTCAAACTGATTCAGGGCCTCCAGGGCCTCCCAGAGCTGGGCTGTTGGAGGGAAGGGGCGCACGGCGTCATGGATCATCACCGGCGCGAGGGGCCGGTCCGGCAGGGTCAGGAGCGCGGCCCACACGGACTGCTGGCGGGTGTCCCCGCCGGGAACCACGGTGCAGGGCACGCGGAAGGGCCAGCTGCGGGCCTCCTCAAGATGAGACTCCGGCACCGCCAGGGCAATGCCAGCCAGGGGGGGCATGCCCGGGGCCAGGAAGGCCTCCACCGTCACCTGGAGCAGGGGCCGGCCATCCCAGTCCCGGAACTGCTTGGGCAGGCCGCCCCCCATGCGCACGCCCCGGCCGCCGGCGGGAATGACCAGGAAGGGCCGGAGGGCCTCAGCGCTGGCGGGTGATGAAGGGCTCGACACCGCGATCCTTGAGGAGCTTGGCGATCTGCTCGGCGGACTGCTCGGCATCCTGGCGGGTGGTGTAGCTGCCCACCCGGACGCGCTTCACGGTCAGTCCCCCCCGGGTGGCGGCCCCCTGGAGGGAGACCTCGCCGAAGGTGTTTTCAAGTTCGTGTCTAAGTGCCTCGATATTCTTGGGATTTGAAAGTGCTGCCACCTGCACGACGTAGGGGTTCGCCTTGTCGAAGGCCGGATCCAGCGCCACGGGCAGACCCATGGCATCCACGGTGCGGAGGCGGATGCGGGTGGTGCCGACGCCCAGGAAGCCGAGCTCCTTGGCGCCGCGCTTGGAGAGATCGAGGATGCGGCCCTTCAGGAAGGGACCCCGGTCATTGACCCGCAGCACCTTGCGCTTGCGGTTCTCCAGGTTCTCCACTTCCACGAAGCTGCCCAGGGGCAGGGTGCGGTGGGCGCAGGTGAACTGCTCGGGATCGAAGATGTCACCATTGGCGGTGGGCCGACCGGCAAAGCCGTCGTCAGCCCCGCCATACCAGCTGGCCAGACCCTCTTCCATGTAGGGCTGTCCCTCGGCAGCGCCAGGGCTGCGGGAACCCGCGGGCGTGGGGGCCCAGGCCACGGGAGGCCGGGTGCAGTGCAGGGTGAAGCTGAGCGCCACCAGGGCCGCCAAGCCCCGCGTGGGCAGGCGCATGATCCTGAGGAAGCCACCCTTTCCAGGTTCCACCGGCGTTGGAGGGTCGAAGGCGACCTGGATCTCGTGGATCCACGACACGCACGCCTGACTCCAATTGGTTGGATGGAAGAGGGACAGCATCGGACTCCACAAAGATCAGTCGGCCAAAAATTATAGGTCCGACTCGTATACATACACAGTATCGCCAACCGGACCTGTTTGTAAAGGACTGGTAATCTCAATAGCTGTATATCCAGCGATGGTGGAGTTTATTGCCGATCGGGTATCTGGGCCACCCGGAAGGGCTTTGGGCGGTTCCCTTCCACCAGGAAGGGGGCGGGCAGGCTCTGGGCCGCCGCCTTGGCTGCGGCTTCGGAGCCGTAGGAGCCCAGGAAGATCTGGTAGCAGGTCTTCCCATCCCGCAGGACCATGGGCACGATGAACAGGTCCGGGTCCTGCTTGTTCAGCAGCTCCGCCGCCTGCTGGACGGTGGCTCCCTGGCAGGCGATCTCCAGCCGGAGGGTCCACCGGCTCTGCAGAAGCTCCCGCTGGGCGGCGCCTTCCGCAATGGCCTGCTTCCAGTTGCCCTGGACGATGGTCGCGAGGCGCTGGGCCTTGGAGGCAGGTCCCGCAGCCACGGGGGGTGGCGTTGGCTTGGTAGGTTCCGGAGCCGCCTTGACGGGCTCCGGGGCAGCCTTTGGCTCTGCGGTCGGGGTCGGGGAGGAGACAGCGGCTTCGGGTGCCGGGGCCACCGGAGCTGGTGCCGCGGGCTTGGGGGCCGGGGCTGGCTCCCCCTTGGGTGCGGGGGCCGCTGTGGTCCGGGTGCGCCGGGCCCACTTGAGCCCGCCCCAGAGGCCCAGGCCGACCAGCAGGACCAGGAGCAGCGGCAGCAGCCAAGCCCGCCGGGTCGGCGGGGCGGACTCGGACTCGGTCTCAGGCTCGGGGGCTTCGGCAGGGGGTTCGTCCACATCGACCTCGGCTTCGTGCTGGATGGGCAGGGCGGGCTCCGGTAGCGGCAGAGGTTCCGGCGGCACGGTCAGGAGGGGCTCTGATGCGATCGGGAGGGGCTCCGGCACGGTCGGAAGGGGCTCCTCCGGCACCGTCAGGAGGGGCTCCTCCAGCTCATCCTCGGGACCCAGGCTAGGGAACTGCTCTGGCGCCGGTCTGATCTCATGGGTGCTGTAAGGGCTGGGGGCGGGTTCCTCGGCCAGCAGGGGCTCCGGGGCGGACGCCGGCTCGGGCAGGGCCGGGGAGATGGCCGTTTCCGCCGGCTCCAGGGCCCGCTCCAGGGCACTCCGGTCCAGGGGGGGCAGCTCATGGAGGCGGGCCCAGCCCATCTCCCGGAGGAACAGCATGAAGGCGCCCAGGCGGAAGGGCTCCACGCTGGTCTCCCGGCTCAGCTCCAGGAGGGTCCGGGTGCCGTCCAGCAGGCCTGGCAGCTTGGCCAGATCCGCGGGCAGGATGAAGTCCTGCAGGCGGCGGGTCTCCAGGACCACGACCTGGTTGAGGGGGCCCAGCTCTTCCAGCATGAGTTCCCGGTCCCGGAGGTCCAGCACCCCGGCCAGCAGCATGGCTGGCGTGTCGAAGGGCAGGCGCACCGTGCGGGCGTCGAGTTCCCGGGCCTCAAAGGTGGGGGCCTCCGTGGTGGCCGCCAGGCAGGTGCAAACCACCCGCTCCACCTGGCCCTTGGCCACCGCCAGCAGGTCCCGCTGGGTGATGAAGCCCATCTCGATCAGGTTCTTTCCGATGGACATGGCGGGATTGAGGTTGGCCATGGCGTAGTCGAGCTGGGCCTGGGTGATCTTGCCCCGCTCCACCAGCAGGTGGGTGAGGCGGTCCAGGGGGTCGGTGCTGGTGGCGAAGACGATGTCCCCGGCCTCCATATAGACGGTGCGCTTGGGCTCCTCGCCCAGGACCCAGAGCCCGGTGGCCCGGGACCGCTGGCGCTCGAAGAGATCCTTGAGGGCAGGAAGACTCATGACACCACCCACCGTTCCAGTTTGAGTTTGCCGACCTTCACCAACAGAGACTGGCCCGGCACCAAGGCCAGGCGCAGGGCGGGGTCCCCGGCCTTGGTGCCGTCCAGGCTCACGGCCCCCTGGCCGATGAGGCGCTCGGCCTCCTTGCGGCTGGCGGCCAGGCCCCGGTCCACCAGCAGGCGGGTCAGGGCCACCGCCCCTTCCGTGGGGGCCATGGGGATCTCCGGGGCCTGCTCCTGGCTGCGTTCCGAGAATCGGCGCACCCAGCGGTCCTGGGCCTCCTGGCCGGCGGCCTCGCCATGGAAGTCAGCCACGATGCGCCGGGCCAGACCCTTCTTGGCGTCCATGGGGTGGCCCTGCTTCAGGGCGCCGATCTCCGTGGGGAGCAGGTCCGTGAGCAGCAGGTACCAGTCCCACATCAGGTTGTCGCTGACGCTCATGGCCTTGCCGAACTGGGTGTCCGGATCCTCCAGGAAGCCGATGTAGTTGCCCATGGACTTGGACATCTTCTCCACGCCGTCCAAACCCACCAGCAGCGGGACGGTCAGGACCACCTGGGGCTTCTGGCCCGAGGCCTCCATGAGGATCCGCCCCTGCATGAGGTTGAACAGCTGGTCGTTGCCGCCCAGCTCCACGTCCGCCTCCAGGGCCACGCTGTCGTACGCCTGGGACATGGGGTAGAGCAGTTCGTGCATGGAGATGGGTTCGTGAGCCTCCATGCGCTTGGCGAAGTCGTTGCGCTCCAGCATCTGGGCCAGGGTGAAGCGGGAGGCGAGGCGGATCCACTGGTCCCCCCGGAAGTCGCCGAACCACTCGCTGTTGAAGCGGACCTTGGTCATTTCGGGGTCCAGGATCTTGAAGACCTGGTGCTTGTAGGTCTCGGCATTGGCCAGGACCTCCTCCCGCGAGAGGGGCGGGCGGGTGGCCTTCTTGCCGGTGGGATCGCCGATGAGGCCCGTGAAGTCCCCGATCAGAAAGGTGACCTCGTGGCCAAGCTTCTGGAACTGGGCCATCTTGCGGATGAGCACGCCATGACCCAGGTGCAGGTCCGGGGCAGTGGGGTCGAACCCGGCCTTGATGCGCAAAGGCCGCCCTTCCTTGAGCTTGGCCTCCAGCTGCTCGAGCTTGTGGCAGGTCACCGTCCCTTTGGTGAGCAGGGCCAGGGCGTCAGATACGGATCCGGAAGCAGCAGTCATGCCTGAATCTTGGCGGAAAATCCCCGCAGGCTCAATGCTGATCGCAGGGTGGTTCAACCTTATCTTCGAACGTCGAGATCCACGACCTGCCGGGGGCCCGTCTCACCCCGCTTCCGCGCCCGGGCAAAGGTCACATAGACCGCCGGGCCGGGTCGGGGGCTCCAGCCCACAGTCACCTTGCCGCCCAACTCCCGGTTGATGTGCAGGCCGTGGCGCTCCATGAGCTCCGGGGTTAGCTCCGGCGTCGGGGCCAGCTCCTCCTGCCACTTGGCTGCAGCGGCCAGGAAGTCCCCTTCCGTGGGCCAGGTCTTGGCCAGCTCGGGGTTGGCGGCATAGAGGCCCCGGCAGCCCTCCGGAGTGCGCAACTGCGTGACCACCGCCCGGAAGTCGTCCCAGTCCGGCTTCATCTTGTCGAGCGCGAAGCCCATGACCTTGTTCTTGAAGCCCTCGGGATCCTGCTTGAGCTTGTGGCGGACGAAGGCTGCTCCGCCCACGCAGGTTCCCATCAGGATGAGGACGGCCACGCCGCACCCAAGGCCGATCTTGCCCCAGAGCGGCAGGCCCGTCTTGGCGGGCATGCCCTGACCGCTGTTGTCCCAGGAGGAGTCGACCATCGGGCGTCCCTAGAGGAGGTTGCTCGCCAGCTCCGCCAGCTTGCTGCGCTCACCCTTCTGGAGGGTGACGTGGCCAGAGATGTCGAGGTGCTTGAAGTGTTCGGCCAGGAAGCTCAGGCCGTTGGTGCTGGCGTCCACGTAGGGGTTGTCGATCTGGTGCGGATCGCCCGTGAAGATCACCTTGGTGCCTTCCCCGGCGCGGGTGAGGATCGTCTTGACCTCGTGGGGCGTCAGGTTCTGGGCCTCGTCCACCACCAGGTACTGCTTGGGGATGCTGCGGCCGCGGATGTAGGTGAGGGGCTCGACGCTGAGGTAGCCAGCCTCTTCCAGCTGGCCCGCGGTCATGGTGCTGCGGCGCCGGGCCTCGGTGTTGGCGGCCACGATGAACTCGAGGTTGTCGTAGATGGGCTGCATGTAGGGCCGCAGCTTCTCGCTGATGTCGCCGGGCAGGTAGCCCAGGTCCCGGCCCATGGGCATGACCGGCCGGCTCACCAGGATCTTGTCGTAGGCCTCGTCATCCACCACCTGCTGGAGGCCCGCGGCGATGGCCAGCAGGGTCTTTCCGGTGCCGGCCTTGCCCAGCAGCGTGACGATCTGGACGGCCGGGTCCAGCAGCAGCTCCAGGGCGAACTGCTGCTCACGGTTGCGGGGCTTGATGCCCCAGGGGTAGGACTCCACGCGCTTCAGGGGGCGCAGGAGGCCCTCGGCGGTCTGGAAGCGAGCCAGGGCCGTGTGGTTGGGGTTGGCCTTGTCCACCAGGGTCAGGAACTGGTTGGGATAAAGGGACAGCTCGGGGTCCGGCTTGAGGCCGCCGTCGTAGAGCTGGTCCACCTGGACCGAGTCCACCTCCCAGCTCTTGTGGCCGGTGTAGAGCTCGTCCATCTCCACCATGTCGGTGGTGTAGTCCTCGGCGTCCACACCGATGGCGTCGGCCTTGATGCGCAGGTTCGTGTCCTTGGTCACGAGGACGACTTTGTTCTTGGAGGTGTGCAGCAGCTCCCGGACGCAGGCGAGGATCTGGTTGTCGGCCTTGTGCTTGTCCGCGGAGAGGATGCCCAGGTCCAGGTTGTGGGCGGCCACGTCCACCTTCAAGGTGCCGCCGCCCTCCAGGGGCACGCCCCGGCTGAGGGTGCCGCTGGTGCGCAGCCGGTCCAGCAGGCGCGACACGGCGCGGGCATTGCGGCCCACCTCGGTCTGGTCCTTCTTGAAGTGGTCGATCTCCTCGATGACGACGATGGGCAGCACCACATCGTGTTCCTGGAAGTGGAGGATCGAGTTTGGATCATGCAACAGGACATTCGTATCAAGGACGAAGACCTTCTTGCTGGATGGCGGGACCAAAGAAACCTCCAGGACTGGCCGAGCCTACCACCATGGCCCCCGGCTTGCACGGCTGGGATTCCACCGCGGAACGGTGGGAGAATGGCCGCTTCCTGGAGATCGCTGCTTATGAGGACTCTCACCATGGCCATCGCCCTCGCCGGCACCCTGCTCACCGCCCACGGACCCCTGACCTACCCGCCGACCCGCAAGGGGGAGGTGGTGGAGGACTTCTTCGGCACCAAGGTGGCCGATCCCTACCGTTGGCTGGAGGATGACAACTCGGCGGAGACCAAGGCCTGGGTCGAGGCCCAGAACAAGGTCACCAGCGCCTACCTGGAGGCCATTCCCGCACGCCAGCAGCTGCGGGAGCGCATGACCCGGCTCTGGGACTTCGAGAAGTTCAGCGCCCCCTTCAAGCGGGGTGACCGCTACTTCTACTCCCACAACACAGGCCTGCAGAACCAGGCGGTCCTCTTCGTCACCGAGGAGGCCTCGGCCCGGGGCCGGGTGCTGCTGGATCCCAACACCCTCAGCAAGGACGGCACCGTGGCCCTCAGCGGCCTGAGCGTCACCCTGGATGGCCGGCTCATGGCCTACGCCGTGGCCGAGGCCGGGTCCGACTGGCAGACCTGGAAGGTGCGGGACGTGGCCACCGGCAGGGATCTGGCGGACGAAGTCCGCTGGTCCAAGGCCAGCGGCGCCTCCTGGCTGAAGGACGGCACCGGCTTCTTCTACAGCCGCTACGAGGCCCCCAAGTCCGGCGGGGCCCTCACCGGCGTGAACCAGAACCACCTGCTCTGCTTCCACAAGCTGGGCACGGCCCAGACCGACGATGTGCTCGTCTACCAGCGGCCCGACCAGCCCGAGTGGTACCTGGGCGGCTCGGTCACCGAGGATGGCCGCTGGCTGGTCATCTACGGCAGCAAGGGCACCAACCCCGAATCCAGCGTGTTCCTCAAGGACCTGACCCGCCCCGGGGCGCCCGTGGAGCCCTTCCTGGACCGCATGGACGCGAGCTACACCGTGGTGGACAGCGAGGGCGACCGCTTCTTCGTGCTCACGAACCAGGCCGCGCCGCGCAACCGGCTGGTGGCCATCCGGCGGGGCCACACCGAGCCCACCGCCTGGACCAGCCTCATCCCCCAGACCAAGGGCGGGGACGTGCTCGAGGCGGTCTCTCTGGTGGGTGGGCGCTTCGTCGCCACCTGGATGCGCGACGCCCACTCCGCCGTGACCTTCCACAGCCTCGCCGGCCGGAAGCAGGGCGAGCTGGCCCTGCCGTCGCTGGGCACCGTGGGCGGCTTCGGCGGCCGGCGCGAGGACCGCGAGACCTTCTACACCTTCGGCAGCTTCACCTATCCCGGCACCGTCTATCGGCTGGACCTGAAGACCCGCCAGAGCACCGTCTTCCGGGAGCCCAAGGTGGCCTTCCAGCCGGGGGACTACGAGGTGAAGCAGGTCTTCTACCCCAGCAAGGACGGCACGAAGATCCCCATGTTCCTGGTGCACAAGAAGGGCCTGAAGCTGGACGGCCAGAACCCCACGCTGCTCTACGGCTATGGCGGCTTCAATGTCTCGCTGACCCCGGCCTTCTCCGTGTCGCGCATGGTCTGGCTGGAGCGGGGCGGCGTCTTCGCCATGCCCAGCCTGCGGGGCGGCGGCGAGTACGGGCTGGCCTGGTACGACGCCGGCCGCAAGGAGAAGAAGCAGAACGTCTTCGATGACTTCATCGCCGCGGCGGAGTGGCTCATCGCCCACAAGCTCACCTCCACCCCGAAGCTGGCCATCAACGGCGGCTCCAACGGCGGCCTGCTGGTGGGAGCCTGTCTGACCCAGCGGCCAGAGCTCTTCGGCGCGGCGGTGCCCGAGGTGGGCGTCATGGACATGCTGCGCTTCCACAAGTTCACCCTGGGCTGGGGCTGGAAGAGCGACTACGGCAGCAGCGAGACAAAGGAGGGCTTCGCCACGCTGATGAAGTATTCGCCTCTGCACACCCTCAAGGCCGGCACCAAATACCCGCCCACCCTCGTCACCACCGGCGACCACGACGACCGCGTGGTGCCCGCCCACAGCCACAAGTTCACCGCCACCCTCCAGGCCTGCCAGGCCGGGCCCGCCCCGGTGCTCACCCGCATCGAGACCAGCGCGGGCCACGGCGCGGGCAAGCCCACGGCCAAGGCCATCGCCGAGCGCGCCGATGTCCTGGCCTTCCTGGTGCAGAGCCTGGGCATGAAGGCCTCGGATTAGCCTTGTAAGACGAGGTATACTTTCGTTACGTCCTTTCCGGAGACCCTCCATGACCCACCGTGCTTCCCTCGTCGGCCTGCTGGCCTGCGCCACGCTGGCCCTGCCGGCCCAGACACCCCTGGCCTATCCGACCACCCGCAAGGCCGATGTGGTGGACAACTACCACGGCACCAAGGTGGCCGATCCCTACCGCTGGCTGGAGGATGACCGCAGCGCCGAGACCGCCGCCTGGGTGGAGGCCCAGAACAAGGTGACCGAGGCCTACCTCGGCCAGATCCCCGAGCGAAAGGCCATCGAGGGCCGCCTCACGCGCCTGTGGGACTACGAGAAGTTCGGCGCCCCCAGCCGCCACGGGAAGGCCTACATCTACACCCACAACACCGGCCTCCAGAACCAGGGCGTCCTCTACGTGACCACCGACCTCAAGCAGAAGGGCCGGGTGCTGCTGGATCCCAACACGCTGAGCAGCGATGGCATCGTGTCCCTGGGCAACACCGTGTTCACGGAAGACGGCCGCTACATGGCCTACTCGCTTTCGAAGGGTGGCGCCGACCTGAACATCTGGAAGGTACGCAGTGTCGAGACCGGCAAGGACCTGGAGGACGAGCTGCCCCTGGGGCGCAACAGTGTGGGCGGCTGGGCCCTGGACGGCAGCGGCTTCTACTACACCCGCTACCCCCTGCCCAAGGACCGCAGCGCCCTCACGGGCGTCTTCAAGAACCAGCAGCTCTTCTTCCACCGCCTCGGCACCGCCGTGGACAAGGACGAAGTCATCTACGAGCGGCCGGATCAGCCGGACTGGGGCTTCGGCGCCGGGCCCACGGATGACGGCCGCTGGCTGGTGGTCTACCAGAACCAGGGCACGGACCGCCGCAGCCGGGTCTTCCTCAAGGACCTGAGCAAGCCCGGGGCCAAGGTGGAGCCCTTCCTCGACAAGTTCGACGCCACCTACCGCATCGTCGGCAGCGATGGCGACACCTTCTATGTCCAGACAGACCAGGGTGCCCCCCGCAGCCGCCTGGTGGCCATCCAGAAGGCTCATCCCGAGCCCGCAGCCTGGAAGACCCTCCTGGCCGAGGGGCCGGGCCGGGACGTGCTGGGCAGCGTACACCTGGTGGCCAACCGCTTCGCCGCCACCTGGCGCATCGACGCCCTGAACACCGTGCGGCTCTATGACCTGCAGGGCAAGTTCGAGCGGGAGATCGCCCTGCCGGGCGTGGGCTCGCTGGCAGGCTTCGGCGGCCGCCGGAACCACACCGAGGCCTTCTACGGCTTCACCAGCTTCAACCTTCCGACCACCCTCTACCACTACGACTTCGCCACCGGGAAGAGCGAGGTCTTCCGCCAGCCCAAGCTGGCTTTCGACCCCTCGGCCTTCGAGGTGTCCCGGGTCTTCTACCCCAGCAAGGACGGCACCCGCATCCCGATGTTCCTGGCCCACAAGAAGGGCCTCAAGCTCGACGGCACCAACCCCACGTTGCTCTACGGCTACGGCGGCTTCAACATCCCCGCCACCCCGGGCTACAGCCCCGCCAACCTGGCCTGGCTGGAGATGGGCGGCGTCTACGCCTATGCGGGCCTGCGGGGCGGCAGCGAGTACGGCAGGGCCTGGTACGAGGCGGGCCGCCTGAAGACCAAGCAGAACGTCTTCGACGACTTCATCGCCGCCGCCGAGTGGCTCATCTCGCAGAAGTACACCTCCACCCCGAAGCTGGCCATCCACGGCGGCTCCAACGGCGGCCTGCTGGTGGGCGCCTGCATGGCCCAGCGGCCCGAGCTCTTCGGCGCGGCCCTGCCCGCCGTGGGCGTCATGGACATGCTGCGCTACCACAAGTTCACCATCGGCTGGATGTGGAAGAGCGACTACGACTGCTCTGACGATGCGGACGGGTTCAAGTATCTGATGACCTACAGCCCGGTCCACACCCTCAAGCCCGGCACCAAATATCCGCCCACCCTGGTCACCACCGGCGACCATGACGACCGCGTGGTACCCGCCCACAGCCACAAGTTCATCGCCACCCTGCAGGCCGCCCAGGCTGGCCCCGCACCCGTCCTCACCCGCATCGAGACCAACGCGGGCCACGGCGCCGGCAAGCCCACCGCCAAGCAGATCGCCGAGCGCGCCGACCAGTGGGCCTTCCTTCTCAAGAGCCTCGCCCTCAAGCTGCCCGTGGGCTTCGGCCAGTAGTTGCCATCAGCCGCCCCTCCGGGCAAACTGGATAGCCAGCGCCAACTTAGCTCAGCTGGTAGAGCAGCTGATTCGTAATGAGCCGATGGCTCATGACAATAAACGACTTAGACTTCATGCTTACCATATTGTCTAGCTGTTGTCTGATTCGAAATCACCAACCAGGGCTCATTTTTTTGAGCCCTGGTTGTTTGTACCAAGTTGGCGAGAGCCTCATTCCCAGTGCAAGCCGCCTCAATAGGACTGAGTAAGGCGGCGGATCTCATCTGTGGCCGTCCGTCCCAGGCTGGATAAAGTATGTGAACTAATTAGGATGCCCAACGTGACTCACGCCCTGTTTCTGCGACCTCTGTTGGCTTTGCTCTTGGGGAGTCTGTGCCTTCACGCCCAGCCCACCCTCCAGAAACTGTGGACGAAGCATGATCAGTTCGTCATGGAAGGTGACCCCAAAGCCACAAAGGTAGATCCTTCCTGCTCGTACAGCTTTAAGGGCAAGCAGGGACAAGCCGTTCGAGGCTGGGATGTTGGCCTGTCCTCGGCTCCGGTTGTTCTTTGGTGGCCTGGCGGCCCTGGATCAAAGGCTTCCCCAGAATTCATCTCCTTTTTCTTTTCAAACCCAGAGGCAATAAGGCAGATCTCAATTGACCCCCCCGGAACCGGAGAGTCTGCCTGGGTGCCTGACTGGAAACCTGAAGACACCGTTGACGATGCTCTTACCTTCCTCAAACTCCGAGGGATAACCGGACCGGTCATCGTTGTTGGAGGAAGTTGGGGTTCAACCATGTCATTGCTGTTCGCTCAGCGGCACCCTGAGTGGGTTCGAGGTGCGGTCGTGGCTGGCCTGTGGACCAACACTCCAGAGGAGGTGAGACGCTACCTGGATGCTGATGGTACGCGCTCAGGGATTCCTGGCCTCTCATACAGCTTCAAGGCATTTACCACAGGCCGAGGCACGGCTTGTGACCTGCACGAGGCTATTCGCCAAGGCAGTGGTGGGAAGCAACTACCTCCGGCGTACATGAGGGCGGAATCCCTGCAGGCCGGACTTGGGCCCAATCCAAGGACAAACCTCATCGACACTGTCCCAAAAGGTTCGACTACCCCAGTTGATATGACCGCTGAACCCAATGCAACCATCAGATTCGCCTACATCGAATCGGAAATGATGTGCCGTGGACAGAAGGGCACCTGGAAACTGGATCGTAGCTTCCCCATTACCCTGGGAGATGTTCCGTTGGTGGTGATCCAGGGGCGTTATGACCAAGTCTGTGATCCAGAGGTTGCTCGGGAGATTTATCGAGCTTGGCCGAGTAAAAGGAAGCTCTATGTTCCTTTCAACGGTGGTCACTCCTTCTTTCGAGGACCCGGAAAGGACTCAATGGATCGAGCGGGACTTGTGCTGACCATAGACCAGAAGGCCCAGTTGGAAAGGGCGAATCGCCTTCACTTTGGGAGCAGCTACCTGTATGGGGCGGCTGTCGACTGTTTGATTCATGGGGATGAGGAAGGAAAAGTCCCGGCCCAAGTAGCCGTACCAGCCTCAGGCTTCAACTGACCTCGAACACAGCCAATCCATCCTGCCTAGTGGTCTTGCCGCTGATGGACAACACCTCCCCAACTCGGAATGGGCGTTGACGCTTCTTGATGACATCCGGGAAGGCCACAGCCTCACAGAGGGCAGTCTCATCCTCCAGGGTAAGGAACTGCATGGGTTCGCCTTTTTCGGTGGATACGACCTTGTCGGCCACCACAAGTGCCCAGAATTTCAGACGGGTACCTGGTTTTTCAATCAGGGCATCACTGGCTCGGCCTGGTCCTCCGCCCTTCCGCACCCGTGCCAGGGTCGTGGGGTGGATCTCCAGAGTCAGGTTCATGGTGGACATCTCCAGATCCGCTCTGTCGAACGGATTGGTGGGTCTAGGCCGGACACCGGCGGGGACCCCGCCCAGCCTTGACCACATCAGGCGAGTCCTGTCGCCATCCACAGACCTGCCATCGAAGACCCCAGCAGCACACAGGGCTTCAGCAGTCGTCACTGATATTTTCACTCTGCGGAGCAGGTCATCGAGATTGGCAAAGGGCCCGTTCCTATCGCGTTCCTCAAGGAGGCCTCGCACTTCCTTCTCGATGGCCCCTTGAACCTGCATGAGCCCTACTCGCAGGCCCTGATCACCCTCAGCAGAGAAGGCCCAGTTGGAGGCATTGGCGTCTGGTCCCCGGACCACCAGGCGGTGCCGCCTAGCATCACCCAGGTAGGCGTTGGCTGGGTAGAAGCCCCCCTGGTTGGTGATGACCGAGGCAAAAAACACAGCAGGGTGATGGGCCTTGATCCAGGCACTCTCAAAGCTCACTTGGGAGTAACTCGCGGAGTGGGGCTTGCAGAAGGAGTAACCCGTGAAGGTCTTGATCATGTCCCAGGCCTCGTTGACCACCACATCTCGGACACCTCTAGCCGCACACCCTCTGCGGAACTTCGCCTCGAAGATCGGAAGCTTGGCCTCGCATTCTGGCTTCCCCAGGAGCTTCCGGAGTTGGTCAGCTTCGTAATGGGTCCACCCAGCTAGCTCCACACCAACCTTGAGAACATCCTCCTGATAGACCAGCACCCCATAGCTCTCAGACAGGAGACGTTCGAAGACCGGGTCGCTGGGTACATACGTCTCCTCGCCACGGGCTCGTTTCACGTACCGGTCGATCCAGTGATAGGCCGCAGGGCGGATCAGGCTGGAATGGATCACCAGGGTTTCAAAGTCGCCCTTACGGACCCTCTGCTGAAGCTGCCGCATAGCAGGGCTCTCGACATAGAAAACCCCCATACTGTCGCCCCGAGCCAATAGGGCTTGGGTATCAGGATCGTTCCTGGAGTGAGTCCCTGGGTCTTTGGGGACGGCATTTCCAAGGACTCTGTAGGCATCCCGGATGACCGCCAGGCTGCGGTTTCCCAGGAGGTCGATCTTCACCAGGCCGTAGTTCTCTACCCCGTCCTTGTCCCAGCAGGTGATGGAGGTGTTCTCCTTCGCTGGGGCTGGCTGGAAGGCCGCATGTTCCCAGAGGGGACCGGTGGTAACAATGGTTCCGCCGGGATGAACTGAGAGTTGGTAGAAGTGGCCCCTTAAGGCCGCTGCTTGTCGGAGGATTACCTCCCAGTGGGGGTTCTCAGAGGCCTTAGTCAGGCCACCCTCCCACCCACGCACATACCGGGCAAGTTCCTTCAGTTCGCTGTCAGGCCGCCCATAGACCTGGGCCACAGCCCTCAGGGCCCCCTTGGATTTGAAGAAGGTGTGGTTGGAGACCATTGCCACTCGGTCTCGGCCATATCGCTCAAAGACGGCCTGGATGACCTTGTCCCGCTCATCCCAGGCAAAGTCGATGTCCATATCGGGGGGATCCTTCCGTTCAGCGGTCAGAAACCGCTCGAACATCAGGTTGGTAGCCACGGGATCCACATTGCTTAGCTCCAAGGCATAGCTCACCAGGGAAGCGGCACCGCTACCTCGTCCACAGATTCGGCTCGGGATGCCCTGGTGCTTCAGTGCCTGGACGATGTCCTGAACGAGTAGGAAGTAGGTGGCGAACCCCTTGAAGGAGATCAGATCAAGCTCCCGTTCCATCCGGGCCAAGTGCCCACCACTGACCTTGGGGAATCGCTCCACCATTCCAGCCCGGACACGCTCACGCAGAACACCATCAAGGTCTGCCATCTCCAGGCCCAGGGGTTTGGAGACTTCCCATTTTCCCCAGTGGATCCGCCAACCTGTGACCCGTTCAAGCGCAGCCTCGGTGGCCATGGTTACGGATAGCTCAGCAGCAGGGAATCGGCCTTCCCAGTCCATGCGGGGTACGGCAGCTTCACCAGGGGACCAGGTCCCCTCGACTCGAAGCATCGTGTCCTTCTCGTGGATGGCTCTCTTGAGTCGGTGCATCTCAAGGCCTTCAGGGGTGCGGTAACGCAGGACCTGAGGGGCAACCACCGAGAGACCCCTAGAGAGTGCCTGACGTGCCTCCTGGACTCGGCATGGGTGCCCAAGCAGGGAAGCCTCAAAGCCTTCCTTCAGGAGGGCCTCCAGACCCGATAGACCTTCTGCCATGAGCACACACCCCCGAGGCGGTTCTCCCTCAACCTGGACCACTCCGGCCTCATCAGTGCCATGCGCCCTATCAGTGAGCAGCTTGTTCAGAGCCGCATACCCGTCATCGGTGTAGGGCAAGGCCCCGTACCCATTCCCTCGCCAAGTGAACCGACTTCCCAGGTGGACCTTGAACTTCTCCTCCTCCAGATCAGGTGGGAGTCCCTCGAGTTCCCGTGACCGTCTCGGCCATTCCAGGGTTTCTCGGAGCTTTGGGTAGCCGTGAACCCCTCTGTCCCAGCACACCAGGTCCCGGTAACCCAGGCGTCTGGCCAGAAGGATGAGTTGCTTGGCCGGGTAGACACCCTCGCCCACGCTGAAGTCGGAGATCCCCAGGGCAAAGGTCATTGGTTTACCGGTATAGATGCCCACCAGGCGAGGCCCGAAGGGGCCGTGACCCGCTCACCAATAACCAATAACGCCAACACAGAGACCCCCAGGGGGATCTGAGTATGGCGAACAAAAAACGAAAAACAAGAAGACGAAGTAACCCTTGAGAGGGCGCGACATCGAGTCGCCTTTAGCTCAGGGGTTGAATCAGTTCTGGTACATCGTTCCGAGGATTGCCTACGGTAAGGCCGACCGGGTGTGCCTCCATGAGATCGGAAGGGCAGGGAACAAGGAGTGGTTGTAGTTCCCTCGCCTGTGCCGCTGGGTCTAACCATGCGCTCCAAGCCACCTTTGGGAGGATCACAGGCATTCGGTTGTGGATCCCAGCCATGAGTTCATTCGGCTCAGTAGTGATGATGCAGGTGCTGACCATGATCTCCCCGTGTGGCCCGTGCCAGTCCTCCATGAGTCCAGCAAAGGCGAAGAGGTCACCATCAGTGGGATGGATGTAGAAAGGTTGCTTGGCCTTCCCCTCTGCCTTCCATTCATAGAACCCAGAGACTGGCACGATGCACCGCTTTCGGCGGAAGGCTGTTCTGAAGGTTGGCTTCTCTTCCAGGGTTTCAGCCCTGGCGTTGATCGGCTTCGGACTGGTGTTCGGGTCCTTGACCCAGCCTGGGATGAGGCCCCAGAACGCAACATCGGCCACAAGATGCTCCCGCTCTGGTCGCACGATCACGATGTGCTGCCCAGGGGCGATGTTGTAGCCCTTCACGATGGTGAAGCCAGGAGGAACCAACCCAAAGGCCTCAGCCAAGGTCTTTGCTTCAAAGGTGGCTACATCTGGACACTCAAATTCAGTCTCGCCTCGCTTGACTTTCCAATTCATAGCAAACCTCTGAGGTAATGGAGACCTGGACAGTCATTACACCTGCCCGAAAGCAGGCTGCGTATTGTTGAGCTTCAGCCACACGGTCGCCCGAGAATAGGGTGGTCTCTGCCCGTGCGAGGGTGAAACATGACCAGGATACCAACTATCCAGGTCAATACATCATCCGTCTTGACCATGACTGATGGTCCCTAGTTCTCCGTGATCAGAACAGAATCGTCAGCGAACGTTCAGCACAAGAATTTTCACCGGTAGCTCATTTGAGATGGGTTCCTGTAGGCTGTTCCTGTATGTCCATATCAGTCAGTGCATTCACAGGGGGACCAGGGAATTCGGCCTCAAGAAATATAGGCTATATTCAACTCATGAATACTTCGGCCACGATAAAACTCTTCCTTCCCTTCGGTGATCCTAAGCGTCTCCGGACCGCCGAGATCTCTAACTGGAATGGGAAGGCCATCGCAGCCCCAAGGACCGAGCTTGACCTTCTTCTTGCTAGAGAGGAGTTGAGGCAATCAGGTGTGTACTTCCTGACGGGGACTGACCCAGAATCTGGTTCGCCTAGCTCCTATATCGGCGAAGCGGAGGTAATATCGGACCGGTTGAGACAACACAAGGCCAAGGAGTTCTGGATCCACGCCATTGTCTTCGTGAGTAAGGACGAGAACCTTACCAAGGCTCACATTCGGTATCTGGAAGGAAAACTGATTCAAATGTCCCAGGCTGCTGGGCGTTCAACGGTCACCAACAGCCAATCCAGCGGTTCGAAACTGCCTGAATCTGACCGAGAGGACATGGAGGTTTTCCTCGGGAAGATCCAGCAGCTTCTGCCGGTGCTAGGGTCCGACATCCTGACGCCTATTGTTCATGCTGCATCTACGGCGCACGATGCTCCCATTGAACTGACGTGTGAGATCAAAGGACTGATTGCCAAGGGCAACCGAACCCCGGATGGCTTTGTGGTTCTGCCTGGATCTCAGGCCGTTCTAGAGGAGAGGCCTTCAGCCCAAGTTAGGCACCCCTTCTCTGTGACCCTTCGGAAGAAGCTGGTGGACGATGGTACCTTGGCCCAAGATGGTGATCATTTCAAATTCACTCGAGCCGTGGAATTTTCCAGTCCCAGTACGGCTGCCGCCGTTATCCATGGTGGAGGTGCCAACGGCCTGACCGGTTGGAAGGATGCCGCTGGTCGGACGCTGAAGGAAATCGAGGCGGGACAGGTCGGATAACCTTGGACCTAACTAGGAGAACTTGAAGATGCCCAACTTCGCCTCAGTCTTGAAAGACGAGATCCTCCGCCTGGCCCGTAAAGAGGTCCGCCAAGCGGTAGAAGGGCTCAAGAAGACCTCTGGGCAGTATCGGAGTGACATCGCAGCCCTGAAGAGGCAGGTGGCCACCTTGGAGAAGCAGCAGGCCAGGATCAAGAAGAAGGACCCCAAGAAGGTAGCAGTCGAGGCAGATGGTGAGACATCCACCAAGTTCCGGTTCAGTGCAGGAAGATTCGCCAAACAGAGACAGAAGCTAGGGCTGTCTGCAGCGGACCTGGGCACCCTCCTTGGAGTGTCTGCTCAAACCGTCTACCACTGGGAGAGTGGGAAGACCCGGCCCAGACAAAGTCAACTGGCCGCTATAGCGGCAGTCAGGAGGCTGGGGAAGCGTGAGATAAAGGCTCAGTTGGAGGGCCAGGGAATCTGAACCGTAAGGACCGACTGCTGCTCGTCCTCCGGTTCACCCTCGCCGAACATCAAACGATTGGAGGAACCTTGCGATCATTATCCGCAGTCCTACTAGTTCCCGTTCTCTGTATGACCTGCGGGAACCAGGGGGGAGGGGCATACGACAATGACCCAGTCGCCCAATGTGAGGTGCTCAGGGATGCCTACCCAGCACCTTTCACTGTCCAGCAACTAAAAAAGGTCCGCTCATTATCTCGTGACCCAGAGATGCTTAGGTCTTATCTCCTTGAACTTACGAAACGCCGAATTGATGAGGAATCTAAGGCTCAGATTGCCATGAAGGAAACCTATACAGCGAGGAGGAAACGATTCCCGAACGGGGAACCATTGTTTAACGCGCAGTACCTATATGAAAAGTGGGTCAAACCCTCCCCATCAGGTCGGGCATTGTTCATTAGGAGGATGCAAGATGGGCAAAGCTCAACGCTGTCGGTTGAGGGTCCCGATTCGACAGTTATGCTCAGGAAGTCAATTCGTCCAGATCTGCCGAACAAAGAGGGCCGAGACGAGTTGGTATCCAGTATCAAATCCGGGAGGGCAAATTTTCAGGAAGAAGGCGCTGTTGGTTTCACGGAAGTACGTTTCGAAACCAGCACTGGTATGGGTTTTAGCGTTCGCCTGACGCCTCGCGGTGCTGTACTTCCATTGATCAAAGACGGCTTCAAATAAGCAACTACAAACGAGACAAGCTTGAGAAGAAGGCTCTGACTAACTCTATCAATGTCGCTGTTACAAACATTACCGCCGTGGAATGACCATGGAGGGATCTTGGAGGCAACCCATGGAGAGTAAGATCCCAGCAAGTTGGACCCTGAAGGACGGGCGGGTTATCGCGATTAATTCTATCAGTCAGTGGCGCACCTATGAGGGCTTGATGGATGGCATGCCCGGTCCATTTGTTAATGGCATTATTCTGCACGGGCTGTTGGATCGCGAAGGAATGACTTCATTCGATACTCCCAGGTACGACACACCTTCAGGACTGCCAGATGATTTCACGAATGAGAAGGGAAAGCCCTATCTGGTACCACCAAAGGCCGTTCCGGCTTTCGAGGGTGAGGGTGCTCTTCTCCCGCGCTACATCTGTAGTGCAGTCTTCGAATCCGATGTCACAAAGAACCCGGACCCCAATAGCGATTACTCCAAACTTCGAGTGATCTGGTTGCAGAATGATTTCGCCTTTCCAGTTGATCCTTCGGTGGTTGTGGCATTCCAGGATATCGATTGGGAGACCTTTGCCGAGGATGCCTATGACTTCTGAGCTTCCTGTTGGCTCCCGGCACACTCAACTGACCTCGAATACAGCCAGCCCGTCCTGACGAGTGGTCTTCCCAGTGATGGACAGCACTTCCCCAACTCTGAAGGGGCGCTGTCGGCGCTTGATGAAGGTTGTCATCAGTCTTCGGATGGATCCTCATCCAATAAACGGGGTTGATCTCCTGGGGCCAGACGAGCCTTCTCTGCAGACCGATGAACCCAAGCCTTGGTCATGCTGCATCGTTTACACCACGCTCCCGTTCTCAATGTAGCTGGTGTGGTAGACCATTCATGGCCTTGGGAACAACGGACCCTATGACTGCGATTTGGACCAAGGTAGGAATCGGAAAGCAGCACCCCACCCCGACCTTCAACCAGCCTTCGAAGGTCGTCAATCCTACTTCGGGCGTAAATGGCCCCGGCAATTGATTCAAGAGAGATGGATGAACCTTCTTCGCAAAATATCCCTAGTTCATCAAGCTGCCCTCTGAGATAGGTCTCCATACTCTCAATCTCTATCCAATAAGGGACAGTGATTAGTCGGACTCCATTTAGTTCACAGAGTTCCAGCTTGGTATGGTCGTCCTCTATGCGTTGCCGCAATGCTGACTCATTGCGATGGAAATGAGGCAGGAACTCATAGTGCTGCCTTCCGTGGTACTCGAAGGCAAGCCCAACCTGGGCACAGTAGCCATCTAGTTCCATAGCTTTCCCTCGGGAGTTCTTCAACCAAGAAAGCCTCCCCAGTGTGGATTTAGGGAAGGGAATCCCGAGGAGCTTTTCCAGGATTGCTCGACAAGCACGTTCAGACTGTCCTGCTGAGCACTCCGGGCACCAGGTCCCCCCCTTCACTGAGTTGGGAACCGCCATCCACACATGGCCATCTGAGCACTGCCATTTGATGTGCCGCTCACCACTTTCCACTCGGTCAGATAGACACTCACCGCCCCTTTGTTGAGCCAGATGCTGAAGCTCTAAGATTGTGATTCTGCCTACACCAGAGCACTTTGGGCACCATGATCCTTGCTGGATAGATCCGAACCCAGCATCCCATTCATGTCCGTCACCACAGCGCCATCTAAGGTGATCTGAATTGTTCCGGTAGGAATCGGATAGGCATTCGCCGCCCTTTTCAAAAGCAAAGGCGCGAACCATATCTATGCTCAGCCGCTGGTTACCAGCGCATTTTGGGCACCAGTACCCGGTGACGATATTGTTCACCGCCGAAGTCCAGGTATGCCCCTTATCGCACTCCCAGAGATGATGTTTGAGGGCACCGAGGTATTTCGGGGATAGGCATTTGCCACCACGCTCTGAAGCAAGTCGTTGGAGTTTCCCGATGTCGACACGTTTCCCTCTGCAGATCGGACACCAGTGCCCAGCCTTCACGGCACCAGGGATCATGTCCCATTCATGACCAAATTCACAACGCCACCAGAGCTTTACCGTGTCACCCGCGTACTCTGTTGATAGGCATTCCCCTCCGGGATGTTCATGGGCAAGAAACTGCATATCAGATAGTGTTTTCGGGGCAACACCAGCGCAATGCGGACACCAAGAGCCTCTTCTTACGGACCCAGAACGAGCCTCCCAGACATGACCTTCTGAACATTTCCAACGGAGCTTGGCCTCTTTATTTAGATAGGTATCTGAGAGGCACTCCCCCCCACGTTGTCTTGCTAGGTCTTTGGTCTCTTCGATGGTCTTTCGTTCCGTCCCGCTACAAACAGGGCACCAAGTGCCGCGCAAGACATTTGCCGGAGTGGTTTGCCAGGTGTGTTTTTCAGAACACTCCCAAAGGTGATGCTGCTGTGAACCTAGGTAGGTCGGAGTGAGGCATTTCCCACCTCGCTCCTGGGCAGCAGATTGAAGCTTTTCAATGGTCGCCCTTCGGCCTCGGCAGTGTGGACACCATTGTCCTGCCTTCACTGCACCTGGAGCCATGTCCCATTCGTGGCCCTGTTCACAACGCCACATCAGCGGGACCTTACTTCCCAAGAATTTGTCGGAAAGGCACTCCCCTTGTGGGTGCTGCCGAGCTAGCTCTTGCATGTCCTCAATTGATGCATACATTCCACGGCAGCGTGGGCACCATTGGCCAGCCTTGACCCTGCCAGATGCCATTTCAAACACATGGCCATTGGAACATCCCCATTGGAGCTTCACTGTGTCGCCGAGGTAGGCCGAAGAATGGCATGTCCCACCCGGATGCAAGGCAGCCAGGGCATGCATATCAGCGATGGTCTTCTTCGTTGCCACAAGCGCTCGTGTGTTGTTTTCTGCTCAGTTCCGGTCCGGAATGCCCTTCTAGATCTCAACTGGTCCCTGGTCCCACACACTTAATGAAACCGTGAACAGCACTCGAAGGGCTTCAAAGTGGGCTGACACGAAATCTATCAATGGTTTGACTTCTTGTTGCCGACCAGTGCTGCCGTTCTGCAATCGCCGCTTATGGGTGTTGAGGTAGGAGGAGGCGCGATCCCCAAAATGCGCCCAATAGATATCCCGTGCGGCGATATCCAAGAGGTTGAAGATCTGGTCGGTGTTCACTCCGTAAGGGATAACAATCTTTTCAAAAGATGCCCGTCCCTTCCTATGCCCCTGAACCGTCACGGACAGAGTAGGGAGAAGCTCTACGAGCAATGGAGATTTAGGGTTACTTGAATGAACCAACTTGACTGTCTTCCCTTGTCTGACGATAGACCAGGCACCCTTTCGCCCTTCACCTAGGCGGTTCAATTCCTCCTCAAGGCAATATGCGGCTGCGTAGAGTATCTGTAGCCGAAACTCATCAGCCTTAGACTCACGTCTATCCTGGTAGACACCCTTCAACCATTTTAGAAGTTGAAGCATTTCCACCAGGCCTGGATGGAGTTTCTCCTTGGGGAATGCTGCAAGAATGCCAGCAATGTCTTCGGTCCAAGAACATCTCAGCCAAATCCTGTTCAACTCAGCAGAGTCGTCATCAAGGGATACCGGGCGGAACCCGTGGAAGGTCAGGTAGACATATTCCCGAATCTTAGCCCTGGAATACCTGGTCTCGATAGACCGGTAGTAATCCTGCAACTGGTGGCGATGGTTAGTTGTGAAGAGCTTGTTCTCTATGGCTACGAACAGGCCATCATCAAGGTCCAGGTCTATCAATACCACATCGCAGAAGCGGGAGCCTTGCATAGCCTGCTTCCCAATTTCACTTGCCAAGAAGAACTCTCGGGCAGCAGACGCGTTGCCCAGTGACAGCCCTGAAGTTGTTCTACCAGCGCCTTCTTTGCCCCATTTGAGGAGGGACTCTGCTCTGGTATAGCCGTCTTCAGTGTTGGATCTCTTCTTGGCAAGTAGCTTGAGAAACTCCTCTATGAACCCCGTCCCGAGGCCATGACTACCCTTAGGTTCTAACAGCCAGGCCAGCATGTTCGAGAACCATGCCTCGTTGAAGTTTCGCTTCAGAATCAGATATGGGTCGTCTAGGTCAATATGATGTTGTTCAAGGAAGCCCTCTACATGCTGCATGGTTATAACTGCTTGAACGGTATCGAACTGCATCGCCACCTCACCTGTAAGGATGTGTGCAAACTATTAGAGACAAAGAAAGATCACATTAAGCTAGTTTCTAGGGATAGGTTCTTAAGATCCTATTCCATATGACGCGGTCCAATGAGGTATTGATGTGAGTGTGTGATCGGTCACAACCCGGCTGTGGCCTGAGACAACCGTGTGAAAATCCGGCATCAACGACAATTGTCGGAGTCATCATGAGCAGAGATGGAGCCCCGAATCATGAATTTCTTTTCCGAGTATCTGGTGAACGACTGACGCAGAAGGCCGTGAGCGAAACCATTGGGCTATGCCGTGGAATCCTGGCAGATGGTTCAGTCGATCTCGGTGAAGCCAAGGTAATGCTTGAGTGGTTAGAGACTCACCCAGAGGTAACTCAAACTTGGCCCTTCGACACACTTCTACCCAGGCTGAGAGAAATGCTAGCTGACGGTGTGCTGGACGGGGATGAAGAAGTTGAGTTACTAGACGTGCTGATGAAGCTCACAGGCTCCGGTCAGTCTGCGAAACTTGGCCAAGCCCCCGCCCAGCTACCTCTGGATGACCCCGCACCCTCATTAATCTGGGACCGCAGGGCATTCGTCTTCACAGGCGAACTTGCAAGTGCCACTAGGACTCAGGCCCAGGAGGCTACTAAGGCAGTGGGAGGCCGCTGCCCAAGTAGTGTGAGCCCAAAAACGGACTACCTTGTGCTTGGTACCTTTGGAAGTGCCGGGTGGCTCTATTCCACTCACGGAACCAAGATCCAAGCTGCCATGGAACTCAAGAGGGAAGGGCATCCTATCTATCTAATATGTGAGCAGCATTGGCTTAGCGAAATTCGATTGGAACTGGCGAAGCGATAACGGGACCGGGCATCATGATCCCAACTCTCATAACCGCCGACCACGTTAAGCATGCAGCGCTTGAGGTTAAGGTGCACGGCGTCCCTAGGTGGGTTAACTCCATAGCGAAACAAGCCTAAGTTGATACTCCAACCGATTCCGCCCTACCTGCCTAGTGTCCCGAGGTGAACTGCTCCACTTCAGAGGCTCTGGCTTTCAAGTCTTCAAGGGCAACCAAGCCCTGTGTGGATATGGTGGCTGGGTCGTATTCGACTGCAACGGTCCTGAGTGCGTCCCAAGGTGCGGACTTTGTTTCACAGGTGACTGTGGCCTCAGTGTTCTCGAAGATTCGAGCAACTGATGGAGGGCAGTCCTGCGGGGGAATGATCATTCGGACGGTGATATTCATGACGAACTCCAAGAATTGTGGAGGGCAAAAGGCTCCTCTATTTAATTCTATAACATAAGTATATGTATGGTTTGCGTGGGGTGACGCCTCCCCTATTCCGTCCGTCTATCCTTTCTCCATGCCCTGTATCCACCGCAACACCTCAGCCGAAGACGGCACCCCGTCCCCGCGTCTGGTGTGCGATGACTGCGGAGTGTCCGTGGTGGAACCGCCGGGATGGTGGCCGACAGACCCATCGAGGGTGCCGTGGATCAGGCGGTTGATCCGCACCCAGGCGAAGGTCCAGTAGACTGGCATCCCCTTCCAAGGCCGCGCAGCAGCGTTTGGAGGGACCATGTTCAGTCGAAGGCAGCACAAGGTGCCCAAGGTTCCATTGCGGCATGGGCTGGTGCTCATGCTGGATCAGGCTGCCGTGCAGCTTCAGGCCCACGGCACGGTGAGGTCATCGGCGGGGCCGTGGATCGCCGCTGCCAGAGTGCTTCTCGTCACCCGGCAGTCTTGCGGCTGGGACTTAGAACACACCCCTGAGACCCTCCTGGAGCCCAGGCTGGCCCATTGGGGGTGGGTGTGGAGTTGGGAGGGTGCCGACCTAGTGCTCACACTGCCTGGATGGGTCCAGCCAACCCCAGTCATAGTGGCAGTGCAGCCCAGTTTGATAGGACTCCAGTTCGAGGTGGGAGATGAAGGTCTTCAAGATCGCAGACATCATTAACAACGAGGTGCTGTACTGTGCCGTGGGTGGATGGAAGAAGGGTGATGTTGCGGCTATGCTTACGAACCTCGAAGCAGTGGACGAGCCGCGTGAGGGCGTCAATTGGAAGCTAGATATGGTGTTAGGCAAGGGAGCGTCTACCCAGACATTCAAGCTTGACTTGCGTCCTCAGATTAGCGTCCATGATTCGCTGGATGCCCCGCTGTTCCTTGCCGAGGAACGGTTGGTGTTCTTCCAGGATCGTTTGTTTCTGCCTGAACGAGCCCCGAGAACTATTGCTGAGCGCGAGGAAGTCATTCTTCGCACCAAGAAGATCGTCTACGAGGAGCAAGCCGAGATTGCAAGCCTGAAGGCATCTGTCGCAAACCTGGAAGCAGCCATCACCTACACAGAGTCTGGTCCTCGGAGGGACCCCATTCCTGACGATGTGAAGCTGGTGGTCTGGGCGAGAGATGGAGGTGCCTGCGTTCGGTGTGGCTCGAAAGCGGGACTCCACTTCGACCACATCATCCCGGTCGCCAAGGGAGGTGGGAATATCGAGGCCAACATCCAGATTCTTTGTGCGCCTTGCAACCTTAGGAAGTCAGACAAGATTGCAAGCACATAGGCTATGAGTGCAGACTTCCCATCTAAGTATAACCAACGCAGAGATATACCAATGACTGGAATTGTTCCATCTTCCATTACTTCACACAGCGCCTCGGCGCAGGCGGTGCCGGTTAGCCTGGTTCGTTAGGCCTCGCCGCAATTCTGTTCCCCCTCTTTCGGAGTTACGATGCTTCCACTTTTTGCACCACTGATCGTGATCGTATCTCCAGGCCCTTCCGAACAAGGGCCCTTGACCCAGAAATTTCTGGTGGAGTTGGTCAGAAGCGGACAACAGAAGAAGATGGTTCCAAGCAATGGAACTCTCATTACATTTACTGTCGGAAAGTTGAAGTTCACGGTCAAGGATGCCGCCGGTCGAGATCCTGTTGTAGGGTTTCACCATTCTGATATCAGAGACGATTACTACGCAGTTCTTTATCAAGGCGCCATCGTTGTGGTCCCAGGGGATGGAACGAAGTCCAACTATGGTCGTGAAGTCGGGGTGTACATCTCACCGTCCACCGGGGAAATATTCGATTCAAAGAGCGCTTTTTTGGCCAGCCTCTCCAAATGAGCACAATTGGCCTAACCCTCGACTCAACTCGAACCCCGCCTGCATAGCCTTCCGTTCTCTCAGCTTCCTGCCATCTCGGCTTCGCGCCTCAAGTCGGTGGGCGAAGTGTAGGAGCGGGGGATGGGACAAGGAATGACGGGCCAAACTGACCAGGCAGGCATAAACTGGCCAGAGATTACCTTGTCATCCACTACAACCATGTGAGGGTCCATGCGAGAAACAATCCTCATCTTGCTACTGGCACTATCGGTTCAGTCAAAGCCGATAGAGAAGGCCAAGGTGAAGGAAACCCCTCGATATGAAGTTATCTCGGAGTGGGTCCGGGTAATTACGGCCATCCGTATTCACCAGGAGAAGTACGAACAGGCAATGTCAGCGGCTAAAGCAGAAAATGACAAACCTCTGGCGACAATCGGCTATAACCACGCGATGAACATCGAGCTTCGGTCAAGTATCCCAAGGCTTAAAGCCATGAAGGTCTCAGATGAACACCTAAAGGGCACCCCAACTCACTTGGCATTCTTCTTCGTGCAGAAGGTTAAGCTCCAGAGCGAGTTGATAGTTATCAAGAAGAAATCACTTGTCGATACCCCACAGCCAGGCGTGGATTACACCAAACTGCTAGGCAGGTTGCCTGAGATAAGCGTAGAAATGGATAATATTGACCGAGCAATTGTTCAGCTTGCGACTATGTTCTGTGCAATGCTCATCGACACTAAGCCCAACAGCCTTGGCAAGTTGGATCACCTTCTAGTCACAAAGGCTCAGCGTGACAACCTAATTAGGCAAATAGACCTCACATTTGGGGATGACCTCACCTGGAAGCCGGGTGTTACATACAACACAGCCGCAGCATCATCAACTCGGACCTTCTTGGTAGGTGGTCACCGGAGTTCTGATGAACCATGGGACTGACTCGCGATCACGCATCACCAATAAAATCCGAGTTGAGGCTGTGTCGCTCGGTTCTTTCTCTTTGTAACTCTTCATCGGCCTCGTCCATCGCCTCGGCGCAGGCGGTGCCGGTGAGCTTCATTCGTTAGGCAAAGGAGTCCCAAATGGACCTTGCTTCGATCTCTGGCCTCCTGACTGCCGTCAAAACGGCGACCGATATCGCGAAATTTGTTCGTGATTCAGATCTCACGATTGAGAAGGCTGAATACAAACTCAAATTGGCTGACCTGATCAATGCTCTTGCAGAAGTGAAAATGGAAGTCAGTCAAGTGCAGCAAGAACTGATCGAAAAGGACTCGGAAATTCGCATACTGAAATCCAAGTTTGAAATCCATGAATCTCTTGTCTGGAACGACCCTTTGTATTGGCGCCAGATCGGGAACGAAAGGGAAGGTCCATATTGCCAGCCTTGCTATGACAAAGATGGGCGCCTCGTTCGCTTGCAATCCAATGGACGTGGCCATTGGGGCTGTCGGGTTTGCACTCAAGGGTTTATGGAGCCAGGTGCGCGTAATAATCGTCCACGAAGGGCTGACATTGATTACGATCCACTTGAGCGAAGTTGATTCCGTATGCTGCGCCTAACCCTCCGCTGCACTCGGTTCCCGCCTACATTGCCAGGGCCGTGAATACGAGTTGACGATCACATATTGCCTACATCAACTCGTATTCAAGAGTGCCGCTAGAAAATAATTCGGGCCCTTCGCTTGAGACGAATACGAGTTGATGCTGTTTTTTGGGGACGAAGGACCTATACAAGTTGACGCCAATTTGAAAGGCATACCCATTCTTGTTTGCCACAGTGTCTATGGCGCAAGCCGAGGCATTTCTCAAGCCTGGTTCAGGTTTCGGCCACTGGCCGGGACCCAACGATACAGGGTCGGCACTGAGACCCCGAGGCTCATGGCCACATCTCGCGGCGACATGCCTGAATCCAGAAGCTGACTAGCAGACTGGATCTTCCCGGCAGTCATCTTCCTACGCCGACCGCCAACCCGGCCTCGGAGACGCGCACTTTGCAAGCCTGCTTGAGTTCGTTCGATTGTGAGTTCCCTTTCCATCTGGCCCATCGAGGCCAGAATATGGAAAAACAGGCGTCCAGCCGGAGACGAAGTATTAAGCGACTCTGTAATACTTCGGAACTCGCAACCCATGGATTCCAACTCGCCAACCAGCGCCACCAAGCCCTTCACGCCACGGCCCAGGCGGTCGAGTTTCCATGTGACGAGAGTCCAACCCGGCTTTAGCTGTGACATGGCCTCCTGGAGGCCTGGGCGTTCCTGGCTACCTGGGCGGAGGCTAGGAAACTTGGAACCGCTCACTCCTTTGTCAGTGAATATGAGTTCACACCCCGCCTGCTGGAGCGCCTCGATCTGAAGGTCCAGGTTCTGGTCCACTGTGGAAACCCGCGCGTACCCAACCAACATGATTTTCTCCCCTCAATGTCCATCTCGAATACGAGTTGACGTCAACGCGATTCAAGAATGGTTTTCGAGAAGCTGAAGTAGTTGATTCTAGGTTGGGGGATGGAGGTAACTAAGGGCTTCTTGATAACCACCGTTATTGATTGGGTGTTTCGGCGGGGGTGCAGGACCCTAGAGAAACAACCACTGGAGGCCCTGATCAGGTCGCCTAGGCGAGGAAGAGCGTTTGCCTACCCAAGCAAACCTAGCCTTGGGCCAGTCGTTCCTGTATCAGTTCCCATTTGCCTTCGAAACCGGCGATGTGTTCAATGGTGTATCTGCAGTCATAGGATTCAGGTTTCTTTGGGCGGCACCAGTCATGCTTGTCCATCCAATATGAATAGCTTGCGATGCAGGCTGCCTGAACATCAGATTTGGTCAGAATGAAGAACCGATCCTGAGTTCCTTGAGAAAGGTCACCAAGAACGACACAAACATAGATGAGGCTTGGATTTGATATATCCTTTGGCCCCCGGTAGTTCTGTCGCCCCGTAGAAGGGTCGAATTCAATCTCCATCCACTCCAGGGCTCTAGTCGGCCAGTTGTTACCCCTAGTTGCTTTTACTTGAATAGGGATCGTGCGACAGGCGGAGTCGGCAACGATGACATCGAAACTAGGGACATTCCCAGCAAATGGAGTAGCGATCAGATCTCTCCGACCGAGTTCAGCACATACAAGGTGTTCAGCAATCTGACCGGTGAGCTTGTTCTGAAGGCCTGTGCTCATTGGGTTCGTCCGGGGAAAGGGTGGGCTTGGGTTGAGGCTCAGAATCTTGGGCTGGCATGGACCAAGTTCTCGTTCTACTAATCAATGAGCTTGCTACGTAGTTCCTTACCCAACTTGAAGTAGACCACCCTCTTGGGCGGGACCTTGATGGACTCTCCGCTGCGGGGGTTCCGACCCTGACGGGCCAGACGATCCCTAAGGCGGAAACTGCCAAAGCCCCTAAGCTCGACTCCTTCACCAGCCCTCAGGGAGCCGATGATGCTCTCCAGGAAGGTGTTCACAAGGAGATCGGCATCCTTTTTCCCGAGTTCAAGTTGCTCCATTAGGTGACGGGATAGGTCGGCCTTGGTCAGGGTCTCCGGGACTTCCATGGGGACTCCATCACTGGGGTATGGGCATTTCCCCGACGTCAACTATATTCCCTCATCAACGACAATAACTTTTCTCCCTCAATGAGGTAATCCCAAGGAGGTGACCGGAGCGAAGGCCGTAGGCCGCAGCGGAGGGCACCTCTTGGGATTGGCTTTGGTTACCACTCGCCCATTTCTTGAGAGTGGTAACCACACATGTGTGTGGTAGTGTCGACCCATGGTCCAAATACCTCCATTGACCGATATTCAGCGGACCCTGCTGAACCACCTGCTCGACTGTGAGAAGCGGGGGGTGTTTCCCACCTACCGTGAGGTTGCCGAGCACTTCGGCTGGAAAGCGGTCGCGACTGCCAGAGATCACCTGAGGGCCCTCTCCGACAAGGGCTTCATCGCACCTTCGGAAGGGCGGTCCCGGAATCTTCGGCCCACTGTCCAGGCCAAGGTCCTAATCCAATCCGAGTCTGAACCAGGATCGCCGGGGGGACCGGGACCCAACCCGGTCGAGGGGCTGGCACAGGACCTGGTTGGTCTTCTGGCCCCCTTCCTGAAGAAGCGGCGATTCAAGCAGGGGACCATTCTTTGGCAAGGGGGGAATCCCGCAGAGCGGTGCATCGTCATCGACCGGGGGCGGATCATGGCTTCCCGGAGGCTTCCGTCGGGGCGTAGCGTCCCGACCTGTATGCGCGGACCAGGGGAGATCGTGGGCTTCCCGCCCCTGTTCGATGGTTCCGGCTATCCCACCACGGTGGAAGCTTTGGAGGATCTCGAAGCCCGGGTCCTGGAGAGGTCCGATCTGCTCAAGGCGGTCCAGGATGGCCCCATCGCCATCCTGATGTTCAAGCTCTTCGCCAACAGACTCCGAGAAGTGTTCAAGGTGGTGGACCAACTGAGTCAGCGGGGTGCCATTCCCCGCGTCGCTTCCACCTTGCTGGCATTAGTCAAGGAGGGGCCCACCAAGGCAGAGTTCACCTTCGTCACACTGCCTTTGGCTTCAGCAACCCTTGCCAAGGCCCTTGGGATCGCTCCGGAAACCCTGTCCAGGGCCATCAGCCAGTTGATCTCAGAGGGCATCCTTCATCGCCTCAGCGTCAGGCGGTACCAGGTGCTCGATCTGGACCGCCTGAAGGCGCATGCCCAGGAGCCAGACTGGGCCTGAAATCGGCCCGGTGTTGATCCCGATCAACGAATCGGGGCCCTGCATCCACCATCCTTGACCCACAGGTAGTATTGCGGGCCATCGGCCCGTTGCCTGGGAGCGCAGCGTGGTGGATACCCCTCCGGACCAGAAGACCCAGCAAGCCCCGACTCTTGTGGGGCTGTTCTGGGCATTCCTTCAGCTTGGGGCGACTGCCTTCGGCGGGCCCGCCATGATTCCCTACATCCGCAAGGCGGCCACCGAGAAGAACAACTGGCTGAAGGCAGATGCCTTCAAACATGGGTTGGCGCTGTGCCAAGCCATCCCCGGGGCTACGGCCATGCAGATGGCTGCCTACGTAGGGCTCAAGGTCCGTGGTGTGCCCGGCGCGATCTGTACCTATGTGGGCTTTGGGCTCCCGGCCTTCCTGCTCATGCTGGCCTTGTCGGCGGTCTATTCGCGCTCCCATGGCCTGCCTACGGTGCTGGCCGTCTTCAGCGGGCTTCAGGCCATCATCGTGGCCGTCACGGCGAATGCCACCATCTCATTCGGTCGAACCACCCTCAAGAGCGTATCCACCATCCTGATCGCGCTGGTGGCGACGGGGCTCTTCCTGCTAAAGCTCAACCCGGTATTCATCATCCTGGTGGCGGGGTTGCTCGGGATCCTCTTCAATCACAGGGGAGTGGTCGAAGGAAACAACTCGGAGCCGGAAGAGCCGACTTCCACGGTACTGCCCCTAACCCTGATGCTCCTGGTCTCTGCGGTCGGGTTCCTCGTCTTGTTTCTGGTGCGGAAGGACCTGTTCCACCTGGCGGTCCTCATCGCCAGGATTGATCTGGTGTCGTTCGGAGGGGGCTTCGCCTCCATTCCGCTCATGTTCCACGAGATCGTCGATGTGCGGGCCTGGCTGGATGCCCAGACCTACCTGAATGGGATCGCGCTTGGCCAGTTCACCCCGGGGCCTATTGTCATCACCGCGACCTTCGTGGGCTTCATGACCAAGGGGCTGCTGGGCGCGGTGGTGGCCACCATTGCCGTGTTCCTTCCCTCGTTCGTCCTGCTGGTTGGGGTTGCGCCCTGGTTCGACCGGGTTCGGCACTCGCCCTGGGTCTCCCATGCGGTGGGAGGGATCCTCTGTTCCTTCGTGGGGCTCCTGTTCACGGTGACCCTCCGGTTCGCGGGAGAGGTCCATTGGGACTGGCGGCACCTGGCGCTGGCTGT